>NZ_BAFK01000055.1 GCF_000296695.1 Rheinheimera nanhaiensis E407-8
AATACGCATACGTTAACCCCAGCTAATCGGTTGGGTAAATTCGGGTTCTGCTGCTATACGGATGACCTATTCTTGTCTGTACGGTTGCTTTAGTACAGGTGCTAGTTCCTCAGGAATTGTTAGCCGGAAAAACTGCTCAGTATCGTAATTGTCCCGAGACTGGCTAATACGTTTTACGTGAATGCTGCTAAATTCTGGACGTGCAGGTTCAGTGCCTGTATAGAGATAAATATCAAATGGAGTTCGAAACAAGCCAACAAACTCCAATGCTGTCACGCCCGGCACCAGCGATTGTTTGTATCGGTTAATAGATCTCGTTACAACACCATCTTCTAATTCGCTACGTAAGATTATTCGGTTGTAAAACTCTTGATATTGAGAGTTATCCATCGCTTCGTTTAGCTGTGGAGGTGGGTGTTGAAAATAAAGAAAGCCTGACCGTACAAAAGACTCATAATTGTATTGGGTACCTTCTTGCCGTTTAAACTGGATTGGGACATTATCCGCCAAAAACACCTGAATCTGCATGGTGGGTAAGTTGTCGTGGTATTCATGCGGTTTATATAAAACAAATAACGCTTCTTGATTGGCAAATACCGTCCAGTAGATACGAATGGCCAGCACACCGGGGTCAAGCTCTATGGCTTG
>NZ_BAFK01000054.1 GCF_000296695.1 Rheinheimera nanhaiensis E407-8
TGCAATATCTGCGCATCCAGCTCACCGCTTTCAACGGCCTTGATGATGGTGCTGATTACGGTTGGTAAATCTTCTTTCTTACCAACATCGATAGCCGCTTTGCCTTTTTCCAGCTCCAGCGTTTTAAGCCCAACTTTGATTTCAAAGTAGTAGTGCTCGTTGTCATCAAAATACCAGGGACGAACCGCTTTGCGTGTACGCACGGTTTTGCGCTCACCGGTGTCGGGGTCTTTCACCTTTTTATCTTTGAAGGCTTCATACGCCTGACCATCTAACATGGCCTGTGCCATGGCTTGCTGCTCATCCAGCTTTTCAATCAGCTTCAGGCGTTTGCCTAATATGGGTGGTTTGGGCTCAATTTTTGGGCGAGCGATAACCTTGAGCGAACTCAATATAGACATAGTGTGTTTTCCTTATGGTGTTGGCTTAGTGGCTATTGCACAAAGCCGATGGGGGTTTTAGGTTGCTTGCGGTTGTTTTCATCGGTCAGCACGGCAAGCGCTAACTGACGATGTTCGTGCGCTGCGCTAAAGCGCAAACGACGGGTTAAAAGTGCAAAATCGCCGGGCGTTAATCTGCTAAGCGAACTTAGCTGCTTAGTCTCTAACGTCGATAGCTGTGGAGCGCTCACAGTGCGCTTGTACAGCGTTAAAACTTGCGGCGCGCTCAAGTAGTCACACTGCA
>NZ_BAFK01000053.1 GCF_000296695.1 Rheinheimera nanhaiensis E407-8
CTGGCTACGGCAGTGTGCCAGAAGGCGGGTGGTTCAGCTTATTGCTAAGGGTTACCCAACCATCATTTGAGCATCAGTCATGGTGTTCCAGTTAGACGTTCAGCTCACCTTGTCCCGCGACTTAACCGGCTAAGAAACGTTTCTCATCGAACACCTTCTGATTTTTCAGCATGTAATACACGCAGCGGCCGACTTTATGCGCCAAAGCGGACAGTGCCTTGGCTTTGCTCATGCGCTTTTGTAATTTGAGTAAGTGGGCTTTTGCTTTGTCATTGCCGCGTAGGTAAAGCACAGCAATCTCGCCGAATGCCCACTTCAAATGGGCATTACCGATTTTATTGCCCTGAGTGCCGTAAGTTTTACCGGCGGATTCGGCTTTGCATTTAATCAGCCGGCTGTAGGAAGCAAAGTCCTGTACCGTGCTAAAGCGGGCGATGTCGCCAACTTCGTACAAAATTGTCAGTGCCAGAATACGACCAATACCGGGGAAACTGGTAAGGATGTGATAATCACTACTGCTATGATGTTTCGCATGCTTTTCAATAAAGCATTCAACGGAACTGAGTTCGTGTTTGTAAAAAGCAATAATGTTCAAATCAAGGTCGATGTTGCGTTGCACACAGTCATCGTCAAAGCGGTTTCGCATGGCTTCCCGGGCAAAATCATAGCGTAAGTTCAAATTATTTGGCGGCAAATTATATTGGCTGG
>NZ_BAFK01000052.1 GCF_000296695.1 Rheinheimera nanhaiensis E407-8
GCTAACGTCCGTCGTGAAAAGGGAAACAACCCAGACCGCCAGCTAAGGTCCCAAAGTA
Source organism: Rheinheimera nanhaiensis E407-8 (assembly GCF_000296695.1). Lineage (GTDB taxonomy): Bacteria > Pseudomonadota > Gammaproteobacteria > Enterobacterales > Alteromonadaceae > Alishewanella > Alishewanella nanhaiensis. Next base: position 59 of record NZ_BAFK01000052.1, read on the forward strand.
ATGATTAAGTGGAAAACGATGTGGGAAGGCATAGACAGCTAGGAGGTTGGCTTAGAAGCAGCCATCCTTTAAAGAAAGCGTAATAGCTCACTAGTCGAGTCGGCCTGCGCGGAAGATGTAACGGGGCTAAATCATTCACCGAAGCTGCGGACTTGTGCTTGCACAAGTGGTAGAGGAGCGTTCTGTAAGCCTGTGAAGGTTATCCGGGAGGATGGCTGGAGGTATCAGAAGTGCGAATGCTGACATGAGTAACGATAAGGGGAGTGAAAAACTTCCCCGCCGAAAGACCAAGGGTTCCTATCCCATGCTAATCAGGGTAGGGTGAGTCGGCCCCTAAGGCGAGGCTGAAAGGCGTAGTCGATGGGAAACGGGTTAATATTCCCGTACCGGCCAATACTGCGATGGGGGGACGGAGAAAGCTAGGCGAGCGCGGCGTTGGTAGTCCGCGTGAAAGTGTGTAGGTTGGGTGTTTAGGAAAATCCGGACGCCTAAGACTGAGACACGAGACGAGTCACTACGGTGACGAAGTTGCTAACGCTATGCTTCCAGGAAAAGCCTCTAAGCTTCAGGTATTGGCGACCGTACCCGAAACCGACACAGGTGGTCAGGTAGAGCATACCAAGGCGCTTGAGAGAACTCGGCTGAAGGAACTAGGCAAAATAGTACCGTAACTTCGGGAGAAGGTACGCTCTTTGTTGTGAAGG
>NZ_BAFK01000051.1 GCF_000296695.1 Rheinheimera nanhaiensis E407-8
GGGATGCCAACCGCTACGCGGTCGTCACCCGTGTGCTTTGCGTTATAAATTATGGCGAGTTTTGATGAATCGGATAGGTAGCGTTTTACTTCTGCTTTTTAGTGCCAACTCTGTCGCCTGTGACAATAAAGCGGATAGCAGCATTGAGCCTTTTTTAAGTTATAAGCATCTCAGCTCAGAAACTGAAAGTTGTAGTTTAGTGAACCTTTATGCTCCAGAAAGACTGAATAACCAAAACCTTTCAAGTATTAACTTTAAGTTCGGTGAGGGACAAAAAAATGAGGTTCCTCTTGTGTTTTTTGATCCGGCCGGATTTGAAGGAGTTGAAAAGCCGGGGTATTTGTTAGCTCAGTTGTGTTTAACGCGAGAGAGCTTACAGCTTTCGGCAATAACGCTAATTTATAAGCCAGAACCCGAGCCAAACGGTGCTATTGCTTTTTGTATGTCGGCAAAGGATTATCAGCTTAAAGAGTTAAATAATTTATAACAATCCGCGTCATTCGGGGCCTACGGCCCCTGCGACGCTCACAAGTTCGCGCGCATGCGCGGGGCGTTATGCATTATCAGGTTCGATATGAATTGTATTTTTTGTGAAATAGTTTCAGGTACGTCACCGTGCCATAAGGTTTGGGAAGATGATGAGCATTTAGCTTTTTTGTCGATTTACCCTAACACCAAAGGGTTTACGGTGGTGATACCAAAGAAACATTATTCAAGTTATATATTCGCACAAGAAGACAGTGTTGTTGCCAACCTTACTCTCGCTAGTAAGAAAGTTGCGCTGTTGCTTGATAAGGCGCTTGATGGTGTAGCAAGAACAGGTATCGTTTATGAAGGCTATGAGGTCGATCACTTGCACAGCAAGTTGATCCCTATGCATGGCACCGGCGATGATTCTACGTTCAAGCCGATTGATGGAACCAAAGGTCCATTCATTTTGAAATATGAAGGTTTCTTATCGACGCATGATTGTGCGCGAGCGGACGACACAGAACTTGCAAAGTTGGCAGCACATATCAGATCCTATGCATAACACATATGAGCCTTCCCGGAGTCAATAGGTAAAACCGCTCTTC
>NZ_BAFK01000050.1 GCF_000296695.1 Rheinheimera nanhaiensis E407-8
GCCGGGTTACACCGGGCATCTGGAAGATGACGACCTGCAGTTAACGTATATGCAGCAGCGGTATTATGACCCACTTATCGGTAGGTTTTACTCAAACGACCCGGTGGGGTTTACCGCCAGCAACCCGATGATGTTTAACCGGTATGCTTATGCAAATAATAACCCATATAAATACATTGACCCCAATGGACTCGCTGGCATTCTTGTCATTCCCCCACCTCCGGTAGTTGCGGGTGGCGCAGCGTCACATCATGCGACACAGTCCGTTCCTAGAGGCGGAAGCAGTGGAGATAGAGTATCAAGAGGTGCAACTGGTGTAGCTTCTTCCAGCCAAACTCAGAACAACGATAAGATTACGTTGTATAGAGGCGTTGATAAGGGTTCAGACAGTTACGGTGCCGCTCGTGTAGGACTGGCTATTCCTAGAGGCGGTTCGACAGGGCATACAAATGCTAACGCTCATAGCGAAGGTCAGACAGAAGATAGTGCCTATACGTCTTGGTCAACCAGTAAAGACGTGGCAAAAGACTTTGCTACCAATGATGTTGGTTCAGGTGTAATTTTAACCAAAGAAGTAGGTATGCAGGAAATTACTTTGCCGAGTCAACCAGCAGATACTAGTGAACATGAAGTACTGCTTAAAGGTACTGTACATGCGGATAAAGTAGAGAAGGTTGAATAATGGATTTAAAAAAAGTTCGTGATATTGCTGAAAAATCCTTGATTAAGCATCCTTCCCTCAGTGAAGTGCTTATGTTACTTATATCAAAAATTGATGAGACATCTCCTGACAGTATTAAAATTGAAAGTGGATATGATGATGGCCAGTCAACAGAGTCTGGACAAATACTCCATATTCATAAGGTGCGCCGGAAAAGAGTTGAAGAGGGAAAATCGACGGTAAAAGGGATTATCGAATCCACGGATGTACTTCAAAAAGTTAGTGAGCAAAGGTTATACCTTTTAAGGGCTATTTTCGAAGATTGTTACTTCAATATTTGGCATTCATCTGAGTTTATAATTGTTTCATGCTCGTATATTGAAGCTCAGAATTCTCATTAAATTGGGCGGAAGAGTAATAGCAGATGCTGAATGAATCTGAGTAATACAAGTGAATTGCACTGAGCACATTTATAGCTTTTGATGATTTTGATTATTTAACTGTACTAACTCCAAGCCCCTCCCTCACCGGTAAATCGGTGTGAGGGTGTTCAATATTCTGTGTCAGCCTGGTCACAGGTCAATATG
>NZ_BAFK01000049.1 GCF_000296695.1 Rheinheimera nanhaiensis E407-8
GGCCGATTCTCCAGACCTTGCCGCCGAGGGTGGGAAAATATTTGTAGACTCCTCAGGCAATGCGTTGGTTGGGCCGGAAGGTTCTTCACTCCAAGGCTCACCCGATGGGAAATATACCCAAGTAAAAGACTCTGAAGGTAACCCAACTGGTGTCAGAAAAGATGGAGGTCACAGTTCTAGAACTCATGATGATCCTAGAGCTTTAGCTCCACACGGGCATGTTCCTGGCGTTACTAATGATGACGGAACTCCATGGTTGCCGCTTAAAGATAACCAAATTAAGGATTAACTATGGACAGTTTTTATATAGAAATTAGGAAACAACTTATTTCAGCGAGTTGTTTGGTAATAAAGTGTGCTGAAAAAGAACTTTCTGTAGAAGACTTTATAGAAAAGTATAATAACTTTTATTACTACGAAGCATTGGATGGGCATGAGGCAAATAGTGAGAGGAAAAAAGCTCTAGAAGATCTATCACAAATTATAGGCTTCCATAAGCTAGTACAGGAAGATGTAATTAACAATGTAAACTTGAAAGATATTGACGGTGATAATCGAAGTGATAATTACATATACAGAAATGAAATTGTAGTTAGATTACATAATCTCTGCTCCAAATTTAACATTCATGAGTTAATAGCAGAATTAGAATAGTGCCAACTGTGTATGAGACCCACTAACATGTATTTTATCTTGTTGGTGGGGCGTCGCTCGAATGAGTTTGATACGAGCTTGCGCGTATAGCATTATTAATGTCCATACTCTTCGAGTTTGAAAGAATCGAAAGTTATCCTCCTTTCGACTCTTTCATCTTACCTCCCTAGTGATAAGAGGTTCAAAATATGCTCTGATGACAGACCAATCAGGAAACTCAGAGCTACCATAGTGAATTAGCGTGCCTTGAAAGTCTTCCTGACCAAAGCCTGCTTTTTTATCATCAATCAGATAATCACCGCGAGAAAGCCCTTTGTGTGCGCTGATAATAAGCCGGTGACAATGCTCTAAACCAAAGTGGCGCTCGACCCATAGTCTTTTCTCGGTATAGCAATGAGGATTTAATACGGAGGGGGCGGTAAGTAACAGCACTTGTAGTTCTGGCTGCTCGATTAGCCAGCGAACCGTCTCAATAGCGCCTTCATAGGGCGGTAAATTTAAAAAGAAGCCTTGCTGGCTTTAGCTTTAGGGTCAGGTCTTGCTTTTTGCCTTTTACAATGCACACCGACAGTTGTGCCGCCTGGTACGGCCAGATGTAGGGCACACCGCATA
>NZ_BAFK01000048.1 GCF_000296695.1 Rheinheimera nanhaiensis E407-8
TATGCGGTGTGCCCTACATCTGGCCGTACCAGGCGGCACAACTGTTGGTGTGCATTGTAAAAGGCAAAAAGCAAGACCTGACCCTAAAGCTACTACGGCACAACTGTTGGTGTGCATTGTAAAAGGCAAAAAACAAGACCTGACCCTAAAGCTACTGTTGTAAAAGGCAAAAAGCAAGACCTGACCCTAAAGCTACTGGCAAAAGGTCACTCGGCCAGTGGAAAGATGGCGAATTTGCTGAAGAGTGTTGCCTTCTTTGGTAACAAAAAGCCCCGCCGATACCGAGTTACTGGTGAGGGAGGGGCTTGAGGTTTATATTTTCAAAGCTTACGGTAGTTCAATCAATCTTTTATTTCTATATATCTCAGTCAACTTTTCGCTCTCGAACCTTAGCTCAACGACATCCAAAGAACTAGCGTTCAGATAAAATACCCATCTATCGCTCTGCTTAAATTCTTCACCAGACCCTATATGGAAGTAAGGTTCGACAAATATGTCAAATCCTGTGTCAGTAGCCAGAAGTTTAGTTGAAGCCTCTGTCACTTTTATACGAATGAAAACCTTGTCCCCAGCGCTTTTAACCCTCGAAAGGAATCCACTTAGTTCCGAATAAACTTTATCTTTGCTATCACCTATGGTTATTCCATATTTTTCGCCTTTAGTAATAGATTTTTCCCCATAATAAAATACTGCTATCAAAATCAATGCTATTAAAAAAAATATAAACAGTTTCAACGCTTTCATTTTAAATGACTCCCACGGGTCACAATTATTTTAATTTTTCTGCAAGCTTTTGAGATTCAATCCTACCTGATACCCTATAAACAGCAGGAGAGTTACCAACGTTCACAGTTGAAGATTGCTGATGCCCGGGCTGCCACCCACCAGAAGGTACGCTCGTGGAACCACCATCAGCAGCATTTGCAACCGCCCCAGCAGCAGAGTTACTATTAGCGGAGCCTGTTACAAGACTAGGTACGTACTTGTAGTTTCTGTTTTCTTGTACAGTGCTTGCCAAAAAGCCCACATCGTCATCTGAGGCGTCAATTGACCTAAAGGCTACCCCTTCTGCTCCATCAATACTTAAAGATTGCCATGCTGCGACATCATCCTCCCATGTTTGAGCGGCTCCACCAGAATTTACGTTATTAACAAGCCCCAATTTTCCATTTTCAAGAGGCCCCCATGAGTATACTTTTGCATTAGGATCGCCAAGATAATTTGCATGCGAGACAATAAAGTTGTGGTTTCCGATTGGAGAACCCTTTAGTGATCTGCTAACTAAATAGCTATCCCTGCCATCTGGATCGATGTATTTGTAGGGGTTATTGTTTGCGTAACTATAACGGTTAAAGTTATGTGGATTATCAAATCCAACAGGATCATTCGAGTAAAACCGCCCTATGACTGGATCATAATATCGTGCCTGCATATAAGTTAACTGC
>NZ_BAFK01000047.1 GCF_000296695.1 Rheinheimera nanhaiensis E407-8
GCTCCGCTCTGCTACACTTTTGTTTTCCGCTGCTTTAAGCGTTAGGGATGATGATGGCTCAGACCGATAATCCAACCGTCAAATGCGGTACACATGGCACAGTAAACTCTGCTGTAGTTTGCTGTCATTTGTTGCAAAAAACAGAAGGTGTTTTGGGTTTTGTAGAAAACAGCTCCGAGCCTGATGACTTGCAAGCTTGGTGTGGTGCTTGTGAGGAGTTTTTTCTTAACGAAGGTGAAATGACGGAATCATTCAGAGCATTTAATAATTTCAGTCTTGTTTGTGAGTTTTGTTATGCAAAAATTAAACAGCAGCATTCAGCAAATCCCTAACAAGGCGCATCACTCGCGGCCTGCGGCCGCTGGGACGTCAACCCGCTGCGCGGCTCGTCGCCCGTGTGCTTTGCGTTAGATTTACAGAGTAGATTATGAAGAAATTTAAGTTTATACCTTTAATGTTGCTTTTATTAGTTGGTTGCCAAACAACCAGAAACAATTCTGGTTTTCCAGAGATCTTATTTAACGAATTACCATGGCAGCTAGGCGTATCTAGGGATTCTGTCGTTTCATTTAGTGAATACGGCCCTTACAAACATGTAAATGTAACGGGAGGGCTCGAAACGAGTAATGGAAAGTTCCTTGGAGAAAAGGCTAATATTTCATTCGTATTTTCTTCAGACAATTTGGATTTTATTCAAGTCTGGGCTTACGAGGGTGAAGACTATAATGCAGCAAAAGAGCGCTGGCTAAAAATTTATCACTACTTTGATTCAAACTTTGGCGGTGTAGAAATTCCAAATGTAACAGCCGAAGAAGGATTTGACGAAGCTGCTGAAGCAGTAGTAAGTGACCGAGTTATCGGTATGGCTCCAGAGCTAACGAAAAAATTCGAGAAGGATGGTGCTACAGGTACTTTTATACTTGATATGCTTCCAGTGAAACAGCCGAAAAATGTAACTCTGACAGGGAAATTAGTTTATTCAGGCCAGCATGATACATTCTACACGTTTGTTTTTATAGACCGCCCTAATACCCAAGGGCGCTTAACGAAAAACATGGTAGAAATTAATAAGCTTCGAATCTAACAAGTTGCTTAATTTCGTTCCGGCCACAAAAAGCGTGGCCGCCACTGGACTGCCTACGCTACGCTGCGGCAGCCAATTAGCAAAGCGTTAGCAGGCTTTCGGGGTTTTAACGGTTTTAGTCAGTAGTTTTATTCCGGCCTTGCTCGCGTTTCGTATTCTTAGCGGCAGCGCCAAACGGTTAAGTTCGCCAGTTTGTGGGTTTGCTGCAAACAGTAGTGGCGGTAGCGTTGTTCTTTTTGGCTTCGCTTAAACAGTTTTACAGGTTCCGGTTGGCTCGCTGTGTCGCAGTTAACCGGTTTAGTTTTTAATAAAAAGCAGTCTGTCGCTGTTCAGGTTTGCCAGTGCGGCAAGCCGCGCAAGTTCGGTTCAGGCTGCTAACAAGCAAAGGCATCTGACGCGTACCGCGCAGCTGCTTTGAGCGTTAGCTTTCGCCGGAGTCCAAACGTGGTTTCCAAAGAAGAAA
>NZ_BAFK01000046.1 GCF_000296695.1 Rheinheimera nanhaiensis E407-8
TTTCGCTTAGTTTAATGAAATGACACAGAATTTTGAACACTACCAATGTTACCGCGCTTGTTATTGTTGATTATGTGTTTCTATTTCATAGTTCGTAGCAATCAATCTGTAAATACCTAACAAGCCACCAAAACGCCGCTTCGCGACTCGATGGCGGCGTATATGCTACTGAGAAATTGAGGATGACTATGACAAGAGACGAAGCCATAAGAGCCACACGCAATGGTGCGATAGCAGCCTGTATTTCCGGAACGTTGACGGTCGTCGTAATGGCCTTCGCGATATCTACCGACGCCGAGGGTTCGTTTGCGCTCTTTAACAATCCACTGAATCTGGTCGATGCCGCACTCATATTTATCTGTGCCTTTGGGATGTATAAGCATTCCCGCACGGCTGCGGTTGTTATTCTTCTGTACTTCATCGCGTCGAAGGCAATAATTGCGGTAGAGACTAGCAAGGCGCCAGGTATCGGAATGGCGTTGGTATTTGTGTACTTTTATGGCAAAGCCATTCAGGGGGCCTTTGCCTATCATCGTTTGGAACAACAGGCTGATCCAGAATATCGAGCCATGAGTAGAAAGGGCGGAGTCTTCTTGGGCGCAGGAGTTCTAATCGCAGTTTTGATGATAGGATTTTCACTGTTTTCAACGTTTGGAGTTGTCCCATCAACGCGGGTACTTGCTGGGAATGAAATTCCCGAAGCAGACATCAAGCTGCTCGAAGAAAAAGGTATTCTGGTTGCCGGGGATCAGGTTGAATTTTTCTACGCCCAGGGCCTAACATCAGTGCTCGAAAGCGGGAATATCCTTACCACGAGTCACGTCATTCTTTACTACACGGAAGATAATGGGAAACTTAATATCTACGCGCTTCCCTTAGATGAAGTCACCGCTGTTGAAATTGAGAAGCCAGGAACCCCAGTTAGCGACAGCATATATATCGTTCGCACGGAAACCCCCGACAGATGGATTAAATTGTTTTTGTCCATAGAGCAAAAGGGTGACCAAAAGTTTGTCGCAGCGCTGAAAGCGAGAATTGGCTAGTTGCAGCGCGCATATAACAACACGTTGCCAGCGACGTTTGAGCCGCTGCCTACTTTTCCTTTAGCAAAAGCGATCATTGCATCAAATTCGCCTGAGTGTGGGTGTTAAGCATCCTTTCAATTAAATTATGGAGTATTAGATAAATGGAAAATCAAGAGTACGCTGGTTTCTGGATTCGTTTTGGGGCTGTTCTAATTGATATCGTCGTTATAGCAATTGTCTTCTGGGTTCCTTTAACTCTTATTTATGGAAAGGAATACTGGATTGGAGATCAGTTTTATCATGGGTTTTGGGACTTGATATTTAGCTACATACTGCCATTTTTAGCAACTGTTTGGTTTTGGCTTCGTTTTTTCGGAACTCCAGGGAAAATGGCATTACGTCTGAAAATAGTAGATGCAAACACTGGTAGCAAGCTATCCGTAAGTCAGGCTATTGGTAGATATTTCGCATATATAGTTGCAGCTATTCCGCTATTTTTGGGTTATATCTGGGTCGGGATAGACAAGCGAAAACGAGGGTGTTCAATATTCTGTGTCAGCCTGGTCACAGGTCAATA
>NZ_BAFK01000045.1 GCF_000296695.1 Rheinheimera nanhaiensis E407-8
TTCGTCATCTACCATGTCACACTTGTTCATGAACACGATGATGTACGGTACGCCTACCTGACGTGATAACAGGATGTGCTCACGGGTTTGTGGCATTGGGCCGTCTGTCGCCGCTACTACCAGAATCGCGCCGTCCATCTGTGCAGCACCAGTGATCATGTTCTTAACATAGTCAGCGTGGCCCGGGCAGTCTACGTGCGCGTAGTGACGCGTTGGGGTGTCGTATTCAACGTGTGAAGTATTGATGGTAATACCACGCGCTTTTTCTTCTGGTGCTTTATCGATTTGATCAAAAGCAAATGCCTGACCGCCGTAGTGCTTAGCCAGTACGTTTGTGATAGCAGCAGTTAAAGTAGTTTTACCGTGGTCAACGTGACCGATGGTGCCTACGTTTACGTGCGGTTTTACTCGTTCAAATTTAGCCTTAGCCATGGATAGACCCTTTTTAACAAAACGGCGGTTATTTAATAAGATTTTTGTTTGGATAGCAAGAGAGGTGTCAAGATGGTGCTGATACCCAGAATCGAACTGGGGACCTCATCCTTACCAAGGATGCGCTCTACCGCCTGAGCTATATCAGCAACGTTTTTGATTGGAGCGGGCAGCGGGAATCGAACCCGCATCTTCAGCTTGGAAGGCTGAGGTAATAGCCATTATACGATGCCCGCGGCCTACTCGTAGCTATTCTTCCTGACGAAGATGGTGGAGGGGGAAGGATTCGAACCTTCGAAGGCAGTGCCGGCAGATTTACAGTCTGATCCCTTTGGCCACTCGGGAACCCCTCCACTAATGGTGCCGCTTATCCGAGTCGAACGGATGACCTACTGATTACAAGTCAGTTGCTCTACCAACTGAGCTAAAGCGGCACTACGTCAGTGGGTGCGAATTCTAGTGTAATGCCGGTGGGCGTGCAACAGAAAAAACCAAAAAAGCGCGAATTTCCCGCCTAAACGCTCATAAAGTGCACAAAGCAGTGGCTACATATCGATATGGCGCGCCAATCCATGAAAAATCAATAATGGCTCAACAATCAGCGGTAAATCGCTCAGATAAGGTTTTAGAAACTTACTATCACCACCGGTTAAGATCAGCTTGTCGACCGGTGTTTGTTGCCAGGCCAGCCTGATTGCACCCAAAACACCGGCTAAGCAGCCATTTTGCAAGCCTGTGACTGTATCAGTCCCCGGCTCAAGCCGGCCATTAAACATCTCCGCGTTAAAGACTTTAGCGGTGTTTTTTACCACGGCTTGTTGCTGCATTTTCAGGCCGGGAATAATCCAACCGCCACCGTGCTGGCCAGCCTTATCCAGCCAATCAAGGGTCACGGCAGTTCCCGCGTCAGCGATAAGTACATTTTGCTCGCTGAACAATAGCTGCGCGCCAAGCATAGCAAGCCAGCGGTCTACGCCCAAGGTTTGTGGCTGCTGATAGCTGCTGCGCACGCCGTAAGCCTGGGCATCCGAATACACCTGGCGCCAGGGCAGATGGTCCAAACCTAGCAGTTGTTTTATTACTGCCACTTTTTCCTGTGATGCCACACTGGCAAAATAGACCGCTTTAATCGGCAGCTTTGCCAGATTATCCGGTGCCAGTTGTGGTAACGCTGTTACCTTACCATTTTTAACCAGGGCGGCTTTTTCGCGGGTATTACCAATATCAAGTAGTAAGTACATTCAACCCTCTGCGCGTAAACTTAACTCGCCGCCAAAATAACTATTGATACCGGTAGCAGTCTGCAGCAATAAGCCACCTTGGCTATCAACACCAAGACACATTCCCACAATTTCGTCATTACCCGTCAGCCGAACCTGGCGTAACCGATGCTGGTTATACTGATTAAACTCCTCCACAAAGCCGCTAAAGCCCTGCAGATTAAACTCAGTCAGTACGCCGATAAGCTGGCTTTGCAAAGCGGCAACCAACGGATTACGTTCTATCATAACACCGGCTTCAGACGCCAGATCGGTAAACTGCTGATCGATATTAAGGCCAGCTTGCTGTGGTAAACGGATATTTAGCCCGATGCCGATAATAACATCGCAGGCCGCATTTGCCTGACCACTCAGCTCAATCAAAATGCCACATACTTTTTTATCATTGATGTAAATATCGTTCGGCCATTTGATCTTGGCCTCCAGGCTATACAGCCGGCGTAATAGACGCACCAAAGCGATACCGACCACCAGGCTTAAACCACCCGCTGCGGCAATCCCCTGTTCCAAGCGCCAATATAGCGAAAAGTACAGACTGGAGGCAAACGGCGAATACCAGCTACGACCGCGGCGACCACGACCGGCCGTTTGTGCCTCTGCTACCAATGTATAACCCGGCTGTGTTACCTGCCCCTGTGATACCTTTAGCATTAACTGACTATTCGTTGAATCAGTAATATGTTGCACCAGGATATCCGGGGTGCCACTCTGGCGTAGTTGGCTAATACACGCTGCATCAAGCAGGTTTAATGGCGCTGCCAGACAATAGCCGCGGCCTTTTACTTTATAAATATCTAAGCCAAGTAACTGTAGCTGTTTGATATGGTTGGCTATCGCTGTGCGGCTAACACCCAGTCTTTCTGCCAATAGCTGACCTGATAAAAAGTCCCCGGTGCTCAGTGCAGTTAACAACTGGCGCTGAGTAATTAAACTGCCTTTTGTCATTGCGACAGCTGCCCTTTGGCGTTCAGCATTCTGACTTCCGGTTCAAGTTGGATGTTGTAAACTGAAGCGACCTTGTGCTGAATAGCATTGATGAGTTGCGCTAATTCAGTTGCTGAACCTGTGCCCCGATTCACCAGCACCAAAGGTTGTTGCTCGTAACAAGCAATAGCACCTATAGACTGACCTTTAAAACCCTGCTGATCTATCAGCCAGGCCGCAGGTACTTTTACAGTGCCATCATCCTGCACAAAACCGGGCATACCAGTGAAAAGCGCTTGTAGCTTAGTAAACTGTTGCATACTAATTACCGGGTTTTTAAAAAAACTGCCGCAATTTGCCAGTTTTGCCGGGTCGGGTAACTTAGCGCTACGGATGGCGATCACCTGATTAAAAATATCTGCTATCGCCGTGTCAGCAGTCAGATGGTCCAACCCTTTGTAGCTCAGTACCGGCTTTGCCATTTTTGAAAGTATTAAGCCGACAGCAACAATAATACCCTCACCTGCTAAGGTTCTCTTAAATACACTGTCTCTGTAGCCAAACTGACAACGGCCGGCAGCAATACGCTGAACCTTGCGTTGTTGCCAGTGATAAAAATCAACATACAGGCAGCTATCTGCCAGCTCAACACCGTAGGCGCCGATATTCTGCACAGGGGCAGCGCCCACAGAACCTGGGATCAGCGCAAGGTTTTCAATACCCCAGAGCTTTTCCTCTACCGTCCAACTCACTAACTGATGCCAGTTATGTCCGGCTTCGACGTGAACTAAGACAAAATTGTCATCAAGCGCAGTGACTGTTTTATTGTTTGCCACAAAACGGCATACCGGCACCTGCAAATCCTGCATAAAAATGGTGTTACTACCCTCACCCAGCACCACTGGCGCACTGTCGTACTGAGTTTCTTGCAACTCATTGATCGAGCTAAATTCAGTTAGCTGATGCAAGTTAGCATTAAAGCGAAAGGTAGAATAAGGAACTGCTGAGACATTAGTTAAAGTATGCATGGTGAGACCATTTGTCACGAATAACGCTATTGTAATGAGGCTGTCAGCCAAGCGCAAAACAAAAACCCCGCTCGATTGAGCGGGGTTCTGAATGGGAGCCTGGCGGTGAACTACTCTCGCATAGCGAATGCTACACT
>NZ_BAFK01000044.1 GCF_000296695.1 Rheinheimera nanhaiensis E407-8
GCTCCGCTCTGCTACACTTTTGTTTTCCGCTGCTTTAAGCGTTAGCCGTCATGCCGAAATCCATCCCGACTGAAAGAGAAGTTCTCCGCTGCATCTACGACATGTACGAGACCTCTTTCCCGGTCGAGGGGCCAAGTGTCGGAAAGGTCATGGTCGCAATCGATGTCGAAGCTGTTGCAAATAAGCTGGGCTGCGACAAGCACATCTTGTTCGGGTACCTCTACTACCATCTGGATCACAAGTATCGGTACAGCACCGGAGAGAACTCCTCTGTTCACCTGTTTGCGCCCAAGGTCGGAGAGCTTCGCCATGCAATCAATCTGCCGTACCTTGCGGCTATCCTGGCTGGTGAAGATCAAGAGCACTCTAAGTTCATCTGGTCTTTGGGCATTTCACTCGTGGCATTGGCATTGTCGGTCGGTGCAATCGTCGCTCAGTTGGTCACAGCCAAATGACGGCTAACAATTCATTCAAGCCGAACCCGCTTCGCGGGTCGGCTTAATTCAGGCGTTATGTTGGCTCTGCTTTTGGGCTTTTAAATTAAAAAAGGCTGGGCGCTCCGTAGTTGGCAATCCAGCTTTGAGCATCATCGGCAATTGACATGCCGGTAGTTTCGTTCCTGGTGCCTTCGTCAGGCGTCAGGGTAAAAAATAAGTGTGGTGCATTCTTTGTGGTGTGCCACTTAGGTAAATTTTTGTGGCGTCAGTGTGCGGCGTTTTTGCTGTCGCAGTTTCGGCTTTGGCTTCGCTACCGCTCCGCAACTGCGCATTTTCAAAGGCCAGTCTGTCGCCACATAACCAGGTGCACCACCTGACGCCAACGCGTCCGCTTTGCTACCGCATTGTCTCAGGTGTGCACGGCGTTAGGGCACTATGCAGATATCAGCGATTCAACTGACCAATAACAAAATCGGAGAACTCCTTGAGAGTGCTCGGATAATGTTACATCAAGGTAAGTTTGAAGAGTTTGCCGATAAATTTGGTTACGCAGTGGCTTTGGAACGCAAGCATGTTGTCGCCATAAGCGCAGATTTCAACGCTGCTTTAGAATCTGTCGGGGCCAGCGGCCTAAATTCAGAGAATATTGGTACTTTTAAAATTAGTTTGGTTGAGCCTACTAGTATCGGGATAAATGGCATAATTGAGCACATCGTCGAAGCTGATAATGGACGTGAGCTATTGATTGAGTATGTGTTCAGTGACTCTGATGGGAAAAGCCATATTACTTGCGAGCAAATCAGTGTATTGCCCTAACAATCGCCATCAAAAACGCGCCCTTCGGGCGCTCGACTCGCAACACGTTGCTCGCGTTTGTGGCGGGCGTTATGACTATTTATTTAGTTCAGGTGAGGCATCATGAAACGAGATATGGAGTTAATCCGTAAGTTGTTGTTTGCCATGGAAGATAATCCATGTCAATTGGCTATTGATGGATACGACAAAGAAGTAGTTAAGTATCATGCTTTGCTGTTGATTGAGGGGGGCTTACTTGATGGCAAGGTATCGAATACGCTCGAAAATACGTCAGCGGTGCCAAGTAATATTCACGTTAATCGTTTAACTTGGGATGGTCATGAGTTCCTTGATAATATTCGAAGAGACGAAATTTGGAATACTATCAAGTCAGAATTCAAGGGTGCCAGTATATCAACGATTTTTAGCATAGGCAAAGAGCTTGCGGAAGGTTTTGCAAAGAAAAAGCTGCGGTCTATTATCGGTGAATAATAGTCATACCAAACCAAGTCATTCGGGGCCTTCGGCACTTGCGACGCTCACAAGGTCGCGCGCAGGCGCGGGGCGTTATACTTTTCGCCTAGTATAACAGCTTCAATTTTATAAGGCGGGAGATTTAATAATGAAAAAATTTTACATTAGTATATTTTTATTAATATTTTTACAAGCCTGCGCTTCAACCTCGTTCGTTGAATACAAGCCAATAGAAATAAATGAAGTTATTCCTGTCCAAAATAAAAATAAAACAGAAATATACACTAAGGCAAGGCAATGGTTTACTAATTATTTTATTTCAGGTGAGTCCGTCATTGACTATGAGGATAAAGAGTCAGGAACTATAATCGGCAAAGGTGCTGCCGATAACGGTTACGTCAATATAGTGTCCCGTAGCCGTATAAGCTATAAAATAAAAGTTGATACAAAAGATAATAAAGTCCGCATTTCTGTCAGCTTACTTAACTATGATATAAGCATTAACGGTGATCCATATACAAAATCAAACTTGATAACAGCTGAAAATGAATTGACTGCAAAAAATACCATAGAAAAAACACTTGCTGATCTTAAAAAATATATTCTTTCTGATGAAGATGCGCCTGACTGGTAACTCCTATTTGTAGTGGTTCTT
Source organism: Rheinheimera nanhaiensis E407-8 (assembly GCF_000296695.1). Classification (GTDB taxonomy): domain Bacteria; phylum Pseudomonadota; class Gammaproteobacteria; order Enterobacterales; family Alteromonadaceae; genus Alishewanella; species Alishewanella nanhaiensis. The sequence continues at coordinate 2,362 of NZ_BAFK01000044.1, forward strand.
TACTTATATTTATAAAGTATAACAAGTTGTTGAATTTCGTTCCGGTCACAAACAGTGCTGCCTCCATGGGGCTGCCTACGCTGCGACAGCCAATAAGTAATACGTTATGCCTGAAACAGGTTTTAAATTAAGGTATGTGAATATGAGCAAAGAATATATTCAAGCGGTGATAGATCTTATCCCTGAGTTGACAGATTTTGGTATCGGTATTCACAAAAACGGTCGTTGGCTTTCACAGCAAGAAAAAGCCGATGAATTTTCAAAAAGTCAGGATGATTTATTAAAAAGCGCAGACGCATTCAATAAGGCTGTTGAGTGGTTAAGTCAGGTAAAGCAAATAAAAAATATCAATTCAAAACGCAGCAGTTACGGTTTGAAGGACTTGGCTGAGAAGAAAATTGGCTATATTACCAATGGTGTGTTTATAGCAGCGGCAGTTCACTCGGGTTTTAAGTATAAGATAGATGAAAGTAGTCCAAATGCGCTTTTCAATATGTCTGAAAAGTCGTTGAAAGAAATTGAAAAAGCATAACAAGGCCAGTCAGCAACGGCCACTGCGTGGCCTGGACCTCAACCGCTACGCGGGTTTCGGCCGCTGCTGGCTGCGTTATGCAAAAACCAAAGATCAAAACACAAAAGCCAAGATCGGCGGGTTCTCGATTTCATTGATATTCGGTTTCGTGGAATATTCTTTGAGTTGGTAATTTCGGTGGGTTGTTCTTTTTGGTGGTAGTTTCAGTGGGTGGTTTTTGGGGCAGGTAAAATTGGTGGTAATTTCAATTTGTCTGTTTCACAGGTGTCTGTTCTTTTGTGTTTAAAAATCCGATATTTTTTGGTGTCAAAGCAATAGTTGGCATTGTGCAAACTGGGCGGCGATGTTTTGCAGGTTCAGTGCAATCAAGGTCAAAACACAAAAACACCGGCAAAACCAAAGTCAAAATCAAAGGCGTGCATAACAAGTCGTTCAAGCCGACGGCGCTACGCGCCGCGGCTTAACTCCGGCGTTATATGCCCAGAGAGAACAGAGGTTCAAATATAGAATGGATACGCTAGCACCTAAAAGCTGGGGTTTAATTGGGTTTTCTACTCTTTTAGCCGTGTTGAGTGCAGTATCCCTATTTGGTGTTTATTGGCTTTACTTTGGTGGTTACTTTGAGTACGAGGGCGGGTACTTCATTGCCTTTTCCACCTGTGCTAGCAGCCTTTTTGTCCCAGTATTTATTTACTACTATTTGTGGCCCAAACCAGCAATAAAGCAGTCGTTGAAGTGCATTTGTCTCCCACCATACATAATCATGTTTTTATGCGCTATTTTTTATTTTTGGTACTACTAGGCAGGTATTTTTTTGCATATAACAAGTTACTTAATTTCGTTCCGGCCACAAAAAAGCGTGGCCTCCACGGGACTGCCTACGCTACGCTGCGGCAGCCCATTAGTAATGCGTTAGCAGGTTTTCGGGTTTTAACGGTTTCAGTCAGTAGTTTTGTTCCGGCTTCGCTCGCGTTTGGTTTTCTTAGCGGCAGCGCCAAAAGGTAAAGTTCGCCAGTTTGCGGGTTTGCTGCAAACGGTTGTGGCGGTAGCGTTGTTCTTTGTGGCTTCGCTCAGTAGTTTTACAGGTTCCGGTTGGCTCGCCGTATCGCAGTTGGCTGGTGTAGTTTTTAATTAAAAGCAGCCTGCCGCTGTTTGGGTTTGCCAGTGCGGCAAGCCGCGCAAGTCCGGTGTGGGCTGCTAACAAGCAAAGCCAGCCGACGCGTACCGCGCAGCTGCTTTGAGCGTTAGCCCTACAAGGAGCATTTGTGCAGATTACAGTCAAAGGG
>NZ_BAFK01000043.1 GCF_000296695.1 Rheinheimera nanhaiensis E407-8
CGGTTTTACTCGTTCAAATTTAGCCTTAGCCATGGATAGACCCTTCTTTATTTAATTGCGGCCTGCCAAAGCAGGCCAAACTAAGTGATTAATAAGCTTTACGCGCAGCAATAATTGCTTCTGTCACGTTGTTCGGAGCTTCTGCGTATTTCAATGGTTCCATTGAATAAGACGCCCGGCCCTGACTTAACGAACGCATGTTCGTTGCATAACCAAACATTTCAGACAGCGGTACGTGCGCATCAACGATCTTGATACCACCAGGCGCATCTTCCATGCCGTTGATAATACCGCGACGACGGTTTAAGTCGCCAACGATATCGCCCATGAAGTCTTCCGGTGTTACCACCTCAACTTTCATGATTGGCTCAAGAATAACCGGCTTGGCTTGCAGTGCACCCTTCTTGAAGCCCATTGAAGCAGCGATTTTAAACGCCATTTCGCTGGAGTCAACATCGTGGTACGAACCGTCAAACACTGTAACTTTTACGTCAATTACCGGATAACCTGCCAGGACGCCGTTCTTCATCTGTTCCTGCACGCCTTTATCAATGGCTGGAATGTATTCTTTTGGAATAACTCCACCCACCACGGCGTTGACAAACTGATAACCTGCGCCTTCTTCCAGCGGCTCAATTTTCAGCCAACAATGACCGAACTGGCCACGACCACCAGACTGACGTACAAACTTACCTTCCACTTCTGTGGCGCCACGCAGTGTTTCACGGTAAGACACCTGTGGTTTACCCACATTGGCCTCGACCTTGAACTCACGGCGCATACGGTCAACGATGATGTCCAGATGCAGTTCACCCATGCCAGAAATAATAGTCTGGCCGGTTTCTTCGTCAGTGTGAACCCGGAACGACGGATCTTCAGCGGCAAGCTTACTCAGCGCTACGCCCATCTTTTCCTGGTCAGCTTTGGTTTTCGGTTCTACCGCAACAGAAATTACCGGCTCTGGGAACTCCATACGCTCCAGAGTGATAATGTGGTCAGGATGACACAGGGTGTCACCTGTTGTTACGTCTTTAAAACCGATACCGGCGGCAATGTCACCCGCGCGAACTTCTTTAATCTCTTCGCGGGCATTGGCGTGCATTTGTACAATGCGGCCAATCCGTTCTTTCTTCATCTTTACCGGGTTATATACAGTGTCACCAGAGTTGATCACACCTGAGTAAACCCGGAAGAAGGTCAATGTTCCGACGAAAGGATCGGTGGCGATTTTAAACGCCAGCGCTGAAAACGGCTCGTCATCACTGGAATGACGCTCGCCTTCAGACTCGTCTTCGTTAATACCGGTAATGGCCTTAACTTCCGTTGGCGATGGCAGGTAATAAATAACATTATCCAGCATCGCCTGTACGCCTTTATTTTTAAAGGCTGAACCGCACATCACCAGCACCGCTTCGTTGCGCAGGGTCAGGTCACGCAGCGCCTGACGAATTTCCTGTTCGGTAAATTCGCCGCCTTCCAGGTAGCGCTCCATTAACTCTTCGCTGGCTTCCGCTGCAGCTTCAATCATATTCTGACGCCACTGCTGACATTCTGCGACCATCTCGGCCGGAATATCTTCGTAGGTGAACGTCATGCCCTGATCTTCCGTGTTCCAGTTAATGGCCTTCATCTTAATAAGGTCCACTACACCGCGGAAGTTATCCTCAGCGCCGATGGGCAGCTGAATAGGCACTATGGTGCTGTTCAGACGGGTTTGCGCCTGCTTAACCACACGCAGGAAATTGGCACCGGTACGGTCCATTTTATTCACGAAGATCATTCGTGGGACTTCATACTTATTGGCTTGACGCCAAACTGTTTCCGTCTGTGGTTGCACACCAGATGAACCACACAGCACAACCACGGCACCGTCCAGCACCCGCAGCGAACGTTCAACTTCAATCGTGAAGTCAACGTGCCCCGGTGTGTCGATCAGGTTGATGCGGTGCTGCTCGAACTGCTGCTCCATGCCAGACCAGAAGGTGGTAGTCGCAGCAGACGTGATAGTAATACCACGCTCCTGCTCCTGTTCCATCCAGTCCATGGTTGCAGCGCCGTCATGCACTTCACCAATCTTATGAGAACGGCCGGTATAAAACAGTATGCGCTCTGACGTGGTAGTTTTACCGGCGTCAACGTGCGCACAAATGCCTATGTTGCGGTAACGCTCTATTGGGGTTGTACGTGCCACAATAAAATCCTCTTGTTAAGACTTGCTTACCAACGGAAATGGGCGAACGCTTTGTTAGCTTCGGCCATACGGTGCACGTCTTCACGTTTTTTCACTGCAGAACCTTTGTTTTCAACGGCATCCAGCATTTCACCAGCCAAACGCTGAGCCATTGATTTTTCACCACGTTTACGGGCAGCTTCAACCAACCAACGCATTGCCAGCGCATTACGACGTACAGGACGCACTTCACACGGCACCTGGTAGGTAGAACCACCAACACGGCGTGATTTAACTTCAACTGTAGGACGAATGTTGTCCAGCGCTACTTCGAAAATGTCTAAATGTTCTTTCTTAGACTTCGTAGCAGCAATTTCTAATGCGCCGTATACAATTGATTCGGCTGTAGATTTTTTACCGTCGACCATAACGACGTTTACAAACTTGGCAAGTAATTCACTTCCGAACTTAGGATCTGGAAGAATTTTACGTTGACCTATGACGCGTCTTCTTGGCATTCGTAACTCCGATTGCTTCAGGTGATTCCAAAACTTTTAATACATTAAAGAAAAAAAGTTGTTTAGTTTGGCCTTACTAACGGAGTACCGTTATTTCTTAGGCCGTTTTGCGCCGTACTTAGAACGGCCTTGTTTACGATCTTTAACGCCGGCACAGTCTAAAGTGCCGCGTACGGTGTGGTAACGCACACCTGGCAGGTCTTTTACCCGGCCACCGCGGATCAGAACAACACTGTGTTCCTGCAGGTTGTGGCCTTCACCACCGATATAAGAAGAAACTTCGAATCCGTTAGTTAAACGAACACGGCATACTTTACGTAATGCTGAGTTTGGCTTCTTAGGTGTGGTGGTGTATACACGGGTACAAACACCACGCTTCTGCGGGCAAGCTTCAAGCGCCGGAACGGTGCTCTTGGCTACCTTCTGGCTGCGCGGCTTACGCACTAGCTGGTTGATTGTTGCCATTAAATACTCCTGGTTAATAAATACCCAATAAACGTGAAAATTCCGCACCCCAAAATTAGGGTCGCGGAATTCTAATGGTCAAGCTTTGACCTGTCAAGGAACAAAGCCGTTTGCTGCTAATTTAACCAACAAACGGCGCTATTACCTTGCTTACTCGTCGTTACCGGATAAGTCCATGTTCAGCGCGTCAGACAGTGCCTGCTCCGCCATTTCTGAACTCATTGCCGGTTCGACGTCACCACCGGCGGCGCGCTGACGCTGACGGATACGGTTTTGGTGATACGCAAAACCCGTACCGGCCGGGATCAAACGGCCAACGATGACGTTTTCTTTCAGACCACGCAGTTCGTCAATCTTACCGCCTACGGCAGCTTCAGTCAGAACGCGGGTCGTTTCCTGGAACGAGGCCGCAGAAATAAATGAATCGGTAGACAGCGACGCTTTGGTAATACCCAGTAACGAACGCTCGTACTGTGCTGGCATTTTACCTGCTGCTTCCAACTCACGGTTCGCGATATTCACGCGAGCCACTTCAGCCTGTTCACCTTCTAGGAACTCGCTGTCACCCGGGTTAGTGATCACGCACTTACGCAGCATCTGACGGATAATGGTCTCGATGTGCTTATCGTTGATCTTAACGCCTTGCAGACGGTAAACGTCCTGCACTTCGTTGACGATATAGCTGGCGACATGGTGGATACCACGTAAACGCAGGATATCGTGTGCTGACTCCGGGCCTTCCGAAATAACTTCACCTTTCTCAATGCGTTCACCTTCGAACACATTGACCTGACGCCATTTCGGGATCATCTCTTCATGTACATCACCCTGATCTGGCGTGATTAACAGACGACGCTTACCTTTGGTCTCTTTACCGAAGCTGATCACACCAGAGATTTCCGCCAGGATGGCAGGATCTTTTGGCTTACGCGCTTCGAACAGGTCGGCAACGCGCGGCAGACCACCGGTAATATCGCGAGTTTTCGAGCTTTCCTGCGGAATGCGCGCTAATACTTCACCCGCTTTCACGGTGGCACCATCAGTCACTTCGATAGTGGTGAAGCTTGGCAGACGAATTTCCTGCAGCGCACCATCGTCCATCGTCAGGATAAGTTTTGGCTCTTTCGCGTTCGCTTTGGCCAAGTCTTTCACAACGGTACGGGTTAAACCGGTTAACTCGTCGGTTTGCACTTCAGTGTTGGTATCGTCAACATCACTGTGATTAACCTTAGCACCACGCTCAACAATGATTGGGTGTGAATGCGGATCCCAGTTCGCTACGATTTGACCAGCAGTGATCTTCGCGTTGTCATCTGTCGTCAGGATTGAACCGTATGGCAGCTTGTAACGCTCTTTTTCACGGCCTAATTCATCAAACACCGTGACTTCAGCAGAACGTGAGGTGATAACAATCTTGTTATCCGCATTACGGACAAACTTGGCGTTTTGCAGTTTTAAGGTACCGGCCGTTTTTACCTGTACGCTGTTCTCAGCAGAGGCCCGTGATGCCGCACCACCGATGTGGAAGGTACGCATCGTCAGCTGGGTACCTGGTTCACCGATTGACTGTGCGGCGATAACACCGACAGCTTCACCGGCGTTGATCAGGTGGCCACGCGCTAAGTCACGGCCGTAACACTTGGCACAAACACCAAAGTCGGTCTGACAGGTAATTACTGAACGTACGTGTACTTCGTCGATAGAGTTTTTCTCTAACAGATCACACAGTTGTTCATCCAACATGGTGCCATCGGCTACCAGTACTTCGCCGG
>NZ_BAFK01000042.1 GCF_000296695.1 Rheinheimera nanhaiensis E407-8
ACCGGGCATCTGGAAGATGACGACCTGCAGTTAACTTATATGCAGCAGCGGTATTATGACCCACTTATTGGGCGGTTTTATTCGAATGATCCGGTAGGCTTTACCGCCAGTAACCCGATGATGTTTAACCGGTATGCGTATGCCAATAATAATCCCTATAAGTATGTAGATCCGGATGGGAAGAAAGCTGAAAGTTTTTTTGTTCAAGGGAAAACGTATGAAAATATGGGGCAAGCGGTATCTGGTGCTTGGGGAGATTTGAGACAATCTTTAAACAGTGATGTACAAGAGAGATCATCTAAAGTTGCTGATGCAGTTTCGGAAGCAACACCGTCAAGAGAAACTGCACACACTGTTGGAAATGGGGCTTCTTTATTGCTAGCTGTTGGGGCTGTAACAACACCGTGTTCAGCGGCGTGTGCGACAGGCTCTTTAGTTATCGACGCAGCGATTGCTGCTGACCACTTGAGTCAGGGAGATGTTAAAAGTGCGGCGTTAACAATACTTCCCGGAGCTGTAGGTGAGGGAGTTTCAGTTGCGCATAAAGCGACGAAGGTTGGAGCAAACGTCGCTGAAGCAGGCAAGAGAGGCGCAGCGACCAATGTTATTACTAATCAGGTTGTTGGTGATACTCAAGAGCACCAAAAAATTGAAAAGGACAATTAAGTGTGAAGCCTATAATTGTGATTGCAATTTCACTTCTTTTTTTTCTGAGTGGCGGAATTTTCATAGCTAAAAGAGTGATAATGGAAGACTGGATTTGGGCATCAATATTATTTCTTATTGGATATCAATGGGTTTATTTGTTTATTTTGAATAAGAATATGTACACGTTATACGTTGCAGAACCGCTGTACGCGAATGATGAAAAATTCAAATCATTAAGATTGATTCATTTTGTGATAGGGTTGTTGCTTTGTATAGGCTCTACAGTGGTCTAAATTAGGCGCCACTTATTTATAAAATAAACTTAGGTGTCAAGTCTTGCGTCTTGCCTCTGTATATTAAACAACAAGGACACCAATCACCCGGTGTCCTTTTTCTACCCAAACCGCGCAAAACCACCAGCAGCAGAGCTTTAGGGTCAGGTCTTGCTTTTTGCCTTTTCTGTCTGGTGCGCTACTGTTTAGTGGCACCCACCAGACGGAGCAATGATTATGGCCAGACCTTTAAGGTTGGAGTTTACCGGTGCGCTTTACCATATCACCAGCCGGGGTAATGAGCGTAAAGCCATCTATTTTGACGATACCGATTTCGAACAGTTTTTAGCACTGCTGGATAAGGTATGCGAGCAATATAACTGGGTGGTACATGCGTATTGTTTGATGACAAACCACTACCATTTGCTGGTAGAGACACCCGATGCCAATCTCAGTAAAGGCATGCGCCAACTTAACGGCACTTTTACTCAGGCGATAAACCGAAAACACCAACGGGTAGGACATTTATTTCAGGGGCGCTATAAAGCCATTCTGGTAGATAAAGATGCCTATTTGCTGGAGCTAAGCCGTTATATTGTGCTTAACCCCATCCGAGCCAATATGGTGCAGTCGTTAGACGACTGGCCATGGAGTAGCTGGCATGCTGTGATGGGCAAAGCAGCTTCCCCCTCCTGGTTGGCAACAGAAGCATTACTAAGTATGTTTGGCAAACAACGCAAAACTGCCAGGGAGAAATACGCAGACTTTGTGCAACAGGGCAAGGGTATTACCGTATGGGATAAGCTGACGAATCAGCTTTTTTTAGGTAGTGACGATTTTGTACAAAGCCATTTAGCGCTATTAACTGAACCGGATAAGTTAGCTGACATTCCGAAAAAGCAGCGTCGCGTTGCCGCAAAAACGCTGGCAGAGTATGAACAATTAGCAAAAACACGAAATGAAGCTATTACTGCAGCATACAATTCTGGCGCTTTTACTCTGAAGCAGATTGGCAATTATTTTAGCTTGCATTACTCGCGGGTGAGTAAGATAGTGGCAAAAAGCAAGACCTGACCCCTTAGGCTGTCTTGACCCCTTAGGCTGTCTGACCCCTTAGGCTGTTGCAAAAAGCAAGACCGTGACCCCTTAGGCTGTTGGCAACCGAGTTGAAGCTATGGCTACAGTTGCAGAGACAATTGGTGATCAAAAAGAGAGTCAGTAATGAAAGTAAATAAGATCATACTATTTCTACACCTATTTAGTTGTGCCGTGATTATGTCTTTTGGTGCGTTTGTCTTGGAAAGAACGAACAAGGAGCTGTTATATAGTTTTATCTTCATGGTAAGTAGTATTACCTTTTCTTACGCATACTTATTTAATAAGCCACTACCAATGGATCGAGATGTACCTCTTGAAGCTAAAACTAAAAGAAAACTCTACATTTTTATGCCATTTATAATGATGTTCAGCGGTTGTTATATAGCGATTTATGGGTTGACTTAAATTTAATCTGACAGACACCAGTGAAAAACTGGTAACTGTCAGATCAAGTACAGATAAGCCAAAAAAACCAGCAAAGCGAGCAGTACATTCCAGCAGAGGTGATCAGTGCTCGCCAGCAGGGCGGGCAATTTGATGCAGCGCCAGCAGATGTAATAAAAGACCGCCATTTCGGCGGTTTTTTATTTCAGGCGCTGCGTTATTGCCGGGCCGCTTTTATCTCGGCGATCAACTGGCGTACATCGTCGCGCTGCAGGGTCTGGTCGATATTCTCCACCAGTTTACGCCGCCAGTTCGGGTACTCAGTGCTGGTGCCGGGAATATTGACCGGCGTGGCCATCAGCAGCAAGTCTTCTAGCTGAAACGCCAGCAGTTTAGCCGGTTGGCGCGCGGTAAATAAATGGCTGGCACGGATAAGCTGAGCATAATCGGCCTGGCTGTAATCACCTTCGGGTAACTGCAGGCGCTGGCGCATCAACTGTTTTTCATCGGCGCGCAGCTGGTGCAGGCTATCGGCTACCTGGGCATTAGGGAACAGATCCAGCTGGTGGCGCAGCGCTAAATCATGCTCCTGCCAGTAACCGACCAGCGTGGGCATATCGTGGGTGGTTACGGTGGCCAGTGCCAGCTCCGGGTAGGTTTGGGCGGCATGATCGTAACTGCCGGCTTTTTGTTCCAGCATAAATACCCGGTATGACAACACCTGATATTGCGCCATTAAATGGCTGATCTCGACCGGCACTGTGCCTAAGTCTTCACCGATCACCACACAGCTGTTGCGCTGGCTTTCCAGCGCCAGTATGGCGAACAAATCGGCCGCCGGAAAGCGCAGGTAAGCACCGGCAGTGGCATCGCTGCCCAGCGGGCAACACCATAAGCGCAGCAGCGCCATCACATGGTCTAAGCGCAGCGCGCCGGCATAGCGCATATTGGCCTGAATCAGCTCAATAAAAGGTTTGTAGGCTTTTTGCCGCAGCGTATGCGGGTTAAACGCCAGCAAACCCCAGTTCTGGCCTTTGGGTGCCATAATGTCAGCCGGTGCGCCAACGCTTAAATCCATATAATAATCTTCGGGCGCGCCCCAGCTTTCCGCACTGCTGCGGCTGGTGCCTACCGCCACATCACAGTACAGGCCAATGGCCATGCCGTGATGCTGGCATAAGCGTTTAACTTCCGTCAGTTGCTGCTGCGCCTGCCACTGCAGGTACAGTTGCAGCTGTATTTCATCGGCGTGCTCGCGGGCGAAATCGGCCACGGCGCTGCTGTTGGGGCTTTGCAGTGCGTCAGGGAAATTCTGCCAGGCCGCCATGCCCCAGTCCTTTGCAAACAGCTTGCCTTGTAATACCTGATGAATAGCTAATTGCGTCAGGCTCCGGCCACCTTGTGCAACAAAGGCATGAAATTGTTGTGCCCGGGCGGTGTTTTTGGCCAGATGCTGCTGTTTAAACTGCTGATACAGCATAGTGGCGATATGCTTTTTCGCTGCCGCTACCGCAGGGTAATCGACATCTGTAGTGGCACGCAGGTCGGCTAAACGCTGCTGAAACGCAGCACTGTTAACTTCTGCCTGCGCCGCGGCGCACGCGTTAAACTCTTCAGTGTGCTCCAGCGCCACATATTGGGTGTTTAGCCACAGCCGGCTGTTCGGGCTGTAAGGGCTGCAATCCTGCGGCAGCTCCGGGTACAGTGCATGCAGCGGGTTTAAGCCAATAAAGTCGACGCCCTGCGCCGCCAGCGGCGCTATCATTTGCTGCAGATCGATAAAGTCGCCGATACCCCAGTTACGCGCCGATTTTACTGCATATAACTGCAAGGCCGGGCCAAAGGTTTTATGCAGTACGGCTTTATCGTGCAACTGAAAACAGCGCTGCGGCGTAATAATTAACTGCTGCTGATACTGCCTGCTGCCGCCGGTTAACGTCAGTTGGTGGTAGCCCAGTGGCAGGGCCACGTCCAGGGTCAGCTCGGCTACCAGCACTTCGCCCTGTGTCGTCTGCTGACGCTGACAAATATCACTGGCTGCCAGGCTTAACTGGCCGCTGAATTGCTGTTGCTCTTCAGTGGTAATGTGCCACTGCCAGTCGCTAAGTGCCTGTTGTTGCAACTGCTGTAGCCGTATGTGCACCGGCTGGCCCTGGCGGCATACGGTAACCGGTGCCAGCACCTCCAGCCAGGGCTGCTCGGTTAAGTCGGCAATGTGCTGGCGAATACTGTGTTCACTCGTTAAATCAAAGCCCATCGCCTGCAAAATGGCTTGTTGCTTGTCCAGGCTGACCACTTCAGTGTGGCCTTGCGCATGAACATAGCTGTCCTGTAGCCCCGCCAAAGCAGCGAGTTGCTTAATTAATTGCATAATTCACCTGTAACCGCGCGCTGTGCGCCGCTGGATATTGAGTTCTTGCTGCGCCACACAGCTTGCGTTGCCGAAATACGCCAGGCGAGCAGCCCTGCCAGCATTTAAAGGCTTTTTGAAAACTGCTCTGCTCTTCAAAGCCAAGCTGAAAAGCAATTTGCTGCAAGCTCAATTCACCTTGCTGTAAATAGTGCTGCGCCAGCTGATGGCGGCATTGGCACACCAGCTCACGGAAACTGCTGTTGTGCTGCTGTAATAAACGCTGCAGCGTGCGGCTGCTAACATGCAAGGCGCTGGCTGCCTGGCAAAGCCTTGGCGCTTGCGGTAATTGCTGCACTATATATTGGCGCAGCTTGCTTAATAATTGTTGTGTCAGGTTTACCTGGGCGCGGCTTAACGCGGCGACCGCTTCGGGCTGATGGCTAAAACGTGTCATAGAGGGCTCCCACCTGGCAGCACAGCAAGTCCACAGGTTTGCTTTGTTCTG
>NZ_BAFK01000041.1 GCF_000296695.1 Rheinheimera nanhaiensis E407-8
CACGCCATTCTTCAAAGGCTACCGTCCACAGTTCTACTTCCGTACCACTGACGTAACGGGCGCAGTAGAGCTGCCAGAAGGCGTAGAGATGGTAATGCCAGGCGACAACCTGAAGTTTGTTGTTGAGCTGATTTGTCCAATCGCGATGGACGAAGGTTTACGCTTCGCTATCCGTGAAGGCGGCCGCACAGTAGGTGCAGGCGTAGTATCAAAAATCCTGGCCTAATAAGCCGGATTGAAAAAGGCCCTGCGGGGCCTTTTTTGTTGCTACAGGCTAAATATGTTCCAATAGCTTAAGGTGTGCTTGTTTTAGCCGGTTAAGACAGTATAATGAGCGGCTATTTGCAAACCCGGCACAGTTTGGGTTTACAACCTTGTAGGGGCATAGTTCCAATTGGTAGAACAGCGGTCTCCAAAACCGATGGTTGGGGGTTCGAATCCCTCTGCCCCTGCCAATATTTTTCGGTAAAGCACCGCTTTACCGGTAGTGTGTTGCTATAAGCAAGTCAAGGTGAAGTGAGTCAAAGCATGAACGCAGCAAGTGAAACCCCAAAAAGTGGATTTGATATAGTTAAGTGGTTGCTGGTCTTTGTTATTTTGTCACTGGCAGTAGTGGGTAACTACATTTACGAACTGGGTGCCTTAGAGCGCGCTATCGCTATTGTTGTGCTGGTTATTGTTGCCGGTGTTGTGGCCGGGCAAACGCAGAAAGGCAAAACCTTTATTAACTTTGCCAAAGAGTCCCGTACAGAAGTACGCAAAGTGGTATGGCCAACCCGCCAGGAAACGATGCAGACAACACTGGTTGTATTGGTAGCGACTGTGATCATGGGGTTAATCCTGTGGGGCTTAGATGCCATCTTATTGCGCTTAGTGTCATTTTTAACCGGATTGGGGATCTAAACCATGGCAGGAAAGATGCGTTGGTATGTAGTGCAGGCATTCTCGGGCTTTGAGCAACGTGTTGCTACCTCGCTGCGCGAACATATCAAAATTCATCAGATGGAAGACAAGTTCGGCGAAGTGTTAGTGCCAACTGAAGAAGTGATTGAAATGCGCGCCGGTCAAAAGCGCAAGTCTGAGCGCAAGTTCTTCCCCGGCTATGTGCTGGTGCAGATGGAAATGTGTGAAGAAGCCTGGCACTTAGTTAAAAGTGTACCGCGGGTATTAGGCTTTATCGGTGGCACCTCAGACCGTCCGGCGCCTATTTCTGAAAAAGAAGCGATGACCATCCTGAACCGTTTACAGGATAACGTTGATAAGCCGAAGCCGAAGACGCTGTTTGAAGCTGGTGAAGTGGTTCGTGTTACTGAAGGCCCGTTTGCTGACTTTAACGGTGTAGTGGAAGAAGTAGACTATGAAAAGAGCCGCGTAAAAGTGTCGGTACTTATTTTCGGTCGTTCTACGCCGGTTGATCTGGAATTTGCGCAGGTCGAAAAAGCCTAAGATAAAGATTGTAACCGGGAGCTGATTAAAATATAATCTGCGCCCTTTTTAACGTTGGGAAGCCGCTTGAGTAAGTGTCCTCGCACTTACAAGGCTATGACCCAAAAACAGAGGTGAAACATGGCAAAGAAAGTCACTGCACTTATTAAATTGCAGGTTAAAGCCGGTATGGCTAACCCGTCGCCACCAGTAGGTCCGGCGCTGGGTCAACACGGTGTGAATATCATGGAATTCTGTAAAGGCTTTAACGCCCGTACAGAGAGTCTTGAGAAAGGCATGCCAATTCCAGTAGTAATTACTGTATATAGCGATCGTTCTTTCACGTTCGAAACCCGCACGCCTCCAGCATCTTTCTTATTACTGAAAGCAGCTGGCTTAAAAGGTGGTTCAGGTCGTCCTAACACCCAGAAAGTGGGCAAAGTCACAGCAGCTCAGATTGATGAGATCGTTAAGGTGAAACAGCCTGACTTGACTGCTGCAGATCATGCCGCTGCGGTGCGTACCATTGAAGGTACTGCCCGTTCAATGGGTTTAGTGGTGGAGGGCTAACAGATGGCTAAATTAACAAAACGCGCTAAGTTAATCCGCTCTAAAGTAGATTCAACCCGCGAATATGACATCAACGAAGCTGTTGCTCTGTTAAAAGAATTAACTGCTGGCAAGTTCGTTGAAAGCGTTGACGTTGCAGTAAACCTGGGTATCGACGCCCGTAAATCTGACCAGAACGTGCGTGGTGCTACTGTACTGCCTCACGGTACTGGCCGTACTGTTCGTGTTGCTGTGTTCACTCAGGGTGCAAACGCTGAAGCTGCTAAAGCTGCCGGTGCTGACATCGTGGGCATGGAAGACTTAGCCGAACAGGTTAAGAAAGGCGAGATGAACTTTGACGTGGTTATCGCATCTCCAGACGCTATGCGTGTGGTAGGGATGTTAGGTCAAATCTTAGGCCCACGTGGCTTAATGCCTAACCCGAAAACCGGTACTGTTACCCCTAACGTAGCAGAAGCGGTGAAGAATGCGAAAGCGGGTCAGGTGCGTTACCGCAACGACAAGAACGGTATCGTTCATTCAACTATCGGCAAAATCGATTTCGATGCTGATAAGCTGAAAGAAAACTTAGAAGCACTGCTGGTTGCACTGAAACGTGCTAAGCCATCAGTAGCTAAAGGTATTTACATCAAGAAAGTCACTATCTCTTCTACTCATGGTGCAGGTTTAACCCTGAGCCAGGCGTCGCTGAGTGCTGCTGTCTAAGGTGTGATGCTTTACAGAACGTAGTGATTATTTTATAATCTCGCGCTCATTTTTTAGGGTAGAAGCCGCATTTCTCGTAAATGACGGCTTCCGTCCAAGACCGTAGGTGCCGCAAAATTTCTTAGAAATGCGTGGCTTAAAACACAAAACCTACGCAGACGGTGCAGGCCCCAGAGAGAATTAGATTCCTTCTGGTCTCACCGTAAATCGCGCGCCTTGTGGCAACATAAGGCGATGTGTAGGCAAACGGGCAATATCGCCCGGATGAACCAGGAGTTAAGAGCCCATGGCTATTAAGCTTGAAGACAAAAAAGCACTTGTTGCTGAAGTCCAGGAAGCTGCCAAAGGTGCTTTATCTGCGGTAGTCGCAGACGCTCGTGGTGTCACTGTTGGCAAAATCACTGCGCTGCGTAAGCAAGCGCGTGATGCCGGTGTATGGATGAAAGTTGTCCGTAATACCCTGGCGCGCCGTGCAGTAGAAGGCACCGAGTTTGAGTGTCTGAATGATGTATTCGTAGGCCCGACATTAATTGCATTCTCTAAAGAGCACCCAGGTGCTGCAGCGCGTATCTTCAAAGATTTCGCCAAAGAGAACAAAGATTTCGAGCTGAAAGGTGCAGCGTTCAATGGCGCCACAGTAAACGTTGAACTGTTAGCCTCGTTACCAACTTACAACGAAGCTATCGCACGTTTAATGAGCACAATGAAAGAGGCAGCAGCCGGCAAACTTGTACGTACAATTGCCGCGGTTCGCGACCAAAAACAAGAGCAAGCCGCGTAATTTTACGTTTGGTTTGAAAGTAAAGTTTAATCGGGATAAGTCCCCTAATTTAGGAATCTGAGCAATGTCAGTGACTAAAGATCAAATCTTAGATGCTATCGCTGCAATGTCTGTAATGGACGTAGTAGAGTTAGTAACTGCAATGGAAGAAAAATTCGGTGTGTCTGCAGCTGCTGCTGTAGCAGTTGCTGCAGGTCCTGCTGCTGCTGTTGAAGAGCAAACTGAGTTCACAGTTGTTCTGGCTGGCGTTGGCGCGAACAAAGTTGCTGTTATCAAAGCAGTACGTGGCGCTACCGGTTTAGGCCTGAAAGAAGCGAAAGACCTGGTTGAGAGCGCTCCAGCTCCAATCAAAGAAGGCGTTTCTAAAGCTGAAGCTGACGCTCTGAAGAAAGAACTTGAAGAAGCTGGTGCTTCTGTTGAAGTTAAATAATCCGGCTTATCCCGGATTATTCGCCTGAATTTCAGGCCGGGCTGGTGATGAATTAATCACCGGCCTTTTTGCGCTGTGGGACAATGATTTCCCCACCCCTGTTGATACTATGGCTGGTATCAAACGCGACCTGTAATGGGTTGTTGGGAAAAAAATCAGCAAGCTGAGGAACCCCATGACTTACTCTTATTCTGAGAAGAAACGTATCCGTAAGGACTTCGGCAAACGTCCGGAAGTATTGGATGTGCCATACCTGTTGTCGATCCAGATTGAATCGTTCAGCAAATTTATCGAGCCTGATCCGGAAGGAGATTACGGTTTAGAAGCCGCATTCCGCTCTGTATTCCCTATTAAAAGCTATTCAGGCAGTGCGGAATTGCAGTACGTCAGCTACCGCATCGGGGAACCCGTATTTGATGTAAAAGAATGTCAAATTCGCGGCGTTACTTACTCAGCGCCACTGCGTGTAAAACTGCGCATGGTGTTATTTGATAAAGAAGCACCAGGCACGATCAAAGATATCCGTGAGCAAGAAGTTTACATGGGCGAAATCCCATTAATGACTGAAAACGGTACCTTTGTCATCAACGGTACTGAGCGCGTTATCGTTTCTCAGTTACACCGCAGCCCAGGCGTGTTCTTCGATCACGACCGTGGTAAAACCCACTCATCAGGCAAGGTGTTATATAACGCCCGCGTGATCCCTTACCGTGGTTCATGGTTAGATTTCGAATTCGATGCTAAAGATAGCCTGTTTGTGCGTATTGACCGTCGCCGTAAGTTACCGGCTACCATTTTGCTGCGCGCATTAGAATTCAGCACTGAAGATATTCTGGCGACCTTCTTTGAAAACACCAAGTTTGAAATCAAAGACGGTAAGCTGTTAATGGAAGTGGTTGCTAACCGTTTACGCGGTGAGACAGCAGCTTTTGACATTAAAGACAACGATGGCGAAGTCATAGTAGAACAAGGCCGTCGTATTACTGCACGCCACGTGCGTCAGCTGGAAAAAACCGGCATGACCATGATGGAAGTACCACACGAATACGTGGTAGGCCGTGTGCTGGCGAAAAATTACGCTGACCGTTCAACCGGAGAGATTATTGCCGAGGCGAACGCAGAGCTCACACTGGAGCTGTTAGCAAAACTGGCCAAAGCCGGTTATGAAAGTTTTGAAACTTTATATATCAACGATCTGGATCAGGGCGCTTACGTCTCTGAAACCCTGCGTATCGACCCAAGCAGCAACCGGATGGAAGCGCTGGTAGAAATTTATCGCATGATGCGCCCTGGTGAGCCACCAACGCGTGATGCAGCTGAAACCTTATTCGACAATCTGTTCTTCTCTGAAGATCGCTACGACCTGTCTACTGTAGGTCGGATGAAGTTTAACCGTCGTGTTGGCTTTGACGAAGGCACTGGTACCGGTGTACTGAGCAAAGAAGACATCCTGGCGGTGATGAAAGTGTTAATCGACATCCGTAATGGTAAAGGTGAAGTGGACGACATCGACCACTTAGGTAACCGCCGTATCCGTTCGGTTGGCGAAATGGCTGAAAACCAGTTCCGTGTTGGTTTAGTACGTGTTGAGCGTGCGGTGAAAGAGCGTCTGTCACTGGGTGACTTAGATGCGGTTATGCCACAGGATCTGATCAACGCCAAGCCAATTTCTGCGGCAGTAAAAGAGTTCTTCGGCTCAAGCCAGCTGTCTCAGTTTATGGATCAGAACAACCCGCTGTCAGAAGTAACGCACAAGCGTCGTATTTCTGCTTTAGGCCCGGGCGGTTTAACGCGTGAGCGTGCCGGCTTCGAAGTACGTGACGTACACCCGACGCACTATGGTCGCGTATGTCCTATCGAAACGCCTGAAGGTCCGAACATCGGTCTGATTAACTCATTGTCAATGTTTGCCCAGACTAATGAATATGGCTTCCTGGAAACACCGTACCGTCGTATTGAAGACGGGGTGGTAACCGACGAAGTCGACTTCCTGTCAGCCATCGAGGAAGGTAATTTCGTTATCGCGCAGGCCAACGCTGAACTGAACGCCGAAAACCGTTTGTCAGAAGAATTAGTACCTTGTCGTTACAAGAACGAATTCACCCTGATGCCGGCCGACAAAGTGCAGTATATGGACGTCGCTCCTCAGCAAATCGTATCGGTTGCTGCAGCGCTTATTCCGTTCCTGGAGCACGACGACGCTAACCGGGCACTGATGGGCTCGAACATGCAACGTCAGGCGGTACCAACACTGCGTGCTGATAAGCCGCTGGTAGGTACCGGTATTGAACGTGTGGTAGCGAAAGACTCTGGTGTAACCGTAGTAGCTAAGCGCGGCGGTGTGGTCGATTATGTTGACGCCAGCCGTATCGTTATTAAGGTTAACGAAGATGAAATGGTGGCCGGTGAAGCCGGTATCGACATCTACAACCTGACCAAATACACCCGTTCTAACCAGAACACCTGTATTAACCAGCGCCCTTGCGTTAACCACGGTGAGCCAATCGAGCGTGGCGATGTACTGGCCGACGGCCCGTCTACCGACTTAGGTGAACTGGCACTGGGGCAGAACTTACGCGTGGCGTTCATGCCGTGGAATGGTTACAACTTCGAAGACTCGATTTTGTTATCAGAGCGTTTGGTACAGGAAGATCGCTTAACCACCATCCACATTCAGGAATTAAGCTGTATCGCCCGCGATACCAAACTTGGCCCTGAAGAGATCACCGGCGACATCCCCAACGTGGGTGAGTCTGCGCTGTCTAAGCTGGACGAAGCCGGTATCGTTTATATCGGTGCTGAAGTAAAAGGCGGCGATATTCTGGTAGGTAAGGTAACGCCAAAAGGCGAAAGCCAGTTAACGCCGGAAGAAAAGCTGTTACGTGCGATTTTCGGTGAAAAAGCGTCTGACGTGAAAGACACCTCGTTACGGGTGCCTAACTCAGTAACCGGTACTGTTATTGATGTGCAGGTGTTTACCCGTGATGGCGTAGAGAAAGACAAGCGTGCGCGTGAAATCGAGGAAATGGAAGTCAAACAGGCGAAGAAAGACCTGAATGAAGAGTTCCGCATCCTGGAAGCCGGCATTTTCAGCCGGGCCCGTAACCTGCTGGAGCAAAGCGGCGTTGACCGCGCCAAGCTGGACACGATGAAAGGCGACGCGCTGTTTAACCAAAGCTTAAGCGATGAAGATAAACAGAACGATCTGGAGCAATTAGCCGCCCAGTACGAAGAAATTCGTGTTGAGTACGATAAGAAGTTCGAAGCCAAGCGCCGTAAGATTGTGCAGGGTGATGACTTAGCGCCGGGCGTACTGAAGATCGTTAAAGTGTATCTGGCGGTGAAACGCCGGATCCAGCCAGGCGATAAGATGGCCGGTCGTCACGGTAACAAGGGTGTTATCTCCACTATCGTGCCGGTAGAAGATATGCCTTACGACGAACACGGCAAGCCGGTTGATATCGTACTGAACCCGCTGGGCGTACCATCGCGGATGAACATCGGCCAGATTTTAGAGACCCACTTAGGCTTAGCGGCCCGTGGTATCGGCGACAAGATCGATGCGATGATTAAAGAGCAGAAAGAAACGGCGGAGATCCGTGACTTCCTGAAGAAAGTGTATGCACTGGGTGAATCACGCCAGAACGTAGACATTGAAAGCTTTACCGATGACGAAGTGCGTCGTTTAGCGGAAAACCTGCGTAAAGGCTTACCTGTTGCGACACCGGTATTCGACGGTGCGAAAGAGAGCGAAATCAAGCAACTGCTTGAACTGGGTGACTTACCGTCCAGCGGTCAGATCACGTTATATGATGGCCGGACCGGCAATACCTTCGAGCGTAAGGTTACCGTAGGTTACATGTACATGCTGAAACTGAACCACTTAGTAGACGATAAGATGCACGCGCGTTCTACCGGTTCTTACAGCTTAGTAACGCAACAGCCGCTGGGTGGTAAAGCGCAGTTCGGTGGTCAGCGTTTCGGTGAGATGGAAGTGTGGGCACTTGAAGCATACGGCGCAGCGTACACGCTGCAGGAAATGCTGACTGTTAAGTCGGATGACGTTAACGGCCGTACCAAGATGTATAAGAACATCGTGGATGGTGACCACAGAATGGAACCTGGCATGCCAGAATCTTTCAACGTATTGATGAAAGAGATCCGTTCGCTCGGTATTAACATCGAATTGGAAGAGGAATAAACCGACCTTGAGTTGGGGGGCAGGCAACTGCCCCATTCCGGTTTACCTCTTACAGGAGAGCTAAGGTGAAAGACTTATTAAAGTTTCTGAAACAACAAACTAAAACCGAAGAGTTTGATGTTATCCGTATCGGTTTATCTTCGCCGGACATGATCCGTTCATGGTCATTTGGTGAAGTAAAGAAGCCAGAAACGATCAATTACCGTACCTTTAAACCAGAGCGCGACGGCTTATTCTGTGCCCGTATCTTTGGCCCGGTAAAAGATTATGAGTGTCTGTGCGGTAAGTACAAACGCTTAAAGCACCGTGGTGTTATTTGTGAAAAGTGTGGCGTTGAAGTTACCTTAACTAAAGTGCGCCGTGAGCGTATGGGCCATATCGAACTGGCCAGCCCAACTGCCCACATCTGGTTCTTAAAATCACTGCCAAGCCGTATCGGTTTGCTGCTGGATATGACGCTGCGTGATATCGAGCGCGTGCTGTATTTCGAAAGCTATGTCGTGACAGAGCCTGGCATGACGTCGTTAGAGCGTCGTCAGATGCTGACTGAAGAAGAATACTTAGACGTGCTGGAAGAGCATGGCGACGAGTTTGAAGCCAAAATGGGTGCAGAAGCGATTCTGGACTTATTAAAAGGCATTGATCTGGCAACTGAAATCAAGCAAATGCGTGAAGAGCTGCCAACCATCAACTCTGAAACCAAGCGGAAGAAAATCAGCAAGCGTCTGAAACTGATGGAAGCCTTCCATACCTCTGGTAACAAGCCAGAGTGGATGATCATGACAGTGCTGCCAGTACTGCCGCCGGATTTACGTCCGTTGGTACCACTGGACGGCGGCCGTTTCGCCACCTCAGATCTGAACGATTTATACCGTCGCGTAATTAACCGTAATAACCGTCTGAAGCGTCTGTTAGACCTGTCAGCGCCGGATATTATCGTACGCAACGAAAAGCGGATGTTGCAAGAAGCGGTAGATGCGCTGTTAGATAACGGTCGTCGTGGCCGCGCTATCACTGGAAGCAACAAGCGCCCGCTGAAGTCATTAGCGGACATGATTAAAGGTAAGCAGGGTCGTTTCCGTCAGAACCTGTTGGGTAAACGTGTTGACTACTCAGGCCGTTCGGTTATCACCGTAGGTCCTACGCTGCGTTTACACCAGTGTGGTCTGCCGAAAAAAATGGCACTGGAACTGTTCAAGCCTTTCATTTATGGCAAGCTGGAAGCCCGTGGTTTAGCTACCACCATTAAAGCTGCCAAGAAGATGGTAGAGCGTGAAGAAGGCGCAGTATGGGACGTACTGGATGAAGTGATCCGTGAACACCCGGTATTACTGAACCGTGCACCAACACTGCACCGTCTGGGTATCCAGGCGTTTGAACCGGTACTGATTGAAGGTAAAGCCATTCAGTTACACCCGTTAGTGTGTGCGGCCTATAACGCCGACTTCGACGGGGACCAGATGGCGGTGCACGTACCGTTAACGCTGGAAGCGCAGTTAGAAGCGCGCGCGCTGATGATGTCGACCAACAACGTACTGTCACCTGCTAACGGTGAACCTATCATCGTGCCTTCACAGGACGTTGTATTAGGTCTGTACTACATGACGCGTGAAGCGATTAACGCTAAAGGCGAAGGCATGCTGTTAAAGAGTGCCAAAGAAGCTGAAAAAGCTTTCCGCGCCGGTGTTGCCAGCCTGCACGCTAAAGTCAAAGTGCGTATCACTGAAGTAGAATTTGCTGAAGATGGCTCGCGTAAAGAAACCACAGCGGTACGTGATACCACTGTAGGCCGTGCCATTCTGTACTCTATTCTGCCAGAAGGCTTAAGCTTTGACGCTGTCAACCAGGCGATGGGTAAGAAGCAGATTTCTCGCCTGTTAAATGGCGCTTACCGTCGTATCGGTCTGAAGAAAACCGTTATTCTGGCAGACCAGATCATGTACACCGGTTTTCACTACGCGATGTTATCAGGTGTGTCTGTAGGTATTAACGATATGGTTATTCCTGCGGCGAAAACTGACATCATCAACGCAGCAGAAGCTGAAGTGGCGGAAATCCAGGATCAGTTCCAACAGGGTCTGGTCACCGCCGGTGAAAAGTACAACAAAGTCATCGATATCTGGTCAACCGCTAACGAAGCGCTGTCTAAGGCGATGATGGACAACCTGTCAAAAGAAGACGTGGTTGACCGTGACGGTAACACTGTACAACAGCAGTCATTTAACTCTGTTTACATGATGGCCGACTCAGGTGCGCGGGGCTCACCAGCGCAGATCCGTCAGCTGGCAGCAATGCGTGGTCTGATGGCTAAACCTGATGGTTCTATCATCGAAACGCCCATCACGGCGAACTTCCGTGAAGGCTTAAGCGTATTACAGTACTTCATCTCAACCCACGGTGCGCGTAAAGGTTTGGCCGATACGGCACTTAAGACAGCGAACTCAGGTTACCTGACCCGTCGTCTGGTAGACGTGGCGCAAGATTTAGTCGTGACTGAGCAGGACTGTGGTTCTGATCAGGGCATTATCATGAAGCCGCTGATTGAAGGTGGTGACGTGGTTGAAGGTCTGCGTGAGCGCGTACTGGGCCGGGTTGTTATTGGTGACGTTGTTGCGCCAACC
>NZ_BAFK01000040.1 GCF_000296695.1 Rheinheimera nanhaiensis E407-8
GGATGCGGTTGGTTAGCAATGTCAGTGCCGGGCATGGATGATAACCTGCATATTCGGCTTTCCCCTGCCAGTACGCATTAATAACAAAGTTACCGATAACCAGCAGAACTAAACCAGTGATCACACCGATTGCTGTCAGCTTGCCGTTATTTGCCGATAACCTTTGCCGGCGCAGACCCCGCCAAAGCCGGTTAGTGGCATAACTTGTCATAAATACCAGCGCCAGCAGTGCACCTGGCAGGTAAGCATGAAAGCTACTTAATACGATAAGTGGCTTAGCGCTGTTAACTTCCGCAAACTGGGTTTGCACTGAGTAAAGCAGCGCCCAGTAGCCCGCAATCAATAGCATGCTGAATAGAAGCAAGGCGATAGCGTCTTTAAGCACAGATAGCACTCTCAGTATTTAACATGTTGTTTAATTATTTAACATGCGGCGCAGTGTGAGGTATATTCGGTGAATCGACAACCTTTCGAGAGAAAAAATGCACACTCCTGTTCAGTTTTATATGGCGATACCGGAAGATCTATTTCGTTTGGGCCGAAAAACAACGCCGAAGCTTGATTATATTCGCCCAACTCCCCCTCGTGACGAAAAACAAGATGCATGGGACGTCAGGGTTTATGAGAAAAATGGCGTGAGTTATGTTGATAGCCAATCAGGAGGTTTATCTCTGTTTAATTATCGAAACCCTCAATTCGGCAACTTATGGTGGAAAATACCGAAAAGCACAAAGCTACCAAGTGGCTTACACATTTCCCTCGACAAAGGTGGTAAAGAAGGAAAGTTCCACTTCACTATTCGGCCTTTGCACGATATGCCGTACTATTCATACTTGGAAAAGCTGAAACAACTGGAATCTGCTGCAATTCCAAGTTTCCTGAGCGTGCCTAAATCTGAGGTAAGTTAGTTATGTTCTCAACGGTTGAATTACGTCATATCCGCTTGTGTTTGAGTAAGCAGCTTGCCGCTCAGCGAGCTGAGTTGCTTACACTGGATGAAGATAGTGACGAGTATATGGAAAGGGCTAATGATCTTATGGTGCTGGACAGCATCATCGCTAAGATTGATCGTGAACTTGAGTAAATGGCCCTCGGGGTCAAGTCTTGCTTTTTGCCTGTAGCACAGCGGTAGTATGGTTGTGAAAAGATCTGCCCCAAAGTCCTTGGGTGCTGCCGAAGTCTATACCAGAGAAAAATACTGCGGCTTGGGCGTTTTGACTTTATAGAGTTGAACTAACGAACAGTTCTGTTGCGAAGCAATTCTGCTTGGATTAGCGGCTTTAAACTTGACAAAACTTGACGCTGGCTTACAATTCGCGCATGCAAAAAATACTCAATACTGATAACGCCGTTAAGGCGATGCAAACTGCTGGTCTGTCACAAACTGCTGTGGCGGAGCGACTTGGTGTGTCTAAAGAGGCTGTGTCGCAGTGGCTGAAAGCCAAGTCTTTCCCGCGGCCAGACAAGCTGCTTCAGTTTGGCAAGTTGTTAAACCTGTCGTTTAGCGAGCTAGTAACCAGGCAAGACCCTTTTGCGCCTAAAGTGGCGTTCAGAAAAATGAAGGGTACCAAAACCAAAGAGCATCATATTGAAAAGGCACAGGATATTGGCCGGTTTTTGCGTCATCTGGTGCCTTATGTGCCGTTTGATACGCTGGAAATGCCGCCGGTACTGAAGGCGCCGCAGAATGATTACAGCTATCTGCGTAGCGTAACTGCTAAGGTAAGAGAAGATATTCATTTAGGCCCGACAGAGAGCGTTGATTTTACCCATCTGATACGCCGGTTTTCTGAACTGCAAACTGTGGTGGTACCGGTAATGTGGGGTAATAAACAGCGACATGAAAATGCCGTACATATCTACCTGCCAGACTCGCAGACAACCTGGGTTTATCTGAACCTTGATACCAACATACATGATTTTAAGTTTTGGATGGCGCATGAGCTGGGCCACTGCCTGTCACCGAGTTTAGACGGTGACGAGGCTGAAGATTTTGCCGATGCCTTCGCTGCTGCGCTGTTATACCCGCATGCTCTGGCAGAGCAGGCCTATGTGTCGATCACGGCACAGCCCTCTTCTGCAGCAAAAATATCTCATGTCATTGCCTTGGCAGATGAATTAACCATTTCGCCTTACACTGTTATGAAGCAGGTGAACAAGTATGCTGTTGCGGCGAATAAGCCTGAGATTACACTGAGCGAAAGAGCATTTCCCGGCGCGGTAACTAACTTTAATAAGAAATATAAAAATCTGAGCGAGGCTTTATTCGGTGATGCTGAACTGGATAAGCAAGGTAAGCCCAGTGCCCGTGAATATATCGCTAAAACCGAGGCGGCTTTTGAGACGCCATTTTTTGCTATGCTTAGCAAGTATCTAAAACAGCACCAGAACGGTCCGGGGTTTGTCCACACTGTATTGGATATGCCATTACTTGACGCACGGAGTATCCACGCAGAGCTAACCTGATGCCACAAGCAAAAATTCTGGTTGATACCAACGCTTACTTAAGGTTAGCCAAAACGATACGGCCGTTATTGTTTGTACCCTTCGGTGCCAACCAGTTTTGTTTGTACATTCTGCCCGAGTTAAATCAGGAACTTGAAAACCGCAAACTGCAAAGCAAGTTCCCTTGGGTAGAAGAAGATGAATTTGCAGATAACCGTAAACACTTCCCCAAGATAAGCCGCAAGCAGAAGGCATCCATTCAACAAAACTTTGACTACATTTGGGACTATGTGCTGACTGAACACCCGGGCCCATCCAGAGTAGATGTTTGGTATATTGCCTATGCGTTAGAACTCGGTGTGCCGGTGGTAACTGACGATCAGGATATGACGGCGCTGGCTCACATTTTTGCCGCTAATGTTATGCCGACACTTGAGCTGCTGAAGATCATGTTAGATTGCGGCCATACTGATATGAAAACTATTGATGGTCTGTGCGATTACTGGCGCTATATTGCCGACCTGCCTGCCAACTTTAAAGCCGACTACCAGCGTTTGTTTGGTGAGCAGGAAGTTTAACCAGCTTATGCTGACGTATATGTATAAAAAACCAAAAAACTATACATGTCTTGTCTGTTATCTATAAATTTCGTGATTTTCTATATATGACAAGCATGATGTATATAGCAACGTCTTTTTAGATTAGATTGTCCGAATTGGTTGCTATGCCAGATTTGCTAAGCGTGCCTAAATCCGAGGTAAGTTAGTTATGCTCTCAACAGTTGAATTACGCCCTTTTCTTGTCGCAAGAGTCCTTTTCGTCACTCTCTAAATTTACAACCTATATGTTGTAAATGATAAATACATCAAATATGTTGTATTTCAGCTCTACAGTACAACTGTTGAATAATTGGGCTCAGTTAGTAATTAAAGTTGGTTACTCCAAACTCACCAAAGCGCTTGTTTCGACACTGCTAACCACATAATCACCAGCACGGTGACAGGTAAGGTAATTAGCGCCAGATTGGTAAAGCCTTTATGGTAAAACTGCACTAAAGCCTGCTGACGCGCTGTTAATACAGCCCCAGCGCTGCGCTTGGCGATCAGCCGTTTTACCTTCCAGTTACCTAGCCAGATATCGACAATTTCCAGCGGCACTATGATTAACAGCAGCAGCCAGAGCTTTTGCTGTAACCATGGCATGCTGATAAAACCGAACATAAAGGCCATGGTAGCGCCACTTAGCAGCAGGGTAACCAGGGCGATATGTTCCAGCGTTAACGTCCAGAAAAACACCCGGTACACTTTGGCGGTGGCGGGTGATAGCTCGCCCTCTTGCTGCTGCATATAACGCAGTACCAGCCAGGAGCCCAACGCCGGGCCTAACCACATGACCAATGAGCCGAGATGAATAACCTTAAGCGCGGCGTACATGCGCGGCTCCCCATAATTTCCAGGCGATCAGCACAAACCAGCTGGTGCTAAGCACCATACTGGCGGCAGTAAAATACTCCGCCAGTTTAAGCATCTGTAGCGCAATAGCGGCCGACAACCCTAGGCCCAGCAGCCAGGCCACTATGCCGGGAAACAGCCAGAATTTTAAAGCAGGTTGTTGCTTTAGCAGTGCCAGCGTCAGTAGCATGCCGCCAATATTGTATAAGCCGTTACCCAAAAAGCCGGTCAGGTGCATGGCCAGTGCGTCGATAAACTGCAGCAAGGCCAGTTGCTCAGTAGCGATATGCGGCATGACAAAGGCATACAGGGTTTCGGCCATCAGATCGGGCGCCATACCCAGCGCTACCAGCAACACACCATACTGGCGGGCGGCGCCTGGTTGCAATTCGGTAGACAACATTACCGCAAATGCCAGTAAACTCAGGGCGGCGGCCATCCAGCTTAGCCAGCCCAATTGCCATAACATTAGGTTGCTATTGATATAAGCCAGCCGGGTAGCAAGGTCGTCACCTACCGGCAAGCCGGGCCGCATTGGGCCGTTCATCATCAGGCAGGCGATAAAAATTATCAGTGCAATTAGTAATGTAGCGTAAAAGTAATGCGGTTTGGTCATAACAGGCCGTCCATAGCAACAAGGTAGCTATATTAACTTTTAGTGCGCGTAAGGAAAACGCTTAATGTTGCCGGCACTTAAACCTTTTACCCCTTAACCGCGACAAACCTGGTTGTGGTGTTATTTACTAAGGAAAGGTTATGCGATTGTTCACTGTGCTTTTGTGTTTGTTTTGTATTTGGTTTGCTGTTCCAGCCGCTGCGGCGCAGCCGGTTAAGAAGGTGCTGATAGTGGCGTCGAACATGGTCGATATGGGCGATGCTGAAAAGCATGAAGCACGTAACGATTTGTTTGAGTTTGCCCCGCCGTACCATGTGTTTATAAGCCATGGCTATGACGTTGATTTTGTCTCGCCAGAAGGCGGCGCGGTGCCCTTTATGCGCGACCCTTTGGGCATTGCCAGCTACACCATCAAGTATGAAAACTTTTTGGATAAAGCTAATAACACGCTGACACCTGCGCAGGTGAAGCCTGAGCAGTATTGGGCCGTTTTTAGCGGTGGTGGCTATGGCGTGATGTTTGATGTAGCACAGAATGTTGAGATCCAGGCCATTATCGCCAAAGTGTACGAGGCTGGCGGTATTGTTGGGGTTGGCGGCCACGGTGCGGCCAGTATCGCCAATGTAAAGTTGTCGGGTGGCGACTATTTAGTTAAAGGCAAAAAGGTAGCGGGTTTTCCCAATTCAACCGAACTGGAAAAAACCTGGGCCAAACATGGCACTTTGTTACCTTTTTTGATTGAAAGCCGTTTGCGGGACAATGGTGCTTTGGCGCAAAACAAAGACACGCTGGCCGATAAGCACGATGTGGTCATTGATCAGCGCATAGTGTCGACGATGTTTTTACCGTCAGCTGCGTTGGTAGCAAAAGAGATGATTATATTGCACCAGCAGCAGGGTAATTAACGTTTAACTGCGCCCTGACCGGCTATGCGCTGCCGGATAAGGTGTTTAAACGCGTTGCGCCAGTTGTCTGGCTTGTTTAAGCCAGTGTTGACGCTGCGGTAGTGTAGAGCTAATCACTGGCCCCAGCATTAAGCTTTTCAACGGCTTGACGCCGCAAAATGCCAGCGTGGTACGGCTGATTTGGTGTAGTCCTGGCGCGCGGTAAATCCAGCGAAAGTACCAGGGCGGGGTATCCATGGTTAGTAGCAAATGCGCGGTTTTGCCCACCAATAACGGCTGCGGATACTTTTCACCTTGTTGATATTTAAAGGCAAAGCCAGGCAGTAACACCCTATCAAGAAAGCCTTTTAGTAACGCCGGTGCGCTGCCCACCAAATGGGATACACCAGGCTAATATGTTGTACCCACAGCAGATCGGCCTGCGCCGCCTGTAAATCCGGCTCCAGTGCCGGACTTTTGCTATAGCCAGAAAACACCGGGTTAAAATTCAGCTTGTCCAGTTGCAGCCATCTTACACTATGGCCTGCCGCCGTGGCGGCATCAGCATAGGCTGCCGCTAATGCCTGGCCCAGCCGCTCGGCATCGCTGTGCACACTGATAATTAATACCTTTTTACTACTCATTCTGCTGCTCCGTTAGGGTAGGTGGTACCTGTCGGAGCGCAGCATACAGCCTGCCCTTTAGGGCAGAGTCAAGCGCAGGCCGTTACCGGTGATTGTGGTACCAGGCTAGCGCACTACATTATGTCTTGCATAGCCAGTTTCAGCTGTTGCTCTAACTGTTGCAAGCGCATAATTTCCAGCTGCACCGCCGTCTGTTTGTCTGCCAGATGCTGCAGTAACGCCGGCCAGTCCGGGGCACTGGCATCCGGGCCTAACACCTTGTTTAGCTCAGCCAGACGAAACCCCAATTGCTGTGCCTGACAGATCAGCATAATCTGGTTTAGCTGGCTGGCATTGTAATAGCGATACGTCCCCTTACGCTCTACCAACCCAAGTAAACCTAAGGTCTCATAAAGCCGCACCGCTTTTGCCGACGCGCCGGTTTGCTTTGTTACTGCGCCAATATACATTTGCAGTCCTTATCCTGTGGTATGCCGCTGCGCGGCTTTAATCATCCCTGGTCAGCACTTCCAGCAGTTCTATTTCAAAAACAAGGTTACTGTTTGGCGGGATCATAGTGCCGATTTGCCGCTCGCCGTAGGCTAAAACTGCCGGCACCCAGAGTTTACGCTTGCCGCCGGTTTTCATGCCTTTTAAGCCTAAAATCCAGCCTTGAATAACGCGGTTGTTGCTCAGCACAATTTGAAACGGCTCGCCGCGTTTGTAGGAGGAATCAAACTCGGTGCCGTCTTCTAACCAGCCACGGTAATGGGCGGTAATGAGCGCGCCACGTTCGGCAGCTTTGCCGGTGCCTTCAATCAGATCTTCAATTTTTACTTCGGTATTCATAAGGGGTTAGTGCCTGTTTTACGTGCTGGCAGTATAGCGCTTTGGCGGGTATGTGCGTAAGTAAAAGCAGCGGCAGGTACAGGCGGTGATCAGTGTACTGCACTAGAAACAACAAGGGCGTAATCTTTCGAGTTACGCCCTTTGCGGTTGTAGGAGCCTTTGCCCTTTTTGGCTTTGACTATTTTTGTTTGAAACAACTTACTGGTAACAAGTGCTTTAATTGCATTGTCGCGGATCTCACCGCGGCCATGCTCAGCGGCTGCTTTGGCCATGCTTTCCTCCTGGTTAAAAAACGCGCACAGTGTAGCTGCGTGCTTAGGGTGTTGCAAGCGCGATAGGTTCAACAAAATGGCTATTCGGCCCGCAAGGCTGTTATCGGGTTCATGCTGGCCGCCTGGCGTGCCGGGGTTATGCCGGCGGCCAGGCCAATGGCAATAGACAGCAGTAGCGCCAAACCCAAGTAGAACAAGCTTAACTGCAGTGGCAAGGCCGGTAAAAACAGCTGCAGGCCAAGCACCAGAGCAATGGCGGCGCTGATGCCCGCCAGGCCACCGGCTAAGGACAGCGCCACGGCTTCGGCTAAAAACAGCAGTAAAATTTGCCGCTGACTGGCACCGAGTGCGCTTAACAAGCCAATTTCACTGGTACGCTCGCGCACGGCGGTGCTCATAATGGTGACAATACCGACCGCACCTACCAGCAGTGAAATCGCGCCCAGCGCGGCCACCGCCGCAGTCAGTACCCGTAAAATATTATTCAGGCTTTGCAGCATATCGTCCTGTGAAATTAAACTGAAATCCTCTGCGCCATGGCGGGTTATTAACTGCTGCCGAATGCTGGCCAGCACCTGCTCTGTGCTGGCGCTGTCGCTAAACACCACGTCTATTTCCATCAGGCCGTTGCGGTTAAACAGCATCAGTGCTTTATCCACCGGGATAAACACCATATCGTCTAAATCAAAGCCCAACATCTGGCCTTTGGCAGCCATTACACCCCCCACCCGAAAGCGCATACCGCCAACGCGGATGCTTTGCCCCAGTGGATTTTGCCCGCCGAACAACTCTTGCTGCAGCTTATCGCCCAGCACCGCAAAGCTACGGCTGCGGCCGCTTTCGTCTGCCGGCAAGCCGCGGCCTAAGGCCAGCTCAAATTGCCAGGCGCTGTGAATGGCATGGTTGGCGCCAATTATGTCGGTGCTGCGCGAGCGGCCGTTGGCTTCTATGGTGCCACTGCCCTGCACTATGGGTACTACATGCGTTACATGCGGCAGCAGGGTTAGCGCTTGCGCATCATCCAGCGTTAACGGCCGGTCGGTTTGCAGCAGGCCGCCCATGCCGCCGGTCATGCTTTTGCCGGGGTTAATGGCAATAATACGGGTGCCAAACTGCGAGAAGTTACTCAGTACATAGTCGCGCACGCCTTCGCCTAACGAGGTCAGCAACGTTACGGCACAGATCCCCACCGCTATGCCCAGTGCAGTGAGGCTGCTGCGCATTTTTGCCGCGGTCAGGCTGCGCAGTACCAGTGTACTAAAATCGGCCGGGCGCATCAGTTGGCCCTGCTTTGTAAGGCGCTGATCGGCGATAGCCGGGCGGCGCGCCGTGCTGGTCCCCAGGCGAACAGCAATGAGGTCGCCACGGCAATGCCAAGCGCCAGTAAACGGGCCCACCAGGGCGTGTGAAAGGCTAAATCGGTGAAACGTAAGCGCATAGCCAGTAAGCCCAGCTCGCTAAGTAACATGCCGGCGCCGGCGCCCAGCAGCGCCATCAGCAATGCCTCGCTTAAAAACAGCGTTTGGATATCGCTGTTAGCGGCGCCTATCGCCTTTAACAGGCCGATTTCAGCGGTGCGCTGGCTAACTGAAATCAGCGTTACGTTCATAATTAAAATGCCGGCTACCAGCAAACTGATAGCGGCAATACCGGTTACCGCCAGATTCAGCGTGGTTAATATATTGCCAAAGGCGCTTAAAATGGCGTCCTGGCTGACCAGCGTAATGTCGGCTACGCCATCCTGGCGCCGCTGCATCAGTTGCACTAGCTGCTGCTTTAGCGCCGGTATCGCCGCACTGCTGTCACTTTCAATCAGCACGCGAAATAAACCCGGTTGATTAAACAGCACCTGGGCACTGGCCACCGGGATCAGTATGATATCGTTCATATCCATCCCCATCGCCTGGCCTTTGCTGTCAAGAATACCAATTACCCGAAAGCGGCGATCACCGGCTTTTAGCCATTGCCCCAAAGCCGGCGCGTTGCCAAACAATTCGCGTTTCACCGTGCTGCCGATCACCGCCACCGGGCTGGCGGTATCCAGCGCCACGGTGGGCAGCGGCTGGCCTTGTTGCACACTGAGCTGACGAATACGGAAGTAGTCGCTGCTGGTGCCGGCTATCACTACGTCGCGGGCACGGGCGTTAAAGCGCACTTCGCTGATGCCAACCAGCATAGGCGCTACTGCTGTTACGCCGGGCAGGCGGGCAATGGCCGCGGCATCGTCCAGCGTAATATCCCGTGGCGACTCACCGGTTAGCGGCGGCATGCCGCCACTGGTTTCCTTTTTACCCGGCAGCATGATCAGAGTGTTATTACCCAGCAGCGAGAACTGGCTCAGCACATAAGCCCTGGCACCTTCGCCCAGGCCGGTGAGCAGATTTACCGCTGCGACTCCTATAGCCAGTGCCAGTAATATCATCAGGCTGCGAAAGCGGTGGCGCAGCAATACCTGCAGGTTAAAGTGCAGCAAATCCGCACTACGCATGGCTGGCCTGCGCTGCACTGCCTGGTGGCTGATCGGCAACAACACGGCCATCTACCATGCGGATATGCCGCCGCGCCCGTTGCCCCAGAGCGCTGTCATGTGTGACCACCAGCAGGGTAATACCCTGGCGGTTAAGCTGTTCCAGTATGTTGACCACGTCGCTACCGGATTGCGAGTCAAGGTTGCCGGTGGGCTCATCGGCCAGCAGTAGCCGTGGCTGCATAACAATAGCGCGGCCGATGGCAACCCGCTGGCGCTGCCCGCCAGACAGCTGGTTCGGCAGATGATCAGCGCGCTCTGTCAGGCTAAGCTGGGCTAATATCGCCGTAACTTTACGCTTACGTTCAGCCGGTGCTACGCCGGCCAGCACCAGTGGCAACTCGATATTTTCCCGCGCCGTTAAGCGTGGTACCAAATGATACGACTGAAACACAAAACCGATATGCTCGCGCCGGTAGCGGGCGCGTGCGTTATCGCTCAGTGCGGTGGTGTCAGTGCCATTGAGCCGGTACTGGCCGCTGTCGGGCACATCCAGTAAGCCCAGCACGTTAAGCAGGGTTGATTTACCTGAGCCGGACGGCCCCATCACCGAAATATACTCGCCCGGGCTAATGCTCAGGCTGATGTTATCCAGCGCATGTACCGCCTGATCGCCCAGCATAAAAGTGCGGCACAGTTGGTTAAGCTCAATCATGGTGGGTATTTTTGCTGCTGATAACCCGGGCGCCAGCGACTGCGCCCGGCGTGTCCAGACTTAACAGTACCTGCTCGCCCTCGCGCAGGCCGCCACTAATTTCAGTCCAGCGCCAGTTACTGATGCCGGTGTTAATAGTGCGCAGTTCCAGTTGCTGCTGTTGGTTAACCACCAGCACCTGATTTTGCGCAAAAATGGCTTCAGTGGGCAGGCGCAGCACCTCGTCCTGTTGCTGAAGTACAATTTCCATATCTGCGCTGTAGCCAATCAGCAGCAATATATCATCAGGGTGTTGGTTAAAACGGGCTTCCACATCGACAGTACGCGCCTGTTTTTCGTAATCCTGTACATAAGGTGCAATACGGCTGACGGTAGCAGCAAACTGGCGGCCACGATAAGCATCCAGCGTTATCACTACCGGCATGCCGACGCGGATGCCGGCGGCGTCCACTTCATCAATGGGCGCGCGCACATACAGGCAACTATCGTCGATTAAATCGACCGCCGGTGGTGTCACTATGCCTGGTGGCGAGGGTGTGACAAACTCGCCCACTTCACCATTAATTTCGGCCACTACGCCGGCAAAGGGCGCCAGCAATTGTGTTTGACTCAGCAGGGCTTGTTGCAGTGTGAGCTGAGCATTAGCCACACTGATCTCGGCATCAGCCCGCTGGCAGCTATGGCGGGTTAACTCAGCATTGGTTAATGCCTGATCCAGCGCTTCATCCGACAGTAACTTTTGCTTGGCCAGGCTCTGTGCCCGTTTTGCTTCACGCGCGGCGCGGTCGCTGGCATCACAGCGCTCGGCTTTAGCCAGCTCAGCCACTTTTAACTGTGCTTTGGCTTGCTCGAGCCGGGCCTGTAGGTCCTGATCCCACATCGACATTAACCGCTGGCCCTGCGTTACCCGATCACCATTTTGCACATGCAGTGCAGCAACGGTGCCACCACTGGTCAGCGATAACTTAGAGCGCTGACAAGCACGCACGGTACCGGCGCGGGTATTGGCGACCAGCTGCGCTACGCTGCCTTTACTTACAGTGGTGGTGCTTACGGCAATTTCTGCGTCGGGTTTAAGCTGCCACCAGGCCAGGGCTGTGCTGGCGGTGACTAGCAGTATCAACGGCAGTTTTTTCATCAGGTATCCTTGGTGTAGCGCGCCTTTGCACTGCAGCTAAGTTTAGCGTTGATTATTGCTACCAATATGGAGACAGATCAAAAAGTTGCTACTGCGGTGTCTGGCGCTGCAGGCTGCACCAAAAACAGGCGCCGGCGGATGCTGTGTTTTTTTATGGTGCAATCTTATTCATTGAAATGTAATAAAAAAGCCATTTAGTTGCCATTTTTGCCTGTTGTTAGCGCGGCTTTTTCTGGCGCTACTATTGACGGGCGAAATTTAATCATCTACCTTTTGTAAGCGCTTACATTTATGTTGCAGATACCTTTATGGTATGGCGTTTCAGTCAGCAGGTAGCAAAATCCAGGGGATGAGAATAAAAATGAAACAACTTTCAGCGTTAACCGCCGTGCTTATGGCGGCCGGTTTAGCCGGATGCGGTGGCGATGTCGCTACCAATACCGATGTTAATGCGGTTAACCCCACCGAGCCGGTCAGTGACTGGCAATTAGTGTGGAGTGATGAATTTGATGGTAACAGCATCGACCGCAACAAGTGGACGCATGAGGTGAACTGTGCCGGTGGTGGCAACAACGAAAAGCAATGTTACACCGACAGTGCAGAAAACGCCTTTGTCGCCGATGGCAAACTGCATATCGTGGCCCTGCCGGCGCCGGAAGGCTCGCCATTACCCTACACTTCTGCCCGGTTAACTACCAAGTATCAGGGTGACTTTAAATACGGCCGTTTTGAAATGCGCGCCAAGCTGCCATCTGGGCAGGGCGCCTGGCCAGCATTTTGGATGCTGCCAACCGATGAAGTCTATGGTGG
>NZ_BAFK01000039.1 GCF_000296695.1 Rheinheimera nanhaiensis E407-8
ATTTTAGCCGCGGTAACATCTAGTATGAGCGACATACTATCCCGCACCCGTAGTGCATTTCGCTGGACCCTGGCGCTTCGCATTATGTCGCAGCTATTCACCTGGTTTGTGTCGCTGTTTGTCATCCGTTTTCTAACCCCCGCCGACTACGGCATAGTGGCGATTGTCGAAACCGTGTCGATGTTAGCGCTGCAACTTGCCAGTGCCGGGCTGGGCAATGCATTAATCCGCCAGGACAACCTGGATAAGCTGTTTATCCGCAAAATTTTGGGCTTATTAATTTTGTTTAATCTGACACTGGCGCTGCTGCAATGGTTTAGTGCAGCAAAAATTGCCCAGTTCTACCAGCAACCACAATTAGGGCAAGTGCTACAAATTACTGCCATAGCGTTTTTATTCAGCCCCTGGGCGACGCTGGCATCGAATTTACTGGCCCGTGAGCTTAATTTTAAAAGCCGCGCCAAAATAGACCTGAGCGCCAGTGTCATAGGTAGCATGTTAGCGCTATCGCTGGCCTATGCGGGAATGGGGTTTTGGTCACTTATATTGGCCAATCTCGCCGTCACCATTATGCGGGCCATTGGCTATACCGCCGTGATGAAAACCCTTTACCTGCCGGCTTTGCATTTTAGGGGCACGGGCGATGCGATTAAATTTGGCGCAACGCTTACCGCCACGGGTTTGCTGTTTACGCTGTTTATGAAAATAGACATTTTGATCGCTGGGCAGTTTTTACAGCAAAATCAGTTAGGTATTTATGCGGTAGCCTTTCACCTGGCACTGTTACCACTGGCCAAAGCCATGCCCTTGGTAAACGAAGTGGCCTACCCGATGTATGCCGCCATCCGGCATCAGGAGGGCGAGTATGCCCGGGTGTTTTGTTATATTTTTCGCATTATTACCGTGTTTAGTTTCCCGTTGTTTTATGGCCTGGCAGCAGTGGCAGAAGATGCCGTTTTGCTTATTTTGGGCGACAGCTGGCAACAGGCGATACTGCCGCTGCAACTTATTTTGCTGACAGTACCGCTGCGTCTGGCCACTAACCTGTTTACGCCATTAATGAAGGCGCTCGGCTACCCGTCTACCGGCCTTATTCACGTTAGCGTCTCCTTGCTGGTTACTGCTATCGTTATTTACCTGGCTGCACCTTACGGCGTGAATGTGATGGCGGCATCGTGGTTGGTCAGTACACCACTGTTCTTTTTGTTCGCCCTGCAGCTATGCACCCGCCGGTCAAAAATTCCGTTTAGCACTATTATAATTGCGCTGGCGCCACCGCTGTTTGCCTCGTTAATGATGTTTGTCATGATCATGGGCTTTAATCAGCTAAGTGGCGATGCAATACCACGTTGGCTAAATTTACTGATTACTGTGATAATGGGCGCGTTATTGTACTGCACGATCTTATGGATAGGGTTTCGTCAGCGCTTTACCGAAGCTCTTAAATTCAGGCTGTAATCAAGGACGATACATGAAGTTGTACTATTTTAAAGATCCCAAGGGCAATTTTGGCGACGACTTAAACCCCTGGCTCTGGCAGCAGTTATTGGGTGATATTTTTAACGAGCACGACACAGACTTATTCGTTGGTGTCGGCACCTTGCTGAATCACCGCATTCCCGACGCCCCTGCTGTCACCGTGTTTGGCTCAGGTCATGGCTATGGCGAGTTACCCAAACAGCATCAACACTGGACATTCTACGCCGTACGCGGCCCGCTAACGGCAAAAGCTTTTGGCTTAGCCGGCGAACTGGCGATTACCGATCCGGCCTCGTTAACGCCCCGCTTTCATCAATACAGCGGGCCCAAGTTACATAAAGTCAGCTTTATGCCGCACTGCGAAAGTGCACGACTGGGCGATTGGGCCAAAGTTTGTGCGCTGGCTGGCATTCATTATATTGACCCGCGCCAACCGTTTTTACAGGTATTTGATGCCATTTGTCAGTCCGAGCTCTTGTTGACGGAAGCCATGCACGGCGCCATTTTAGCCGATTCATTCCGCGTGCCCTGGGTGCCGGTAAAGGCCTACCGGCATATTTCAGAGTATAAATGGCAGGATTGGCTAATGTCGGTCGGGCTTAAAAGCCAGTTTAATACGCTAAGCCCGGTATGGCGCGGCGATAATCACCTTAGCACGGCATCAAGGCTGAAAAATCAACTAAAACGCGGTTTGCGTCATACGCCCTTGTGGCAAAAAAGCTGGGGCACACCGCCGCCCCAAGCGTCAACGTCGCGCCAGATAGAGCAAACAGCCACAGAGCTGCGTCAGCTATGCCAGGCCAAAGCCCATTTAAGCACTGATGCGATATTTGCCGCCAACACTGAGCGGCTGTTAGCAACAGTGCAGCGCTTCAAACAAGATCAGGGGATTTGACATGCCGATGCCACTTGTCAGTGTAATCATGCCCTGCTACAACAGTGCCGCGCACTTAAATGAAGCGATCGACAGTGTGTTGTCGCAGGATTACCCCAACATTGAACTTATCGTGGTAGATGATGGCTCAACCGATAGCAGTCCTGAGATCCTGCGCCAGTACGGCGATAAAATCCGGCTTATTTTTCAGGCCAACAGCGGCCCTGCCGCCGCCAGAAATACCGGTATGCGTGCAGCGAAAGGCGATTATATTGCCTTTAACGACAGCGACGATATCTGGCTGCCCGGCAAACTCAGTGCCCAAATTGCCCTGTTAGAGGCAAAGCCAGAACTCGGCCTTTGCTATACCGGCTGGATAGTCTGGGATCAACAACACCCGTTGGCCGATATTTTAGCCAAGCGGCCACAAGTATCGCCAGAGCAACTGGTACCGGAGCTGTCAGGTTGGCTGTACTTAAAATTGCTGGCAGTGTGTTATATCCATACCACTACGGCAGTGCTCAGAAAAAGCCTGCTACAACAAGTCGGCTATTTTAACGAAGCTTACCGTATTGGCGAAGATCACGACTATTGGCTGCGTATTTCCCAACATTGCCAGGTAGCTAAGTTGCAGCGGGCCTATTCGGTATACCGCGATAACCCGGTTAGTATTACCAAAAAGCTGCATCCGAAGAATTACAGCCTGCTGGTCCTGGAAGCCAACATAAAACAGTTTGGTTTACGCTGCCCGTCAGGTAATAGCATCAGCCAGCAGCAAGCTAACCGTTATCTGGGGCAGCGCCATTTTATTTACGGTTATCAGGCCATGTTAAACCGCAACCGTGCTGTGGCTTTTGACGCCTTTCGCCACAGCCTGAAATACGGCTATAACAGCCTAAAAGCCGGCTTACTGATGCTGGCTTGCAGCAACCCGATAACCTTTTCTGTGCTGGTTAAACGAAAGGAAGCCTGACATGTCATGGACTATCGCGCAAAGCGCAGAGCGACAATTGCAGTTAAGCCACGCTAAGATTGCAGTTACGCTGACACTAAGCAGTCGCCAACCCATCGCCATGGCACAAAATGCCCAGCATCTGGTGGCAGTGATTGGCCGTGTAAGGCCGTATGAGCAGGATTATCTGCGCCAGGACAATGCGCTTTGGCTACTGACGCAACCGTTAAACGAGCCGGTAACACTGACCCAGGCCCTGGCCGGTTTTTTCCTGATATTGTTGGTGAACAAACAAAGCGGCCAGGTAAGTATTATCAACGACCATGTCGGTAGTATCCCTTGCTATATCGACCAGCGCGATAAGGCCAACATTCACATCAGCGACAATATGCCAGCACTGCACGGGGCGAAAAACAGTGCATCACTTGCGCCACAGGCACTGTTTAACTACCTGTTTTTTCATTGCATTCCCTCACCACTGAGCATTTATCAGGGCATTAGCAAACTGGAGCCCGGCGTAGTGGCAAAGGTTAACACCGACCAGCCACTGCAACAGATCAATTATTATCAGCCGGTATTTAGCCCAAGTAATGACAGCGCTGAAGCGCTGATGGCACGCTGTAAAAAGCTGATCGCGGTGGCCGTGAAGCGCAATATGGCCGATAACTGCGCGGCCTTTTTAAGCGGCGGTCTGGACAGCTCTACCGTCGCCGGCATGTTGGCCAAACATCAGCAGCCTTTGGGTAAAGCGGCTAAAACCTACTCCATTGGCTTTGAAGCCAAAGGCTATGATGAAACCGAATATGCGTTAATTACCGCCAAGCATTTTGCCACTGAGCACAAGGTGCACTATTTACAGCCCGATGAAATAGCCCAGCACTTTAACCAGGTAGCCGGTTATTTTAATGAGCCCTTTGGCAACTCTTCTGCCATGGCTGCCTATATTTGCGCAAAAACCGCCAGGGCAGACGGCATAACGGTAATGCTGGCCGGCGATGGCGGTGATGAAATTTTTGCCGGCAACGAGCGCTATGTAAAACAAAAGGTATTTCAGCGCTACAGTGCCCTGCCCGGCCCGCTGCAGGCTTTGTTAAAGCTGGGGTTAGATAACCCGCTGGCCGATAAACTGCCGCTGGTGAAAAAAGCCAGCAGTTATGTGCGCCAGGCCAAGGTGCCTCTGCCCGACCGGCTGGACAGCTACAACTTTTTAAACCGCTTCAACTTAGCGCAAATGTTCAGCCCGACGCTGCTGCAACAGGTCGATACCCACCTGCCGGCGCAGCAAAAGCGCGAGCGCTACCAGGCCTGCCGCTCAGAAGATGCGGTGGATAAAATGATGTACCTGGACTGGAAGTTTACCCTGGCCGATAACGATTTAGTCAAAGTGAGCCAAATGTGTCAGCTGGCCGGTGTAGAGGTGCGCTTTCCGCTGTTTGAAAAAGAGCTGGTCGATTTTAGCTGCACCGTGCCAGCCCGCTTAAAAGCGCCGGGGCAAAAACTGCGCGACTTTTACAAAGCCAGTTTCCGTGGCTTTTTGCCAGACGCCACTATCAGCAAAAGCAAACACGGTTTTGGTTTGCCATTTGGCGTATGGATGAAACAACGGCCCGATTTGCACAGCCTGGCGCTTAGTGCACTGCAAAGCGTTAAACAGCGCGACATTTTACAACCGACGTTTATTGACCATGCCATAGCTACCTTTGAAAACGGCCATGCCGGTTATTACGGTGAGTTGGTGTGGATTATTGTGGTACTGGAGCTGTGGTTACAGCAGCACAGCACTTAACCATTGGGGTGAAGTGCTGAAACTGATTTGGCTGCTGGTAAAGGTCTGCCGTTGATGGTTTGGGCGATAATATCAAACATATTATTAATGCCCGCCTTTGCCTGAAGCTTAAAGGCTCGAAGTGCAGCCAGTTCAGCTTGGGTGTAAGCGTAATTACTCTGCATAGAAATCGCCGCAATGTCGTCTTCGGCAATTATTCTGTCTGGCGATAAACCAATATCATTAAGCATTGACTGTATTTTATGGCTGTTACCATCAATGCCAAGGAAAGGTGTTTCGGTAAGCATACAAAAGCAAATCACATGAAATCTGCCACTGACGACAACATGACATGATGCTACTGCATCGAAGAACTGCTTGATGGACTTCTTAACAAACAAATTTCTAAGCTGTAAGTAGTCCTCGGCCCCGGTTAGCTTTAGTTTTAGCTTGGTAAGTTCAAACTTCAGGTCCCGTAACCGCTCGGTGAAATTAAAAACACCATCGTACTTACTGCTTCGCAGTACCGGCAAAAATAGTGCTTTATTTTCCCGACACAGCGCGAAGAGCTTTTTTGCAATAGGCGTGATAGAACTGTCACTTACACCAATCTGTTTCCGTTCAGAGTAAGGCTGATAGTCGTAACTTAAGGTGATATCGGGCACCACAGTTGAGGGTACAGCGATCTTAGCTAATGCTTTGGCGCTCTCGCCTTCGCGCACAAAAATTGCGGAAAACTTATCCAGATACTGCTTAAACTCCGGCGGGTTATCCTGGTAAGTGGTGTTGATAAGAAAAGCCGGGATCCGGTGTTGCTCTGCCAGTTCGGTTACCTCAAGTAACTTACGCCCCGCTGGCCGGTTGTGATGAATAGTGCCCTCTCCATTAACAATAATGGCATCACAGCGTGCAGCTGCAGTCAAAAAAGCCTGGTCGCAGCGCCAGTCAGTCCCCTCAGCTGAGGTAGCAAGCACTTTGATACCTCTTTTGCCCAGCAAAAGCCGAATTTGCTTCATTACCAACTCACAGCCGTGATGCATTTGTGTAGTGGTATCGTTAACTAACACAACAGATTTCATTACTTCGCCCTAAACCGGTAAACAACACTAAACTAATTGGAGATAAACCTGGCTAAGCGCCAGATCACGGGTTTATCTGCCAACCAGCGCTTTAACTTTTTGTCGGTGCGATGCACGACCTGAAACAGCCCCTGATCAGCTAACGAGAACAAGTCGGCAGTAAAATTAATATGCTTACGCGGCACCGGCGTAGCTGTGCGCGGTGACACCGCATGGATAGATTTCTCTGAATTGATAAACAGCACCAGTGTATTGGCTTCATAAGTGGCACTGCTGACAACCTTTACTTTGTCTGGCTCAACTTCCATCGGTAAATGGTCAACCACGATTTTTTTACCCGGATGCATTTGCTCCGGGTTTAGCGCCTGACACACCTCAAGGTTACTGCCGGTGGAGTCGTCATTGTCCTGGCGGAAATACAGCAAGGCGGCATATAACTCGGTTGGGCGGTCAACATGGGGGCCGCGCACAGCCCGTGGCTGCTCGGTATAGTTGACATAAAACTGGCACTCTAACGACACATCTGTTGCATAATTTTGCTGGTTATCGGCCGCACCGTTTTGCCGCATGCTGGTAGAAAAATCTTCCAGTTTTTTACCAAACTTCTGCTCTAACAGCGGGTGCCATTGCCTGATAGTATCGCCAAACAGCTGCATCAGCTCATGATAAAACTCGGCCGAGGTGTGATACGCCAAAAATGCCTGCCACATTGGCGTAATCTTGCTATTTTGCAGCGCAAAACAGGCCGGAT
The DNA here is from genome assembly GCF_000296695.1 of Rheinheimera nanhaiensis E407-8. Lineage (GTDB taxonomy): Bacteria > Pseudomonadota > Gammaproteobacteria > Enterobacterales > Alteromonadaceae > Alishewanella > Alishewanella nanhaiensis. The sequence continues at coordinate 6,901 of NZ_BAFK01000039.1, forward strand.
AGTCGTACCAGGTATCCTTTTTCTCCCGGCCATTTAACACCACTGCAGGATCGGGGTATTCGTCGGCCAGTTGCTGAAAGACATCCGGATCCAGCGCATTTTTAATAATGATATGGGGGTAAGGCTCGGTAACAACGTCCAATTTACTGGCATTGGACAGGATACTTAATCGGTTGGTCATGTTAATTCCCTTTTACAATCGCCGTTACGCTGCATCAATAAGTGCAATATTACGTGCTAAAGCACCGGATAATTGTGCTAACTGCTCAACAACCTGCCGCGCCTTGTCGCTATTGCCGGCAGCAGTTGCTGATGTTGCTAAAAACCTTGCTAAATCTGCGGCATCGCTAAGCTCTGTGACCAGCTGCTTGCTGCGGGCTATGCTAAATACCGGGTAGCTGGGGTAGCTTGGCTCCCAGTTGCCCAGCACCGCCACTGGCTTGCCCAAACTTAGCGGTTCAAGAATATTGTGATTAATACCGACATAACAGGCATAAGCGGCGGCATAAAACGCCTTTAACTCACCGAAGCTATCAACAATTAATACATCGTCAAGTTGCAGTGACTGCGCCGTTACCTGGCTACGGTACTGATAAACCAGCTGATGTTGTTGCAACAGCTGCTCCAGTGCCGCCAGCTGCTCTGGTTTTTCCGGGTGGCGCGGTGCGATAACCAGCTTTAGCGCGGCTTCACTTTGCCGGGCACGGGCAAAGGCCTTGATCACCAGTTCATATTCCCACACATCGGTAACGCAGCCGGCAACAAATAACTGTGGTTGCTTTAGCAGCACGCCTAGCATAGCTTGTGTCGGCTGGTTAAGGGTAAGGCTGGCATCCAGGTTGTCGTATTTCATATTGCCGCTGACCACAAGCCGCTCTGGCTTTGCGCCCTGCTCTACCAGTTGCTGTTTGATCTGCTCGGTTTGCACCGACATCACATCAAAGCAGTTAAGATAATCCTGCTCAAACAAGTACTTCTCGATGCTGTCCTGTTTACAGGCGGGCTGGTAACCATACAGCCAACCATTGACCAGACAAATCCTAACCTGCTGCTGTTTCAATAACCGCAGTACACCATAGGACAAGCGGCAAGGCGCATCATGTAACAGTAGTGGAATTTCACACACTATAGCCAGCTTAGGCGGGTATTGGCTTAGCAGGCTGTGGGTGTGGCGAAAATCCAGCGCCGCTACTGCAACGACAGCGGTAGGAAACTGTTGTTGATAGCTTTCAAGGTAAATCTCTCTGTCGGTTAGCAGTAACACCTTTGCCTTTGCACAATAGTGCGCTATCAGCTGTTTGCAGGCGTTTAGCTCACCTATAGTAGAGCAAAATATCCAGATATAGCGCTCGGGCTTTGTCGGCGTAGCAGGCATTATCGTGACAGTGTTGCGGTGCAACAGCCGATGCAGCAGCGCATAGCCGGCCCAGCGCACAGGCTCGGGCAGCAAGCGGACAAGCGTTTTCAGCACGCTTATAACCCGGCGTCAGCTAAGGGCTGCTCGGGTGCGGGTGCTACCGGCTCACGCCACACACCCCGGCTGCGCAGTTTCTCTTTTAATCCGGGTAGCGGATATCCCAGATTATACGCAGTATGGGCATGCTTAAGCGCCTGCTCTAACTCGCCGGTCGAAACCAGTAACAAGCCAAAGTTGTAGTGCGCCTCGGCAGCATCAGGTTTTAACGTAATGGCTTTTTGGTAATGGCCTTTGGCTTGCTCAAAGCGTTTTAATTTGTGTTGGTGTATCGCCATCACCAGATAAACGGCGGCATCATTGGGGGCAACTTGCAGAGCCCGCTGAAAATAACAGTTTAATGTTGGGTAATATTTGTCTTTACGCAGCGGGTGCTGCCGGGTAAAACCAGGGCGCTGCTGTACGTCGGCCATCACCGACAACGCATAAGGATGATTAGGGAAAACCCGCAGCACAAAATCCAAATCACCAATTAACGAGCCGGCATTACCTGCTGTGCCTGAACGGACGCTTTGGGTAAAATGGGCCCCCTCTGCCAGATTCAGCCGCTCTCTTGCCAGCTCCGATGGGTCATTGTAATCAAAAGGCGGGCCTTTTTTAGATAGCTTTAACGGTTCGCAATCGTTTGGCTCTGCAGCTAACGGCAGTGATGCACCAAGCAGGCTCAGGCTTATAAAGGCTAACAGCCGGATCATAACAGACACTCCATGTCGATATTTTGCCCAAGTGTACTCATTTATTCGGGCTATTTCCAGTTAGCCGGCACAACATTGCGCGGCTTTGCTAAGTTTGCACCAACAGCCAGACTAAGCCCGCTTCACCTGTTGTCATTCATTAATAGACTTAACCGGCGCTAGTAGGCTAGCATTAGCCGGTAACAACAATATTGCACCAGATAGGATCTGCGGCCGCAATAACAGGGACAGTCGATATGTTTCATAGCGCCATCAAACTTGCCGGTAAGGTTTTAGCCGCGAATAAACTGAGTATTCTAATTTATCATCAGGTACTGGAAACAGCCGACCCGATGCGGCCCTCTGAGCCTACAGCAGAGGTATTTGACTGGCAAATGCGCCTGCTGCGCGATTACTTTACGCCGTTGTCGCTGGATGAAGCACTGGCGCATTTACGGCACAACACTCTGCCTGCCAATGCGGTGTGTGTCACTTTCGATGATGGCTACATTAATAACCTGACCATCGCGCAGCCGATCCTGGCCAAATATGGTATAGCCGCCACCGTGTATATCGCTACCGGCTTTAGCCAGGGGCAAAACATGTGGAATGACCGTCTTATTCATTTATTCGCCGACACTAAACGCAGTTCACTGCAACTGGATGACACTGTGGTCAGTTTGGCTGACTGGCCAGACAGGCGCAGCAAAGCCCAGCAATGGCTGAAAAGCCTGAAGTATTTGCCCTTTGAGCAGCGGCTGGCCAAAGTGAACCAGTATTACGCGCAAAACCAGGCTACCGAGCAGGCCCCCTTGATGATGAACCCGGCACAATTAAAGCAACTGGCCGCAAGCGGCATTACGCTGGGCGCCCACACAGTGCATCACCCTATTTTAAAAGTGCTGCCAGCCGGGCAGCAGCAAGCCGAAATACACCAATCGAAACACCAGTTAGAGCAGTGGCTGGGCCAGCGTGTAATGCACTTTGCTTACCCTAATGGCGGCCAGGGCACCGACTTTGATGACACCGCAGTGCAGCTGGTAAAACAGGCGGGGTTTGCCAGCGCGGTGGTGACCAATTGGGGTGTGTCAGATAGGCACACCCCGGCTTATCTGCTAAAACGTTTTACCCCCTGGGATAAAACGCCGTTGGCGTTTCATCTGCGCTTAGTAAAAAACATGCTTAGTCAGGCCTGAGGTTCAGCCTGTGCCTGAGTTGCGCTGTTGCGCTTACGGTATTGTTTAAGCTGGCGTACCAGCCACTGCAGCAAGCGGGTGCGTTGCCAGCTAAGATGCACTATGGGCCGCAGTTCTGAGTTCAGACGTTTGTGCCAGTCCATTGCTTTGCCATAAAACTCAATATTGTTAATACCCAGCTGCGGGTTCCCGGCGTAGTATTTTAACATCTCCAGCTTAAGTAATAAGGCGGGTGAATAGCGGGCGTATTGCTCATCAAAAGTGGTTTTAAGAATAATTAAACTGCCATTTTTGCTCACGCACAGATCGACAGCGGCAACCTTGCCCGATACTTTAAAATACCAGACACAGGCGGCCTGACGCTGCGCCAGCTCAGTCATCATTTGCTGATAAAACTGGCCTTGCTGATTGTCGGGGCTAATAGCCGTGCCCTCCTGAGCTTTCCAGCTGGCGCTTTCAATCTCGCCATAATGGATAACGCCTGCCGTTACCTGCGCTGGTGAGCAAACCACTTCTGCGCTCAGGCTGTCGTTGTCACGCTCGGCGCGGTTATAGGCTTTGTTGCAGTTTTGCCGTAAGTTTTTACCAATGGTTTTGGCAAAGTCGTCATAATGTGCCGGTACCGGGCGGTTGCCGGTTTCAATATAAAACTGCTGATAAATTGCGGGCGCCACCGTTAAGTTACGGCTGTCGGCTTGCAGTAAATCCAGTTGCAATACCGGGCCAGGCAGCACTTGTGCGATGGCCTTCAATAAGGCCTCATCGATGCTATGTGCACGTGCCAGCCAAAGCCCAACCGGCGCCTGCGATGGCATCACGGTTTGCCAGCAGCCAAAAGCTGTGCGCTGAAAAAAACCGATAAAACGCAGCTGTGACGCCTGATACACCACCAGCAGTTGCTCGTCGCCACGGAAAAAATGCTTAATTAAACAACTGATAAAATCGGCATCTAAAATCGCCTGGCACTGTGTCTGCTGATTCAGGCTGTCCCACTGTGGCCGCAAGCTGTCAAAATAACTAACCGGATATACGCCTGTTTCCATTACAACTCCGTCAGGCCTGCCATGGCCTGGATAATATAGTCTAAATCTGCCCGGGTTAATTTATGATGACAGGGCAACTGAATTAACCGGCTACGATATTGCTCGGTAATGTCGCAGCCACTGGGCGCCATCTCTTCCCAGCGCAGTACCTGAATTTTTTTTAAGCGCAGTTGCTGAAAATGACTGCCATCGCGCAGTAAAAACGGCAACACGTAAGGCGCTTCATCAGCAATAACAGGATACAGACAAGTGCCTGCAGCCACCCCCGCCAAGCCCGTCACCAGATAATGATAATTCGCCCGCCGCTTGGTTTTAATGGCGGCCAGATCGCTGCATTGCAAAATCCATTTGGTATGGCGGAAGCTGGCAGAGTTCAGATCTGCAGGTCTGAAGTATTTAAAACCCGGCGTAGGCTCCGGTGTTGATATCCTATCAGGCTTACGTGTCTTTGTGCGCTGCCTTAAGCGTTGTAAACGCTGCGGAATTTTCAGCAAAAACGCTATACCCTTTAGCTCTTCCAGCCAGCTGCAATGGCCGGGCTGTGTACTCTGGCGCTGGCGCAAATACAGTAAGCCACCATCTATGGTCGGCAACACCTTGTTAATACTGCAAATACGCGCCGAAACACGCGGATCATCCTGCTGCAGCGATGCAACAAAATCAACCAGACCATGAGCGCAATCTTCCAGTACCCGTTTTCCCGCAGCGTGAGCCAGGGTAATAAGCTGATTCGCGTTTTGCTTAAAGCCAAAAAACTGCACGACCACACAGTGGCTGACATCCGCAGTGAGTAAACGCTGAAATACGGCGGCATCAACTGACAAATCGGCCTGTACCGGATAAAACCGCACCCGATAACCCAGCCAGAGAAAAGGCTCAACCAGCGCCGGGCAATGATAGGCCGGCAATAATACCGTATTGGTTTGGTTTGGGTATTGAAGCTGCTGCGCGGCTATGGCAATGGCTGCCCTACCGTTACGGGTATAGGTGCACTGACCAAGCTGAAGTTTCTGCCATAGCAAACCGACGTCACTGAAGCCAAAACCAGGCGTTGCCCTGATTATTGCTTCGGGAAAATCTGCCGCATTTGCCATCACAGGGGCAAATTTAACATCCATGTGTTGAACCCCGAACGAAGATGCACTCATGCTAACACTAACTAAAACCACAGCACAACCTGCGACAATATCAGATGCACTTGCAACAGACTTGGATGCCCGCTGCAGACAAGGTATGATTTAGCACAACTAAGGGCCATTATCTGGCCGGTGCTACTGATGCAGGATGCAGCATGCAAACGGATTTAACCGCAAGTCTTAACCAACCCGGCTTTTTAGCGCTAAGCCGCGGCAAGGTGTTTCTTCATACTACCCAAGCTACGCAGGCCACCTCAGCAGCAATGGTGATACTGCCGCCTTTTGCTGAGGAGATGAATAAAACCCGGCATCTACTTAGTGCAACAATGCGTAAGCTTGCCGCGGTCGGCGTTAGCTGTTTTATGCTCGATCACTATGGTACCGGCGATAGCGAGGGCGATTTAGACAGCGCCACCACAATTATCTGGCGCCAAGATTTGCTGGCACTGCTTAATCTGCTAAAGGCGGCCGGCTATCAACAGGTTAGCTTTATTGCCGTACGCTTTGGTGCAATACAACTTTTTGATTTACTTCATCAAAATACGCTGCCACTTACCGCTGAAAAAATTGCGTTATGGCAACCGATGTTTGACGTAGCCAAATTCTGGCAACAATTTGTCCGTATTAAAGTGGCCGAAGCAATGGCTGGCGGGGTAAAACTAAGCCAGGCTGAGCTGGAGCAGCAACTGCTTGGCGGGGCAACAGTGGAAATCGCCGGTTATCCGATAAGCCGGGCGTTTTATCAAAGCCTGACTGAACTGCAGTCAACCTTCCCCCCCCAGTTAGCACAGTGCCAGCTCAGTTGGTTTGAAACCTCGCAGCTGAACGCCGTTGCGCTGCCGGTGCAAAAGAAGCTTGAGCAGTTACAACACGTTACAGCAGTAAACTTTATCCAGTTAAAAGCTGAACCTTACTGGCAAACCACTGAGCTTGCCCGCGCAGATGCGCTGATGACACACACGCTGGAGCAATTTAACCGGGGTGGCCTATGAGCGAGCAGTTTGTCAGTATCACCTGCACTGATAACAGCCTTAGCGCCATTCTGCACCAGCCAGACAGCGATCGGCAGGATACCGGTGTGCTAATTCTGGTCGGCGGGCCACAGTACCGGGTGGGTAGCCACCGCCAGTTTGTTAAATTAAGCCGGGCGTTGGCCGCAGAAGGCATCGCGTCGCTGCGCCTGGATGCCGCGGGTATGGGCGACAGCAGCGGCACAAAAGCCGAATTCTATCAGCAAGATGCTGAAATTGAGGCCGGGATAACTGCGCTGATGCAGCAGTGCCCACAACTAAAAAACGTGGTGCTGTGGGGCCTGTGCGATGCCGCCAGCGCCATCTTGTTATACCTGAATAAACCCGATCCCAGGGTGAGTGGCACCGTATTGCTAAACCCCTGGGTACGCCAGCAGCATAGCCATGCCGAGGTAATGTTAAAACACTACTATGTAAAACGGCTGTTTAGCCGTCAATTCTGGCAAAAGCTGTTCGGCGGCGGTGTGGCGCTAAAGCACAGTATTCAAGGGCTGTGGCAGACACTGCAGCAGCGCCGGGCTAACCGCCCGGCCGCCAGCATTACACCGCAAGCTAACGCGCAAAACTATGTGCAGCTGATGCTGCGTGGCTGGCAGCGCTTTAGCGGCCAGGTGCTCATCATCACCAGTGGGAATGATTTAACGGCGCAGGAGTTTTTGCAGCTTTGCGCCACTGACACTGCCTGGGCCGGCTGTCTGGCAAAGGCACAGCATAGCCAGATCAGTGAGGCTAACCATACCTTTTCCAGTCAGTTATGGCGCGGGCAGGTGGAACAGGCTACGCTGCAATGGTTACAAACACCTTAAGCCGCAAAAAAACCGACTATGGCCAATACCGAGCCTGATAGCAACACACAAAAACGCCTACCCAGCTGGGTTAAACGCCTGTTGCTGCTAAGTTTACTGCTGGCCGGGCTGTGGTGGTTACTGACCAGCAGTGGCCAAACCAGCAATAGCGATATTAGCAGTAAAGATGTGACTACAGCGCGTAAGCTGCTTAGCTCAACCCTGCGCCAGTTAAGCCAGGCCGACGATCGTATTGAGCTGAGCTTTGAACAGGCGCAGCTGGACGCACTGATGAATGTGGCCAGTTATACTGTGGCCCCGCTGCAGTTTAATGGTGTGATTTCCAATTTTGGCGTTGCGGTGCGCGCCGACTGGCAGTTTAGCCAGCAGCGCAGGGTCAGCGCCTATTGCCTGTTTTTACCCGGTAACGACGGTTTTGCTATTGATCATTGCCGGCTGGGTAAAATACCGCTACCCGGCGCCGTGGCCAATGCCATGCTGTCAGCGGCGGTTAAAACCATGCTGGCCGCCCCGGCCGACCAGCAGCTGTTATCGCTGCTGCAAAAAGGCGAGCTGGCTAACGGCAAGTTGTATTTTGTCGATGAAAATGCCAATGCGCTAAAGCTTAAACTTAACCCGCAGTTGTATCAGGCGCGCAATATGGCGCGCGACCTGCTACAAAGCGACAGCCGCTTTGCACCCGATATTGCCGTCTATCTGGAGCAGTTACGCAGCCTGTACCAACAACACCCTGATGAGCGGCGGCTAGCTTTTTACAGCCGCGAACTGCTGTTATTTGCCGCTGCACGCGCTGCGGGCGACAACCCTGAATATGAATACCGCCAAGCGATGTGGGCCTTAGCGGTGGGCTTTGGCAACCGCCATTTTGTCCGCTACGCCACCGATAACGCTGAGCCTGACCAGGTGCCAAGGCTGGCCAAAGTCACCTTGCTGGGCCGGCACGATTTGGCACTGCACTTTTTGTATTCGGCGGTCTTTCAGCAACTGGGTAGCGCCGGCATTTCCAGCCAGATTGGTAATTTAAAAGAAATTCTCGATGCCGACAGCGGCGGCTCCGGTTTTAGCTTTGCCGATCTGAGTGCCGACAGAGCCGGCATTCTATTTGCCGAACGCTTAAGCAGTATCGACGCCAGACGTTTAGCGCAGTTTGACAGCGATGAGATGGAAATGGCAATGATGCCGGCGGTGCATGATTTACCCGAAGGATTAACTGAGCAGCAGGTTATCGAGCAGTTAGGCGGCTATCAGGGCGCAGGTTTTAAGGCACTGGAGCAGCAGATAGCCTTAAGGCTGAACCAACTGGCGCTGTACCAGCAAGCCGCACCTTTTAGCGGTGTGGCACAGTTATCCCGCGCCACTCAGCCGCCATCAAGCCGGACTCTGATTGCTGATTTACACCTACACAGCCGCTATTCTGATGGCGCGCGCAGCATCGATGAACTGGCCCGGTTGGCGCAGCAACATGGCTGCGATGTGATAGCGCTGACTGATCACTCAGACCGTGGTTTAACCCGCTTTGATACCGGGCGCTATCAGCAGGATATTCTCAGCGCCCGGGCCCGCCATGCGCCCCTTAACATTATTACCGGGCTGGAGTGGAATATATTGCCGTTTCGCGGCCGCGAACATGTTGGCGTGTTACTGCCCGACCTGGACAATGCCGGCGAGCTGCTGCAAAGGTTTCGCCAGCAATTTGACAGTGGCAGCAGCACCCGTTTTGACGCACTACAAGCGTTAAGCTGGTTAAACAACCAACCTGGGCTTGCTCAGCAGCAAGCGGTGCTGTTTTATAACCACCCCAGTCGCAAAGATTTATCTGCGGCGGAAAACCTGTTTGATGTAAAGCTGTGGCGCAGTCAGCATAGTAATTTGGTGGGTTTTGAAGGCGGCCCCGGCCATCAGCGCCAGCAAGGTAATAAAAATGCCAGCTATACCTACCGTTACCGTACAGTTGACGGTTGGGATCCGGCCGTGGCCATTATTGGCGGTCAGTGGGATAAGCTGTTACAGCAAGGTCTCGATATCTGGGGCGCGCTGGCCAGCTCAGATTACCACAACGACAATCTGGACTACGCCCCCTGTCAGTTCTCCCGCACCCATATTCATGCCAGCGTTAACACCACGGCCGCAGTGCTTAACGCCCTGCGACAGGGGCAGTTTTGGGGCTCGCACGGTAAGGCAATCAATAGCCTGCAATTTTATGCCGACACTGCTACCGGTGAGCGGGCTTATGCCGGGCAGCGTGTTAACACCGAGGCGGCAGTTGTCCAGGTAACACTTGCACTTAGCCTTAACCCAACGGACTGGCGGGGGCCACCGGGGGGGCCCCC
>NZ_BAFK01000038.1 GCF_000296695.1 Rheinheimera nanhaiensis E407-8
GTAAGTGCCCACTCAGATGATTGATTGCGAATTGTTAAAGAGCGTTGTATCAGAGCCTTGCTCAATGATACGAGGCTTTTGCCTCAGTCAGACGTTGCTTGCTTTCGCTTGCTGCCGTCTGTGTGGTGCGCATTATAGAGATCGTCGAAAAGTGATCAAGATCTTTTTTACAGAAAGATGATCGACCGCACATTTTTTAAGCGATCCTCTGAAAAAGCACTACTTTTTGATTATAAATCAGTCAATTTCAGCATCTGATGCCGTGACTCTGATCACTTCGGACAGATCTGGCTTATGTTTTTTTGGCCGTTGCAGCTCATGCTGGTACAGATATTCACCTAACTGTCGTAGAAACGGCAGCGCCACTTCGTCTGTCTGATATTGATCGTCATTTAGGGTGTCATTTTCATTGGCATAGATCACTGCACTAATAAAGAACTCGATTCCCTGCTGCAGGTCGGCAATATAGGCACCATCAATAATATGACCATAAGCCCAGCCGGTTTTGTTAAAAATCTTTATATGCTCAGGTATCTGCTGTGCGTTACCGCCAAACAGCAAAAACTTAGAATAGTTAGCCGGATACTGCTTAGTATCGTAAACAGGATTAATACTGTCAGGCGGTAGCAGCGCCATATAACGCAGCACCAAAGCGCGATCTTCCGGCCGTAGCTTAAAACGCTCATTTTCAGCAAAAAGCTGCGGAAAGATCACCCGCTTTATCACACCGTCAAAATCAGTAAGGCTCAGACGGTTCTTGTCGGTAAAATCCATCGGTGAGTTAATCAACTCACTACCCTTGATATACGCTCTACCCAATGTCGGTTGATCTTTGTTGCTATATTGCTGCTTAGTACTGCGAGCCGGCAGAGCCAGAATGGTCTTACCGGCACTATCAACAAAGCGTATTGGATTGAACTGCCGGTTCTGCTCTGTCGTTAATGGCACGCTAAGGCGATGGTTGATCAGGCTGTGCTCTAAGCCTTTAGCCGCCAGACGCTGATTGATGAAGTCCTGCCCCAGTAGCTCGTATAATCTGTTGCTGCCATCATTATCACTGACCAAAAGCACTTTCTTTATATACTGCGCAATACTGGGTAAACCATTCGCTGCAGTCGGATCTGTTGTTTGGGATGTCTGCCAGTCGGCAGCAGCATCAGTCAACATGGTAGTATCTGCATTTAAGCCTGTAACGTTTTGCTCTGCCAACCATTCAAGCGCTAGTAACGCTATCGGCAGTTTTACTGTGCTGGCCGGATAGAAGTAGTGAGCATCATTCAGGCCAAATTGATAGTAGGTAAGATTGGGATTGTTATCCGCGCCACGATCTATTTGGGTATAAATAATTTGCAAGCGGTAAGGTTCAGGATTAGCCAGCACTTGCTGCAATAGCGGGTATTGCTCCGTTACCTGAGACAATAACGGTTGTAGCGGCTGATACTGGATTTCAGTTGCTGTTTCAGCTACAGCTGCCAGCGGCGAACTAAGTAAAAGTAGGGAAAGCAGTATTTTTTGCATTATCAGCACCAGGGCAAAAGTCAAAACACCATAGTACGGATTAGATAAATGAAAAACAAACAGGCATAAAAAAGCCGGGTTTCCCCGGCTTTTTAATTAGATTAGCTTACTCAGCAGCTGTTTCTTCAACAGGCAGAGCACCCACTTCTGGGCGATCAACTAACTCGATGTAAGCCATAGGTGCGTTGTCACCGGCACGGAAGCCACACTTCAGAATACGAGTGTAACCACCTGGACGCGCGTTGTAACGCGGGCCTAATACGTTGAACAACAAACCTACTACTTCTTTATCACGAGTACGGGCAAAAGCTAAACGGCGGTTTGCAACGCTGTCGTTCTTTGCCAGCGTGATCAATGGCTCGATCACACGACGTAACTCTTTAGCTTTTGGCAAAGTCGTTTTGATGATTTCGTGCTTCACCAACGAGCTTGCCATATTGCGGAACATTGCCGTACGGTGGCTGCTGTTCCTGTTTAATTGACGACCACTCTTGCGATGGCGCATGATCTATTCCTTCTCACTAAACCAGAAACTGGTATCTGATTAGTCTTTGTTTACCAGACTCGCTGGCGGCCAGTTTTCCAGGCGCATGCCCAGTGACAAACCGCGTGATGCCAGCACGTCTTTGATTTCGGTAAGCGACTTTTTACCCAGGTTAGGTGTTTTAAGTAACTCAACCTCGGTACGCTGAACCAGATCACCAATGTACTGAATCTGCTCTGCCTTCAAGCAGTTAGCAGAACGAACTGTTAATTCCAAATCATCGACCGGACGTAACAGAATCGGATCAAACTCCGGTTTCTCTTCGCGTTTTTCCGGTTCGCTCTTATCGCGCAGCTCGACGAAGAACTCCAGCTGTTCGGCCAGAATTGTTGCTGCACGGCGAATGGCTTCCTCTGGCTCTACTGTGCCGTTGGTTTCCATATCGATGATCAGTTTGTCCAGGTCGGTACGCTGCTCTACCCGCGCTGCTTCAACCGAGTAAGCAATACGCTCAACCGGGCTGAAAGAGGCATCCAGTAACAGACGACCAATAGGACGCTCGTCATCATCTGAGGACAAACGCGCTGATGCAGGCACATAACCACGACCGCGCTGAACCTTTAAACGCATACTGAATTCAGTTTCGCCAGTCAGGTTACAGATCACATGGTCAGGATTAACAATTACCACACCGTCGCCGTGCTGGATGTCTCCAGCGGTTACAGGGCCAGCACCTTTTTTCGTCAAAGTCAGCGTGACTTCATCTTTGTCTTCCAGGCGAACGGCAAGGCCTTTCAGGTTCAGAAGGATATCGATAATATCTTCCTGGACACCTTCTTTGGCACTGTACTCATGGAGCACGCCGTCAATTTCTACTTCAGTCACTGCACAACCTGGCATTGATGACAGCAGAATACGACGTAACGCGTTGCCCAAGGTATGCCCGAAACCGCGCTCAAGTGGTTCCAAAGTAACTTTGGCACGAGTTGGGTTGATTTTTTCGATACCAACTAATCTCGGCTTAAGGAATTCGGTGACAGAACCCTGCATTGTATCCTCTCTTAACAATTAGCTTTACTTAGAGTAAAGCTCGACGATTAACTGTTCGTTGATGTCCGCAGACAGGTCTGAACGCTCTGGCAGACGTTTGAACACGCCTTCAAGCTTCGTGTTGTCTACTTCGATCCAAGTTGGTTTCTCACGTTGTGCAGCGACTTCAAGCGCAGCACCGATACGGGCTTGCTTTTTCGCTTTTTCACGAACAGAGATCACTTGTTCAGGTAATACAGCGTGTGATGGAACGTTAACCACACGACCATCTAACATGATGGCTTTGTGGCTTACCAGCTGACGAGCTTCAGCGCGCGTGCTGGCCAGACCCATACGGTATACTACGTTGTCTAAGCGTGACTCTAACAACTGCAGCAGGTTTTCACCGGTATTACCTTTCAAACGAGCAGCTTCCTTGTAATAGTTACGGAACTGCTTTTCTAATACGCCGTACATACGACGTACTTTTTGTTTCTCGCGTAACTGTAAACCGTAGTCTGATAAGCGACCGCGGCGGGCGCCGTGCTGACCAGGTGCGGTAGTTAAGTTACACTTTGAATCGATTGCTCTAACGCCGCTCTTCAGGAACAGATCTGTACCTTCGCGACGACTCAGTTTGAGCTTAGGACCCAAATATCTTGCCATCTTCTTTCTCCAATAATCCGTGAAGCGCTGTTATTACACGCGACGTTTTTTAGGTGGACGGCATCCGTTATGTGGGATAGGCGTCACGTCGGTGATATTTGTGATCTTGTAACCAGCGGCGTTCAGAGCACGAATCGCTGATTCGCGGCCTGGGCCTGGGCCATTCACAAACACTTCAAGGTTCTTCAGACCATATTCCAGTGCAGCGGTACCTGCACGCTCTGCCGCTACCTGAGCTGCGAACGGAGTAGATTTACGTGAACCACGGAAACCTGAACCGCCGGCAGTTGCCCAGCACAGTGCATTGCCCTGACGATCAGTGATCGTCACGATGGTGTTGTTGAAAGAAGCATGGATATGAGCCATGCCGTCTGAAACTTGCTTCTTTACCCGTTTACGAGTACGAACTGGTGCTTTAGCCATGTTGAATCACCTTATTTCTTAATCGCTTTACGTGGGCCCTTACGGGTACGCGCATTAGTTTTAGTGCGCTGACCACGAACCGGCAGACTGCGACGGTGGCGCAGACCACGGTAGCAACCCAGGTCCATTAAACGCTTAATATTTAATGTAACTTCACGGCGCAAGTCACCTTCAACGGTGTATTTTGCAACTTCATCACGAAGCGTATCTAACTGAGCGTCGGTTAACGCAGCAATTTTTGTACTTTCTTCGATACCCACTGCAGCTAAAATCGATTTAGCGCGGGTTTTACCGATACCATAAACATAGGTTAACGAGATAACCGCATGCTTATTATCGGGGATGTTAATGCCAGCGATACGGGCCACTAACGTTCTCCTTTAATAGAGTTTAAAGATGCCAATTTGAAAAGCCCGTAAGGATACTCAAATGGCGCTTATATTGCAAACGATAAAGGGGCTAAACCAATCAGTTCAGCCCGCAGTATCATTTTGGTTCTGCTATTAGCCTTGGCGCTGTTTGTGCTTCGGCTCACTGCAAATTACGCGAACTACGTTGTTACGCTTGATCACTTTGCAGTTACGGCAGATCTTCTTAACGGAAGCTCGTACTTTCATAACTTAACTCCGCAAACTATCTTAACGGCCAAAGCCTTTAAGATTTGCCTTTTTAAGCACAGAGTCATATTGATGAGACATCAAATGCGTCTGTACCTGTGCCATAAAGTCCATGATAACGACAACGATGATCAGCAGTGAAGTACCACCGAAGTAGAACTGTACATCCCACGCTACCATCATGAACTCAGGAACCAAACAGATAAAGGTAATATACAGGGCGCCTGCTAAGGTTAACCGTGTCATCACTTTATCAATGTATTTTGATGTCTGCTCACCAGGACGGATCCCAGGGATAAAGGCACCGGATTTCTTCAGGTTGTCTGCTGTATCACGCGGGTTAAACACCAACGCAGTGTAGAAGAAACAGAAGAAAATAATGGCCGCGGAGTATAACATCATATACAACGGTTGTCCCGGAGATAATGTTAATGCTAATTCTTGTAAGAAGTTAGCCACCACGCCTTCACCCGAACCAAACCAACTGGCTATCGTACCGGGGAACAGAATAATGCTAGAAGCAAAGATCGGCGGAATTACACCGGCCATATTGACCTTTAACGGTAAATGGCTGCTTTGCGCGGCAAATACCTGACGGCCTTGCTGACGCTTGGCATAATTGACCACAATCCGACGCTGGCCGCGCTCAAAGAACACCACAAACCAGGTAATCGCCACTACGATCACGCCTATCGCTACTAACAGTAAAAAGTGCAAATCGCCTTGACGTGCCTGCTCGATCGTCTGGCCAATGGCAGACGGGAAGCCGGCAACAATACCGGTAAAGATTAACAACGAAATACCGTTACCAATGCCACGCTCTGTAATTTGCTCACCTAACCACATTAAGAACATGGTGCCGGTAACCAAACTGATTACCGCGGTGAAGTAAAATGCAAAGCCGGGGTTAATTACTAACCCTTGCATCATGTTGGGCAGGCCAGTGGCAATACCAATGGCCTGTAATGTTGCTAATGCTAAAGTACCGTAGCGCGTCATCTGGTTAATTTTGCGCTTACCTGCTTCGCCTTCTTTCTTTAATTCAGCCATGGCAGGGTGAACCACCGTTAACAACTGAACAATAATAGAGGCAGAGATGTAGGGCATAATACCCAGCGCAAACACCGAAGCACGCTCAAGTGCGCCACCGCTGAACATGTTAAACATTTCAACGATGGTGCCCTTTTGTTGCTCGAATAACTGAGCCAGCACGGCGGCGTCAATTCCAGGAATTGGCACAAAGGAGCCTAACCGAAATACGATTATGGCCAAAAGTACAAATAACAGACGGGCTTTCAGCTCGCTGAAACCGCCTTTTGCACTTCTTGAGTCCGAACCTGGTTTAGCCATCGCGTACTATCCTTATTATTCTTCGACTTTACCGCCAGCGGCTTCAATTGCAGCACGTGCGCCTTTCGTTACGCCTAAACCTTTTACGGTTACCGGACGAGAAATCTCGCCAGACAGCACAACTTTAGCGAACTTAACTGTACGGGCAATGATGTTAGCTTCCATCAGGCTAGCCAGATCAACTACATCACCATTTACCGCTGCCAGTTCGTGCAGACGTACTTCAGCAGAAACCAGAGATTTCTGTGAAGTGAAACCAAACTTAGGCAGACGCTGTTTCAGAGGCATTTGACCGCCTTCGAAACCTGGACGAACACCGCCGCCAGAGCGTGATTTTAAACCTTTGTGGCCACGGCCACCGGTTTTACCTAAGCCAGAGCCGATACCACGGCCAAGGCGGCGCTTTTCTTTCTTAGCACCAGGTGCCGGAGCAAGAGTATTTAATAACATCTGTTACTCCTCCACTTTAACCATGTAATACACAGCGTTGATCATACCGCGAACTGAAGGTGTATCTTCAACTTCAACAGTGTGACCGATGCGGCGTAAACCTAACCCGGTTAACGAAGCCTTGTGCTTCGGTAAACGACCGATGCTTGACTTCGTTTGGGTTACTTTAATTGTCTTCTTCGCCATGGCAGATTACCCCAGAATGTCGTCAACGCGTAAACCGCGTTTAGCAGCTACTTGAGCTGGCGACTTAACAGATGCCAGCGCATTGATAGTTGCGCGAACTACGTTGATTGGGTTAGTTGAGCCGTAACACTTAGACAGAATGTTCTGTACACCGGCAACTTCCAGTACGGCGCGCATTGCACCACCGGCGATCAAGCCAGTACCTTCTGCTGCGGGTTGCATGTAAACGTTCGAGCCTGAGTGCACACCACGAGTTGGGTGGTGCAGGGTGTTACCGTTTAACTCAACCTGAGTCATGTTGCGGCGCGCTTTTTCCATTGCTTTTTGAATAGCAGCTGGCACTTCACGCGCTTTACCATAACCAAAACCAACGCGACCATTACCGTCACCCACCACTGTCAGGGCGGTGAAAGAGAAAATCCGGCCACCTTTAACCACTTTTGACACGCGGTTTACTGCAACAAGCTTCTCTTGTAAATCAGATTGTTGTTTAGCTTCTTCGTTAGCCATGAGCTACTCCTAGAACTGAAGACCGGCTTCACGCGCCGCGTCAGCTAAAGCTTGTACGCGACCATGATACTGGAAGCCACTGCGGTCAAAAGCACAAGCAGTAACGCCTTTGGCTACTGCGCGTTCGGCAATCGCTTTACCTACAGCCTTAGCAGCGTCTACGTTACCAGTGTACTTCAGTGATTCTTTGATTGACGCTTCAACAGTAGAAGCAGCAACAATCACTTCAGCATTTGGTGCGATAAGCTGGGCGTAGATGTGACGTGGTGTACGGTGTACAACCAGGCGATTCGCACCTTGTTCGATAATGTTTCTGCGAGTGCGTTTGGCACGGCGCAGACGAGCAAGTTTCTTATCCATCGTCCTACCCTACTTTTTCTTCGCTTCTTTACGACGCACGTTTTCATTTGCATAGCGCACACCTTTGCCTTTGTAAGGCTCTGGTTTACGGTATGCCCGGATGTTCGCGGCAACCTGGCCAACTAACTGCTTATCAGCACCTTTAACCACGACTTCTGTCTGGCTTGGTGTTTCGACAGTGATACCGTTAGGTACTTCGAACACTACAGGGTGAGAAAAGCCCAGGCTCAGGTTTAATACTTTACCTTCTGCTTTCGCACGGTAACCAACACCAACCAGTTCCAGCTTACGCGTGAAACCTTCAGTTACACCAGTAACCAGGTTGTTGATCAGTGCACGGGCAGTACCCGCTTGTGCGTCAGCGCCTTCGAAGCCGTCACGTGGATTGGTACGTAAAACGTTACCATCTACTACGACTTCAACCGCTGGGTTAACATCTAATGTTAACTCGCCGTTTTTGCCCTTGAATGACACTACCTGGCCTTTTTGCGTTACAGTAACGCCGGCTGGAATAGTGACTGGGGCCTTAGCAACACGAGACATAGATTACTACCTCCGTTACGCTACGTAGCCGATGATTTCGCCACCGATACCAACCTTGCGCGCAGCACGGTCAGTCATTAGTCCTTTAGATGTAGACACGATAGCCACACCTAAACCGCCCATTACTTTTGGTAATTCGCCACGCTTCTTATAGATGCGCAGACCTGGACGACTAACACGATCGATAGTTTCAATGACAGATTTGCCCTGGAAGTACTTTAACGTTACTTCCAGCTCTGGCTTAGCATCACCAGAAACCGCGAAATCAGCGATGTAACCTTCGTCTTTTAATACTTTCGCAATAGCTACCTTCAGTTTTGAAGATGGCATCTTAACCGCAACTTTATTGGCCGATTGACCGTTACGGATGCGAGTAAACATATCCGCTACTGGATCTTGCAAACTCATAGCTCGTTACTCCCGTGATTCTTACCAGCTAGCCTTACGAAGGCCAGGAATTTCACCGCGCATCGCCGCTTCACGGACCTTGATCCGGCTCATGCCGAACTTGCGCAGGTAACCATGTGGACGACCAGTTACACGACAACGGTTACGTTGACGCGAAGGGCTTGAATCACGCGGCAACGCCTGTAACTTAAGCACTGCTGCCCAACGGTCTTCGTCAGAAGTTGCCGGGTTAGCGATAGTGTCTTTCAGTTCATGACGCTTTGCAGCGAATTTGGCTACCAGTTGTGCACGCTTTAATTCACGTGCTTTCATTGATTGTTTTGCCATGACCCTACACCTTATTTCTTAAATGGGAAGTTAAACGCGGCAAGTAAAGCACGTCCTTCGTCATCGGTACGCGCGGTAGTTGTAATAGTGATATCTAAACCACGTACTGCATCTACTTTATCGTATTCGATTTCTGGGAAAATGATTTGCTCACGTACACCCATGCTGTAGTTACCACGGCCATCGAATGATTTCGGGTTTACACCACGGAAATCACGGATACGCGGGATGGCAATAGAGACTAAACGCTCTAAGAATTCCCACATACGCTCGCCGCGCAGGGTCACTTTTGCGCCAATAGGGTAGCCTTCACGGATTTTAAAACCAGCAACTGACTTACGCGCCTTAGTAACCAGAGGCTTCTGGCCAGAGATAGCAGTTAAATCTGCTACCGCATTTTCAAGGATCTTTTTGTCAGCTACGGCTTCACCCACACCCATATTGAGCGTGATTTTAACAATCCGAGGGACTTGCATGACGCTGGTGTAGCCGAACTGCTTAAACAGTTCTGGGACTACGGTGTCTTTATAAATTTCATGCAGTTTCGCCATCGTATTACTCCAATAGCAATTAAATTACTTCGTTATTCGACTTGAAGAAACGCACTTTTTTGCCATCTTCAAGGCGGAAACCTACGCGATCAGCTTTACCCGTTTTAGGGTTAAAAATCGCTACGTTTGAAACATGAATTGAGGCTTCTTTCTCAACGATACCGCCTGGCTGGTTCAGAGCCGGTACAGGCTTCTGATGCTTTTTAACCAGGTTAACGCCAGAAACGTAAACACGGCCTTCTGCTACTAATACTTTAGTAACTTTGCCACGTTTACCTTTGTCCTTACCGGTAAGAACAACAACCTCGTCATCACGACGGATTTTACTAGCCATGGTGACTCCTTACAGTACTTCTGGTGCCAGAGACACGATCTTCATAAACTTATCGCCACGAAGTTCACGTGTAACAGGCCCGAAAATACGAGTGCCGATCGGTTCCAGCTTGTTGTTTAACAACACTGCTGCATTGCGATCAAAACGGATTAATGACCCGTCCTGACGGCGTACGCCTTTAGCTGTACGCACCACCACTGCATTTAGAACGTCACCTTTTTTTACTTTACCGCGAGGAATTGCTTCTTTCACAGTAACTTTGATGACGTCACCAATTGCAGCATAACGGCGATGCGAACCACCTAAGACCTTAATACACATTACGCTGCGCGCGCCGCTGTTGTCTGCGACTTCCAGCATAGATTGCATCTGGATCATCTTAGTGCTCCGCTATTCTACTAAATAACCCTCACGGGTTACGCTGCTTACAATAAATACCCCCTGACAAGAGGGCGCGTGATTATAACAGCACTCTTGGCAAAAGGGTAGCGCAAAATAAAAGCGGCTCCAGAAGGAGCCGCTTGTCAGATCTTAATGAATTAAGATGCTGATTCGACTACTGCAACCAGGGTCCAGGACTTAGTCTTAGACAGTGGGCGGCATTCACGGATAGTGACTACATCGCCTTCTTTACACTGATTGTTTTCGTCATGTACGTGCAGCTTGGTAGTACGCTTGATGAACTTACCGTAAATTGGGTGTTTCACCGAACGCTCGATCGCAACAGTAATAGACTTGTCCATTTTGTTGCTGATCACTTTACCTTGCAGTGTACGGGTATTAGTTTCGCTCATTACGCACCTGCCTTCTCGGTTAAGATGGTCTTAACGCGCGCGATATCACGACGCACCTGCTTGAATAAATGCGTTTGAGCTAACTGACCGGTAGCTAATTGCATGCGCAGGTTGAACTGCTCACGTAACAAGCCCAGTAATTCAGCGTTTAACTCTTCAACACTTTTCGCTTTTAATTCGCTGGCTTTCATCACATTACCGTCCGCGTTACAAAGGTTGTCTTAAATGGTAACTTAGCTGCGGCTAATGCAAAGGCATGACGCGCTAATTCTTCAGACACACCGTCCATTTCGTACAGTACTTTGCCAGGTTTAATCTGACATACCCAGTACTCAACAGAACCTTTACCACTACCCATACGTACTTCCAGCGGCTTAGCAGTAATTGGCTTGTCTGGGAACACACGGATCCAGATTTTACCAACACGCTTAACAGCGCGCGTCATAGCACGACGTGCAGATTCGATTTGACGTGAAGTCATTTGACCACGTTCTACAGATTTCAGTGCGTAAGTACCGAAAGATACTTTGTCGCCAACCTGGGCTAAGCCACGGTTACGACCTTTGTGCACTTTACGAAATTTTGTACGTTTTGGTTGCAACATCGCTCAATACCCCTACTTAGCCTTACGTGCCGGTTTTTTCGGCGCTTTAGGCTGGTTGTTATTGTTGGCGTTGTTGGTGTTGTTGTTCAATGGCAGAGCACCTAAGATCTCACCTTTGAAAATCCACACTTTCACACCAATGATACCGTAAGTAGTCAGTGCTTCTGAGGTATTGTAGTCAATGTCAGCACGCAGGGTGTGCAGAGGCACACGGCCTTCACGGTACCACTCTGAACGAGCGATTTCCGCGCCGCCTAAACGGCCGCTAACTTCAACTTTGATACCTTTAGCACCGATACGCATGGCGTTTTGTACCGCACGCTTCATCGCGCGACGGAACATAACACGACGCTCTAACTGGCTGCTGATAGAGTCAGCAACTAATTTGGCATCCAGCTCAGGCTTACGGATTTCAGAGATGTTAATCTGCGCAGGTACGCCAGCGATGGCAGCTACTTGCTTGCGGATTTTTTCAACATCTTCACCTTTTTTACCGATGATTACGCCAGGACGCGCAGTGTGAATAGTCACACGAATGCTTTTCGCTGGGCGTTCAATATCGATCCGGCTTACTGACGCGGCTTTCAGTTCTTTTGTCAGGTACTGACGAACTTTAAAGTCACCGTTTAAGAAATCCGGGAAGTCTTTCGTATTCGCGAACCAGGTAGAGCTCCATGGCTTAGTGATACCTAGGCGAATACCATTAGGATGTACTTTCTGTCCCATTTCTCTCTCCTAGTTATCAGCTACAACCACAGTAATGTGGCTGGTACGCTTGACGATACGGTCAGCACGACCTTTAGCACGTGGCTTGATACGCTTCATAGACGGACCTTCATCAACGAAGATGGTCTTTACTTTCAGCGTGTCAATATCCGCACCTTCATTGTGCTCCGCGTTAGCAATGGCTGATAAAAGAACCTTTTTGACTAACTCTGCAGCTTTTTTCGGGCTGTAAGTTAATACATTCAACGCCTTATCTACTGGCAGACCGCGCACCTGGTCAGCAACCAGACGAGTTTTCTGTGCAGAAGAACGGGCAAATTTGTGTTTAGCTAATGCTTGCATCATTTACCCCTTAGCGCTTCTTGGCCTTTTTGTCGGCTGCATGACCACGGTAGGTACGAGTAGGTGCAAATTCACCTAACTTGTGACCAATCATCTCTTCAGAGACGAACACAGGTACATGTTGACGACCATTATGGACAGCGATGGTCAAACCGATCATATCAGGTATGATCATTGAACGACGGCTCCAAGTCTTAATAGGCTTCTTGTCACCGCTTTCCAACGCTTTCTCTACCTTCTTCAGCAAGTGAAGGTCAATAAATGGACCTTTCTTGAGAGAACGTGGCATGGCAATTCCTCACAAATTATTTATCACGACGACGTACGATAAGTTTATCAGTACGCTTGTTTGAACGAGTCTTGTAACCCTTCGTTGGAACGCCCCATGGAGATACAGGGTGACGACCACCAGAAGTCTTACCTTCACCACCACCGTGTGGGTGATCAACCGGGTTCATTACCACACCACGTACGGTTGGGCGAACGCCACGCCAGCGCATTGCACCAGCTTTACCGTATTGACGTAACATATGTTCCGCGTTGCCGATCTCACCGATAGTCGCGCGACAATCTGCTAATACCTTACGTACTTCACCGCTGCGTAAACGCAGAGTCACGTACTCACCGTCACGGGCCAGGATCTGAGCGAAAGCACCAGCTGAACGTACCAGCTGACCACCTTTACCAGGCTTCATTTCGATGTTGTGTACTACCTGACCTACAGGAATGTTACGCAGTGGCAGGCTGTTACCGGCTTTGATTGGTGATTCCATACCTGAAACCACTGTATCACCCGCTTTCAGGCCTTTAGGGGCCAGAATGTAACGGCGCTCACCGTCTGCATATAACACCAGTGCGATGTTAGCGGTACGGTTTGGATCGTACTCTAAACGCTCAACTTTGGCTGGAATGCCATCTTTGTTGCGTTTGAAGTCAACTAAACGGTAATGCTGCTTATGACCACCACCGATATGACGGGTAGTGATACGACCGTTGTTGTTACGACCACCAGTTTTTGCATTTTTCTCTAACAAAGGGGCATAAGGCTTGCCTTTGTACAGGTCTGGGTTAACCACTTTTAATACGTGGCGACGACCTGGTGACGTAGGTTTACACTTTACAAGTGCCATTTCCTAACTCCTCTTCTTACTCAGCGCCGCCAACGAAATCGATTTCGCTGCCTTCTTTAAGAGTTACGTAGGCCTTTTTCCAGTCGCTACGTTTGCCAATACGCATACCAGTGCGCTTGGTTTTACCCTTAACGTTAACAGTACGCACACCGACTACTTCTGTTTCGAACAGTTTTTCAACTGCTGCTTTCACATCAGCTTTAGTCGCAGTAGTGGCTACCTTGAAAACGACTGTATTGTGTTTCTCAGCAGACACAGTGCTCTTTTCAGATACGTGTGGTGCCAGAATTACTTTCAGTAAACGTTCTTCGCGGATCATGCTAACAGCTCCTCAAGTTGCTTAACTGCAGCAGCAGTCATTAACACTTTGTCGAATGCGATTAAGCTGACCGGGTCGATACCGTGTACGTCACGCACGTCTACCTTGTACAGGTTACGTGCAGATAAGAACAGGTTCTCATCCACTTCGTTAGTCACGATTAACACGTCTTTTAAGTCCATTGCTTTTAACTTTGCAGTTAAATCTTTGGTCTTAGGCGTATCGACAGCGAAGTTTTCCACTACGATTAAACGCTCTTGACGCACTAATTCAGACAGGATGCTTTGGATCGCACCACGATACATTTTACGGTTTACTTTCTGGCTGTGATCTTGTGGCTTAGCCGCAAATGTCACACCGCCTCCGCGCCAGATTGGGCTGCGGATAGTACCAGCACGGGCACGGCCAGTACCTTTTTGACGCCATGGCTTCTTGCCGCCACCGCGTACTTCAGAACGTGTCAGCTGAGCGCGGGTACCCTGACGGGCGCCGGCAGCATAAGCCACAACGACCTGGTGAACCAAAGCTTCATTAAACTCACGTCCAAAGGTAGCTTCGGAAACTTCAAGAACGCCTTGAGCGTCTCGTAATGCTAATTCCATCACTTATCTCCTCAGACGTTAGCTTTTAACAGCTGGTTTAACGATCACGTCACCACCGATAGCGCCAGGTACTGCACCTTTAACTAACAGCAGGTTACGCTCTGCGTCTACACGAACCACTTCCAGTGACTGCACGGTTACGCGCTCAGCACCTAAGTGACCAGCCATTTTCTTACCCTTGAATACTTTACCCGGTGATTGGTTTTGACCAATTGAACCAGGGGCACGGTGTGATAACGAGTTACCGTGAGTAGTATCCTGAGCACGGAAATTCCAGCGCTTGATAGCACCAGCAAAACCTTTACCTTTTGATGTACCAGCGACATCAACTTTCTTCGTTTCTGCGAAGATTTCTACCGTAATCTCGCTGCCAACAGTGAAGTCAGCGCCTTCGTTGTCTGCCAGGCGGAATTCCCACAGACCACGACCCGCTTCAACGCCTACTTTGGCAAAATGACCGGCTTCTGGCTTGTTCAGGCGGCTTGCCTTAACTGTGCCAGCAGTCACTTGCAGTGCGCTGTAACCGTTAGTTTCTGCAGTTTTAACTGCAGTTACACGGTTTGGTGTCGCTTCGATTACGGTTACTGGAATTGATACGCCATCTTCAGTGAAGATGCGGGTCATTCCCACTTTACGACCGATTAGACCGATAGCCATTTCCTAAACCTCTCTATAAACCTGTCTGATTAGCCCAGGCTGATTTGAACGTCAACACCAGCAGGCAGATCTAAACGCATCAGAGCATCAACAGTTTTTTCCGTTGGCTCAACGATGTCGATTAAACGCTTGTGGGTACGGATTTCGTACTGATCACGCGCATCTTTGTTTACGTGAGGAGAAATCAATACAGTGAAACGTTCCTGGCGGGTAGGAAGTGGGATAGGACCACGAACCTGTGCGCCCGTACGCTTAGCTGTGTCAACGATTTCCATAGTTGACTGATCGATCAAACGGTGATCGAACGCTTTCAGACGGATGCGAATCCTTTGATTACTCATGTATCAAAGCCTCAAAGAGCAAAAAGAGCAAAAATAAACACAAGCTATCCGGCCCAATAAAGGGGGATGCCCATGCACCTAAGTTACGTTTGCTCCCCAATCGGGAGCACTGTAAGCGTTAACTCAACCGGTAAGCCGGGGTTAACGAGCCAGTCAGAATGTTATCGACTGGCCGCGCATTATACTCAACTGCGCCGCTAAAGCAAGTGTTGGTTATAATTTGCGCTATAAAATGTCGTTCAGCTCAAAGCCGATACCAAAACGGGTTACTGAGCGATTGTAATCAATCAAGCTCTCGCCATAACCGCTGAATAACTCGGCATAGAGCCGGATATGCTTATTAAATGGTCTTGAATAAGATAAACGCACGGCGCCTTTATTATCACTGCGCAGATTGTTACGTACCAGCATGCGCCAGGTAGCATCTTCCTGTTTATAGGCGGCGGAAAGCTCAAACCAACCCATGTATTTGGTAATATCCGGGTTGTCATCACCATCGGCATCCAGCGGGTTTTCTTTACGCTGCTCTTTAAAGCGGTAATAGGGCTCAAAGTTAATAAACACATTGCCGATGGACGTCACCCAACTCAGTTTTAACCGGTTCCAGCTGCGTGACAGCTCACCGGCGCGACCATTGGACTGATGTGACAAACTCAGGCTAATAATACGGCTGGCGGCTTCTTCATAGTTTTTGTAGTGCGGTAGCATGAGGACCAGCTCGGGTTCGTAGTTATTCTCCCGAAATGGCGACGACACTTCACTGTTGTACGCCTGCCAATAGGCTTGCTGGGTAAAGGCAAAAAACAGATAACCATTGTCTTTGTAGATTTTAGTCCACAGCGGTGTTTTCAGGCTGAGCTGGAACTTAGCTTCAAGATTATCCGATGGTGCGCTGTCGCCATCGCGCACCAGGGTATCCGCAATACCATCGACATAGCTTACCGGCAGCAAATAGTTACTGCCGTGCGGCAGTAACGAAAATGGCCGGTAAGCATCCCACTGCTCGGCTTTAAGACGTTTATCCAGCGCATCTGCTGCACTTAACGAAAAACTGCATAACGCGATTAAGCCAAGTAGTGTTCTCATAGTGTTCCTGTTGGTTAAAATTGCTCCGCTGCCAACTTATCGATCGCGTCTGAATCATGGCTTAATAGCGCAAATAAGCCATCGGCTTTTGGCAACACCCGGTTAAAGTAATAGGCTGCACTGCCCTGTTTGGCCTTAACAAAATCGCTGTCCTGCTCCAGTGCGCTTAGCGCGGCCAGGTTTTTATACCACATATATCCGTAAATAACATATGACACTAAGGTTAAGAAATCATAGGCATTAGCGCTTTGTGCCCGACTGTCCTGGTTTACTAATACCTTAGTCAGCTGTTGTAGCCGGCTGACATAGCTCGTCAAAGCCGCCGCTTGAGCAACAGGTGCGCGCGCCAGCTCAGTGGCGATATCAGCCAGCAAGGCCTGTAAGGTTTCACCTTGATCAACCGCCACTTTACGCAGCATAAAGTCCAGCGCCTGAATGCCATTGGTGCCTTCATAGATTTGTGCAATACGCACGTCGCGCACCAGCTGCTCCATGCCCCATTCTTTTACATAGCCATGGCCGCCAAACACCTGCTGGGCGCTAACGCAGGCGTCAAAGCCCTGATCGGTCATAAACGCCTTGGCAATAGGTGTCAGCAAGTTAGCACGGGAGGCCGACACCGCGCAGTTGTCATATTTCGCTTTATCCAGCAGAGAGGCCACCCAGGTGGCGAAGGTGCGACCGGCTTCGTTACTGGTTTTGATATTCAGCAACATGCGGCGCACATCGGCATGGCCGATGATAGGCTCAGCTTTATTGGCGTCTTTTTCACTAATGCGGCCCTGCAAACGCTCTTTGGCGTAGCTTAGCGCATTTTGATAAGCGCGCTCGGCAGCGCCCAGGCCCTGACTGCCCATCGCCAGCCGTTCGTAGTTCATCATAGTAAACATACAAGCCAGACCGCGGTGGGGCTCGCCAATCAGATAGCCGGTTGCACCATCAAAATTCAGCACACAGGTAGCAGAGCCATTAATCCCCATTTTATGCTCAATCGAGCCGACACTGACGGCGTTGCGTTTACCCGGCTTACCGGCGGCATCAGGCAGATATTTAGGCACCAAAAACAGCGAAATGCCGCGGCTACCCGCCGGCGCATCCGGTAATTTGGCCAGTACTAAATGGATAATGTTGCTTGTCAGATCATGCTCACCGGCGGTGATAAAGATTTTGCTGCCACTAATCGCATAGCCGCCATCGTCGAGTGGCTTGGCCGTGGTGCGCATAATGCCAAGGTCGGAACCGGCATGAGCTTCCGTTAAACACATCGTGCCCGACCATTCGCCACTGTACATTTTAGGTAAATATAAGGTTTTAGTTGCCTCATCGGCATGCTGCAATAGCGCAACACAGGCACCGGCGGTAAGACCGGGATAGAGCGAAAAGGCAATATCGGCACTGCACAGCATTTCATCAACCATCATTGATAATGCTTTGGGCATACCCATGCCACCATATTCTGCAGCGCCACTTAACCCGGTCCAACCGCCGTCGGCCAGGCTTTGATAAGCCGTATAGTAATGCTGTGGTAAGGTAACGGCGCCGTCTTTTAACTGGGCCCCCTGCTGATCGGCAACACTGGCAAAGGGGGCAATCTGCTGCTCACAGATCTTGGCCGCTTCCTGCAAAATGGCTTTAGCGGTGTCAGCTTCGATCAACTCTTTGAGTTCAGCTTGCTGCTGCCAGTATTGATCTAACTGCCATACGTTGAATAAGTTAAAACAGATATCGTCAATCGGGGCCTGATACTGGCTCATACTAAGTGCCTCTTAAACTGGACGGATGAGTTTAAGCATGGCACAGCTTGCACTTTCAAACAAGCGTTTGAATTAACTTTAGCAGCAAATCTCAGGCAACAAAAAAGGCCCCGCAGGGCCTTTTTCAATCCGGCTGATTAAGCCAGGATTTTTGATACTACGCCAGCACCTACTGTGCGGCCGCCTTCACGGATTGCGAAGCGTAAACCTTCGTCCATCGCGATTGGGCAAATCAGCTCAACAACAAACTTCAGGTTGTCGCCTGGCATTACCATCTCTACGCCCTCTGGCAGCTCTACTGCACCAGTTACGTCAGTAGTACGGAAGTAGAACTGTGGACGGTAGCCTTTGAAGAATGGCGTGTGACGACCACCTTCTTCTTTTGACAGTACGTACACTTCGCCTTCAAACTTAGTGTGTGGCTTGATTGAACCTGGCTTAGACAGTACCTGACCACGCTCTACGTCTTCACGCTTAGTACCACGTAACAGCGCACCGATGTTCTCGCCTGCACGACCTTCGTCTAACAGCTTACGGAACATCTCTACACCAGTACAGGTTGTCTTGGTGGTATCTTTGATACCTACGATTTCAACTTCTTCACCAACTTTGATGATACCTTGCTCAACACGGCCTGTTACTACTGTACCACGGCCCGCGATTGAGAATACGTCTTCGATTGGCATGATGAATGGCTTATCGATTGCACGTACTGGCTCAGGGATATAAGTATCCAGTGCTTCACCCAGCTCCAGGATTTTCTTTTCCCACTCAGCGTCGCCTTCCAGGCCTTTCAGCGCTGAACCACGGATTACTGGCAGGTCATCACCTGGGAAGTCGTAGTCTGACAGAAGCTCACGTACTTCCATCTCTACCAGCTCTAACAGCTCTTCGTCATCTACCATGTCACACTTGTTCATGAACACGATGATGTAAGGAACGCCTACCTGACGTGACAACAGGATGTGCTCACGTGTCTGTGGCATTGGGCCGTCTGTCGCCGCTACTACCAGAATCGCGCCGTCCATCTGCGCTGCACCAGTGATCATGTTCTTAACATAGTCAGCGTGGCCCGGGCAGTCTACGTGAGCGTAGTGGCGAGTCGGTGTGTCGTATTCAACGTGTGAAGTATTGATAGTAATACCACGCGCTTTTTCTTCTGGTGCTTTATCGATTTGGTCAAAAGCAAATGCCTGACCGCCGTAGTGCTTAGCCAGTACGTTT
>NZ_BAFK01000037.1 GCF_000296695.1 Rheinheimera nanhaiensis E407-8
CAACTGATCGCTGAAATATTTCTTAACTGATCAGTATTGCGGCACGCTGGCCGGGGTTTTTAGTTATTACGATTACAGCTAACCGCTTAGCGATACGCTTCCGGGCTTGGGCAGGAGCAAATCAGGTTACGGTCGCCGTATACATCATCGATACGGGTTACCGTTGGCCAGAATTTGTTTTCTGCCACGTATTTGGCCGGGAAAGCCGCGTACTGGCGCTCGTAGGCGCGATCCCACGCCGGATCGAAGATATCTTCCATCGTGTGTGGCGCATAGGCCAGTGGGTTGTTATCTACGGTCCACTCGCCGGCTTCTACCTTGGCAATTTCCGTGCGGATAGTGCTCATCGCTTCAATAAACTTATCCAGCTCGGCTTTACTTTCTGATTCAGTAGGCTCAATCATCAGGGTGCCGGCTACCGGGAAGCTCATCGTGGGCGAGTGGTAGCCAAAGTCCATCAGGCGCTTGGCAATGTCCATCTCGGTAATACCACTGGCTTCTTTTAGCGGACGAATATCGATAATACATTCGTGTGCCACCCGGCCGTTAGTGCCGCGGTACAGTACCGGGAATAACGGGTCGAGTTTTTTCGCCATATAGTTCGCATTTAAAATGGCGTACTCGGTCGCCAGTTTTAAGCCTTCACCGCCCATCATGGCAATATACATCCAACTGATAGGTAAAATACCGGCGCTGCCAAAAGGTGCCGCTGATACGGCGCCGTTATTGCGGCCGGTACCTTCAATACCCACCACCGCATGGTTTGGCAGGAACGGGGCTAAATGGCTTTTCACGCCAATAGGGCCCATGCCGGGGCCGCCACCGCCGTGTGGAATACAGAAGGTTTTGTGCAGGTTTAAGTGCGACACGTCTGAGCCGATAAAGCCTGGTGAGGTTAACCCCACCTGGGCGTTCATGTTGGCACCGTCCATATACACCTGGCCGCCGTAGCTGTGAATAATGTCACACAGCTCGCGGATGCTCTCTTCAAACACACCGTGGGTTGACGGGTAAGTCACCATGATGGCAGCTAAGCGGTCGCCTACTTCGGCAGCTTTGGCTTTTAAGTCGGCCATGTCGATATTGCCCGACTTATCACAGTCTACCAATACCACGTCATAGCTGGTCATGGCAGCCGTGGCCGGGTTAGTACCGTGTGCCGACACCGGAATTAAGCAGATGTTACGGTGGCCTTCGCCACGGCTTTCGTGGTACTTACGAATGGCTACCATACCGGCGTATTCGCCCTGTGCACCCGAGTTAGGTTGCATAGAGATATTGTCATAGCCGGTGATGTTAATTAACCAGTCGCCCAGCTCGTTGATCATCTCGTAGTAACCATCGGCCTGATCGCGCGGTACAAAGGGGTGCAATGAGGCAAATTCCGGCCAGGTGATCGGGATCATCTCGGCCGTCGCGTTAAGCTTCATGGTGCACGAACCTAACGAGATCATCGAATGGTTAAGTGCTAAGTCTTTGTTTTCCAACTTTTTGATATAACGCAGCATCTCAGTCTCGCTGTGATACTGGTTAAACACCGGGTGGCCCAACACGCTGTCGGTACGGACTAAATCGGCCGGAATCGACTGGCTGCCTTCGCTTACAATAGCCGCGTCCAGTGCCTCAACCGTTAAACCGTGGCCGCTACCCAGCACAATATCAAACAGCTCAGCGATATCCGCTTTGCTGGTCGCTTCGTGGAAGCTTACTGCCAACACGTCGGCCATGTCGGTGCGCAGGTTAACACCGGCAGCTAAGGCACGGTTGATCACCTCAGCGCGGTTGGCGACGTTAAAAGTAATGGTATCGAACCAGTGGCCGTTCACCACCGCCACATTTTTGGCTGTTAAACCGGCAGCAAAAATATCGGCACTGCGGTGAATCCGCTCAGCGATATTCTTCAGGCCTTGCGGGCCATGGTACACGGCGTAGAACGAGGCAATATTGGCCAGCAATACCTGGGCGGTACAAATGTTCGAGTTGGCTTTTTCACGGCGGATGTGCTGCTCGCGGGTTTGCATCGCCATACGCAGCGCACTGTTACCGCGGCGGTCTTTCGACACACCAATAATACGGCCCGGCATAGAGCGTTTATAAGCGTCACGGGTAGCAAAAAAGGCGGCATGCGGGCCACCATACGCCATAGGTACGCCAAAACGCTGGGCACTGCCCAGTACCACGTCGGCCCCTAACTGGCCCGGCGCTTTTAACAGCATCAGCGCCATAGGATCAGTTGCTACCGCTACGATGGCTTTTTTCGCCTGCAGCGCGGCAATTAAGGCGCTGTCGTTACGAATATCACCGTTAGTTGACGGGTATTGCAATAAGGCACCAAACACATCATGTGCGTCAGCCTCGGCCGCTTTGCCTACTACAACGTCAAAACCAAACATTTCGGCGCGGGTTTTTACCACGTCAATAGTCTGCGGGTGCACATCGTCGCTGATGAAATACAGGTTAGACTTGCTCTTGGTTACCCGCTTAGCCAGTGCCATCGCTTCAGCGGCGGCAGTGGCTTCGTCCAGCAAGGAGGCGCTGGCCAGCTCCATCCCGGTTAAATCCAGCGTTAGCTGCTGGAAATTTAATAAAGATTCTAACCGGCCCTGAGCAATTTCTGGCTGGTACGGTGTGTAAGCCGTGTACCAGCCCGGGTTTTCCAGCACATTACGCAGGATCACATTCGGCGTTAACGTCGGGTGATAGCCCATACCAATGTACGACTTAAACATTTTATTCTTGCTGGCCACCTGCTTTAGCTTAGCCAGTGCATCGGCTTCAGTCATGGCCGGGCCAGTAGCTAATGGCTTAGGTAAACGGATGCCGGCCGGCACCGTTTGTGCAATCAGCGTTTCCATGCTGTCTACGCCCAGCTCGCTTAGCATAGCGGCAGTTTCGGCCGCATCCGGGCCTATGTGGCGCTGAATAAATTCTTCGTGGTTCGCAAGTTGCGACAGGGTTTTCACAGCGGAGTTGGTCATGCCTTGAATGTCCTGGTAAAGTTTCGTTGCTACTAACGTTAAGCCCCGTGGCTTATTTGGCACGGGGCTTACACAGCGGGTGACTAATGGTTACTCATCAATAGAGTTTTTATAGCCGGCGGCGTCTAACAGCGCTGACAGCTCGGCTTCATCAGCAATTTTAATTTTAAACATCCAGCCATCTTCGTACGGGCTGCTGTTTACCAGCTCGGGTGAATCAGCCAGGGCATCGTTAACTGCAACAATTTCACCTGACAGCGGTGCATAAATATCTGAGGCGGCTTTCACAGACTCTGCTACCGCACAGTCATCGCCCTGGTTTACGCTGTCGCCAACTTCCGGCAGTTCAACAAACACCATGTCACCTAATAAACCCTGGGCGTGTTCGGTAATACCGACAGTGTAAACACCGTTACCCTCATCACGGGCCCACTCGTGGCTGCTGGCGTATTTTAAATTGTTAGGAATTGAGCTCATTGTATAATCCTTAGCTGGCGTGTTCTTGTTAGTTTAGTTGTACATTAATCAAACAGTTTAGATGACTTTTTTACCCATGCGCACAAAGGCAGGCTTAACCACCTTTACCGCAACCATCTTACCGCGAATATCTACCTCGGCGCTGTCGCCGGTGCTGGCGGGCACCCGTGCCATGGCAATGCTAAAGCCCAGCGTGGGCGAGAAAGTGCCAGAGGTAATAATGCCCTCACCACCGTCAACCACTACGCGCTGGCCATGGCGCAGTACGCCCTTGGCTTCCATTACCAGGCCGACCAATTTGTCGGTGCCTGCCGCTTTTTGCTGCTCAAGCGCGCTACGGCCAATAAAGTTACGCTCTTCTGGCGCCCAGGCGATGGTCCAGCCCATGTTAGCCGCCAGTGGTGATACGGTTTCGTCCATATCCTGGCCGTATAGGTTCATGCCGGCTTCTAAGCGCAGCGTATCACGTGCACCTAAACCGGCCGGTGCCACACCGGCATCCAGCAGTTTTTGCCAAAAGTCAGCCGCTTGCTCGTTTGGCAGCGCAATTTCATAGCCATCTTCACCGGTGTACCCTGTGGTGGCGATAAATAACTCACCGGCCTGCACGCCAAAAAACGGTTTCATGCCGGCAACGGCAGCTTGTTGTTCAGCGGTTAATAAGGTTGCCACTTTGGCTTTGGCATTGGGGCCCTGCACCGCAATCATGGCAAACTCGGGCCGCTCCGTTACGCTAACGTTAAAGGCCGCTGCTTCTTTGCTGATGTGGGCTAAGTCTTTCTCGCGGGTGGCCGAGTTTACCACCAGGCGGAAGAAATCTTCCTGCAGAAAATACACAATTAAGTCGTCAATCACACCGCCGGCTTCATTTAACATGCCGCTGTACAGCGCCTTACCCGGCACAGTCAGCTTAGCGACATCGTTGGCCAGTAAATAACGCAAAAAGGCGCGGGTATTGGCGCCTTTTAAATCTACAATAGTCATGTGAGAAACGTCGAACATGCCGGCGTCGCGGCGTACCGCGTGATGTTCTTCAATTTGAGAGCCGTAATTGATTGGCATGTCCCAGCCAAAGAAGTCGACCATTTTGGCACCGGCTTCCAGGTGTTTGCCATGTAACGCAGTTTGATTAGCCATTGTTATGTCCTGCTTAATGTAAGGCCCGCTTGCGCTGTAAAGCGTTACTGCTGAACATTCTGAATATCCATACAGTTAAAGCGGATAAAAAGGCAGCCGGATTATAACGCAAGGCCGTGCTGGCAAACAGCCCCTGATTAATTAGTTTTTGTAATGCGACAAAGCCTATTACTAAAAAAACTAACCTAAGCTAAACGGGCACTTTTGCCAGCGGGCCGGGCTATTTTTGGCAGGTCACCACTGTTACCAAGGGCTGCAGCGATGATCTTACTTTTTAGCCAGGGTAATTGATCGACGCTGCTCATGCCGACAGCTCTTACCAGTTTTAGCAGTGGCTGGGCATTACTGAAACCGCGTTTAAAAGCTTCCATCGCCAGGATCAGGGTTTGCGCTTCGGCTTTGCGCCAGCGCTCGTAGCGCCTAAGCAGCCGCGGCTCGGCTATGTCGCTGCCCTGCGCCAGCGCCTCTGATATTAGTTCTCCTAATGCAGCAACATCCATCAGGCCTAAGTTCATCCCCTGGCCGGCCAGCGGATGTATGCTGTGTGCGGCATCCGCCACCAGCACAATACGGCCACGCAGCCAGCTATTGGCATAACGCATGCGCAGCGCAAAGGCGTTGGGCGTGTTATCAAGTTTAAGCACCCCCAGCACACTGTTGCTGGCCGCCGTAAGCGCCTGGCTAAAGGCGCCAGCGTCCAGTGCTAACAGCTCATTGGCGCGCGCTGGTGTGCAGCTCCAGACAATAGAGCATTTATGCTGCCCCGGCAGTGGTAACAGCGCCAGCGGGCCTGTAGGTAAAAATACCTGGCGGGCACAGTCGTGATGGGCAACTTCGGTAGAAATCGTGGCCACTATGGCTTGCTGCTCGTAATCCCAGTGCGTCAGTGGCAATTGAGCGTCACGGCGTACCCGCGAGTTTACGCCATCAGCACCTACCAGCAAGCGGCTTAAAATCAGTTGCTGCTGGTTAATATTCACCAGCACTTCGCGCTCGCTTTGTACCAGGCTGTTAATGGTGCAATTAAACACAAACTGCACATTGTTGTGCTGCGTAAGCTGCTGATACAGCGCGCGGCGAATTTGCTCATTATCGCAAATAAAGCCCAGCTGCGCCTGGCGCTCAGTGGCGGCATCAAATTCAATGCGGGCAAAGCTGTCGGCGTCCCATACCTGCATGGCATGATAGGGCTGGGCACTTTGCGCAAGCGCCGGCCAGGCGCCCAGCGCCGACAATAGCCGCACTGAGGCTAAATTAAGCGCACTGACACGCTGGTAGTCTGCACTGCCCTGAACCGGAGCCGCGCCCTGCTCCAGCAGCATAATATTCAGCCCGCTGGGCGCCAGCAGCAGCGCCAGGGTTAAACCGGCGCTGCCGGCGCCGACAATAGTTATGTCCACATTTTGCATTTAGCTGCGAAACCCCATAGCCTGCTCGGCCAGCGGCCGCTTTAATTCATCACATAATGTCATGGCCAGAAGGCCCAGGTTACGCCCCAGCGCAACAGCGCGCGAGCGGTTAGAAAACAGCCGCACTAAGGCATCAGTGGCGGTACTTACCCGCTTAATGTCCTGTTGCCTGGCTTGTTGATAGCCGCGCAGCATGGCATAGCCGCCAATATCATCCGCATGCTGCCTAAGCTGCTGTAGCAGCTGGGCAATATCTCTAAGCGCCAGGTTAAAGCCCTGGCCGGCGATCGGATGCAGGTTATGTAAACTGTTACCCAAAAGCGCCACCCGGTGACGCACGATATCGCCAGTCAGGCGTAAACTCAACGGGTAACAGGCACGCTTACCGACCGCACTGAACACGCCGGCGCGATAGCCAAAGGCTTGCTGTACCTGCTGTAAAAAGGCAGCATCGTCCAGCTGCATTAAGCACGCAACATCGGCATCATCAGCGGTATACACCAGCGAATAACGTTGTTTCGGCAGTGGCAGCAATGCGATAGGGCCATGCTCGGTAAAGCGCTCAAAAGCCGTCTGCTTATGTGCCCTTTCAAGCGCCAGGTTGGCAATAATGGCATGCTGGCCATAGGGCTGCTGCTTTACGCTAAAGCCTGCCAGTTGCCGGCTGGGTGACAAGCCGCCCTCGGCAATCACCAACAGGCGGGTATTCAAAGTGCGGCCATTACTTAGCTGCAATTGCTGATGTTGCAAGCCCGGCGTAATAGCGCTGATGGTGGCCGGTGCAATATAGCTCACATTGTTAAGTGCGCTAAGCCTGTTAGCCAGTAGCGCACCTAAGTGCTCTACCTCAACCACATAGCCAAGCGCCGGTTGCTGGTACTCGTCAGCACTGAGACAGGTTTTGCCAAAGTGGCCGCGATCCGACACCTTAATCTGCTCAATGGCGCAGGTATTGGGGCACAGCTCGCGCCACAGCCCCCAACTATCAAGCAACTCAGCGCTGCCGGCAGCCAATGCTATGCTGCGGCTATCAAAGCTAACCGGGCTGATAGTGTTGGCTTGCTGCTCTATAATGGCCAGCTTCAGCGCTGGCAGCGCCTGGCTTAACGCCACTGCCAGGGTGCTGCCGGCCATACCGCCACCGGCGATAACGATATCGACCAGCTCTGGATCGACTAGCTCAGAGTCTGTTAAAGGGCTTGCAGCTGCTGTCATTAATGCAATGTCTTATTGCTAACCGGCCGGGCACTGAATTTTTGCCCCACCTCGGTGTAACAGGCCAGTACCATAATACGAATATGCTCCAGCACCAAAAAATAGGCTTCGTCATTTTCTTCCGCACTGCCATCGTCTGTGGTGTGAATATCAATACGGGTGACTTCGGTCAGCTGATCAAGCGCTTCGCGCACATCAGCCGACACCAGCGATAAATCGGTCTGCTGCACAGCAAAGCCCACTAAAAATGCCTGTGTCCACTCTACCATCGCATCTAAACGTTCAGGCAGGCTGTCATCATCACTGGGCAGTAATAGTGCAAAGCTAAAATCATTTTTTGCCAGCGCGGCAGCTGTACTGTCAATCAGGCTAGTTACCTGCTGTTTTAACTCGGTGGGCAACGCCTGGCCGTCGTTGAGAAAATCGTGCAACACCGGCAGCAGCTGCTGCGCGTCCGGCTCGACGCCGGCACTTAACAGCCCGGCAATCAGGCCATGCACCTCAGCAGCCGAGGCCATCACATAGGCCTGGTCCAGCTTGTACATCCACTCATCGTAGCTTAGTAAAAAAGGGCTGCTCATATAACCATTCGTGCTGTGCTTAACTGGCTTTATGCTACCACCGCAGCGAAAAAGCGCCAACTTTAGCCGCAGAAAAACTGTGCCAGCGCAAAGCGTAAACAAAAGTTGCTGCAAAACCATGCAACTAGCTTAGCTTGCGGCAAAAGCAGTGCCGCCAACTCTATACAGTGCCGCATGCAGTGTTATACTTAAGGCCGTTCTCTGAGTTGTTGGTGATCAGGTGGATGTCCCTGAGCCGATACTTGTTTTTAAAAAGGGATTCTTCTGCGCTGCCAGTGTGCAGGCCCGGCCCGTACCGGGAAGCCTGAGGCAGCCATCTGACTCCCGCCTTGAACCTATGGTTCAAGGGCTAACACCAGACACGGCAATTTGGAGAACCCCTTTTCTTTACCCGCCAATGCGGCATACTGTGGCCAGTGTAACCGTGAATAGCGCCATCTTATGTCTTTACCGCCTAACCCACGCCAGCAACTACGGGCGCTAATACGCCAGCGGCGCAAACAATTAACTCCAAACCAGCAGCAGCTCGCAGCAACACAATTAGTGCAGCAGGTATTGG
Source organism: Rheinheimera nanhaiensis E407-8 (assembly GCF_000296695.1). Classification (GTDB taxonomy): domain Bacteria; phylum Pseudomonadota; class Gammaproteobacteria; order Enterobacterales; family Alteromonadaceae; genus Alishewanella; species Alishewanella nanhaiensis. Next base: position 8,357 of record NZ_BAFK01000037.1, read on the forward strand.
CTTTGCCGCTAATACAACAGAAACAGCATATCGCGCTGTATTTAGCCAACGACGGTGAATTAGACCCCTACCCGCTGATGCAAGCACTGTGGCAACAGGGTAAACAGCTGTATCTGCCGGTATTGCACCCCTTTAACGCCGGTTATCTGCTGTTTGTACACTACACCCCAGACACCCTGCTTTACCCCAACCGCTTTGGCATACCTGAGCCGTTGCCCGAATGTCACCGCGTACTACCGCTTAGGCAACTTGAGCTTATTTTTACCCCGCTGGTGGCCTTTGATCAGGCAGGAAACCGCCTGGGCATGGGTGGTGGCTTTTATGACAGAACCCTGGCGCAGCTGCCTAAAGACAGTACTTGTGAGGTTATCGGCCTGGCACACAGCTGTCAGCAGGTAGAGGCTGTACCTACCGAAGCCTGGGATATACCGCTAAAGCAGATTATTACGCCAGAACACATGTTTGAGTTTTAAGTATCTCAAAGCCTGTAGTATAAGATCCGGCCACAATACCCGCCCCGGCTCGGCACAGCAACTCGCCCTAATGCCTACGGCAGGGCTCAGACACTCTGTGCCGACCAGATCGGGTTTCTGGCCTCCTCATACCACACTCGTTATAACGTTCAACTGTTTTCGCCTTTTTCTGTTTTTGCCCTTTTGTCGGCAACCCCTTTCGATATAATATCCATCTGTATGGCTAAACCGATTTGGATCAGTAATGACACAAGATGAAATGAAAAAAAATGCCGCCTGGGCAGCTTTGCAGTATGTACCGCGTAACACTGTGGTAGGTGTCGGTACCGGCTCAACGGTCAATCATTTTATCGATGCCCTGGCCAGCATTAAGCACGAGATAAAAGGCGCAGTATCCAGCTCAGTGCAATCAACCGAGAAGCTGCAGGCGCTTGGCATAGCCGTGCTGGATTTAAACAGCATTGACAGTTTTAGCGTTTACGTAGACGGTGCCGATGAGATAAACCAGCACAAGCACATGATCAAAGGCGGTGGCGCTGCCCTTACCCGGGAAAAAATTGTTGCTGCTGTGGCAGAGCAGTTTATTTGTATCGTTGACCAGAGCAAGCAGGTTGACGTGCTGGGTAAGTTTCCACTGCCGGTAGAAGTTATTCCGATGGCGTCGGCCTATGTGGCGCGCCAGCTGACAAAGTTAGGTGGCCGGCCAGTATTGCGCCAGGGTGTTATTACCGATAACGGCAATGTGATTATAGATGTGCACGATTTAGCCATTACCGCGCCGGTAAAGCTGGAGCAGCAGATTAACAATATTGTTGGTGTGGTGTGTAACGGCATTTTTGCTAACCGCGCTGCAGATATGGTGCTGGTAGGCAGTGCTGACGGTACCCAGGTGATTAAATAACTTTTTACCACGTTAAAACGTGAAGCAATAACAGCAGGGCCCACGAAAATACAACAAGAATAATAAAACTTAGCTGAATTTATTTTTTAATTTAATGAAGAGAGTGACATGGAAAAATTTTCGCTGGCCAAAGACAAAATAAAAATATTGCTGCTGGAAGGCCTGCATCAAAGTGCAGTACAAAGCTTCAAAAACCAGGGCTACAGCAATATCGAGTATCTTAAAACCTCACTGCCGGAAGACGAGCTGATTGAGCGTATTAAAGATGTGCACTTTATCGGTATCCGCTCTCGTACCCAGTTAACCGAAAAAGTGCTGGATGCCGCCGGCAAATTAGTCGCCATTGGCTGCTTTTGTATCGGTACTAACCAGGTTGATTTAACGGCCGCATTAAAACGCGCTATTCCGGTATTTAATGCGCCCTTTTCTAATACCCGCTCGGTAGCCGAGTTGGTGCTGGGCGAAATTATTATGTTGCTGCGCGGTATTCCGCAGCGCTCTGCTGCCGCGCATCGGGGCGAGTGGCAAAAAACCGCCAATAACTCGTTTGAAGCCCGTGGCAAAACCCTCGGCATTATCGGTTATGGCCATATCGGCACCCAGCTTAGCATCATGGCCGAAAACATCGGCATGCGCGTGCAGTTTTACGATATTGAAGACAAGCTGGTACTGGGTAATGCCACCCAGGTCGACTTTGGCACCCTGCTAAAAACCTCTGATGTGATTACCTTGCACGTGCCGGAGACGCCGCAAACCAAAAATATGATTGGTGAAGCCGAGCTTGAGCTGATGAAACCCGGCAGCATCTTAATTAATGCCTCGCGCGGTACCGTGGTCGATATTGATGCATTAACCGAAGCACTACGCAGCAAAAAGCTCTCCGGCGCAGCGATAGACGTGTTTCCGGTTGAGCCTAAAGGTAACGATGAAGAGTTTATCTCGCCACTGCGCGAGTTTGACAATGTCATTTTAACGCCACACATTGGCGGCTCTACCCAGGAAGCGCAGGAAAATATCGGCTTTGAAGTGGCCGGCAAGCTGGTGAAATACAGCGACAATGGCTCTACCCTATCTGCAGTTAACTTCCCGGAAGTGTCCTTGCCAGAGCATAAAGGCCGCTCACGCTTGCTGCATATTCATAAAAACCAGCCGGGTGTGCTAACCAAGATTAACGAAGCCTTTGCCAAGCACAATATCAATATCGCTGGCCAGTACCTGCAAACCAACGCCGAAATTGGTTATGTGGTTATTGATATCGACTCAGACGATGTTGAGCAGGCACTTAACGAGCTAAAAGCCATACCAGGCACGTTGCGCGCCCGCGTATTGCACTAAGCTATTACCAATAAAGCAAAAGCCCGCAAAAGCGGGCTTTATTATTTGTAACATCGATTACTCATCATCCTGCATTTCGTTTAGCAGCGTCTCGGCCAGCTCATCCGGCAGCACCACTACGCCCGGGCCGTCAGTGTCCGGCAGCACAGCAATGGCCAGCTCATCACCATTTAAGCCAGATGTCCACTTATCCAGCCAGGTGTCTACATCTACCGCCTGCGCAGTACAGTGTGACCATTCACCTTCAATCCACTGCTCGGCCAGCTCGGCATGCGGCCATACCGGAATACAGCGCTCATCTTCGGCGCTTACCAGCACAAAACCATCGTCATCGACTAAAATCCAGATCTTTTCCAGATCCGCGACCGCCTGAATAAAGTAGGCATAGCGCTGCTCAGCATCCAGCGCGGTAATGCGGTTGAGTTCGTCGGCGGTTAATTGGTATTCCATAATCAGGTTCCTAAAGTGGCAGCAAGAATGGCGCTAATGATGACGGATCTGCGGCTGTTTTACCAATAAAATTAAGCAAACCAGGCACTGCCCGCTGCCAGCAGCAAGGCATAACGCGCTGCCTTGCCCAACAGTACCAACGGCAGAAACAGGCGAAAACGCATTTTTAATACTCCGGCGACCAGCGTAAGCGGATCACCGACTACCGGCAGCCAGGCCAGTAACAGGCACCAACTGCCGTAGCGCTGAAATTGCAGCTGTGCCCGGCTAAGTGCCGTTGCCGATACCGGAAACCAGCGCTTGTGCTGAAAATCCAGCAAGCAAGTACCCAGATACCAGTTAACACAAGAGCCCAACGTATTGCCGGCGGTGGCGGCAACCAGCAGCCACAGTACGCTGTAACCCTGCGCTTGCAACACCAGCAGCAGCACTTCACTGGACGCCGGGAATAAGGTAGCGGCAATAAAGCCGCTAAAAAACAAACTGAGGTAAGCCATCAACTGCAAATAATGGGTCCAAATAATGGGGTCAGAGCTCTCTGACCCCATTTTCGCCCCCATTTTGGGGTGGTTAGCTAAACAATACTTGCCAGGCCAGGCGTAGCCAGATCGCCCACAGCACCGCGCAGCCAAGCAGAAATACATTAAAGCGGCTACGCACATGGTTGGTACCAATATGAATAATGGTATGCACGATACGCAGTAACACAAAAGTGGCGCCCAGTGCGGCATAGGCTATATCGGCCAGGCCCAGTTGCAGCACAAACAGCACGCTGAATAAATACAGCATCGGCATTTGAAACTGGTTATCAAAGTTACGGCTGGTGGCAATCACCTGCTCGTTAGCGCCGGTCAGGTTCATGGTTTTAAACGCCGCTACGCTGATTTCTTTGTTTTTTGCCGCCCTAATGCGCCGCCGCCCCATTAACACCATCACTATGCTGGTCAGCAATACCTGCACAAATACCGGCAGTAACACTAATTTTTCCATGTTTTTCTCCTTAGAAAGTTGTGCAGAGCTTAATGCAGCAGGCAAAAAGAAGCCAGCGCCTTAAAACTGTCATCTTCAGCCTTTATATTTTGGCCAAAGATAGGGTTATACTGCGTCGTCTTTTTGGTTAGGTGACGCTATGGCGCAATTATATTTTTACTACTCGGCAATGAACGCCGGTAAATCGACCTCTTTACTGCAAAGTGCTTATAACTATCAGGAAAGAGGCATGACGGTGGCTATTTACACTGCGGCGCTGGATAACCGCTTCGGTCTGGGCAAGGTCAGCTCACGTATTGGCCTGGCGATGGACGCGCATATTTTTGACGGCGAGTTTGATTTTGTCGCGCATGTACAGCAGTTAAAGCAGCAAGGCCGGTTAGATTGTGTGCTGATAGATGAAGCACAGTTTTTATCTAAAGCCCAGGTACGCCAGCTGACCGAGGTAGTAGATACACTGAATATACCGGTGCTGGCCTTTGGCCTGCGCACCGACTTTTTAGGCGAAACCTTTGCCGGCAGCCAGGCGCTGCTGGCCTGGGCCGATAAACTTATTGAGCTTAAAACCATTTGCCACTGCGGCCGTAAAGCTAACTTTGTGGTGCGCCTTGATGAACATGGCAAGGCTGCCACGGCCGGCTCGCAGGTGCAAATTGGCGGTAACGAAAGCTATGTGTCAATGTGCCGGGCCCACTTTAAAGCCCTGGTGTGGCAGGACAAAACCGCAGCGGATAAACAAACGGAGTAACAAATGAAAATTCTCTATGGCGTGCAGGCAACCGGTAATGGTCATATCAGCAGAGCCCGCGCTATGGAGCCTTATCTGACACAGGCCGGCGCTCAGGTAGACTACCTGTTCTCGGGCCGCGAGCCGTCGCAATTTTTCGATATGCAGCAGTTTGGCAACTATAGCGTCAAGCGCGGCCTCACCTTCATTACCGAAGCCGGGCGGGTTAACTACTGGCAAAGTATTAAGCAGGCCTCGCTGCGCCAGCTCTGGCAAGACATTACCCAGTTGGATGTCAGCGGCTATGACCTGGTGATTACCGACTTTGAGCCAATAAGCGCCCATGCTGCGCGCCGCGCCGGTAAACGCAGTGTTGCACTGGGCCATCAGTATGCGTTTTTACACCAAATTCCCATGCAGCATGCCAACCTGATGACACAGCTGGTGTTTAAACACTTTGCTCCGGCACAGACACAGCTGGGGCTGCACTGGCATCATTTTAACCAGCCAATATTGCCACCCATTATTGACGGCGCACTAGATAGCGCTGAGGTGAAGGACCATAAAGTGCTGGTGTATCTGCCGTTTGAGCAGCAACAGCAGGTGATTAGCATGCTAACACCGCTGACAGACTATCAGTTTTACCTGTACGGCCCGGGGTTGACGGCAGCCAGTCTCGGCCATATTCACACTCACCCGCCGGCGCTGCAGCCGTTTAAAAACGACTTGGCCAGCTGCCGCTTTGTGCTTAGTAACGCCGGCTTTGAGCTGATAAGTGAAGCACTGCAGCTGAGTAAACGCATCATGGTAAAACCGCTTAACGGCCAGATGGAGCAACATTCTAATGCTTTGGCACTGCAGCAGCTTAATTTAGCCAGCACCACCGACAGCCTTAACAGCCAGACAATAGCCAGCTGGTTAAGCGCCACCCAGGCCTACCACCAGGTGCACTACCCCAATGTCGCCAAAGCGATCAGCCAGTGGCTATTGCAGGGGGCAGAGGGTGAGGTGGCAGCGCTGTGCCGCCAGTTATGGCGCTAAGCGCTTCACATAAAGCCGCTGCCGCGCACTGGCCACACTGCGCAGATCTGCTGTAGCGATTTTGGCCAAAAGCGACAATTCCGTTATAGTAACAGCAGATCACTAATCTGGGCTGACTATGGCTGACACTGTTAACGCGCTACCACATTTCTGGCCGGTGTTGCAGGCCTTACCCACTCCTGTGCTGTATAAAGAACACAGCCGTAGCCGCATTTTGGCCAATGCCGCTGCCCTGGCTTTATTTAACAGCGAAAGTAACAGCAGCCCCGGCGATAGCAGCCTGTCACTGGCGGACATTCAGCAGCTACCGCTGTATAACGCCGACAACGCCAAACGCTATGATTTGCTACACAATCCGCTGTTAATGGCACTTAGCGGCAGTGAAATGCAACTGAGCCTGTTAGTCGGTGACAGTGCCGCCCCCGACAGCCGCCGTTGCTATCAGCTACACAGTAAACTGGTTGCCCTGTCTTTTACCCTGCACAGCAGCGTGTTAATCAGCCTGCTGCCTGCGGCGGGCCATGCACAAGTGATAAGCGGTCAGCTACCCGCCACTGATATCGCCGAACTGGAAGAGGCCCTGGCGTTTGACAAGCTGATCTCGCTTATTTCCACTGAACTGATTAATGTGCAGGACCAACAGCTGGACCAGCATATTCACGATGCACTGGCCGCCGTTGGTGAGTTTTGCCATAGTGACCGCAGCTATGTGTTTCAGTTTACGCCCGATTACACTGAAATGAGCAACACCCATGAATGGGTGCGCCAGGGCATTAGCAGCCATCAGGCACAGTTGCAGCACATACCAAAAGCCGCTTTACCCTATTTTTTCAGCAAAATGGCACAGGATTATGTGTTTGCGGTCAGTGATGTCAGTAAATTGCCTGCAGAAGCCGCTGCAGAGCAGCAGGAATTTGTCGCCGAAGATATACAATCGGTTCTGTGCTGCGCCATGCGCTCTGATGAAGAATTGCTGGGTTTTGTCGGCTGCGATATGGTATCGCGCCGCCGCGACTGGACCAGCACCGATCTGCGCCGGATGAAACTGGTTGGCGATATGCTGGCCAAAACGCTGCAAAATGTGCGTTATCGTCAATCGCTGCAACAGATGCAACAACAATTGCTGGCCGCCAACAATGAGCTAACCCAGCTGGCGAATCAGGATGGCCTGACCGGTATCGCCAACCGCCGTCAGTTCGACCATTGCCTTAACAACGAACTGAAGCGTTGTAGCCGCAACGGGCTGCCGCTGGGGCTTATTCTGTTAGATATAGACCGTTTTAAAAGCTATAACGACCATTATGGTCATCAGGCCGGCGACGCGGCCCTTAAACAACTGGCGACGGTATTACAACAACAGGTAAAACGCCAGGGCGAGTTAGCAGCCCGCTACGGTGGCGAAGAGTTTGCCATTATTTTGCCGGGTAGCAACCTCTCTGCCTGCCAGCAGGTGGCAAACAATATCCGTCAGCAACTGGCCCAACTTAACATCAGCCACCAACACAGCGACATCAAATCTTACCTGACAGTTAGCCTGGGCTATTGCAGCAGTATCCCCAGCATACAAGATGACGGCCTGCAGCTGCTAAAACGGGTCGACGCTGCCTTATATCAGGCGAAAAAATCCGGCCGCGATCAAGCCTGCCCGGCACAGTAACCAGTACTGCGATAAAAAAGGCAGCCAAAGCTGCCTTACTCATCAATCATTGAAGGGGAGCTGGGTGCACTATGCCACAGACTTTGGCATAGTGCCCGGCTAAACTGTAACTTGACAACTTAAAAAGGTTGCGTTGGTTAGCGTAGCTATTTAGTCAAAGAACCCCGAGCGTGGCTCTGTGCTGTCAACCAGTTTTACCGGCCGGTTCAGCGGCTGGCCACCATCCCGACCAATAGGCACCCAAGGGATCATACCGCGACCTTTCGACGGATACGTCGAGAACAGGTCAAACGGAATAGACAGGTAAAAACCCTTACTAAAGCTACCTTCACCATATTCCTCCGACGACACATTGGTAATAGCTGCGTAAGCGCCAATCACTATGCCGCTGTCAAAGCGTTTAGCGAACCCGATATTAGCGCCTTTATCCTTTGCCAAAAATTGGCCCAGGTTTACCGTTAAGCGGGTATTTGGCAAAAACTCGGGGTGCCAATACAAATTCACATGCCCTGTCACGGCAGTATAATCAAAGAAATCAAAATCGTTCTCGTAAGAGCGCTGCTTCACATAGTTAACATCTACACCCAGCGCCCACTCACTGTCTACTGGCCGGTACAACACCTCAGCACCCACGCCGCCAAACATAGTCTCTAAATAACCGCCATAGGCTTGTACAAACCAGTCGGTAGCCGGCTGCTGCTGCCAGTGCAAATAGGCGTTATCCAGTGTTATCTTGCTGCGGGTAACATATTCACGTACAAAAGTTCTTACCCGTGGCAGCGGTGTGTTCTGTCCATCGACACCAAAGTTAAACTTATCGAAGTTTTCCAGCAGCGTAATTTTGGTGGTGGTACGCAGGCTTAGCTCGTCATTGGCCTGATACCCCAGCCCCAGATAGACGCCGCCCTGATACATGTAAAAGCTTTCAGGGTTACCAAAAGATTGCACCCAGAAGGTTTCAATACCACTGTAAAAGCCGCCCATTTCGGGTAGATTAACAGCTGCCAACGTGCTCTGTTGTGGCGACTGGCGCACATAGGTAGAGCGCACATCCGGTGTTAAGGTGGCATAGCTGGCATGCTGCTCAAAACGCGCAACATCGACTACTTTTTCTACCAACGCCAGGTTACCGCTTAACTCAACAATACGTAGGGTTTTAATACCCACCGGCGTATAAGGCAGCGCGGCCCGGGCAATACGTTCAGTGGCCTCCGTGTCGTCGCGGTAGTAAATCGAATGGCCATAAAGAATAAATTCATCACCTTCGGTTTTATAGGCTTTTAACACAAAACCCGCATCTTTAAACAGCTGCGATGGAAAGGCCTTTTCTTCTGCGCTAAGCGGCTTTACCACTCGTGGTGTCACTATCGGCGTTTTTGCTGGTTTAATTTTATATTGGTTATCTTCGTTTAAATTAAACTGATAATGTACCCCAAACCCCAGCGTGTTACCGCGCTGATAATTCAGGTCAAAACGGGCATCACCCCACTGATATACCGCACCGATATTCCAGCGGCTGTCTTGTGTGATCTCACCAGCACGGTCATTCTGATAATTATTACCTTCATACTCCAGCTTCAGCTTAAGCGGCTGCCAGGGCGTTTGGTATTCAACACCACCAAATAGTGAGGCCGGCCCTTTAAAAAACTGGTCATAATCAATACTGCCGCCGCGCCCACTGAAACCAATAGGACGAGAACAAAAACTGTCTTTTAACTGGCAAAAAGGGTTATCTGTGTTACCGGCATTGCCCAGGTAGCCCCAACCGATACCCAAGTGAAAATCCAGCTTATGCCATTTTTTACTTAAGCTAATAAACTCGCTCTCAAAAAAACCGGTGCCACCAAAATCGCGAAAACCTAGCGCAACCTGGGGCAAATAGGTGCTCTCTTTCAGCAACCTGAACTTAACATCTATACCTTTATCTTTGAGGGTCTGATCACCGCTAAAACCAGGATCAGCACTGTATAAACGGGTACGCACGTCAGTGTAACGCACGGTAGACTCTAACCAGTCATACAACTGAATACTTACCGACCAAAACCGATACTCTTCGTTATCGGTGTAGTTAACAAATAAACTGCCCTCTTCGGCCATACGGGCGGTTGGTGTTTGTATTAGCCCCACGCCACCATGGGCCATCTGTGACAAACCGCTATCGGGTTGCTGCCAGGTTTCCCCGGCTGCTACGTCAGCAGACGCGGGCAAGCTTACTACTGAGGCAATTAAAGTCAGGGAGATTATCGTTATCGTGTTACCGCTCATTACTTCACTCTGTGCCGGGCCAGGCCGGCTATGTCTTTATTTAATTGCATCAGGTCGCCAGACAGCAAACCGCCCGCGAAAGGAATATAAACCGAAGAACCCGGCATTAACTCAGTATATTGCTGGTTCCAGCTTGCCACACCGACCTGCTTTACCTCGCCTGTCGGCGTGATTATGAGCACATAGCTTAAATCGGCAACACTGCTGCGGCCGATAGCAGGCAAATAAGCAGTTACTGGCGTTACACCGGCATGCGGCAGGGTTAATACCTGGTCTACTGCGCCCCAAAACCGCACCGTTTGCGGTCTGGTGGTTAGCTGTAGTAGGTAATCGCCAGTATCAAAAGCCGGGTTATAACGGTTGTCTAAGCGTGCTAAATCATAATCTATCGCCAATACTCGGCGAGTTGCCAGCTGCCAGCCAGCGATATGGTAACTTAATTGGGTTAATGCTTCTTGTAGCTCAGAGCCTTGCTGTACCTTAACTTGTTCAATTTGTTGCAGCAGTGCCTGGCGCTCTGCCTCTGCACTGGCGTCTGACAAACTAAATAGTGACGCAGTAGGCCAGTACCAATCTTGTTGTAACGCTACCGGTGTCAGCACTGTAGTCAGCCTTGGCGGCTCTTTGTAATGCCAGCGTTGACCGTTAATGTCTACCGTCACAGCAGCATAAGCCGAAACTGTGATAAAGCAGAACAGTATAAGACAGAATGACCGGATCATAATGCCTCCGCTGGCACAGCAATGCCTGCCGCCTTGAATTGGCGCACTACTTCTGACACAAATACCAGCTCAAACGGCTTAGCTCCAGGCTGTAACTGCTGGCTGGCCTTAACCACCCGACCGCTTTTTGCTTCCAACCAAAATACGTTTTGCCAGCTGTTGTCAAACCTAACGAAGTTACTGGTATTTTCATACTGCATCTGCTCTATCACTTTAACTACCGGCAAAGTCTGACCAAAAAGCTGTAAGCTCTCGCCCTGCTGCACACTAAATGTCGAGCGAACCTGATAACCATATTCACCTTGCTGCCAGTCTGCCAGACGTAAGTAGCTGCTCTGCGTCGAGATACTCAAAGGCAGGTGCAAAGGATCACTGGCTTTATTGGTCAGGTGCAGTAAATCATTTTCCAACCCAAGCGTTCGAACAATGCGGCCATAGCGGGTTACCAGCATATTATTATCAGCCGACACCCACTTAAGTTGATCTTGCTCTATGTAAGCCAGCGCCAATGCGACCTGGGGTTCATCACCATGTTTAACATATAAATAATCGTACTTAGCCTGTGCAAAAAAATCATAAGGCAGTACTACATCCTTGTCGGCGCTTAATGCCACTTTAAACATACTAGCGTAGGCATGATAAGTGCCCGAGCAGGACGACAGCCACCACAGGCATAACGCACCAAAGCCCAGCCGCAAAAACATCATTATTGTACCCCGAGGTAAAACAAACAAAAAAGCCGCCTTGTTAGGCGGCTTCTATACTCAGAAAACTTAGTTTACTGGCTGTACGATAGCTGGGTAAGTAGTAATTACCGGCACTGTAGTTGTGCTGGTATTAGTACCAGTACCGGTTACAGTTACAGTGTTAGTGGTGTTAGTACAAACACCATTAGACAGCGTATCAACGCCGTTACATACTAATTCAAACTCTTGGCCGGGGTTGATAGTTGTACCACGGTTGTTAGAGATAATAGCTGCTGCAACTGCAGCACCAATACCCATAGCTGTTAACGTAGCTACCGATAAGCCACCGATACCAGCAGTGCCTGTACCACCAGCTTTTTCCTGTGCATTAACGCCAGTGCTTAATGCCAGAACGGCAGCAGCAATTACTAATTTTCTCATATCAAATCCCTCAATTAAAAACTTAAGTTTCCAGATACGCAAAGATTAAACCAAAGCCAAGCGCGACTCAACCTTTAAATGTGAAGAAATAGTACTTTTTTCCCCCATCACCTTACTTGCTCTGTATTAACAGTACTTTTGTTGCACTTTTGTAACAGCTTTGCCGTTATCTGCCACTACATTCAGGTTAACCACGCTCGGTAAGCCTAGCTCAGCATCACAGCCAGCCTTCACCACCAAGTCGCTACTGGCACAGCTATAATTAAAACCGGTAGGCGCGCGGCGCAGCAGCTCTATAATATGTTCCACCGCAAAACTGTCACACAGGGCATCCAATTGCAACAACAGGCTTTCCATCTCTGGCCAGGTTAAATACACTTCATCAGCCGCCATAATGCGCGGGTGCGCCGTTTCACGTACTTTTTCGCCAATCAGCAGTTCTTCATACAGTTTTTCGCCTGGCCGCAAGCCAGTAAACTTAATTTCAATATCACCGTTGGGGTGAATATCATCTTTCACTTCCAGCCCCATCAGGTGGATCATGCGTTTTGCCAAGTCAGCAATTTTTACCGGCTCACCCATATCCAGTACAAATACATCGCCGCCTTTACCCATAGCACCGGCCTGCAGTACTAACTGGGCGGCCTCGGGTATGGTCATAAAATAACGGATTATATCTTTATGGGTTACCGTTATGGGGCCACCTTTACGTATCTGCTCACGAAACAGCGGTACTACCGAACCACTGGAGCCTAATACATTACCAAAACGTACCATACAAAAGCGGGTAGCGCTTTGGCGCTGCGCCAGTGCCTGCAATACCAGTTCGGCTAAACGCTTAGATGCACCCATCACATTGGTTGGCCGCACCGCTTTGTCGGTTGAGATCAGTACAAAGGTTTCAACGCCAGCACTAATAGCCGCTTCGGCGGCATACCAGGTGCCAAACACATTGTTGCGCACCCCTTCTACTACGTTATATTCCACTAAAGGCACATGTTTGTAGGCTGCCGCGTGATATACCGTCTGCACCTTAAAGGCTTTCATTACCGTTTCCAGCCGGCTACGGCGCTGCACAGTGCCCATTACCGGAATAAGCTTAATATCCAGTTCCTGCTGTTTTATCAGGCTACTTAATTCCTGCTCTATGCTATAAAGGCCAAATTCCGATAATTCAAACAACACCAGCATAGACGGCTCACAGGTAACAATCTGGCGACACAACTCAGAGCCAATAGAGCCGCCGGCGCCGGTAACCATCACCACTTTACCTTTAATGTTGGCCTGCATCAATTTGGCTTTAGGGGTTACCGGGTCACGCCCCAGCAAGTCTTCAATCTTTACATCCTGCAACTCATCAATGCGCATAGAGCCATCAACCAGATCGCTCATACCGGGTATAGACTGCACTGGAATAGGCAGCTCTTCCAACGCGTCAAGCACCTCGCGCCTTCTGGCCCGACTGACAGACGGCAACGCCAGCAATATCCGGCTAATATTGTGCGATTTTATCAGGCTGGTGATCTGTGCCGGTGCCCCCACCGGCACACCTAAAATGGTAGAGCGATGCAAGGTAGTATCATCGTCAACAAACACCACCGGGTGGTATTGCTCACCGTTAATCAGTGCCTGGGCTAACTG
>NZ_BAFK01000036.1 GCF_000296695.1 Rheinheimera nanhaiensis E407-8
TTTACCTGGGCGCGGCTTAACGCGGCGACCGCTTCGGGCTGATGGCTAAAACGTGTCATAGAGTGCTCCCACCTGGCAGCACAGCAAGTCCACAGGTTTGCTTTGTTCTGCCATTTAACGGTGCAAGCATAAATCAGCCTGCTCAATTTATTAAACCTGCTGCATACGTATGCAATAAAAATTTCAACTGTGCTGGCGGCGGTAAAACGGCGTAAATCTGCTATAAGTTAAGCCAATGGCATGCAGCTAACAGCCGTCTGGCCCTGATACGGCGCGGCGCACTGCGCTGGTGCAGGCAGGGCTTTGGTTGCTCTGGTTTTGGGCAAATTAGTAATTATGAATACGTATTCATATTGAGCTGTTGACCTAATAAGTTTAATAAATAGCCTTAGACAAAAGTCTGGTTGCACTGCATGGCTGCGCTTACAGCTGCGGGCGACACACACAACACACCGGGGATGAAGGACATGACTAAATTTAAACTCAGTATGCTGACACTGGCGTTAGCGGCAGCGGGTTCTGGCACTATGGCCTACGCGCAAACTGCGCCACAGGCCGATGAGCAAGCCAAAGCTGATGAGCAAATCGAAGTAATTTCAGTAACAGGTTATCGCGGCAGCTTACAACGGGCGCAGGCGATTAAGATGAGTGAAAACTCTATTGTTGAAGTATTGTCAGCTGAAGATATCGGTAAGTTGCCCGATACCAGTGTGGCAGAGTCGTTAGCCCGTCTGCCCGGCCTGGCCGGTGAGCGTCGTAACGGCCGTACCAGCGGTTTGTCGGTGCGCGGTTTTAACGAAAACTACGTTGGCACCTCATTAAACGGCCGTGAGCTGTTGGGCATGGGTGACAACCGTGGCGTAGAGTACGATTTATACCCCTCTGAAATTGTCTCAACCGCACTGATTTATAAGACACCAGACGCCAGCCTAATGGCGCAGGGTATTGGTGGTACCGTTGATTTACAAACGGTGAAACCGCTGTCAGCAGAACGCACTATTGCCTTTAACGGCAGCTACGAGAAAAACGATCAGGACTCGGGCAACCCGGACTTTGATAACAAAGGGCATCGCTTATCGTTTAACTACGTAGATAAGTTCCTCGATGACAAGCTGGGTGTGGCGCTGGTAGTGGCGACAATGGAAACTCCGCGACAGGAGCAGCAGTTCCGCGGTTGGGGTTATGCCGGTGCTAATGCTGCACGCGCGGCTGACGGCGTAACAGTACCTGAGGGTACTGTAATTCTGGGTGGCCACGACTCTTTTACCCGTTCTGCTATGTTAGAGCGTGACTCTATAGCGCTGGTGCTGGAATATGCGGTTAATGATCAATTAAAGGCGACCTTTGATGCGCTGTACATTGATTTTAATGAACAAGACGCCCGCCGTGGTTTAGAAGAAGGCGGTGCTGAGTGGGGTACTGGTGCCTATACCATCACAGGTGTAGAAAATGGTTTGGTCACCTCAGGTTTTTACGACGGCTTCTATTCTGTGGTGCGTAACGACGTACGCGAGCAGGATGCTGAGCTAAAAACCTTTGGCTTAAACCTGGAATACCAAATCAGCGATAACTGGCTGGGTCAGTTGGATATCTCCAGCGGTAAAGTGACCAAGTCGATTACCGATATTGAGAGCTACTCTGGTGTCGGTCGTGCCAATACACCAAACCGCCCTATCACCGCCCGCTCCTGGGTGATGACACCCAATGGGGCCTTTTACTCTGATCACCCAACTATTGCGCCGGTTGATTTGACCGACCCAAGCTTAATCCGTTTAGCCGGCCCGCAAGCCTGGGGTGGCTCGTTAGCACCTATTCAAAATTTCCAAGGCGTGCCTGGCTTTGGCCCGGACACTGCGCAAGATGGCTTTGTGAATAACCCGGATTTTGAAGAGACACTGGACAGTGTGCGCTTACAAGCCAATGGCTATGTCGAGTGGGGTATTTTTAACGAGCTGGAACTGGGCGTTGTCTATAAAGAGCGCTCTAAAACCAAGATTAACAACGGTGCTTTCTTAACTGCCAATGACTGGCCGGATGCAAGCCCTATTCCTAATGTGCTGGGTGTGGCTGATTTAAGCTTTATCGGCATTAACGGTGTGCTGGCGTACGACAGCTTAGGCTTATACCGCAGCGGTTTTTACACTGAAACCAATGCCGCCCTGCTGGAAAATGGCCGTTTTGGTGATACTTATAAAATTGATGAAAAGCTAACCACGCTGTACGGTATGCTGGATATCAGCACAGAAATTGGTGATATCGCTGTTACTGGTAATGTCGGTGTACAAATTGTCCGTGCTGATCAGAGCGGTGACGGTTTTAGCACTACCACCAATGCACAGGGCTTTACTGAACCGACACCGGTGTCAGCAGGTACCGACTACACTGATGTGCTGCCCAGCCTGAACCTGAGCTTTGAAGTGGCCGATCGCCAGTATGTACGTACCAGTTTATCGAAAGTGATGAGCCGGCCGCGGATGGATGATATGCGTCCTAACTCGCAGGTCACCTTTGCCTTTAACGACAATAATATTCTGGATGATGATCCGCTGAACAGCGCCTGGGGTGGCAACGGTGGTAATACCGAGTTAAAACCACTGGAAGCTGATCAGTTCGATTTGTCATACGAAAATTATTACCACGATAATGGCTTCTTTGCTGCCAGCTTCTTCTTTAAAGATCTGAAAAACTGGCACCGTAATGTCACGTTAATTAATGACTTCACAGCTAACTATATCCCGGGTTTCCATCAGTCTTCTGATGGCACAGGTAACCAACCGCCAGCAACCTTCCTGGGTCGGTTAGATGTGCGTCAGGATGGCTTACAGGGCTTTGTGCGTGGTTACGAGTTCCAGGCCAGTGTACCGTTTGATATTTTCCATGAAGCTTTAGATGGTTTTGGTATTGTTGCCAGCGCCACCTTTATGGACGGTAAACTGGATGATGGTGGCCGGGTGCCGGGTCTGTCGGAAGAAATTTTTACGCTGACCGCGTATTATGAGTACAAAGGCTTTGAATTCCGTATTTCAGGCACTAAGCGTGACGAGTTCCAGACAGAAGAGCGTGGTTTAAGCTTAAGCCTGGTACCGGTAAACCGTCAGGGCTCTGAGCTGTGGGATGCGCAAATTGGCTATGACTTTAGCGAGTCGGGCATAGAAGCGCTGAAAGGTTTACGTGTAACGTTGCAGGCACAAAACCTGACTGACGAGAAAGACGTAAGCTACAACGGCGATGATACCCGTCAGGTGGTAACGTACCAAAGCTTCGGCCGTAACTATATGTTAGGCTTAAACTATAAGTTCTAAGTTTGGCCGCCCAAGTGGCAATTAAGCGGCAAGCTGTTGCTGCTTAACCGTTAACAACAGCCCGACCAAGCTTAGCCTGGTTGGGCTGTTTTATATGCAAGGGGCAACAATGCAAAGCGTTCGCAAAGTAGTGGTCTTAGGGGGTGGCACGTCTGGCTGGATAGCGGCGGCCTTACTAAAAAAAGTACTAGGGCCGGTGGTCGATATTGATCTGATTGAATCTGACGATATAGGCACTGTTGGCGTGGGTGAGGCCACCATCCCGCCAATACGGCTGTTAAACAATGTACTGGGCGTTAACGAAGCCGAGTTTTTACGTGAAACCAAGGCCACCATTAAGCTGGCAATAAAATTTGAAAACTGGCGTGTGCCGGGCGAAGGCTATTACCATACTTTTGGTGCACCGGGTAAAAGTCTGGCTTTTTGTCATTTTCACCATTTGTGGCGCCGGGCACAGCAACTGGGTGATACCACCTCACTATGGCAGTACGATTTAAACTATCTGTGCGCCGAGGCCGGTAAGTTTGCCAGTATTAACAGCAAAGATCCGGTGCTGGAGCTCCCTTACGCCTATCACTTTGATGCCGGCCTTTATGCGCGCTTTTTACGTAAATTCAGTGAGCAGATGGGCGTAGTGCGCCACGAGGGCAAAGTCAGCGGTGTTACCCAGCATGGCAATGGCGACATCCAGCATTTAGTGCTGGAGGATGGCCGGGTGTTGGCCGGTGATTTGTTTATTGACTGCTCGGGTTTTCGTGGCCTGCTGATCCAGCAAAAGCTGAATACCGGTTACGAAGACTGGAGCCATTGGCTGCCGTGCGACAGAGCCGTGGCAGTGCCGTCTGAGCGGTTTGAACACACGCTACCTTACACCCGCGCGATTGCACATAGCAGTGGCTGGCAGTGGCGTATTCCGTTGCAGCATCGTAACGGCAATGGCCTGGTGTACAGCAGTTCACATTATACCGAGCAGCAGGCGGCGGAGTTACTGCTGTCTAACCTCGATAGCAAGGCATTGGCCGAGCCAAAGTTTATTCAGTTTAAAACCGGCCGGCGCCGCAAACAGTGGCACCGCAATGTGGTGTCGGTGGGCCTGTCCAGTGGCTTTTTAGAGCCGTTGGAGTCGACCAGTATTCATTTGATCCAGTCGGGCGTGGTGCGTTTGCTGCAGCTGTTTCCGCATCAGGGCGTAACCGAGGCGCTGGTGAATGAATATAACCGCCAATCGCAGATTGAATTTGAGCAGGTGCGCGATTTTATTATTCTGCATTATCACGTTAACGAGCGCACCGACAGCCCGTTTTGGCGCGATGTGCGTCAGATGCAGGTGCCTGACACGCTGAAGCGTAAAATTCAGTTATTTGCTGAAAATGGCAGCCTGTTCCGCGAGCAGAATGACTTATTTCTTGAAAGCTCCTGGCTGCAGGTAATGCTGGGGCAGGGCATAGTGCCAAAAGATTATCATCCGCTGGCCAATAGCTACTCTGAAGCCCAGTTAAAACAAATGCTGCAAACCATGCTGGCGATAAAACGCGACCCGCTGGATAAACTGCCCAGCCACGACGAGTTTTTGCGCCGTATCTGCGCTGCCTGACAGGCGCTTGGCAAGAGCGCCGTGCTTAATTGTGTTTTAGCACGGCGTTGTTCCACAAATTCTGGTGCTCGGCTTGCTGAAAAAACTGCTCCGGGTGCCAGCAGCGCGGAATAAAACTGCGTATTTGGCCCGGCTGCCAGTCGGCGCTGAGCTGGGTCAGAATGTCCTGTAAGCGTTGTTTCGGGATGGTGGCTAAACGCTGGCGTGCCGGTTTAAAGTACAAATTATGCGCTATGCTGATGCGGATATTATGGCCACCACGGCGGTATTGCAGGTTGCGGCTTACCACCCGGCACAGCGGCTCGGCGATATTCGGCGGATACAGCTGGTTTACAATGGCCAGCTCGTATTTTTCCTGCTGGCTGCCATCGTGCTGCTGCGGTGTAAAGGCAATACCAAAACCCTGCGGAAACACGCCGGTAATTTGCAAAAAGTGTTCTACCAGGGTGCTGTGCAACTGGCCGCGCCGGGCACTGTCTTTAAGCAGTAAGCTGGCTTTGGGTAGGGCTTCGTACACATAGCGCTGCCGGCCGGGCAGCACCATGGAGCTGTATACCTGCGGAATTTTCAGCAGGTTACCCAGCAGACTTAGCGGCTGTTGCTGTTGCTGCAGCAACAGACGCACCAGCGCCAGTTTCTGCTGTTCGCTGTGCTGATGCTGTTGCCGCTGTTGTTTGTCATTGCCCCGGTACGGCAGCACCACAAGCGCCTGCTGTGCTAAGCGCTGGCTGCCATCTTGTATCAGCTGTAAATACTCCGCGCGTTCTTCAGCGGACAGTGCGCGGCTGCTATCCAGCTCGCCGCTGTAGCCGGTAAGCAGGCGCTGGGCTTTACCATCAAGCTGACCGGCGTCAAGCAGCATTAATGCTACCAGCAGCGGCATTTGCACCTGCAACCGGTAGCTGCAGTCGGGGTTTTGCGGCTGGCGCTGGCGAAAGTGCAGCAGCAGGGTGGGTTCGGTAATCAGCTGGTGCGCCAGCGCATGATCCAGCAAGCGCAGGCTAAGCGTGGCGCGGTGCAGCAGTTTGTAGCCAAATTGCCGCTCACGCCAGCGCCGGGGTGACACCGGCGCAGTCAGTTGCAGGCAGCCCAGCAGCCTGGCCGAGCGGACAAGCGTATCCGCCGGGCTGCTGCCTTCAATCAGGCCCAGCATCTGCTCGGCTAAAAACCAGAGTTGTGCCGTCAGCTCAGGCTTTATCGTCTGGCCGTCGGGCAGCTTTTCGCCGGCAGTACCGCAGGCAAAGCTGCTGTAGCGCAGGTTGTCACTAAACAAACTCACCAGGCTGTCGGCAGCAGATACGGCGCTTAACCGCGAGAGTAATCGCTTGAGTTCACGCACAAAGCTGCTGTCGGCAGCAAGTTTTGGGGCTGGGCTACGCAATCGCTGTCCTTGTCAAAATGGCTGGCTTCACCTTACCGTAAAGCGTCTGGCGAGAAAAGAGCCAAACTCCCATCACCTCCGGTTGCACCCTTTTGTGACACGCGGATGGCGAAATGCGCCAAACTGGCGCGGCTGAATACGTATTCATATTGCGGCCTGCCCCATTACGGTTAATAACTGTACACAGTACAAGCAGCGGGCAGCAGTTCATGCTGGTGGCATGGAAGGCAGCACCGATAATAAAAACACACGGGGAAACAGGGCATGAATAAGTTCAGGCTTAGTCTGCTCACGCTTGCTATGGCAGGGGGGGGTAGTCTGGCGTGTTCTGCTGTTGCACAAACAACAGAGCAGACGCCGCAATCAGCAACGCAACAAAGTAGCAACGACAGTGCCGCCACCGAGCAGGCGCTGGACAGTGTTGAAGTAATACAGGTACGCGGCTTTGCCAGCAGCCTGTTTCGCTCGTTAGACGATAAACGCTTTGGCGATACGGTATCGGAAACCATCTCGGCCGATGATTTGGGCGCACTGCCTGATGTGTCAATGGCCG
Source organism: Rheinheimera nanhaiensis E407-8 (assembly GCF_000296695.1). Taxonomy (GTDB): domain Bacteria; phylum Pseudomonadota; class Gammaproteobacteria; order Enterobacterales; family Alteromonadaceae; genus Alishewanella; species Alishewanella nanhaiensis. The sequence continues at coordinate 6,831 of NZ_BAFK01000036.1, forward strand.
ATGCGCTGACCCGCTTACCGGGTATCTCAGCGGTACGCACCGGCGGCCAGGCGGCCGAAATTAATATTCGCGGTATGTCCGGTGGCTTTGTGTTTTCTACCCTCAATGGCCGCGAGCAGGTATCGACCAGTGGCAAGCGTAATATTGAATTTGACCAGTACCCGTCAGAGCTGATTAATTCCGCTGCGGTGTATAAGTCGCCGAAAGCGTCGCTGATTGAAGGCGGTGTCGCCGGTACCGTCGAGCTACAAACCGCCAGCCCGCTGCGTAACGAAAAGCAGCATACCTTCACTGTTAATGCCCGTGGCATGTACAACGACCGTGCTGATGAAGTGCCGGACGGTGTCGACTTTGGCCACCGTTTTAGCCTGTCGTATCAGGGCAAGTTTTTAAACGATACTCTTGGCTTAGCTGCCGGCTACGCCCGGCTGTATCAGCCCAGCGTGGCGACACAGTTTGTTGGTTTGGCTTATAACGGCCAGAAAGACACCAATGATGATGGTGTAAACGAATTTATCAGCGAAGGCTTTGAAATTCAGCACAAAGGTGGCGAAGAAACCCGTGATGGCTATATGGCTGCATTGGAGTGGACACCGCATGATGCCTTTACGCTAAAAGCCGATGCGTTTTTATCTAAGTTTGACAAAGAAGCCTTTGCCCGTGGTTTTCGGGTGAAATTTGGCGGCCCTACGGCAGCGCTGGGTAACCCAACGCTGAACGGCCGCTCGGTGATTGGCGGTACCTTTAACCGCACCAGCAGCAGTTTTACCCGGGTTGAAATTGTTAACGACGATAACCGCGACTACGACGAAGTGCGCAGTTTTGGCATTAATGCCGACTGGGATGTGACCGACACGGTAAACCTGAGCTTTGATGTGTCGCATTCCAGCGCCAAGAGCGATTTCCGTAACGGTTTGCTGTGGGCCTTAGTGGCAGAAGATGCCAACGCCGCCACACCGGTGCTGGATACCAATGTGTCTATCTCCTATCTGTTAAACGGTTTAAACCTGCCTAGCGTGGGCTTTAACCAGGCAGAGGCCTTCTCAGACATTGATAAGGTCATGGTGAGCAAATACGGCATCTATCCTTTTGTTAACGAGGATGAAGTGAATGCCTATCGGCTGGATGCCACCTGGTTACTGGATATGCCGGTGTTGGCCTCGTTAGAAGCCGGTGTGCGTTACTCTGAGCGTACTTATAAAAATGATCGTTCAGTGTTTGAGTACGGCAGTGACGGCGCCTTTTTAAATTCACAGCCACCGCTGCGCTTAACCGCCGATATGGTTGAGGTGGTCAATTTCAGTGGCGATTTTGCCACTTACCCCAGCTACCTGGCGATTGATCTGGACGCAGCACTAAACGCCTGGTTCCCCGAGGGGATTCCGCAGCCAGTGCAAACCTGGGGCACGGGTAACCCGGACATTCTGCCGTCGCAGTTTAACCCCACTGGCCCTAATACCAACTGGTCAGTATTACAAAGCGGCGAAGTCTACGAGGATGTACTGGCCGGCTATGTGATGGCGAACCTGAACAGCGAAGTGTTTGGCATACCCCTGACTGGTAACGTTGGCGTACGGGTGGTGCAAACTGACCAGAGCGCGACCGACTTAGCCGATGTAAACGGTGATCCGCTGCGCGGCGCGCAAAACATCACCGATGAGGCCGGCCTGGTAAATACCCGCTATGCGCCCGGTGTGTTGGGTGAAAAATACACCGACGTGCTGCCGCAGTTAAACCTGAACTTTGGTATTACCGACAACTCGCAAATCCGCTTTGCGGCAGCCAAGGTGATTTCGCGCCCGCCGATTAACCGTTTGGCGTCTAATACCTCTATTACCATCAGTGACGACGGTGAAATCAGCGGCTCCAGTGCCAACAGCCCGTTCCTGCGGCCGTTTGAAGCTAACCAGTTCGACTTGTCATACGAGTACTATGTACCGGCCGGTGCTGTAGCCTTTGCACTGTTTTACAAAGACATTAAGTCTTTTGTAAACGATTTTACCATTCAGGAATTTGACTTCGCCGGCGCCGGTTTTGATGTGCCAGAGGTGATTGTTGACGAAGACGGTATACCGCGCACCACCTTTAATGGCGCTTTCTCTACCGCAGTGAATAACGGCGAGGGCGGCTATATCCGCGGGGCTGAGCTGGCCTTTACCCGGGTGTTTGATTTCCTGCCGGAAATTTGGTCTGGCCTGGGTGTGTCAGGCAGCTACTCCTACACCGAAAGTGAAGTCAGCCTGATTAACAGCTTAGGCGGTGAGCCAATCGAAACTACTTTTGAAGGTTTGTCGCAAGATGTGTTTACCGGCACGGTATTCTGGAACTATCAGGGTTTTGATGCCCGCGTCAGTGCCCGTTACCGCTCGCCTTTTGTGTCGTCTCAGGTCGGTATAGATGAGCAAATCACCAACTTTGACAGCGAAACCGTGATTGATATGCAAACCTCGTACGACATTAACGACAACTTTAAGCTGTTGTTCCAGGTAAACAACCTGACCGACGAGCCAACCAAAAGTTATTTCGGTGACAAAGCGCAAACCGGCACCATCCAGTTCTTTGGTCGCCAGTTCTACTTTGGCGCGGTGTACACCTTTTAAGCGGATTTTGGAGCAAGCATAATGAATAGCTTTAGTTTATTAAAACTCAGTACCCTGGCGTTGGCAGTACAGCTGCTGGCTGCCTGTGGCGGTACTGACTCGACCGAACCCGGCGAGGTGTTACTGACCTGTAATGTGCCGCAAATACCTGATGCCAGCGGTACCAGCTGTATCGACCCGCCGCCCATTTACTGCCCGGCGCCAACCGTGCCAGATGCTAAGAACGAAAGCTGTGTGATTGGTAAAGACCCTAATGCGCCGGATCCGGTGGTGTTTGCTGGCGCCAATCAGGCGGTATTGTTTTACAAACGGCCACAGGATGGCGCGTACGCCGGTTACCGTCTGCACACCTGGAATAACGAAACCTGTGATGCCTATCAGCCTTCCTCTATTGCGCCGTCCTGGGATAATGGTCTGGTGCATAACGGTGTTGACCCTAACTATGGCGCTTACTGGATTTTAAACTTAAAACCCGGTTATGCCGGGACAGAAGGTGCCTGCGGTAACTTTATTGTCCACATTGGTACCGACGATGCCGGTAAAGACCCAGGCCCGGATATGCAAATGCCGCTGTCACAGGATGACCCGGAATTTGCCCGCATGAACTGGATATTCTCTGGTGTAAATGGCGTATTTGAATACCCGGTGGTGTCACTGGGCGTAAACGTACAGGGCGCAGCGGCGCACTGGATTGGCCAGAATACCTTTGTCTGGAATGGCTCAGTAGCGCCCTCTAGCATTGTTAAATTACATTACTCTGCCGATGCCGATCTGGAAATCGATCGTGATGGTAAGTTGTCTGGCAGCAGCGTAGAGCTAATGCCTGCCGATTTAACTGACGCCGAAAAAGCCCTGGTGCCCCATCTGGCCGACAAGCCGGCCTTTAGTGCTAACTTTACTGCCGATGAAGCCAAAGCCATGGTGAAGAACCAACTGGTACTGGCCGCGACCGATGCCGATGGCGAGCTGCTGGCTGCCACCTATGTGCAGGCTGCCAAGGTATTGGACGATTTATACACTAAAGGTGATGATGATGCCGATGAAGCCGGCCTGGGTATTCAGTATCAGGATGGCGGCATTACTGCCAGTGTTTGGGCACCAACTGCCCGTAGCGTGAAGTTAAAAGTGTACGACGCCGGCAAAAGCCTAACCGCTACCCACGACATGGCGCTGGATAGCCTGAGCGGGATTTGGCACTATGAAGGCAGCAGTGCGCTGGACCGACAGTTCTACCGCTATGAGGTAACGGTATACCATCCGTTAACCCGTAAGGTAGAAACCATTGAAAGCACGGACCCTTACTCGCTAAGCCTGTCTACCAACGGCCGTTACAGCCAGTTTGTTAACCTGAATGATGCCGATTTGGCGCCAGAAGGCTGGAGTGAGCGCACTGTGCCCACGGTGGCTAAGCCTGAGGATATCGTGATTTACGAAGGCCATGTACGTGATTTCTCTATTCGTGACCAAAGCGTCAGCGCGGCGAATCGTGGTAAATATCTGGCGTTTACCGAGATGGACTCATTACCGGTTAAGCATTTAAAGTCGCTGGCCGATAATGGCTTAACGCATTTTCACCTGCTGCCGCTAAATGACCAGGCCAATATCAATGAAGACGCCAACCGTCGTATTGAACTGAGCGATACCGTAGGCCGGCTGTGTCAGTTAAAAGCCAATGCACCGGTGTGTGGTAATACCGACGCCAACGCCACCTTGTTATCGGTGCTGGAGAGCTACTCACCCTTTGGTGAAAAAGCCCAGGAGCTGGTAGAAGCGATGCGCAGCATTGATGGCTTTAACTGGGGTTATGACCCACAGCACTTTATTGCCCCTGAGGGCAGCTATGCTTCTAACCCGGACGGTGTGGCGCGCATTAAAGAAGTACGGGCCATGAACAAGGCATTAAACGATCTTGGCCTGCGCACTGTGCTGGATGTGGTGTACAACCACACCAGTGCTTCGGGCCTGAACACCACCTCTGTGTTTGATAAAATTGTGCCCGGTTACTACCACCGTTATAACGAAACCACTGGCGGTATTGAGCGTTCTACCTGCTGTGAAAACACCGCCACTGAGCATCGGATGTTCGATAAGTTTATGCAGGACTCCTTGCTTATCCTGGCGCGGGACTTTGGCTTTAACGACTTCCGCTTTGACATTATGGGCCACTCGCCCAAAGACAGCATCCTGGCCGCGCGCGAAGTCCTGCGCAGCTTCGACCCTACGGTATACTTCTATGGTGAAGGCTGGAACTTCGGTGAAGTGACCAATAACCGCTTATTTGTGCAGGCCAAACAAATTGATATGGCCGGTACAGAAGTGGGCACCTTTAACGACCGGCCGCGTGATCCCATCCGTGATGCGGTGCTGTTTAGCACTGAGTTATCAGACGATAACCTGCGCAAACAGGATTTAATCCGCATCGGTCTGGCCGGCACACTAAAAGACTATGTACTGGAAAGTTACCAGGGTATTGCCGGCCCGGCGTCCAGCTTTGGTGGCGCAGGCTATGCAGCAGACCCGGCTGACATCATTAACTATGTGTCAAAACATGATAATGAAACGCTGTGGGATAAGTTGCAGTATAACCTGGACAAAACTATGACGGCGGAAGAGCGGGTGCGGGCGCAGAATATTGCTATTGCCATTCCGCTAATGAGCCAGGGTATACCATTTTTACAAATGGGCGGTGACTTCCTGCGCTCGAAATCGATGGACCGCGACAGCTATGATGCCGGTGATTGGTTTAACTTTGTCGACTTCACCATGCAAACAAACAACTTTGCCGTTGGCTTGCCACTGGCAGAGAAAAACCGTGATAACTGGACAGTGATAGGACAAATCCTGCTCGACCCTAATGCTAAACCAGAGCCAGAGCAGATCAGCTTTGCAAGCTCAGTGTTTAAAGAGTTTTTAAGTATCCGCTCGGGCAGCCCGCTGTTTCGCCTGACGAGCGCGCAGGATGTGATGGATAGGGTTGGTTTTCACAATATTGGCAAGGGCCAAACCCAGGGCGTTATTGTGATGAGCATTGACGATGGTGTTGGCTTAACCGATCTTGACCCGATGCACGATGCACTGGTGGTGATGATTAACGGCACAGGTCAGCAGCAGTCGCACACCATACCGACAGCAGCAGGTTTTGATTTACACCCAATACAGCAAGCTTCGGTGGATAGTAGTGTGACAGCGGCCAGCTTTACTGCAGGCACAGATGAAGGCACCTTTACCGTGCCGGCTTATACCATGGCGGTATTTGTTAAAGCCCAGGGAGCCACGCAGGGAGCGGGCCTGGCTGCAGATGCCACCAGCGGTGCACCGGATATTCCACCCTACGAAGCCACCACTATTTATGTGAAAGGCGAAATGAATGGTTGGGGTGCGACTGATGCCATGACTTATGACGGCGAAGGTATCTATTCGTTGGCGCTGCAGCTAGATGCAGGTAGTTACAACTTTAAAGTGGCCGATGCCGATTGGACTACACCTATTTTTGGTGGTGGTGCAGACGGAAACAGCGTTACTTTGGGCGTTGCGAAAACGTTGGCCAGCCCAGGTGGCGATCTTAATGTGGTAATCCCGAACAACGCGACTTACGTGTTTACGTTGGATGCCAATAATAAAGATGCGCCGGTATTGACAGTGCAGGAGTTACCGCCTTATGGCGTGGGCACTACGGTCTATTTGCGCGGTGCGTTAAGCTGGGATCCGGTTGATGCCATGGCCTATGTTGGCGCTAATATCTACCAGATAGATCTGGTACTCAACGAGGTTAAGCAATACAACTTTAAGTTCGCTGACGCCAGCTGGGGCGCCATTAACTATGGCGCAGCGGCAGGCGCGATGACATTAAATACCGGTAAAACGCTGGAATACAATGCGGGTGACTTATCACTCAATGTCACCGAAGCGGGCTCCTACCGTTTTAGTGTAGATGCCAGCGTACCTGAGGCACCGGTAATGACCATTACCAAACTGTAACTTACCTACCTTATGCCCGGTGAGAGCCGGGCACTTCCTGGACACCTTTAGCCGCATTGATTGCGGCTTTTTTGTCTTTTATCGTACTGTTTCATGGTTCTCACCGGCCTTTTGCTGTATGCTGCGCCCCCCTTCATTTGGAAGGTCACTGCAGCTGCGGCAGTTTTATTTCGCAGCCTAACTGCGGGATCTCGCATGCAATTTACTGAATTAAACCTGTTACCTGAACTGTTAAAAGCCATTGATGAAAAGGGCTACAGTACCCCTTCGCCTATCCAGCAACAAGCGATACCGGCGGTATTAGCCGGCCGTGATCTGATGGCCGCTGCGCAAACTGGCACCGGTAAAACTGCCGGCTTTACGCTGCCATTGTTGCAACTGCTGGCACAAGGCCAGTTGCAGGGCCGTAAAGTACAGTCGAACCATGTGCGGGCACTTATTTTAACGCCGACCCGCGAACTGGCGGCACAGGTGGCAGAAAGCGTGACCACTTATGGTAAGCATTTACCGCTTCGCAGCACCGTAGTCTTTGGCGGGGTAAAAATTAACCCACAAATGATGGCGCTGCGCCGTGGCGTGGATACTCTGATCGCCACGCCAGGCCGCTTGCTGGATTTATATCAGCAAAACGCCGTGAAGTTTGGTCAGTTAGAAGTGTTAGTACTGGATGAAGCCGACCGCATGCTGGATATGGGCTTTATTCATGACATTAAAAAAATTCTGGCACTGCTGCCGAAAAAGCGGCAAAACCTGCTGTTTTCCGCCACCTTTTCTGAAGAAATTCGCACCCTAGCCCGTGGCCTGGTGGCGAACCCGCTGGAAGTGTCAGTCGCGCCGGCCAACACCACGGCCGAGCGGGTAGAACAGCTGATTTACCCGGTCGATAAAAACCGTAAAGCGGCGCTGGTCACCAAACTGATCAACGATAACAACTGGCAGCAGGTGCTGATCTTTACCAAAACCAAGCATATGGCGAATAAACTCAGCCTGCATCTGGATGCGGCGGGTATTAAAGCCGCACCTATTCATGGCAATAAAAGCCAGAACGCCCGCACTAAAGCACTGGCTGATTTTAAAGCCGGCACTATCCGCGCGCTGGTCGCCACCGACATTGCCGCCCGTGGTCTGGATATTGACCAGCTGCCGCAGGTGGTGAATTTTGAACTGCCAAACGTGGCCGAAGATTATGTGCACCGTATTGGCCGCACCGGCCGCGCCGGCGCGGCCGGTCATGCTATTTCACTGGTCTGTGCCGATGAAAGCAAAGAGCTGGCGGGGATAGAGCGGCTGATTAAACAGCAGCTGCCACGCCAGCTTATGCCCGGCTTTGAGCCAGTGCACCCTTTGGCCGAGTCAAAGCTGAACAGCAAACCCTACAAGCCGAAAAAACCTAAGGCACCACGCAGCGGCCACCGTGACGGGCAACGCGCACCTGCTACTAAAGTTACAACAAAAACAATCAGCTAACCTCAGGTTTCCACCAGGTAAACAGGGCAAAATTAAAATGGCTCTGCTAGACTGACGCTATGGTTACACGCCCGCAAGGATGGCGGGCAGCTGATGAGTTTGATTGCAATCGTGAATAATTCGTTAATTTTAGCTGCTGTTATGTGTAAGGCTCAGCCCTGATGCGTTGGCTGTGGCTACTCTGTTTGTGCTGGCACAGTGTGCTGGGCGCCACTGTAGTGCTGGTACATCCAAGTGTGCCGGTCGACAGCTTAACACCAAGCCAGCTGCGCAATATTTTTACCCTGCGGCAAACCCAATGGCCGGATGGCAGTGCTATCCGCGTGCTGGTATTGCCAGAGCAGGCTGAACTGCACCAGCGCTTCAGCCGCCGGCAACTACGGTTATTTCCCTATCAGCTTAGCACCCTGTGGGATAAACATGCGTTCTCCGGCACCGGCAACCGGCCACAACAGGTGGCTGATAGCAGTGCCATGCTGGAACTGCTCAGTGTCACCCCTGGCGCCATTGGCTACGCCGAATCAGGCGTGTTGCATCCGCCGTTAAAGGAGATCCGTCTTGAACATTAATGCCGCTATGGCTTTAACTATCCTGTGCAGTGGGGCTGTGCTGGCGGAGTCTGAGCTTAGCTGGCAAGGGTTTGTCGCGCAGGGCCTGATTCAGGCGCCGGACAGCGGCTTTGTTAATGATGACGGCGAGCTGTCTGCAGAACTGACCGAAATTGGTGTCAATGGCCGTTACAGCTTGTCACCGTCCTGGCACCTGGCCGGCCAGTTAGTCTACCTTGATGGCGGCAACCGTTATCCAACCGGCGCCCGGCTGGATTATTTGTTTCTGGACTGGGCTTTTTATAACAACAGTGACTGGCAGGCCAACCTGTATCTGGGCCGGGTAAAAAACCAGCACTGGTTATATTCCAGCACCCGTGATGTGCCCTTCACCCGCCCTTCTATTGTGCTGCCGCAGTCAGTGTATTTTGATGGCTTTCGCGATGTGGCCGTCGGCTCGGACGGTGTTGCCTTGCAGCTACGCCGCTCGGCTGCTATTGGCGATCTTACCTTTAACTGGAGTTTGGGCACGGTGCCCATCTCATCAGCACAAAGCCGCCTGTTGCTGGGGCATGATGTCAGTGGCGATACCGAATTACAGCGTGACCACAAAGCCAGCCTGTATTGGCAGCCAACCTTCAGTGCCTTTCATGTTGGCCTGATTGTGCAGGATGCCGTCTTCGAGTATCAGCCCGGTGATGCTGAGCCACTGTCTGCCGCTAATTTTAGGGTACAGCGGGTTATGCTGAACCTGCGTTATCAGGGCGAGCGGTGGGAGCTGGCAACAGAGCTGCAGCAAGAGCGGGTATTAACGCAGGGCTTTTTTAGCCCGCAGTTTAACCGCCAGCAATTGGGCCAGGGCGGCTATGTGCTGGCGCAATACCGCTTAACCCCCGACTGGCGGCTGTTTAGTTGGCTGGATTACACCGTACTGGAAAAAGACGACCGTTGGGGCCGGCAACTCAGTGCCCAGACCGGTGGTATGCTACCTGCCTATTTTGGTTATCAGCATACGCTGGCCAGCGGCTTTAGTGTCGATTTAACCACCCAGTTAAGGCTGCAGGCCGAGCTACACTGGAACCGCGGCGCAGCGCGGTTAACCCCGGTGATCCAGCCGGATGTGCTGACCAACAACCGCGAATACTGGCAGTTGTATGCGCTGCAGTTAATGTACAGGTTCTAACCATGCCGCGTTACTTAAGCCTGTCGTGGAAAATGTTGTTGTTGCTGCTGTCTATGCTGTTGTTGCTGCTGTTTGGCTTTACCAGCTTATCCTTACTGCATATGAATGAGCAGTTTGAGCGTCAGCAAGCGCAGCGCAAAGCTCAGGGCCAGCAATATTTTGCTGTGTATAACCGGGCGGTAGAGCAGCAACTGCTGAGCTGGCTGCAAAGCTATGCCGAGCTACAGCGCTTGCATCAGGCCGATAACTTTACCGATTTTGCCTTTGAACTGGTACATCAGGGCGAGCTGCTTAACAGCCAGTTTGCCGTTAGCCAGTTCAGTTTATTTGATGCCCAGCAACAACTGTTGCTGCAAAGTGGTGCCACGCCCGAGCCATTAGGCACGGCGTTATTGCAACAAACCCTGGCGCAGCAGCGGCCACTGGCGCAGATCTTCTGCGATGCAAAACGCTGCGCCAAGCTGCAAAGCCTGCCGCTGTTAAATGGTTACGGCGAGGTGGCCGTGCTGTTGCTAACCACCGATCTGACCGACGTGCTGTTCAGTTTACACCAGACTTTGGGCGCAGAAGTGGCCATAGTGCAAGCGACAGAGCAGCCGGTACCGTTGCTGTTGCAGGCCTCGGATGCGCCACTTATCCGGGCGGCTTACCAGCGGCTGGCAGACGACACAGCGATGCAGGCGCTGCAGTTAAAAGGCAAAGTGGTGCTGCTGGGGCAGGCCTATTTTTATCTGCACTTGCTGCCACTGATGGGGGCTAGCGACGAGGGTTATTTTTTGCTGTTGCTGGAGGATGTCAGCCAGGTGATGGCGGAAAACCAGCGCTATCAGCACAAAGTATTGTGGCTGGCCGCCGGCTGCTTTTTAGGTATGTTACTGCTTATCTCATTGCTGACGCACCGCATTAGCCGGCGTATTTTGCAGCTGGCGCAGGCGCTGCCGCTGCTGGCACAGCGGCGTTATAACGAGTTTCGCCAGCACAGTACCGGCCAGCCGCAGCTGATTGCCGATGAGTTAAGCCAATTTAATAGCGCGGTACAGCAGCTGGGTGACGATTTAGAGAGGCTGGATCGGCAATTGGCGGAAAAAACCGGCAGTTTAGAGCGGATGGCGATGTTTGATCAGCTGACCGGTTTGGGTAACCGCAATATGCTGCAGTATCAGTTACAACTGGCGCTGGGCATGTTGCAGCAACAGCCGGGCTGGGTGGCCATCATCTTTTTAGATCTGGATAAGTTTAAGAACATCAACAATAGCCGCAGCCATGCGGTGGGCGATCAGTTGCTGATTGAAACCGCGCTGCGGCTGCGCTCAGCGGTATCATCAGCCGAAGTGCTGTGCCGTTTTGGCGGTGACGAGTTTGCTATTGTTATGCCGCACCTGGCTGAGCCTGCCCAGGCCGGGCAGCTGGCCGAACAGGTGCTGGCGCTGTTTACGCAGCCATTTTTACAGCAACAGGGCAGTTTAAAGCTGACGGCCAGCATTGGTGTCAGTGTCAGCCAGGATGCCAACATCAGTGCAGAAGAGTTGGTACGGCGTGCCGATTTGGCGATGTATCAGGCGAAAAACAACGGCCGCAACAGCATTGTCTGGTTTAATGATCGGATGTCGGCCGAGCTGGCCAGCCGTTTGCAGTTAGAAGCTGAGCTGCGTCAGGCACTGGCGCAGCAGCAATTTAGCTTAAGTTTTCAGCCGCAGGTCAGTTTGTTAACCGGCCGCCTCGCCGGCTTTGAAGCGCTGCTTCGCTGGCAACACCCAGAGCGCGGCACGGTGCCGCCGGATGAGTTTATCAGTGTGCTGGAGCAAACCCAGCTGATGGTAGAGGTCGGCTACTGGGTGTTTGAGCGCTGCTGTCAGCAGGCGCAAACATTTACTGCGCTGGGGCTGACAGACTGTGTGATAGCGCTGAATTTATCCGCCACGCAGTTTTTACAGCCTGAGCTGCCGCTGCGTTTTGCCAGTCTGTTAAAGCGCTATCAGCTCAGTGCCAGCTTGTTCGAGCTGGAGCTCACCGAAAGCACCCTGGTCAGCCATGTCAGTGAAACATTAGAGGTGATGCACCAGTTAAAAGCGCAGGGCTTTCGTTTTGCTATCGACGATTTTGGCACCGGCTATTCGTCGCTGAATTATCTGAAACAAATGCCGGTCAGCACCATCAAAATTGACAAAGGCTTTGTGCTTGGCATGCTGGATAACCGCTCGGATTATCAGATTGTCGCCTCAACCATTGCGATGGTGCATAAACTGGGCTTGCAGGTGGTGGCAGAGGGGGTAGAATCCTTCGCCCACCTGCAGCTGTTACAGCAGCATCAGTGCGATCTGGTACAGGGTTACTATCTGGCGCGGCCGCTGCCGCAGCAAGCGCTGGCCGCTTTTGTGCAGCAACAGGTGGTGCAACAACACTGGCCAGCGGCCTTACTGACAGAGGTAGTCAGCACCAGCCGCTAAGCCAGACACCTTTGTGGCTTCACTAGCTACCGATCACGCCACCATCATCTTTGGTAATAATAACCGTTGCTGAACGTGGCCGGCTGCTGCCGCCATCCGGCCAGTGGCTGGTAAAGTTATCCGGGGTGGAGCGATCGCCCGGGTGCTGAATATTCACAAACAGTGTTTTCATATCCGGCGTGGCGGTAATGCCGGTGACTTCACAGTCGGTTGGGCCGACTAAGAAGCGTTTGAGCTGCCGGGTTTGCGGGTCTGCTACCAGCATCTGGTTATTACCAAAAGGGCCCTCGCCTTGCTGCGAGCCGCTCATATCGGTTTGGATCCACAGCAGGCCATTGGCGTCGAACCATAAACCGTCCGGGCTAGCCAGATGGTTATCGGCGTCCAGCACCAGTTCAGTGCCCGGTGTTGCTGTGCCTACATCACCGGCCAGCAGGAAGATATCCCAATCAAAGGCAGTCGCCGCCTGATTTTCCCGCTCGTGCCAACGGATTATATGGCCGGTTCTGTTTTCTGCACGGGGGTTTGCTGCGTCTACGTCTGCCTCTGTGCGGCGGCTGTTATTGGTCAGGGTAAAGTACACTTCGCCGGTTTCAGGATGCACAGCGCCCCACTCTGGCCGGTCCATTTTAGTGGCGCCTGCCACATCGGCAGCCAGGCGGGTGTTAATCAGCACATCGGCCTGATCGGTAAAGCTGACACCGGCCGCTGCGGCTTTCGCCATAAAGTCGGTGTTGTTGATATCCAGTGGTAACCAGTCGCCACTGCCATCGGCATTAAAGCGCGCCACATACAGGGTGCCGTCATTTAGTAAGTGACCACCGGCGGTATTCTGGTAATAAGGCGCGCTGGAAACAAATTTATATATGTATTCAAAGGTTGCATCGTCACCGGAATACACCACCACCGGTTGGCCTTCTTCCAGCTTGCCGAAAATAACCCCTTCGTGGCCGAAACGGCCCAAGGCGGTGCGCTTTTGCGGCACGCTGTCGGGGTTAAACGGGTCTATTTCCACTATCCAGCCAAAGGTATTCGGCTCGTTGCGGTAGTCTTCCTCAGCGCTGGCGCCTGTAGTGCTGGCATTAAAACGCTGATAAGCATCGGCCATGGGCGTGGCCGTTTCCCAGTAGTAACGGCCGTTATCGTCAGACACACCGTAGCGGCTATGCTCACGAGGTTGTTCGGCATCGGTATTGACAAAGTAACCGGCCCAGTTTTCTTCACAGGTTAAATAGGTGCCCCAGGGGGTAAAGCCGTTACCACAGTTGTTTAGCGTACCCCGGGTGCGGCTGCCATCCTGGCTGTATTTGGTGATTACTTTGCTGCTGCCACGCACCGGACCGGCCAGCTCCATCGGCGTGGCGCCGGTAATACGACGATTAAACGGGCTGTTGCTCACTAAATGCCAGTCGCCATTAGCCTGGCGTTGAATATGCGCCACAGTAACACCATGGGCGGCAATTTCTTTGCGTACCTGGTCAGCAATACGTGGCAGCGTGTCGATGCCGTTAGGATGGATCAGGTTGTTATCAATGTACTCATGGTTAAATACCAATAAGCCTTCCGATGAATCTGTCGCACCACTGCGCTGATCGATCGGGAAAAAATGCATACCGTCGTGATGCATACCCACTTGCTGCTCTTGGTCGCTGCCGCTGTTGCTGGCATCAGCCAGAAATGCCGGGTAGCTGCCGGTCAGAGGGGTACCCCAGGGTAGGAAGGCTTTAGCGGTGTAGCCCTCTGGCACGATAATGCCGTCCGGTCTGGCGGCGGCCACGGCGGTAAAGCCTAATAGGGCCGGCCCGGCCACCGGGGGAACCTGGGTGTCGGCGTTGTTATCGTCACTGCTGCTGCAACCGGCCAGATTAGTGCCAATAAAGGCAGCGACGGCGGCACCCACACTGCCTTTTAAAAAACGTCGGCGCGCCATGCGGCTGTCAACGATGGCGGCAAAGCTGGGGTTGAGTGAAAAGTTAGTTTGCGGATCGACACCACTGTTATCGATCGCTACCCTGGGTTGTTGTTTTGACATTATCAGGCTCCGGTTGATGTTGTTTTGCACTGGCGGTATTTAAGCGGCTGAAAATGTCAGATGCGTTACATCTAAATAGCATTTTTATGATGATGTGGTGACAAAGCCGTGGCTGGTGGCACTTTGGCTATGGGCAGCAGGCTTTTGCCTCTGTTATAGTGGCACTTTCGATAGTCAGGGAGCACAGAAAAATGCAATGGCAGGTGGTAACCTTTGCTGAGTTAGACACACTAACGCTATACAGTTTATTGCAGCTTAGGGTAGATGTGTTTGTGGTAGAGCAGAACTGCCCCTATCCGGAGCTGGATGAAAAAGACCTGCATCCACAAACCCGGCATGTCATTTTAAAAAAAGGCGATAAGGTGATTGCCTACTCACGGGTGCTGGCACCGGGCGTCAGCTTTGACGGTTTTCCGGGCGTGGGCCGGGTATGTGTGGCGCAAACCGCCCGCCGTTTAGGTTTGGGCCAGGTACTGGTAGAAAAAACCTTAAGCGTAGCGGCCGAGTTATGGCCTGATACCGATATTCATATCTCAGCGCAGTGCTATCTGCAGCAGTTTTATCAGGATCTTGGCTTTAAACCGGCCAGCGAGCCCTATCTGGAAGATGATATTCCGCATTTAAAAATGATTAAGCCGGTATTACAGTAACCCAACGAGCCGCGACCAACGCGGCTTAGCTTTAACCATAGCCAACTACCCCGCTTTTTGTGTTTGGCAGCACCCTACGCAGTAGAGTTTGACCTGCAAGCGTGACGATCGGCAGCGCAAAATAACACTATTTCTTATTCGTAGATCAAATGAGATTGATTCGTATTATTTGCTGTGTTCTAATTGCGCCCATTCAAAACTGACCTGTTTACAACGGAGTTGTTATGCACCTTAAATTATCCCGTCTTAGCCTGGCTTTAGCCTTAGCGTCTGTCTCAGTAGGTGTGGCTGCGCAGCAACAAGCGCCGGCAGCTGAAGCGGCAGTTGAGCGTAAAAGCATTATGCCAACGCTGGAAGTGATCCGCGTGGTAGGTGAAGCGGTGCCGGTATTGCTGGAACAAACCGGTACTGTAGTCGTGCTGGACCGTGCCCAGATTGAGCAAATTCAGCCCCTGTCTAACCAGGACGTGCTGCGCCGCATCGCCGGTATTAATGTCAATAGCGAAGAAGAAACTGCCGTAGTATCTAACTTTGGTCTGCGTGGTTTATCGGCCAGTGAGTCGAAATCGCTGGTGTTAGAGGACGGCGTGCCGGTAGCGCCGGGCTTGTTTATCGGTAACGATCGCTACTTTAACCCGCGTATTCAGCGTGTAGAGCAGGTAGAAGTATTAAAAGGCTCGTCATCACTGCGCTATGGCCCGTCTACTATCGGCGGTGTGGTGAACTACCAAACCAAAACGCCGGACGACGGCGTAAAACTGTCGGCCCGTGCCGGCTCGTTTAACCTGCGAGAAGTTGGCATTGAAGCCGGTGGCAAGAGCGAGTCGGGCGATGCTTTTGCCGGTGTGGTTGCCAGCCATGCCACCAGTGATGGCTTTATGGACAAAGGTTATGAAATGACCGATGTGATGGCCAAAGCCGGTGTGGTATTTAACGATGCGCATAAACTGGGTATTAAGGCATCACGCCATGAAAACGATGCCAATATTTCCTACCGTGGCATGTTGTTGGCCGATTACTTAGCCGGCGCCGACTACAACCCGGCCCCGGACGATTACTTTTTAACTGACCGTACCGGCCTGGATATCAACCACGAGTGGACTTTATCCAGCAGCAGCACGTTAAAAACGCTGCTGTACTGGAGCGAAATGACGCGCGATTACTGGCGTTATAACGTGGATACTGCCGCGTCAAATGAAGCCGGTCGCTGGGTATACACCGATGATTTAACCGGTAACAACCGCAGTTTTGACCGTGTGGGTATTGAAAGCCGTTTAAGCGTAGACCATCAGCTGTTTGGCAAAGTGGCCAGCAGCGAGTTTGGTGTGCGCTATATGCAGGAAGAAGCCAACGACACCCGTATCCGAGCGGTGCGCAGCTCAGATCGTACCGGCGTGAATGACCGCCATATCGTGGACTCGGCCGACAGTGTCGCCGCTTATGCGCAAAGCCGTATTGAGCTGACCGAGCGTTTTGCCGTGACGCCAGGCCTGCGGGTAGAAAGCTACGAGCAAACCCGCGTGGTATTAACCGACGATAACGCAACAGCCACTACCAGCAACACCGAGTGGTTGCCCGGTGTAGGTGCCACCTATAATTTAACCGACGCTGCCCAGCTGTACGGTGGTGTATACCG
>NZ_BAFK01000035.1 GCF_000296695.1 Rheinheimera nanhaiensis E407-8
ACGACCTTCTTCAGTACGAATAGGAATATTCTGCAAATTAGGATCGGTGGAACTTAACCTGCCGGTAGCCGCGACCGCCTGATGGTAAGAGGTATGTACCCGCCCGGTTGCAGGTTGCAGCATTTTTGGCAGCTTATCGGTGTAGGTCGATTTTAACTTCGACAAGCCGCGATGCTCAGTGATCAGTTTAGGAAACTCAAACTCCAGCGCCAGCTCAGCTAACACTTCCTCTGCCGTCGACGGCGCGCCGGTAGGCGTCTTTTTCAGCACCGGCAACTGCATTTGGTCGAATAAGATCTCCTGCAGCTGTTTGGGTGAGGCTAGATTAAACGGCTTGCCAGCCTGCTGATACGCCAGCTGCTCTAACTCACTGATCCTGTTAGCCAACTGCTCGCTTTGCTGCGCCAGCAGCTTGCTGTCGATCAGCACGCCGTGACGCTCTATGCGCGATAAAATATCCACCAGCGGCATTTCGATATCGGTCAGCACTTTGCTTAGCCCGGCGTGCTGCCGCAGTTGTGGCCACAGTGTCTGGTGCAGCTTCAGGGTAATATCCGCATCTTCAGCCGCATAATGGGCGGCTTTTTCCAGCTCAATCTGGTTAAAGGTCAGCTGCTTAGCGCCCTTGCCAGCAATCTCTTCAAAACTGACGGTTTTATGCCCCAGGTATTTCAGTGCCAGGCTGTCCATGTCGTGCCGGGCGGCAACAGAGTTCAGCACATAAGACTCTAACATAGTGTCAAATTGCACACCGCGCAGCACTATGCCATAACGCGCCAGCACACTTTGGTCGTACTTCAGGTTCTGCCCGACTTTGGCTTTGCTGCTATCTTCCAGCCAGGGTTTCAGCTCGGCCAACACCCAGTCGCGTGCCAGCTGCGCCGGCGCACCGACATAATCGTGCGCCACCGGCACATACCAGGCCTGGCCCGGGCTTACGGCAAACGATAACCCCACCAGCTCGGCCTGCATATAATCCAGACTGGTGGTTTCAGTATCCAGCGCTGTTAAGCCAGCTTGCTGTATTGCCGTCAACATTTGCGCAAAAGCGGCTTTATCCAGCACCGTCTGATAAGCCGTAGCATTCGCCGTATTAACCGTATCAGCCGCCGGTGGCGGGCTTTCTGCCAGTAAATCGCCTTGCTCGGGTATACTGCCTTTAGCCGCACTTTGCCCGCTTGAGAGCACTTCACTTAACCAGCGGCGAAACTCACAGGCGCTATACAGCTCGGCCAGCGCAGCATTATCGGGCGCTTTTATGCTTAAGTCGTCAAGTTGATACGGTAGCTCAACGTCAGTTTTAATGGTGGCCAGCTGATAAGATAACTGCAGCTGCTGACGAAACTCGGTAAGTTTTGCCGCCATGGTTTTGGCACCGCGAAAACTCAACCCAGCCACTTTATCCAGTTGCTGATAAATCTGCTCAATAGAGCCCAGCCCCTGCAATAAGGCAGCAGCGGTTTTTTCACCCACGCCTGGCAAGCCCGGAATATTGTCTACCTTGTCACCCATCAGCGCCAGATAATCGATAATCAGCTCTGGGCCTATACCAAACTTATCCTGCACGCCCTGCACGTCCAGCAAGGTATTGGTCATGGTATTAATTAAGGTGACATGCTCATCTACCAGCTGCGCCATATCTTTATCGCCGGTCGAGATCAGCGTATGGCGCCCCTGCGCACTGGCCTGGCGCGCTAAGGTGCCAATTACATCGTCAGCCTCAACACCGGGTACGCACAAAAGCGGCAACCCCATGGCTTCAATAATGCGATGCAACGGCACTATCTGGCTGCGTAAATCGTCCGGCATTGGCGGGCGATGCGCCTTATACTCACTGTACATGTCATTACGAAAAGTCGGGCCTTTGGCATCAAATACCACCGCCATTTGTCTGGGTTGGTATTGTTTCAGCAGGCTTTTAAGCATGTTAACCACACCGTAGATGGCACCGGTGGCCTCGCCGCGCGAGTTTGTCAGATGTGGCGGCGCATGATAGGCACGAAATAAATAAGAAGAGCCGTCCACCAGGATCAGCGGTGTATCGGAGACTGTAGCCATCTAAGGTATATCCTGCAGCAATAAAGCTATAGCATGCCACAGCGTTGTCAGCGCCGCCAGTCAGCGCAGCAGCGCGCTCAACCGAACAAGCTGTGGATAACTTTGTGCAAAACGCAGCCGAACAGGCTGGCTTTTAGAAAAAAAGTCAGGCGTAGGCATTTCATAACAATATGTTTTTAAAGATAAAATATGGGGTGTACCACTAGGCCCATTTTATTATTGTTATACTTCCATTTATGTGGAAAACACTTAGCAGTGTCTTCTTTTTACCGGAGCTGAACTGTGCTGTTCAATACTACCGGCCTGACAGACTACCATATTGGCACCAGATGCAAAGCAAAACCGTTAAATAATTTTGCTTTAAAAAAACCAGCCAACCTTATCTAAAAGCATATAACAGATATGGCGCTGGCTTGGGCCGGATTTACCCGATAGTGCAACAAAAACACAACGATCGAGCCGGCTGTTGTTAGCGTAACAGGCTTACTGCCGGCGCCAGGCCAGGCATGATGCACGGGGCTTCCCCTGATGGCAGCTTGAGGGCTATAATGGCGCAAACTTTGTGCGGACATGACCACAGGACTACTCACTATGAACAAACTCACTCTTGCATTTGCCTTGCTGTTAACCACCTTTGGCATTCATGCCAGTGCCGATGCAGATAAAGAAGCGCTGGCGAAACGGTTAGCTCCTATAGGCCAGGTGCATGTTGCCGGCGCGGCTGCCGCTGCTGATGCCGCACCGTCTGGCCCGCGTAGTGGTGAGAAAGTGTATCAAACCGCCTGTTTTGCCTGTCATGGTACCGGCGCGCTGGACGCACCAAAAAAAGGTGATGCGGCCTGGAAACCCCGGCTGGAACAAGGCTTTGACACGCTGTTAAAGCATTCCATCGAAGGGATCCGTAATATGCCTGCCCGTGGTACCTGTGGTGACTGCAGTGATGACGAAATTGCTGCTGCGATCAAGTTTATGACCGAAGGCGTTTAAACCCTCTGCTGTTATCCGTTTAAGGCCGCTACAGTGCGGCCTTAAACGTTTTTATTATTACAGCTAACAAACTGGTTTAAGCCTGCGACTGCCATTTGGCCGCAAGCCTCTTCCAACTGCTTAAACTTTGTGCATAATGGGCACAATTATAAAGTGTCGGCCCAGGTGGCACGACCAACCAATAAAAGAGTCAGGGTTGAAGGGATCAACAGAGTCAGCTAAACGGCTTAAGCAGGCACAAACCAAGCTAAGACGGCTGGATATATTGGCCCGCCGCTATAAGCAGGCCTATATTACGCAAGGCGCCTTATTAAAATTATCTGAATTGGCCAGCACCATCAGCGATATGCGGGAGTTTTATCCGGCGATCCACAAAATGGTGTCTGAGTTATTGCATGCCGAAAACTTCTATGTGGTGTTCTACGACAACCAGACTGACCACTACACGCCGCAGTACTTTTCCGACGAAAAAGACCAGCAGCTAATTGCCGACGTACCCTCCAGCGCGTTTTCCAGTGGTTTAACCGGCTATGTGGCCCGCAGCGGCCAGCCGCTGCTGTGCGACACCGAGCAGTTTGAGCAACTTATTTGCAGCGGCGCCATTGAGCCACAAGGCTCACCCTGTGCCCACTGGCTGGGTATCCCCCTGTGCCGGGGTGAGCAGGTGATCGGCGTGATGGCCATTCAATCTTATAATGCTAAACAGCTATACACCGAAAGCGACCTGGCGCTGTTCAGCAGCATTGGTGGCCATACCATTACTGCGCTGGATCGGGTGAAAAGCCGCGAACTGCTGGAAGAGACGGTACGGTTGCGCACCCGTGAGCTACGTCAGATTAACAGCTCCTTGCAAAAGGAAATTACCGAACGGATAAACGCCGAAAAACTGCAGGCCGCGCTGTACCGCATCTCTGAGCTAACGGCCAGCAGCCGCGATATGAACGGTTTTTACCGTGCTGTACATCAGGTGCTTGGCGAATTAATGGCCGCAGATAACTGTTATATCGCCCTGCTCGATGCCGAGCGCAGCAAGCTGACTTTTCCGTTTTATCTGGATCAGTACTCGCCACCGGCACGCGAGCGGCCATTAAGCCGTGGCTTTACCGAATACGTGATCCGCTGTGCCGATGCCAAACTGATTAACACAGATATTGCCGATAAATTGGTGGCCGCCGGCGAGATCCGCCGCGGTATGGCCGATCCGCTTAAAGCCGCCCGCTACTCGACCAGCTGGTTGGGTGCGCCTTTATTGATTGAACAGCAAGTGATTGGTGTTATTGCACTGCAATCTTATGACGACCGCTACCACTACTCTGACAACGAGCTGAATATTCTGCGCTTTGTCTCGCAGCATATTGCTGTGGCGATTCAGCGTAAGCTGGCTACCGAGCAGCAAAAGCAGCACCAGGAAGAGCTGGAGCGCAAAGTATTTGAAAGCACCCGCGAGCTGCGCCAGACCAATTTGTTTTTACGCCTGCAAGTGGAAGAGCGGAAAAAAGCCGAACAAAAACTGTTTTACGAAGCCAACCACGATGCTTTAACCGGGTTGGCCAACCGGCAAATGTTTCTACAGCAATTAAAGCAGCAGTTTGCGCTGAGTAAACGCCAGCCACAGCAGGGTTTAGCGCTGTTGTTTATCGACTTAGACCGCTTTAAGCAGATTAACGACAGCTTAGGCCATCATGTCGGTGATGCCTTTTTAGTGGAAGTGAGTAAACGCTTACTCAGCACAGTGCGTGAACATGATATGGTGGCCCGGCTGGGTGGTGATGAGTTTGTCGTGCTGCTAACCAGCCTGCCAGATGCAGAAGATGCCGAAGATATCGCCGAGCGCATTATTGAGAAAATACGCCAGCCTTTTTACCTGCAGGGCCAGCAGGTGCACTCCGGTGCCAGTATCGGTATAGCCCATTTTGACGCTGAGCACAGCAAACCAGAGGCCATGCTGCGCGATGCCGATGCCGCTATGTATCAGGCCAAGTCAATGGGCCGCAACCGCTTTGTTATTTTTAACGACACCATGCGCGAACAATTGCTACAGGCGATGACACTGGAGCAGGTGATGCAGCAGGCACTGGCACAGCAGCAATTTACTGCCGTGTACGAGCCGGTATTATGCGGTCAGGGCCGCACCCTGCTGGGCTACGAAGTACACAGCCAGTGGCAACACCCGCTGCTGGGCACCCAGTACGATTTCAGCCAGTTCAGTGCTGATGCGGCGATGACGGTACAAATTGAGCAGCTGATCCTGCAGCAAGCCTGTCGTCAGCTTGCCGCCAGCACGGATGACAGTGGCTTACTCAGCCTGCGCCTCAGTGTGGCCCATCTGCAGCAGCACGAGTTACTGCAACAATTAAAACAGCAACTTAGTGTATTACCGCAACCACAGCGTTTATGTTTAGCCTTTACCGAGCGCGAATTGCTGCAGGCCGGCAACAGTATCCACAATGTGTTACATCAGCTGAAGCAAAACGGTATCCGGCTGGCGATCCATCAGTTTGCCGCCGACAGCGCGCCTATGGGCTTGTTACTGCTGCAACTGTTTGAGTTTGTTAAATTAGACGCCAGCTTCTGCCGTCAGCTGCCGCGACAAGCGCATAAACGTCAACTGCTGCAAATGTTACAGCAACTGGCGCACAACTATAAATTCCGCTTACTGGCCGACGGTGTAGACAACGCTGAACTGCTAAACCTGCTGTTAGACGAAGGTTGCTGCTTTATGCAGGGTAAGTATGTTACTGAGCTATTAAGCGCGAAAGTCTTGGCCGAAACCCCGTCAGTTATTTTTCAGCAGCTGGCGTAACCGCTCTATGTGTGCCTGGCCACTTAGCTGACGCTGCTCGGCCGTTTTCACCGGCGCCGCCTGCTGCCAGTCTAAATCGTCCTGCGGTAATTCGTACAAAAACCGGCTGGGCTCCGGGCGGATGACCTCGCCAAACTGGCGCCGCTCCTTAGCGTAAGTAAAAAACAGCTCGCGCTGGGCGCGGGTAATACCGACATACGCCAGCCGGCGCTCTTCCTCAACATTGTCCTCGTCAATGCTGCTCTGGTGCGGCAAGATGCCCTCTTCCATGCCCACCATAAACACATAGGGAAACTCCAAACCTTTGGAGGCATGTAGCGTTAACAGCTGCACCTGATCGGCATTATCGTCCTGCTCCTGCCGCTCCATCATATCGCGCAGTGTCAGTCGGGTAACCACTTCGGGCAGTGTCATCGGCTCTTCGTCATCTTTGCCCGCCAGCATTTCGCTGATCCAGCGATACAGCTCATTGACGTTTTTCAGCGCCATTTCAGCCGCTTTCGGGCTGCTGCTGGTTTCAAACAGCCAGGCCTCATAATGGCTCTGGCGGATAAGATCGCGTATCGCTTCGGCGGGCTCGGCCCGCTGCACATTATCAGCTATGCCGACAATCCACTGGGCAAACTGTTTTACCGCATTGTGCGCGCGCGCCGATAAATGCATCGACAGCTCACTGTCGCAGCAGGCAGCAAATAAACTGATGTGTTTTTCATTGGCCAGATTACCAATCTGCTGCAAAGTGGCTGCGCCAATTTCACGCCGCGGCACATTAATAATGCGCAGCAAGGCGTTGTCGTCGTCCTGGTTTACCAGTAAACGTAAATAGGCCATCACGTCTTTAATTTCACTGCGGGAGAAAAACGAGGTGCCGCCGGAAATTTTGTACGGAATACGGTTGGTCATCAGCGCTTTTTCAAATAAGCGCGATTGATGGTTACCGCGATACAGCAAGGCATAATCACGGTATTGGCTGCGGTTAATAAAGCGATGCGAGATGATCTCGGCCACCACTTTCTCCGCTTCATCTTCCTCGTGCTTACAGGGGATCACCTTCAGCGGCACGCCATAGCCATTTTCGCTAAATAGCTGCTTATCAAACTCGTGCGGGTTATTGGCAATCAGAATATTAGCCGCTTTTAAAATGCGCTCGGCCGAGCGGTAATTTTGCTCCAGCTTGATCACATTTAAATTGGGAAAATCGGTCTTCAGCAGCGCCAGGTTTTGTGGCCGCGCGCCACGCCAGGAGTAAATCGACTGATCATCATCGCCCACCACGGTAAAGCGCTGACGCTCGCCCACCAGCCACTTCACCAACTGGTATTGGCTGGTGTTGGTATCCTGATATTCATCTACCAGTAAATACTGAATTTTTTGCTGCCACTTAGCGCGCACCTCGCTGTTGTGTTGAAACAGCAGCGTCGGCAGTAAAATTAAGTCGTCAAAATCCAGTGCGTTATAGGCCGTTAACTGCTGGCTGTATTGCTGGTAATAATTGGCGAAGCTGATACTTTGCGCATCTTTGGCATCCTGCAACGCTTTCGCCGGCAGCGTTAACTCGTTTTTCCAGTTGCTGATTTTACTTTGCAGCGCCCGCAGCAGGTCTTTGTCGCCCTGCAGATCGTTTTCGCTTAATTCTTTTAGCAGCGCCAGGCTGTCCTGATCGTCAAACAGGGTAAAGTTGGCTTTGTAGCCAATATGGCGGTATTCCTTTTTCAGGATCTCCAGCCCCAGCGTATGAAAGGTAGAAATGGTCAGGCCACGGGAGGCGGCTTTTGGCAGTTGCTGGTTAATGCGCTCGCGCATTTCGCGCGCCGCTTTATTGGTAAAGGTCACGGCGGCAATATGCCGCGCCGGCAACTCACATTGCTGAATTAAGTAAGCAATTTTATTAATAATCACCCGGGTTTTGCCACTGCCGGCACCGGCCAGCACCAGACAAGGCCCGGAAATATATTTAACTGCAGCGTTTTGTTGCGGATTTAACTTCATTGACGCACCCTTATAACCAGGGCGGCATTGTAACGAAATTTGCCGTTAAATAGCATTCGCTATCCGGCTTTTGCTCTGTAGAATACTGCCAATGCTAAAGCAACAGGCTGCAAGTGCTTGATGCAGCACAGGAGATAACCATGATCGATCCGAAAAAAATTGAAGATATTGCCAAACAGATTGGCAATGCCATTCCGCCTCAGGTGCGTCAGTTTGCCGATGAGGTTGAAGCCAAAGTAAAACAGGTATTGCAAAGTAAGCTGGCCGAGCTGGATTTTGTCAGCCGCGAAGAGTTTGACGTGCAGCGCCAGGTGCTGCTGCGCACCCGTGAAAAACTGGAAAAACTGGAGCAGCAACTGGCGGCCTTAATGGCCGAGAAAACCCAGGATCTGAAAAGCCAGCCACTGCCCAGCTCAGATCAGGAGTAACTTATGCGCCGGCTTTTTGCCCTGACACTCATCAGCAGCTTAGTATCGCTAAGTAGTTTTATGCCTGTTACTGCCGTGGCCGCACCGGAAAAACTGATCCTGGCCGGCCAGCTGTTAGAGGTGCAAAGTGGCAAACTGCGCGCCAACCAGGCTATTCTGCTGGAGCAAGACCGCATCCACAGCATAGTGCCCATTGCGACACTAACCAGCGAGCAGCAGGCGCTGCCAAGCACCGATTTAACCGGCTACACCGTGCTGCCGGGGCTTATCGATATGCATGTGCATTTAACCGCTAACCCGGCGCAGCACGGCTACCGCCGCCTGCAGCAAACGCCGGCACGCCAGGCGCTGTTTGGCGTTACCGCGGCCAAAGCCACTGTAGAGGCTGGCTTTACTACAGTGCGTAATTTAGGCGCGGCCGGCTTTGCCGACGTTGACCTGCGCGATGCGATAAACGCCGGCGAAATAACCGGCCCGCGTATGCGGGTGTCGGGCCCCAGTTTGTGCATGACCGGCGGCCACTGCGACAATAACCTGCTGCCGCACACCTATCAGGCCAGTGGCGATGGCGTGGCAAACGGCGCCGATGCCATCCGGGCTAAGGTGCGCAGCAATATGAAGTACGGCGCCGATGTAATTAAATTTACCGCCACCGGCGGCGTGCTGTCGCGCAACACCGACGTTAACGCCAGCCAGTACAGCCTGGCTGAAATGCAGGCACTCGTGGCCGAGGCTAAAGATCGCGGCGCTATTGTTGCCGCCCACGCCCATGGTTTACGCGGTATTAAGCGGGCACTGGAAGCGGGCGTAGACTCGATTGAACATGCCAGCTTTATCGACGATGACGCCATTAAACTGGCCAAACGCAACGGCACCTTTCTGGTGATGGATATTTACGTCAGTGACTATATATTGCAGGAAGGCGAAGCCGCCGGCATTTTGCCGGAGTCGCTGGCCAAAGAGCGCACTGTTGGCCAGTTGCAGCGGCAAAACTTCAGCAAAGCCGTTAAAGCCGGGCTGAATATCGCCTACGGCACCGACGCCGGTGTGTACACCCACGGCTTAAACGCGCGCCAGCTAAATTACATGGTGCAATGGGGCATGACACCGCTGCAGGCCATCCAAAGCGCCACCATTAATGCCGCGACCTTACTTAACTGGCGTAACGAGCAAGGCCAGCTTAATGTCGGCGTACTACAAGCCGGCGCCTATGCTGATATGGTCGCCGTAAAGGGTAACCCGCTGGAGCAAATTACGCTGCTGGAGGCTATTCCAGTAGTGATTAAAGGCGGTGAGGTGGTAAAACAGCCATAAATGAAATCGCTAAACAGCCGGCCAGAGCTTGGTCGGCTTTGCCTAAAGCCGCAGCGCAGTGCGCAGCGGAAGTATGATAACAAATTAAATTTAAAATAAATTAACAAATATTTTATTTATATTGTTTAATTCTCTATCATTATGGCTTTTCATTGCAGAGGGAAAAGCCGTGGTAAAGGTACATATTTGGTTAAGGGATGAGAAACACGTTGGTCATGCTGCACTTACTATCAGGGATGTTTATG
The DNA here is from genome assembly GCF_000296695.1 of Rheinheimera nanhaiensis E407-8. GTDB lineage: Bacteria > Pseudomonadota > Gammaproteobacteria > Enterobacterales > Alteromonadaceae > Alishewanella > Alishewanella nanhaiensis. Next base: position 9,825 of record NZ_BAFK01000035.1, read on the forward strand.
TTAGTTTCTGGCCGGATGGAGATGCAGGCAAAAAGGATTTGAAGATAAAAACCAGTCATCCTGGTTCCTATGTCGAAAGTCTTGATCACGACATTGAGAACGAAGGCGGCCGAAAGCCCATCACCATCGACATTGCCAATCTGGATGAAGTTGCGATGCTGCACTATGTAAACTTTCTACAAAACAACGTGCCTCGCTATCAGATTGCGCGCCATAATTGCTCACATTTAGTTGTCGGCATTTTGCAAAAAGGTGCGAACAAAAAGCCTTCATTTAAACCCAATGCTGCAGAGTATGCTAAAGTCGGTCGCATATTAGGATACGGTATCTGGACTCCGGCTAACGTGATGCGTTACGCAAATGAACTGAAATCAGCATGAAAATTATCTATCACGAGCAATACAACATTGACGTAGGTATTTTCAAATTTTTGCACCCGTTTGACGGCTGCAAGTTTAGTAAAGTACGTGCGGCGTTAAATGATGCAGACATCATTGCACCGCCAGGTCCTATTGCTGCAGATGCCATTCTCGGCTCGTTAAATGAGCTGCTTAAAATTCAGCTCAAAGATAAAGCCGCGTTGTGCCGGGCGCTGGAAATTCCGAAAATCCCTTTTCTATCGTTTTCATGGTTGGATAGCCGAATATTGTCACCTATGCGCTGGGGCGTTTCAGGCACGTTAACTGCCTGTCGTTTAGCACTTGGCGGTGACGATGCCTGGAACCTTGCCGGCGGTTATCACCATGCCAGCCCTCACCGGATGGAGGGCTTTTGCATTTATAACGATATAAATATCAGCTATCAGCAGCTTATCGCCAGCGGCGAGTTAACGGCAGATGACAACATACTGATTATCGATATCGATGCCCACCACGGTAACGGTAATGCACGCACTTTTATCGACAACCCCAAAGTCACTCTGCTGGATGTCTACAATGCCGATATTTACCCGATAGACACTATTAGCCGACGCCGGGTTAATATTGCCGTACCTTTGCCCAGCGGCACCGGCGGCGAGTTATATCTGAATAAACTTGCAGCAGCATTAGACCAGCTAAGCACCGGCTATAAACTCGCCTTTGTGGTAGCCGGTACCGATGTGTTAGCCACCGATCCGCTCGGCGGGCTGCAGCTAAGTGTAGATGATGTAGCACAATGCCATAAGCTGGTGTACCAGCGCTTAAAAGCACTCAATATCCCCACCGTGTTTCTAGGTGGCGGTGGTTATGGCAAGGAGAGTGCCGCAGCGATAGTGGCGGGGATTAAAGCGGTAACAAACTGCTAAAATCACTTATTTTGTTGATTTTACTAATTATTATTTGCCATCCTGGCACTGCCACCCCAACATCTTGCCGCTGACAAAGTATTCTACTTGAAATAAGCTCATTCGATAATTATGGTGTTTGGTTAATAATAACAATGCAGGCTGTATTAAATTAATGCTCAGAACAAGTTTAGCTGTATATGGTTGGTTGAATTGGGTTGCTCGAGGTTATCAAAGAGCTAGTAGCTACATTGCAAGCTCTTGTGGCTTTTTTTTACTTATAGACACAGAGAAAAGTGAGTTTCTCAGCACTAGACCGGTAATAACTAAGTTTGTACAAGAAATCCAGAGCAATATGTTTATTCTTTTCTGTTTGTTTTTGTTCCTTGCTGTTATCGCTCATATTCTTACTAAAAAGACCAGCCTTGATGTTTGGAAAGAAATAAAATTTATTCTCGACAGATACCAAGAGAAATGTTTCCCAAACAATAAAGAAAAAGATTTACACCGGGTTACCTTGTTTAGATTAGAAAAGCACTGCCTGTTTAGGAGGCATTGGTCTTCAAGAAATTGGCTAAACTTCAGGGGACATTGCAGGCTATTTTCGAACTTCTTAGTGCCCGTTCTACGTTCAGGGCATATTAATGGCAAATCAAATACTTTTTTTCAAGTTGGTAGCGATCAGAATTATGAAGGAGTTGCAGGTTTAGCTTTTAGGCAGAAATCACAAGTTGCGGTAAAAAATTTACCAGATCTGAGCTCACCGCTGATGGCAAAAGTAAAGGATAGAAAGCGATTGATTACCGAGTATGCATTGCAAACAAATTGTAAGCGAGAGTTGATCGAAAAATGGGTTGAGCTTGGTAAAACAGTTCCAAGGTCTATCGCTGCAACTCCTGTAGAAGTTAACGGTCAGATATGGGGCGTTTTAGTGTTGGACAGTACATCTCCTGAAACATTGAGTAGCGAATCAGTTTCGGACTATACTGTCGTCATAGCTGTTATTGGAAAGCTATTGGAGAGAATGTGATGTTAGTTACTAAGTGGGTGCATGTACCTGAAAAAGCGATTAACAAACCTCGCCAAATTGAGCAGGATGGCGTCAAATTTACTCAGTCAATATCACCTTGGGATCTGCCCCAGCAGTTCCGATTTTTAATTGACGCAGAGTCTTTAACAATAGAGTGGCGTTATCTGTCTGATTCAGAGCCAGTAAAACGTAAAGAGTTTCCGGATGGCTTTGCTGTTGAACTAGGTAAAACTTCTTCAAGAATATACAAAATTACCGTTTCGTTATCAGCTCTCGAAAAAAGCATTTCAGTGATGCCTACAGATGAAGCTGAAGCTGCTACAAGTGCTTTGATAAAAATGAAAAATGCTTTAGCAGAAATAGAGAATTATCCCAACGAGAATAATAAAGTCGCAATGACTAAAACAGCCCATTGGTGGGCAAACCTTCCAAACAAAGCAGAGTTGCTTGCTAACGCTATGTAGTGGTAACGCGCCGGAGCGTCCTCATATCCGGCGCGACTCACTCTCTGTAATCCAGCACCTAGGTAAATATATAGACTCGCGAGTATAGTTACTTTTTAGGCTGAGCTACTTTTAAAATCTCGGTTAAACCCGCCACAGCACCGCCGATATTCGCCAGCTCGGCGGGTACTATCATGGTGTTGTTGGTTTTGGCCAGGTTGCCGAACTCTTTTACATACTGCTCAGCCACGCGCAGGCTAACGGCTTCTGAGCCACCCGGCTGGTTTATCGCTTCAGCAATTTTGCGAATACCCTCCGCAGTGGCTATGGCAATCAGCTCTATTTCTTTGGCGCGGCCTTCGGCTTCGTTAATCTGGCGCATCTTGTCGCCCTCAGACAGGTTAATGACTTCCTGCTTTTGGCCTTCTGATACGTTGATCATCGCCTGGCGTTCACCTTCCGATTTGGCAATAGCGGCACGGCGCTCACGCTCGGCGCGCATTTGCTGCTCTAACGCATCTTTAATGCTGATCGGCAGCTCAATATCGGCAATTTCGTAGCGCAGCACCTTTACCCCCCAAGGCGCGGCGGCTTCGTCCAGTGCCCGCACCACTTCTTCATTAATTTTGGCGCGCTCTTCAAAGGTTTTATCTAAGTCGGTCTGGCCGATGACCGAACGCATCGTGGTTTGTGCCAGCTGCGCTGCCGCATAGCGGTAATCACTGATGCCATAACTGGCTTTGTGCGGATCAATGACCTGGATATACAAAATACCGTCGATCCCGACCTGAATGTTGTCTTTGGTAACACAGGTTTGCCGGCGTACATCGATCACTTCTTCTTTTAAGCTGTGCACATAAGCCACTTTATCAATAAAGGGGATCAGTAAATGAAAGCCCGAGTCCAGCGTACGCGAGTATTTACCCAGCCGCTCTATCACATAATTACTGCGCTGCGGCACAATGCGCGCCGTTTTCACAATGGTAATCACCACTGCCAGCGCAAAACCGGCCATTAAGAGGGTATTAATATCAAGTTGCACCTGTTGTTACTCCTTAACGTAAAAAAATCAGCTGTTTGGCTTAGTCGCCGTGACCGTTAATTTAATGCCGTGGTTGGCAACCACCCAGGCGACATCACCGGCTTTTAGCGCATCGCTTGATTCGGCGTCCCACTGCACGCCGTTTAACAGCACCCGGCCGGCACCCTGGGCAAAATCAGTATGCACCGTGACGCGGCTACCGATATCTTCGCTAAAGCGCGAAGGTTGCTCATTAGTGTCGGCAGTAAAGCCGACAAACCAGCGCTTAAAGTGGCCGCGCACACTAAACAGCAGCACTAAAGACAACACACCAAAAATTAAAAACTGCATGCTGTAGCTTTCAATCACCCCCAGATGCAGTAACAAGCCGACCACAATGGCGGCGATCCCCAAAAACACTGCAACCACACTGGTCGCCAGCAGCTCGGATAAAATCAGCACTATGCCGATCAGGATCCACAAGGTAGCAATATTCACTTAATTTGCTCCGTAACAATTGTTATGCTGCACATTAACGTAAGGCATACAAAGCGGTCAAATGAAACCCTTAGCCGCTTTGTAACAACCCTTTGCAGTGCTGAGGCCGATATGCGATTTTTCCTGCGCGCGCTCTGTTATACCCTGCTGCTGTTTGTCGCCTATCAGTGGCTGCTGCCACTACTGAGCAAAGACAAACCGGCCGCCCAATTGCTGCAGCACTATGCCGATAAAGCGCTGCAACAGTATTTGTGCCAAACGCCGGTGCTCTGGCGCATCGGCAAACTGGACCCGGCCTTTAATTTAACGCTGGAGCAAGCCGAACAAGCGGCGCACAACGCCACCAGCCAGTGGAACAAGGCGCTGGGTAAAGAGCTGTTTCGTTATGACAGCCTTGATGGCTTTGCGATAGATTTTGTGTTTGACGCCCGCCAGCAGCAATTATTAGAGCAGGCACGGCTGACGCGAAACCTGGCCCGCTATGATGCTACTATCGACCAGCGACTGCAGCACCTGCAACAGCAGGCAGCCAGCCTGCAAGCACGGCAACAACAGTTTGACCAGGCCAACCAGCAGTTCGCGGCCGATGCCGCAGCCTTCGAGCAACAGGTGCGCCAGGCCAACAGCAGTGAGCGCAACCGCCTGCTGGCGCAACAGCAACAGCTACAACAGCGGCAACAGCAACTACAGCAGCAGGCCGGGCAATTAAATGACGAGCAGCAGCGCTTAGTGCGCCAGCAGCAATACCTGAATGACACTGTGGCTGACCGTAATGCGCTGCTGCCGCAACAGGCACAGCCGATAGCGGCGGCCGAAGTGGGCGTAATGCAAATAACCGGCCGGCAGCGACAGATGACTATTTTCGCCTACACCTCTGCAGAGGCGCTGGAGCTGACCTTGCTGCACGAATTTGGCCATGCGCTGGGGCTGGGCCACACCGCAGGGCCGGCATCGGTAATGTATTATGCGCTAAGTGCCCAACAGCAGCGCCTTAACAGTGAGGATATTCAGGCACTTAAACAGCAATGTGGCTTTTAAGCCGTGGCTATGCCAGACCAGCGCCTCTACGAGGCACTAAACAGCTTTTGCTCCAGCGTCTGGCCTTTAATCAGGTTACGGTAGCGATAACCGTGCGCGGCCAGGCATTGCAGCAATTCAAGATCAAACTGCGGCTGCTGATCGCTGTTATAGCTAAGTAACAGCTGGTTCTTTTGCCCCGGCCGCACACTAATAAGCCCAGGTAACTGTTGCAGCAATGCCAGCAACGGCTGATCGGCCTGTTGCTCCAGCAGCAAAGTTAAATACTGCTCAGCGCCATCACTGTCTTTGTTATCAGCCGGGCTGCTTAACTGGCCTTGCTGCAAATACAGCACCTTGTTGCACAGCTGCTCCAGCTCAAAAATATTATGCGAGCTGATCATAAAGCTGACCTGGCTGCCTAACTGACTACTTAGCTGGCTAATCAGCTGACGTATTTGCAGCGCATGCGCCGGATCCAATCCGGCGGTGGGCTCATCCAGCAGTACCAACCGGGGCGAGCCGATAAAGGCCTGTGCTATGGCAGCGCGTTTACGCATACCGTGACTGAGCGCCGCCGCTTTGTGTTTTCGCTGCGCTGAAAGTTCCACCAGTGCCAGCACCCTGTCGGTTTCCAGCTTAGCCGCTTTGTGGCTTAAGCCCTGTAAACGACCGTAAAAATCCAGCTGCTCGCCAATGCTAAAGGCCGGGTCAAACTGGGCGTCTTGCGGCAGTGCAGCCAGCAGGCCACAGAGCGCGCTGCTGCCGGGTTTGTGCCCCAGCAGGCTAACGCTGCCGCTGTCGGCACGCAAGTAGCCACATAAAATGCTAAACAAGGTGGTCTTACCGGCGCCATTGGGGCCAATCAGCGCCGCCACATCGCCCTGCTGCAGGCTAAAACTGACATTAGCCAGCGCCGTCTTGCTGCCAAAACGTTTACTCAGGTTATCGCAGTGTATTAGGGTGCTCATAGTGCTTTCCTTCTTAGCAGCAGGCAGGCCAGGCCAAGTAAAAGTGCAGTTTGCCACAGCGGCAGCGCTGCCAGTTTAAAGGTTTGCCAGCCGTGCAGCGGCAACAGCTGGATCACCTGGGCACCAGGCACGTAGCTGAATAAAAACAAAAAGTCGGGAAAGTAAAAAATAAACCAGCTTAGCAGGGCAAAGCCCAAGCCCAGGCTGATAATGGCCAGGCTAACAGCCAGTTTGGCACTGCGCACCAGTGCGGAAAACAGCGCCATAATGGCGGTAAAAGGCGCCACCACCAACAGCAAATTAAGCCAAATCACTAAGGCGGCACTGAGCATGGCTGGCGTCATGCCACCAGCACGCCAGCTGGCTACAGCCAGGGTGGCCAGCAAGGTCAGTAAAATTAAACAGCCCTGCACCACTAACTGGCCGGCAAAGCGGCCCAGCACTAAGCTGCTGCGGCTGCTACGCAAGGTTAAAAACCGCGCCGTGCCACGCTCGATATCCGGGCACAGCTGGTTGGCGGTAAAAAACAGGCTTAGCAGCGGCAGCAGCCACAGGCTAAAAAACCAGTACACTGCCAGCTCGGGCGCCGGCCAGCTACGCAGCTGGCTGATACCGTTATGGCCAAACAGGCCGCTGATAAAGTCGGTAAAACCGCGCGAGGCAATAAGGTCCGCCGCCGGCACTATCGCATAGCGAAACAACAGGCCCCAAATGACCAAAGTGGCGGCCAGCGTCATCAGGCCAGAGCGGGTTTGCCATAAACGGCGTAGTTCAAAACCGGCATATAAGCCGGTGTGTCTTAACAAGGTTATCAGATGGGGCATAGCGGCTTCCTGTGCAGCGTTAACCAGCAATATTGCTGAACCGCGAAAGAACAGCAGTTATAGTGCCAATATTATTTTTAATTAAATCATAAAGATAAAAAAGCAGCCTAAACGACTGCTTGCTTATTACACGAAAATATCGTCAATTTCGCTATTGCCTATGGCATGGCAGCGACAACCTTTATCTCTATTTTCCAGTGCGGATCAGCCAGTTTAGCCTGCACCGTGGCGCGGGCCGGTGCCTGTCCCGGCGCAACCCAGTTGTCCCAGGCCAGGTTCATTGCGGCATAGTCGGCCATATCGGCTAAATAGATCGTAGCGTCAACCAGCTTGGTTTTATCACTGCCACAACGTGCTAACAGGGCATCAATTTGCGCCAGCACATCTTCGGTTTGTAAGGTGGCATCGTTGCTGTGGGTATCGGGCACCATGCCGGCGCAAAAAATCAGCCCGTTTACTATTACCGCCTCAGAATAACGCGCCGCCGGCAAAATACGTTGTATGCTCATCAGGTACTCCTTGTTCGTCGTTGCCCTAGCCTACCCTGAGCCGGCCGCATTAGTCGTCGGATCAGTTACACCGCCGCCGGGGTAAACGCCTGCAGCAACTGGTTTAATTGTGGGTGCAGTAGCTGGCGCTGGGTGGTAATAATGTAAAAGTTTTCATAAACCTGCGGCAGCGTCAGGTATTTGTGCAGCCGGCCGCTTTGCAGCTCGTCTTTTACCACTACCTCCGGCATTACACTTAAGGCGCCGCTGTCGCGCGCTAATAAGCGTAACATCGCCATATCGTCGGCTTCGGCAATAATCTCCGGCGCCAGCTGGTACTGCGCAGCCAGAGCATCAAAAGCCGTACGGATGGGGCTTTGCACCGGCGGCAGTACCCAGCGCTGCTGACAGTATGCCGTCAGGCTGCTGGCCGGGCTGTTACCCGGTGGCCCAATCACCGCCACCGGTTGGCGCGCTAACAAGCGGCACTGCCATAACTGGCTGTCATTGCCCTGCACTGCCACGTTAGTTAAAGCTAAATCTAACTGATGGCTGGCTAAGGCATTGAGCAGTGCGGTCTGGTTCATCGACAACAGGCTGTAACGCGCTTGCGGTGTGGCCAACAGCGGCGCAATAAAGCTTTCAATAAAGTTACGTGACATGGTCGCCAGGGCGCCAATGCGGATTGGGCTGCGCTGCGGCTGCATACCCTGCTGCAGTAATTGCTCCAGCTCGGCGCCGCGGCTGAAAATATCTTCGGCATACTTTAACGTCTGATAGCCGCTGTCGGTCAGCACCAGCTTACGGCCTTCGCGGCGAAACAACTGCACCTGCATGCTCTGCTCTAACTGCTTAATTTGCGCCGACAACGCCGACTGTGACACATGCAGCCGCTGCGCGGTTTCGGTCAGGTTGCCGCCTTTGGCCACCTGCCAGAAATAATACAAATGATGGTAATTCAGCCGGCTCATAGTTCTGTTTTAGCGAACGTTTATTAACTTAATATGTATTTTACTTATGTTAGTGCGCTTAGCACAATACTGCCAGTGTCGAACGACCCAAGGTAGGCGAACAATGTTATTCAGTCTGAGTCTGTTTAAACTGGTGCTACTGGCCCTGATTGCCCTGCTGGCAATAGTGATCTGGCGCTACAGTGCCACCGCGCTGGCCGGCGAAGCCGACCAAGGCCGTTTTATGCGGGCACTGGCGGCAACGCTGGCTGCCGTCGTGTTTACCCTGCTGAGTAATCATTTACTGCTGTTTTGGCTGGGCTGGGTAGCCATTAGCCTGGCGCTGCAGCAATTGTTGCTGTTTTACCCCGAACGGCCCCGCGCCCAGCTGGCCGCCCACAAAAAAGCGCTGAGCGCCCGCCTGAGTGAAACCTTGCTGGCACTGGCGTTTACCTTACTGTATCTGCAGTTTGACAGCGCCAATATCAGCGAGATTACCCGCGCGGTCGCCACAACTGGCGGCGCTAACTGGCTGCTGCATAGCGCTGCGGTGCTGCTGGTGCTGGTGGCGCTGCTTAAATGTGCACAGCTGCCGCTACACGGCTGGTTAATACAAGTGGTTGAAGCACCGACGCCGGTGTCTGCGTTGCTGCACGCCGGCATTATTAATTTAGGCGGTATCTTGCTGCTGTTATTCTCGCCTGTGCTGGCATACAGCAGCCTGGCCAGCAGTTTACTGCTGGCCGCCGCACTTGGCAGTACCTTGCTGGCGGCGCTGATTATGACCACCCGCATCAGCATTAAAGTGCGCCTGGCCTGGTCTACCGTGGCGCAAATGGGCCTGATGCTGGTGGAGATTGCGCTGGGGCTTTATACCCTGGCCCTGCTGCACCTGCTGGCGCATTCCTGTTATAAAGCCTATGCCTTTTTACACAGCGGCAATGCGGTAAATCATTATCTGGCGGCGCAGCTGGCCGGCCAAACCAACCCGGCGGCACGCCACTGGCTACTGGCGCTGCTGCTGTCGACAGCGCTGGTATATCTGGTGCAACTGGCATTGCCGTTGTCCAGTTTAAGCAGTGCTGTACTGCTGGTATTGGCAATCAGTGTGCTGCTGGTGCCATCACTTTGCCACGCCGATAGCCACCGGCCAGCCCGGCTGCTATTAGCGCTGGCTTATGCCTTAGGCTTACTGGCGCTGTACTTTAGCCTCAAAACCCTGCTGCGCCTGGTGATGCCAACCCCTGCTGCTGTTTATCCGCTGGCGGATCTGCTCGCCAGTCTGGCGTTTGCCGGCTTATTTGTACTGGCGATACTGCTGCGCTATCACAGCCATCACAGGCAACTGAACAAGCTGTTTATCTGGCTAAACGCCGGTGGGTATCTGGACGAATGGGCTACCCGTATTACGCTGCAAATCTGGCCCTATCAGCAAAAACCAGCCGCTGCATCAAAGCAGAACACCCTGCAGGAGGTAAAATGAGCGCCTTATCTCAGCACCCCCCACAACAGCATAACCTGAGCGCACTGATTGAGCGTGCCGCCAGCCAGATTGCCCCGCAGTGGCCGCTGGATCAGCTGATTGCCGTTAACCCCTGGTGGCCGAAGCGCCAGCAGCCGTTTGCCGCTGTGTGCGCCGAGCAGCAGCTATTGGCTGGCACCGACTGCTTAATGAGCGAGCACTGGTACCTAAGCCAATGGCAGCAGCACATTCAGCCGGCGCACCTGCAGCAGGCATTGACAGAGCAAGGCCTGACGCTAAGCACAGATGCGGCCGTGGCCGCGCTGTCGCAACCGGTTAAACTAAAACGCTGGCAGCGGCTGGCAGAGCTGATGGCAGCACAGCAAGGTAAAAAACGTACCCTGCCCTGGCCGCAATTGATCGTGCAACAGCTAAGCCAGTTTCTGGCGCTGTATCATCAATACCCGGAGCGCTTTAGTGTCGACGCCGACAGCGAACACCATGCTTATCACAGCTGGCTCAGTGTAGTGCGGCAGGATAAGGGCTTGCAGGTACTGACCGGTACCGGTTTAACCCCACTGTTTGCCCAACTGCCGGAGCAGCCGGATACCTTGTTAACCCAGTTGTCACCCTGGCTAAACAGCTGGTGCGCCGATGAGCAAAGCCAACTGGCTTATTTTGAAGCCCTGCTGCAAAGCCTGTCGGGCTGGGCCGGCTGGCAGGCCTGGCTGGACTGGCAACAACAGCTACAGGGCCCCGGCAGTCAGCAGGCTAACAACAGCCAGCAGGCGGTAAGCCAATTGCTGTATATGCTACTGGGCTGGGATTGGGTGTTATGGCAGCACAGTAGCCAGCATAATCAGCAGCATACCGAGCTGCTACAACAACTAAAACAGCAAGCGCAGCAGGTAAATAGCCAGCTGACAAAGTTGCAGCAGCAATTAGCACTGCGCCAGTGCTGGCAGCGGGCGCTGGAGCTCAGTGTGCAGCAGCCGCTGCTGGCAACATTAAGCAAACAGCAACAGGCATTTAAGCAAAGCGCGCCCAAACGGCCGCTGCTGCAAGCCGCCTTTTGTATTGATGTGCGCTCCGAGCCGATGCGCCGGGCGCTGGAGCAGCAGCACGACGACATTCAAACGCTGGGCTTTGCCGGCTTCTTTGGTTTGCCTATCGCCTATAAAACGGCCGGCAGCAGTTTGCAGCGGCCACAGCTGCCGGGATTATTGGCGCCCAGCCTGACCGTCAGCCAGCTTAAACCCGAGCAGGCGCCGCTGTCGCGCCAGCCGGATCTGGGTTGGAAGCAAAGCTTTGATCTGGCCTCGTCCAGCCTGGGCATGGTAGAAGCCGCCGGCCCCACCAAGCTGCTTAGTCTGCTTAAACGCGCTTTTTTCCGGCCGCAGGCGCCGCATGCGCTGAACAAACAGCTGGATAACAGCCAATGGCAAATCAGTAACGGCCAGCAGCCTCTGACCAGCGCCGAGCAGGCGCAGCTGGCCGCCGCCATTTTAACCGCCATGGGGCTGCAAGAGACGCTGGCACCGGTAGTGATTTTATTTGGCCACGGCAGTGATACCTGCAATAACCCGCATGCGGCGGGGCTGGACTGCGGCGCCTGTGGCGGCCAAACCGGCGAGGTTAACGTTAAGGTGCTGGCGCAGCTGTTAAACGATGCCGAGGTCAGAGCCCAGCTACAGCGACAGCATCAGATCACTATTGGCGACGACACCCGCTTTTACGCCGGCTTACACCACACCACCACCGATGAGCTGGAGCTGTACCAGGCACCGCAAGCCGCGCCCTGGCTGCACTGGTTAACGGCTGCCGGTGAGCAGGCCCGCCAGGCCCGTTTGGAGCTGTTTGCCGGGTCCAAGCCGGCGACAGGCGCACTGGAGCGCTTCTTCCGCCGCCGCAGTACCGACTGGGCGCAGCTACGGCCGGAGTGGGGCCTGGCCAATAATGCCGCCTTTATTGTTGCACCGCGTCGGCTGACCAAAACGCTCAACTTGCAAGGCCGCTGCTTTTTACATGATTACGATGCCAGCAAAGACACTGGTTTTAGCCTGCTGCATACCATTATGACGGCGCCGATGGTAGTGACTAACTGGATTAACCTGCAGTACTACGCCTCAGTGGTGGCGCCTGAGAAATACGGCAGCGGCAATAAGCTGCTGCATAATGTGGTGGCCGGCCATATTGGTGTATTTGAAGGCAACGGTGGTGATTTACGCACGGGTTTAGCCTGGCAGTCGGTACATGATGGCAGCAAACTGATGCATCAGCCGGTGCGTTTATCGGTAGTGATTGCCGCGCCCGCTGAGGCTATTGCTGCGGTGATCCAGCGCTCAGCCGATGTTGCAGCCTTAGTGAATAACCAGTGGCTGTACCTGTATCAACTAAATGACGATGGCAGTATGCAGCAATGGCAACAGCAGCGCTGGCAACCGGTGGCGCTATGAGCCAAAGCGCAGCCGTACTCAGCCGGCATCAAAAAGCCGCCCTAATGGCACCAGCGCTGCAGCCGCTGGGTTGGCAGCTGATAGAGCTGGACAACTTTGATACCGACAGCCTGGGCAGTTTTGCCGGTGAGCGGCCGCGTTTTATGTCGCCCTATGAGTGCGCGCTGCGTAAAGCCGCGCTGGCGGCAGAGCTATCTGGCCTTGATGTTGGCATTGGCAGTGAAGGCAGCTTTGCTGCCGGGCCTTACGGCCTGGGTACTTATAATCTGGAGCTGATTTGCTGCGTTCATATCAGCCAGGGCTGGGCGGTAACCGGGCGCTTTTACGGCCCAGCGCAGGCGCAACAATGGCAGATCCAAACGCTGAGCCAACTGGACGCTGCCCTGGCCAGCGTGCCCGCCGGCCAGCATTTGCTGCTGCAGCAAGGCGGGTACCTGCAAAAAGCTCTTAGTACAGAAAAGTGCCGCACCCTGGCCAGCGAACGGCTGGCGCTGGGTGAGCTGCAACTCAGTTACGATTTACGCGCCCATTTAAGCCCAGAGCGGCAACAGCATATTGCCCTGGCAGCGCAGAATTTAGCGGAGCGCCTGCAAAGCCGCTGTCCGGCCTGCGCCACGCCCGGCTTCTGGCCCGATATCGCCATTGCCGGCTTGCCCTGTGAAAGCTGCGGCGCGCCCACCCCCCTTACTGCGCAAAAGCAGGCCTGCTGCGCGCGCTGTCAGCACCAGCAGTATTACCCGGTGCCAGCGCAATATGCCCAAAGCCAATATTGTCCGGAGTGTAACCCGTGAACACCCTAATACTTGATGCCAATAGCGCCGCCGATGTGGCGCACTGCGCTCAACTGCTTAAACAAGGCCAACTGGTAGCGGTACCCACCGAAACCGTATATGGTCTGGCCGCCGATGCCACTAACCCGGCGGCGGTCAGTGCTATCTTCAGCGCCAAAGGCCGGCCGGCTCACCACCCGCTTATTGTGCATCTGGCGGATAAAACCCAGCTGCCCCACTGGGCCAGCCGTATCAGCTCTGCCGCTTATGCGCTGGCTGAAGCTTTCTGGCCCGGGCCCCTGACGCTACTGCTGCCCAAGGCCGACCATGTCAGCCCGGTCGTCACCGGCGGTTTAAGCAGTGTTGGCCTGCGGGTACCGGCGCATCCGGTGTTGCTGGCCCTGTTACAACAACAGCAACTGGCGCTGGCGGCGCCCTCGGCCAATTTATATAAAAAGCTCAGCCCCACCTCGGCGCAGCAGGTGATGGCAGGCCTTAACGGCCGCATCAGTGCGGTACTGGATGGCGGTCCCTGCGCCTTTGGTCTGGAGTCGACCATTGTCGATCTCACCGGCACCGTACCCACCATAGTGCGGGCCGGGCCCATCAGCGCAGCACAGTTAGCGGCCGTGCTGGGCCAGCCGGTAGCACAGCCTCAGCAGCATAATGTCGCGGTACCGGGTAACGTAAAGGCACATTATCAGCCAGACACACCGCTATTGGTTTTTAGCCACGAAGCACTGCGGCTGCAGTTACCACAACAGCGCCAGCCGGTGGTGGTGCTAAGCTACAGCGGGCTTACGGCAGTGGCGCCGCATCTGAGTATTGCCATGCCAGCAGAGCCTGCCGCCTATGGCCGGATGTTATATCAGCAATTGTTTCAGGCCGATGCGCTGGGTGTCAGTGCGATCTGGTGTGAGTTACCGCCTGCGCAGGACAACTGGCGTGCAGTGCTGGACCGGCTAAGCCGTGCCGCCAGTAGTGGTTAATTGTTAGCAAAAAAAAGACGCGCTGTCAGGATGACAACAGGGCGCCAAAGTGGAGCCGGGGAGGCAATACAAACAACTACACACTGC
>NZ_BAFK01000034.1 GCF_000296695.1 Rheinheimera nanhaiensis E407-8
CGGCTTAAACCAACACACCAGCATGCGACAAACCCACGCTCATATTTTTAAGTAAACACCCTATCTATTCAGGAGTAAACATTATGCGTATTCAGTACGAGGGCTTAGCTTTGCCTGTAACAAAGCGATTTATCGATGCACTGATTAAAGCCATCGAGCCACACCGAGAGCCACTGGCAGAATTTGTCTGCGTAAACTTTCGGGACCCGAAATACAGTGCAGAAGATGGCGGCTATCACCCGGTTGAGATTCTACTTACCGGCACCAGTGGTCGTTATGACATCTGCTACATCACCGACTTTTGTTATGCCGGTATCGGCGATTGCGCAGAGCTGGTGAAATCTTTGGACTTCGAATTTATCGCTGGCACCTTTCAGGACATGACCGGCTATTACCCTATTGAAGTCGCCAGAGAAATATACCCGATATGGGAAGATAACTTTTTAACTTACTGGCTGGATATGGGGGTTTTTGAGGTGGAGGTAAGCTAATGGAAGCATACAAACCTAAACGGGGTGAAGCACACCTAAAAGCTAGCCCAAAGCGCATTGCACTTGGCAATTGGTTACGGGAGCAGCGAAACGCTAAAGGTCTTACTATGCGTGACATGGCAGCGATCAGTGGCTTACCGCATAGTTACTTTGGCAAGATTGAGCAGGGTATTCGGGGACTAGATATTCTTGAGTTTATTGAGCTTTGCGGGTGGCTAGGAATAGATTACCGCTCAGCTATAAACCAGATCAATAAGCTTCTACTTTAGCTGTGTTTTGGGTTGACACGCGACAGGCTTGTGAAATGCAAGCCTTATTTCATCCAATGCCTGAAGTCAATTTGTATTACAAATAAGCAAGATGGCTAAAATCAACAAGCTCATTCATCTTAAATAACAATCAGAATAAAATTTAACTGATGCTAATCAGGCAGTTTTAACCTGGAGTTTTTCACTAGAAATAACTTTAGGAATTTTTTTATTGCTCAATAAGAGGTTAATTTTTCTTGCAATCTCTATTCTGTCTTCATGATTACCATCTATAAACTTGAGATAATAAATTTTAAATTCATTCTCCAAGCCAATGGGCAGCTGTAACTTTTTCAATCTACGTACATCTAGGTATTTCGCCCCACTGCCCTTCTGTAAAATGTTTTTTACATTTGTATCCTGTAAAAGAACCATTAAGCTAAAAAACATACTAGCTTTGTCAAAATTTTGCTTCGGTGTTATTTTGATAATACAGTCGGTAAAAGGCTGTGTATCACCACTATATATTGACAATGAATCACACAATCCTCTCGACACCCTTTTAATATAAAAATCACCAAAGCAAATCAGATATGGGTTATCTATTTTATGTGAAGACTTAACT
Source organism: Rheinheimera nanhaiensis E407-8 (assembly GCF_000296695.1). Classification (GTDB taxonomy): domain Bacteria; phylum Pseudomonadota; class Gammaproteobacteria; order Enterobacterales; family Alteromonadaceae; genus Alishewanella; species Alishewanella nanhaiensis. Next base: position 1,365 of record NZ_BAFK01000034.1, read on the forward strand.
GCATCACTCAAAGAGCACTTAGACTGAAGGGCAACATTTGTTGTGTGAAAGTGGCCAGCTGAATTGTAATCGCTAGTGACTTTTCCTCTAGTAACATTAAAAACGCTATCAAACTCTACATAACGAAATTCACTACTCAGTAATTTACTTTTCAATTCAACTTCAGCGTGAATCTCTTCAGCGTCAAAAGACCATGTATCAGTTACCTTACCAACTTCACCAACAATTTTATAACCACTTTGTGATATAAAAACTGTCGGAACAGGCTTAACGTTTTTATCAAAAATCAATACAGAGAACTCCCCCTCTATATCGGTAAAAACGAACTTACTTAGTTTATATGAATATTTTAGCTGGACTTGTTGGCACAACATTTCTCTGAACTTTGATAGCCTGCTGCCCTGAACTACTGAACCGGGCAAGACAAAGATTAAACGCCCGTTATCTTTACACAAACTAATTGATTTCAAGAGAAAAGCAGCTTCAAGTGGCAAAGTTGCACCTTGATAAGTAATACAGTTTTTTCCGTCAAATGGAGGGTTGCAAATTACCAAATCAAACTTTTCTTCTGAGAAATTTAATTCTAAAAAATTTGCGCAAATGACTTCAAGCTTATGTCCACTGAAAAAATTTTTTATATAGGAAACTTTACTTGGATCAAGATCAACAGCTAACAAACTATTTTTTTTAAGGCATATACCATTGATTAAAGCTCCATCGCCGACTGATGGCTCCAAGACGTGGATCGTCTTACGTGGTAAGTGCTTCTTAATAATGCCAGTAACAACATTATTTGGTGTTGGATGGAATTTATACAACTCCGAAAAGATCCTTTGTTATCGTTATTTTAGATATCCCCTTTGTTCTACCAGATTTCCGGACGGGTGCATCCCATAGAACACTGACCTTACCGTCTTCTGAGGTGCAGACAAAGCCCAGAGCTCCAATTGCTTGGGGCTTAGTACCAATCGGTACTAATATAAACTGAAGATTTTGGATTTCACAATAGGAAATAAGCTTCTCAAGCTTTTTTTCTACAACTCTAGAGCTATTTGCACCAGCGAATATAAATCTATCATTGAGTTGGTTTTCACTGATTACTCGAAGATTTGCAAAATAGGAGTACTTTTCCCAATTAATCTTGTAAGAAGGTAAACCAAAAAGTAAATTAACTTCACTCTTTTTAACCTGCAGAGCTTCAAGAGCGTCTGCAAATCGATCGCCTTCATATCCCAAAAGGAACACCACCTGTTTATTGTCTTCCTGCGGAAAAGTTAGAGTAGGAATTCCTCCACCCGCAAACCCCATTCCAGAATCGGACAACAAAAAGTGATCATCTGATTTAGTATACTCTAGAGGCTCTGTATAAATAATTTCAATATTTCTGACATTTGCTTTATAGAGATGCTTTGAAATTAAATATAATTCTGCAACAGTCATTGACGTTGCATCTATGATAACTTTCCTTTTAACGTAGCTTGAAAAAAGACTTTCTAATTGAAAAATTTCAAAAATATTACCATCAACGTCAAGTGTCATTTCATCTGCATTGTAAAAAACGCAGTGCTGAATAATACATTTATGGCGCAAAAAACTTTTAGTTAAAATATCTCTATCGTCATGATGAACCCCAACAAAAGAAATATCCCATTCCATACTAATATACGAAAAATCTGAGTAGTCGATACTATACATTAGTCAAACAATCCCGGTTGGCTATTATCAGAAATTTCAGTTTTGAAGTTAGATCTTTTTTGCTTGGCGTGAATTTCAGAAACAAATGACTCGAAATAATCATTCGATTCAGAGAAAAGCCCTTCTAAATCTCTAGGCGTGAGAAAAATCTTCCTTTTCTTTCTATAACTGATTAAAAACTTAGGAGCGTAAATGGGATCAAGAACCCAATCGTAATCTTCAATGCTATAAGTTGATTTAGTCTTTGTCGCAATAGTTCTATATAACAACCCCCACTTTTCGCACTCCTCTAGTAGCGTTTTAGTGCCCTGTGATAAAGCTGAATCTCCACCTTCAATTGAAAAGTGGTTAATTTCAGGTTCGCTTTGAGGAAGTCTAGATTGTAGCGCTGCGAAAATGTCACCTAATCTCTGCACAAAAGTATATAATAAATGTCCGTATGGTTTAAAGCTTCGGATTTCTTGAAATAATACCTCACTTGTCTTAAGTGCAGCTAAAGCTTGCGTTTCACATTTAATTGTAAAGTTTCCATCTTCGTTAAATAAATATCCAAATGAAAAAGCTGTTCTTGCTAACTCTAGAAAATGTCGAAGATTTCCTTTAGAGAGCGCAATTAAGGTATCATAACCAGCATACAGCAAATTCTCTTGCTTCCTCCTTTTTATTATATTCAAATAACAACCAACGAAGTTATTAGAAATCCAGTTATTAAATTTACTATCTGAACCAGAAGCATAATTCTTTAGTTCATTGTGTACTTCTGAGGGAGTCACACTGTCTCTATTTAATAATGCAACACATACAACTGAAGCTTCTTTAGCATTATTGAAAATAAAATCATCTGCAGAGTAACCTTTTTCGCCTTTAACACTAAGCGCCTGCTCAAGCATATCCTTTAGCTTGTTAAAAAGAATTGGTCTCTCAAAAATATCACATGCCAAATCAGCCTGCGTTTTCCTGGGAAAAAGTTTACTGACAGTGTCAATAATCTCACTTTCGTAGAAACTTTCTCGTCTTTCGTTCAACTTAGTAACATCATTCAGTTTGATACTTAACGCTTGTTTTTCTACTGTTGAAATTCTACTCAGCAAAACCTCACCGGCAAAAACATTGTAATTAGCATCCATCGTATATAAATCTATGTCATATACTATAAAGTCGTCTTTATTTTGTATTGCCTCTCCACCTAATGTATCCCTTAAAGGCATCCCATTTCTTTTACATGCAATCTTGTATATTATTGGCGGTTCTGAATGTTTAATTTGCGTATTAACAACGAATTGCTGATATGGAAGCAGGTTTTCATACTCGTCAATAAAAAGATGAAAATTTGTTTTATCAAAATCTGCGACTCTACATTTGATTCCATTGATTAAATCTTTCAAGATACTTAACGGCAGAAAGTTAATATCAGATAGTTTGTTAGGGTTTGATGCAGCAATCTCAAATCGCCTTCGATGCTTATCAAAAGCCCCCTTTAAAGAACTAAAACTACAAGAAAAATCTTCATCATAGTCACTCAGCTCATTTAAAAAAAGTTTATCACTGTCGAATATTTTGAAAATTTTGTTTATATGATCTATCGCAGATAAAATTTCCAAACTGACTTTTATTACTAAATAATGAGAAAAAGCTTGAAGCCAGACTTGTTCATCTACGCCTCTTTTATTTAACTGTCTTAAAAAAGCAGTTTCAGCTCTCCAGTTCACACCAACGTGCTGTAGTAAACTATTTTTTTCGACATTTTCAAATGATCTGTTGAGTGAAAATTGACTTTGATAGGAAAGAAATCGAAGTAGCATAGTTTTTCCGCATCCTCGTCCCCCTTGGATCACACAGGGCATTGTGCCGAAAAAGTCTATGCTGTCAAAATAGCGCGGCACCACAAATTGCGCCCAAACATCCTGTCCAATATTTTCAGTTCTATTATGTGCAAGGATAGTAGTTAATTTCTGTCCCTGCTCGATGTTATTAATATCCATAATTACCTCTCAAACAACGACATATAATTATCTGAGTTTGCCCAGAGCAGCGGCAGCGAAGCATTCGGAGTAGCATGTTCATAAGCATAGGTGAGGGCTAAACTTCCATAACCTAAACTCATATCACCATCAACTGTCTTCCGCCCTAACCTATCAAGCTTCACTTTCTTTAGATATGAGAAATATACTTCGTTTAATTTTGTCAATTCATCGTCTGTCATCGCAAAATTTTTAGCGCAAAAATTAAAAAAATTATTACTGTCAGAAACCAGCTCAATTGGACACAAAATAATCTCAGGCATTGTTTTTGAAATATTATCAAGACCAACTTCTGTAGCTGTTAATGGACAATAGACCACTTTAAATTTTGATAAATCAACATTTTTTACGACATGATTATTTATAAATTTAATAAACTGATTTCCAGTGCCGACAAAATCATCGACAAATATGATAGTAGATATATCTTTTAACGAACTGATCTGCCATGGCCAATACATTAGTTTGTCATTCACTTTCCCGAGTCTTTTAAACAGCCTAGCGACTAGAGGACCACTCTTAGTTGGAGGATCGGCATCTCGAATAACGGGCACTATTGCAATTTCGTGAGGCAAGTTTTTTCCATAGTTGCAGACTCTTTCTATGTTTCTGAATTCAGCTTCATCACCAGAATACTCGAAGAGGGCTTGCGGTATACTTTTATAGATTGCATGCTCGATTAACGCACTCAAATGTTCTTTAGATCTATAAACTAGAGATTCAAGAATTAATGCAGCTAAAATTTTTTCATCATTCGACTTATACTGCCCAATCCATCTATCAAATTTGTTTAATTCAATACCAGACCATAACCCCAAGTCGATATATTGAGTAGTTTTCTGAACTATCTCAGCATAAAACCGATCTCTATTATCCCTTTCAAACAATTACGTTTCTCCGCTTCTACAAGGATCGATATGCGAAATATCAATTGCTGACTTATATTCATGTACAACCTAACTCGAAGTCAACCAATGAGCACCTTAACGTATAGGCACATTTTAGTAGTTTTAGAGCTTTTTGGGTCATTGAGGGGAAGGAAAATAGCAAGGCGGAAAAATATTGCGAGAAGTGAAAACGCTTCAACAAAAGTTACATATCAGCCTTAATACTGATTAAGAGCTTGTCAATTATTGATTGATTTATTGGTGCCTAGGGCCGGACTCGAACCGGCACGTTGTCGCCAACGGTGGATTTTGAATGAAACACTTGTAGACTCTTGATGCTATTAATTCAATAGCTTAACAGAGAAAATCCTCCACCTTTATGAAAACTTCACAAAAGGTGTTTCGATTTCAGGAGTCTAGTTATGGCAAAAATCCTTGAAAAACACCAGCTTACACCTAATCTTCAAATCCACAAGCAATCTAACTGTTACAACTGGATTGCTCGGTTAAAAATCAAAAACGTCTACCTGTCCCGTTCTACCAAAACCCGTGACTTACCAGAGGCAATCGCAAAAGCTCACCGCCTCCTAATCGAATATGAGATCCGCTTTGAGACGAATAATTTTGTAATCGAATCTAAGCGCTTCTCGTATATTGCCGAAAAAGTCATCCACCAAATGAGAGTAGCAATGGCAACAGGCACCGGAAAAGTCATCTATGATGACTATATTGGTGCACTCAATAAATACCATATCCCTTTCTTTGGTGACACCCACATTACGCGTATCGATGCAGATCAACTTGACGATTTTGACGTGTGGCGTGTCAAAGAGTTAGGCAGGATACCGGCTAAATCCACGATCCAAAACCACAACTCAGCAATGCAAATGGTATTCGATTTTGCGGTCAAACGTAAGTACATGCTGATATCTCAAGTACCGACTCTGGAAAACAAAGGCGCTAGTGGTTCAAGGCGTGCCGCATTCACGGTAGATGAATATGCGCGAGTAAGAGAACAAGTAGTACAGATGGCCAAGGAAGGCAGACGGGAGAAAACCCGCCAACTCCGCGAGTTACTTATAGACTACATGGATTTTGCTATTCTGACTGGCATGCGGCCTGGCTCAGAAATGGATAATCTAACATGGGCTGATTTACACCCTGAACGGGATGACTCGCAGATACGGTTTTATGTCACTGTGAGGAAGGGCAAGACGACAAAATATACCGGCACCCGCGAGATCGTGTGTAAAGCAGCAATAGTCAAAGTGCTGAACCGACTATCAGACCGTTTCCCTGATCGAGTTGGTACTGAGCAGCTGTTCCGTCTCTCTGATGGCTCAACCTCTAAGGAAATGAACAGACATTTCGATAATGCTTTAGAATTGATTGAGTTGAAGAATTCACAATATGGGCAAAGAAGTTTATATTCGCTAAGGCACAGCTACATTACGTGGGAACTGGCAGCACAAAACGTCAGTATTGATGTGTTAGCGCGGCAGTGTGGCACTGGCATTCAAATGATTGAGCAACATTATAGCCACGTCATCCCGAGAATGTTCGGTCGGCAATTGTCCGGGATTGAGCTGGAAACCAAAGAGAGAGTCGTTCGGCAGTTTGAAGACGTAACTTACGATGAGCAGTTACGGCAACGCATGGACGAATGGGCATACAACTATAAGCATCGAGGCTATATCTAGCAGGAGGCAGCGTTGGCGTATCAGGAACGAGTTGCAGTAATGGAGGGGTTATACCTTTATACTCAGACCAATTCAAAGCGCTGGTACGCCCGCTTTAAAGTCGATAAAAAGCACGTTACCTTTTCGACCGGCGAGACCGAGTTAGAAAAAGCGAAAGTTGTAGCAATTGATGCAATGTACAAGCGTCGAGCAGAGATAAAACTTGGTATTGCGGCTGGTGCTCAACCGTTTACCGCACTTGCGAATGAGGTCATTGCTGATCTTGAGGCGTTGATTGATAAAGGCGTTTCAAAGAAGAATAACTCAATCTACAAAGGCATTCTGCTGAACTACCATATCCCATTTTTCAAAGACCAGCGCATAGACCAAATCACGCAGTCTGATATGGACAACTTCCATCGTTGGCGCGAAGTGAAGTTCGGCCGGCAACCATCAAAATCTACTTTACAAAGCCACAATGCTGCTCTCAGTAAAATTTACGACAAGGCATTGAGAAAAGGTCAAATCACCAAATACCATATTCCAGCTTTCGAAACTGACGGCAAACGGCAAGAACGTCGTGCCGCTTTCACATGGGAAGAGTATCGCAAAATCTCTGACTTTATTACTGACGAGATGCAACGGACTAAAAACAAGAAAAGTAAAATGCTGCTGGAGCTGATGGAAGACTACATCGACTTCGCACTGGCAACGGGTATGCGGCCAGGCACAGAGATTGAACACGTACAGTGGCGCGATATCAGCTTTAGATTGGCAGATGGTGTACCAGAAATCACCGTAGCCGTTCGTAAAGGCAAAACCACTTTATATACTGGCACTCGGCAAGTTGTGGTGCGAAGCGACTTTGTGGCTAACCTAGAACAGTTGGTAGAACGCTTTCCAGACAGAAAAGCAGATGACTTGGTATTCGTGCTTGCAGACGGATCAAGCGCTAAAAGTCTCAGCAAGAAATTCACCTATGTTCTGGAAAAGCTGAACCTAAGACAAAGCCCATATGGTGAGCGCACACTGTATTCACTTCGTCACTCGTATATTACTTGGAACCTGAAAAGCAAAGCGGATTACGCAGCACTGGCTAAACAGTGTGGTACAAGCATTGAGATGATTGACAGAACGTATAGCCATTTACTGCCGACTATGTTTCGACAGGAGTTTAGCGGCGTGGTTTATGAGCAGAAAGAACCTGATTCATTGAGACGACGCGAAATCAGCCAGAAAACAAAGAATTCAAACACCAAGAATTACGGCTGGTTAGAACGCAACATCTCTAGCCGTGGATATATTTAGTTTAAGTTAAGGAAGACTCATGATTCATTTAATCCTTGTATTGATTGCAACAGTTTTAATTGTTGCAATTTTTAAGAAAGTTGGGAAAGCTCTCTTTTAACTGACTACTTTTTAATTACAACAACTGTTGCCCTCTTGAATTGGCGGGCACTTCACTGTTCCATATGAGCAATAAACGCAGCAGTCGCCGCTCAAAGGCTTTAGCAGTGATTTACATTTAGTGCATTCATAAAAAAATTGGCATGCAGTGGTTGGCATTTCTTCTTGCTGGCTGTAATCGCAATGTGGGCAAGTAATCGTCGATGAGAGTTCTATTTTCGCCATAGTTTAGTGTTCCTCTGAGGGTTTCAATATCGTTCAACTAGCGACGGCCTTACGACTTCACTAGTGAAGGATAACCAGCATTCTTTGTAGCCTTTGTTAGTGCATCAGGATTTGTTATTTCATCGTCAAATGTTACAACAGCAAGTTTATTTTCAAATGTCACTTCCACTTGTTTAACGCCTTTAACGCGCTCAAGTGCTTTTTCTACTGTTATCGGGCACGTTACACAATCCATAGACGGAACTTCTAACGTAACAGTTGCATCTTTTGCAAACGTCGCCGTGCTGCTTATCAACAATAAAGTTGTAATCAATAACTTCTTCATTTTTCTCTCCAATTAGAGTTAAGTGGTAGCACCTACACGACCCATATGATCCAGTAGTTGCTGGTAACAAAAACAAACGCCAACAGTGTGGTAAACCAAAATACCGCTTTTCGTCGTGTTCTTACCTTTGGGACTGCACAGGCCTCGTCATCCGCACAGTTTTCAACAGGCTGATGTATCTTCCACCCAGCAAAGCCAAATAAAACTACAACCACGAATATAAAAATAGGACGATAAGGGTCTAAGAGTGTTAAATGACTAATCCATGAACCACTTATACCCAATAAAAGTAGAACAAGAGGCCCAGCACAGCAGGCACTTGCACCGATTGCTGCGGCAAGCCCGCCTAATATTGATAGTTGACTACTTTTTGCCATATTTACGTTTATTACACTGTTCTTTTAAGCACAGTATAAACTCCGTATATAGGTACGGAGTCAAGTGATGAGTCATTTCACGGTTGAAGTGACTGAATGATTGGGCAATCTTTATCACTTGGATTAGTTTTACAGTCTGAAATGAGCGAGACAAGACTGTCTTTAAGGTTAAGCAAATCTCTTAACTTATCTTCAATTACTGCAAGCTTTTGTTCTGCGAGTTGCTGAACATCTTCACAATTACCACCACTTAATCTTAATAATGATGATATTTCCGCCAACGTAAAACCTAAATACTGTGCACGCTTTATGAACAATACTCTTGAAAGTGCTTGTTCTGTATATTGCCTGTAACCCTGCATTGGTTTGATGGGTTGTTTAAGTAAGCCTTTGCGTTCATAGAAACGAATGGTCTCTACACCAACATTTGCCTCTTTTGCAAGTTTACTGATTGTATACATTGGCTACCTTTAATATTCTGGTTAATTCAATAATATAAAAAACGTCTAATTAACTCATGCTTCAAAGGAAATATTTGCATATTTATTGAAGTGGATAATACTAACTGTTACCTTAAATACGACAAAATCGCTCGGTAATTAGACCGACATAATCCCTTGGTATTCACACTAGTACATGTTAGTGCAGCTTAAAAACTATAACGCACCGTCATAACTTCTTTGTTTTTGTCAGTCAGCGTCACGACTGCTTTGGCCCCATCCGGAATTTGCACGCCTGAGGCGGTAAATTTACCTACTCCAGCAGTTGCCAACGCGGCTTCTGATTTCTTCCCTGCAGCCAAAACCATCAGCTGACCTGTTAATCCCTCAGTGGCTAAAGGTTCGCCGTGATCATTAACATATAAACTGACGCTGTCAGCTTCCCGTACCAGCTCAAAACTCAAATCGTACTTGCTGTGCACTACACCGCCATGCTGCGGTTTAATATCGCTATGGCTAAGTGCCACTGGTGAAAATAATGTCATAGCACCTACAATGGCCATTACACTTAATAACTGTTTTTTCATAATGTTTCTCTCTGTTTATAAATGACAAACTTATTTCAGGTGTTGTCAAAATACCTGATTACATCAGTTCCTCTGAGCCCTGTTTCAGCCACTTATTAGTGGGCTTCTCACCAAACAGCCAATACAACAAGGGTGTTAATAGGGTATCGAGTAATGTAGAGCTAAGCAGCCCGGCAAAAATCACTACAGCAACCGGGTGTAAAATTTCCTTACCCGGCTGATCTGCTGCCAGCAGCAACGGCACCAGAGCAAAAGCGGTAACCATTGACGTCATCAATACCGGCGCTAAACGCTCCTGCGCACCACGTAATACCAGTGCAGTGCTGAAGATTTCATTTTCATGGCGGCATAAATTCAGATAATGACTAATTTTTAGAATGCCATTTCGCGCGGCGATACCCGTAAGGGTAATAAAGCCCACCACGGAGGCTACCGACAATGGCGTGTTCGTCAGCCACATGGCGACAACCGCGCCGGTAAGGGCCATCGGTAAACTGCACATGATAATACCGGCGAATACCAATGATTGATAACGCACGTACAAGACTAAAAAAATCAGGCTAAACGACAGCACAGATAACAGTACCAATAACTGCATGGCCTGCTCTTGTGCTAAAAACTGCCCCTCTATGCTGACAAAACTGTCTCGTGGTAATGCCGTATCCTCTACTATCGCGCGCACTGCGCTTAGTAAGTTATTCACGTCAACATTTTCGCTATTGGCGTAAATCACTATCCGACGCTGACCATTTTCACGGTTAACCTGATTAGGACCGTCTTGCATTTCTATTTGCGCAATACTTGATACCGGTATAGCGCCTGCAGGGGTATTCAGCAATACACCAGCCAACTCGCTTGGTGTCCGGCGCTGCTCTGGTAAACGTAAAATAAGTGGATAGCGCTTCACACCATCAATAATGTCCGTGATATGTGCACCGTCGGTCAACATGGCCAACTGGCGCAAAGCGTCACCGGGTGTCAGGCCGTATTGTGCCAGTTTAGCCTGGTCAAGCCGTACCGCCAGCTGTGGGATCAAGACCTGTTTTTCCACCGTGACATCAACCAAACCCGGAACATTAACCAGCTGCTGTCGCAACTGTTCAGCACTAATGCGCAAGTTGTCTAAATCATTCCCAAAGACTTTAACGGCCAGTTGTGCCCGTACGCCGGATAATAAGTGATCCAACCGGTGCGAAATCGGTTGCCCAATGGCCACCTGAGCTGGCAGTACCGACAGTTTCTGTCGGATCTCTGCCAGCACTTCATCACGCTGGCGATCTGATGGGATCAAATCGACATCAATTTCAGAGGAATGCACCCCTTCGGCATGCTCATCTAACTCTGCCCGCCCGGTGCGCCGCCCTACCTGACTTACCTCTGGCACGGATAACAGTAATGTCTCCGCCAACTGCCCCATTTGGTTGGCCTGCTGTAACGAAGTGCCAGGTTGAAATAGCACACCCAGTACCAGTGAGCCCTCGTTAAAGGCAGGCAAGAAAGCGCGGGGTAATGCCACTGCAGTAACAACAATCAGCAACATAAAACCTGAGGCTGTAGCGATGATCAATTTTGCTTTTGGTAAGGCCCAGCTGAGCCAACGCTTTTGAACGCGTTTTAGCATTTTGAGTAACGCGCTATCGTCTTGCTGCAATTGTTTCATCTTCGGCAGTAAGTAATAACACAGCACCGGTGTGAGCGTCATCGATACCAGCAATGACGCCAAAATTGCCACTATGTAAGCAATACCCAGCGGGGCAAACAACCTACCCTCAATGCCCGGTAAAGCAAACAGCGGCAGAAAAACCAGAATAACAATCGCGGTGGCGTATACGATACCGGAGCGTACTTCCACACTGGCACGCCAGATGACCTGCAACACCGGCTGCGGTGAAAGGCTGTGCACATTTTGCTTTAAACGGCGCAGAATATTCTCCACATCTACCACGGAATCATCGACCAGCTCACCAATGGCAATCGCCAATCCGCCTAGCGTCATCACGTTAATAGACAGCCCAAGCCACTGAAATACCAGGATTGTCACAGCTAACGATAGCGGGATTGCCAAAAGCGAAATCAACGTGGTACGTACAGATAACAAAAAGATAAACAGCACAATCACCACCATAATGGTGCCATCGCGCAGTGCTTCGGTAACGTTATCAACCGACGCGGTAATAAAATCGGCCTGGCGGAATAGCACTTGCGGTGCAGCCAATCCTGCAGGCAAGGCCGAACTCATCTCATTGAGCGCTTGCTCTACCGCTGCAGTCAATTGCACCGTATCAGCGCCGGGTTGCTTTTGTACATTTATAACCACAGCGGGCATGCCATTAAAGCCACCATCGCCGCGCTTAACGGCAGCGCCATAGCTTACCTTCGCCAGTTGCGCCAGCTTCACGGGTAAGCCGTCATGCCAACTGACGGCAAGTTGGCTTAGCTCTTCAAGACTTTGGGTGCGGCCAAGATGGCGGATTAAATATTCACGATTGCCAAGATCAACAAAGCCTCCACCTTTATTAGCTGCAAAATCGGTTAATGCCTGTTGCAGTTGCTCAAGGCTAACCCCCAACTGACGTGACTTCGCTGTATCCGGCTCTACCCGAAGCTGGCGTACTTCACCGCCAATGGCAATCACCTGAGAAATACCGGGCAACGCCAATAGGCGTGGCCTTAGCACAAAATCGGCATACTCTCTGGCCTGCATCGGTGACGCACTGGCATCAGCAGAAAGTGGCAGCGCCAACAGCATGATTTCGCCCATAATGGAAGACACCGGCCCCATCGTCGGCACGACATCAGCTGGCAGCTGGGCACTGGCCAGGCTCAGCCTTTCCGCCACCAGTTGCCGGTTACGATAAATGTCAGTATCCCAGTCAAACTCAATGTACAAAATGGATAAACCAATCCCTGAGGTTGAACGAATGCGCGTTACCCCGGTAACGCCGTTTAACATATTTTCCAGTGGAAAAGTGACCAACTGCTCCACTTCTTCTGGCGCCATGCCACCAGCTTCTGTCAGCACAGTGATAACCGGTTTGTTCAGATCAGGAAACACATCAACCGGCAACTTTGGCGCTTGCCACAGGCCATAACACAACATCATAAGTGCTGTGGCGATAACAAAGATCCGATGGCGCAGGCTGGCACCAACTAATGCAGTAAACATCGTTATGGCTCCTTAGCGCACTTGGTTAAGTAAGGAAGCGCCCTGCACTACCACCCGGTTATCTTCGCCCAAGCCTTGTTCAATCAGCACATGCTCTGGGTCCAGCACCTTATATTGCACCTGCTGCGGTAAAAAGCGCTCTGCTGACAGCTTTATCCATACCACCGGCATATTGGCTTTGTTACGTACCACAGCCTCTGCTGGCAGCACAATGCCCTGCTGTTGCTGCTTTAGCCTGGCGCGCAGTCGCACCGGCTGTTGTAGAATAAGTGGCACACTAGAGGGGGAGGAGTCAGCAACCGGTTCAAAGTACAAGGGTATTTGCCCTTGCTTTAACCTGGCGCCGAAACCGGTAAAGCGCAGATTGATATCAGCAGCATGCTCCAGCACAGCCGAATCAATATCTGATGCCAAATTAACGTGGGCGGTTGACGCTTCAATCAGCACCTGAGTCGGGTCAATGATTTCAAACAGGGTTGTGCCTGCTTCTACCCATTGGCCACGACTAATATTGTCACTGTGTACTATGCCTGACATCGGCGAGAGCAACACCTCCGGCTTTTCTAAGCCTCGCTGCAACAATTGTTCTTGCTGCTGTAAACGCCGCAACTGAGTTTGCAGCTGTTCTAATTGTTGTTTAGGCGCTAAATCACCCAGCGCCTCAAGCCGCCTAATGTCACGCTGTACTTGTTCTGCATCAGTGCGCAGCGCTATAAGCTCACTGTTCTGGCTGGCAAGTTCATAAGCCGTGTCCTGATAGCGGATATACCCCAGCACATCACCGGCCTTAACACGCTGACCTGAAACCGGCAAACCATTCGGTCCTATATCTAACCGGCCATCACTACTTGATTGCACCAGCGCCCGGCCAGACGGATGATGCCGAACAACGGCATCTAATTGGATATGCTGTGCTGTGGTACTGCGTTTGGCAAACTGAGTAAAAATGCCCAGCTGTTGTTGGTCCGCCATCGGCATTTGTACCGAGCCATCGGCCTGTCGTCCCATTCCATTGACGTGTGTAGGCGTGGCTTCTGTCAGATGCTCGCCATCGGGGCCATGAGCGCCGGGCGCTGCCATAACCGGCAAGCTGCAAAGTATCAATAAACCTGCGAAGACGAGTTTGATATTTTTCATTTTGCAGCTCCGCGACGACCAAACAGCACACCAGAAACAAAAAGCAGCACCCCCACAGCTAACGTCCACCACGGGAAGTGATCATGATGGTGTTCGTCAGGCGTTTCGTCATGTGATGTTGCAGCGGAGTGCGCCAAACTGGCCGTTAATAAGTCAGCGTTATCAGCGGTAATGATGGTCAGGACAATTTCGTGATTGCCATCTTGCTGTAACCTGGCCAACAGAGCCGGATCTTCGACAAGATAATGATTTTTATCAGCGATAAACTCTGCGGTACTGCTCAGTTCAGCCGTTTCAAGCTCGATTTGTGCATCAGCCACAGGGCGATTGCTTTGATAGTCATGCAGGTATATCACTAACGCATTGGGCTTTATTTCCCCCACCAGCTCGAATGCCTCACTAAAGGTTTCAAAGCGTGGTAGTAAGGAGAATTGTTGGCTGGTCTCTGTCGTCAGATGCTCACCATCAGGACCATGTGCGCCAGGCGCGGCATATAACCACTGCACATTTAATGCGAAGCAAATAAACAAGTACGGCATTAACCGACGAAAAAATACAGCCATAACAGATGGCCTGCGGGAAAGCGAAGTCATAAAAAATCCTGAAAGTGAAATACAACCCAAAAACCCGTTGGTAAGACAACGGTGTTTTAATGCATTAATGATTGCAATTTCAGGCTCTTGGCGGAGGAGTTATGCGGTGTAAAAAGGGGTCAGGTATAAATTGCGCACAGCAAATGTTAGGGATAGTTTGCACATCAGTATTTTTCAGCGAGCTAGGCTCAAATAATGCAGCGGCAGAAGCATTCAAATCGTATGCAACATGGCTGCGAGCTTCAGCAGAGAATTCTAATTGAATTTTTGCTGGATCTTCAGCGTCATGGCTGTGTGGCTCGCCCCAGAAATGCAAAGCATCATGCGACAGCGATTCAACGTTATGTGCTTTTTCCGGATAAAGCGATACGCTCAGCGCTTGAAAGCTGAGAGTAAACACCATCAGAAATAACACGATTTTACGAAACATTATGGCCTTCTTCATACGTTGCGATTTTAGCTTATCACGAAAACATTGGCGGTAAGAGCAAATTTTTTGAGCTTAAATGTTGATGTAAAAATTCAGGTAAGCCAAAGTGCTGCGGTTGCTTATATTTTCAACACGGACTAGAACACTAAATAGCAAAATAACGTTAGCATTGAAGCCCTTTCGTACTTTGCACTTTAATAGTGATTAAAGTGCAGCTTTTTAACTGAAATAGTAACAAAGCGTACACCTTGTAAAAAAATAGGTAAATCAGGCACTGCTGTAACCATTTTTGTGGGCGACTAACATTTGATACACAATGTATTCTGAAAAATTCTTAATCAAGAACAGAAAAACCATTGCTATAAATGATAAAAGTACCTAAGTCTTTCTTTTCGTAATACCGTGCTCAAAACAAATTGTTTATCTCGGCGCAAACATTATCACTGCCATGCCTGCGAGCATTAGCCCGACGCCAGCCAGATCCCAGCGGTGTGGTTGAATGCCATCTACTCCCCACAACCAGACTATTGCTATTGTCACGTATACTCCGCCATAAGCCGCGTAAACACGTCCAGCAGCCGTTGGGTGAAGCGTTAACAACCAGGCAAATAATGCCAGACTGATTGCAGCAGGTAACAGCACCCAGGCTGAAGCTCCTTTTTTCAGCCACAAGTAAGGCAAATAGCAACCGACAATTTCTGCTATTGCAGTAATGATAAATAAACCTAACGTTGTAATGACGGTCACTTCACTGCACCTTATCCGGGACTTCATCCCGACAATGTTCTTGTGTTAACTCCAGTTCTATCGTGGTATGTGCTAAATCAAACTGCTCCAATGCGTTAGCAATACGCAGCTTAATATCGGCATAATGGTTTGCAGTAAATGCCTTGCTGGCATTGGTTACCACATGTGCGGTGAGTACATGATGTTCACCATCAAGCGACCAGAGATGCAGGTGATGAATGCTGTCTAACTCATCAATCTTCAGCAAAGTATCTTGGATTTCATTTTGCAATTTGCTGTCTGGCGCGGCTTGCAGAAATAAACGCGCAGTTGTGCTGAGGTTTCGTAAAACATTAACCAAAATAAATAAGGTGAAACCAATAGAAAGCAAAGGGTCAAGGATAGGCCAATCCACAAATTGCAACACAATAGCCACAACCAAAACTGCAACCCACCCAAGAACGTCTTCAAGCAAATGCCAATTCAGCACTTTTTCATTCAGTGTATTTCCTTTACTCAAGCGGTAAGCGGCAAAGCCATTGACTGCAACACCCAGCACAGCTAAAGCCAGCATTCCCTCTGTCACTGGCATTACCGGGTTAGCCAGCCGCGGTATTGCCTCAGTCAGTACCCAAACCGATCCGACAATCAATACCAAGCCGTTAATTAAGGCGCCAAACAATGACAATCTGCGGTAGCCGTAAGTAAATTGTCGGTTTGCAGACTTTCGGCCAAGCCGGTTCAACAGCCATGCACTGCCAATAGATAAGCTATCACCCAGGTCATGCACTGCATCTGCCATAATTGCTGTGCTGTTGGTTAACCAACCGCCGATAAACTCAATTATGGTGAAACCCACATTAAGAAAAAAAGCCATAGCGATCCGGTTGTCGCTGTCGTCTTTGATATGTGAATGGTTGTGCTGGTGCATTAAGACTCACCTATTTATTGCTGATAACAACTTAGTTGGTTTGACTAACGGCTTCATTCAGTTGTTTTAAAATACCACAGTGCTCTACCGTGCGCTTCGAGTTGCAGCTAAGACGTAAAGCCTTTAGTTGTTTATTAAGCTGCGTTAAATCCGCTATGCGACGTTCTACCTGTTCGATATGCTGTTCAATCATCTGATTAACATCATCACACTGCGACATTGGCGAGTCATTCAAACTCAGTAACTGACGAATTTCTGCCAAACTCAGATCTAAACTCCGGCAGTGTTTAATAAATAGCAGTCGCTCGATGTCGGCCTGATCATAGAGACGAAAATTGCCATCACTACGTATTTTCGCCGAAAGAAGCTGCTCCTTGTCATAGTGACGGATAGTTTGAACAGAACAGCCGGAGATTTTTGCCAGCTCACCAATTTTTATTATCATGCTGCGGCCTATTGACTCTATAGTTACTATAGACTTTAAACTATGTTCCATAACAACCCAAGGTTTATCGGTTATGAATCCAAAATGCTGTTCCAATGATAAGTGTAGCGAAACGGGCAACAGTGAAAATAGCGCCGTTGATGCACCTGATAAGCATGCAAAATATGCCTACCTTAGTGAATTTAGGGTGCCTAAAATGGACTGCCCTGCCGAAGAGCGTTTGATCCGTATGGCGCTGGAAACAGTTGAGCCTGGTGTTCTGTTACAGTTTGATATCCCACAACGGCAGGTTCGCGTTTTTCACACAGTTAATGCCAATGAAATTACACCAAAAATGCACAGCTTAGGGCTGGGCGCATCGCTGACAAAGACCGGGCCGGTGAAACACGAAGAGGTAACGCAGGCCAGACAATCCACAGCATCAGGTTCGCAGCGTGAGGGGTTAATTTTAAAGTGGTTGCTGGGCATTAACGCGGTGATGTTTGCAGTAGAGTTTGTGACCGGTTGGCTGGCCCAATCAACCGGGTTAATAGCTGACTCTCTGGATATGTTTGCCGATGCAGCGGTATACGGGGTTGCGCTATACGCAGTCGGGCGTAGTAGCAAGGTTCAATTAAACGCCGCACAGCTTGCCGGCTGGCTGCAATTGGCTTTAGCCTTAGGGGTGATCAGTGAGGTGATACGGCGCTACCTGTTTGGTAGCGAGCCTGTGTCGACGTTGATGTTAATTATGGGCGCTATTGCTTTGGTTGCTAATGTGATCTGTCTTTCGTTAATTCATCAACAAAAAGAAAGCGGCGCGCATATGAAAGCCAGTTGGATTTTTTCTGCAAATGACGTTATCGCAAATGCAGGGGTGATTTTGGCCGGATTATTAGTCACCTGGACCGGATCACGCTATCCGGATCTGGTAATAGGGTTCATCATTGGATTAGTTGTACTCAATGGTGCGCGCAGGATTTTACAGCTAAAAGCGTAGCTTGTTGTTAAGTCGCAATAGCGCTACCATAGCGCTAACTTACTGAGGGATTTATGTTAGGTCGTACATCAGGCTTATTATTACTGTTGCTGACTATGCTGAATCATGCCGTGATGGCCTGTGATGCGTTAGTTATGCATTTGCCCGATCATGCCCATACCTACACTGACCTGCAACATGAACACTGCCACTCAGATACCCTTTTCGACGTAAGCAGTGAGCAAGTCACTGCACATAACGTTGAACATAACTCTGAGCATGATACCGACGAACACAGTAATCATGCTCATGTCACCTGCTATATCGCTTTTTTTCAGGGCATGGAGGTGCTTAACTTCCGTGACAGCGTTATAGCCGCTACCCAACCAGGGTTAAACCTCATTAGCTATCGCCCACCGGTGCCGCCGCCAAATATCTGATCCTGCTTGTTTATCCTTTTTATTAACGATTAACTTTCAGGAGCATACCCATGCGTATGACACTAATGCTGCCAGCAATACTGGCGGCGGTATTTTGCGCGCTTCCGCTATGTGCCGAGCCGCAAGCACTGACATTACAACAGGCAATAGATAAAACGCTGCAACACAACCCTCAGCTGCATCAGTTTAAATTTACGCAACAGCGTCTGTTTGCAGAGCGTGATTTGCAAAGCCTTAAACCCGGTTATCAACTCGGTGTAGAGCTTGAGAATGTTGCGGGCACCGGAGAGGCCAGAGGGCTGGCCGGTGCTGAGCTGACAATCGCCTTATCTTCCGTGATAGAGCTGGATAATAAAGCTCAATGGCGCGCTGCGGTAGTAGACGCCAGGCTCAATACTCTTGAATGGCAGCAACAGGCGCAAACCCTGGATGTGCTGGCAGAGCTTACCCGCAATTATATTAATCTATTGGCCAGCCAGCAGGAATTGACACTGACAGAAGAGGCCGTAGCGCTCTCAGAAGCCCTGCTGCAAAGCGCTGAAAAACGTGCTGCCAGCGGTGCCTTGTCAGATGCTGAAATCATGCGGGCAAAGGCGCAACTGGCGCAGGTTCAGATCGGGCGGGACGCCCTGTTGCAGCGCATTGAGCGGCAAAAAATAGCCATAGCACGTTTTTGGGGTGATACCAGCGCCAACTTTAACGTTGTGGCAGGTAACTTGTTTGCTTTTGGCCAAAGCCGCCCTTTTGCTGAGCTGTATCAGCGGCTGCAACAATCGCCGGCGTTAACCATTTTTGCCTCTGAACGTCGGTTAAAAGACGCTGAAGTGCGACTGGCACAAAGCCAGAATCGCGCCGATCTGAGTTGGCAGGTAGGGGTAAGACGCTATCAGGCCAGTGATGATACAGGCCTTACCTTTGGTATCTCAGTGCCGTTATTTGCTGAACGTCGCAATAGTGCAGCCATCGAAGCTGCGCTGGCAGAGCGAAACAATGTCGAGTATCGACAGCAGGATAGCTTACTGATCCTGCATGAACGCTTGTTTGATGCGTACTCGCAACGGCAGCAATTTATTACCAGTCACCAACAGTTGGCGCAGTACGTGATCCCCAACCTGGAACAAGCGCTGGATCTTACGCGTGATGCATATCAGCGCGGGCGCTCAAATTATCAGGATTGGCTTAATGCCCAGCAAGAATTGTTGCAGGCAAAAAGACACTTACTGGAAACCGCCACTGCGGTGCTATTGAGCCAGGCGACGATTGAACAGCTTACCGCCGAGCCGGTAACGCAGTAACTGACAAGATTATTGCCCCGCTGCCGCACTTCATTAACTGTGCGACGTGGCAAACAGAATATACAGGAAGATAGCATTATGAAACCACATGTAACACTGGCAATGTTTATTGCAGCCTGGCTGATGCCGATGCATGTAATGGCCGCCAATGAGCAAGAACAAGCTCACGTCCATGCCAAAGAACAAGCGGTAAAGCCGCAATCTGACACTAAGAAAAATGAAGAGCACAAAAAACATGAAGAACACAGTGAGCATGAAGGGCACGACGAAAACGACGAGCATGAACACAACGAAACCCTAAGCAGCCGCATTAGTGATGATATGGCTACGGCAGTTAATATTGTCACAGACCGTGCTGACAGCCAGCGATTACGCCAACATCAGGTTGTTTATGGCAAGCTTAGCGCTGATCCAAACCGCATCAGCCATGTTAATGCCCGTTTTCCCGGTATTCTTACCTCGGTGAAATTCTCGCTGGGTGACAGCGTAAAAGCAGGCGATGTACTGGCCGTTGTCGAGTCAAATGAGAGCTTAAATACCTATACCATTAAAGCGCCAATTGACGGCGTTATTATTCAGCGCAGCGCCAATGTTGGTGAAGTCGCACAGCAGCAGACGCTGTTTAGCATTGCTGATTTTGGCGGCCTGTGGGCAGATTTTCGCCTGTACCCGTCACAACAAGATGCTGTCGCGACAGGACAAAAAGTGGTCATTATGGCCGCTGACACTGAGATTAACGGCGTAATTGCGCATATCATCCCATCATTAACCCAGCCCTATCAACTGGCCAGAGTTAAGCTGGATAACCGTGACGGTAAACTGTCGTCCGGGCAATTGATCGAAGGTGCTGTGATAAGCGGTGAATTCAACGTTGAACTTGCCGTTAAAAAATCGGCCATTCAAATACTGGACAATAAAAGCGGTGTCTTCGTGAAAAATAATAGCGAATATGTCTTTTCCCCATTGCAGCTTGGCCGTAGCGACATGGATTATGTCGAAGTGATTGCCGGTTTAAAGCCCGGCCAGTTGTATGTCACTACAAACAGCTATCTGTTAAAAGCGGATATTGAAAAATCTGAAGCCGAGCATGATCATTAAGGGGGCACTATGATTGAATCCATGTTGCGCCTGGCTATTGCGAGGCGGTATCTATTTTTAATGCTGACACTGTTGATTATTGCCATTGGTAGCTGGAGCTACCAACAGTTACCGATTGATGCAGTGCCGGATATTACTAACGTTCAGGTACAAATAAACACGGCGGCACCGGGTTATTCGCCACTTGAAGCAGAGCAGCGTATTACCTATCCGGTAGAAACTGCCCTGTATGGCTTACCCAATTTAAGTTATACCCGCTCATTGTCACGCTATGGCTTGTCACAGGTAACGGTGGTGTTTGAAGAAGGCACGGACATCTACTTTGCCCGCAATTTAATCAACACCCGGTTAAGCGCTATCAAGGATATGTTGCCTGAGGGCATAGAGCCTGAAATGGGCCCTATTTCAACCGGTCTTGGTGAAATCTTTATGTATACGGTGCAGGCCAAGCCGGGCGCGCTGCAACAAAATGGTTCACCTTACGATGCCATGGCACTGCGGGAAATCCAGGACTGGATAATAAAACCTCAGCTGGCACAGGTTAAAGGTGTGGTGGAGGTAAACAGTATTGGTGGCTACAACAAGCAATACCATGTGTTACCCGACCCACTGAAACTGCTTAATTATGGCCTGAGTATTAAGGATGTTGAACTGGCCCTGCAAGCCAACAATGACAACCGGGGTGCCGGTTATATTGAACGTGAGGGCATGCAACTGCTGGTACGCTCGCCCGGTCAGTTAACCTCTCTGGATGACATTGCTAATGTCATTATTACGCAATACGACACAATACCGGTAAAGCTGAGTGACGTTGCCGATGTTGCCATTGGCAAAGAGCTGCGAACCGGTGCGGCAACTCAGGATGGTAAAGAAGCTGTGCTGGGTACAGCCATGATGTTAATTGATGAAAACTCACGCACAGTGGCACGCGATGTCGCGCAAAAGCTGGAGCAGATCAAAAGCTCTCTGCCAGAGGGTATTATTGCTGAAGCCGTATATGATCGCACCACCTTAGTGGATAAAGCCATTGCAACCGTCAGTAAAAACCTGCTGGAAGGCGCATTACTGGTGATCGTAGTGTTGTTTATCCTGCTGGGCAACCTGCGGGCGGCGTTAATCACTGCGGCGGTGATCCCGCTATCAATGCTGATGACCATTACCGGCATGGTACAAGCCGGCGTTTCTGCCAACCTGATGAGCCTGGGTGCGCTGGATTTTGGCTTAATTGTTGATGGTACGGTGATTATTGTCGAGAATGCGGTTCGCCGCCTGGCGCAGGCACAGCACAACGGCCGTATCCAACCGCTAAAAGAGCGCTTAAATACGGTGTATCTGGCAACTGCAGAGGTTATCCGGCCCAGTTTGTTCGGTGTGGCCATTATTACTATCGTGTATATTCCTATTTTTTCGCTGACCGGTGTCGAAGGTAAAATGTTTCATCCTATGGCAGCGACTGTGGTGATGGCCCTGTTATCCGCTATGGTGTTGTCGCTGACCATTGTGCCTGCCGCTGTGGCGGTGTTCTTAAATGGTAAAATCAGTGAAAAAGAAAGTGCGGTCATAAGAGGCGCTAAAACCCTGTACGCACCGCTATTAGCGCTGGCACTCAAATTTCGCTGGCTGGTGATTGGTTTGGCCAGTGCTCTGGTTGGTGTGTGTCTGTGGTTGGCGACCACGTTGGGGGCAGAGTTTGTGCCTCAGCTTGATGAGGGCGATATCGCTTTACATGCCATGCGTATTCCGGGCACCGGCTTAGAACAAGCCGTTGCAATGCAGGAAATTCTGGAGCAGAAGATCAAAACCTTTGCTGAGGTTGATAAAGTGTTTGCCAGAATTGGTACCCCAGAAGTGGCGACCGATCCGATGCCACCCAATGTGGCTGACAACTTTGTGATATTAAAACCGCGCAGTGAATGGCCCAATCCGGATAAAACCAAAGCCCAATTGGTCGCTGAAATGGAGGCTGCTTTGGCGACATTGCCGGGCAATAACTATGAATTTACCCAACCTATTCAGATGCGTTTTAATGAACTGATTTCCGGTGTACGAGCTGATCTGGCTATTAAGGTATTTGGCGATGATTTAGATCAGCTGGTTACAAGCGCTAATCAAATTCTGCAAGCCGTCAACAAGGTGCAAGGTGCTGCGGATACTAAAGTGGAACAAGTCACTGGTTTGCCAACCTTGTCGGTGATCCCCAACCGAACTGCGCTTGCCCGTTACGGCTTAAATGTGGTTGAACTACAGGACTGGGTATCAGCGGCAATTGGAGGTACGTCGGCCGGTATTCTGTATGAAGGTGACAGACGCTTTGAGCTGATTGTGCGCTTGCCGGAAACCCTGCGTCGCGATCTGGACAAACTGGCGGTGTTGCCGGTGCCATTACCAAATGGGGACTTTGTACCGTTACAGGAAGTGGCTACCTTAGATGTGTCGCCTGCGCCGGCGCAAATTAGTCGTGAAAATGGCAAACGCCGGGTAGTGGTAACCGCGAATGTGCGCGGGCGAGACCTTGGTAGTTTTGTAGAAGAGGTAAAGGCCCAAATCAACCGTGACGTTACATTACCAGCCGGTTACTGGCTGGACTATGGTGGTACTTTTGAGCAGCTGGAGTCCGCCAGTCAGCGCCTTAGCATTGTGGTGCCTGTTACGTTGCTGCTGATTTTAGGTATTCTGGTGATGGCTTTTGCGTCATTTAAAGATGCGTTGATTATCTTCAGCGGTGTGCCGTTGGCGCTCACCGGTGGTGTGTTGGCCTTGTATTTGAGGGGTATGCCTTTATCAATCTCTGCTGGCATTGGCTTTATCGCCTTATCAGGCGTAGCGGTGTTGAACGGTCTGGTGATGCTGAGCTTTATTCGCGATCTCTGGCGTGAGAAAGGTGACTTGCTGTTAGCGATAACGGAAGGCGCGCTTACCCGGTTGCGCCCTGTGCTAATGACCGCTTTGGTCGCGAGCCTCGGTTTTGTGCCGATGGCGATTAATATTGGCACCGGTGCTGAAGTGCAGCGCCCGCTGGCGACAGTGGTGATTGGCGGTATTATTTCGTCAACCTTGCTGACATTGTTGGTATTGCCCGTGTTATATCATTGGGTGCACAAAAACGATAACCGCAAACAGCAAACGGAATAATCATTAACCTGCTTCGCTGCAGCATTGGGCTGCAGCGAAGAACGTTTTGGCAATAGTATGGGTGTTTATGCTAATACGATTAAAACGATAACCGCGTAAATAGTCAGGCGTATTAGAGGGTGTTCAATATTCTGTGTCAGCCTGGTCACAGGTCAATATG
>NZ_BAFK01000033.1 GCF_000296695.1 Rheinheimera nanhaiensis E407-8
GTCAACTGATCGCTGAAATATTTCTTAACTGATCAGTATTGCGCTTCTCGCGGGGCTTTTTGTTGTCTGCTTTTTGTTACGCCTTGTCACGATTTATCACAAATATAACATATGCGAATAATGTTAATTTCTGTGTTTTGTGCTACATCTTTATCGCTGCGTAAGCAGTTGATGACAAAACAAATAACAAAAAGGATGCATATGAAAACGTCATTTAAGTACTCTCTATGTGCGCTAGCAGTAAGTTCGTTGTGTTACGGCAATATCGCGTCTGCTCAGCAAGCCGACAGCAGTGCAGACACGCAACAAGTGGAACGGATTGAAGTTACCGGTTCACGTATTAAACGTAATGATTTAGAAGGTGCTGCGCCAATTGATATTATCAATCGGGAAGACATTGCCAAATCTGGCTTTTCCAATCTGCAGCAGTTGTTAGAGCGCACGCCTGTGGCAGGTACTGGCACCTTCTCTACCCGCGGTAATAACCAGGACTCGACCGCCAATGGCGGCGCCGCTATTAGTTTGCGTGGTTTTGGCTCTGACGCAACCCTGGTACTGATTAATGGCCGCCGGGTTGCTGTTAGCGCTTTTGCTGAGAACATCGCCAACTCCTTCGTAGATATTAACTCTATTCCGGTAGCGGCAATCGAGCGTATAGAAATTCTAAAAGACGGCGCTTCTGCCGTTTATGGCTCAGACGCTGTTGCCGGTGTTGTTAACATTATCCTGCGAAAAGATTTTGATGGCGCGGAAGTAAGCGTCAGTCATGGTGGTACTACAGGGCCATCTTATGATGAAACCTCCGCCAGCCTGGTCTGGGGCACCGAAACGGATGATGCCAACGCCACTTTGATCCTGGATTACTTTAAGAATACTGTGATTACCGGTGCAGAAATGGGCCGCTTTGGTACTGCGAATCAGGCACCTTATGGTGGTCTGGATTTACGTTCATCACGCGGTTTCCCGGGTAACTTTATCGTAAATGGTGAAACCCGCATTGATCCGGGTTGTCCGGCCGATCAGGCATTCGGCCAAACCTGTGTATTTGACTATGGTCCTTTTGGCATGACAGTGCCTGCGGCGGAGCGGGTGGGTGCTATTTTCCAGGGTAGCCAGCAGTTTACTGACAGCCTTCAGGGCTATGTTGAGCTTTCCGTACAGCATAACCGCTCGCAGGCCTCAGGTGCAGCTACGCCGCTAGATGGTGATGCCGGTTTAACCGTACCGGGCACGCACCCTAACAACCCCTTTGGTGTGGATATCGCGATTAACCGCTTCCGCACTGTAGATGCAGGCCCTCGTGTCTGGGATATTGAATCTGATTCGTTAAGAATGGTGCTGGGACTACGTGGCCAGATCAATAACTGGGACTGGGATATCGCGGCGCAAAAGGGCCGCAGTGAGTCGATGCAAACCGGTAGCAAGCAGCAAGGCTGGGTACGCACCGACTTCCTGCAGGAACAAATTAATCTGGGTAACTACAACCCATTCGGCGGCACCTTTAACTCACCTGAAGTTATTGATGCCATTACCACCTCTTTAGTGCGCCGTGGCGAATCACATATTACTTCCTATGACGCTAGTATCAGTGGTGAAGCTTTTGCTCTGGGCGATCAGATGGTGTCGCTGGCGGCCGGTGTTGAATACCGTGAAGAAGATGCCTTTGACCAACCGGATGATCAATTTCAGCGTGGTTTAATATTTGGTACTGAGTCTGTATCTGCTCAGGCAGACCGTGACCAATATGCTGCTTATGTAGAGCTATTAATTCCGATTGACGACACCCTGGAGTTTACTGTTGCAGGCCGCTATGACCACTACAGTGATTTCGGCTCAACCACTAACCCGCAGTTAACGATGAAATGGCGCCCATTAGATAACTTTACGCTGCGCGCTTCATTTGGTCAGGGCTTCCGTGCACCTTCATTGGCACAGATTGGTTTAGGCCCCTCACAGGAATCGGTATTCTTTACCGATACTTATCGTTGTCCGGTGGCTGATGCCTCTAACCCGGCTTGCGCATCGACCGATTACACTATCGTATTTGTTGGTGGTGAAGGCTTACAGCCTGAAGAGTCAGAAACCTTTAACCTGGGTTTTGTCTGGCAGGTTAATGATGAGTTTGATGTTACAGCTGATATCTGGAGTATCACCCAAGACAATAAGATCGATAAAAATGACTATGAGAATGTCTATGCGGCTGAATGTAATAACCAGAACAGTACCGTCTGCGTACGTTTAGCACCATTGCCAGGACAAACACTGGGCGAGTTATCACGCTTATTCAACAGCTATGTTAACGTCAGCTCGCAGGAAGCTACCGGTTTAGATTTATCAACGTCTTATCGGTTGGCACTGCAGGATATGGGGCAAGTCAGGTTTAGCCTGGACTGGTCATATATCAGCAAATTTGAGAAAAATAGTATCGACTATGCCGGTGAATATAACTATCCAAAACACCGCTGGTTAGCTGCTGCTGACTGGAGCCACGGTGACTGGGGTGTAGTGACTAGCCTGAGTTATATTGGCGAGTTTGAAGACTATGCAGCACCAAGTGATGTAGAGAGCACGACCACTCGTACTATCAGCGCGCAGATGTTGCTGGATATTCAGGCCCGCTATAACCTGAATGACAAAACTCAACTGGTGCTGGGTATGAACAATGCGCTGGATGAAGATCCACCATTTGCTATCGGTGATGGTGACGGTGACCTGTATGGTTACGCTTCGAAGGTGCATAACCCGCGTGGTCAGTACATTTATGGCAAAATCAGTTACCGTTTTTAACTAACAGCTGAAATGAAAACAGCGCCGATAGGCGCTGTTTTTTTACTAAAACAAAGCGTTATTCCACTATCGGTTCGATATGAATTTCTACCCGGCGGTTTTGTGCACGGTTAGTTTCGGAGGTGTTCGGCACTATCGGGTAATTTGGGCCATAGCCCTGAGTTTCAATACGAATGGCCTGCACATTTTGCGCTATCAGATACTGTTTAACGCTGTCGGCGCGCTGTTGTGACAGGTTCATATTGTACTGATACGGGCCGGTATCGTCGGTATGACCGGCAACCACCAGCATGGTTTTTTCGTACTCACGCAGTACCTTGGCAATGTCATTAAACACCGGGTATAAATTGCTGCGGATATCCGAGCGGTTAATCTCAAAGGTCAGCTGGGCTGGTATATCTAACCGTAGCTTGTCGCCTTCGCGGATCACTTTTACGCCGCTGCCGCTTAGCTCTTCTTTTAATGCTTTCTCTTGTTTATCCATGTAACTGCCCACCGCAGCGCCAGCCAGCGCACCGACAGCAGCGCCGATCACCAGCCGCTTATCTTTGTGGTTACCTGTCGCCTTGCCGGCTACAGCGCCGACCACGGCGCCGATAGCGGCACCTTTGGTAGTGTTCGAATATTCGTTTGAGGCACAACCAGCCATTACCAGGCTGGCAGAGAGCAGCGATACAATAAAAACAGAACGGCGCATAATACACTCCTAATCATATAATGGTGTCAGCTTAGTGATTCAAACTGAATTAATGCTGAACTATAACGCTTTGTGTAGACGGCGTTTGTTGAAATTTTGTATATTTTTGTCGGCTTTGTTCACTTTGGCAGCGTTTTTCAGTATTGTATGCAGGTTTAATTGCGGGGCCCCAAGATGGCAGCCGTTGAAAAGGATTTAATAATGAAATATACCGTGCGCTTTTTAATGCTATTAAGCAGTGCTTGCATGATGCAACCTGCTGTTGCTGAAGTATATAAATGTACCAATGCCAATAATGAAGTGGTGTTTCAGGGTGAGCCATGCCGTGGCGGTGATGAAGTTAAGCTGGATATCCGCTTTGCCGAGCAGCCACAGCAAGCGGTTAGCGAGCTGATTTCTGGCAGTTGGTGTGAAATAGGTACCTCAAATTTACCCGATGGTGTGGTGCAGCAAGACAATGCGCTGCGCAAAACCTGGATCTTCAGTGAGCGCCAGATGGTACAGCATATCAGCCAGGAGCAGCGACTAGACACCTTTAAGTACCCTATTCGCCAGGCACCAGGCTCTTTTGTTATTGATCATCCCGCCTTTGGCAGTGGCCAGGTCAGTTGGCAGGTGAAAAAGCTGACCGATGATCGGTTGGTGTTAGGTGCCTATGGCGGCTATACCCACTTAACCGCCGGCAATTGTGAAATTGCCATGGCCAGCACCAAGAATTAAATAGACATATAGACGCCTAAACTTTAAGCTGCTGCCAGTTTGGCTGTGTTATGGGGTGCTTATGTTACATTCTGACTGGCGGCGCATTGTTATTAAGGTTGGCAGTGCGCTGATTTCGCCTGATGCCAAAGGCTGTTCTACCCGCTACTTGCTGGCGATTGCCCGTTTTATCAGCGAATGCCGTCAACAAGGCACCGAAGTGGTGCTGGTGTCGTCTGGCAGTGTGGCCGCCGGCCGCTCGGCCATTGCTTTTGCTCATCAGCCGCTACCGATCAATATTAAACAAGCGATGGCGGCGGTAGGCCAAACCCAGATGATGGCGACCTGGAGCCATTTATTTGATTTTCGCTGCGCGCAAATTCTGTTAACGCACGATGATTTAGCCGACCGGCGCCGCTACCTGAATATCGACAACACCCTGCGTACTTTATTAGCCAATCAGGTGCTGCCTATCGTCAATGAAAACGACAGCGTGGCCACTGCCGAGCTGAAAGTGGGTGATAACGATAACCTGGCGGCTATGGTGGCGGTGTTGGTGGATGCCGATGCACTGCTTATCTGCTCTGATATCGATGGCCTCTATACGGCCAACCCGCGCACTGTGCCAGATGCGCGCTTTATTCCCCGGGTGGAAAAAATTACCGCTGAGATTTATGCCATGGCCGGCGGCAGCCACCATGCCATTGGCACCGGCGGTATGACAACCAAAATACAGGCAGCAGATAAAGCCACTAAGCTGGGCGTGGATACACTGATTATTAATGGCCAGAAAGCCGCCAGCTTTGATGCACTGCTGCGCGGCGAGCCGGCCGGCACCCTGTTTGTCCGTCAGCAGGACAGGCTTAGTGCAAAAAAGCACTGGTTGCTTAACAGCTTAAAAAGCCAGGGCAGCATCAGCCTCGACAATGGTGCGGTACAGGCGTTGCTGCATAAAGGCGCCTCCCTGCTGGCCAAAGGTATCGTTAGCGTTAGCGGCCAGTTTGATAAAGGCGATGCCATCTGGCTGTGCGATGATAGCGGCAAGCAATTGGCGAAAGGCATTTGCCAGTACAGCGCCACTGAACTACAACTGATTAAAGGCTTACACAGCACCCAAATTGCGCAAACGCTGGGTTTTTGCCCCAGTGAAGAAGTGGTGCACCGGGACGATATTGCGCTGACAACTTAACAACAGGTGACCGATGAAGATAGCGGTAGTGGGCGGCGGCATTAATGGTTTAAGCAGTGCCTGGCAACTGGCGCTGGCTGGCCATCAGGTGACCTTGTTTGAGCGAGACGCGCTGATGCAGGCCACCAGTAGCGCGTCATCAAAATTACTGCACGGTGGCCTGCGTTATCTGGAACAGGGTGAATTCCGCCTGGTGCGCGAAGCGCTGCAGGAGCGGCGCTGGTGGCTGAAAAAAGCACCACAACTTACCCGGCGCCTGCCTATTTTATATCCGCTGTACCACAACTCGCGCCGCGCCCGCTGGCAGCTAAAAATCGGCCTCTGGCTGTATGATAGCTTCGCCGGCCGCAAAGGCATTGGCCGGCACCGCTGGTTAAATCCACAGCAGACGCTGCGCTGCTCACCACAGCTAAATAGCCAGGGTCTGCTGGGCGCTTACCTGTTTTTTGATGGCCAGATGGACGACCAAAAACTGGGCCTGTGGATGGCGCAGCAATGCCGCAAGGCCGGTGTTACCTTGCTGGAACACAGCCCGGTGCAGCAGGTTACTGCCGATGGCAAGCTGTTATTAAGCTCGGGCTGGCAGCAGTTTGACCGGCTAGTCAATGTCGCCGGGCCCTGGAGCCAGCAATTACTGCAGCAGTCGGCACTGCCCACCCAGCCGCTGGATTTGGTGCGCGGCAGCCATCTGTTGTTAGCGGCGCAGGGCCGTTACGGCCATATGCTGGAAGTGCCGGGCGAGGCGCGCATCGTGTTTGTGCTGCCGTATCAGGGCAAGACGTTGCTGGGCACCACCGAAGTGCGCCAGCAGCTGAATGAGCCTATTCAATGCTCAGACGCTGAGCGGCGTTATCTGCTTGACGTGTATAACCATTATTTTAGCCCCGCTGCCACCGCAGACAGCATACTGGGTGATTTTGCCGGCGTACGGCCTTTGCTCGGCGGCAGTGCCAATGCCAGTAAGGCCAGCCGCGAGTACCAATTGCACTGGCAAGACAAATTACTTACCGTGTCGGGCGGCAAGTGGACCACCGCCCGTGCGCTGGGGAAAAATGTTGCGGCCGAGGTAGCGCAATCAGTAGCCAAAGGCTAGATCGGCCGGTAACGCCTGATCCGGCCGTTGATAATCACAAACCCCGGCCGGGAAAGTCGCTGCCAGCTCTGCCTGATAAGGTTGCATATTGACAGGTGCGTAGTCGCCCCGTGCTATGGCATGCTCAACAATGATAAGGGCACAGTTAAACATTAAGCCATGTGCCGGTGCGCCGGCCTTGCGCCGGCTGTTACTGTAGGGCGGAAAAACTGTGGCACAGTGGCCGTCTGTTTGCCAGACGCCGCTGCCGGCGGCAATCACGGTGCCATCGGCGGCAAAGCATTGATCCTGCGCACTGGCGGGTTTTTGCCCGCTGCTTAGCCACTGATCCATCAGGGCAACGGCTTCGCTAAGCGGAGTATAAGCCGGGTCACTGACCCAGATCAGTTGATTATCGGCATGGCCATGGCGTTTGCGCAGGCGCTCGCGGGCGGCAAACGATGGCTCCAGATGGTGCATATCCAGTTTGGGGTCCAGATAATGCCGCAAGTCCAGAATAGGTTTATCGGTCAGACCCAAAAACAGCTGGCCATAACGATAAGCCTGCGTAATGGCCCGGCGGTTTGCGCTGTAACGCGGCGCCGGCTGCGCTGGGCCTGACTGAACAATATTTTGCCGGCCAAAGGCACTTAGCCACAAGGGCGTATCGATTAAGGGCAGATAGCGGATCTGCTCTGGTTGCATTTTTGCCTGTGGTTGCCAGCTGCCAATGGCCCGGTTTAGTGCGATAAAATCTTCTGCGCTGAGGCTGCCCTGCTTCAGCGCCTGCAAACCATACTGCACGCCCTGGTTATCCCATAAGCTGTGGCCAAAACCCTGCTGGTCAACACCATAAATACTGGCTAAATCACCCCAGTAACTCCAGTTTACCTGTGCCAGCAGCCTATCATCGACCAGCCGCTTTAATTTGCCCTGCTGTGGGTTATGCACCAGGGATGACAGCCCCAGCCAGGCATTGTGGCACTGGGTGGCGCCTTGCGGCAGCGTTGGCCAGATACCTTCGGTTAGTTGCGCCAGTGCGACCTGAGCAGAGAACTTAAGGCTATGCTCAGGCGATACGCTTAAGCCCTCCAGCAACTGGCGCTGACTTAATGATTGCCAGCGGTGTTTATCTGCAGCAGTAAAATAGTAATAGTTATGCAGCAGGTCGCAGTCGAGCGCATACAGGGTTTGGCTTAGCATATCGGGGTAACTGTACAGCGCTATGCCGCCATCGAGTAAGTCCGGGTGGTTTTGCAGCAGCAAATATTGCGCGATGCCGCCACCGGAGCCGCCAATGCCCAGCGTATACTGCGGCGCGCCATACAGGCTGACAAAGTGGCGTTTAACCCGGCTGGCGGTATCTTCAGCCAGTAAAAAGTTATAGCCATAACTGGTTTTGTTAATGCTGGCGCTAATGACGGCAAAACCCTGGCGCAGCTCGTCCTGACGGTCACGTATTAAGCGCTCGGGTTTAAGGTAGCCCTGCCGATAGCCAATACCGACACCGCCATGAAACTGATAAATCAGTTTGTTATTCCACTGCGAAGCGCCGCCGCGCTCAGCGTATTCCGCCGGCGTGACGGGCATTAAGATGTAATAAAAAAAACGGTTAATAGTGCCCAGCTCCAGTCGCAGCAATTGCTGGCCGACGCTTATGTCACCGCCGTTAAAACGGCTAATGTCACCATTTGCCTGCAGCAGGTAAAACTGCAGCTGCGCCGGCTGCAGACAATCTTTGCTGTAACCAATAATGTCGCCATGTTGTCGCACGGCCACGCCATAGCCTTGCTGGTTATCAACCAGGGGGGCATCCAGAGCCTGGGCACGAAAGTCGCAATACAGCGGGTAGTGCAGGCCGCCACTATAGAGTGGCATTAGCGGGCCGGGCTCACCCAGTGGAATCGGGTAAGGATAAGGATCGTCTGGCCTGGGCGTATAGCGGATATGGCCGCTAACCTGTAATAGCGGGCCTGGCTGCGCCGGTGCTATGCCCTGTACCGGGTTGGGTTCACGCCAGCGCTGGCCGGGGCTATTGCTGCACTGGGTCAGTAGTAGCAGCACCAGCAGTAGTGCTAACACCGTTAAACTTAATAGACGCATGCTGTTATTCCGCAGTGGTGACCTGAGCTAAGTTTAGTCAGCGCCGGCGGCTGGTGAGAAAAAATTGGCCTGCTGTGGTGGCAGCAGGCCTGGATTTTATAACGTGATGGCGAGAATTTTAGAGCGGCGCTGATAGTTATACAGCTGCTTTTTCTGGGCCGGTAAATCTTCTACCGTTAACAGCTCAAAGCCGTGCTCTAAAAACCAGTGAATGCTGCGGGTGGTTAAGGCAAACAGTTTGTTGTACTTGCGCTGTCGTGCCTGCTGGATCACGGCTTTTAACAAGGTACTGCCACGGTCGGCATCGCGGTAATCCGGGTGCACGGCTAAACAGGCAAACTCGCCGACATTCTCTTCCGGAAACGGATACAGCGCGGCGCAGCCAATCACCAGGCCATCGCGTTCTATTAAGGTAAACTGGTTAATTTCCATCTCCAGCTGCTCGCGCGAGCGCCGTACCAGCAAGCCCTGCTGCTCCAGCGGCCGGATCAAATCTAAGATACCGCCGATATCAGAGATGGTGGCCTGACGCAGTTTTTCCGCAGACTCGGTCACAATCTGGGTACCGATACCGTCGCGGGAGAACAGCTCTTGCAGCAAGGCGCCATCTTCATCGTAGCTGACTAAGTGACAACGCGGTACGCCGGCGCGGCAAGCGCTGATGGCGGCATGTAGAAACGCCACTGTGCCGGTACAGGCGTCGTCCTGCTGCTCTAATTGCAGCATGATCTGTTCGGCAGCGTTTGGCATGAGTTCTGCTGTGATCTCGCCATCTTCGCCGACAATGCCACCAATTTCGTTAAAACCAATCATTTTGTCGGCTTTT
Organism: Rheinheimera nanhaiensis E407-8; assembly: GCF_000296695.1. Lineage (GTDB taxonomy): Bacteria > Pseudomonadota > Gammaproteobacteria > Enterobacterales > Alteromonadaceae > Alishewanella > Alishewanella nanhaiensis. Next base: position 9,374 of record NZ_BAFK01000033.1, read on the forward strand.
AGTTTAATCGCTACCTGAGTAGCAATATCTTCGGCAGTTAAATTAAAGCTCTCGCCGGTAACGGAAGCGGCGATTGGCCCCATCAGCACTATACCGTTGTTATCCAGCTGCCGGCGGATCCCGGCGGCATCAATGCGCCGCACCCGGCCACTGTGATGATAATCGACGCCTTCATCGACACCCAGCGGCTGGGCAATGACAAAGTTGCCACTGACCACGTTAATCTGCGCGCCCTGCATCGGCGTATTGCTTAAACTCATCGACAGCCGGGCGGTAATATCCAGCTGCAGTGCACCGGCTACCTGCTTAATTAACTTAAAGGAGTCATCATCGGTTACCCGCACGCGGTTATGATAGGTTGGCTCTAAGCCGGCCTGCTGCAGCGCCGCATTAATTTGTGGCCGGGCGCCATACACCAGCACCACTTTAATGCCTAGGCTGTTAAGCAGGGCTATGTCATTAATAATACTGCGAAAACCGCTTTGCATAATGGCTTCGCCACCCAGCATCACGACAAAGGTTTTGCCGCGGTGTGCATTAACATAAGGGGCAGATTGACGAAAACCGGAAACAAGTTCAGTGGTGCGCACGGGCGTTGGGCTTCCTTCTATTCAGACACAAGCTGTATAGGACATAAAGATGGCAGCTATATGACAAAATGCCAACTTCAACTGCGTTAAAGCCGGCATTTTAGGTGAAAAGTGGTTTTATATCTACTTTTTCAGCATATTTATTCTGTGCTGCTGTTAGCTGTTACCAACTGCACAGCTGGGCCCAGCTGCTGTCGCTGCCGGGCGGGCTTTGCGTCCACCAGTTGGCCTGATATAGGGCGTTTTGGTATATCAGCTTATCGCCACCGGCGGCATGGCTGGGTTGGCCTTGCCAGTCCAATTGTGGCCAATTGGGATAAGTGTTTACCTGCGTTAAGTCATAACCGGGGCAGTTACCCGGCGGGCTGTTGCCATTATCAGAGCCACCATCATCACCACCGTTGTCGGGTGCGGGGCGCAGGTCGAGGTTATAAAAGTGGCTATTATCCCGTACATAGGCACGGTTTGCTGCTAAATCGCTGCTAAATACCACATTATCACCGTCTAACAGCCCAAGTTGCAGCAGGTTGCTGTGCTGGGTGTTTACCTGTGCCGCCAGTTCTGTCGCCCACAGTGCGTTAGCAATATTACTGGTAGTGATCTGCCAGCTTTGGTCTATCAGCTCCTGGCCATGGCTATCAAATAACCTTAACTGGGCATAACCGCCCACTTCGGCCGGCGTTTGCAGGTTAACGTAAGCGCCTTTATCAAACCACAGCGGCGGCGGGGTATCGCCATTGCCATTTACCAGCTCGATATCCGAGCAGTTATAAAAGCCTTCTCCCACCACATCGACCCGTTGCCAGCGCGTATACAGCACTGCTGCGCCGCTGCGATCAGTTGGCAGTGGTACCTGCAGCGTGTAGTAACCAGCATCGGCGGCTACATCGCTTTGCTGGTGAATCAACTCCAGCTGGCTCCAGCTCAGTGGCTCGCTGGCAATATCAAAGCCGGCTTTACTTAAATAGATTTGCCAGAAGCTGGGGTTATGCGGCGTAGTGGCGCGAAAGCGCAGCGTTAGCTCACTGCTTTGCGTCAGATCGATAGTGGTGCGCTGCCAGTCAGCTGAGGGGATATCGATGCCGCTTTTGCGGCTATCGCCAGCGGCGCACAGGCTACCATCGCTGACGATGCTTTGCACCGCCGCCATATTGCGGTAATCGGCGACATTGGCGGAAAATTCATGATGCTGGGTCAGCATATAACCGCCGGATTGCTGGTAAGCAGCACGGCAGGCAGCATTAGGCATACCGCTGCCATCAGCCGGCCACCAGTAGCCACCGTCGTCTTTACATATTTGCTGCCGGGCTTTGGGGTAATCGACATAGCCATGGCTGCTGGCCTGCAGGCTGATAAATAGCAGGCTGGTTGTCAGGATTGCGGGGATTAAATGTTTGGCTTGCATAGTGGTTTCTCTTGGTTATCGGGCAAGGCGCTCTGGGTCGAAGACCTTCTCAGGCTCGCCACAGCAACTCGCCCGCCCTGGCGTGCGGACTCAGACACTCTGTGGCGCCCTGATAAGGCATCGACCCTCGCAGGAAAAGCATCCGTGCAGACGGTGGGATACGGAGCTCACCGTCTGCGGTCTTATAAGTAGCTATAAATTACAAATAAAGCTCCAGCTGCCATCACTGCCCGGCACCGAGTTAGTCCACCAGTTGGCTTTATACACGCCGCCCTGGTACGACAAATGGTCACCGCCGTTAGCATGGCTGGGGTTACCGGCCCAGTCGGTTTGCGGCCATTGCGGATAAGGGTAAATAGGCGCGCTGATGCCGCCGCAGCTTTCGCCTCCATCACCACCATCACCACCATCACCACCGTCGCCATCGCCGGTGCCAATGTCTACTACCGGTAACTGCGGGTACTCTTCGGCAAAGGCATAGTCGCTGCCATTGGCGGTAAGTACCCAGTTCGACGGCATCGGCATGGGCAGCTGATAATTCAGCGTCACGCTAACGCTGTCACCACTGGCGACAGTTAAATAAGCCGGCAGAGTAAAGGCGACGCGGTGAAAGTTATTCTCAAGGCCGCCAATATTGTTGCCATTGGCGTTACGGCCGCTTTCAACCACGGTTAAACCAAAGCCGGTCTGGTCACTGATGCTATCGGGTATTGCCGTTGGCACATCAAAGCTGATGTTGCTGCCACCCGGGATAGTGCTACCGCTGTGGTTAGTCAGTGTAAGCTTGGGGTTGATGGGGAAGTTCTGATCGCCCAGTTTAAAGTCGCTGATGCTTAAGCGCACATCGACCGCCTGCGCTGGCATAACGCGCTCGGCTTTAACTGCACCATAAGGCGTGGCGCCGTTAAAGCTGTTGTAAAACTGTGTGGTGAGGGTATTACCGATAAAGTACTCGCCTTTGACGGCATCCCAACCGTAATCGCCGGCCAGCTCCCAAAACATCACGCCACCAATGCCGTTATCAATCACGTACTGAGCTTTGGCGGCGATGCTTTGCTCGGTTTCCACCGATAAAAACACCTGTTTCTGCGCGTTCCACAGCCAGGGCGCCACTGCAGTGGCATCGTAATGCCGGCTGTAACTGCCGGTTAGCTGATGTGCCGGGTTAGATGAGTCTAAACCGTACAGGCTAAAATAACTGGCGCTAATGCCTTCGGCCAGGTTCATCGTATGCCACAGCGGGTTAGAACCGGCCGGCATTTCATTGCCGTTTACATCTTTGTCATGCCACAGGTTGTCAATGCCAACGGCGCCGTTACCGCATTTGCTGACTGTGCTGCCACCGGTGCCGGGCGGGCACTCACTCTGGTTCGGGAGCGCCGCCGTGCCCCATAAACCAAAGCTGCCGCCCTGCACATCTTTCCAGCCGCGGCTGTAGTACGGAATACCTATGTTAATTCGCCCGGCTGGCATAGTGCCGCGAAAATAACGGTAGGCCCAATCGGTATTCAGATAGCCAATTTGCTGGTACTGCGCGGTGTTGTAGTAGTTCCAGGCGGCCAGCTCGGCGTCTTCGCCGCTATCAAACAGCGCGGCGTTATGGCCGACAAACTGGTTCCAGGCGCCGTGCAGGTCGTAGCTCATAATGTTAACGTAATCCAGATACTGGGTAACCTGAAACGCCTCCATACCACGCAGTAAATAGCCGGACGATGGCGAGGCTATCGTCAGCAGATAATGCTTACCATCGGCCGCACCGGCGGCATCCAGTTTTTGTCGCAGCACTTTCATCAGCTCGACATAAGAGCGCATTAAGCCGCCGCGCAGGCTGTTAGCCAGGGCAAAGTCATCCGGGTTACCGGCATCGTTCATGCTGGTCGGGTATTCGTAGTCAATATCCACGCCATCAAAGCCATACTGGCGGATAAAGGCCACCGCTGAGTCGGCGAAGGTATTAATGCCCTGCTGGTTAATGCTTAAATCGCTGTTGGTGGTCATGGTATAAAAGCCGCCACTGGCGACTCTGTTACCGTCGCTATCAAAATAGCCGCCGGTTTCGGCCCAGCCACCGACCGAGATCAGCGTTTTGACATGCGGGTGCTGCTGTTTGTATTTTTGCAGCAGGTTAAAGTGGCCCTTGTACGGCAGGTTGGGATCCAGCTCGGCGCCTGCAATGTCCGGCCACTCCATGCCGGTAGAGGCATTGGTTGGGTCGCTGGTATCGCCAACTGAAATTTGATTGGCGGCATTAACATGGGCAAAGGCGTAGTTAATATGGGTAATTTTATCCCACGGAATATCTGAGGCTAAATAGGCCGGCTGGCCGTTTTTACCATGACGCCAGCTGGTAAAGTAGCCAATAATGCGCCGTGGGTGATCGGGGCTGATCATCTCGCGGCCATTGGCGTCATACACCGTGCAATAAGGCACAGTAACGCCGGGGGTTTGATACAGGCCGTCAGGCCGGCAACTGCTATCGCCCGGTACGCCGGGATCCGGCTCGGGTTGTGGCTCAGGATCCGGTTCTGGCTCAGGATCCGGTTCTGGTTCGGGGTCTGGCTCAGGTTGCGGGTCCGGTTCTGGCTCTGCGCCATCACAGCTGCCGAGTAAGCTCCACTCCTGATACGGCGCTGAGTGGCTAACAGGGTCATTGCCCTGCGTCCACCAGTTCGCCTGAAAGGCCTGTTGTTGCTGCTGTACCTGAGCGCCGCCGCCATAAGCAGCATCACTTTGCCACAGTGGCAGATTAGTGCAATCGACCGCACGGGCCGAAAAGGCCGCTGCACTGGCTAACGCCAGCAGCGACAGTGTTGTAGTGAGTTTCATAATGGGTTTCCTGCAAAATGCCGCGGGGAATCTAAGCCGATGCCAGGGAGCAAGAACCGCTTTGCTCTAAGCTAACCGTTGAAGCCCCGGACGGGCTGAGACGAGCCCCCATGGATGGGTTTACGGCGTGTTAGCGTGGGCAAAACGGTTTTTGCTTACTCCTCTGTCTAGGCTGTTAGTTACCGCGGCAATAGTGGTTATTGCTGCGTATGGCCTAAGCCTTCATGCATCGCGTTTAAAATATGGCCATTGTCGGCATCGATTTCCCAGGCGAAAATACCGCCCAGCTGATGCTGCAAAATGTAAGCGCCTTTCTCGCGTACCGAGCGCTTGGTATCGATACTGATCAGCGTATTGCTGGCCGGGTTCCAGACATAGCTGGCCTTGGCGGTATCATCCCAGCCGACGGTAAAGCCGTTCACACCACTGGCCTCTGGCCCACCCATAAAGTCGGCTTCAATTTGCTTGTAGTCCATAATGCCGCGCTCCCAGCCGCCGGTAATGCCATCACCGCCCGTGCCGGTAAACGGATTGCCGCCTGTGGCCCCCGCCACATTCTGCCAGCCGCGACCATACATGGCGGCGCCTAAGGCAATTTTGCCGGCCGGTACGCCGCGGTTAAGCAGGTACTGCACTGCTTCATGCGCACTAAAGCCGCTGATAGGCGAGTTAGGTGAAGGATACAAGCCGGTCTGATGGCCCAGCACGCCATTCCAGGCACCGTAATAGTCGTAGGTCATCAGGTTGATGTAATCCATATGCTGATGTGCATCTTCCCAGTCGACAACGCTGAGTTTCTCTACGCCGCCGGACATCGCCGCGGCCAGCTCATAATCGCGACCAGTCTCGGCGCTTAACGCATCCAGTGCCTGGCGCAATTCGCGCATTAAGGTAGCAAAGCCGGCACCGTCCTGGGCAGAGCCTAACGCCGGGTTAGCACCGCCGCCGCCGGGGAATTCCCAGTCGATATCAATACCGTCGAAGAAATCATAGGTGCGGATAAAGTCGATAATAGAGTCGATAAAGACAGCACGGGCGGCAGCGTTAGTGCCGACATCGTACAGCGGATCAGATAGGGTCCAGCCACCGACAGACGGTAGAATTTTAACGTGCGGATGTGCCTGCTTTAAGCGGTACAGCTCGGCGAAAATGCCGCGGATCGGTTGGTCCCACACATCGCCCGGATAGCCTTTTTCCAGCGCGGCAAACTTATCGTGCACCACTACGGAGTAATCCGGCTTACCGCTGCACTGGCTGTTCAGCGCCGCGTAACCTTCCGGGTTAGCCTGGCGTAAGCCTTCGTTCGGGCCGCAGACCGGGATAAAGCCATAGTAAATATGCGTCAGGTTTTGTGCTGGTATATCGGCAGCATGAAAGGCGCGGCCATAAATGCCCCATTCCACAAAGTAGGCACCGACTTTTTTGCCGCTGGTGTTGTTAAAAGCGACATTATTTTGCTTAAGCGGGTGCGGCCAGGCGGTCATATCCAGATCGGTCCAGGGGTCGAAGCTGCCATCACCGCCGTCACCACCATCACCGCCACCTGAGCCGGCCACCACGCTGACCGTTTTGACATCGCTGTCGGTACACAGCAGCGCATCGCTGCTTTGCTGGCACAGACTAACGACAAAGTTATAGCTGCCGGTGCTGTTAAAGCTGACACTGGTGCTGCCACTTTGCGCAGCAGGTGTGGCGCTGCTAAGGCTGGCGCTGTGCACCACAGTGCCGTTTTGTTTTAACTGCCACAGGTTGCCGTTGTTACCCCACCACATGTTCCAGGCCAAATTCAGGCTGACGCTGCCGCCATTCAGGGTGACGCTGTTTTCGCTCCAGGCAAAGGTCGGTTTAGCCGGTGCGGCCGGGTTAACCGGTTCTACCGGGTCTGGGTCAACAGGATCAGGGTCAACCGGATCGGGCTCTACCGGGTCCGGTTTGCTGCCGCCTGTGCCGCTAATCGTAATAGTCGTAATGCCGCTTTGCGCGCAGTGCTCAGTGCTGCCACTGACATCACATAAACTGACCTGCAGCTGGTAACTGCCGGGCTGGGTAAAGGATAAGCTGGTACTGCCGCTTTGTGCGTTCTGGCCGTTGGGTGTTAATGCAGCTTCATAGACAACGCTGTCATTTTTATGTAAATACCATTTGTTACCGTTGCTGCCCCACCACATATCCCAGCGTAGCGGTACCTGCACGCTGCCATTTTGCAGGGTGTAGTCGGTCGGCATCCAGCTGATCACCGGGGCATTGGGTGTGGCGGCCTGAATACTGGCGGCCAGCAGCAGTAGTGATATGCCACTTCCGCCTTTAACTGCTTGTTTAAACATAACTTCCTCCAATGGTGTTGCTTAAGTGTTGTAATAGTTATGGCGATAATAGTTCGCAAAATCGTCCGGCTTTTAACAGCTTTTTTAATTCGAACGTTGGTTATTTTCTGCTTGCCAGCAGTGTCGTTTATACACACTGCTGATTAGAAAATAAGCGGTATTGACTATGGCAAATATGACAGCGTTGTCAAAATTTAGACTTGAGAATTTAATGATATTTTTGCTGGCAGAACTTAATTTACTGAATTTAAATGAAAAATAATTACAACCTGGCGTCAGGATAATTTACACATTATCGGGCCAATTTGGCGTTATTGGGGAAGGATGTTAATAGCGACAGCGGCACGATGAGCAGCGCCGCTGTGTTCAAAGGTTAGTCGAGGATGATATGCGGCACAAAGCGTGAGCTGTCTTTGGTGATCAGGCTGTTATCTTCACGGATACCTATGCCTGCCGCGCTGTCACCCACCACCCAGCTGCCAATCAGCGTATAGTTATTGTCAAACTGCGGCAGTGCTGCCAGTTGCTGGCGGATATAACCACTGTCGTTATAGGGGCCGTCTTGTGTCAGCCGTTTGCCATCGTCGGTCAGCAGTTCAATATTAGCGCCTTCGCGTGACAGCAGCGGTTTGCGCAACCAGCCAGGTTGTAAGTTGCTGCCATCATCAAAAAATGCCGGCAACAGATTCGGGTGGCCCTGATATTTTTGCCACAGCAGCGGCAGTATGCCTTTATTCGATAACAGGCATTTCCATAGTGGCTCAATAAACTGGGTTTGGCTGGTTAAAATGGTGCTGGCAAAGTCTTCCTGCAGCATAAATTCCCACGGGTAGAGCTTAAATAACCCCTGAATGGGAAAGCCGTCTAAGTCGACCAGCTGGCCGTCAATATCGCCTAATTGTTCCAGCTGAATATAGCGGCAATTAACACCGGCTTGCAGCGCAATATCCATCAGATAATCGACAGTGCCTTTATCTTCAATGCTTTCTGTTACGCTGGCAAAGTAAAATGGCTGTGGCAGGTTAAGTTCGCTAAAGGCTTGCTGTAGTTTATCCTGCAGCGAATTGAACTGATCTGCTCCCTGCGGCAGAGCGCCGCGCATCAGCATATCTTCCAGCCAGACCCACTGAAAAAAGCCGGTTTCATAGAGTGAAGTGGGGGTGTCGTAATTTAGCTCTAACAGCTTGGCCGGGCCTTTGCCGTTATAGCTAAAGTCCATCCGGCCATACAAGTGTGGCTCTTTTGCCCGCCAGCTGGCCAGCACCGCATCCCAGAACGGCTCTGGAATGGCTAGTTGAGTCAGCTTTTGTTCACTGGTAACAATATCATCTACCAAATCCAGCGCCATTTGGTGCAGCTGTTCGGTTGGGTCTTCCAAATCCTGTTCAATTTGCGCCAGGCTGAACTGGTAATATGCTGTTTCATCCCAGTACGGCTCGCCGTCAAAGGTATGAAAGTTAAAACCAACGCTTTCAGCAAAGGCTTTCCAGCCGGGGCGCGGGTTGCAGTTAATGCGCTTCATGCTAAGTTAACCACCAAAGCTACTGCTGCTGCGCCGTGCTGCCTGCGCGCCAAAGCCGCCGCGGCGTGCCAGGCTGCCAGCTTTAGGTTGCACAGCCGACGGGCGGATGCTGGTGGTGCCGGGTTGTGATGCGACAGCGGTGTTGGTTGCGGTACGAAAAGTGCTGCGATCATCGCGTGATTTATATAGCGGCTGGTTTGGCACCGGGCTGCGCGTGGCACTGGCAGTTTGCTGCTGCGGCGCACTGGCCATGCCGCCGCGGTTTAACATTTGCCCGGCCATAAAGCCCATCATCATCGGCATAAAAAAGCCGCTGCTTTGCTGGCTTTGTTGTGGGGTTGATTCAGTGTTATTTGCCGCTACAACCGGAGCGCTCTCACACTGGCCGATACCAAAATCGGTTTCACATTCCTGCTTATTGGCATAACGCGGCGCAACTTGCGGATGCAAGGCTTTAGCTTCGGCAAAGGCAGCTTTACATTCCGCCGGTGGGTTGTAGTAAGCCGCACATTCGTCCGGTGTGTTAAACACCTGTACTTCAACCGGTTTTTCGCCACAACCGGCCAGCACCAGGCCGGCTGCCGGCACCATCATAATCAGACGCGCGGTTTTACTGCGTTTAAATTGCTGGTTCATGCTTTACCCCTTAGTAGCTCATACAGGCAGCGTTTAGTATGCCCACGGTGACTGAACAACCGGCAGAAAAAATACCGGCCGCCAGCTCGCCCTGGTTAATACGTTGTGGCAATTGCTTAAGGGCAGCATTACTGATGAAAAACGTCAACACCTGCACTATTAACGCTATGCCGCCCCAGATGGCGCAATCAAGCAATGACATGGAATGGGTAATAGCGCTTGAAAGCGGCCAGGCAAAGCCAATAATAGCACCGGCAAAGGCGATGGCCGCCGCCGGGTTATTAGCGCGAATAAGGCCAAACTCGTCGTGTGGCGTAACCCAGGTATACAGCCGGACGAACACCAGCAGCAACACGACCGCCAGTGCGAAGTAAGCGGCAAAAGCCGGTAAGCCTGTTAACGAGCTTAGCGCAGTATCTAACATAACAATTCCTTGAGTAAGATGGTCTGCGCTGATCCTGCGCAAATTAGCCGGGTAATTCAACCAAAATCGGCTGCACAGCGCAGGTTATTTATCGCAGATAGCGCACAGCTTACCGGTTAAGCGCTGGACAGCCGTGATCTGTTACCTACACTGGCGCAGTAACGACTTAAATACATCACCACAACAACACCCCTGCAATAGCGCAGGTAAAGGTTAATTCAGGAACTGATAATGAAAAAAATGACCACAGTGGCGCTGAGTATTGCGCTGGCACTGGGTGTGGCGGGCTGTTCAAACAGCACCAGTAATGCCAGTGAAACCCCACTGCAAAGCGCCGCGGTATCGCCAGCCGGCTTAAGCTCGGGTATTACGCTGGCCAATATGGACACCACAGTGGCGCCGCAACAGGATTTCTTCCGCTACGTTAACGGCAGCTGGCTGGACAATACTGAGATCCCGGCGGATAAAGCGCGCTGGGGCAGCTTTGATGAGCTGCGCGAAAACGCCGAAAAGCAAGTGCTGGCGATAGTGCAGCAGCTGGCGGCAGAGCAACATGCCAAAGGCAGTGATGGCCAGAAAATTGCTGATTTGTATAACTCGTTTCTGGATGAGCAACTGGCCGAAGTGCTGGGTTTAAACCCACTGCGCGGCGAGCTGGCCGCAATTGACAACCTGAAAAGCCATGCTGATTTAACCGCGCTGTGGGGTAACTGGCAGCGTTACCGTGTCGGTACGCCGGTGGCAGTGTATGTCGGCCAGGATCAGAAGCAATCTGATCAATATATTACCGGCGCTTCACAAAGTGGTTTGGGTTTACCAGATCGTGATTATTATTTAAAAGACGACGCCCGCTCTGTCGAGTTACTGCAGCAATACCAGGCTTTTATTGCAAAACTGTGGACGCTGGCCGGCTTTGACAACGCCGGGCAGGTCGCCGCCGATATTGTGGCACTGGAAAAGCAACTGGCCGCCGCGCAGTGGAGCCGGGTACAAAACCGCGACCGTAACGCTACCTACAACAAGCTGACATTAGCGGAGCTAAATAAACTGGCGCCGGGCTTTGACTGGCAGGCGTTTTTAGCCGCAGCAGACCTGGGTGAAATTCAGCAATTAGTGGTACGTCAACCGACCTACTTTACCGCTTTTGCTAAGTTGCAGGCACAAACGCCGGTTAAGCAGTGGCAGCAGTATCTTAAGTTTCATTTATTGCGCAGCAATGCTAACAACCTGAACAAAGCCTTTGTCGATGCCAGCTTTGACTTTTATGGCAAAACGCTAAATGGCCTGCAAGAGCAGCGCAGCCGTGAGAAGCGCGCGGTTAGCCTGGTGGATAATAACCTCGGCTTTATGGTCGGGAAAAAGTATGTTGAGCAGTACTTTAAACCTGAAGCTAAGGCGCGGATGGATCAGATGATTGAAAACCTGCGCGTCGCGTTTCGCCAGTCCATCGATGAGCTGGAATGGATGAGCCCGGTAACGAAAAAGCAGGCGCAAATTAAGCTGGCCAAATTTAACACCAAAATTGGCTACCCGGATAAATGGCGTGACTACAGCTGTGTGGAGATTCACGCGGCCGATTTAATCGGTAACCTGCGCCGCAGCGCCGAGTGTGAATACCAGCGCACCATTGGCCGTTTAGGTAAGCCGGTCGATCGCACCGAGTGGGGTATGACGCCACAAACGGTTAATGCCTATTACAGCTCTACCATGAACGAAATTGTGTTCCCTGCCGCGATACTGCAACCGCCGTTTTTCAACGTAGAGGCTGACGATGCGGTAAACTACGGCGCTATTGGTGGCGTTATCGGCCATGAATTTACCCACGGCTTTGACGATCAGGGCCGCCGCTCAGACGGTGACGGCAACCTGCGTGACTGGTGGACCGAGCAGGACGCGGCGCAGTTCCAACAGCGGGCGCAGCTGATGGTTGACCAATACAGTGCCTTTAACCCGATTGACGATTTACACCTGCAGGGTGCGCTGGGGTTGGGCGAAAATATCGCTGACTTAGGCGGTTTAACGGTGTCGTTTAAGGCCTACCAAAACTCATTACAAGGCCAAAACGGCGCGCTGATTGATGGTTTTACTGCTGAGCAACGCTTCTTTATGGGTTGGGGCCAGGTATGGCGCATTAAATTCCGCGACGAAGCGCTGCGCCAGCAAGTGATCACCGGGCCACATTCACCGGGTATGTACCGCGTGCTGGGTACCCTGTCGAATATGCCGGAGTTTTATCAGGCGTTTGACGTAAAAGCGGGCGATGGCATGTACCGTGACGAAAAAGTACGGGTGAAAATCTGGTAGCTTATCAATCAGAGTAAAATGGGGGCAGGGCTCTCTGCCCCCTATCTTTCTGAAAGCGATATTTAATACCCGCAGTCATCAGCCATACGTCAGATCCATACAGGTTTCCATTATCGTCTTCCAATTTAAGCAGTACATTATACTCGGCGACTAAACTTACACGCTCTGTCAGGTTAAATGCAGGGCCGGTACCATAGATCAAACCTTTCCCTGTATTTTCTCAGCGTAACTGCTGCCCAAGATGCCATAAGCAAAGGAAGAATGAGTTTCACTATAAGCGGCGATAAGTGCAGCGAGGATTACCTTCAACATAGTGATTCTAATCTTTACTTGCTAAAAAGCACTGCAGATATAGCAAGCAGCAGATGAATCAATTTAATTTTTTATAAAAAATATGCCGGCAAAGTGTTGCTGGTTGTACAGATGCTGTGCTACCAGGTTATTGTCTATACATCTATAGCTTAAAAACTGATTTATAGTTTCTATAAAGATCTTGTTTTTATTTTATTGTTAACTATAGTTGTGTCTTTTTTTGCTTGGTAAGCATAATGGACGCTAAAAGGTTAACAATTATATTTTCTCTGGCAATGTTGGTATTTGCCAGTCATTTGCAGGCAGTAAGTGAACCTGCAATTACTTCGCAGTGTGGTCCCGGCAGGCCATTAGAACCTCTTAGTGGGCCCGTTGAAGCTGAACAGTTGACCACTGATACTTTGCTTACATCAAGTAAAGACCAAGCCAGTTTAATTCAAACTGTTTGTGTTCCACCTGGTGTGCCGACAAACCCCCAAACGGTACTTTCTGGTATGCAGGTAACGTTTTCCTGGTCTGCTAGTGCTAATGCTGTTCACTATCTTTTGAAACAAAAGACGAACTCTTCTCTTGCCGGTGAAATTTATATAGCAGGCACATCCAGATCGTTCACTGGTGCTGAAGGATACATATACGCCTTTCAGGTTAGTGCTTGTAACGACTACGGTTGCTCACCTTATACAACATTAAGTAATACTGTAACCTTACCGGCGAAACCTTCTACTCCGCCGCCGCCAGCCGCAGCTTTTGAAGTTGATAAGGTTAAAGCCAGTTGGTCGCCAATTAGCGGCGTAACGCAATATTGGATACAACAAAGTATCAATGGTGGCACTTGGACCAACGAAACTAACTTGGGTTCAGTACGGTATCTATATGTTCCTGCGACTGCCAATGCAAGGTATCAATTTAGAATTAAAGCCTGTAACGCTGCAGGTTGTTCAGGGTATTCTGCCGGTTCAAACATTATTCTCGTCACAAAAGCTGCCACGCCTTCATTATCTGTCGGCGCCGGCACCTATGTTAATAATGCTTCGATAGCGCTCTCGTCAACTGCAGGCGCGACTATCCGCTATACAACAAATGGTGCTTCTGTCACAGTTAACTCGGCAATTTACACTTCACCAATTGCAATAACATCAAATACAACTTTGATGGCAAAAGCTTATAAAGCAGGCATGCTCGACAGTGATCAGGTGACGGCAGTTTATAATATTAAGCCCTCCACTCCTACGATTAGCCCTGGTGGCGGCAGTTTTAACGGCGCTACTACCGTTAGTCTGGGCAGCCCGACCAGTGGCGCTACGTTACGCTACACACTGAACAATACGGCGGTTACCGCCAGCTCAGCAGTGTACAGTTCGCCATTAAACATCAGCAGCAACAGCACAGTTAGGGTAAGAGCATATAAAGCCGGATTGGCGGCCAGTGATGAAGCCAGTGCTACTTTCACTATTAAAGCCATTAGGCCAACCATTAGCCCTGCCGGTGGCAGTTTTACTGGCTCAACTACGGTAAGTCTAAGCAGCCCAACCAGCGGCGCAACGTTACGCTATACCCTTAATAACACTGCTGTGACAAGTAGCTCGGCGGTTTACAGTGGTCCATTGACGATCAGTAGCACTAGCACCTTACGGGTGCGGGCGTATAAATCCGGCATGGCAGACAGTGATGAAGCTAGTGCCAGTTTTAGTATCAAAGCGCTGACTCCGACCATCAGTCCTACAGGAGGCACGTTCACCGGTTCAACTACAGTAAGCTTGACCAGCCCAACCAGTGGCGCGACATTGCGTTACACAGTGAATAATACTGCGGTTACGTCAAGCTCTGCCGTTTACAGTGGACCATTGACGATTAGTGGCAATACCACCTTACGGGTACGGGCGTATAAATCCGGTATGGCAGACAGTGATGAAGCCAGTGCCAGCTTTACTATAAAAGTGCCAGTACCAACGCTGGTTCCGCAAAGTGGAGTGTATGATAATTCAACAATGGTAACGATTACCTCGAATATGTCTGGTGCAACTGTGCGCTACACCTTAAACAATACTGCAGTCACAGCATCATCAACGATCTACAGCGGACCATTCCCTTTAACATCCAGCGCAACCATACGCGCTAAAGCATTCAAGTCTGGTCTGGCAGATAGTAATGAAGTCAGCTCTCAAATAACCATTACGCCATTTTCAAAAGTGAAGTACATCCACTCGGATGTTTTAGGTAGCGTTATTGCTGAGTCGGACGAAGCCGGCAATGTAACAAAGAAAACAGATTACAAACCATTTGGTGAAAGTAAGGATAACTAAGATGCAAATTAGAACACTCGCTTTGGTCATATTGGCAGTTTTAACCGCATCTTATCAATCGGAGGCTATTGCTAAAGACGAAATGCAGGCGCGAATTGACGCTGCAAAAGAAACCTATACTGAACCAACAGTGTCAGCTTTCAGCATGCAGAGTTTCTCGACGGCTTCTGCCACCAGCGGAACAGCATCAGATGAAAACCGTAATCAACTCATGGCTGAATTGGCTTTGGAGCGATTGGAACAGTCATTTGAGATATCGCCTGAAACCACCGATTTAATAGGAGACGCTGTAGATCTGAGCTCAGGCGGGCTAAGTCTGACTCAGACTGATATTACGATACCCGGCAATTTTCCACTTGAGGTCGCCGTTACCCGCACGTTTAAAGGCCGACAGTATGCTTCGCGCAACGCGTTAAGTTTTGCAGACTGGCAATTAGACCTTCCGGCTATCTCCACCTCGATGTTACAACTGCCGGATGGCAGTTATACCGGGGCTTGGGGGCGGGGAAAAGCGTGCTCTGGTGATTTAAACCCCGGTGTATCAAGAACAGCTGACGATCAATTTAGGGTTGTGCCATCACAATACTGGAGTGGTGACTTTATTAATATTCCAGGTCAGGGCGGCGAACGCATTTTACAGTTGCCAAATTCTACTGAGAAGTTTGCCAAAAATTGGAAATTACACTGTATTAACTCTGGAGGCATTGAAGGCTATAAAGCTATCCGTTCAGATGGTGTAAGTTTTACTTTTGACAAACTATTACTGGTAAACACAACACCGGTTGAGATCAATTGGCGCGAGATGAACGTAAACATCGAGACGCCCCGCTACAACGCGCTATTGCAAGTGTCAAAGGTAGAAGACCGTTTTGGTAACTGGGTGCAGTATCACTACAACGCACCAGGAGAGTTGGCCTATATACTTTCCAGTGACAGCAGACGTATAGATTTTCAATATAAACAAGGGACAAACAGGCGGATTATTGACACCATTACTGCTAACAATCAGACTTGGTCGTATCAGTATCGCGTGACATATAATGCCCTAAATATTCCGCATGACCAGCTTAGTAAAGTAGTATTGCCGGATGGCCGGCAGTGGCAATTTGATTTGCAACTGGACGATTTCGCTGAATTGCAAGCGAAGTGGATGATTTACGGTGCAGAAGACAGAATTGTTGGCGAAAAACAATGTCTTAATGCAGGGAGTGTAAACCAGACCACGACTATTACTAACGCACATACTGCAACTATTACTCACCCAAATGGTGCGCAAGCCAAATTTACCCTGGCTCCCAGATGGTTTGGCCGTAGCCAGGTACCGGTAAGTTTTACAGGTCAGAATAGATATAATAACTATGATCGCTGTCTGGTGAATTTTGCTGTAGTAGAAAAGCATTTAGCCGGGCCTGGCATGTCAGCGTTGAAATGGACCTATCACTACTCGCAAAACCCGGGTATATACAAAAGCACTCACCCATACGACAGCGGCCCTGGCGGTCAGCCGTTGTCTGGCTTACCTGCCAGCGTTGCAGGTTACAGCCTGGATGATTTAAAAAGTACAACGGTAGTCGCGCCCGATGGCAGTAAAGCTATTCATGTGTTTGATCGCAGTTTCACGGTAACTGAAAACCAGAAGGTTGCAGAGTTTTACTTTGACACAGACGCCTCTACCTTATTGCAGAGCAAACGCTATCAATATACGCCAATGGCGGTTAATGCTGAAGCTAGGCTGTATTATTGTGCTGAAGCGACATCGCCAGCAGGTATTTGTCGCGGCCCGGTGTATGAAAACGAAGCCCCGCACAAGCATTTTGTTAATAAGTCTTATGAGTTAACTACAAGCTACGTTAATAACGCTTCTGCTGACAGTTTTACGACATTGTTTAATGATTATAACAGCTACGGTCAGTATACCCGGCTGGTGGAGTTCAGTTCGGTCGACTCCAAATCTAAGCATACCCGCTTAAGCTTTCAGCACGACCTGACAAATTGGTTACTAAATTTGCCGACCAAGACGGAAGTTTCTGAGAACGCGTTAACCTGGACAACGGTAAGCGAGACAACCTATTACCCATCTACAACGAGCTACAAATCGTTGCCAAAAGAGCAATACCGGTTTGGCATATTACGCAGCACCAATAGCAGTTATCACAATGATGGTAACCTTAAACTGTTAACCATGAACTCGCCTAACCTTTGGGCGCAGTATGAAAATTACAAGCGGGGCAAACCGCAGCTGATTAAATTGCCGCAGCGTTATGCGACAACCTGTACTAACCCTGCTAGTTGTTATATCAGCGCCACGCAAACGGTGAATGATGATGGCACCGTTGCACAGGTAACAAACTTTAATGGTGTTCGTACCAATTATGAGTACGACACTATGCGGCGGTTAAAAGCAGTTAAGCCGGCAGATACGCGTTGGTCACCAAGCTATATTAGTTATGCCCTTACGTCGGGCTTCTTTACGCAAAGCCTCAGTAAAGGTAATTACCGAAAAACAACCCGCTTTGATGCGCTGTTGCGGCCCATTCTTACAACAGAGTGGGACAATAGCGATATTGCGTCCACCAGACGGTATACGGCGCAACGGTTTAATGCCTATAACAAACCTGAGTTTGTGTCTTTCCCAAGCGCCAGCAACACTGAGCAAAATGGCACCGTGTTTGAGTATGATGGTTTACAACGTCAAACCCGCCAATATAACAATGTAACCAACGTGGGCACCGACTACGCCTACCTGTCAGGTAATCAGCTTAAGACAACTGATGCCAGGGGCAATGTGACTTATACGTCGTATAAAGCTCTGGGCCATCCCGCACACGAGTTGGTAACAAAAATTGAAAGCCCGGAAGGCGTGACGACAGATATTACCTATAACCTGTTTGATAATGTCACAGCGGTTATGCAGGGCGGCATAACAGAAAGCCGCATTTACAATGCACACCAGCAGTTGTGCCGCTTGGTACGGCCAGATGTAGGGCACACCGCATAC
>NZ_BAFK01000032.1 GCF_000296695.1 Rheinheimera nanhaiensis E407-8
CTTAGCCAAATGGCTGGGCTGGGGAGAAGGCTCAATGAGTATCAAAGCGGTTAACCTGCCGTTGCTGCCATCGGACGCAACCCTTTACCACTAAGGCTGGTGTTTTTAGCACCAGCAAGGTAGCTTAAACAGCATTAAGTCACCGATGGCGGTATCACAATGAAAAAAACGCTTCTAGCTACCTTAATCAGCCTCAACAGTTTTGCGGTGTTTGCTACTGCTGATCTTAACAAGCTTATCCAGCAAGATTACCAGCAGCATTTAGCCCCTTTATTCAAACACTTTCATCAACACCCCGAGCTGTCACATATGGAAACCCAAACCGCGAAACGGCTGGCGCAAGAGCTGCGCACCGCTGGCTTTGAGGTGACCGAAGGCGTTGGTAAAACCGGTGTGGTAGCCATGCTGAAAAACGGTCCCGGCCCTTTGGTGATGATGCGTGCTGATATGGACGGCCTGCCGGTGCAGGAGAAGTCGGGCTTATCTTATGCGTCGGTTGCTAAACAAACCGATTGGGACGGCAATGAAGTCTACGTGATGCATGCCTGTGGCCATGATGTGCATATTACCAGCCTGGTCGGTACGGCGCGGCGCATGGCAGCGATGAAAGAGCAATGGTCTGGCACGTTAATGCTGGTAGGGCAGCCGGCTGAAGAGCGGGTGGGTGGCGCCAAAGGCATGATGGCAGACAATATCTGGGGCCGCTTTGGCCAGCCAGACTATGCGTTGGCGTTTCATGTGTCCTCTGAAATTGAAGCCGGTAAAATCGTCGCCGTTGAAGGCTCACCCTATTCAGGCGTCGATACCGTCGATATTATCGTGCACGGCATAGGCGCTCATGGTGCCAGCCCACACCGGGGTAAAGACCCGATAGTGCTGGGCGCACAAATTGTTCTGGCGTTGCAAACCATCATCAGCCGCGAAATTGCCCCCAAAGAGCCGGCACTGATTACCGTTGGCGCCTTTAATAGCGGCACCAAACATAACATTATCTCTGATCAGGCTCACCTGCAGCTGACTGTACGGAACGATAATCAGGCAACGCGCGACTATTTAATGGCTGCCATTAAACGGGTGGCAGAAAACCTGGGCCGCGCCGCCGGTATGCCAGAAGATAAACTGCCGGAAGTGCGCATTACCGACGAGCCCACCCCGCCAACGGTGAACGACATACCACTGACACAGCGGCTAAAAAAAGCCTGGGCCGCCAATATGGGCCAACAGGTGTTCGACGAAAGTTATAAACGTTTGGGCATGGGCGCAGAAGATTTTCCGTTTTTTACCACTGATCCTTATATTCCCAGCACCTATTTTGCTGTCGGCGGCACGCCAGCCGAGGCCTTTGCGGCCGAGAAAGCCGGCGGCCCGGCCGTGCCCAGCCACCATAGCCCGCTGTTTAAAATCAGCCCTGAGCCGGCAGTCACCAAAGGCGTGGAAGCCACGGTAATTGCGCTGCTGGAGTTAATGCCGAAGGCGTAATCCGGTTCCGCCGATATAATCAGGCAGATTATCCAAATAAGCAGAAAGCACCTGTCACTGCTGTTTTTTTCAGCAGCGACAGGTGCATTTGCATTGCTTTCTGCTACAATGCCGCCCCTTTTGCAGGCTATGGCCCGCAGTATTATGTTTTGCGGAGCGCCAGCATGAGCAATACCCCGTTTTCCAGCCTGAATTTACCTGACGCACTAGTCAGCAACCTGACCGATTTAGGCTACAGCAGCATGACAGAAATCCAGGCGCAGGCACTGCCGGCTATCCTGGCCGGTCAAGATGTTATCGGCCAGGCGAAAACCGGCTCGGGTAAAACCGCGGCCTTTGGTTTGGGCCTGCTGGCCAAGCTGGACGTCAAGTACTTCCGCGTACAAAGCCTGGTGCTGTGCCCCACCCGTGAACTGGCCGATCAGGTCGCCAGCGAGCTGCGCAAACTAGCGCGCAGTATTCACAATATTAAAATTTTAACCCTGTGTGGTGGTGTGCCTATTGGCCCGCAAATCGGCTCGCTGGAGCACGGTGCCCATATTATTGTCGGCACGCCGGGCCGGGTGATTGATCATTTAGACAAAGGCCGCCTTAACCTGGACGATTTAACCACCTTAGTACTGGATGAAGCCGACCGCATGCTGGAGATGGGCTTTAGTGCCGATTTAGACGCTGTGATTGCCAAAGCGCCCGCTGCGCGGCAAACCCTGCTGTTTAGCGCGACTTACCCCAGCGCTATTGCCAGCTTAAGTGAGCGTTTACTACGCACACCCGTGCGGGTCACGGTGGAGCAGCAGCACAACACCAGCAGTATCGAACAACGCTTTTATCAGCTAAGCCATAACAACGATAGGCTACAGGCATTACAGACTTTGCTGCTCAGTTATCAGGGCCAAAGCAGCATGGTGTTTTGCAACACCAAGCGTGAAACCCAGGATGTGGCCGACGCTTTAGCCGATGCTGGTTTTAGTGTGCTGGCGCTGCACGGCGATATGGAGCAAAAAGATCGTGACCAAACGCTGGTGCAGTTTGCCAATGGCAGTGCCTGTATTTTAGTAGCGACCGACGTTGCCGCGCGCGGGCTGGATATCAGCAGTGTGGATGCGGTGTTTAACTACCAATTAGCACATGATGCCGATACCCATACCCACCGCATTGGCCGCACCGGCCGCGCCGGCCAAACGGGTATAGCATTAAGTTTATTTACCGCCAGCGATGCCGGCAAGTTGGTGGCGCTGGAAGATGGTTTAGGCATAAAAATTGAGCCGGCGGCTCTGCCGGCGAGTCATTCTGCCCAGCAACCCGCAAAACCGCAGATGGCCACCTTGCAGCTGGACGGCGGTAAAAAGCATAAGATCCGTGCCGGTGATATTGTTGGCGCCTTAACCGCCAGCAAACAGCTGACCAATGACGATTTAGGCAAAATTCAGCTGCATGATATCTGGAGCTTTGTCGCGGTAAAACGCAGCAAACTTAAGCTGGCACTGCAACTGCTGCAGCAGGGCAAGATTAAAGGTAAAAGCATTCGCGCCCGCCTGCTGTAAAGCTGACAGCCAACTGTTGGTGTACCAGCTGACAGCCGGGGAATGTGCAGACGCTGAAAAATAAGCAAAAATTTGCTTTGCTACTGACATAGGGTTGTCAGTAGCATGTCTCACAATGATGCTGTTAAAGTTTGGAGGACAGCATCATGCACCAGTTGGAACCTGCCATCGCACAATTTATTCAGGCACATAACCGCCACGATACCGCAACATTAGTGTCGTTTTTCGATCCCGAAGCCGTGGTACTGGCGCAGGGCCAGATTTGGGTGGGGCATGCCGCTATCTGGTGCTGGCAACAACAGCAACCTGTCAATCACCGGCTGGAAATTACTGCAGTGCGTCGCCACTTCGGTGAGTTCTATTTGCAAACCCGCTGGCACAGCGCCGCTAACGATGCTGATGATTGTCAGTATGTGTTTGCGCTGCAAGATGGCAAAATAAGCCGGTTAATCGTGCAAACCAAGAGTCAGACCAGATGAACCGGGTAGATCGGCTGCTAGCCCTTATTTTGTATTTACAAAGCCGGCGTTATTGCACAGCAGAAATGATGGCCGAGCATTTTGGTTTAAGCATTCGCACTATTTATCGCGATCTGGCGGCGCTGACAGAGGCCGGTGTGCCGGTACTGGCAGAAACCGGCCTCGGCTACCGGCTGATGAAAGGCTATATGCTGCCGCCGGTGAATTTCTCCGAACCGGAGGCCATGGCGCTTAGCACCGGCCTGATGCTGGCGCAGCGGATGACCAGCCAGAGTTACCTGCAACTGATGCAAAGCGCGCTGGACAAAGTGAAATCGGTATTACCGCCTGATGCAAAACAGCGGCTGGAGCATCTGGCCCGGGCGATGGCAACCCCGGCCAATACCCCGCCAATGCAAGCCGATCTTAGCGTGTTGCAGCAAGCTATTGCCCGGCAGCAGTTAGTGCAGTTCAATTATCAGAAAGCCGATTTAACGGTCACGTCGCGCCAGGCCGAACCCGCCGGTTTACTGTATTATCTTGGCCGCTGGCATTTTATAGGCTGGTGCCGGCTGCGTAGCGCCTACCGCGATTTTCGTACCGACCGCATCAGCAAACTGACCGTATTAACCGAAACGGTCACCAGCCGCGGCGATTTCAATGCGCAAAGCTTTATCCGGCAAAATATGCCGCAAGCATCACTGCGCGCCAGAGTACGTTTTACTGCCGTGGCTGCTGACCGCGCTAAGCGGGAATGGTGGCAGGGTATTAGCCATGAATTGCCAACCGCTGAAGGTATAGTGCTGACGCTGAACAGCAGCGACTGGCACAGCCTGGCCAGCTGGCTGCTTAGTTTGGGTAGCAGCGCCCAGATACTAGAGCCTGCAGAGCTGATTAGCGAAATTCGCCAGCAAAGTGCAGCCATACTGGCGCAGTATCCCGTGTGATAATGCAAAGCCGCTGGTAATTAAACCTGTGGCTTTTGCTGGCGCAGCGCCTTGGTGGCACCGCGCTGCTTTTTATGCTCCAGCCGCCGTTGCTGGCTGCCGTAAGTGGCTTTGGTGGCAATGCGCTTTTTCGCTACCCGCGCCACCGACTGCACCAGTGCAATAAACTGCGCTAACGCCTGCTCCCGGTTCATCTCCTGGCTACGGCTTTGCTGGCATTTAATAATAATTTTGCCGCTTTGGGTAATACGATGATCAGCTTTGGCCAGCAGCCTATCTTTATAAAACGCCGGTAAACTCGACGCCTTAATATCAAAAATCAGCTGCGCGGCTGTCGATACCTTATTCACATGCTGGCCACCGGCACCACTGGAACGGATAAACTGCCATTCCAGCTCGTTATCGGCCAATATCACACTGTTTGAAATCTCAATTGCCATTGGTCACCGCTGTATTGCCAAGCTGAAGTGGATCAGACCACAAGCGGGTGCCGGATACAAGCCAAGCACCTTAGCCTAAAGTCTATGCACCTTAAGTCTAAGTTCGTTAACACAGGTTTTTAGCTACAGTAGTTACCAAGAAATGAGCTTTAATTGGTGCGGAGATCTCCAATGACAACACAAGCCAAACAAGACTACCAACAGCTGTACCAGCAAGCGGCCAATGCCCCTGAAACCTTCTGGCAACAGCAGGCGGCTAAACTTAACTGGTATAAGGCGCCACAACAGATATTACAGCAGCAGGATGCTGCGCATTATCAGTGGTTTAGTGACGGTGTGTTAAACACGGCTTACCTGGCGCTGGACAGCCAGGTTGAACAAGGCCGCGCGGAGCAAACGGCGCTGATCTACGACTCGCCGGTGACTAACAGCCAGCAACGCTTTAGTTACCGTGAGCTGCGCGATGAGGTCGCCCGCTTTGCCGGCGTGTTAAAGGCGCTGGGTGTACAAAAAGGCGACCGGGTGGTGATCTATATGCCGATGATCCCCCAAGCCGCCATTGCCATGCTGGCGGTGGCACGCTTAGGCGCGGTGCATTCAGTGGTATTCGGTGGCTTTTCCGCCCACGAACTGGCGCTACGTATTGATGATGCCAAACCCAAGGTGGTGCTAAGCGCCTCGTGCGGTATCGAGATCAGTAAGGTTATTGCCTATAAACCCTTATTAGACGATGCCATTAATAAAGCCGCACATAAGCCGGCACATTGCGTTATTTACCAGCGCCCCCAGCTAAAGGCAGAGCTGCAAGCCGGCCGCGATCTGGATTGGCAGCAAGCGCTATTAAAAGCCGAACCGGCAGCCTGCGTGCCGGTAAAAGCCACCGATCCGCTGTATGTGCTGTACACCTCGGGCACTACCGGTAAGCCAAAGGGCGTAGTGCGCGATAACGGCGGCCATGCGGTAGCGCTGCATTACAGCATGCAGGCAGTGTATAACACCAAACCGGGCGATGTGTTCTGGGCCGCGTCCGACGTGGGCTGGGTAGTGGGCCACTCTTATATTGTCTATGCGCCGCTAATCGCCGGCTGCACCACAGTGTTGTATGAAGGTAAACCGGTATTTACCCCCGATGCCAGCGCATTTTGGCGGGTGTGTGCCGAGCACAAGGTGAATATTTTGTTCGCCGCGCCCACCGCCTTTCGCGCGATCCGCAAAGAAGACCCCGAAGCGGCGTTGCAGCAATATGACTTATCAGCGCTGCGCACCATTTTTATGGCCGGCGAACGGCTGGACCCGGCGACATACCAATGGGTGGTCGACAAACTGCAAAAGCCGGTGATAGACCATTGGTGGCAAACCGAAACCGGCTGGCCCATCGCCGCCAACCCGGCGGGTATTGCCCTGCTACCGGCCAAACCCGGCTCATCTACCGTGCCGGTACCGGGTTTTAATGTGCAGATCCTCGATGAAGCCGGCCAGCAGGTAAAAGCCAATGAGCAGGGCTATATTGCCTTAAAGCTGCCGCTGCCGCCGGGCTGCTTAACCACTATCTGGGGTAACGATGCGCGCTTTGTCGACGGTTATCTGGCCACCTTCCCCGGCTATTACGCCAGTGGCGATGGCGGCTATATTGACGATGACGGTTATCTGTTTGTGATGGGCCGCACTGATGATGTCATCAACGTGGCGGGGCATCGTCTGTCTACCGGCGAAATGGAGCAAATTGTCGCCAGCCACCCGGCCATTGCCGAATGCTGCGTCATTGGTATTCCCGAGCCGATTAAAGGCCAGCAGCCGATGGCACTGGTACTGATTAAAAACGGCGTTGAGGTAGACGAAACCATTTTAGAAGCCGAGCTGGTCGCCATGGTACGCGAGGAAATTGGCGCCCTGGCCTGCTTTAAAAAGGCGCTTATTGTCAAACGCTTGCCAAAAACCCGCTCCGGCAAAATATTGCGTAAGTTACTGCGGCAAATTGCCGATGGCAGCCAGTACAGTGTGCCGTCAACCATAGACGATCCGGCCAGCCTGCCGGAAATTGCTCAGCTGATGCAAGCGCGCGGCCTGCTAAGCGGCAGCTAAGTGAATCAGTTAATGAGAGGGCGGGGTTTTCACCGGCTTTTTACAGTGCTGGGCTAACAAGCGCTCTAACTCACGCAGCTGCTGCTGTAACCTTTGGCCGTGGGCGGCATCGTAAGGTTGACGCAACTGTTTACGCAGCTCCAGCCGCTGCTGGTTTAGCGTGATACACTCGGCCTGGCTAAACTGCGGCGCGGCCCACAGAGAAATATGTGACAACAACAAAGTACAGTATAAAATTCGGCGCAATGGCATATTTATCAACCCTGTAAATTTACTACAGTGAACGCTAGCATGTTTTAGACAACGGAATTGCGTTATTTATGATATCCGCGTAAAAAGTGGGATTAGATTACTACCTTTCCCCAGAAATAAAGTCTAGAAATAGCTAATGAGCATATTCCTAAAAGTGTTTAATCGATTTGTCCGTAACACAAAGAAGAGCAGCTCTCTGCCTTCGCATTGCACTACCACTAACGCCAAGCTTACTGAAACTGAGCGTCACCTTGAAGTCAGCTTCGCGTGCAGTCAGTTGGTGGATATCACTGCCATCGCGAAAGAAATCGACAGACTAGATGCAGAAATTCGCCAGGCGCAGTTAACCAATGTTACTCTTGCCTCTTCTATAGCTTCAAAACAAACGTCTACTGTGCGCTCGACCAAATCTAGCGGATAAGCCAGTGGTGGTTTCGTTTTAATCCACGCGCCTGCGTGAGGCGCGACTTAATTCAGCAAACGAACAAAGACAAGTTATATTTGTTTCAATCCACGCGCCTGCGTGAGGCGCGACGCTGAATGCGGGGTTCGCGATCAATGTTTCAATCCACGCGCCTGCGTGAGGCGCGACACGGGTACTACCGACCCAAGAGCGCATACAGCAGGTTTCAATCCACGCGCCTGCGTGAGGCGCGACCAGGGTTATATCGGCCATAACGTAGCCGACAGACAGTTTCAATCCACGCGCCTGCGTGAGGCGCGACCGGCGATGACGCTGTGCAGATTTACGCCAAGCCTGTTTCAATCCACGCGCCTGCGTGAGGCGCGACCTGCTGCGGAAGTTGCCAGCACCTACGTTGTAGTGGTTTCAATCCACGCGCCTGCGTGAGGCGCGACCTGGGCGCAAGTTGTGCCGAGGGTTCACGCGCTGTTTCAATCCACGCGCCTGCGTGAGGCGCGACCTGTTCAAAGTTGAAAGGCGTGTACACGTGGTAGTTTCAATCCACGCGCCTGCGTGAGGCGCGACCAGCGGCGGGCTGGTCAGTACCGGCAAATCAAACAGTTTCAATCCACGCGCCTGCGTGAGGCGCGACTAGCAGCTGCAGCTTTGACTATAGCCCTTGCTCCGTTTCAATCCACGCGCCTGCGTGAGGCGCGACCAAGTTTAGCTAACGCCACATTTACGGCATACAAGTTTCAATCCACGCGCCTGCGTGAGGCGCGACACCGCGCCCTTGCTCTGGTGGTTAAGGCAAAGCTCGTTTCAATCCACGCGCCTGCGTGAGGCGCGACTGTACGTTAAGTTAACCGCTAACGACTACCTGCTTGTTTCAATCCACGCGCCTGCGTGAGGCGCGACTAAGGGGTAGATAGCATGGGATTACGCGCACAAGTTTCAATCCACGCGCCTGCGTGAGGCGCGACCTCAAGCGGCAATAAAGTGGCGGTGCGTAATTATGTTTCAATCCACGCGCCTGCGTGAGGCGCGACCACGGGTTCTTGTGCGCCTATCACCTTTGTTGGTGTTTCAATCCACGCGCCTGCGTGAGGCGCGACACCTGGTGCAGAACATCCGCAACGGCCGTAGCTGGTTTCAATCCACGCGCCTGCGTGAGGCGCGACCGTGAAAAAGGCATGATTTCGGCAGCCGGCAAATACGTTTCAATCCACGCGCCTGCGTGAGGCGCGACGTCCTGCTCTATGGCTCCGTTCTCAGTGTAGCCGTTTCAATCCACGCGCCTGCGTGAGGCGCGACAACTACGCCTTTGTCGAAAGCCCGCTGACGCTCTGTTTCAATCCACGCGCCTGCGTGAGGCGCGACCCAGGGGGGTGATATCGTAGCTAATAAAGCGGTGGTTTCAATCCACGCGCCTGCGTGAGGCGCGACGCACCCAGCCTGCACCTGCAGCTGGTAGAGCTGGTTTCAATCCACGCGCCTGCGTGAGGCGCGACATGGTGGAGGGCGACTTGGCCGAAATGGACCCGGTTTCAATCCACGCGCCTGCGTGAGGCGCGACCCCCTAAACAGGCTGCCGCAAAAGGTATGCCGGACGTTTCAATCCACGCGCCTGCGTGAGGCGCGACCGCAGCTGCAGAAGTACCAGCCGCGCCAGTGGCCGTTTCAATCCACGCGCCTGCGTGAGGCGCGACATTGCAGCGCACTAACACGCCAAGGTTAGAAGGGCGGTTTCAATCCACGCGCCTGCGTGAGGCGCGACGATAAGCAAGTTATACTTAACTCGATTGGCAGAAGTTTCAATCCACGCGCCTGCGTGAGGCGCGACTTTAATAGCAACCACAAAGATGCGGTAAAGTTGGTTTCAATCCACGCGCCTGCGTGAGGCGCGACGGGGCGATCAATGTGGACGGGTGCCGGGTTGGTGTTTCAATCCACGCGCCTGCGTGAGGCGCGACGCGATGCACTAAGGCAAACAACAGGCAGTACCCGTTTCAATCCACGCGCCTGCGTGAGGCGCGACGGATTATCATTTTGTTTCTCCGCGTGCTTTGGCTAGTTTCAATCCACGCGCCTGCGTGAGGCGCGACCTCGGAGTTGTTGAGCTTAATATGCCTTTACTGCGTGTTTCAATCCACGCGCCTGCGTGAGGCGCGACAGCTGATGGCGCTGTGTTTTCAGTTGCTGGCGGCGTTTCAATCCACGCGCCTGCGTGAGGCGCGACGTAAAGCAGCCGTGGCGCCTGGTAACGCCTTGGCGTTTCAATCCACGCGCCTGCGTGAGGCGCGACACCGTAACGTCACCCCACCCGCGCAGGTCAGTGTAGGTTTCAATCCACGCGCCTGCGTGAGGCGCGACTTGGCGCGACGCTGGTATCCAGTGCGCAAACGTACGTTTCAATCCACGCGCCTGCGTGAGGCGCGACGCCCTGCTTGGCTCCCTGCCTTTGAACACGACGCGTTTCAATCCACGCGCCTGCGTGAGGCGCGACCCTGCTTTTATCCTCCTCAAGCACCGCAGCAACGCGTTTCAATCCACGCGCCTGCGTGAGGCGCGACGCTCGTCGCCGTCTTGGTGTTTATGTAATGGCCCGTTTCAATCCACGCGCCTGCGTGAGGCGCGACGTCTAAAATCTGCTCTCTGGATATAGACAACGCAGTTTCAATCCACGCGCCTGCGTGAGGCGCGACATGTTAACTTTTTAGGCGGTGGTGTTATCCACGCAGTTTCAATCCACGCGCCTGCGTGAGGCGCGACTTAAACGACTTGCTACCGAATGCCGCTATAAGTTGTTTCAATCCACGCGCCTGCGTGAGGCGCGACCTTTTTCGTTACGGTCTTTCTTCCCACACTAGCGAGTTTCAATCCACGCGCCTGCGTGAGGCGCGACTGGCTGCTTTGGTGGTATTTTTACCAACCATGTCGTTTCAATCCACGCGCCTGCGTGAGGCGCGACTCACCAACATATAGCGCAGCAGCGCTGACAAACTGTTTCAATCCACGCGCCTGCGTGAGGCGCGACGTCGATATTAGCCAGCGGTACACTACAGTGCAGGTTTCAATCCACGCGCCTGCGTGAGGCGCGACATCACACACCCCACTGATATTTTTTACCATCAACCGTTTCAATCCACGCGCCTGCGTGAGGCGCGACGATTCACCATGCAAGCGACCCGCTATGCTCAGAGGTTTCAATCCACGCGCCTGCGTGAGGCGCGACGGCCACGCTACAGGCTGACTTTATATCCATACCCGTTTCAATCCACGCGCCTGCGTGAGGCGCGACCTAAGTTGGTGAAATCAGCACTTGATGTAAAACCCGTTTCAATCCACGCGCCTGCGTGAGGCGCGACAACCGCCAATAACTCAGCCTCAAGCTCATTGATGGTTTCAATCCACGCGCCTGCGTGAGGCGCGACTAACTTGTAAGCCGATTTGTGATAAAAGACACCGCGTTTCAATCCACGCGCCTGCGTGAGGCGCGACCTCTGTTAGCTCGCTTGCTACTGAGAATTGCGCCGTTTCAATCCACGCGCCTGCGTGAGGCGCGACATGGCGAGAGCTGCGATGCATCACAAGGAGGCCGTTTCAATCCACGCGCCTGCGTGAGGCGCGACGTTTACAGCTTTCTGCTCGCTGTAATACTGATACTGGTTTCAATCCACGCGCCTGCGTGAGGCGCGACTGTACCACATATTTTTTACGTGCGGCGCTATATGTTTCAATCCACGCGCCTGCGTGAGGCGCGACAAGTTGCGCCATCAGCTGCTATGACGCGGTTGGAGTTTCAATCCACGCGCCTGCGTGAGGCGCGACTTGATAACTCAGCGGCAATGTCTTTAGTGTCCTGTTTCAATCCACGCGCCTGCGTGAGGCGCGACTGCCTTTTTGCAAAGGCGGGTGTAGTCTAACGCTAAAATGTATTTAGCGCTAACCCACAGAGATTATTCAAATAACGAACGTAAAAATACAACGGGCTTACATTTAACTTTTAAATTCAGTTAGTAAGCCCGCCGCTAAAGATCCGGCTTTTTAAAGAGCACTACCGGTTAGCGATTAGATAATCAGCGTATCGGCAAATAAATCCAGCGCCGTTTTGGCGCCATGGTGTTCTACTTTACTGCGCCAGCTTTTACCCAGAATATAAAACCGCAGGCTATCAACTTCTTCATCGTACGTAGCCAATAACTCAGCTTTCAACCTGACCCATTGCGCCGGGTCGATATCACACTCAAACACCGAGTACTGCACACGGGTGCCGTAGTCCTGACAAATTTTGGCAATACGTCTTAACCGGGCTTTGCCATCTTCTGAACTAAAGGATACGTCGTAGGTAATTAGTACCATCATAAAAGAGCTACCTGCTACTTACTAAAAAAGGGTGGATACTCAGCTAGGTCACCACGCAGGTGCCGGGCCAGCAACATCGCCTGAATGTAAGGCAATAAACCGATTTCAACGTCTTCGCCCAAAAAAGCATGCTTAATGGTTTGCTGTTTGCGGCTTTGGTATTCCTGCAGTACTAGTTTGCGGGCGTCGTCTTTTAGCTTTACTGCGCCACCGGCTTCTGTCACAAAATCTGTTGCTTTAAGTTGTTGCCGGTTCAGTAGGGTTAGCACTAAACGATCAGCGATAAAAGCACGGAACTCCTCCAGCAAATCCAGCGCCAGGCTGTCTCTGCCTGGCCGTTCCTGATGCAAAAAACCTACCTGCGGGTCAAGCCCTACGCCTTGCAAAGCCGCACTGATATCATTACCCAGCACTGAATAGATAAACGACAACAGCGCATTAATAGGATCAGTTGGCGGCCGCCGCACCCGGCCGCTAAAGTTAAAGCCTTTTGCACTGCCGGTGAGCAGTAAACTAAACACTGAGAAATAGCGCGCTGCGGCATCGCCCTCGTAACCACGAATTTTATCCAGATTAGTCGCCAGCTTTAACGTATCCAAAATATGATTAAGTGCCGTTATCTGAGCAGTTAATTCAGGCAATACCCCATGGTTACGCTGCTGGCGCTGCAATACCTGTTTTTGCATCTGTATTTTTGCCGCTACGATATTGCGGGCAATAGCGTGTGGATCTTCATCCGCTTTGCGATACTGGCTTCTGCGCAACAACACATTACCGGATTGCTTGCCCTGAATTCTGGCCAGAAAGCGGCCATATTCAGTAAAAAATGCCAGATTCACCGCGTTTTCACCACAAAACCCCATAACCTGTGGCGAAACCATAACATTACCAAAACAAAAAATAGCCCCTATGCCGTGGATAGGTAACTGCGCCGCTTTTTGTTTATTGATATCAATAACCAGGGTTTCGCGCTCTTTATGCAAATAAGCGCCCTGTGTATTGATATACAAACTATTCTGCAGTTTTTTCATCTGTATCATCCGTGGCAAAGAGCTTTTTTACATACTTGCGGCTGTTGTCTTGTTGCAGCAATTTAGGGTTGCATAAGTCATACAAACTACAGGCATGGCAATGCTTGCCATATACCGCTTTGGGCGTTTGGCCCGACGCCAGCATGGCTGCTACCTCAGCAATTACCTGCAAGGTACGCAAGCGCAGCTCAGCACTAAAGGTAATTACCTGGCGATGCCGGGTTTGGTGGTACCACAAGGCGCCTTCAGGCACAGATTGCCCGGTCATTTCTTCCAGGCACAGTGCTTGGGCACAGAGTTGAATTTCATCCCAATCACCGGGTTTGGGTTTACCGCGTTTGTACTCTACCGGGCATAATTTGCCGCTGGATAAATCACGCTCCACTAAATCCAGCTTACCGGTTATGCCCAGCTTGGGCGCTGCCACCTGCACACCGCGTTCAAACCGTACACCTTTGCGGGTTTCCGGTTCACCGCTGTCTACCCGCTCATGCAGTAAGTTGCCTTGTGCAGTCAGAAAATTATCGGCCCACACTTGCTCGTTATGTATTAGTGCACACTGGCGGGGGCAAAAAGCAAAATGCTGTAAGGCCGCCAGTGGCACTAAACGCCGGTCAGCATCAGAAGCCATCAATCTCTTCTGGCGTTAACCCTTCCAACTGACTTAGTTCATAACTACCATCAGCTTTGACATTCAGCGTTCTGTGTACCTTGGCAGATGAATACTGCCCGGCCTTGCTGCTATGCTGCCACCAAATCACCTTTTCAACCGCCATAGAACCTTCTGGCCGGGCAGAGGACGCGTCGCCTTCAAACAATTTCGGCAGTATCGATTTAAGCGTATTCGCATCTGCGTCACTAAAACCAGTTTTTTCAGCCAGTTGTGGTGACATAGCACCGAAAGCTACGTAAACGGCATTATCAACCCGGTGTTTCATACCCATAGTATCCGAGCCTTTTTTACTGCCATCACCATCACCACTAACACTTTTGGTGATCTGCGTACTGGTAATACTTACCGGCTCAATACTAAAGGCAGAATGAATGCTAACCGGCCCACGAATGGGAATAGATACACCGTCTTTTTCTTCGCTTTTAAACGCAAATAACTGGCCAAAGGCACGGACGTCAAACCAGGTTTCACATGCCAGTTTTGCTGCATCTTCTGGTTTTGTCTTCTTCGCATTCAGCACATCTTTACCTAATACACCTTCTGCTCTTGCCCGCAGGCTTGGGTAGCCATCGGTTTTCTTTTCGTCCGATTGCACAAAAATAGCCTGGCCAGCATCTTGTAAGCGATCGCGCGTTTTGCGCTTTAAACATACATCGGTAATTTCGCCAAAGCCGTCATAATCTGTCCGTGGCCGGTTACCATTTAACGGGTCGCCATTTGGGTTAGCGTTTTTTACTGAAAAAATAATGGCGAAATCGATTTTATTTTGTAAGCTCATGCTGTTTTCCTTATTCTGCTGCATCTGCGGTGTCTGCCGCGTCTTTTTTACTATTTAGTACTAAGCGCTGGCAGTGAAAACCCAGTAAAAACTCACCGCTTAACGCTTTGTCTGATTTAAATTCTGTAGTATCGAAAGCTGACTGAATGCTATCCAGCAAGTCTTTTCGTAGCTTCAAAAAACCGGGGCTAACATTTTGCAAACGATGCATATAGGGCTTTAGTGCCAGCTCTAAATTGCGCCAGGTGGAAAACGGCCTGTCGGCAAAGCGCTGCATTAAACGGTCTGCCGTGGTGTTACGCTTTTCACCCGCTTTGTAAAGCGCATAGGATTCAATATTTTCAGCTACCGCCAATAAGCGGCCATATAAATAGTCCCGTGAGGTACTGCTTTCATCTAATGCCATGGCATAGTCCTTTTGGTATTTAATATGAGGTGTACGTTTGCAAAAGCCTTTATAAAGCGCGCAGGCAATACCTAAGTTTTGCTCCCAGCGCCATGTTTCATCACTTTTGTAAGCTAATCGATTGGTTGCCCGTTTAATGGCATAGGTAACAATATCTACCGGCAAGGGCCTGCCTTCTACAATGCAGGGTAGCAGGCGCTCGGTAAGGTTTTTCTTCAGTGAATCAGTGCTTTTTAAAACATCACCGTAAACGGCATCCCAAATTTTATAAGGTGCAGGGGCGCAGGCCGACCAAATCGTTTTCTCGACAGCTTTACTTTTATTCTCACTGTTCAGCGTTATTTTATGCCGCTGTGGCCAGGCAAAATCCTGATACCACTTTTCCAGTGAGTCTAAAAACTCTTCAGCAATAGTTTCTCGATAGTAAATAATCCCCATGCGCCCCGGGGTTGCGGAATCCAACCCTAAAATACAAATGCTCTCGTTACGCTCGAGCTCTCCCTTACCCGTACCTTTCAGGTGACTTTTCAGGTTTAGCGCATAGCTTTGGCCTAAATCCAGTGAGTGATCTTTTTCAGGTAGAGTTTCTGTACTTAACAGATCCCACGGATCAGAGAATGGATTTGGTATTGTTTTGCCCGATACGGCCCAGCTAACATAGGTTTGATCGCCATTGCGAAAACTCTGGCGCCCAAGTAACCAACGCAACGCGTTATGTGCTTTTTGGGTAACATCAAAACTCACTGCCGCAGCCTGGCCGCTATTGGTAAATTTGCCTCTGAAAGTAAAGCCACCACTATCGTTGGCAGAAATTAATTTTGCTTTATCACCACTGTGCCTTATTTTGGCCGGGTGGTTTGATGCTAAAACAGTTTGCTCGCCCTTTACCAAACATAATCCCGGCTTGCCACCATTTAAGCTGTCAAAATTAATCCAACTTTGCTGAATGGCCGGATCAAGCCAGGTTTTAGACTGTGCAATACCAGGCATTTCCACTGTCCAGCACACCAATGCCGAACCTTGATCCAATGAACCGGCTTCTTTTGGTAAAACTTTGAATAACAAAGGCGCCTCTGCTGAGGATTGCCACTTTGTTAGTAAAACACCGTTTTCGGCGTGTAGTACGCCATGTTGCAGCAGATCCGCAACTACAGTTCGCTTACCAACATACCTGTGGATAGCTTCAATAGCGGGTAAAACGAATTCAGATTTGCACCATCCACTAAGTTGTTCAAAATAAAGTTCAAACCCTGCCTTTTTTAAACCACCAAATTGCTCATAGTCGCCTGCTACATACTGAATCTTGTCTGCCAGAGCATGGGGTGCTAGCCCACTTGCTCTGCCTGCTGACTGCTCTGTCGCTGGCAAAACCAATTGTGTTTTTTCCAGCACGGAAGCCCGCAGAAAAGAGCCATTGCCGTCAATAACAATATTGATATGAGCGTTCTGCGGAGTATGGCTAACCGGCATTAACTGTTGTTCCTGCGGTAAATCTGCAGATAACTGCTGCGCTTGTTCATAGGTTTCATATAGCCGTGCTAACCAACTCATACTGCTGCCTCCAGCTCATCCACAGCCTGTTGATTAACATCAAGCGCAAATTCCTTTGGTTGCATCTCGCGGACAAAGCGTCTGATCTGACAATCTTCCGGGCGGGGAAAAGTAACAATGCCATGTTTCATAGTGGCGTGCCAAAACCGGCTGTGTAATTCGTTAATACCGGTTTCATCTGGGTAATCAAAACCGTGAAACATTAAACCAAAACCCAGCTCGTCAATATTGTCGTAAGCACCAGAGCCTTCACCAAATTCACAAGGCTCAACGTAGGCCTGGCAATCACGGGTACCCAGAAAGATATCCTGCCGCCCACCTTTTTCCAGCACCCGTGTAGCGATACTAAAATGCTTGCCGTCTATTCTGTCTGCAGCAAGCTCAGGCCGGTGTTCATTCCACTCGAAATGCGCCTCCACCTGATACTCAACATCATGCAAAAAGGTATAGATCGCCAGGCTATTACCACCGCCCCAGTTCAGCGGCTTAGTGCCTTTTGTTTGGGTGCGAAGAGGCTTAAGCACTCTGACTCTGTCGACATACCAGGTAAGCGTTGGCTTCCAATAAATAGATTTTAAAACGCCCTTTAATGCCTCATAGGTTGGCAGGTGATAAGAGCATTTCTCACCGCCTACTTTAGTAATCGGGTCAGTAAATAATGCATAGCGCCCCCGTAGACGAAAACTAATGCTGTTTTTCATTGGTTTTGTCGTCATTGTTCAATCCTTTTCAATTAGAAAACTAAGTTATGCTGTTCTGCACACGGTTCTGTGCAAACGCCAAAATCTTCACTGTAAAACCGTTCATCAAGGTAGTAGACACCTTCCCCTTCAGCTATCTCGTAAATCGCTTTCTGTTGTTGAAGCTGTTCCCAGACATTCGGAAAGAGATTGACGCTGTATTTCTGCGACCTGCGAAGCAAAGGGTAGTAAGTTGCAGCATCGAATTTTTTATTTGCTGCACAAAGATCTGTTATTAGCGATTTACCGTCACCGTAAGGCACTATTAGCGATTGCGTAGGTGCATCTATCGCTTTAAAGGCTTTACCTGCTGTCATAAAAGCGTGATGCAATGTCAGCGGTGTATTGCCATAAGGGTTTCGTGCATTAACACTTAGTAGGTTAAGCAAATCATTAGCACCATTTGTAGTAGTTGCTTTAAGCGGATAATTCATTTCCTTACTGCGATCAAAAAAGTAGTACTGAAAATACTGCTGCATTACCTCAGGTTTTAAGAAATCCTGCCCTTTAAACTCGTTAAATATCCGCTTTGTGGTGTCACGTCCTACTTTTATATCCGGCAATAAATCGATGGTTTCTTTGTCAGGATTAACCACATAAACCTGAGCAGTCTGGTGCCTACCGTTACGATTACAGCGACCAGCGGCCTGAGCTAAAGAATCCAGCCCGGCCTGAAAACGAATAACAGAGGCGAAATCCACATCGACCCCGGCTTCAATTAATTGAGTGCTAAAACACAGCACCGGTAAGCCAGCGTCTAAACGCTGCCGCACCTTAGTAAGTAATAACTTACGATGTGCCGGGCACTGTGCAGTGCTAAGATGGATTAATGCATCTGAATCAATTTGCTGTGTTTGCTGTGCAGACTTGAACAATGCCTGTGCCCAGTTTTTTGTATTAACAATAATCAGGCAGCTTTGCTTTAACTGCAGTTGCTCAACCGCTAAGGCTGTAATTTCCTCTAATGACCAGCCCGCTACTGTTGTTTTGTCCAGAATCTCTACCCGTTTTAACTGCTGAAACAACTCGCCTACATCAGGCACAAGCTCATTGCCGGCAGGCAGGTGCAGCCTGCCTTTATTTTCATTTTGGACCTGATGTAACAAGGGTTGCGTTGCAGTGCAAAGCACCGCTGTTGTTTTACAATTCGCAGCCAGAAAATTCAGCGCGTTATTAAACAAGTGGATGCAATTAATTGGTAGGGTTTGGATTTCATCAAATACAATCACGCTATTGGCCAGTTGATGTAACCGCCTGACGCCCCGGGTGCCACCGCTTAGCAAGGTTTCCAGAAATTGCACCATAGTGGTTAGTACTATAGGCGCATCCCAGTTTTCACTGACCAACTTGCTATGCCAGGTTTGCTGCTCCGGCTCCAGGCTAGAGTGATGTTCTAACACCCATGGTCTTGTATCATCATCGCGGTGTAGTACTGTTCTGATTGCCTCAGCGTTTTGTTCAATAATTGAGGTGTAAGGAATAATATAAAAAATACGGTCCAGTTGATGTTTTTTGGCGTGATGTAAAGCAAAGCGCAAACTGGAATAGGTTTTACCGCCACCGGTAGGTACAGTAAGACTGTATATCCCCTGAGCATCGACAGCGCGTTTTAAGCAATTATCTGAGATTTGCTTGCGTATATCGTCTACGGCATTTCTGACTTTCAACGTGGTGACAAAAGCTTCCATACGTTGACAAGCTAATGCCCAACCCGGTTTTAAATGCCGGTACTGGCTATAATCCGGGTTTTCAAAATCAGCACTGTTTACCCTGTCTGCATCGATAAGGCAGCTGAACAAAAACTTAGTGTAGAAGCCAAGATTAAATGCAGAAACAATGTCACTGGCATCCGCCGGATGTTGTGGCGATAGCTGCTTTAATTTATTCACCATATCCGCCACAAACGCGGTAGTAGCTATAGACTCAACTTTGCCAATCACTTCAGCATCGACTGACTGAATACATTCTTGTAAATGGGTTTTCTCGTCTGCTTTTTTCATCCGGGCCAGAAAGCCAGCACCGTTTTCTGAAGGCAAATTATCAATTAGGCCACTGTGGTGAGAAGCGACACACAGCGCCAGAATTTGTACCACCGCAATAGCCAGTTTTTGCTCTAACGAGCCGTTGTCTGCATAAAGTTTGCGTGCAATAGGCACTAATTTATTAAATAGCCATTGGGCACCCGCAGATGAGTGATCAATTTTCCCTTTTAAGCTCTTCGATTCCACCTCATCCAGATCCGGATCATAATCAGCACCAAGTTCTCTGATAATCAGCAGCATGTAGTCTTGAAATGCCTTGCTGTATTTGCCGAAGTCGTGCAACAGTCCGATGAGAATTCCTGCTTCATCATGGCCAATTTTCCCAGCATACGTTGCAGCTAATGCGCCGACTTCGGTCAGATGCGTCTTAACACTTTGATGTTCGGTTCCGGTTTTAGCCGGGTGAGCTATGTATTCCATTGATGGCTCCATAATTTCAACATCACCACTCTACCCTCTCTCCCTCATTGCACAACACTGTACAAAAACACCTGTAAACTAACTGTACGGGTGCTTGATAAACTTATGATTTCTCTTCAAATAACCAGGGTTTTACCGCATCTACGTTGCTAAGCACTAGCTGCTGGGCTTCGGGGCTGATGTTGATATCGCGGATATTTACCTGCATTTCCTGTAGTAAATATTGTGCCAGACAGGCGCGGGTTTGCAGTGTTAGCTGGCCGTGTTGCATTTGGTAGTCGTGGGCCAGCACGTCTTGCTGGGCAGGGCTTAAGCGTGGGTCGGGTGTAAAAATCAGGCTAAGTTGCGTATGCCAGCCGCTGTCTTGCGCGGCGCTGATGCTGGTTTTATTGAGCAGATCCGGCACGCCGCGAAAGCGGCTTAAGACAAAATCACGGTATTGCTGTGATTTTTCGCAAAAGGCGCGCAGGTGCCAGCGCAGGCCGGTACTGACAAAATGGTGCGGCACGATAATGCGGCCCTGACGGTCAGGGTTTGATACCGATACATAATCAACCTCTACCCGGCGCTGCTGGCGAATGGCGCTAACCAACACCCGGATAATGTCGGCACTAACCTGGCGTTTGGGTAACGCCAACGTGGTGTAAGGCAAGGCGGTGCTGATGTCTGCAATAGCATCCTGGTGGCTAATCCAGTTCAGGTATTCCACTACGTCGCCACAAATATAGGCCTGTACAAACCCCTGTTGTGGTAAAAAACCTTTATGGCTGGCATGGTACTGCAGGTTATCCGGTAGCAAGCTCTGATAGTGGGTTATATCGTTTTGTGCCTGAGTGCGACTGATACCAAACTGACGGATAAGATGGCTGCTACTGATACGCCCTTCCCACCAGGCTATCAGTTCGATAAACCATAAACGTTTGTCCTGGTTAATGCTGAGCACTTCATCTCCTTGAAGTTTGGCTTGGCAGTTACCTTAGCGTAATAGGTACAAAGAAAAAAGTATTTTTATCCGGTTGACGGCTAAAGCCGCATTACATTACTGTGATGACCCACCGCGGGTGTAGTTCAATGGTAGAACGAAAGCTTCCCAAGCTTTAGACACGGGTTCGATTCCCGCCACCCGCTCCAGTTTTACGGTAAGTTTTCCCGGTAAACGGTTAGAATTTCAATTTGTGATGCCGTTACCCGATAAACAAAACTGTATTTTTTGTAGCAGACTTTTCGTATTTCCGCGCCGAATTCAGGCATAGGGATACCCGAATCGGGAAACTCTATCAGCACTTGGTTAAGCCAACGCTCAAACTGCTGCAGATAATTGATAATAAAGGCGTTTGATAAGCCCTGCTCTGACAGGAAAGTTGCAATCTGCGCCAGCCTTTCGCTGGCTCTGGGCGAGAAAACAATTCGACGTTTATTCATACCTGGCACGGATACTACTAAACACCTCAGCGATATCCAGCCCTTGCCCTTGCTCTAGCTGAGTGACAGACACGTTAATATCGTCAGTAATGCGTTTTGCCTGTACAAATTCGGCAAAAGCACGTGCGACAGACTGCGGGTTATCGCCAAAGGTTTGTTTTAAATCCGCTTCCAGTGCCGGGTTGTCTATTTGGATATTTAGCATCTGCCTACTCCCCATATTCTGCCAGGTCAGCATACTGTGTAACTGAGTGTAGCTCAACTACCCGACGCCATTTCCCAAGCTTTAGACACGGGTTCGATTCCCGCCACCCGCTCCAGTTTTGCCCGCACGAAAATATTTTTCAGTTTTTTTGTCACAGCCGTTTTTGCTGGCGGTACTTGGTAATGAACAGTGTTAATTATCAAGGAGCTTTTATGCACAGCACAACACAGAACAGCAAAAACAAGCCCGGCTTTTGGGCTCACTTTGCCATCTCGCTAACGATTGTCGGCGGCATGCTGGCGGCTAACTTTAGCAGCAAAGCCGCCGAAAGCTTTAGCGTTGAGGTAATTGGCACAGGCAAACCGGTACTGATGATCCCGGGGTTAATGTCTGACGCCCGCGTCTGGCGCCCGACCGCTGAGGCGTTAGCCAGCGACTATCAGCTGCATTTAATCAGTATCGCCGGTTTTGCCGGCAAACCGGCCATTGAAGGCGACTTATTGCCAAAGGTTAAGCAAGAGCTACTGCAGTATATTGCCCAGCACCAGCTGCAGCGCCCGGCAATAGTGGGCCACAGTTTGGGCGCTTTTATGGCCTTTAACCTCGCCAGCAGCGCACCGGATAGCATTGGTACTATTATCGCAGTGGATGGTCTGCCCTATTTGGCGCCGGTATTTAGCCGCAGCAACGACACTACGGCTCAGATGATGCAGGGGCAGGCAGCATTTTTACGCCAGCAGTACCAGCAAATGAGCACAGAGCAGCTAACCGCGATGACGGCGCAGGGCTTGTTTATGCAGGCCAGCAGCGACGCCCATCAGCAACTGGTGTTAAGCATGGCCACAGCATCAGACCCGAAAGCTACCGGCCAGGCATTGTATGAACTGCTCACCACCGATCTGCGAGCAGCTGTCAGTGCGATAACAAGCAAAGTGCTGCTGTTAGGTGCCACTGGCGCCCTGAGCAGCGATGCCGAGCGCGCGCAAGCACAGCAGCTGTACCAGCAACAACTGGCCGGTATTGCGCATGCCACACTTGAGTTTCACCCGCAGGCACGGCATTTTATTATGCTGGACCAGCCCGACTGGTTAACGGCCAAAATTGCCACCGCGTTAAAGGATTAACCGCCATGACTATTAGCCTGACCGAACAACAGTTGCTGCCCGATGTCAGCGCCGCCCAACAAGGTGATATCAGCGCTTTTGGCCGCCTGGTGGCGCGCTGTCAGCGCAGTGTCAGCAGCATTGCGCTGGCGATAGTAAAAGATCTCGACGCCAGCGAAGATATTACCCAGCAGGTGTTTATTCATATTTGGCAGCAGCTGAATACGTTGCAAAACCCGGCCAGTTTTTTGCCCTGGGTGCGCCAGATTACCCGCTACCGCGCCTTTAATTACCTGCGCGATAACAAAATAGCGACAAGGGTAAGCGCCGATGAAGCCGAAACCTTGCTGGCCGATTTTGCCAGCGACAGCGATATGGCCAGCGAGCTGGAACAAGCCCAGCAAAACCAGATCATGGCTAATTTTATTAGCCAGCTGCCTGAAGATAGCCGAGAGATCGTGCTGCTATTTTACCGCGAAGAACAAAACAGCCAGCAGGTCGCTGAGCTACTGGGCTTAACCGAAGCCAATGTACGTAAAAAACTGCAGCGGGTACGCGAGCGGTTAAAAGAGCAGCTGCTGGCCAAATACGGCAGGCTGATCTTAACCACAGCGCCAGGCCTGGGTTTAACCACTGCCATTTGCAGTGCGCTAACCGTTGTAAGCCCGCCGCTGGCCGCAGCCACTGTCACGGCCAGCGCCAGCCAAAGTAGCGGCATTGGCAAACTGGCCATGCTGCTGGGCGGCGCTATGCTGGGTGCGTTAGCCGGCGTTGTCGGGGTTATCGCCGGTATGCGCCAGCCAATAAAACGGGCAGGCAGCGCGGCAGAGAAGCAGCAACTGATTACACTGCGTAACCGCACTATCGCCTGGGTGCTGGCGTGCGGGCTGTTACTCACGGCCAGTTATGAATTGACTAAAGGTGCCTGGGGGCCGCTTAGTGCGTTTACGCTGTTTATCGGCGGCTTACTGTGGTTTAACTATCGTGGCTGGCAGTTAATGCTGCCACAGTTAACCCAACAGGGCGAAGCCGCATATCGCAAAAAAAAGCTCTGGTGTATTTGTGGTCTGCTGCTGGGCTATGGCGCGGGTTTTGCAGGCCTTATTGTTGGTTTGATAAACAGCGGCCGCTTGTAACACAAGCGGCGCTGAAGGGTTTAGTGCAGTTTTTTCAACCGCCACAGATCGCGCAGCACTTCCCACAGCGGGAACATGGCAATAATTACCAGGCTGATGGTCGCAGCACGCTGCAATTGGTGCAAGTCCAATACGCCACGCCAAGCTTCCGGCTCCAACTTTAGCAGCGGCTGGGTTGCTGCCAGCAGCAGTATGGCAACAACAAAAGCGGCATTTAACACCACATTGCTTAGCAGCATGTGACGGCTCCAAAAACGCTGCCGTAGTTGCCACAGGCTGTTGGCAATACCCAGCAGTACCAGCGGACTGGCCCATTGTAGTAATTGATACGCGTTGTCGGTAAACAAAAACCGGCTGTTAGCCAATTGCTCCGCCGAAAACCACAGCGGGTACCAGATCACAATCAGCAAAAACAGATAAGTCGCCAGATCGGTAAAAATATCCTGCAGGGAAATATGCTGCCAGTGCGGCCCCACGGCGGGTAGCTGTTCTGGCTGCCAGTGCTGCTCACATTGGCTATTCGCTGCAGGCTTATTGCGCGACATCAGCCAAAACCCCAGCGTTATGCCCGTAAATGCCAACAGCACATCCTGGCTGTAGCCGTTTAACAAATGTTTGATATACAGTAAAAAGCTCATATCCGAGCTTAACCAGGCTGAGGTGCTATCTGCCACCTGCAGTAAAAACAAAATGCCCAGCACCATAAATAAGGTGTTTTTATACAGCGGCATATAGCCCGGGCTTATCAGCGGCTGTGGCGGCACAAATTGCTGTGCTACCGTACGCGGGTGGCCCATCTGCTTAAGCAGCGCGGCAATATCGGCATCGGTTAAACCGCCCGGCTGTTCTGCCAGTGCATCCAGCTGATCCATAATATTGGCGTTCAGCTCGCGGCCTATTTCATCGCGTTTGTTTTCCGGCAATTCGCGCTGCACGGCGGCGATATAACGTTGTACCAATTCCATTACTGTTTCTCCTGTGATGCAGTGCCTAATAAATTACCAAGCGCACTATTTAGCTGTTGCCATTCATCCGTTAACTGGCCAAGCAACTGCGCGCCCAGCTCAGACAGCTGGTAATAGCGCCGTTCACGCCCTTCGCCCTGGCGCCACTCGCTGGTTAACAGCTCCTGCTCGGCCAGCCGCCGTACCAGCGGGTACAAGGTGCCTTCGTCAATGTCGATACCGTCCTGTTGCAACTGCTGGCGCAGCGAATAGCCGTAGTGTGGCTGCTTAAGCGAGGCCAGTACGGCCAGCACCAGCACGCCCCGGCGCAGCTCTAAGCGCATTTTGTCTAGTTGTGCAGCGGTCATGCTAGGTTATCCTGTTTCTGGTTTTATACTGTGCTTCACATACTATGCACCACATACTGTGTGACGCACAGCACAATACTAGGCGCCGCACAGTATAAAAGCAAGTCAGCGACAGAAACAAATGTATAAAATTACATAAGGTAATGATATTAAACAGGTTAAATATCAGCCCTGAACAGGAAGTGCCGATAAGCGAAGGCCCCGGCGGCGGTGTGCCCGGGGCGGCAGGATAACAACGGCGTTACCAGAGGCCGGTGAGACGGCGCCAGCGTATCAGGCTGCGTAAGGTCTTAACATGGCTGTGATGACGCAGCTGAAATAACACGCCGGCACTGAAGCTCAGCGCCAGCCCGGGTGCTGAACTTAAAAAATGCAGCGTGTTTTGCTTGAGTAGAAACTGGTAAGCGCCCAGCAGCTTCTGCTGCTCGCTGCTCTGTTCCGCCAAGGCTTTAACCTGTTGTTGTTTTGTCTTAAGCAGAGTGGCTATCAGCATTGGCTTGCTCCTGTTGTGTTGCGCTGTTGCTGGTGTCGGCTTTGGTACTGTGGCCAAACAACCGGCGCAGTTGGCGCCAGCTTTGCGTAAAACCGACCTGCGACAACACATAACTCAGGCTACGCCAGCACCACCAGAGTAAAGCAGCCTGCAGTAGCAACAGCACTGCAGCTGTCACGGCCGGCGATTGGGATAACTGCCATAGCACCACCCCCAGCAGCGTTAAGGTGCTGGCCCACAGCAGGATAACGCCGGCACCAAAACACACCAGCAGCGCAGCGGCAATCACCAGGCTGCGGCCACTTAGCTGCCATTCGGCCCGTGCGGTGTTGCCGGCCAGTTTAAGCTGCGCTGCATAAAGCTCAGTTACCGACCAGCCCAGCGCCGCCAGCCGGGTTAGCTGATCAAATGCCTGCGCTTTGAGTGGCGGGGCCTTATCAGGCTGCGACCCGACTGAAGGGGCAGCATCAGAGCCGGGGCGCTGTGGCGGTGCTGTCGCCATTTCACGGCGTTGCATAGCCACCTCTAGCGCCGGCGCAGTAAGGCTGTTACCAGCATACCGGCAGCAAAGGCAATACCGGCCGTTGCCAGCGGGTTTTGCGCGGCTAACTCGCGGGTTTTACTGTACGAGCTTTGCAGTTGCTGCTTAA
The DNA here is from genome assembly GCF_000296695.1 of Rheinheimera nanhaiensis E407-8. Taxonomy (GTDB): domain Bacteria; phylum Pseudomonadota; class Gammaproteobacteria; order Enterobacterales; family Alteromonadaceae; genus Alishewanella; species Alishewanella nanhaiensis. The sequence goes on from NZ_BAFK01000032.1 coordinate 25,933, forward strand.
TTTCTTCCTGCTTGTGCGCCAGCGTCTCCTGCGAGCTGGCAGCCGTTTTGCGCAGGCTGTCTTCTGCCGTTGCTGCTTTGGCCGCCACGGCGTCTACCGCATGGTGCGCCGCTTCGCTGGCTTTGGCGGTTACCGGCGAATTTAAGCCGCTATTGGTTTTACTGTTTGCCTGATTGGTTGCACTGGTTGAACTGGCCATAGTATGCCTCCTTGGTTAACGTAGTGAAGCGCAGCCACTGGCTGCACCAGGCATTGAGATGACAGCAAGGCTTATGCCAGATACAAAAAACCAATACAAAACAAACTGTTAACTATAATTTTTGGCAAAGTTCCAGCCAAATTCACCGGTTGCTACTGTAGAAGTTACCTGCTATCAGTAATCTTTACAGGGTGATAAATAATATCCGTGTCGCTGGACTTGGTGGGCTGATTAGCGCGCCTGGGGCAATTGTCACAGCAGTCGCCATCGGCGCGCAGGTAATGCATGCAGCAGGCGCGCCGTTTAAACGCCGGTTGGCACGTGAGCGTATCGATGTAAAACGGCGCGGCGTTATCGATGCCTAAAGCGTCCAGCCAAAGCTGGCGCCAATGTAACAGCTGCGGTTGTGTCATCCAGCTGGCCTGGCGGTAACACAGCAATAATGCCGATAGCAAGGTATCGGCCAGTAAACGGCGCGCCAGCACCGGCCGCAGCGTTATCACTTGTGCCAACTGCGCCAGCATGTCCTGGTAAAATGCGGCCAGTCCGGCGGCACTGCGCTGGATTGCCACAGCGATCGCTTGGCTATCGCTTCGCTGCGGCTGCAGCGTAAAGCCGGCCACCACGCCCTGCTGGCAGTGCTGGCTAAACCCGGCCAGGCTGACGGCGATACCGGCGCTATGCACGCCGATAACTGACAGGTACACCGGCTGCCATATCAGCATGTTCCAGCTGCGTACCCACCAATAGGCGTGAGTTGCTTCAGGGTGCTGCTGACGCCAGTACTGATACAGCGCCAGTAATGACTGACGATTGTCGCTGCCCTGAATAATGGCGGATTGTTCCGTGCGTTCTGAGCGCTCTGGCTGGGCTGGCTGCGCAAGCTGGCCCTGCAAGGCCGGCAGCAGATGTGCCGCCAGTTGCAACAGCTCAGCCAGCGCCGCGCTGTTAGCAACACAGCTATCAAGGCCACTCTCAAGGCCACTCTCAAGGCCACTCTTACTGCCAGCGGCCATCCACTAAAAGCCCGCGTACAGGTTTAACTCAACACTGCGCTCGGCGCCCATCCAGCAATTGTTCTGATCATAACAGGCGCCGACATAGCGTTTGTTGCCCAGATTGCTGGCGGTCAGGCCCAGCTTATAGTTGTCGCTAAGCTGATAGGCCAGTGCCAGATCCCACAGGGTATAACCGGGTAGCTGATCGCTGTTCAGCTCGTCCAGCTGGCTTGGGCCGACATAACGCACGCCGGTGCTGAGTTCCAGCTTGTCGCTGACATAATAGTGCGCCCAGGCAGCGGCTTGCTGCTCTGCTACCCACACCGGCGTTTTAGCGACCAGCGCCGGGTTTAGCGGGTTACGGCTTACGGCCACATCCAGCTGCGTCAGGCTCAGGTTAAGCGACACATCCGCCGTCACCTGCTGCTGCAGCGTCATTTCTACACCTTTGGATTGCACTTCACCGGTTTGCGTTTTCTGCATAAAGTCGGGCGTATTAACAACCACTTGCTGTTTGCGCAAATCAAAAGCGGCCAGCGTTAGCTGTGTGGTGTCGCCGTTATATTTAACCCCCAGTTCAATTTGATCGGCGGTGGTCGGTTTAAACGCCTCGCCAGTGACCGAGTCAGTGCCGGAAACCGGCTCAAACGACTCAGAGTAGCTAATATAAGGTGCCCAGCCAGAATCAAAGGTGTACATCGCTGCCAGCCGGACACTGGTATGGCGCTGGTCAATATCCGTCGTGCTGAGAACGCCGGCAAAATTAGCGTCATCGCGGCTGTCGTAGCGGTCATGACGCAGGCCGGCCAACAACAGCAGGCCTGATAATTGCCACTCATTTTGCAGGTAGACACCTAGTTGCCGCTGTTCGATCTGGTTTTGCTGGCTGTAGGTATCCAGCGGCAATTGCGCGGGATCCATTAAGTTATAATCCGGTTGTGCCAGATTAAGCGCCGGCGTATTTACACCCAAGGTGTCGCCATAACGGACCTGCGAGTCCAGGCTATTGTATTCCACGCCGAGCAATAGCTGGTTGCGCCAGGCATTGCCGTTGGTTGCCCATGCCAGCTGGTTGTCTACCACATAGCCGTCGATGGCTTCATCGGTAAAATAAGCCGTGCGCGCCAACATAGCGTCACCGTCGCTCAGCCCCAGGTTGTAGCTGTTTTGCTGTTTGCCGTCGGCCCGGGTATAACGCAGGTTTTGCAACAAGCTCAGGCCAGGGCTAACCTGATGATGCAACTTATAACCCAGCATCGTCAGTTCGCGCTTAAAGCCGGCCCAGTTTTTATCACCGGCATAAGCATCGGCCGGCAGGTAGCCATAGCTTGCCGGGTACAGTGTACCCATGGCAGGTAGCGGCGTAGAGGGCACCATTTCAGGGTCGTTTTGATAATACAGATTCAGGTTGACACTGGTCGCCTCATTAAATGCCCAGCTAAGCGACGGCGCTATAACATAGCGCTGCTCCCGGGTGCTTTGCTGCTGGCCGTCTTTTTGTCGTGCCAGGCCAATCAGGCGGTAATTTGCCTGCCCGGTAACCGCGCCGGTGCTGTCAAAGGCAACTTCGGCCAACTGGCCTGACCCCAGCCGGGCACGGGCCTGATGCTGTGTTTGCGCCTGCGGTTGCTTGGCCGTTTGATTCACCATACCGCCGGGCGGGGCCGAGCCATACAGTACCGACGTTGGCCCCTTGAGCACTTCAACGCTTTCGGTAGCGTAGGCGTCTACTTGCGGTGCTAAATTCCATAAGCCATTGTATTGTAATGGCAAACCATCATAGTAGTTACGGTAGCTGTCAAAACCGCGAATCGTATACTGGTCAAAAATAGTTACCGTGCTGCGGTTTTCGGTGGTGATACCAGGCGCATAGCGTAAGGCTTCATTGACACTATCGACCTGACGTAACTGCAGCAGCGCCGCGTCATAAATCTGGTAACTCATCGGCGCTTGCAGCGGCGTTAAGCGCGATTTAGTGCCGGTGCTGCGATAGCTGTCTGCATACACCTTAATCACTTCAATCGCGTTGTCGTCGCTGGCATTGTCTTGCAACGTCTGGAGGTCTGGTGTCGCGGCAGCGCCACCAGCCAAAATAGTTGCCGGCATCAGCACGCACAATGTAAGCATTTGATACTGCTGCATTTATTTCCTCTTATTTTTTTCAAAGCTATTGACATCAGTTAATTTAACGCAAACAATAACCATTCTCATTTGCTTTTGCAACTATTTTTAAACATGACTATGAACACCCCCTGGCCTGCGCTGTGCGGTCAGGGCGGATACCACAACAACCTGTGACCCTAACGCCAAGGAGCACCGTCATGCCTAAGCCTATTTATGATTTTATCGCCGTCGGTATTGGGCCTTTTAACCTGGGGCTTGCCGCGCTTAGCCAAGCGATCCCTAAACTGAATGGTTTATTTGTCGATGCCAACGCCAGGTTTGACTGGCATCCGGGCATGATGCTGCCCGATGCTCAGCTGCAAACGCCTTTTCTTGCCGATCTGGTTACGCTGGCCGATCCGACAAGCCGTTACAGCTTTCTCAATTACCTGAAGCAGCAGGGGCGCATTTACCGTTTTTATATCCGCGAAAATTTCTTCCTGCTACGCAAGGAATACAATCAATATTGCCAATGGGTTAGCCAGCAGCTGGATAATCTGCAGTTTAATACGCAGGTCGACGCCATTCGCTATGATGCGCAGTTGTGCTGTTATGAAGTGCAGGCCACAGTGCGCGAGGATGGTGCCACCAGGCCCAGGCTGTACTACGCGAAAAAACTGGTGCTGGGCACAGGCCCCAAACCCTACCTGCCCGCCTGCTGCCAACACTTAACCGGCCAGGTGTTGCATTCAAGCGATTATTTGCCACAAAAGCGTCAGCTGCAGCACTGTGATGCGATAACCCTGATCGGCAGCGGCCAAAGTGCGGCGGAAATTTTTTATGACTTGCTGCAGGACAGCGACAACTATGGCTACCAGCTGAATTGGTTAACCCGCTCGCCACGGTTTTTCCCGCTGGAGTACAGCAAGCTGACACTGGAGATGACGTCGCCCGACTATGTTGATTATTTCTATCAGCTGGCGACGAACAGCAAACAGCGTTTACTCAGCCAGCAACAGGGGCTGTATAAGGGCATTAATACTGAGCTTATCAATGCCATTTTTGATTTGCTCTATCGCAAAAACCTGGATGGCAAAGCGGCGGTCACCCTGCTGACCAATGCCGAGCTCGTTGCGGCTCACAACCGCCAGCCAGACCTGATCCAGCTAACCTTTAACCAGCGACAGCAGCAGCAGGGTTTTAGCCTGAACACCCAGGCGCTGGTGTTGGCAACCGGCTTTCACTATCCAATACCGGGCTATCTTCAACCGATCCGGCAGCGGCTTAAGTTCGACGCCGAGGGCCGTTTTGATGTCAGCCGCCACTATGGCATTAGCCAGTATCAGGATGTGTTTGTGCAAAATGCCGAGCTACACAGCCATGGCTTTGTCGCTGCCGATCTGGGCATGGCCTGCTATCGCAACGCCGTTATTATTAATCAGCTGGCAGGCGCTGAGATTTACCCGCTGGAAACACGCATTGCTTTTCAGCAGTTTGCCGCGCCGGCTGGCAGCGCGCCAGTTCAGCCGGCGTTTAAGCCGCAACGGGTGCTGGCATGAACCTGAACGTTAAATACCTGCTGATCAGCATCACGGTGATTGCGGTGGTATGCGATACCATGCTGCTGCCGTTTTACCCCGGCTTTTTCGCCAGTGCCTTTGGCATTACTGATCCGGCCTATGTTGGCGGTTATATTGCCGCATTTTGCCTGGTGGTGCTGCTGGCATTTCCGTGTTGGGCCAGGCTGGCAGAAAAACGCTCGGTGCTGGATATCCTGCTGGTTAGCCAACTGGCGGCCGCGTTCTTTAGCCTGCTGTGTTACCAGGTTGACAGCCTAAGCGCGTTTTGGCTGGTGTCGCAGCTGATGTTTGTCTGCAAGGCCAGTTATTTGCTGATTTACCCGCTGGTGATGCGGCTGGAAACACCGGGCAAACAGGGGCAAACCATTGGCCTGCTGTCGCTGATTGTCCACTTTGGTGCCATCGGTGGTGCTGTGCTGGGCGGTGTGATGTTGCAGTATTTTGAAGCCAGACAGGTGTTTGTGCTGATGGCCTGTGGCGATCTGCTGCAAACGGCTATTTGCTGCTATCTGAAGTACGCCGGCCACAGCTTAGCCCTGGCCCAGGCGCCGGCAGCCCAAGCCAGCGCCGGGCCTGTGGCCA
>NZ_BAFK01000031.1 GCF_000296695.1 Rheinheimera nanhaiensis E407-8
AGCTGTTTCGAAATTAGTTGCAGCAAAGAGCGGGTAGCTAAAGCACTCAAGCTGCGCCAATAGTTCGTTCACCACTTGTCGCTCATGATGCATGTTTAACCGCTCCCGACTGGTGAGCAGGCTATCTACTTCATCTAGCAGTAACATCTGGTTGTTGCGGTGCGCTTGCTGAAACAGCCGTGCTATTTGTTTCTCTGAGCCGCCGACATATTTACTCAGTACATCCGAGCTTAATACCCGCTTTAGTTCCCGCTTATGCTGCTCGGCCAGATAATGCGCCAGCGCGGTTTTACCGGTGCCTGGCGGACCACTGATTAATACCCGTATCGGTGCGTTATTCGCAACAGCATGGTTAATCTGTTTGAGCACCGCTGCGGACTCTTTGATGTTTAGTAGCGACATATCAAACGCCAATTCGGCCTGATAGCGCATGGTGTCATCCCATAGCCCGCAGGCGGTGAGGCTATTTTCAATCACATCATCGATAACGCCTTGTGCCAGATTACGCTTCACGCCCAGTGTTCTGGCGACGTGAGAGGCATTGGCTAATAGTGCTGGTGTCAGGTTTGGGGTTTTACTCAGCTGTACATGAAACTCACTGCTGATGCCTAAGCCTTTAAACTCGGTACGGCTCATTTTTTCAAGCACTTCGTCTTTCGGTGCATTAACCGGCATCACTAGCTTAAAGCGGCGAATATAGCTGTGCTCTAACTGGTCAACATGGTTGGTTATCCAGATAGTCGGCACGGCGTTATGCTCCAATAACCGATGCACCGACTCTTTTGAGTAATGCGTATCAGCACTGTAAAACAGGCTTTCACATTCATCGACCAGTAGCATCATGGCGCTGCCGCCCATTAAGCTTTGCAGCATGGTGATGTACTGAATACGTTGGGTGTCTGAGCTTTTTGCGCCAAACTCATTAGATAAAAATCCATCGTCCATACGCATATTGCGGGCTTCATAGAGCGGTACGGATAAACTCTGTGCCAGCACTTTGGCAAGGGCTGTTTTACCGCTACCGGCTTCGCCATAGAGTAGGATGTTTACGCCGCTAAGCTGCTGGCTAACCGCTTCGGCCAGGTAGCCTTGCAATAGCGCCACATCGACATACTCAAAATCCGAGGTTGATAATGTTGTTGGTGTGCTGGCGCATAGCACATGCTGTAGCAGTTGCGATTTACTCTCTATCGTCTCGTTAGTCAGCACATACAGCATACTGGCCGGTATCGTGATGTCCTGCAGTTCATTCAAATACCGGTCTACCAGTATTACGCCGTTTTGCTGTAACACCGATAAGCTGTGCGAGACATCGTTAGCGCTTAAACCGGATACCTCACAAAGCAGTCTTTCCAGTGCCTTTTCTTCAAAGTGGCCTCCCACAAAATCCACCAGCTGATTAAGCCCCTGATTGATATTCATCAGTACCAAAAAGCCCAGGGCAGGACCAAAGTTTGGCGCTGCATTAAACAAGGTGCAGAGTGTGGCCAGGTTCTGCTCTACTCGGGCGGTCAGTTCAGGCGTTGTATCAGCAATAGTTAAGTGCTTAAGCGCAGAAGCCGTAGTCAGCTCAATATTGGTATCAAACGGATGGCCGCTGATGCGCTTTATAATGGCGCGACTAACATTCGTCATCGCCAAGTCCACATCTATCAAGCTGATCACGTTTCTGGCATAAAACGCTGCTAAGTAATGACATGGCAGCGGCGTATTAGGCGGGGTTATCATGCTTGCCCCCGGCTATATCATAGTTAAGTGCCGTTGCTGCCTGCTGCATAAACTGCATATCGCGCTTGTCATAAATGGTTGTGGTGGTAATAGACGCATGACCGGCCATCTGTCGTACTGTATTAAGGTCGATATTCTGCTCTAGCAAGCGCGTAATAAAGGTGCGGCGTAAATCATGCGGTGAGGCATTCGCAACACCAATATGCTGTAACTTGTCTTTGATTAGCCTGTACACCAGCCAAACGCTTAGCGGCTTATCAAGCGTGACAACTCCACTAATAAACATCGAACAAAACAGGTATCCCGGCTGCATAGAGCGCAGTTTCAGCCAGCTTTGAAGATAGTTCAGGCACCACTTGGGTAAAAATACGGTGCGGGATTTATTACCCTTACCATTACGCACTAGCAGCGTTTGTTTGTTCAAATCGACATCTTTTAGCTCTAGCGCTACCAGCTCACTACGTCGAAGGCCAGTACCAAGCAATACCGCGAATAGCGCCACATTGCGCTTACCTACTGCGGATGTTGAACGTTCCAAAAGTGTAAATAGAGCCTGAACCTGTTGCTTTGTCAGCGCAGTGCCGGGGTATTCGGCATGTTTAAGCTTACTTAGGCTACTAAGCTGATTTAGCTGCTCGCTATCGGCTAGCTTCATCATGACAGCGATTTTGACGATACTGCGAATAGCGACTTGCGCCCGGTTAATCGAGCGTGCTGCCCAGCCTGCATGCTGCAGCATAGCGCGTATTTGCAGCATGTCCTGATAGTTAATTCGGTGAAAGCGTGCTTCATCTTCAACCGGCCAGTCCATGATTTTAGCGATACTACGAAGCTGTGACGCAATAGACGTTTTGCTATTAGCCGACAGCCTGCTCAGGTAAAGCGAATACGGCGAAGCTGTACTCATAGAGCACCTCGTTAGATAGTGATAATCAGATTGAAATAGAGTTAGAAGGGAAGCGCAAGAAAGAGCGCTACACTATGGTAGCGCTGGTCTGGGTGGAATGGCGAGGGGTATTTATGACACGGTTATTCATCAGGCTTTTTTGAGCTTGGCTCAACAAAAGGAGTCCATTTCCCTGCGATGGACTTATTAGTTAATGATGTTGTGATATGTATATGGGCAAGTGAAGTAGAGCTATCAACTTTTTTTTGTTTCCCTATATATTTTTCACTTCTTAAAATCTTCTCATGCTGTTTTTCTTTTTTGGTGTGAATTTCGCTTTTTGTTTCTAAAAAGCTGTTTATTGGGCATATGTCTGTAGCTGTTATATAGTAAAATTCATGCAGGTTACTGATCGAATTAATCAGCTCATCCCTCGTGAACTCGATGTCAATGTCAGATAGCTCTTTTATTAGTTTTGGGAATTTCTTTTCATAGTACTGGTATTTCTGAGTGGTGGGGTTACCAACATAAATGTAATCCTCATCGCCTAAAAATCGCAGCGATGGTCGTTTACCAATATCGGTTAGATCGTAGATTACGTCACCCAAAGATAGCTGGCTATCGGAGTATAACCAGCATCCAAGGCGTACTGCTTTATCATCAATATTTGGGTTACTGATAAGGTTCATAACATAGATTAGAAAAGGATCTGTATTCTCATCGCCTCTTATTTTACCCAAATCAATGTTTGCGATCCCAGCTCCAGTGGCTATTCGTGGGCAACGGGATGCCATCTCTCTAAATGAATTGTCTTGTATTAGCCTAATAGGGTTATTTTCAGTTCCATATCTAAGATTATCCGACATTTTCTATCACCAACTTAAAATAAAGTAATGTAAGTTTTATGGTTAAAAATAAAATATAAAACAGAGACTTAAGTTTAAAGTCAAAAGAAGATATCTAGTCATCCCATCAAAAACAAATTGGAATTTTAAAATATGTTCAACATGAGACTTTATTATTATGATTAAAATTCTGATTTAAAACTATTTATTTCGTTTTTGGCTCAGAGTGTTGACCAGAATTTTCTGCGGGATTTCGTGAAATGAGTTAGGAATTAATCTGTGTTCCAGTTCTGCGAACGTGTATGCATGGTGCACCACGAGCAGTTCTAGTTGATGATGGGACATAACGATGAGTGAAATTACCATAACACATGAAGAGAAGATAACCCTCCTTAAAGACCCTACTATAGGGCTGACGCTTGAGCAAGCTGAGTTTGTGCAGGAGGAAATGACACAAGATCAAAAGCGCTTCAGGCTCAACCTTTTGCTGATGAAAATCAACCGCGGGTACGAGGCTTTTGGTTATCAAAGTTTTAAAGATTATGTTATTAATAAGTTATCAATCACCTATGATGCCGCAATTAAGCACATGATGGCTGCAAATACAGCCATAAAACTATTTGGACCTGATTATGTTGGCTATTACAGCGATTCAGCAATGATAACCCTTGGTGCAGTAAATTTTGAGCTTCAAGTAAAAGCTATAATCGAGTTAAAGAAAAAATTAGGAAAGGATATGCAAGACTCCTTGCTTCGTAGCGAATTAACCAAGAAGAGTGTTGATGAGACATTTAAGAACATGAGCCGTAATATCGTGAAGGTTCTTGATAAAGCTCTCCCCGATGATTGCCGGGATGAAAATTACTGTGAAATTGACTTTGAATTACATCCCGACATTTTTGAAATTGCCGATGAGGAGGAATTCAAATCAAAATACGGTTTCAGTCGTTGGGACGAACGCAGTCTTAAACTAACAAAAGCTGACCAGCTTGCTAGTCTTCCAAAAGCCGATTTGAAACGTGAACTGGAAACTGAATGGAGCTTAAAGGAGATGCTTAAGCATGTCCAAACCTTCCACCCTGATATGCTAGATGATGCGATTGATTTTGCAATGAATGGCCATAACTATCTTACTCATTTTATGTTAGATATTTATGGTGGCAGCGATGTGGCAGGCGACGATGTGAACTCATCTGAAGATGATATTGATGATGACGATTATGAGTTAAATGAGCATGACCTTGACGAATTAGAGATTAACTATCCTGGGCCGAAATCAGTAAAAGAAAATGAACAATACATTAATGAACGCCGCAAGTTAATTGGCAAGCTTCAGAGTCTTACAGACAAAAGCGACGTAGTAGAGCACCCAAAACTTGCGGTAATGAAAGCATTCTTTGAGCTCCTTAATCACGAAGATCTGACATACATTCATACAAAATCGAAGATTTTGTTGAATCAAGAGGATGAAGAAGAGGACGAGTTCTTTGACGATAATCAATTGGAAGAAGACGACGAACTCACCGATGTGAACGAAAATGTAGAGTAATACATTGGTCTGAGAACCGACTGCGAGTTCGCAATTGCGAGTTCGCAGTTACTCTTGCTGCTCTTGTCTCTTTAATGTGCGCCATTTATCCCGTAATATCAATACCATAAGGATTGCTTATTCCATGCCATCTAAAGACAAATCTACGCCGGATATGAGCAATTTTGCCGTTTTCGAGTTCAATAAAACCATCTATCCGAGTAAGATTTTTGCTGTTGATAAACACAGTAATAAACTCGATTTACGGCACAACAGCTCGATTGCGGCGTTAACTGACCCTCGTTGGCTGGCATATACTCAGATAAAAGAGAAAGCCTTATCCGTCATACAAGACCCAGATATAGCCAAATACCAAGATAGGCTTCTCAAAGAAGCTATTGCTGGTATATCGGCTAATGGGGTCGATATTGACTATATTGAAATTGGTTTAGACCTTACCCTCACAGCCATTAACAAGCTTATTAGTGATAATCTAAATAAAGCTAGTGATCCTAATACGGTGCCGCCTGAAGCAAAAATTGACAATATTACTGAGGTAAAGGTAGGTAGAGGCACCAGACTAAAGGTAGAAAAAGTTAAGTTAGGCACCAAAAACTCCTTCTATAAGAGAAACGATAAAAAGCCGTATTTTACTCATAAGTTTCGTTTGACAGTGGATAACGATAGCTACCGGTTTATGGATATCTATATCGCCAATCCGCTGGAAAAGCGTAACCAGCAAAAGAAACAGAAAGCAGCATACAACTGTGTCATTGAGTTTATACCTACCAGATTAACGCCAGCTCTTATCTCTTTTATGTTGTATCAGTTTGTATCCACAATCGAACGTCGGCGTTACGAGCAGCTTTTAAGCAAAGCATTACTGCTTCGTATGGATACCGGCTACATCATGCATGGCCTATCTCAGCTGTTTTGCTTTCCTCTAAGGGCGAAGAATAAGGTTAGAGTTAGCGAGTGCTTTCCAGGCAATAAATCGATAGTAGAAACGACCTATATAGGTGAGCGAAAGAAAAGCAAAAGCCATGACATCGTTTATGACAAGGTGCTAAAGGAGTTTAAGTTCTTTATACAACGTGCATTATCTGATTTGAATTGTGACTTTAGCAAAATTGCTGATCACATAGACGATATTGACCAGTTGTTTAGCATGAATGCGGCCTCTGCACGTTTGGAAGTAAGGCAGTTCTTTAAGCGTAAGGAACCCATACCTTTAGATTTTCTAGAGCAGGTTGACCCCAAGATCCACCGTGTTATGTTTTTGCGGCCTAAGGCTGTCGCAGAGTTAGATAAAGACCAAGTGGTATCGCTAATTGGTGATAAGACAGCTGGTGAGGTGCAAGCAGTCCGTAGATTGATGGCAAAACACTTCAAATGCAAATCTAACAAATATCTGTATAAGTTTGATGAAGCCCAGGTAATAGTGGCCTTTCAATCGAAACTAAAGAAACTAAAAGAAGCACTTTATAATCCGGTAAAACTCATCAAAGACGAGCCATTAGGTAACTATCAAGAAGCTACCCTAGAAGCGAAACATTACTTAGCACCTCTGGCAAAAAAACTTAGAAATAAACAAAGCTCAAAAACTGAAATAGTTAAATCAGAAGGACGTTGTATTTACGTTGAAGGAACTCCTGGCTCTGGTAAAACAGACATCATCGTTGAGCGTGTTAAACATTTAATCAAGACCGGTAAAGCACCTTCAAGTATATGTGTGTTAGCTTTCACTAATGATGCCGCCAACGAATTTGCAGGAAGGCTAGAAGAAGCAAAACTTCTGAAGGATGGCATATTCGTTGGCACTTTTAGTAGTTGGTGTAATCGGTTTCTCAACAACATTGATCCTGCGACGGTTCTTGCGATGCCAGAGAGTATTGAAATAATAGAGGATTGCATACCTAAGAAATCCAAGTTACTTAAGCACTTCGAAAAGCAAGATATTGCTCGCTACACCTATAGCATCTTGAGCTACAGCGTCAATTTTGATGATAAGGATTATGAAAAGTGCATAGAGAAAACCGCTACTATGCTTTCTCCTTTTAGCTCGGACATCAAGAAAACCATAAAAGCCTATGTTACGTGGAAACGGAAAAATGCTAAGCGAGACTTTAACGATATGCTTAGCCAGATGGATAACCGGCTAAAACAGTTCAAAAAGGACGGGCGTTTAGACAGCCTATCCATACCAGAATACGTGTTTCTGGATGAGGCTCAGGATACTAACGAAACCCAACTCAGAATATTAAAAGTTTTAAGCTCTAAAGGCTGTAATCTGTTCTTTGTCGGTGATCCTGCTCAGTCTATGTACGGTTTCAGGGGCGCGGCAAAGTTCAGCAAGAAATTACTCGAAGACTACTTCGGTTATTGCGAAGACTACTATCTGGTTAAGAATCACAGGTCTAAAGCGCCAATCGTAAACTTAGCCAATAACCTTCGATTTCAGATAAATAAGAATTACAGCCAATCGCTAGTTGTGCATAAAGACGGTCTTCTTCCTAGATTCGCTGAGTTCATCGATATAAAAGATGGCATCTCTTACGTAATGTCAGATTTGGAAAAGCTGTTGGAGAATGGCGAAAGTTCAGTCCTTATTTTGTGTCGTTACAATACACACGTAAAGTCAGTTAAAAAGGCATTGGAGCAGTTGAAATCGAAATATTCCGTTTCAGTTTTTCCTGAGATAGAAGATGTCTGTATGACCTACCACAAATCGAAGGGGAAACAGGCTGAGCATTGCTATGTGTTTGATCCTACGTTTCATAACTATTCACTTGGAACGGTAAAGGAAGAGCTTTGTAACACCTATGTCGCGTTTACCAGAGCTAAGACCCACTTGACGATAATCGCATCTAAAGCGGGTCACGCAATGTATGGCACAACGCACAAGAAAGAGGTTAGTAAAAGTATTTTTGCAAAATTGTCAGAGGAGCTGATGCAGTTTAAAAGCTAGCTAGCCTAATCTTTGGTAATGAACGATGACATATCAAGATAATTGTAAGTACTCGGTTTATCTATCTGCTGTGCTATCAGGTCATAGGGTATATATGGCTGCAGCAGTGGCTCAAACTCGCTTGGGTCAGTAGTGCTTTCATCCAGCCAGCGGTTCACCAAAGCCATGTCTAACGGCAGTAATAGTGGTGATGCCTTCGTATGAATTTGCATCAGCTTGGGGTGTGGCGGTAGGGTAATTACTGAACACGACAACGCAGTCACGCCGGTATCTTTATTGATCCACTCTCTGCAAAGGCCACCGAGTGTACGTGAATTACACCATGGGCAAAATCAAGCATTGATATCCAGGTGGCTTGTGAGTTTAAACCGGTTGGCAGGGTGATACAGAACTGCATAACAGATCGGTTGGCCGTGAGAATGTGTAATCCGGGTGACTTTCAGGCACGGTACTCCATCGTCCACTTGAAGGTTGTGCTTTAGTATTTTCGTAGGCATCACCGCTTCTACCGTTATTTCAGCTTCAGTGACTGGTGCTATTGAGTTTAGATACTCACTGGCAGTTATCTTGCTAAAATCCTGCTGCAAAAACAACGGCACCCGTTCAGCATTTACATAACGTTCTTCCAACTGAATAGGTTGCTCATTCTCTGAGTGCACGATGATAATTTTATAAACCGTTCTGCTATTAAGTGACAGCGTAAATGCGATGGCGTCGTTGGGGATTAGCGTCAGCTTGCTTAACACGGTCATCTTATGCACATGACCACGGGAGCGAATTTCGTCTGCGATATTGCGGATTTCCAATAACGAACTTTGCGCGGCAGGTTCCTTTACAAATGTACCTACACTGGCAACGCGCTCAAGTACGCCACTGTTGACCAGCTCTTCGACGGCTTTTCGCGCGGTCATCCTACTGGCCGAAAAGTGGTTGGCCAATTCGGTTTCCGACGGGATTTGGCTGCCAGCTTTCCATAAACTGGCACTTATCTTCTTTTTAATCTCATTAGAAATGAGGCGGTACTTTGGCAGCTTCATGCAATGTCCATATTACCTATTAACAATAAGTTTGAAGTGGATATACAGCTATACCATTACACCTCAATGCATGAACGGTAATTTTATACTGGGTTGCACTTCCGCCAACAGATTTTCCACGTTTGATCGGTGCTAAATGGGCGTTTCGCACAAGTTACATGTCAGCAACACTGTGCCAGTATATACCACGCGGCTACGCTGTCAATTTTTAATCAACTCAATCGGTATTTACCAAGGCAATCTTAGAAAATTAATTTCAAAACTGCCGTTGTATATACCGGTATGCTGTTGTATAACAATTGAGCAAGCAGCGACTTTATAATAAATTCCGGCTTCAGCTGGTACAAATGCTACTCAGGAGAACATTCAATGACAGCAATAAATATGACGCCTAGTCGTGTATATACCGCGATGTTGATGGCCGGTGCGGTGGCGGTTTCCACGCAAGCGAAGGCGCAAGACAGTGAGCCAGTTGAACGTATTCAAATTACCGGCTCAAAAATTAAACGTACCGATATTGAAACAGCTAGTCCAGTATCGGTTATATCCTCAGCTGATATCAGTGCATCAGGTATTACTAATGTAGAAAACCTGCTGCAGGAAATGTCTTTTTCAGCTGGTGTGGCTGGTAACGCTACCAACGCTTACTGGACCAGTGGTGGTTATGGTACCGCGCAGGTCAATTTACGTGGCCTGGGTATTAAGCGTACTCTGGTATTGTTAAATGGCCGTCGCGTCGTCGGCGGAGGTACTGGTGCCAATAGTTCGGTCGATTTGAATATGATCCCGACATCAATGATTGAGCGAATTGAAGTTTTAAAAGACGGCGCATCGGCTGTATATGGTGCCGATGCGGTGGCCGGTGTGGTGAATATAATCACCAAAAAAGAGTTCAGCGGCGCTGAGCTAAACGTGAAGGCTGGTATGTCGGATAAGGGCGATGCTGAAAATCAGGATTTGAGCCTGACACTGGGCGGCGAATTTGACAAGGGTAATGTGGTTGTAAATTTGAGTTACAACAACACGTCTGCGGTGCGTCAATCTGATCGTATTGCATGCTCAAAGTACGGTACAGAAGATGGCACTTTTGAGTGTTTTGGCAGCACCACCAGCGAAGGTGGTCGTGCGTTATTGGCTGACGGAACTCAGGTTCAGTTTAACTTGGATCCAGATACCGCCACGAACGGTAACAACTATGGCCCTTATAACAGCGCAATACACAGTTTTAACTCCATTCCTTATCTCAATGCTGTCAGCCCAATGGAGCGGATAAATATATCCAGCTTTGCTAACTACAACATTAATGACTCGGTGCAGCTGTTTGTAGAAGCAAGTTACGCTAACCGGCAGGGGGAGCAAATCGTTACACCGAGGAATGGTTTCGCTGGTATCAAAGTCGATGCCGATTTTCAATACAACCCTACCGGTCAGGATCTAGAGTTTTTACGTCGGCGTAATACCGAACTGGGCGCGCCTTATTTTTTCCAGGAAACTAATACTGTTCGGGTTGTAACGGGGCTAACCGGTGTATTAAGCAATGGCTGGGAGTGGGACATATCGTACAACTATGGCCGCAATACTGGTACTGATGGCTGGACCTTTGATATTGACCCAGACCGAGCTGCACAAACTTTAGATGATAGCATTTGCACCTATGACAACAGCAATGGTATTCCTTGTGGTGACTGGTTCGGGAAAAACGAGCTGACGCAAGACGTTATTGATTACGTAAAATACCGCCGTGAAGGAACCGGTGGCAATGAAATGCGTGTCTGGTCTGCAAATATGAATGGTTATTTATATGAGCTACCAGCAGGCGGTCTAGGTTTTGCTATCGGTGCTGAAAGTCGAACAGAAAAAGGATGGCGAGATCCCGATTCCACGGTACTGCGTAACGGATTAGAGGATCCCATCAGCGGAAGTTATGATGTCAATGAAATTTTTGGTGAGTTATCCGTCCCTCTGCTGGCCAATGAGTTTTTGGTTAAACAGTTATCAGTTGAACTAGCTGCACGATACTCCGATTACAACACAGCAGGCGCGGAAACGACTTACAAAATGGGTTTAACATGGAGTGTGAACGACAGCCTGATGCTGCGTGCTGTGCGTTCAACAGCGTTTCGTGCACCAGTGATTACTGAGCTCTTCGGCGGTACCAATGGCGAAAACCTACGCACGATAGACCCTTGTGAAAATGCTACCGGCGCGATAGCTACAAACTGCCAGGCGGCAGGTGTACCCGCAGATTTTGTACAGGACGGCACGACAATTCTGACCAGTGTTGGCGGCAACCCCAAACTGGAACCGGAAACGGCTGACACTACCACAGTAGGTATCGTGTGGCAGCCTGAATTCCTTGAAGGTTTTTCTGCGACGATAGATTACTTCGATATTAGAATCGACGAAGCTATTACATCTGTTAATGGTTCCGATATGCTGCGGTTATGCTATGAAGACCCTATCGGTAACGCGAAGTTCTGCGATACCTTTACCCGGCATCCGGTAACTCACCAGGTTAATGAGTTGAATCAGCGCCCGGTGAATGCTGCGGTAGAAACTGTCAGCGGTGTTGACCTTAACACGGTATACAAATTTAACCTTTTTGGTTTGAGCAGCCGAGCGACTTTAGACATCACCCGTTTGCTAAAACATGAAAGCACTCCATTCCAAGGCCAACCTACTATCGACAAAGTAGGTTTTATTACTGAGGACCAAGGAAGTTACACTGAATGGCGTAGTAATTTAAGCTACAGCGTGATGACAGATGACTGGTCAGCAAGCTATTCCTTGCGTTATATCGGCAGTGCAGATGATGTCAATGGTACTGATTCCGACCCACTTGGTAAATCTGTCGGTTCAGTTACCTATTCCGATATATCAGCTTCATGGTACTACAGTGATGCGTTAACATTTAGTCTGGGTGTCGACAACATTTTCGACAAAAAAGCACCGTATCTGACGTCATGGAACGATGCCAACACTGACGTTATGACATATGATCTTTTAGGACGCCGCGGCTTCATCCGCGCCACCTACCAGTTCTAAGTCATTGTTAACCGGTAGCACCTGAGTGGAATGGTATACAAGCATTCCACTCAGGTGCTTACTTTATTCAATAGTAAAAATCAATGAGTTGAACGGAACGAATGGTTTCATGTGCAGTTACTAAGCTGCTGTGTGAACCAGCCGCACTAGAGGGCTGATAATGAATAAATCAATGCGGCTGCTGAAAATCAGCAGAAAATACCATAAATGGCTGATGGCGTTTATTGGCCTGCAGTTTATGGTTTGGTCGGTAACCGGGGCCTATATGGTGTTTTTGGATATTGATTATATCCATGGCGATACTTTGGTTAATAATGAACAGGATAAAATCGATCCACAGCAGGTCACCTACTCACTGCAAAGTTTGTTACAACACTATCCGCAGGCAAAAGCCATTTCCTTGGGGCGTTATCTGGATAAGGTTGTATATCGTTTTACACTGGAAGAACAAAAGTTAGCCATTGATGCCAGTAGCGGCGCTGTAATGCCGCCGTTAGACCAGGCTCAGGCAGAAAAAGCTGCCCGCTTCTATTATAGCGGTGCAGGCACAGTCGAAAGTGCTGAGTTGATAAGTGAAAACGCCCCGTTTGAGCTCAATCCTGCGGTCATGCCAGCTTGGAGGGTAAATTTCACGGACTTCGGCGCCCCGGCAATTTATGTGTCTGCTGAGACGGGATTATTGGTTGGTAAACGGCATAGTTTCTGGCGCCTGTTTGACTGGATGTTCCGCTTTCATGTGATGGATTATGACGATGGTGCAGATATTGATAACAGCCTGTTGTTCTGGTTCACCATGTTAGGCATTTTAGCCTCGGTACTGGGACTAGTGCTGGCCTATTTCCGCGTGTTTCGCAAAGCAGATGAAGCATTACTTGCTCCTGATAGCAATGACAGTCACGTAGCAGGAGTAGCACGATGAATTTGGTCAGAAAAATCCATAAATGGGCCTCCGTTATCGTCGGTGTTCAGTTTCTTATCTGGCTGGGTAGTGGCATGTACTTCAACTTTATGGATCATACCAAAGCGGCAGGACACACTTACAAAGTGCATCAGCATCCGTCGCTGGCCTGGAATACGCTGGCGTTGCAGGAGCCAGCCGACGTGCTACGGCAATATGCACCCAGCACCACGCTGTCGTTAATTGAGTTAGCGCAAAAACCCTATTATTTGCTTAACCATCAGCGCGGTTTGTACGCTAACTTTGTCAACAAACACAGTTTAGTCGATGCGCGGACAGGTTTGCCAGTGACGCTTGATGTTGATTTTGCTAAACAGTTGGCCAGCGCATCCTATAACGGACCGGGAGAAATTGTGTCTGCAACATTGCTGCAGCCACCGATTGCCGATTTACTCAAACAAAAGAATCCTGTGTGGCAGGTAAACTTTGCCGATGAAATTAACACCAGCGTTTATGTTGAGGCCGATTCAGGCCGTATTGCCGGTCACAGTGATGATGATAAACGCCTGGCCGACTTTTTCCTGAAACTGCATTTTATGGATTATGCCAATGAAGGCAGTTTTAACAGCGCGCTAATGATAGTGTTTGCCTTTATTGCCCTATGGCTTAGCGGTACAGGTCTAGTCTGGACCATAGATCTGGCTCTACGCGGCCAGTATAAAATTAAGCTGTTTGCTCGCAAAACCACCGTTAAGTTATTTGACCGTAACCAAAAAAGTCTGGGACAGGTGGCTTTTTCCAATCATAAAAATTTATTAGATGGTTTGGTTGAGCACAATATTATCTTGCCTTCAACTTGTGGCGGTGGCGGTACCTGTGGTCGATGCCGCATTATGATAAATCAAAATGTTAAATCTACCGCTGCGGATCTGCAGCATTTTAGTGCCTTCGAACTAGAACAGGGTTACCGGTTGGCTTGTCAGCACTTCAGTGATGATGTTGAACATATGACATTAATGGACATAACTGATGCGAAGAAGTACCAGTTGGAATTAGTTAGCAGTAAATTTTTAAGCCCTTTTATTAAAGAGTTGCGCTTTACTACTCAATCGAAGATTCCTATGCGATATAAAGCTGGTGCATTTATGCGCTTCTTTATCCCTGAGGCAAGTGGCTGTTCGGTGCCCTTGGATGTGCCTGAGTTGCTACAACAGGACTGGCAGCATATTGACCGATTAAACTATCAACACGGTGCCTGTAGCAGGAGCTATTCCTTGGCTGGCATAGATGATACGACAAACGAGTTAGTGTTTGTCATTAAACTACAAAGTGCTAAGAACCCGTCCGTACTACCCGGTATCGGTTCGAACTATCTGGGTAACTTACGCATTGGCGACCGGGTTGAGGCCTTGGGGCCTTTTGAAGAGTTTTACGCTAGCCCCGGTAGCGATAAGACAATGGTACTGGTTGGCGCAGGTTCAGGCATGGCGCCACTTAAAGCGCTGATCGAAGAACAGTTAGCACTGCATCGGAATAATAAAGGTGATAAGCCACCACGCCCGCTGCATTTCTTTTACGGCGCTCGCAACGAAAATGATGTGATTTACGTTGATTACTTTTATGAGTTGGCGAAGCAGTATCCGCATTTTCATTACTACCCGGTGTTGTCACGACCGGACAAAGGCTGGCTTGGTGCGACTGGCTATGCTCAGCACGTGCTGGCGTTAAACTGGCAGAATGTGGTTGAGCAAGGTGAACCTGAGTTTTATTTGTGTGGGCCTAAAGGCTTAATGGATGACACTATTCGGTTGCTGCGCGACAAAGGTGTGCCAGAAAGTAATATTGCCTTTGATGAATTTAGCTAGCTAAAACGGAACTGCGTGGGACGATTCCGCGCAGTTTTTACTTTGAAGCTGTGATCAGGCTGTTTTAAGTCTGATCACAAAACGCGTGCTCTCTAAATCTGATTCGACATTAATTTGTCCTTCGTGTGCTTCCACAATGGCTTTGGTAATAGCCAACCCTAAACCGGCACCTTCACTATGCCGTTGCCTTGATTGATCTGCACGATAAAAGCGCTCAAATAAATACGGTAAATGTTCCGGAGGAATAGGCGGTCCAGGATTTTCGACGCTGATAGTGATCGAGTCTGGTGATGCCAGTGCTGTTGTTACTGTAATGCTTTGGCTCTGAGCAGTGTATCTCAATGCGTTTGACAGCAGATTGGTTAAAGCATGTCGCAGTAAGGTGCGATCAGCCTGCACCAAAATTACCGGACCGGAAAAATGCAAACTAACACCAGACTCTTCAGCAAGGGCTTCAAAAAAGTCAAAAATCGCCTGAATTTCGTCCACCAGATTTAACGTTTGCTTTTGCAGTGTGAGTAAACCGTTCTGGCTTTTCGCTAACCACAACATATCGCTTATCATTTTATTCAGCCGCTCCAGCTCCTCCAGATTGGAGAACAGCAGATTCTGGTACTCGTCGGCGCTGCGCGCGCGCGATAAACTAACCTGGGTTTGCGTGATCATATTGGTCAGCGGTGTTCGTAGCTCATGCGCAATGTCGGCACTAAAGTGCGACAGCTTGGTAAACCCTTGCTCCAGTCGGTCTAACATCAGATTAAAAGACTGCACCATATGCCGCAGCTCGGCCGGGACCTCGCCCGGTGATAAGCGAATATCCAGTTTATTGGTTTGAATATCACGCATTTGCGCGCTTAAACCCCGAAGTGGGTTTAGCCCCTGGTGCACTGCAAGCCAGGCCGCCAGCAAGGTGAGCAGTGCAGAGCCGAGTAAAATCAGCCCCAGGCTACGCTGTAACTGCGCCAAGAAATGTTCATGAAAACTGATGTCGATAGCGGCAATCACCTGATACTGCTGATCTGCCGTGGTGAAAAGGCTGAACACGCCGCGATAGGCTTTGCCGTCCAGCTGCCAATTGTGGATGGCTTTGGCATTATAGTCGGCACTGGCCGGAGTGTTGGCAGCCAGCAGGCTTAAGTCAACGTCGGCATTGCGGTACAGTAAGCGGTTCTGGCTATCCATCACCTGATAGTAAACACCGTGATGGCCCGATACCGCTTTGGAGAGCGTCTGCGCCGGCTGTTGCTGGCCGTTCTGCCCGGCAGTCATCGTGTGCTCAACCGCATGCAGGATCACAGCTAATTCGTCGACATCCTGCTCGATAAAGTGATGTTCGACTGAGCTCAGTAGCAATTGCTGCACGAAAAACAGGCAAACCGAAATGGTCAGCGCGACAAAAAGCACCACGCGAACGGTGATCGACAGGGGGCGTGTGCCAGCGTTATGCATCAGATTGCTCATCGTCCAGTTTATAGCCCATACCGCGCACGGTATGGATCAGTTTTGCCGCAAAGCCGTCATCAATTTTGGCGCGCAAGCGGCGAATAGCAACGTCAATCACATTGGTGTCGCTGTCAAAATTCATATCCCATACCTGCGAGGCGATTAACGAGCGCGGCAGTACTTCACCACGGCGGCGCATTAGCAGTTCAAGCAAACTAAATTCCTGATTACTCAGCGCTATTTTGGCACCGCTACGACTAGCTTTACGCTTAGCAATATCCAGTTGTAAATCGGCAACCTGTAATAATTCTGACTGCGGTGCGGCCTGACCACGCCGTAGCAGGGTTCTGACCCGTGCCAGCACCTCTGAGAAAGCAAAGGGTTTGATCAGGTAGTCGTCGGCGCCAAGCTCCAGGCCTTTCACCCGGTCGTCGACACTGTCGCGGGCCGACAGAAATAGTACCGGCGTATGGTTATGATTTTCTCTTAGCGCCTGAACAATACGTAAGCCGCTGACGTCCGGCAGCATCACATCCAGCATGATTAAATCGAAATCTTCTGTCATCGCCAGATGATGACCGTCCAGGCCATTTCTGACCAGTGACACCTGAAAACCGGCTTCGCTCAGGCCTTGCTTTAAATAGTCACCGGTTTTTTGTTCATCTTCTACAATCAGCAAACGCACCTTGTTCTCCCCAAACATGGATCTGGCATAGCTCTGGCAGTATTACGCCATAAACCGCCGCACAGCAACATGACGCTAAGATTACAACTTTGTCATGTTCAGGTCATGCTGCTGACAGTTTCGTACACTATACTGCTTAGCATACAAAATGTATTGGAGGTTCCAGATGACAAAAGCCAAAACCATGATGCCGCTATCTGTGTCACGGCGCCGGTTTGTGCAGGGGCTGGCGGTGGGCGGCGTGCTGGCCACTTTTCCGCATATCGTCAGGGCGGGTAGCGCCTTTAAAGATAATGCCTTTACCGGCTATGCCACTGAGCTCAGCGGTAACGTGATTGATTTAACCATCGGCGAAGCGCTGGTAAATTTTACCGGCATGGTTAGCAAAGCCACCACCATCAACGGCTCGATTCCGGCACCGACGTTACGGTTGCGAGAAGGCGATGACGTGACCATACGGGTAACCAATACCTTATCTGTGCCGAGCTCAATTCACTGGCACGGTATCATTCTGCCGTACCAGATGGACGGCGTACCCGGCATGAGCTTCAGAGGCATTATGCCCGGTGAAACCTTTGTCTATCGTTTTACGCTAAAGCAAAGCGGTACTTACTGGTATCACTCGCACAGTGGCTTTCAGGAAATGACCGGCATGTATGGCGCGCTGATCATTGAGCCAAAAGAGCAGGATATTATCCAAGCTGACCGCGAATATGTGGTGCAACTATCTGACTGGACCGATGAAGATCCACACACTGTGTTTCGCAAATTAAAAGTACAAAGTGATTTGTATAATTTTAATCAGCCAACGGTGCAGGACATGCTGCGCGATATCACTGACAGAGGGCTGGACGCGGCACTGGCGAAACGCCAGATGTGGCAGCAAATGCGGATGAACCCCACCGATTTGGCGGATATCTCCGCGGCCACTTTTACGTATTTAATGAATGGCAGTTCGCCGCTGGCAAACTGGCACGGCTTATTTAAGCGCGGTGAGCGTGTGCGGCTGCGTTTTATCAATGGCTCCAGCAACAGCTTTTTTGATGTGCGTATTCCCGAGCTGAAAATGACTGTGGTGCAGGCTGACGGCCAGAATGTGCACCCGGTAACGGTGGATGAGTTCCGCTTTGGCCCGGGCGAAACCTATGATGTTGTCGTATCGCCGCAAGCGGATGCCTACACCATTTTTGCCCAGAGTATGGACCGCAGTGGCTATGCCCGCGGTACCCTGGCCGTGGCTGAGGGCTTGCATGCGCCTGTGCCGGCGCTGGATCCGGTGGAATGGCTGACGATGGCTGACATGATGGGCAATATGAACCATGGCAATACCGGCGGTCATAGCGGTATGGCTCACGATGCTGCAGATCACAGCAGTATGGATCATAGCCAGCATGGTGCTATGGCTATCGATCACAGTCAGCATGGCCCGGCGGTGCCTTATGCCAAAGCCAGTTCAACTGTGCGTCATGCCAGCACCGAGTATGGCCCGTCGGTGGATATGCGGGTGGATATGCCAAGAACCAACCTGGACGATCCGGGCATTGGTTTGCGCAATACCGGGCGGCGCGCGCTGACCCTGGCCGATTTACATTCGCTGGACGGTATTATTGAGCCGGGCGGTCCGGAGGCGGAAATTGAGCTGCATCTGACCGGCAATATGGAGCGCTACACCTGGTCATTCGATGGCTTAGAGTTCAGTAAAAGCACACCGGTGCATATGAAGCACAATCAGCGTATCCGGGTGATCTTGCAAAACGACACCATGATGACCCACCCGATGCATTTGCACGGTATGTGGAGTGATCTGGAAAGTGACAGCGGTGCCGTACAGGTACGCCGCCATACCATTCCGGTGCAACCGGCGCAGCGCATCAGCTTTTTAACCACGCCGCATGATGTCGGGCGCTGGGCCTGGCATTGTCATTTATTGTTCCATATGGATGCGGGTATGTTCAGAGAAGTGGTGGTGTCATGAAAACAGCCAACGTAACGCTAACCTTGTCGCTGCTGGCGCTGGCCTGTACTGTGGCGCTCAGCCCTGGCGTGGCAGCGCAGAACGCCACTGAGAAACCGCCGGTACCAACGCACAGTGGCATGGACCACAGCAAAATGGACCACGGCAAAATGGATCATAGCAAGATGAACCACGCTGAGCAGGCGGTTGACCATAGCCAGACGAACCCTAGTGACATGGATCACAGTCAGATGGATCATAGCGGCATGGACCACAGTAAAATGGGCCACGCTGAGCAGGCCGTAGACCATAGCCAGATGGACCACAGCGAAGTGGACCATAGCAAAATGGATCATACCGAGATGAACCATAGTGAAATGACCCATGCTGAGCAGGCCGTGGATCACAGCAGTATGGATCACAGCACGATGAACCATGCCGATATGCAGATGCAAGGTGGTAAGGCGCCGGCTAATGCCCGCGATCCACATGCCTACTCCAACGGCTACACCCTGACTGACGGGCCCTATGGCATGGCCGATTCACGCCATTTAAAGCACGGCGTTGAACATCCACAGTGGTCCGTGCTGGGCGATCGGCTGGAATACAATGCCGACAGTGAAGCTGGCGAACTGGAGCTGCAAGCCTGGTATGGTACGACCTATGATCGGTTGGTGCTGAAAACCGAAGCTGAAGTCAGTGACGGCAAGCTGGAAGAGAGCAGCACCGAGCTGTTATGGAGCCACGCGATAGCAGCCTATTGGGATGGTCAGCTTGGGCTGCGCCTGGATCAGGTTGCCGATGGCACCAACCGGCAGTGGTTAGCATTGGGTGTGCAGGGTTTGGCGCCGTACTGGTTTGAAGTGGATGTCACGGCTTATCTGGGCACTGGTGGTCGCACCGCGTTAAGTGCCGAAGCGGAATATGAGCTGCTGTTAACGCAGCGCCTGATCCTGCAGGCCCGGGCGGAGCTGACAGCCTATGGCAAAGACGATGAGGTCAATCAGCTGGGTAAAGGCCTGTCTTCACTGGGGGCAGGGCTTCGGCTGCGCTATGAATTCTCCCGCCAGTTCGCACCCTATGTCGGGGTAGAGTGGCATAACAAATATGGTAACACGGCAGATTTTGCCCGCCTGCAGGATGCATCGACAGCAGAAACATCCTGGGTTGCCGGTGTGCGTTTCTGGTTTTAATAGATCAGGGTTTTAATAAATAAGGTGATCAACATGAAAAAATTAATCCCGCTGCTTACTCTGCTCTGTTTGGCGTTTGCCGGGCCTGTGCTGGCGCATGTTAAACAAAGCGGCTCGGTGCCGGCGGATAACGCCATGCTAATGCAGGCACCGGATGTACTCAGTATCAGCTTTAGTGGCCCGATCCGGCTGACGAAAGTCACGCTGTTGCACGATAACGGTAACACTGTCGATTTTGGCTTTACGCCCACCGCTGTCGCCACGCAGTTTAGCTGGCCGTTGCCAGTGCTGGAGATCGGTAGTTATCAGGTTAACTGGGTAGGTTTGGGCGAAGACGGTCATAAAATGAAAGGTGATTTCAGTTTTATGCTCCACGCCGGCGCTGACGCCGGGGTGAAAGCTGATAGCGCGCACGCGCATCAGCACTAGATGGCTTGAGATTGGCGATGTTTAGCGATACCTGGGTATTAGCCTTATTCGCCCACAAGCTGCTGAGTTATTTAGCGGTTAGCGGCAGTATTGGTGCGGCGTTTTTGCTGCAGTTGCCGGCGCTGGCTCAGCCACAGTCTGATAGCCTTGCCTTTCGGCTGTGGTTAAAACGCCTTGTACTGGGGTGGTCGGCCGCAGGTATGGTGCTGGCGTTACTGTATCTGCCGCTGCAGGCTGGTGCGCTGGCCGAAACAGGCGTAGCTGGCATGGCCGACAGGCTGATGCTACAGATGGTTTGGCAATCGGCAATGCGCACCCAGCTGCTTTTATGGTTATGCGGTTATGCAGCGCTGTGGCTTTGGGCCCGGCGCGTTAAACACAGCGGCAAAGCGGTAGTGAGCATTGCGGTAGTTAGCCTGGCCGCGTTATTGCTGGCCGCCAGTTTCAGCCAAACCGGCCATGTTGCCAGTTTGGCAGGCCTGTGGCCACTGTTACTGACGCTGCATGTGCTGGCAATTTCGGCCTGGGTAGGCGCGTTGCTGCCGCTATGGCAAAGCTGTTATCGCTTAGCACCAGACAGGCTGCAGGCGCTGATGCAGCAGTTTGGCCAGGTTGCGCTCTATCTGCTGGTATTGCTGATCAGCTGTGGCGTGCTGATCTTACTGCAACTGCTTGACTCGCCCAGTGCGTTGTTTGTCAGCGACTATGGCCGTTTAATGTTGTTTAAGCTGATGTTGGTCGCGGCCATGTTACTGCTGGCCGCCTGGCATAAATTTAATCTGGTGAAAGCGTTGGCGCAGCATCAGAACAGCCGGTTGCTGGCAAGATCTATTTTTATCGAAATGCTGTTGGCGTTATTGGTACTGGTAACCTGCAGCAGCTTTACCACTGTAGTTGGCTTAGCAAGATAAGTCAGCTTTATCCAAATAATGACAACAGGATACCTATGATATTAAGCAAAAAAATCCAAACCTTAGCTGTTATCACCTTAGGCATGGCGTTGTTGTCATCCGCTGGTGCGCTGGCACATGGCAATGAAAAGCCTAACACCCCTGCCTTGTTTGTCGGCGAAAATACAGCGCCAGCGCAAGCGGTAAAAGCATTTCATCAGGCGTTACGATCTGGCGATGCCGCTGCTGCTCGCGCCATGCTGGCCGATGACGTGCTGATTGTCGAAGGCAACGGTGTTGAGCGCTCGGCTGATGAGTATGCCAGCCATCATATGCTGGCCGATATGAAGTTTATGGCGGCAGTGCAATCTGAAACGTTAGAGCATCAGACCAAGGTGCTGGGCAAGGTGGCCTATTCGGTTAGCCGTAGCCAACTGACTGGCGACTATAAAGGCAAGCCGGTTGACGTTATCAGTAAAGAAACGCTGGTGCTGGTAGATACAGGCGCCGGTTGGAAGATCGTGCATGTGCACTGGTCGCACTAAGACAACAGCAGGAGATCACTATGAAGCTAACTCTGGCAGCGGTTGTGTTGGTAGCTACTGCGTTACTGGCCGGCTGTAAAGACGCCGACCCGGCTAAACCGGAAACTACAGCTGTGCCCGACAGTGCAGCAGCACTAACCCTCACGGTATACAAAACGCCAAGCTGCGGTTGCTGTAAAAAGTGGGTATCGCACCTTGAACAGCAGGGAGTGGTTGCACACACGAAAAATTATGATGATTTAAGTGGCATTAAAGCCCGCTACGGTATCTCACCACAGTATTATTCCTGTCACACCGCCGTATCGGAGCAGGGCTATGCTTTTGAAGGCCATATCCCTGCTAAATACATCCGGCAATTCCTCGCTGAGTCGCACCCGGATGCGATTGGCCTGAGTGTACCGGCGATGCCGCTCGGCTCACCGGGCATGGAGGTCGAAGACCGCTTTATGCCGTACGACATTCTGCTGCTAAACAAAGATGGCAGCGCCAGCGTCTACGCCCACATCAGCGATGCTGCCATGCAGTAAGTAGTGTAGTGTCAATCCTTGCTGCTACGCGGTGCTGTAATGACAACTAAATCACTGTTTTAGCTAAATTAGTACTATGAGCAGTGCGGTCAGGCTTGCAACCTGCCGCACGGCTTACCACAGCGAAATGTTAGTCCGCCATTTTTGCTGACTTGCAGTTCATTTCAGCATTGCAACACGACGCTACTGACGCTGCCGGCGTTGCTGGGTAACCAATTTCTTCCAGTGCTGCCAGAATTTCTTCCTGCGTCTGTGAGCTGTTCACTGTGATTGGTGATATCCGCTTCGACAAGCGCATTTTTGTTTCAACTTTTTGTTACCGCATATAGTGATGCCGATGACCAAGCCGAAGGCGCAGGTATGAATATTGCCTCTTGACTGCCACCTTTATTCCGTATTAGCCAAATCATTGATCTGGATTAATGACTAAGCGGACATATTGTATATACTTTCACAACGGCAACAAAGGGAGAGTTATCATGGCAATTAAAGCCGGAAACTGGAAAGGTTTGCATGGTCTAACGGTTGTTATTTTAGTTGTAGCCGCGCTTTATTTTTTGTTAGTTGAGCATGGTAGCCACCTTCTGCCCTATTTACCTTATCTGATTTTGTTGCTGTGTCCGCTGATGCATGTATTTATGCATAAAGGGCATCATCAAGACCATACACATAGGGATGCAGAAGATGCTTATCGCCGTGGCGTAGAGGAAGGAAAAAAGCAGTCTGCACATTCTAAACAATAGGAAACGTAATGAGCAGTGCAATGCAGCATAACAAAAGTTTGGCAAGGTTTACGGTGCCTGGCATGGGGTCGGATCACTGTGCCGGCATAGTGAAAACATCTTTAAATCGCTTGGGTGGTATCGGTGAAATTACCACTAATATTGCAGCGCATCGGGTCGAAGCTCACTATGACGCCAACGTGTTAACTTTGGCTCAGCTTCGCGGCGCCATTGAAAAAGCGGGATATGATGTTGCATCTGCCACAAACTTTGGTTCAGGGAAAAAAGTACAGTTGATTGTGCCTGGTATGGGCTCAGATCACTGTGCGGGAATTGTGCGCGAATCATTACAGCGGCTGCAAGGCATAGAGGACATAGAAACGAGTATTGCCAGCCACAAAGTATACGTAACGGTGAATGATGGTGGGCCAGATGCTGAACAACTTAAACAAGCAGTAGAAAAGGCGGGATATGACGTGGTGCAGTTGTCCGCGGCTGATAATGATGAATCAGATCAGGACATCGAAATTGAGCAGGCTTATTTAACACAAGCCCACAAGCGATTGTGGATAGCCTCGGTTCCAACAACACTGATTATGCTGCTGATGGTGCCTCATATGTTCTGGCAACCCATCCCCGGCTACCTTGCAATTGTTGCAGTTCTGGCATTTCCAGTGGTATTTCTGTTTGGCGGTGCTGCAACTCACAAATCTACCTGGCGTTCACTGACCAATGGCACCTTTAATATGGACGTGTTGATCTCGCTTGGTAGCATTCCGCCTTACATCATTGGGTTGGCTGGCTTTTTTTATTCGATGACTTCATTTATGGAAATGGCTGCCACCATCATGACCTTTCACTTGCTGGGACGTTTTCTGGAAGCCAAGGCGAAGGGTCGAGCCTCTCAGGCTATCCGTAAGTTATTGACTATGGGAGCTAAAACCGCTCGCATTGAACGAGACGGCGCAGAGCTGGAGATACCGGTCAAGGAGTTAAAGCCTGGCGATGTGATGCTGATCCGTCCTGGTGATAAGGTACCAACAGACGGTGAAGTACTGGATGGTGAGAGCCATCTGGACGAATCGATAGCCACTGGTGAATCAGTGCCGGTGTTTAAGGCCGCCGGCGACACCGTCATCGGGGCCACTATTAATAAAGAAGGTCGGTTGCGGGTAAAAGTCACCAAAGTGGGGGCCGATACTTTCTTATCTCAGGTTATTAAATTAGTGGAACAGGCTCAGGGTTCTCGGGTGCCCATTCAGGAATTTGCTGACCGTATGACTGGCCGCTTTGTTCCTATCGTGTTATTTATTTCGCTCGGCAGCCTGATTGTTTGGCTATTGGCTGATGACAGCTTGCGGCCTATGCTGGAGTGGGGGGCCGGCTTTTTACCCTGGGTCGACCCAACTGCAAGCACAACAGTGTTGGCGATACTATCGGCCATTGCCGTGTTGGTTATTGCTTGCCCCTGTGCGTTAGGCTTGGCTACCCCGACGGCACTGATGGTGGGTTCAGGTATTGGTGCAGAGCGCGGCATTTTGATCCGATCCGGTGAAGCGATTCAAACCTTTAAAGACATTAAAGTGATAGTACTGGATAAAACCGGCACTATTACCCGTGGTGAACCCAAACTGACTGAATTGACAACCGCTGACGGCGTGACCGAACAACAATTGCTGCAATGGGCCGCGACAGTAGAAAATGCGTCTGAGCACCCCATTGCCCGGGCTATTGTTGAGGGCGCACGCGAGCGCAATGTAACACCTGGCGAGGTGACTGAATTTCGCTCTACCGGTGCCCGTGGCGTTTCTGGCATGGTTGCGGGTGCGTTCGTGCTGATAGGTAACCGCAAATTGCTCGATGAAGAGGGCGTCACAGGCCTGCAAGCGCTGGATCAGGCATTAGATGAGCTGGAAGGGCGTGGCCGCACCGCTGTGCTGGTTGCGGTTGACGGTAAAGCCTGCGGTGTTGTCGCAGTGGCCGATACCATCAAACAGGAGTCAGTTGCTGCCATTCGTGGCATGCATGAGCTGGGCCTGCATGTGGTGATGATCACTGGCGATAATGAGCGTGCGGCTCGCGCTGTGGCTAATGAGGTTGGTATCGATGAAGTGCAGGCGGGTGTGTTGCCCGCCGGCAAAGTCGATGCGGTGCGCGAACTTCAAAAAAAATATGGCAACTATGTGGCGATGGTGGGTGATGGCATTAATGATGCCCCCGCGCTAAAACAAGCAAATGTCGGAATTGCTATTGGCGCAGGAGCTGATGTCGCCATCGAAGCGGCCGATGTAACCCTGGTGCGGGGCGAGCTAACTGGCGTGGTTGATGCGATGCATCTATCAAAGGCGACCTTTAATAAGATTGTGCAAAACCTGATTTGGGCCAGTGCCTATAACATTGCAGCTATCCCGATTGCTGCGATTGGTTTACTACACCCAATGATTGGGGTCGTGGCAATGACCGCCAGTTCATTATCAGTAATTGGTAATTCATTACTGCTAAAACAGCAATTTAAACGAAAAATAATGTCTTGAACGTTAAAATTTAAAGATGCGTGATCTTAAACATCACGCCGGCGTAGGCAAAATCAATTTGGTGATACGCCATCTATAGGGCCCTGAGTCGCCACATAAAGCCGTCAACACAAAATGGACAGGCTTGCATATCAATTCTTTTGTGAAATTGGGTACGCTGATATTAGTACAAACATATTATAAGTGAGAAACGTTTTGCGTAAAGCTTCATGGTTTTTTTGGCTAATATTAATCACTTTCCTTACCAGGGAAGCGTTAGCCAATGGCTTTGATTCGTGTACTATGTTTCCTGAGCAGATAGTGCACACCACTACAACCTCTCAACACCAAGCTGAATCAGAGCATTCGGCTATCCTTCACAACCTTTTAATCAACCAGTCTGAGCGAGGTTGTTGTACAGATTGCCAACTTGATGCAAATTGCATGATTAGTGGTATTCCGCTAATTTCCCCGCCGCCAGTAAGCATGCTCACCCAGCAATTTACGTCGGTCACAACTTATTTTGCTGATAATAAAGCAGTTCCTCCATCACCTTATTTTCCGCTATTAAGACCGCCAATAACCTAAATCACTTGATTTTAATACGTTTGAGAAAGGCATACTGCAAAGTATTTTGCTAACACTAATAATGAGAGCATGTCGCTTCGTTAGTGGTTAGTTTGCTTTTTGTTAAATTGTTTTGGAGGCACTAATGAACT
Organism: Rheinheimera nanhaiensis E407-8; assembly: GCF_000296695.1. Lineage (GTDB taxonomy): Bacteria > Pseudomonadota > Gammaproteobacteria > Enterobacterales > Alteromonadaceae > Alishewanella > Alishewanella nanhaiensis. The sequence continues at coordinate 26,421 of NZ_BAFK01000031.1, forward strand.
TGTCAAATGTTACTTTCTTTGTCGTTTTGTCGCTAAGCGTCAGCAATGTTATTGGGTATGCTCAGACGTTTCCTGAGCCACTGAAGTTGGAGCAGGCGGTTGCACTTGCCGTAGATGCTGATCCCTGGCTTACGGGAAGCCAGTTCACTCAGGAAGCTCTCAATGATGAAGCGATAGCCGCGGCGACTTTGCCGGATCCCCGAATGAGCCTGATGGCCGGCAATTTCCCTGTTGATTCTTTTGACATCAATCAGGAAGGCATGACTCAGTTGTCGGTGGGGATCAGCCAAATGTTTCCCCGGGGTGACAGTCTGTCGCTCACCCGCCGACAAAAGCAGCAGCTAGCCGAGCAGCATCCCTTACTAAGGCTGGATCGTCGGGCCAAGGTAGGCGCTACGGTCAGCCAGTTGTGGCTGGAGGTCTTCAAGGCGCAGGAGAGTATCCGGCTGATCGAACAGGATCGCGCACTGTTTGAGCAGTTGGTGGATGCCGCCAAAGCGGGTTACTCCTCGGCGCTGGGCAGGGCACGTCAGCAGGACGTAATTCGCGCGCAGTTGGAGCTGACTCGTCTCGAAGACAGACTGACGATGCTCAGGCAGCAACAGCAAGCCGCACAAAAGCGTCTGACCGAATGGATCGGTGCGCCTGCCACTGCCCCTCTGGCTCCGGTACTACCGACACAGTCTCTTTCCAGGCCACTGTCGGTACCGACCATTAAGCAGTCCAGCGAGCATACGCGCTACGAATGGATCCGTCATCATCCCGCGTTGCGAGCGCTGGACCAGCGTATCGACGCCACGCAAACCGGTGTGGATCTGGCAAAACAGAAATACAAGCCCGAATGGGGCCTGACCGCCCAATACGGCTATCGCGACAACGATCCCATGGGACGCGACCGGGCCGATCTGTTCTCCGTTGGCGTCACCTTCGATCTGCCCCTTTTCACCGGTAACCGGCAGGACAAGGAAGTCAGCGCCGCCGTCAATCGAACCGAGGCCATCAAAACCGAAAAGCACTTGCTTGGTCGTCGGCTGATGGCGGAACTGGAAACCGCGAGCGTGCAACTGGCGCGTCTTGATGAACGCCAGGCGTTATACGCCGATCAGCTGCTGCCGCAAATGGCTGAGCAGGCAGAAGCTTCGCTGACCGCCTACAACAACGACGACGGCGACTTCGCCGAAGCCGTGCGTGCTCGCATTGCCGAATTGAATGCCAAGGTCGACGCGCTCGCCATTGCCGTGGATCGGCAGAAGACCATCGCCCAAATCAATTACCTGCTCGCCGAGGCGTCGTTCGACGATGCACGGCCGGCGAAACCGTTTTAAAGGAGTTCAACATGAATACATTCACCAAAACCTTGCTGGGCACGGCCGTCGGCGCGCTGCTCGGCGCATCCGGCGTCTGGCTACTCGGCAACCCCGATGAGGGGGATATGACAGCAACCGGCGGTGAACGCAAGCCACTTTACTGGGTGGCGCCCATGGATCCCAACTACAAGCGCGACAAGCCTGGCAAATCGCCCATGGGCATGGATCTGATCCCTGTGTACGAGAAATCCGCCGGAGAGGATGAAGCCGGCACCGTCAAGATATCGCCCGAGGTCGTCAACAATCTCGGCGTGCGCACCGCCACGGTTGGGTCCGGGTCTCTGGATCTGGATGTCAAAACCGTCGGTTACGTGCAATACGATGAGAACCGGCTGGTGCATATCAGCCCGCGCGTGGAAGGCTGGATCGAGAAGCTCCATGTCAAGGCCGCCGGGGATCCGGTCAGACAGGGCGACCCCCTGTACACCCTCTATTCACCCACCCTGGTCAACGCCCAGGAGGAATTGTTGTTGGCGTTGAAACGCGACAATCCGGTGTTGATCGGCGCTGCCGTGGAACGGTTATTGGCATTGCAGGTGCCGCGGGCAGATATCGACCGGCTGCGTAAAACCCGCAAGGTCAGCCAGACCATCACCGTTGCCGCGCCGCAGTCCGGGGTACTGGACAATCTCGCGGTGCGTGAGGGCATGTTCGTCAAGCCTGGCTTGAGTCTGATGAGTATCGGCCAGCTAGAACATATCTGGGTGATCGGTGAGGTGTTCGAACGACAGGCAAGCCTGGTCAAGACCGGCGACCAGGTGCGGATGCGGCTCGATTACCTGCCCGGTCGGGATTGGTTGGGCCAGGTGGACTATGTCTATCCGTCTTTGAATGCCAAGACACGTACCGCGCAAATCCGGGTGCATTTCGACAACCCGGACGACTTCCTCAAGCCGGGCATGTTCGCGCAGATGGTCATTGAGACCCAGGCGGGGGCTGAAGCACTGTTAATCCCGCGAGAAGCGCTGATCCGTACCGGCAGCCAGGCGCGCGTGGTGTTGGCGCTGGGTGATGGCAGATTCAAATCGGTGGCCGTTGAGGTCGGGCGTGTGGGCGAACGGCAGGTGGAAATTCAGTCGGGACTCAAAGAAGGGGAACGCATTGTGACCTCCGCGCAGTTCCTGATCGACTCGGAGTCCAGCAAGACCTCGGACTTCAAGCGCATGGCCCAGCGTGATCAGCCGGACGAACAAATTGATGTAGAAGTAGAAGCAGACGCTGATTCCCGCTCAGTCTGGGTGGCCGCACGTATCGACAGCCTGATGCCGGATCACCGCATGGTGACCCTGGAGCACGAGGCCATCCCGGACTGGCAATGGCCCACCATGACCATGGATTTCACCGTCGCTGAGGCTGTGGACATGGATGCGCTCAAACAGGGAATGCGCCTGCATGTGCAGATCACCAATAACAACAGTGGTGGATACCAGATTACCCAAGTGCATATTCCCAATGAGCAAGGCAATGATGCCATGCCTGCAGGAATGGATCACGGTCAGCACGAGGGTATGGATCACGGTGATATGTCGATGCCGGAGCACAGCGAACACCAGGGCATGAACCACGGCGGTCACGATCAAAAGGAGCACAATCATGATTGAATCGATAATCCGTTGGTCCGTCGGTAACCGTTTCTTCGTGCTGCTGGCTACTTTGATGCTGGTGGGGATAGGTCTCTATTCGCTGAAAAACACCCCGGTGGACGCCATTCCCGATCTGTCCGATGTACAGGTCATTATTAAGACCAGTTTTCCTGGGCAGGCGCCGCAGGTGGTGGAGGACCAGGTCACGTATCCACTGACTACTGCCATGTTGTCGGTACCCGGTGCGGTTACCGTGCGCGGTTATTCCTTTTTTGGCGATTCCTTTGTGTATGTCATTTTCGACGAGGATACCGATGCCTACTGGGCACGTTCCCGGGTGCTGGAGTATCTGTCTCAGGTCGCGCCCACATTACCTCCGAGTGCTCGGCCGCAACTGGGGCCGGACGCTACCGGAGTTGGCTGGGCCTATCTCTACGCCCTGGTGGACCGTACCGGCAAGCATGATCTCAGTCAGTTGCGCAGCCTGCAGGACTGGTTCCTGAAATACGAGCTGCAAACCGTGCCGGGTGTTTCCGAAGTCTCGGCGCTCGGCGGCATGGTTAAGCAGTACCAAGTGAAAGTGAACCCGGAAAAACTGCGTGCTTTCAGTATTCCCCTGTCCCTTATTCAGATGGCGATCCAGCGCGGTAATCAGGAAGTGGGCGCCTCGGTGGTGGAAATGGCCGAAGCCGAATACATGGTGCGCGCCAGCGGTTACGTCCAGAGTATCGATGATCTGGCCAACATTCCGTTAGGGTTGGATGTTAACGGTACGCCGCTGTTGCTCAAGGATGTGGCGGATATCGAATTGGGGCCGCAAATGCGCCGTGGCATCGCCGAGTTGAACGGCGAAGGTGAAGTGGTGGGCGGTATTGTGGTGATGCGTTTCGGTGAGAACGCCCAGAAAACCATTGATGGGGTCAAGGCCAAGCTGGAAAAACTCAAGGCGGGTTTGCCCGAGGGCGTGGAGATCGTAACCGTTTATGATCGTTCAGGGCTGATATCTCGCGCCATTGACAGTTTGTGGAAAAGTGTGGTCGAAGAACTCGCTCTTGTGGCGTTGATCTGTGTCATTTTCCTGTTTCATGTCAGGTCCTCACTGGTGGCGGTCATCAGTCTGCCACTAGGTATTCTTACGGCTTTTATCGTGATGTATTGGCAAGGCCTTAATGCCAATATCATGTCATTAGGCGGTATAGCGATTGCGATAGGCGCCATGATTGATGGCGCGATTGTCATGATCGAAAACATGCATAAGCATATGGAACGTACGCCCTTGACGCCAGAGAACCGTTGGAAAATCGTGGCGGCGTCAGCCAGTGAAGTCGGTCCGGCGCTGTTTTTCAGTTTGCTTATTATCACTGTGAGCTTTGTACCAGTATTCACCCTGGAAGCCCAGGAGGGCCGGATGTTCAGCCCGTTGGCCTTTACCAAAACCTATGCCATGGCAGCCAGTGCGGCGCTTGCTATCACAGTGGTGCCGGTTTTGATGGGATATTTCATCAGAGGCAAGGTGGTAGCGGAAAACAAGAATCCCGTTAATCGATTACTGATTGCCGGGTACATGCCCCTGCTGAAAACCGTATTGCGTTTTCCGAAAATCACACTTGCCATTGCGGTTGTGATTTTCCTCGTTGGGATCTGGCCGGTTAACAAGATTGGTAGTGAATTCATCCCCGATCTGGATGAAGGTGATCTGATGTATATGCCGACCACTTATCCGGGGATCTCGATAGGCAAAGCCAGGGAATTGTTGCAGCAGACCGACAAGCTGATCGCGACAGTGCCTGAGGTAAAAACCGTGTTTGGCAAAATCGGCCGTGCCGAGACAGCCACGGATCCCGCTCCGCTGACCATGATCGAGACCTTTATTCAGCTCAAACCCAAAGATGAATGGCGCGAGGGCATGACCACGGAGAAGCTCAAGAAGGAGCTGGATGCGCTAGTGAAATTCCCCGGTCTGACCAACGCTTGGGTGATGCCGATCAAGACTCGCATCGACATGCTGGCCACCGGTATCAAGACGCCGGTAGGCATCAAGGTGGCGGGCGAGGATCTGCGAGAAATTCAGAAGATTGGTCAGCGACTAGAGCAGATCCTCAAGGATGTACCCGGCACAGCCTCGGTGTATTCCGAAAGGGTGGCCGGTGGGCGTTACATCAAGGTGGATATTCAGCGTGCACAGGCGGCGCGCTATGGCCTCAATATTGCTGATGTGCAGCAGGTAATAGCCACGGCCATTGGGGGAATGAATGTGGCGCAGACCATTGAGGGGCTGGAGCGTTATCCGATCAATCTGCGCTACCCACAGGACTATCGAGACTCGCCAGAACAGTTGGCGCTGCTGCCCATCGTTACGCCCAGCGGCCAACGCATTGCGCTCGCCGATGTGGCCAATGTCTATGTGGAGGACGGCCCGCCAGCGATCAAGAGCGAGAACGCCAGGCTGAATGGCTGGACCTTTGTAGATATCGATGGGGTGGACGTGGGCAGCTATGTACAAGCGGCCATGGCAACGGTCGAGCAGCAGTTGGATTTACCGGCCGGTTACTCGGTGGCCTGGTCCGGTCAGTACGAATACATGCTGCGCGCCAAAGAGAAACTGGCCTATGTGGTTCCTTTGACGCTTGCCATCATTATCATTCTGTTATACATGAATTTTCGTAACTTCACTGAAATAGCCATTATTCTGGGAACACTACCACTGGCGGTAATTGGTTCAATCTGGCTGATGTACCTGCTTGGCTATAATTTTTCTGTCGCGGTTGCGGTTGGTTTTATTGCACTGGCGGGGGTTACGGTGGAAATAGGTATCATCATGTTAACTTATCTTAACCAAGCATATCACCAATTGATAGATACCTGTCGTGAGCGTGGAGTGCAACCATTAAAAGAAGATTTGCTCGAAGCTGTGACACAGGGCGCGGGACTTCGTGTAAGACCCGTAATGATGACTACGGTCTCCACTATCGCTGGATTGCTGCCCATTATGTTCAGTTCCGGAACAGGTGCGGAAGTTGTTAGCCGGATTGCGGCGCCTATGGTGGGCGGAATGGTGAGTGCTGTGATTTTAACGTTGTTGGTATTACCCGTCGTGTATTACCTATGGCGCACCCGCTCGCTGAAAGCATAATATTGCCAAACTAAATGGGGCAGACTTGTCTGCCCCTGCCGGAGCTCTGTGGTATAAACCAATAAAGCACCAAAAGCACAAATAGGTCAGGGTGAGATTACGAGTGGTCATTTAATCACCACACTCATGCCAGCTTCCAACACCGCATCAAGATAAGCCTCATTCATCAATGCCTGACGCTGCTTTCTTCTGATACTCATTTTCCGCTTCTCAGCGCGTAACATATTCAAGCCGAAGTGTCGCATCGTGGCAAGATTGGCTGCTGCATTACCACGGTATATCTGGCACGCATCCTCACTTAAGCTCACATCCAGCACCCAGTGCAGTTGGTTTTCAATACACCAATGCTCGCGTACTGCCTGGGACAGCCTTTCTGCGTTAAGGTCGGCTGAGCTGATAAAATAACGTTGCTCTAACACCGCACGCTTGTGCTTTTCCACCCGGTAAGTCGTTGCCATGCCAAGGGTTGTCAGCGCTGGCCACGCAGCTTTGAGTTTTTCCGGTAATTCACTGGCATCACATACCTGGAATTCTCGGTACTCCAAGCGCCCAGGGTTCTTTTCCAGTGACTGCGCTGCACTGTCTTTGTGCACTTTACCCGCAAAGACTTGTGTCACTGCATCGTGCAGTTGACCTTGGTTGCCTTTAACCGTCAGCAGGTAATCAGCTTTTTTATCTACTATCTGCTGCGCTATCTCTTTCTGGCATCCCATTGCATCCAAACTGACCAGGCATCCTTTAAGCTCCAGCAAGTTAAGTAGCTGAGGTATCGCCGTAATTTCGTTGCTCTTCTCGTCCGTTTTAACCTGGCCCATTACCACACCATTGGCGCTGGCAAAGGCGCTAACCATATGAATAGAAGAGCAGCGGTCTTCCCGGTTGTAGGAGCCGCGAAGCGTTTTGCCGTCGATAGCTACCACCAGACCATCAGTAAGCTCTGTACAAGCCTGCATCCAACTGGCGAAGCAACGCTGTAAGGCCTCGCTGTCCAGCAGTGACATCACCCGCGCGATGGTGTCGTGTACCGGCAAACCCAGTTTAAAAAAGCCATGTTCTTGCAGCCAGTCAAAGCGGTTTTCGCCGAAATCTTCAATATCTTCCCAGCCCTCACAGCCAGCAATGACTGCGCAAAGCGTTAAAAACACTACGTCAAACAAGGGGTAAACGACCTTAGCAGCTTGCCTTGGGTCTTCTAATTCTGAAAAGTGCTCTGCAAAAATATCGATGTTCATAAACTGGCTCCGCGTAAAAGCCAGTATCTGATCACAGCTGAAGATCGGGGTCAATCAGTTATGCTAAAGTGCGTACTAAATGTTCGTGATCTTGCCCTGGGTGCCAGTCTGGTGTATACCTATCAAGGTGGAATATCAGCTAAGAAGTAAAGTTGGCGAATGGTTAAGGTTAAAGAGTCAAGGCAAAAAACATCGCGGTAGTGTTCAAAATTCTGTGTCATTTCATTAAACTAAGCG
>NZ_BAFK01000030.1 GCF_000296695.1 Rheinheimera nanhaiensis E407-8
GGAAGTGGCCGAGGTGTTGCTAACGGCTGAAAACGAAGAGAGCGAGTTTAGGGGCGATGGCAAAAACCTGCTGGGGATCGGTATTATCAAGCAGTCAAAAGCCAACACGCTGGAAGTGGTAAAAGCCGCCCGCGCTGAAATGGAGCGGATTAAACAGAACCTGCCGGCTGGCACCACCATAGAGCCAGGCTATGACTCGTCGCTGTTTATCGCCGAGTCTATCAAAGAAGTTTACAACACACTGGCCATTGCTATGGCGCTGGTAGTGGTGGTGATCTTTTTGTTTTTGGGCAATATCCGCGCCACCTTTATTCCGGCCATTACTGTGCCTGTTGCCCTGGTTGCTGCCGTTACTGTGCTATTTGCGCTGGATTTCTCGGTAAACCTGCTCACTTTGCTGGCCATGGTACTGGCTATCGGCCTGGTGGTAGACGACTCTATTGTTGTGCTGGAAAATATCTACCGCCGTATTGAACTGGGTGAACATCCGCTGGTGGCGTCTTACCGTGGCGCACGCGAGGTCGGCTTTGCGGTAGTCGCCACTACGCTGGTACTGATTTCAGTCTTTGTGCCGCTGGTGTTTATGCAAGGCCAGCTGGGTAAGCTGTTTACTGAATTTGCGCTGGCCATAGCCGCCGCTGTAGCATTTTCCAGTGTCACTGCGCTTACTCTATCCCCCATGTTATGCAGTAAATTACTTACCCACCAAAAGCGCGAAAGCAAGCTGGGTCTGTGGCTGCATGCCGCCTTTCACAAACTGGAAGCGGCTTACCGCCGCCAACTGGATGTGGTGTGTGCCACCCGCTGGCCGGTGATGATAGTCGTTGCACTGTGTTTTGTTGCCAGTTATCTGCTGGTGAAAATACTGCCCTCTGAGCTGGCGCCGACAGAAGACCGTGGTACCTTCTTTGTTATGATGAGCCCGGCTGAGGGCGCCAGTTATGCCAGCAACAGCCGTAATATGCGGCTGATTGAAGATGTGTTAATGCCTTATTACCACAATGGTGAGTTTAATCGGCTACTGGTGCGGGTGCCTGGCTGGGGTAACAGTGGCGGTATTGCTATTGTCGGCAGTGAAAACTGGCACAACGGCAAGCGCCGTACTGAAGAGCTGATGACAGAAGTGGGCCAAAAGCTTAACCAGATCCCCGATGTACGCGCCTTTACCTTTATGCGCAGCGGCCTGGGTGGCGGCGGTGGTGGCGGCCGGCCCATCCAGTTTGTGCTGCAGGGTAATACCTATGAAGAGCTGGCACGCTGGCGCGATATCGTGATCAGTAAAGCCTCAGAGAACCCGAATATTCTGATGCTGGATCACGATTACAAAGAAACCGTGCCCCAGGTGCTGGTAGACATTAACACCGAGCGGGCCGGCGATCTGGGCATTTCAGTCGGCGCTATTGGCCGTGCACTGGAGGCCATGCTGGGGGGCCGGCGCGTGACGACTTTCCTCGACCGTGGCAAAGAGTACGACGTGATTATTGAAGGTTTAGATGATGATTTCCGCGCTCCTGGCAAGATTACCAATGTGTATATCCGCTCTGAGACCTCGGGCGATTTGATCCCGCTGGATAACCTGGTTACCCTGCGAGAGGAGGCGACCTCGTCAAGCTTAAACCGCTACAACCGTATGCGCGCTATTACACTGACTGCCAGCATGGCACCGGGGTACAGCCTGGGCGAAGCGCTGGAGTATCTGGAAAACATCGTGCAAACCGAAATACAGGACACGGTGGGTATCGATTATAAAGGCCAGTCGCTGCTGTTTCAGGAGAGCGGTAGCTCCACTCTGATGGTATTTATTCTGGCGCTGGTGATCACCTATCTGGTGCTGGCAGCCCAGTTTGAAAGCTTTGTTCACCCGCTGGTGATCCTGATCACCGTACCGCTGGGTCTGGTTGGTGCCCTATCCGGCTTGCACTTTACCGGTATGACACTGAATATCTATAGCCAGATAGGCCTGGTGATGCTGATTGGTCTGGTGGCAAAAAACGGTATTCTGATTGTTGAATTCGCCAACCAGCTGCGTGATGCCGGTGTCGAATTTGCCGCCGCAGTAAAACAGGCCGCCACCCAGCGCCTGCGCCCTATTGTGATGACCGCTTTTACTACTGCCATGAGCAGTATACCGCTGATTATTGCCTCAGGCCCGGGCTCTGAAAGCCGGATGGTAATAGGTATGGTGATTTTCTCCGGTGTGGCGCTGGCTACCCTGATGACAATCTACGTAGTACCAGTCACCTATATGGTGATAGCACGTAACACTGGCTCACCAAAACGGCTGGAGCAAAAACTGCATCAGTTAGAGCGTGAAGCGCCGGATGAACATGCTGCTGACGAGGTACACCCCAGCTAACATAAGCAGAGTAAAATAAGCTGGCTAAAATGATAAAGGCGCTGAAGGCGCCTTTATCATTATTATCACCAGCGGATCTATGCTAAAACGGCAACACAGTACCATCCCAGTTAAGCAAGGCCCCCGTTTGTAACGGCTGTAACGCAGCGGCCACAGCAGCCAGCCGCTGTGCGGTTTGAGTGGTGCTTTGCAGCTGCCCCGCTGGCAGGTTAGCCTGAAACGGCGCTGACAACGGCGTATCAGTGGTGCCGGGGTGCAGACTTACCAGTGTTGCTGTTTTATTTAACCGGCTCACTTCAATACTGCAGTTTTTCACCAGCATATTCAGTGCGGCTTTACTGACGCGATAGCTGTACCAGCCACCGAGCGCATTATCGGTAATACTGCCCACTTTGGCACTGAGCACCAGCAGTTTAACCGCTGGGCGTTTACACAGGTAAGCAAAGAGTAACTTTAGGTATAACGCCGGCACCGCGACATTAGCCTGCAAACGCTGCATCAGCACGGTGCAGTCAAGCTGGCGGATGGTTTTTTCCGGCATAGCGCTATCATCATGCAGCACGCCGTTACAAATAAAAATAGTGTCCGGCTGCTGCGCTAAGGCTTGCTTAACGGCATGCTCTGAATCAGCTTCGTTATTTAAGCTGTCCTGATACCAATGATATGGCAGCTGTGCCGGCTTAGCCTGACGGCTGATTACCGTCACGCTGGCATCCTCAGCAGCATAATGCTGCGCCAGCGCCAGACCAATGCCACTGCTGCCACCGATGATCAATACCGATGCGCTCACAGGGCCAGCTCCTCTGCCAGTTGTTTACCGCTTAGCCAGGCATTCTCAACCCGGCCACCGTTTAACCAGTCGCCACACAAGCCGAGTTTAACATCATGCAACCTTAGGGCCCCCAGCAGCGGATAATCGGCTACCTGCTGTGCATAGCGCCAGCGATGGCTTAGCGTGGCAACAGCCTTAACCCTGGTGTTAAACACACGCTGCAGCGCCGCCAGCGCATGCTGCGCTACCTCGTCGGCACTGAGTTCAAGGTGCTCAGCCGACCACGCCGGGGTAAAGTGTACCAGCCAGTGCTGCGGGCCGGCACGGCCGGTTTTACTGCCCTGACGCGCCAACCAGCTGATTTGCGCATCCTGTTTAACAAAAATGCCGTCAAACTGCACCGGCAGGCTGTCAGATTCAGCCAGTTCAATATTAACGGCCCAGCAGGGTAATAATGCTATCTGGGCGAACAGGCTTTTTAACTGCCATTGCGACTCTATAACCTGTTGCAACAGCCTTGCTGCCTGCTGCTGTGGCACGGCCAGCACCAGCTGCTGAAACTGCCCCAGCAAATCAGCGCCGGCATACAGCTGCCAGCAGCCTTGCTCAAAATGAACAGCACTTACCTCTGCATGTTGCACGCTGATATCGGCCAGTAACTGCTGCACCGGCTTTTGCATGGAAGGTATACCAATATAGCGCTCAGTCGCATCGGGTGACGCACCCAGCATACCCTGTTCAATTAAGCCCAAAGCGCCGTGCCAGCGCTCAATCACCTGCTGGGCTAACCAGCGTTGGCATTGTGAGCTAAACGCCGGCGTGCGGGCAGTAAAATACTGAGCCCCCAGATCCAGGTAACCGGCGCTGGTGCGCTTGCTGCTCATACGCCCGCCAACAGCACGGCCTTTGTCAAATACTACAACATGCTGCCCCTGTTGTTGCAAACGCTGGGCACAGGCAGCGCCGGCTATGCCGGCACCAATAATGGCTATCGTCAAAATACTTTCCTGTCATTTTTTTACTACGCAGCTTGTACGCCAGCCACAACTTATACGATCATTGATAAAACGATCGGTTCAGCATCTGCTTGCGTAATAGCCTGAACCCCTTAACCGAGGAACACAGATGACAATACACACCGCCACCTTTGGCGCAGGTTGCTTTTGGTGCCTTGAAGCAGCGATGAACCACCTTAACGGCGTAAGCCAGGCGCTAAGTGGTTATATGGGTGGCAACGCCCAAGACGCTAACTATCGCCGGGTCTGCGATGGCGATACCGGCCACGCCGAAGTGGTGCAGGTGCAGTTTGATGATAATCACATCAGCTTTGAGCAGCTGTGTCTGGTGTTTTTCAGCCTGCACGACCCAACGCAGCTGAACCGGCAGGGTAATGATGTCGGCAGCCAGTATCGCTCGGTGATTTTTTATCACGATGCTATGCAGCAGCAGGTGGCGCAGCAGCTGATGGCTAAACTTAGCGCTGAGCAGATATTTGATGCTGACATTGTTACCGAGCTTAGCCCGGCCACCACCTTTTTTGTGGCCGAGCAGTATCATCAGGGCTATTTCCTACACCACCCGCAGCAAGGTTATTGTCAGGTGATTATTGCGCCCAAGCTGGCCAAATTCAGGCAGCAATACCAAAACTGGTTAAAACCATGAGAGCCTTATCCGCACTGTATTTGCTATTGGTCATAAATAGTGGCGCAAGTGAAGCGCAAGCGCTGACGTTGCAGTTTTGCTATGAAGATAAGCAATTACTGCCTTATTACGCCGGCCAGGGCGAACAGATTGCCAGCCCGCCAGGGGTAACCATAGAGCATATTCAGGCTGCTGTTGGCGACATCAGCAGCTTAACATTACAGCTGCAGCGTAAACCCTGGCTGCGCTGCCTACAGCTACTACAACAAAATAAAATTGATGCTCTGGTATCTACTTATACCCCGGCCCGGGCAGGTTTTGCTGTGTATCCGATGACAGACGACAACCAGCCCGATACCGAGCTGGCACTAAGCCGCCATGCCACCTGCTTAGTGCAACGCCCGGGAGACGCTGTAATGCAACGCCTGACCCAAGGCGTTACTGTTGCCAGGCCACTGGGATATGCCACACCGGACTACCCTGCCGGTGTTACCGTAGTTGAAGTGCAATCACAGCAACAGGCATTTGCCCTGGTGAAACAGGGCAGAGTTGATGCCACCACCAGCCTGTGCGAGGTAGATAAGCTCCCACTGCCATCGGCTTTCAGTGCACAGCTGCAGGTGGTGCAACCGCCGCTGTATCATACCACTGGCTATCTGGTGTTTAGCACCGCCTTTTATCAACAGCATGCCGTGGTTGCCCGGCAGTTATGGCAGGCACTGAAACAACACCGCAAGCCAGAGCGTTATTTTCAGTACCTGCAAACCGCAGAACCGACGGTACAAGCGCCGTCTTCTAAGCAGCCCTAATCAGCGCGGGCTGTAACTGAGACTTATCGCAAAATTAATGCCGGCCGTAGTGTAACCGGCACTGGTTTGGTAGTCTTTATCCAGCAGATTATCCAGCTTTGCCCTGACACTCAGTTGGTCATTCAGTTGATAACTGCCGCCCAGCCCCCACAAGGTGAAACCGCCCAGGTTGGCTACCGGCGCAAAGGCGCCCTGATAGGTACTGCTTTGATAGTCGGCACTGACAAACACTGACAAGTTATCGCGCTGATAACTGCCACGCCAATTAATGCTGTGCTCTGGCCGGCGCTCCAGCTGTAAACCAGTGCTGTGGTTTTCACTGTCCAGCCAGGTGTAGTTAAAATCGCTGCCGAGCTGCTGCCAGCGCTGCTTTATACTCAGCTCCAGCCCTTTGATGCTGGCCAGCAACACGTTTTCGGCCTGCTCTACCCCCTGAATAAGGTTGGTAATGTCGCGATCAAACCAGGCAACTTGCATATGAAGATGGTCGCCCTGATACACCAGTGCCAGCTCATCAGATATCGACTCCTGCGGTTTCAAATCCGGATTGGCAAAGCCGGGAAAGTACAGTTCATTAAAGCTTGGCGCTTTAAAAGCGGCGCCACGGCTTAATCTGGCCTGCCAGTGTTCGCTTAGCTGGTATGCCGCCGCCAACTGCCAGGTATTGTTTGCACCATACTGGTTAATAAGATCACGGCGCACTGTCCCTTCCAACTGCCAGGCGGCCTGCTGATACTGCAGGGCGGTAAACGCCGCGCGGTTAATGCGGCTGGTTTGCTCAAAGTCAGGTGCGGCTTTACTCACCTGCTCCTGATACCAGTTTACTCCGCCTAACCAGCTTAATGTCTCCGTCAGATCAGTAGCTGCCTGATAACTAAACTCGTCACGCACGGTGTTAAACGGGCTGCGCGACTCTGGGCCAAAGGTCACTTCGCGGTCCAGATTACGGCTTAAGCGGGTCTGATGCTGCCAGCCGCCAAGCTGTTGTTGCCAGCCGATAAAATAGGCGCGACTTAAGGTGTCGGCCTCATCTTCACTGCTCCAGGCGTTATCAAACTGATAAGTGCCCGAGTTAACATCGGCCTGGGCGCTGAACAGACCAAGCGTGGTGTCGTAATCGGCGGCTAATTTGACAAATTGCTGCCGATAACCGTCATTATCGCTGTCCAGATCGTCACGCACATTAAAGCCATCGGCGCGGCTGATGCCGGCTGTTGCGTGCAGCTGCAAAGACCCGCTCTGATGACTAAGGCTCAGGTCAGTGCCGGCCTGGCCGTAACTGCCCACATTGGCGTTTAGCTCTACCGCTTGGGCACGGCGGGTACTGATAGCAATAACGCCAGCGAGTGCATCTGAGCCATACCAGGCCGCGCGCGGCCCGCGTATTACCTCTATGCGCTCAATCAGCTCCAGTGGCAACATAGCCAGTGATTTATAGCCCAGGGTAGCAGAGCCGGTGCGGACACCATCTACCAGCACCAGCGTATGGCCGGTATTGCCGCCGCGGATATAGACCCCACTACTTTGGCCGCGCCCACCATCGCGCGACAAATTTATACCAGGCAGCTGCGCTAATAAGGCCGGCAAGTCGGTGGCCTGGCGGGCGACAATCTCATCACGCTCCAGCACAGTGACACTGGCCAGCACATCTTGCGCTGGTGTGGCAGTGCGGTTGGCGTAAATACTAATATGTTCGATATTGTCAGCCTTAGCCGAACAACAGGATGCGACCAGCACGGCCGCCAAAGCAGGTTTAAACATGTCAGCTCCAACAATGTGCCCACCGCACATCGGATAAGTTAAGGAATTTTTCTGGCCGGTCTCCGGGCTGACAACCTGCTTGCGCCTGCACCCGCCTTCCCATCTTGTGACAGTGGCTTTGGGTTCAGATCAGTTGTTTACCGTTGCGGGGGCAGCTCTGGTTTTACACCAGATTCCCGTTTACCTGCAGTGGTTTGCAGCACCAAAAAAAGCGGCTTCCTGTCGAAGCCGCGTGCAGTTTACGCCATCAAGATTAAATGTCAACAGACATCTGGATGGCCGAACAACTGAATAGCTAAAAAGTTTAGTCGCGGAAGTTTTTAAACTGAAACGGCTGGCCCAGATCGCTGGTACGCACTAATTGCATAACAGCCTGCAAATCATCACGCTTTTTGCCCGTTACCCTAAGCTCTTCCCCCTGAATCGCCACCTGCACCTTAATATTGCTGTCCTTTACCAGCTTCACGATTTTTTTCGCCATCTCTTTGTCAATACCCTGCTTAATGCTGACATGGCGGGTGATAAATTTGCCGTGGCGCTCTTCTTTCTCAATCTTAAAACTGCTGACATCCAGTTGCAGCTTGCTGGCTTTAGTAGCGAAAATATCAAACAACTGCATCACTTGCTGATCCGCTTCAGCGGTCAGCTCAATTTGCTCTTTGTTCAGCTCAATTTTGGCGTTAACGCCACGAAAATCAAAGCGGGTCTCCAGCTCCCGTTTAGCGTTCTCTACGGCGTTCTTCGCCTGATTCATATCAATTTCTGAAACAATATCGAATGAAGGCATGACAAGTCTCCTGTGCTTAAGCCATTCTGTCTGCTGGTGATTATAACCAGAAAGCTGGTACAATCCGAGCGACTTCTGTTTCGGGGGAATGCTGTGTCACAAGGTTTTTACCGCATTGTTTGTCTGTTGTGCTTTTTGCTGGCAACGGCGGGGTTTTTAGCCGAGCTAAGCGGCCATAGAATTGGCGGCGGTATTGCTCATTTAGATAAAGTGGCACATTTTGGCATCTTTGCCGTCTTGTCAGCGCTGTTATGGAAAGGCTTTAAACTCAAAGCGCTGAACGCCTTTTTATTACTGGGTGCCTATGGCGGCGCTATCGAACTGGCGCAGCATTATTTTACCCGCCGCAGTGGCGACTGGTGGGATCTGCTGGCTGATGTTGGCGGCGTGGTCAGTTTTTATCTGGTACGGGCCCTGTGGCACCAAGTTCGCCCGCGCAGCGCCCGTTAAGCTGGACCGTCGTCGGCAGCGGCGCTATAGGCTCGCTGGCCGCTTGCCGCCTGAAGCAGGCCGGTTATGCCGTTAGCCTGCATTTAAAGCAGCCCCGTAGCCATACCATTGATTTTGCCGGTAGTCAGTTACACTTCCCCGCAGCCACACCGCCCTTTACTGCGGTGCTCATTCCGGTAAAAAGCTATGCCGTTATCGACGCTGTGCAAAGCCTGCTGCCGCATTTAACCTCCAATGCCCAGCTGGTGCTCAGCCACAATGGCATGGGCACGCTGGAGCACATTTTACCGTTATTGGCTCCCAGCCAGGGCCTGTGGTTTTTAACCACGACCCATGGCGCATTAAAACAGCAGCATAGCCTATTACATACCGGTCAGGGCCAGAGTGTACTATCGGCATTAAATGTCGCCGCTAAGGCTTATACGCCAGCGGTATTGCCGGCGATGGAGACCGCGCTGGGGCCGGTTACGCTGGTTGACGATATCACGCCGTTTTTATGGCAAAAACTGGCGATAAACGCCGCGATAAATCCGCTGACGGCCATTTATAACTGTCGTAATGGCGCGCTGTTACAAGCGCAATTTGAGCCTTTATTAACGGCGGCGATAACAGAGGTGCAGCAAGTGGCTGCGGCGTGCGGTGTGGTAATGGACGACAGCCTGCAGCAAAAAGTACTGCAGGTTATTGCTGCTACAGCAGAAAATTTTTCGTCAATGCAGCAGGACATTGCCAATAAACGCCGCACTGAGATAGAGGCAATCAACGGCTACGTGGTACAACAAGCGGCACGCTTTGGCATAGCAGTACCGCACAACAATAACATGCTCGCTCAAGTACTGCGCTTGAGCAGCGCCTGCAGTTAACCAGCCAGCATTAAGGCCGGTATACTGCCACATTGTTAAAGCCCTGCTCCTGCAGCACCACCGCCTGCAGCCGGCTCATTACGCCGCGCTCACAATAGCAGTAATACTGCCGGCTCTGATCCAGGCTGCTAAATTGGGAGGCCAGACGGAAAAACGGCAGCTCAATTACGCTATGGCCGGCCACCGTCAACGGTTTAAGCTCGGTTTCTTCCGGGCTGCGAATATCCAGCACCACCGCATCAGCGGGTAGTTGCGCCAGCTCGGTCACCACATGCGCTTGTTGCTCGGCCTGATACTCCACGGTGCGGATATCCAGCACTTTGGCGTCTTCCACCACCTGCTGCAGCACAGTAAAGTCAAACTGTTGTTCGCTGGCTTCTACCGCCGTTAATACCGCGTTGACAGTGGGTTTATTAGAGATCACCCCGCAGTATTCCGGCATGCTCTTGGCAATATCATCGGCGCCAATCTTACGCGCCATATCAATAATTTCCTGCTTATCCTGGTAGATCAGCGGCCGTAAAATCAGCGTGTCGGTTACCCGGTCAATCACATTTAAATTGGTAATGGTCTGGCTGGACACCTGGCCGATGCTCTCACCGGTCACCAAGGCTTTAATGCCCAGGCGGTCGGCGACCTGGCTGGCGGCGCGCATCATCATGCGCTTTAGCACCACGCCCATCAGGCCGTTGTCGATGTTTTCCAGGATCTGCTCTACTACCGGCGCAAAGTTAACACTGACAAACTTAACCCGGTGCGACAGGCTGTATTTTTGCCAGATATAAAACGCCATCTCACGCACGCCGGCTTCGTGGGCCGCGCCGCCTAAATTAAAAAACAAATAATGGGTGCGCAGCCCCTTGCGGATCATCAGGTAACTGGCCACTGCCGAGTCATAGCCGCCTGAGATTAGCGATAACACATCTGACTGTGACGGCAGCGGAAAGCCGCCCATGCCCTGATGCATCTGGCGCACCATGATCAGCAAATCTTTTTTGATCTCCAGCGCCACTACCGTATCCGGCTGTTTCAGCTGCACCCGGGCACTGGCGATATGCTGGTTTAAGCCACCGCCAATATAGCGCTCAGCTTCAATGGAGGTAAAATCGTGGTTACCGCTGCGCCGCACCCGTACACTAAAGCTTTTGTTAGCAAGCTTGGGGCCATAAACCGCCAGCACCTGCTCAAAAATATCGTGCAGTGAGCTGAATTGACTGGATTGCATTTCAGCGAAATTAACAATGCCCGGAATACAGCTTAAGCGTTCGATCAGCCTTTGCCGCACCGCAGCATCATCGCTGTCGCAGCGCACCGTCAGGTGATCAAAATTGTTGTTCACCTCTATCTGCTGGTGCACCTGCAGTAAAATGGTTTTCAGGTTACGCTCAAGCAGCAGTGTCTGACGCTTACGCACCGACTTACTTTTAATGGCGATTTCAGGGTGAAGTTTTATTAAAAATTCAATCATGGGGCGACAGCACAAGGTAGCAGGAAAAAAAGTGGCGCAGATTATAGCGGAACTTTAGCCCAAGACCTAATTTGGCCCTACCACCTTCTTCTGCGCCAGTGCTGTTTTTAGGTTACGGCTGTGCCGGCCCTTCCAGGCTAATGGGCTCAGACTCTTTGGCTTTACCCTGCATAATGGAGATTTCCACCCGCCGGTTGCGGCGGCGGTTAAGCTCAGAGTCATTCGGCACCAAAGGCTTGGTATCGGCATGCCCTGCTACCACCAGCCGGGTGCGATCAAAGCCCGGCGCTTTAATCATTTCAGTGGCGACCGACACCGCCCGTTTCGCCGACAGATCCCAGTTATTACTGTGCAGCTCATCCGATACCTGAATATCATCAGTATGCCCGGTAACCGTTATTTCGCCCGGTACCTCGTTTAACAAGGTGCCAATGCGCTGGATAATGGGTTTAAAGCGCGGCTGCAAAAATGACGAGCCCGAAGGGAAAGAGCCATTTTCGCGGATGCGGATAATAATTTGCTGGCCTAACGATTCCAGCTCTATAGCACCATCGACGATTTGCTTTTCCAGCTGCTCTGCCAGCTTCTTCACCATTTCATTGGTTTGCTCTTGCTGAGCTTGCGCCTGCGCTTCGGCCGCCGCCGACTCACCGTCCATAATTTCTTCGGCATTACTCACCGACTGGCCACCGCTTAAATCTTCGCGCTGCTCCTGACGGCCACCGGCCGAGTCCTCTTCACCGGCCTGAAACTCTATTACTTGCTGGGTAATTTCAATGGTTTGCTGCTGCAGCGTTTCAATAGGTGTGGGGTCCGGCCGGCCGGGACGAAACTCCATCGCAATTACGCTGGTGCCTTTGGGGATATCTTCCACCTCAATTTTATTTTGCACACCAAAGGCAAACTTCATCGAGCCGGCAATTTGCTTAAATTTCAGTACATCCATTTCGGAAAACGCTAACAGCAGTACGAAAAAGCACATCAGCAGCGCCATTAAATCAGCAAAGGTGCCCATATATTGTGGTAAGCCCGGTGGCGGGCATTTACACTCTTGTGCATCATCGCTCATGGTTTACTCCGCTGCAGCCGGTTCACGCTTACCTTGCGCCAGATAATTGCGCAATATGCCTTCAATAACTTTCGGGTTCTGGCCGTCCTGAATACCCAAAATAGCGTCTAAAATAAGTTGGTTATTAGTCTTTTCCTGCTGATTGCGAATGGCCAGCTTATCGGCCAGCGGGATGGCAATAATGTTGGCAATAAAAGCACCGTACAAGGTGGTAAGTAGTGCCACCGCCATTGCAGGGCCGATAGCTTTGGGGTCATCCATATTGGATAGCATTGCCACCAAACCAATCAGCGTACCTATCATACCCATTGCCGGAGCAACGTCACCTAAGCTTTTAAAAATGGCAATGGCATTTTCATGGCGTTTTTCGGTCAGGCTAATGTCTTTTAACAGCGTCGCCCGCACCACATCAGCATCGTGGCCATCTACCAGCATATTGACGCCTTTTTGCATAAAGGCATTGGGAATGTCGGCTTCTTCCAGGGCTAAAAAGCCGCCTTTGCGGGCCGAGTCAGCCAGCTGTACCGCTTTTTCAATCAGCTCTTCCGGCGCTTCAATTTTAAACATAAAGGCTTTTGCGGCCGCTTTACCTGAGCCAAAAAACTGGCCAAGGGTAAATTTTGAGATCACCACGAAAATAGACCCGCCAAACACAATAAGCACCGATACTGTGTCAGCAAACATGCCAGGTGCACCATTACTGCCGAGAATCATTGCCATCACAACAAAACCAATAGCACCTAACATACCGACCAGGGTAGCCAAATCCACGTTATTCTCCTTATTTACCACACTGCAGTGTTCACTACTGACGTCAGTTTATCTTAGACGATAGCTGTTTATCGACAAAAGCGGTTAATGATTAAGTATAAATTGCGGGAAATTATCAATTTAGCCTTTCACATCCGCTTTCTGATTGACCATAATAGCCTGCTAAGGTACCTTTGCGCACACTTTTGTCGGGGGTGGTATGAGCAGGAAAAAAGCTGATTTAAGCCAGTTTGAGCAAAGCCTGACTGAGCTTGAACAGATAGTACAGCAGTTAGAACAAGGGGAACTGTCACTGGATCAGTCCTTACAACAGTTTGAACGTGGCATTACCCTGGCCCGACACAGCCAGCAGTTGCTGCAACATGCCGAGCAAAAAGTACAGATCCTGATGCAGCAACAACAGCAGGAAACCTTGCTGCCATTTGAACCAGAGCAGGAAAACTAAGGTGTTACCAGCCAATTTGCCGCGTTACCAACAGCGGGTAGAACAGCACCTGCAAAGCGTGATTAACCAACTCCCCCGCACCGATGAGCGGCTACTGTCAGCCATGTCGTACAGCTTGTTATTGGGTGGTAAACGGGTACGGCCTTTCTTAGTTTACAGCTGTGGTACCCTGCTCGGTGCCAGCTTAACCGATTTGGACGGCCCGGCCGCAGCGCTTGAAGCCTTGCACAGTTACTCGCTTATTCATGATGACTTACCGGCGATGGATAATGACGATCTGCGCCGCGGTAAGCCAACCTGTCACAAAGCTTTTGATGAGGCTACTGCCATTCTGGCAGGAGATGCGCTGCAAGCGCTGGCCTTTGATATACTGAGCCATCATCCGTATCAGCAGGTTGGCGCGCCTGCAGTGCTGCAGATGATACAAACACTGGCTCGCGCTGGCGGTTATGCCGGTATGTGCGGCGGTCAGGCGATTGATCTGGCACAAACTAACCAGCAAACCAGCCTGCACCAGCTGGAACAGATGCACCGGCTGAAAACCGGCGCCCTTATTGAAAACGCCGTAGAATTGGCCTGGTTATGCAGTCCTGAGCGGCAGAGCGCAGATAAAGAGCACCTGCTGCAGTTTGCCCGTGCGCTGGGGCTGGCATTTCAGGTGCAGGATGATATTCTCGACATTGAAAGTGACACCCAAACACTGGGTAAGCCACAAGGCTCTGACAGTAAAGCCAACAAAGCGACTTACCCCGCCTTACTTGGGCTTGAACCGGCCAAAGCCAAAGCACAGCAATTATATCAGGATGCATTGAACGCCCTGAGTAAACTACCGTATAACACTGATGAATTACGCAGTTTTGCGCAGTACATTATCGAACGCAGGTTTTAACACAGGCAAGGATTATGGCGTTAGATCTTAACGATTACCCGTTATTAGCCAAGGCTAATTTACCCGAACAGCTAAGACAGCTGTCGCAGGAGCAACTGCCCGCGCTCAGTGACGAGCTGCGTAGTTACCTATTACGCAGCGTAAGCCAGAGCAGCGGCCATTTTGCCTCGGGCTTGGGTACAGTCGAGCTGACAGTGGCGTTGCATTATGTGTATAACACGCCGTTCGACCGCGTTATCTGGGATGTAGGCCATCAGGCTTACCCGCATAAAATTCTTACCGGCCGCGCCGAGCGTATGCACACCATCCGGCAAAAAGATGGCCTGCACCCTTTCCCGTACCGGGAAGAAAGTGAATACGATGTACTGTCGGTCGGCCATTCCAGCACCTCAATCAGCGCAGCCCTTGGCATGGCGATTGCCGCACAGCAGGCGCGCAGCAACCGTAAAGTTGTTGCGGTGATAGGTGATGGCGCCATTACCGCCGGTATGGCCTTTGAGGCCTTGAACCACGCCGGTGAAGTACGCCCGGATATGCTGGTGATCTTAAACGACAACGAGATGTCCATTTCAGAAAATGTCGGCGCATTAAACCGCTATTTTGCCCGCATTTTATCTGGTAGCTTTTACACCAGCCTGCGTGAGGGCGGTAAAAAGATTTTAAGTGGGGTGCCGCCACTACATCAACTGGCCAGCCGCGCCGAAGAACATTTTAAAGGCATGGTCACCCCGGGTACTTTCTTTGAAGAGCTGGGTTTTAACTACATAGGCCCGATAGATGGTCATGATGTGCTGGGGCTGGTCGATACCATCCGCAATATGCGCAATTTAAAAGGGCCACAGCTGCTGCATATCGTGACGAAAAAAGGCAAAGGCTATGCGCCGGCAGAAGCCGATCCTATCGGTTATCATGCAGTGTCGAAATTTAACCCGGATGACGCGAAACAACCGGCAAAAAAAGCCAGTTTACCGACGTTTTCCAACATCTTTGGCAGCTGGATCTGCGACATGGCAGAGACAGATGAACGCTTACAAGCCATTACGCCGGCAATGCGCGAAGGCTCAGATTTAGTACGGTTTTCCAAAACCTACCCTAAACGCTATTTTGACGTGGCTATAGCCGAGCAGCATGCAGTAACGCTGGCGGCAGGCATGGCTATTGAAGGGTTAAAACCGGTCGTCGCCATTTATTCCAGCTTTTTGCAGCGCGGTTATGATCAACTAATCCACGATGTGGCACTGCAACAGCTGGATGTATTATTCGCCATCGACCGCGCCGGTGTAGTAGGTGCTGATGGCCCTACCCATCAGGGCGCCTTTGATATCAGCTTTATGCGCTGCATTCCCAATATGCTGATTATGGTCCCGTCAGATGAAAACGAGTGCCGCCAGATGCTATATACCGGTTATCAGTATAAGGGCCCGGCCGCTGTGCGTTACCCCAGAGGCAGTGGTAACGGCGTTACACCAGACAAAGACATGCAGTTATTACCTATTGGCAAAGCAAAAACGCTACGAAGCGGCAGCAAGATTGCCATACTAGCCTTTGGCCCGCTGCTGGCGGCCTGTCAGCAAGCCGCTGAAGCGCTTGACGCAACGCTGGTGGATATGCGCTTTGTTAAACCCCTGGACGAAGCGTTATTAACTGAGTTAGCCAGCACGCATCCGCTCTTTGTCAGTGTCGAAGATAACGCCATTATGGGCGGTGCCGGCTCGGCTATTAATGAATTTGTTGCCCGAAGCGCGCTTCAGGTGCGCTGTGTCAATCTGGGCTTACCCGATCAGTTTATTAAACATGGCAGCCAAGAGCAGATTTACGCTGAGCTGGGGCTGGATTCGGCAGGTATTCTCGCCAGTATCAAAGCGCTGTGTTAACAGCGCTTTGATGAAGATACTTCAGTGTTAAACGCTATGGCTGCGCCACCACCTTTAGTGATTGCCGTTTTGCAGCACAAAGTGCGCCAGGCCCGCCGCCAGTAAACGCTCGACCTGAGCTTCGATATGCGCCGAGTCTTCAAATTCAAACGCATCTACCTGCTGGTCAAATTCAATACACGCCACGCCGTTTTTACCGGCGTGTTTAACGTGATACAGCGCCATCTCTGCCAACTGCAATGAAATTTCCCAGTTAATCAGCTGGCCGCCGAGTAAGTTCAGCGGATACACCGCATAGCCTACTGAGCAGGTCAGCCGGGTACGGTGACCATCAGGTAAACTAAACACCGTATTGCCAATGAGTTCATTTAGCCGGTAGCTAAACTGCGCCACCAATTCGGTTTGAATATCACGCAGCACCAGCACAAACTCCTCGCCGGCAAAGCGTACGACATAATCTGAACCTCGGGTTTCGCGGATCAGTAAACCGGCCACCTGCTGTATGCAGCTATCACCGGCACTATTACCGTATTGATCGTTAACCTGCTTAAAGTTATCCAGATCAAGGTGAATAAGCGCCACACACTTGCCCTGCGCCAGCATAGACTCACGGTTACGCTGGAAGTGTTCGATATCTTTGGGCAACTGCTCAAATAAAAAGCGCCGGTTTCTAAGCCCGGTCAGGCTGTCTTTATGTGTTAACAGCGTTAGCTGTTCATTCAGTTCGTTCAGTTTAAGATTACTGTTCTCAAGCTCTTGCGTGCGCTGTCGCACCAGACGCTCCAGCTGATGTTGCTGATACAGACTATTGCGCCGCATCAGCCATAGCACTGCATAAATCCCAAACAGCGCCAGCAGTAACCAGAGCCCGCGATAAACCAGTGTTTCGTCAAACCGTTTGGGCACCACCAGTTCCAGGCTGGCCGAATGGGCATCACGCCACTGCTCATTATCAAAGCGGCTTTGCACGGCAAAGACAAAACGTCCGGGAGTCAGGTTGGTGTATACCGCTTCGCGCCGCTCTCCAACCTCGTGCCATTGCTGATCAAAGCCCTGTAACTGATAACGGAATTTCAACGCATTGGGTTTAACAAACTCCAGCGCCGAATAATGAATGGTCAGGTTGCGATCATCCAACTCCAGCACCAAACGCTGCTGCGGTGACGCCACCGGATACCGCTGCTGGCCTTGTACCAGCTTAATTACCGGCTCCACTTTACGGTTAAAACGGTGCTCTAATTGCTGTGGGGCAGCCACCAGGCCTTTTAACGTCGGGAACCAATATTGTTGCTGCCAATACACTACTTTGGCATGGCCTGCGCCGTTACAGCAGCGACCGGGTACAGTACCGAGCTGACGATCGTAAGGCCCCAACACTTCTTGCGCCGGCAGATTGCCCTGTTGCAGCGCGGTCAGATCCGCAGCAGCGATACGAAAAATGCCTTTATTACTGCTCAGCCACAGCAGCTGTTGCTGGGCATCAAATTGTAAACTCACTACCGGGCTATGTGGCAACCCGTTGCTACTGTGCCAGTTTAACCACTGCTGGCTACCGGCAGGCAGTACAAAAACCCCATCGTCCAGTGTTGCTGCCACCAGGGTTTGATCCGGCAGGATCTTCAGCGCTGTCACATAACTGTTGTACAAGGCGGTGCCAACCCCAAGCCGCTTAAGGGTTTGCTGCTGATACTGATACAAGCCGCGTGTAGTGCCAAATACCAGCTGCTCTGCGGTATGTTGCAGTACAGTAATATTGCGCGACTCCAACTGGTCGTTCAGCGCAAAGGGGGTCAGCGTATCGTCCTGATAATGGTATAACCCCATAACGCCGCCAATCCATACCCCTTGCCCGGCATGCGGCTGCAGCACCCTTACGGTAAAACCTGCCAAGGCGGAAAAGCGTGACACTAACCCGGTCTCGCCGCGTGAAAAGCGCTGCACACCATCATCGGTTGCCAGCCACATCTGCTGTGGATCTGGCCAATAAATGTCGTATACCGTACTGGCGCCCAGTGCCGAGCTGTCAATCAGTTGCTGATAACGGCCATCAGGGCGCATCTCACCAACGCTGGACTGGCTGGCAATAATGAGCGTATCGTCGGGACTAACCCCCACGCTGCGAATAACCGGATCGGTATCAGTAGGCACTACCCGGCGGATGTGCCCGGCAGAGGCACGGTACACCCCATCACTGAAACTGGCCAGCCAGATATTTTGCTCTTTGTCTTCATAAATATCGCTAAACCAGGGATAGCTGCCCAGTTCATCACCGGTAATGTGCTGCCAGTCTTGCTTGGGGTGCTTATGAAACAATTTGCGGTGTGCGGAAATCCAACTATTGCCGCGGCTGTCGCGCAGTAGTTTGTATACTGCGGTGTTGCTTTGGTCCGGTAACTGACATTTAGCAATGTTGCCGTCCGGGTCCAGGTGATAGAAGCCTGCTTCACCGGCGATATGCAGGCCCTTTTCGGTATGATACAAGTCATATACCGGCGTTTGCCTGAGCTCTGGCGGTAAATTAAAGCTCTCGACATTACCTTGCAAGTCAACCCGGTACAGTTTTTCTGCACTGAGCACCCAGACCGTATTGTCGACCCGCTCCAGTTGACTGACCTGGCCACGAATAGCCTCAACCCGGCTTACCTTGCCATCCTTTACCCGAAATAACGAATCAGCCGTTAGCCAGATCTCACCGGGCTGCACTTCAAGCAGCGAGGTCACTTCAGACAGAATTTGGTAGCGATCAAACTCCAGTGTCAGCGGGTCAAACCCCGACAATCCCGCCTTGGTACCAACCCAGATATAATCCGAGCTGTCTGTCAGCAAGCGGGTAATCGCATTGCTGGCTAAGTGGCGGCGGTTTTCTTTAGTAAAATGTTCAAACTGCATACCGTCAAACCGGTTAAGGCCCGACTGGGTGCCCAACCAAATATAGCCCTGAGCATCTTGCGTAATAGCACGCACCGAATTGTTCGCCAGGCCATCACTGCTGCCCCAATGCTTGATGTCAAAGTCATAGACGGACTGTTGGGTGTAGCTGTTGACGCTAAAAGAGGTGATCACAGCGCTTAATAATAACAGCAGCAAACTGATGTGTTTCATTAATACGCTCTCAGGTTAACTTTTGCCCTAGCCTAGCGGTAAATAGGGCAATAACAGATGAAGAACCAGCAGTGTCGCCAAACCCGCAGCAACATCGTCCAGCATAATACCCAGGCCGCCGTGCACCTTTTTGTCCAGTACACTGATGGGCCAGGGTTTTACAATATCAAACAGGCGAAATAATACAAAGCCCAGTAGCAGCGTTTGCCAGTGTAGCGGTACCCACAGCAGGCTGATGGCATAGCCGACAATTTCATCCCAGACAATGGCTTTATGGTCATGTTCACCGATGTCAGCGGCAGTTTGGCCACACAAATAAATGCCCAGTACAGCACCCAAAATCACAAACGCCAACAGATAGACATTACCCAGCCACAACAGCAGCGCCACCAGCGGTACCGCTGCCAGGGTACCAAAAGTACCAGGCGCCTTTGCCGCTAAGCCGCTGCCAAAGCCCAGCGCCAGCAACTGATACCATTTGCGCAAATTGAAACCGGGGTTAGTCATGAGAAATGCACAAAGCCCTGATGCTGATAATCAAATGCCTGATCGCCTTGCTTTAATTCCAGCTTACCGGCCACGCCGGTAATACGGCCAATACAGGTCACCGGTATACCATAAGGTGACAGCAGCACATCAAGCGAGCCACGCCGGGCTTCAGGCACAGTAAACAGCAGCTCATAATCTTCACCGCCGGATAACGCCAGTTGCAGCGCTGTGCCGGTGTCGCAACTGTCTTTCAGCGCCTGCGATAGCGGCAGGCGGCTGACATCAATACTGGCACCGACATTCGATCGTTTTAAAATATGCTGAATGTCGCTGTACAGGCCATCAGATAAGTCCATCGCGCTACTGGCCAGGTTACGCAGCGCCTGCCCCAGCGCCACCCGCGCCGACGGGTAATGAAAGCGCTGCAGAATATGGCTCTGATGCTTTTTACTCACTTCATGCAGGCCCTGGCACAGCTTTAACCCCAGTGCCGCATCACCTAAAGTGCCGGTCACATAAATATAATCACCCACTTTAGCGCCACTGCGGGTTAACGCCTTGCCGCGTGGTACTGTGCCTTTGGCCACCATGGTCAGGCTCATCGGGCCGCGGGTGGTGTCTCCGCCGACCAATTGGCACTGATAATAGTCAGCCGTTTCACTAAGACCGGCAGCAAAGGCCGATAACCAGACTTCATCGACAGCAGGTAAGGTTAGCGCCAACGACAACCAGGCTGGCTCGGCGCCCATGGCGGCTAGATCACTGACATTGACCGCCACCAGTTTGTGTCCCAGAGCCCGCGGTTCATCGTCAGGGAAGAAATGCGTGCCTACCACCATAGTGTCGGTAGTCACGACTAAGTCGTAGCCGTCACGCACTTGCAATACAGCGCCATCATCGCCAACACCTAAAGCCGCATCGCTGCGTTTGGCGCCACAATTGGCAAAGTAGCGGGAAATGAGTTCAAATTCACCCATAGTATGCAGAAGCCGGTAAGCACCGGCACTCCTTTAACATGGACACAGTGCGCGTTAGCTCGGACGCAGTACGCGCACGGCTTTATCCAGAATACCGTTAACGAATTTATGGCTATCGTCAGCGGCGAACGCTTTAGCCAGCTCAATGGCCTCGTTGATGACAACCTTGTACGGCACATCCAGCCGATATTTCAGCTCGTAAGCCGACACCCGCAGTATGGCCTTTTCGACAAAATCAATTTCTTCAAAGGGCCGGTCCAGATAAGGCTTTAATGCTTCATCCAGCGTGGCATGGTTTTTTACCACGCCACGGACTAAATCCTGAAAATACCCCACATCGAGGTGCTTAACATTGGTTTCCAGCAGTAGTTGCTGCTCGATTTCAGTGATCGGGTTTTGGCTGACATGCCAGCTGTAAATTCCCTGCACTGCAAGTGACCGTGACTGACGACGGGCATTCGGTTTCATTCGTATATCTTCCTGTTACAGCTTGGCCAGCAGATTAACCATCTCCAGCGTCGACATCGCCGCTTCGCTGCCTTTGTTGCCGGCTTTGGTGCCTGCACGCTCAATGGCCTGCTCAATGCTGTCTACGGTAAGCACGCCAAAGGCGACCGGAATATCGTGCTGCATCATCACCTGCGCAATACCCTTGGTACACTCACCCGATACGTATTCAAAGTGCGGTGTGCCACCGCGGATCACCGCGCCCAGCGCAATGATACCATCATATTTTTTACTGGCGGCGACACGCTGCACGGCTAATGGCAGTTCAAAGGCACCAGGCACGCGGATCACAGTAATATCCTGCTCGGCAACATTGCCAATACGCGCTAAGGTATCGGTGGCGCCGCTTAATAAACTCTCAACAATAAAGCTGTTAAACCGTGCGACTACGATCGCAAACTTTTTACCGTTGGCAGAAAACCCTGCTTCAATCACCTGCATACGTTGCCCTTAAAATCTGACCGCTAAAAATTAGCCGTGCATAATAGCACAAGAGTAGCTAAAGCGGCATAGTGTTTGTTGCCGGCGATTGCGCCAATTTAAGACGTAACCCGCGCCTTATTCGCTGACGTAATCCACCACTTCCAGGCCAAAACCGGACAGCGCATGGTATTTTTTCGGCTGGCTTAGCAGGCGCATTTTCTTCACGCCCAGGCTGGCTAATATTTGCGAGCCAACACCGACATTACGCGACGTGCCATTCCACGGCGTGCTGCGCGGCTTTTCGCCTTTATCTTCCGCCTCAAAGCCCTGTACGGTACGAATGAGCTGCTCAGTGCTTTCATGTTTACCCAGCAGCACCAGCACACCACCATCGCGGGCGATACGCTCCATCGCCGTGTGCAGTGGGAAACTGCGGTTGGCGGCGCGGTTTGCCATCAGTAAATCACTAAAAGTATCGTGCAAATGCACCCGCACCAGCGTTGGCTGTTCAGGGTGAATGTCGCCTTTTACCAGCGCAAAATGAATTTGGTTATCAATAGTGTCTTTAAAGGTCACCAGTTGAAAATCACCCACTTCGGTCGGCAGCTGACAGCTGGCTACCTGCTCGATAGTGGTTTCATTTAAATTTCGGTATTCAATTAAATCGGCAATGGTGCCAATTTTAATACCATGCTTTTTGGCGAACACTTCCAAATCAGGCCGCCGCGCCATAGTGCCGTCGTCGTTTAAAATCTCGACAATGACGGCTGCCGGTTCAAGGCCGGCTAAGCGGGCTAAATCACAACCGGCTTCCGTGTGGCCGGCGCGTACCAACACGCCACCATCTTGTGCCATCAGCGGGAAAATATGCCCCGGCTGCACAATATCGCTGGGCTTGGCATCGCGCGCCACTGCGGCTTTAACAGTGCGGGCGCGGTCGGCTGCCGAAATACCGGTCGTCACGCCTTCAGCCGCTTCAATCGACACCGTGAAATTGGTGGCAAAGGGGGATTTGTTAGCATCGACCATTAACGGCAACGCCAGCTGTTTGCAGCGCTTTTTCGTCAGTGTTAAACAAATTAAGCCGCGGCCATGCATCGCCATAAAATTAATGGCTTCTGGCGTCACATAATCTGCCGCCATCACCAGATCGCCTTCGTTTTCGCGATCTTCATCGTCCATCAGCACTACCATCTTGCCCTGACGGATATCTTCAATAATTTCAGCAGGAGTATTCAGTTGCATAACAGCCCTTATTTATAAAAAGCCACGCTGCGCCAGCAGCGCCATACTGACACCGCCGCTTGCTGCTGCGCTGTCTTTGTTCAGAAGCCGCTCTAAATAGCGGGCAATTACATCCACTTCCAGATGCACCTTACTGCCAAGAGTCAACTCAGCCACGGTGGTGTGCTGCGCCGTGTGCGGCACTATGGTTAAGCGAAAGGCATCGGCGGTGAGTTCATTAACGGTCAGACTGATGCCATCGACGGTTACTGAGCCTTTGGTCGCAATATAAGGCGCCAGATGTTTAGGCAGCGCCAGCCAGATATGCCAGGCGCGGCCGCTTTGCTCCAGCTTAACCACCTGGGTGACACCATCAACATGGCCGCTGACTAAGTGCCCGCCCATGCGGGTCGTGGGCAGCAGCGCTTTTTCCAGATTGATACGCTGGCCAAGCTGGTACTTCGCAAACAAGGTATGCGCCAGCGTTTCAGAGGACAGATCGGCATTAAAGCTGTGCTTATTAAGCGCCGTAACGGTTAAGCAGACACCGTTACTGGCAATGCTGTCGCCTAATTTCACATCGCTGAAGTCCAGCTCGTCGCTGCTGATGGTCACCGTTAAATCGCCCCCCTGAGGACGAATGGCGCTCAGGCGGCCTGTCGCTTCTATAATACCGGTAAACATAACAGTTCCTTGCAATAAGGTTAGCGTAAACGGGCGCTCAGGCGCAGATCTGGCCCAACCATACGCACATCGCTCCAGCTGAGCTCTGGCACCTGTGCCAGCGCGCTAAATTCCGGCAATACTGCCAGTGGCTGTGCGCTGCTGCCCAACAGTTTCGGCGCCAGATAGATAATTAATTCATCGACCAGCTTTAACTGCAACAAAGTGCCGGCCAGGGTAGCACCGGCCTCGACCCACAGGGTGTTAACCTGCTCTCGAAGCGCTAAATGCTCCAGCAGCAGCGGTAAATCAAATTGCGCTTGTGCCGTTAACGGACAATGTATTTGCCTGGCAATATTGGGCAGTTGGCGTTCGTTTTCAAGCTTACTGACACACAGCAGCACTTCACCGCCGTCAGCAAACAGTGCCAGCTTGTGATCAAGCAGACCATTTCGATCTAGAATAACCCGCTTAGGCTGGCGCAGCTGGCCGTTATCAAGCGCAGAAACCGGCCGCAGTAATTGCTCTGGCCTTAAGGTTAAACGGGCGTTATCGGCCATCACGGTAGCGGCGGTAGATAAAATGGCACAGCTTTGCGCGCGGTAGTGCTGCACATCGGCCCGGGCAGCCTCGCTGGTCAGCCACTTGCTGTCACCATTGGCCAGTGCGGTGCGGCCATCTAAACTGGCCGCCAGCTTTAACTGAACATAAGGCCGCTTACGCTCCATCCGGCTTAAAAAACCCGGGTTAAGAGCGCGCGCCTCGGCTTCGAGCAAGCCCACGTCGACCTGAATACCGGCCTCGCGCAGCATGGTTATGCCGCGCCCGGCGACCTGCGGGTTAGGGTCTTGCATCGCTACCACCACCCGGCTGACACCAGCAGCAATTAAGGCCTCGGCGCAAGGTGGAGTGCGGCCATGATGGCTGCACGGCTCCAGCGTGACATAGCAGGTGGCCTGTGCCGCGTCACTGCCGGCTTCACGCAGGGCAAACACTTCGGCATGCGGGCCACCGGCTTGCTGATGATAACCCTTACCAATTACCTGACCATTGTTGACCAACACGGCACCCACGTTAGGATTGGGGCTGGTGGTATAACGACCAAGGCCGGCGAGCTGTATCGCCTGCGCCATAAAGGCTGCATCTGCCGCGCTAAACATCAGGCTTTTTCTCCCAAACGGGCAATTTCTTCGCCAAATTCACGAATATCTTTAAACGAGCGGTACACCGAAGCAAAACGTACATAGGCCACTTTATCCACCTTGACCAGCTCGTCCATAATCAGGTTACCCAGCAGCTGACTGCCCACTTCGCGCTCACCGGTGGCACGCAGCTGCGATTTAATTTTGTTGATCAGCTGCTCAATTTGCTCGGTCGATACCGGCCGCTTTTCCAATGAGCGCAGCAAGCCACTGCGCAGCTTGTCTTCATTAAACGGCTCACGCGAGCCGTCACGTTTAATGATACGCGGCATTACCAGCTCAGCCGCTTCAAAGGTAGTAAAGCGCTCATGACAGGCCAGACACTCACGCCGCCGGCGCACCTGATGGCCGTCGGCCACCAGCCGCGAGTCGATAACCTTGGTATCATCTGCATTGCAAAACGGACAGTACATAATCAGCTTCCCGCTACGCTGCCCAGGCAGCGTTTTATCTTCACCAGCCAGATAAACAAATGGCCGCAATAGCGGCCATCATAGCACTTAATCAGTGTTTAGGCATAAACCGGGAAGCGGCTGCACAGCTCGCCAACCTGGCTGCGAACTTTGTCAATCACTGCTGCATCACCACGGCTGTCCAGCACATCACAGATCAGGTTAGCCACAGTACGCGCTTCAGCTTCGGCAAAACCACGGCGGGTAATGGCCGGAGTACCGATGCGCAGGCCTGAAGTGACAAAAGGCGAGCGCGGATCGTTCGGCACCGAGTTTTTGTTCACGGTAATGTGCGCCTGCCCTAACCAGGCATCGGCCTCTTTACCGGTGATATCTTTGTCAATTAAGTCCATCAGGAACAAATGGTTTTGTGTACCACCTGAGACAATTTTATAACCGCGCGCCATCATAGCGTCACACATCGCCACGGCGTTTTTCAGCACCTGCTGCTGATAGGCTTTAAACTCTGGCTGCAGCGCTTCTTTAAAGGCCACGGCTTTAGCGGCGATAACATGCATTAACGGGCCGCCCTGGCCGCCCGGGAATACCGCTGAATTCAGTTTCTTCTCAATTTCTTCGTTTTTACGCGCCAGAATTAAACCACCGCGTGGGCCGGCCAGCGTTTTGTGGGTAGTGGTGGTA
This sequence comes from Rheinheimera nanhaiensis E407-8, assembly GCF_000296695.1. Taxonomy (GTDB): domain Bacteria; phylum Pseudomonadota; class Gammaproteobacteria; order Enterobacterales; family Alteromonadaceae; genus Alishewanella; species Alishewanella nanhaiensis. Next base: position 25,637 of record NZ_BAFK01000030.1, read on the forward strand.
ACCACATCAGCTACCGGCACCGGGTTCGGGTACAGGCCCGCTGCGACTAACCCGGCAACGTGCGCCATATCCACCATCAGGTAAGCGCCAACTTTATCGGCGATATCACGAAAACGTTGCCAGTCAACAATACCTGAGTACGCCGAGAAGCCGGCGATGATCAGCTTAGGCTTGTGCTCCAGCGCTAAGGCTTCAGCCTGATCATAATCAATGACGCCCGTTTCAGGATGCAGGCCGTACTGTACTGCTTTGTACAGCTTACCTGACGAGCTGACATGCGCGCCGTGGGTTAAATGGCCACCATGTGCCAGGCTCATCCCTAAAATGGTATCACCGGCGTTTAACAGCGCTAAAAACACTGCTGAGTTGGCCTGTGAGCCTGAATGCGGCTGCACGTTAGCATAGTCTGCGCCAAACAGCTCTTTGGCACGGGCAATGGCTAAATCTTCAGCGATATCGACATACTCGCAGCCACCGTAGTAGCGTTTGTGCGGGTAGCCTTCAGCATACTTATTGGTCAGTTGAGAGCCCTGTGCCTGCAGTACGCGCGGGCTGGCGTAGTTTTCTGACGCAATTAGCTCAATATGAGCTTCCTGGCGGTCAGTTTCCTGGGTTATGGCTTGCCATAATTCCGGGTCGAAATCGGCAATATTCATATCACGCTTTAACATGCTCTCTCCTGGTGCGGCTTACGCGGCTAGTCTTAATAAAATGCAGTACAGTAAAACGGGCAGATAAAATTGGCCGCTATTCTACCGTTAATTTGATTTTTATGCACCCGATATTTAGCCATCTAAACGGCTGAAAAACAAAAGCACCACCTTAACTGTGCGCGGTGCTTTACAAGTAACCGGCTGCCGCCTACTATACTGTATATACAAACAGGCACGGTAAGACTATGCGCAAAATCATACATATTGATATGGACTGTTTCTTTGCTGCCGTCGAAATGCGCGATAACCCGGCACTGCGTCATATTCCTCTTGCTATTGGCGGCTCGCGTCAAAGCCGCGGCGTCATCTCGACCTGTAACTACCCGGCGCGCGCCTATGGCGTGCGCTCGGCGATGCCCACCGGCCAGGCATTAAAACTGTGCCCGCAGTTAACACTGCTAAGCGGCAATATGGACAAATACAAAGCCGCCAGCGCGCAAATACGCGCCATTTTCGCCCGTTACACCGCACATATCGAGCCCTTGTCGCTGGACGAAGCCTATTTGGATGTCAGTGACTGCCAGCTATTCAAAGGCAGCGCTACCCGTATAGCCGAAGATATCCGCCGCAGTATTTATCTGGAAACCGGGCTTACCGCTTCTGCCGGTGTGGCACCGAATAAGTTTTTGGCCAAGATTGCCAGTGATGAAAACAAACCCGATGGCCTGTTTGTGATTACGCCGGAGCAGATAAGCGATTTTGTTAAAGCACTGCCGCTGCGACGCCTGCCGGGTGTTGGCAGTAAAACCGCTGAGCGGCTAACACAGCTTGGCCTTAACAGCTGCAGTGATATTGCTAAGGCACCGCTGGCACTGTTGGTTAAGCATTTTGGTGCCCAGGCCGACAGCCTGCTAAAGCGTAGCCAGGGCATAGATGAACGGCCGGTGTGCAGTAATGAACAGCGTAAATCGCTGGGTGTAGAGCGCACGCTGGAGCAGGATCTGCTTGACTACACGGAGTGTATAGCCACGCTAAGCCAGTTGTTACCGCAGTTACAGCGGCGGCTGGAACATTATCGCAACAGTAACGCCGGCCGTATAACACCGGTGCAAAAAGTAGGTATTAAACTGAAATTCAGTGATTTTCGTCAAACCACGGTAGAAAAACAGGGTCAGCCGCTGGACCTGGAGAACCTGCTACCGCTGTTAGATGCCGCCTGGCAGCGCCGGCAACAGCAGGGTGTACGCTTAATTGGCTTACAGGTGGGCTTTAAAACGGCGGCCTTACAACAACTGGCACTGCCGTTTTAACGAAAGCCGGTTTAGCCGGCTGTAGATAACAGAAAACCGGCAAAAGCCGGTTTTATGCAAGCCTGGCCGGACTTATCCGACAACAGTTACGTTTTCAGCTTGTGGGCCTTTTTGGCCTTCAGTTACTTCAAAAGTAACTTTCTGACCTTCAACCAAAGTTTTACGGCCGGTACCGTTGATCGCGCGGAAATGAACAAAAACGTCTTTACCGCCTTCGCGCTCCAGGAAACCATAGCCTTTTTCTTCGTTGAACCACTTAACTGAGCCGGAAATTAACTGTGACATAACACTCTCTTACATTAACTAATTTTGCCAGCATGCTGGCGACTTAAATATTACCGGCCATTTCAGCTAGCTAGTATATATTTTCGCCCTCATTATCAGTTAAGCCATATGAGGGGTCAATAACCTTACCGGTTAGCCAGCAAATATTTCTGCTCTGGCCGGATCAGTAATGTGCTTTACACTGCTGATCACCCTGTTATTGTCATTAAAACAACAACAACGCTTTGAGTGTAGCAGCAATATTGCCGAAAAAATAATCAGCCACAGATTTATTTTTGCTTACGCTTAACCGGTGCCGAGCCATCATCGCCACCCTGGAAAAATTGTGGCTTGGCTACCGCTTTGGTTTTAATGCTCGTAGCTGGTTTTGCTTTAGCCTTATTCTGGCTGCTTTGAGGTTTTTTCGCCTTGGGCTTAGCTGCCACGGCCGGTTTGCCATCAAAACGGGCTTCCAGCCCCGGCACTACACTGTAACTGACAGCCTGGCGTAAGAAAGCTTCAATGCGCTGCAACGCCGGTACATCTTTTGGCCCCACCAAAGAGATGGCTGTGCCTTTGGCACCTGCACGCCCGGTGCGGCCAATACGGTGCACATATTCTTCAGCATGTTTGGGCAAGTCAAAGTTAATCACGTGCGATACCTGCAGTAAATCCAGACCGCGCGAGGCTAAATCGGTGGTCACCAACACCTGATATTTACCACTGGCAAAGGCCTGCATCACGCTGTTACGGCTACTTTGCGACAGCTTACCACTAAGCCCTACCGCGGTTTTGCCCAGAGTTTGGCATAACAGCGCTAAGCGCTCGGCGTCTTCGCGCGTGGCGGTGAAAATAATCAGCTGCTTGATGTCGTCCTGCTGTAAAAAGTGGCTCAGCAAAGCTTCTTTGTGGCTTAAATGATCCGCCAGGTAAAACTGCTGGTTAATGTCCTGATGCTGCTGATAAGAAGCGCCAACCGCTACCCGGTAAGGGTTTTTCAGCAGTGCCAGTGCCAGTTCATCCACTTCAGCGTGATCCAGCGTTGCTGAGAACATCAGTGTCTGACGCAAACGGTGATCGGCTGCTTTGTTAATAACGGTCAGTTGCGGCATAAAACCAAGGTCAAGCATGCGGTCGGCTTCATCGAGAATCAGCACTTCAAGGCCGTTAATAAAAACCGATTTATGTTCCAGATGATCAACAAAACGGCCTGGCGTCGCCACAATAATATCGGGTTCGCGCTTGAGCAGCTTTTCCTGATCATTAAAATTTTCACCGCCGACAATCAAGGCTGACGTTAGCGGTGTGTTAGCGACAAATAACCGCAGCTGGGCATACACTTGTTTTGCCAGCTCACGGGTAGGCGCCAGGATCAGCGCCCGTGCGTCGCGTTTTGACAGTGGCCGGCTTTTTAGCAAGCGCTGCATCATCGGCAGCAAGTAAGCCAGGGTTTTCCCCGAGCCGGTTTGGGATGACACGATAAGATCGCGCCCTACCATCACTGCCGGTATGGCTTCGGCCTGAATGTCGGTAGGTTTGACAAACCCCAGATGCTGCACCGAGCGCAGCAGGCGCGGGTCAAGCGCTAAATCGTTAAATGGCAAAGTGAACCTCATAAACCGCAAAATACCGCTATATGATAACCGATGCCGCCAATTTGAGTTAGTTTGATTTCGAAACTGCCCGGCTTTGCGCTACTATTAGGCTGATTTTTCCCAGAGCTCCAAGCGCCATCAGGATTAGACATGAGTAATGCGTTAAAAGAACAGTTGTTAAAAGCCGGCCTGGCTGATGCGAAAAAACTTAAAGCGGTAAAAAAAGAGAAACACCAGCAAAAAGTTCAAGCCGGCAAAAACCAGAAGCTGGTGAATGAAGCCAGTATTCTGGCCGAGCAAAGCCGCCAGCAGCAAATAGAGCGTGACCGCTTGTTAAACCAGCAAAAGCAGGCGGCACTGCAGCAAAAAGCCATCGCCGCCCAGGTAAAACAGCTGATTAATAACAATACAGTGAAAGCACAAGGCGATGTCGCCTATAACTTTACCGATGGTAAGTTAGTCAAACGGCTGTACGTTAACAACAAGCTGCATGACGAGCTAAGCCGCGGCTTGTTGGCCATTGCCAAACAGGATGAGCAATATTATTTAGTGCCTGCTGCGGTAGCAGAGAAAATTAAACAACGCCAAAGCGATAGCATTATCGTGCTCAACGTTAAACAGCAACAACAGGACGAGGACGATCCGTACGCCGATTTTAAAATTCCGGATGATTTAATGTGGTAACCCGGTATTAAGTAGAATGAGCCCGGCATTAAAACCACAGCTGGTGCTGGCCAGCGTCTCGGAGATGTGCCAGCTGCGCAACTGGTTTCACAGCGCTGACGAGCAACACAGTTGGGGCGGTGACAATTTTGATTACCCCTGCAATGAACTGCGCTTTTTACAGCAGTTATGCCGGCCGGGTACGCAAAGTTATGCACTGATCAGCTCAGCGCAAGCAGATAACAGTACTGAATTACTGGGTTTTGGCCAGCTGTGTGACCGTTTTGGTTGCCATCATTTGGCGCGGCTGGTGATTCGTCCCGACTGCCGTGGCCATGGCCTGGCAAAAGTGTTGATTTTCGAGCTGATTATTCAGGCGCTTGGTCAGCAGCAGCGTAACATATCGCTGTACGTGCACCGGCACAACACTATTGCCGTCAGCTGTTATCAACAGCTGGGGTTCGTTATCAGCCCGCCGCCGGAGGCCGAAAACAGCCGGCTGTACTTTATGACATTAACCGTTGCTGCTGCGCTAGCCGGCGCTGAGCGTTATTTGCAACTGGCCTGATTAGCCCGGTCTTTAGTCGGCTTGCTGGCGGGCACTGACCCCTTTTACCGGCTGAGAGAACGCGGGGTTAAGTTGCCATGTTGGCCGGATTGGCGTTAGCGGCAGCTCACGTTTTCGCGCCACTATCAGGTAACTGGCAGCAAAGTAATTTAAATGGCGCTCTGCCCACTGCTTGGCTTTGCCATTATGGTAGTCGCCCGATAGCATGGCCGAGCAAAAAAAACGCTGCTCATCTAATACTTCAAAACCAACCAGGTGTAACCAGTCTTTGATACGTGACGCCGAAAAAAAGCGGCCCTGCCAGGGGTAGCGTTGCTGCAACCCCGGCCAGAACCTTAATAAACCGACCAGACTAAACGGATTAATGCCGGTTAACAGCAAATAGCCATCTGCACGCAACACCCGGTGCGCTTCGCGTACCACATGATGCGGATCGCCGGTAAACTCCAGACAGTGGCTTAATAATACCGCATCGACACTATGCTCACTAAAAGGCAACGCATCGGTCTCAGCCTGCAGCATTAGCGCCTCGCTGTGGCGGCCAACGCTAATATGATGACGCACCTTGCATTGCGAGGTATCAAGCTGAGCGCTTAAATCACCCAGTTTTAGTAAATAGTAACCAAAAATACGCGGCCACCAGCTTTCCAGGGCAACGCCGATTGCGCGAGCCAAAGCGTCCCCCTGATTAAACTGACGCCAGTCAGACGGTGCCTGGCGGTCTTTTTCACTCAGTGCCGGTTTCATGTTACATTGACGCCGGATTAATCATTACACACCTTCATTATGAGTCAGATTTCAGCGATACCTGCGTTTGAGGATAACTATATTTGGGCACTCTGTCAGCCCGACAACCCTTATTGTCTGGTGGTAGACCCCGGCGATGCCGCGCCGGTGCTTAATTTTTTAGCCACAGCGGGCAAACAATTACACAGCATTCTAATCACTCATCATCACCATGACCACACCGGCGGCATAGCGACATTGCGCCAGCACTACCCTAATGTTCAGGTTATAGGCCCTGCCGCTGAGCAGCCGCTAATTAAAGGGCTGACCCAAGCAGTGCAGGATGGCGATACGATCAAGCTACCTGCATTTAACCTGCAATTTCAGGTGATGGCGGTGCCCGGCCATACCCTGGGCCATATTGCATTTTATTCAGCTCAGGTTCTGTTTTGTGGTGATACCTTATTTAGTGCAGGTTGCGGCCGGCTATTTGAGGGAAGTCCAGCGCAAATGTGGCAATCGCTTAAGCGTTTACGTGAGCTTCCCGATGATACACAAGTGTATTGCACACACGAATACACCCGCGCAAACCTGAAATTTGCCTTATCAGTGGAACCTGATAATCAGTTAGCGGTCGATTATGCCAGGCACTGTGACCTTTTACGGCAACAGAATAAGCCCACCCTGCCCACCACTGTGGGTATTGAAAAGCAAATCAACCCATTTTTACGCTGTGATAACAACCAGTTGCAAACCAGATGGCAGCAAAATGATGCTTTAGCCCTGTTCACGCAGTTAAGAGAAGCTAAGGATCGTTTTAACGCTTAACTTGCAATCGGTTGCCGACGCGGTAACATTCGTTTTTTACTATGTGGAATGAAGTAATGTTGAAAAGACTTTCTGCTGTGGCTACGGCCCTAATGCTCGCGGGTTGTGTTAGCAATAACACCACCGACGATGTCACTACCCAAGCCACTGTGGCAACCTCGCCCTCAACCGCAGATTTCCATCGCGGCGCCGCTAACGCAGAGCAAATCGCCAGCAGGCTATGGTCAGCTGGCAGCACACCAACACCTGAGCAGATCATGCCAGACGCTACCGAGTTGGAAGACTTATGGCAGCGTATTCAATTGCAGCTGACATTTAACGTGCCGCAAACCCGGCCTATTGTTGAGCAACGTAATTTCTACAGCAGCCATCAGGCATATTTAGACCGCGTCGCCAGCCGGGCACAGCCTTTTCTGTATCACATAGTGCAGGAAATTGAAAAACGTAATATGCCGCTTGAGCTGGCGCTGCTGCCCATTGTAGAAAGCGCCTTTGACCCCTTTGCCTATTCGCATGCCGCCGCTGCAGGTATGTGGCAGTTTATGCCGGCAACCGGTAAACGCTTTGGTTTAAAACAGAATTTTTGGTATGACGGCCGCCGTGATGTTATCGCATCAACCCGCGCCGCACTGGACTACCTGCAATACCTGCATGACCGTTTAGAGGGCGACTGGCTTAATGCTATCGCAGCTTATAACTCTGGTGAAGGGCGCATCTTAGCCGCCATAAAACGCAATAAGAAAAAGCGGTTGCCTACGGACTTCTGGTCTCTCGACCTCCCCGCCGAAACTACTGCTTATGTGCCAAAACTACTGGCACTGGTAGATATACTAAAGCGGCCGGACGACTTTGACATCGTATGGAAGTTTATCGCCAACGAGCCCAAAATTGATATCGTTGAAGTGGGTAATCAAATAGATTTGGCGATAGCCGCTGACATGGCCGGCCTGACAGTCGCCGAGCTGCAGGCATTAAACCCGGGGTTCAGCCAATGGGCTACCGATCCCGATGGTCCGCATTATCTGGTTCTGCCAAAACAACATATGGCAGCCTTTAAGCAAAAACTGGCCCAAACGCCAAACCAACAATGGCTACGCTGGCAACGTTACACCGTGGCCTCCGGTGATACGCTTGGCAAAATTGCTCAGCAGCACAACACCAGCATCAGCGCTATTCAGCGCATCAACAAATTAAAAGGCAATACCATCCGGCTCGGACAACATTTGCTTATCCCGATGTCGGCAGAAGATGGCAGTAACTATGACTTAAGTGTGCCAAACCGTATTGCCAAAGCGCAGCAACAGGCATTGGGTACCAAGCTGACCTATACTGTGCAACAAGGTGATACGTTATGGGATTTAAGCCGCCAACATAAAGTCACCGTGGCGCAGATTGCAAAATGGAACGGTATCGCCCAGCGTACCCCACTTCGCACCGGCCAACAACTGGTGATTTGGCAGCCACAGGCGGCCGATAATGCGGTAAGTGGCGTGTCACGTACCGTAAGTTATAAGGTGCGTAAAGGTGACTCTCTGGCCCGGATTGCGCAGCGTTTTAGCATAACTGTGGCAGATATTGTGAAGTGGAATAACATTAACACTTCACAATATCTGCAACCGGGCCAACAACTTAAGCTGGTGTTAAATGTTACACAGGTATAGTTAATACTGATAGGGGCACACTATGAAACACAGGTTGTTACCATGCTTGGTGTTACTATGTTTCGTGTTATTAAGCCCCTATAGCTACGCCCAGTTCGATATATACGGCGAGGGTACTGTGCAGCTGGCCAACGGCAAAAGTCAGCCGATTGACTTTGGTTTTAGCTATTTTCGCCAGGATGGTCAGTACCGTTTTATCGTTGGGCGCTACAGTTTAACGGTACCGTCCGTACCGCAAAAATACTCTTTGGCTCTGGTGCTGCAAGACGACAAACAAGTGTGGGTGGCCGACTTTATCAATGAGCCGCTCACTGGCTTTGACTTAGAATTAGCACAATACCAGCTTAAACTGTTTCAGGACACCAGTTTGGTGAATGCCAGAGGCGGCTTTGTGTTGCAGTTAAATGACGAGCGTTATTACTTTAACCGTGGTCCGGGCCAGGTTAATTTTCTTTTTACCGAGCAGGGTATTAAAGAAGTGCGGGTGGAAGGCATGTTTAAGCCGGCTAAATAGCCGGCTTTTATTAACGTAGCAGTTACTTACTGCGCCTCTTTTTGCAGCTGCAAGGCAGGTATCGCCCCTGATGCCACGCAGAGTAAAGGCGCAGCCAATGTCAATAACCAGCCGGCCTGTAAACTAATACCATGCCACCAGGCATATACTGCAGCTGTCAGCTGAAACACCACGCCAAATAGTCCCAAGAGTACAAGGGTGCGGTTTATCCAGCGCTTGGGTAAAGCTATTTTCATACAACTTCCTGCTACGACTAATCTGTTGTCATCCACTTTTGTACTGCTGAGACTAACTCATCCGGGTGAAACTTGGCAATAAACTGATCAGCCCCCACTTTTTTCACCATCGCTTCATTAAATACCCCACTTAACGACGAATGCAGTACTACATGCATATTGCGCAGCTGCGGATCGGCTTTAATTTCAGCCGT
>NZ_BAFK01000029.1 GCF_000296695.1 Rheinheimera nanhaiensis E407-8
ATGGTAGTGTAGCATTCGCTATGCGAGAGTAGTTCACCGCCAGGCACCCAAATAAACAAGCCCTTCGTGAAAACGAAGGGTTTTTTTATTTGTATTACCTGATGGTTATCTGCCCGAGCGGGCGAACGCTATGCGACAAAAATGTCTGGAACATTTTTGGACAGCTTCACCTGGTCCCGCAGGGACGGGGCGCACGATGCGCCGAGCAATGTAGTTCACCGCCAGGCACCCAATTCCAACCCCGCTCTCTAGAGCGGGGTTTTTGTTTTTTATCTCGGTTAAATTTCACTCTGACGAAATCGGCTAGTTAGCTGAGGTAAATCAGTTAGTATCAGACAGCACCTATAACAAAAATGTCTGGATACCAAGATGAAACTAGCCCGTATAACAAGTGCTGTGTGTATTACCGCTGCGCTGCTGTTAAGTAGCCCGCTACTAGCTGCTAAACCCTTGCAATATGACGATGTGTTTGAGCTGGAATTTGTCTCTGATCCTCAGCCTGATAGCAGTGGCAAAAACATCGTATTTGTACGTAATTGGATGGATCGTAGTACTGATAGACGCCGCACAACCCTGTGGTTAAGCAGTGCTGATGGTAAGTCGCTGCAAGCGTTGACCGACAAAAATACTGATGCCAGTTCGCCGCGGTGGGCGCCTGATAACAATCGCATAGCTTTTATTGCTGACGGCCAGATTCATCTTAAATGGCTAGATAGCGGCCGTACTTCTCAACTAGGCCAGTTGCAGCAGCGCCCGGCTAATTTAAGCTGGTCGCCTGATGGAAACTGGCTGGCTTTCACAATGTTTACTCCCAAGTCGGTTAAGCCGCCTGTAGCCTTACCCGGCAAACCTGAGAAAGCTGACTGGGCTAAAGCGCCGGTTTACATTGATAGTAAGCAGTACCGCGCCGATGGAGCCGGTTACTTACAAGCCGGCTATCAGCATATATATTTAATGCCTGCTAATGGCGGTTCAGCTATTCAGCTGACTGACGGTGATTTTAATCACGGCGGTGCAATCAGCTGGGCCCGGGATAGTAAAGCCATTTATTTCTCGGCTAATCGCCATGCTGACTGGCAGGCCAAACCGCTGAACAGTGAAATATTCCAACTGACTCTGGCTGATCGCACCTTAACGCAGCTGACCGACCGTAACGGCCCGGATGCTCAGCCTCAGCTATCGCCCGACGGTAAACTCATTGCTTATGTCGGTTTTGACGATCGTAAACTGGCTCATCAGGCGAACCGGCTTTATGTGATGAATGCCGACGGCAGTAATATCCGTAACCTTACGGAAGATCTGGACCGTGCTATTGATGATTTCCAGTGGCAAGCGAATAGCAAAGCACTTTATATCGCCTACGACAACGAGGGTAAAGGTGTGCTGGCGGAGCAGGCTGTCAGCGGTAAGCGTACAGTGCTTGCTGAAGATCTTGGCGGTAGCTCTTACAGCCGGCCTTACAGCGGTGGTCAGTTTGCTGCGGCCGACAATGGCCTGATAGCCTATACCCAGATGCATACACAGCGGCCAGCTGAGTTAGCGGTGATCAACAAGCGTAAAAAGCAAACCCTGACCAGCTTGAACGACGATCTGCTGTTTGCCCGTGATATTGGTGAAGTGGAAGAGTTCTGGTATGGATCATCGGTTGATCAGCGTAAGTTGCAAGGCTGGCTCATTTACCCGCCCAAGTTCGACGCCAGTAAAAAGTATCCGCTGATCTTAGAAATTCATGGTGGCCCGCACACTGCCTACGGCCCGCATTTTGCCATGGAGTTGCAGCTGATGGCCGCTCAAGGCTATGTGGTGCTTTATACCAACCCGCGTGGCAGCACCAGCTACGGTGAAGAGTTTGCTAATCTTATTCATCATAATTACCCCAGCCAGGATTTTAACGATCTGATGGATGGCGTAGATGCTGTGTTGTCCCGTGGCTTTATAAACGACCAAGAACTGTTTATTACCGGTGGCAGTGGCGGTGGTGTGCTTACCACCTGGAGCATTGCCCATACTGATCGTTTTGCCGCTGCGGTGGCAGTAAACCCGGTTATAAACTGGTTTAGTTTTGTGTTAAATGCCGATATGTACAGTTACTTTAGCCAGTATTGGTTTCCGGGGCTGCCGTGGGAGATGCCGGAGCATTATTTAAAGCATTCTCCCATCGCCCATGTAGGCAAAGTTAACACCCCCACCATGCTGTTTACCGGTGAGAGCGATCATCGCACGCCAATATCGGAAACTGAGCAGTATTATCAGGCATTGCAATTGCGTGGCGTGGAAACGGCGATGGTACGGGTGCCCGGCGCATCGCATGCGCTACATACCCGACCTAGTAATTTGATGGCCAAACCGGCTTATATAGTGTACTGGTTTAATAAATACCGGCAGAAAACGACGCCTTAACGTTATGTTTGCCCGGTAGGCAGACTACCGGGCTTATGTTAGGCTGCACTTATTATCAGGTCGCAATGTTCGTTTTCTATGCAGTTGATTCTAATTTCACAGCTTTTTGCTTTACCTTTAAGTTCGCTTTTGTATAATGGCGCGACCAGCTACAGGGGCATAGTTCCAATTGGTAGAACAGCGGTCTCCAAAACCGATGGTTGGGGGTTCGAATCCCTCTGCCCCTGCCACTTCTCGTTATGACTAATCTTACTTACTCACAGCAGCAGCTGCTAAATACACTGCAAATAACGCCGTTGGCATTAAACGACGCTTTTCAGCAGCCTGTTTTGCTGGCAGAAACAGGCGATGTTATCGCCAATACACACCAAAAACCCGATCTAAACCTACCTCTGGCGCAGGATATTGCCTGTGCGTTACCCGAGGGGGTTAATTGGTTTATCCAATCTGGTGCCGAGTTATCGCTGGAGCAGCAGCACCTGATCACCGCTGATTTGACAACATTACGCCAGGCAGAGCAGAAAAAAGCACTGTGGGCATTGCTGAGTAGTCTGGATGAAGATTGAATTTGCCAGTGCAGCAGATGTTCCCCAAATGCTGCAGATTGAACGTCAAGCTAATAAATACCCGTGGACAGAGCAGGCCTTTACCAGCAGTTTTGCCGATAGCTACTTTAGCTACAAACTGCTCGATGACGCCGGTGTTATGCAGGGGTTTTATATCGCTCAATTAATACTGGAGCAGCTGGAGCTGTTTAATATTTGCGTGGCGACTGACGCGCAGGGCAAAGGCTATGGTAAAGCGCTGCTGCAGCACTTTTTAACCGAAGGACAAAGCCGCGGCGCTACTGAGGCTCTGTTAGAGGTACGTAGCAATAATCACGCAGCCATTGCGTTGTACCAAAAAGCGGGTTTTAGTATTAACGGCCTGCGTAAAGGCTATTACGTCAGTGCAGAGGGTAAAGACGACGCCATTTTAATGCACAAGTGGCTATAACTACACCACTGCACTTTATGAATATTACTTATGTGCCATTAGTGGACACTCAATCTTGACACCAAGTGATCAAAAACCAATCGAATACGTTGTGGTACTGGACCACGTTGAGGGCGATAAATATATAAATCCCAAGGCACAGGCTCGACCTCTTCTAACACTCTCACAAGTTTCTCTTGGCGTAATAAGTCTTGGACCAAAAAGTCAGGAATTTGAGCAAACCCCAGTCCATTTTGTACGCTCATTAATTCAGCTTCGCTGTCGGCACTTCGAAAACGTGTTATGGATGGCGTCCACTGTCTGCCCATGGAAAAAACCCATGGCCAAAGCCTTCCCGTATTGCGATCGACTAACCCTGTAACCGGCAAGTGGTTTAGATCTACAATAGACGCAGGCCTTCCCACTCTATTTATTAAGTCAGGCGAAGCCACGACATACATATTAGTTTTGGCGAGCTGGCGGGCAATAAATCGACTATCTCTCATAAAGCCGATACGAATCCCAATATCTATTTTTTCGTCAACGACATCCACGCGCTCGTCACTGAGTGTCAGGTCTATATCCAGTTGAGGATGTATTGTTGAGAGCTCCAGTAATACTGGCATCAAGCATTTATGACCAAAACCAACAGGCGCTGCGATACGAACCCGACCTTGTAATTCATTACCGGAGTTAGGGGCGCTTGTTTGAAACAATTCATCTACAGCGCGCAGGCGTTCTTTTGCTATCAAAGCAAATTTTTCTCCAACTTGGGTCACTTGTATGTGTCGCGTATTTCGATGAAATAAAAGCTCCCCTTGCAATTGCTCTAACTCCTTCACTGCTCGTGTCACTGCCTGAGGAGAAATTCCCAGACGGTTAGCCGCTTCTTTAAAGCTGCGAGACTCAGCAGCAGTACAAAATATCCGGAGCATTTCTAATCTGTTAAGCATCACTGTCACATTCAGGTTTGATATGAACACACCAATATTATTCCAAATTATGGAATTGTGAAATTAAAACGTTTCCATTTATTGGTTTTTGAAGGTAAGGGATACTTTGCTTGTTATTTAGACAGAGTCATTCATTCAACTAATTTGAGGATATTAACTATGAGTAGTGTTTTAGCAAACAACATCAGCGGTAAGGTCGTTGTTATCACTGGTGGTAGCAGCGGTTTAGGCGAGACCACGGCAAGACATTTAGCCAGTCTTGGTGCATCTGTTGTTTTAGGTGCCCGACGCATCGACAAGCTTGAAGCTATTGCTGCTGACATTCGCACAGCGGGCGGCAAAGTTGCTGTTCAAGCGACGGATGTGACTCGCCCGGACGAAGTGAAGGCCCTTGTAAATCTTGCACAAGAGCGCTTCGGTAAAGTTGATGTGGTTATCAATAATGCAGGGTTAATGGCGATTGCACCGTTAGCTGAGACTCGAGTTGACGAATGGGATCGCATGATTGACATCAACGTTAAAGGTTTGCTGTATGGCGTAGCCGCAGCGCTTCCGATCTTTCAGGCTCAGGGATCAGGCCATTTTATCAATATTTCGTCCGTAGCGGGTATCAAAGTATTCAGTCCCGGCGGCACGGTTTATAGCGGAACCAAATTCGCTGTTCGCGCTATTGCCGAAGGCTTACGCCATGAAGTTGGGGGTAAAATTCGTTCAACAATCATTTCACCGGGTGCAGTCGAATCTGAATTAAAGTATGGAAGTTCAGATACTCAGGGTGCAGCCTTTGTAAAAGATTTTTATCAGCAAAATGAAATTCCATCTGAATCTGTTGCTCGTGCTATCGCATACGCCATTGAGCAGCCTGCGGATGTGGATATCAACGAGATTGTTCTGCGCCCAACTGTTCAAGAATTTTAATTCGTTGAATAAAAGACCTATTAACCAGCGGGTGATTTAACCACCCGCTGAATATTCAGTTTGTGAGGTTATTGATGACTGCGTTAAACAGACAAATGCGTGCTTTGATATTAGATAGCTATGACGAGGGGACAGTATTCCGGGATGCCCTGATTAACTTACCTTCTCCATCAGCAGGTCAGGTGCAGGTAAAAATATTTGCAAGCGGCGTCAATCCTATTGATTACAAGATCCGCCGGGGTATCGCGCCTTATGCCATGCCGGAATTACCCGCAGTACTTGGCACCGATTTGGCTGGAGAAGTTGTTGCTATCGGCGACGGCGTCACCGATTTTGCAGTAGGCGATGCAGTTTATGGCCTGACTGGCGGAGTGCGGGGATTGCAAGGCTCATTGGCTGAATATGCCAACGTAGATGCTGAGTTACTTGCTCTCAAACCGAAAAATTTGTCCATGCGTGAAGCTGCGGCTTTACCTCTGGTTGCACTTACCGCTTGGGAAGGTTTGGTTGACAAGGCGAATGTTAAAGCGGGCCAGAAAGTCCTTATCCAGGGTGGAGCTGGCGGAGTTGGGCATGTAGCTGTGCAAATTGCTAAGGCCTTAGGTGCCGACGTTTATGCCACTGCATCGACTGGAAAACAACAACTGCTCAAGGCGCTTGGTGCCACGCCAATTGATTATCACACTGCAAGCCCTGCTGAGTACGTGGACGCATACACCCAAGGCAAAGGATTCGATATCATTTACGACACTGTCGGTGGCTCTGTACTCGACGCCTCATTAGGTATCATTGCACATTATGGACATATTTTAAGCTGTGCTGCATTCGGCTCACATAACCTGGCACCGTCGTCATTGCGCTCTGCAACATTGTCAGGGATTTTTGTGTTACACCCAATGCTCAGCGAAGAGGGGCGCAAACATCATGGTGACATTCTGCGGCAAGTTACGGCTCTCGTTGAAGCTGGACAAATTAAGCCACTACTCGATCCGTTACGCTTTTCCCTAGACACGGCAATGGATGCACATAATGCCGTAGAGTTGGGATCCATGGGTAAAGTCGTTATTGATGTAATTGCTTAAAAAGTTATTGTTGAGGATGCATATGAGCCCAAAAAAACTAATTCGAACTGTTCGTTTCCATGAATTAGGTGGCCCCGAGGTGTTAACTATTGACTCGCTGGCGAGTCCAAGTTTGCAGGCCACTGATGTTCGTATTGCGGTCAAAGCTGTTGGGCTCAATCGTGCTGATGCCATGTTTAGGCGAGGCCAGTATATAGAAAAGGCCGACTTCCCTTCGCGAATTGGCTATGAAGCATCCGGGATAGTCATTGAAGTCGGGGAAGAGGTAAATCATTTACGCCTTGGGGACGAGGTTTGTATTGTCCCTCAGATGGGGCTTTCTCAGAATGGCTGCTACGCAGAAGAGATTGTCGTACCAAGTGAATATGTGGCACCCAAACCAGCAGGGCTAACCTTTGCTGAAAGCGCAGCAGCCTGGATGCAGTACCTGACAGTTTATGGCGCTTTGGTCGAAATTGCTAACGTGCAAAAAGGCGATGCAGTACTGATAACCGCCGCATCGAGCAGTGTTGGATTGGCTGCGATTCAAATTGTGAATTCCCTGGGGGGTATTCCTATCGCTACAACTCTAACAGGAGCTAAAAAGGCTGCTGTGCTCAAGGCTGGCGCGGCCCATGTGATTGCAACCCAAGAAGAACCGCTGCTGGATAGCTTGAGAAGCATCTTGGGAGCAAACAATTTAAACATCGCATTTGATGCTGTCGGTGGGCCGCAGATAGCTGAAATTGCGGAAGCAATGAGCCCTGAAGGAACAATAATAGTACACGGAGCATTAAGTCCCGAAATAACGCCTTTTCCCTTAAAAATAGCACTTCGTAAAAGTCTGACAGTTAGGGGGTATGTGTTTACTGAAGTTATAAAAGACATCGGGCGTTTTCGCAGAGCAAAGCAATTTATCCACTCGGGTTTATCCGAAGGAACACTCAAGCCTGTCATTGATCGAAGCTTTAAATTTGAAGAGATAGTCGCAGCGCATCACTATCTGGAGTCAAATCAGCAGATTGGTAAAATAGTGGTCGTACTTGATTAACAGTTCGTAGCTTCCGCTAGTCTCTGGCCGGCGCATAATTCACCGCCAGAACAATAAGAAAAAGGGGTAGTGTATGGTAATTACCGATCTTCTCTGGCGGCGACCGCGCCATCACATGGATGTCGATGAAACCCACGACCGCGTGCACTGGGTGGAACTTTTCTTCGATCTGGTCCATGTAGTGACAATTTTCATTCTGGGGAATTACCTGTCCCATCATCTGGGGTGGCAAGGATTCTGGGTGTTTACCGGACTGTTCCTGGCGATTTTCTATGCCTGGGCAGACAGCTCGCTCTATAACTCACTGTATATCTCCACGGACATGCCGCATCGCGTGGCGATGGCACTTAAGATTGTCACGATGATGACCGTCGCGGCGGCGATTCCCGACGTGGCCGGTGAAGGCTGGACGTATTTCGCGCTGGCCTATGCGTTGAATCGGGCGCTGACGGCCTATCTTTACTGGCGGGCGCGCTGTACCGACAACGCGGCCAATAGGCTGGCGCAGGAACAGGGGCGGAATTTTTTCGTGTTGGCCGGGGTGTTCGCGCTGTCGGCTTTTTTGCCCACACCGGTCGCCTACTGGGTCTTTGCCGCCGGCGTGGCAGCAATCCAGCTGCAGTACATGCTGCCGCGGGTGGGCACGCTCCGCTTCGAACGCTTTGTGCCTCAACTCGGACACATCTCGGAGCGCTTCGGCCTTCTGATGTTGATCTTGCTGGGTGAAGGCTTCTTTAAACTGGTGGTCACGCTGGCCGAGAAGGGCGTCTACAGCGTCAGCGCGGGTACGCTGTTCAATGTGACCATGGGCGGGTTGTCCCTCTTCGCGCTGGCCTGGACTTATTTCGACTGCGCCGGCAATGAAAAACCGAAGAGCCGCACCAGTGCCGTGCTGCTGAGATACTGGTTTGCTCACATCGTGATTTTGTGGAGTGCAGTGACGATTGGCGTTGCGCTGGCCGGACAAGTCTACGTCGGCCTGTGGGAGCCTTATCCGCCCGGCTACGCCGCGCTTGGCTCGGTCGGCCTTGCGGTGTTTTTAGCTTCGCTATGGGCGCTGCGTCGAACCGTGGCTGATGCCACCGACAAATACCACAGCGCCGGTCTGAGGCTGTTCGGCATTGTCATGGCGCTGGTTGTGCTAGCCGTTCATCCCCTCATACCGTCGATTGTCAGCAACGGCCTTTGGGCCCTGGCGCTGTTCTCGCAGATTGGTGTGCCGATTTTTCTGGCGCTAAGAGAAGCGCGCCGGTCTGATAAAATGCTGTGATGGAACATGGCTGTAAATACCCCATTTATAACACAGTCATCTCGTAGAATATTTATGCCGCATTTGACGTTTTGCTGTTTTGAGTTGATTGCTCGTGCTAATGCTGATTGCCCGCCGACCATGTCAATGGCACAGCGGAGATGTTTGTGTCGTGTTGAACACTTCCATACCGTCTCCTTTTACAATAATAACTGTTACAAGATTGAGCTTTACAGTTTAAACTGTAGGTCGATCAACAGTTAAAATTGTTGAAAGGCTACAGTTTTATTTGTAGAATAAGGGCTTATGAAAACTTTATCCGAACGACTAAACCATGCCTTGCAGCTTACTGGGGTGACTCAGTCTGAGTTGGCTCGTCGCATTGGTATCAAACAGCAGTCGATCAGCCAGATTTGCTCTGGTAAATCGGCTAGGTCTCGTTACACCATGCAGATCGCGCAAGCGCTTCGCGTGAATGCCCATTGGCTCGCTACAGGTGATGGCGAGATTGGCTTGGGGGTCGGTAATGTAGAAGTCGGGCCTGATATTAAGGGAAGAATTCCTCTCATTAACTGGGTTCAGGCCGGTGATTGGACTGAAATAGCGGAGGGATTTGCCCATGAAGATGCTGAGGAGTGGCGTGAAGTCACTGGGAAAGCACATGAGGGTTGTTTCGCACTTCGCGTAAAAGGCGACAGTATGGAAAATCCAAGCGGAAAAAAATCCATACCTGAGGGAGCAGTGATCGTTGTTGATCCTGAGTTACCTTACTCTTCAGGTTCGCTGGTTGTTGCGCGTTTGGATGATTCGAAAGAAGCAACCTTTAAGCAGTTGGTCATTGATGGTGAACAGAAGTACCTAAAACCTTTGAACCCCCAATACCCTGCAATACCGATCAACGGCAACTGCACCATCATCGGTGTAGTACGACAAGCTATCATCGATTTTTGGTAGCGAAGGAATTTGTGGTTTAGCCACAGTTGTTCATAAGCTGAAGAAGCAACGATTACAAACAGCTACAACTGAGCATTGGCGCACGTTTAGAGTAAATGGTAACCGATTAGAGAGCCATTGATTGTTTATAAAGTCAAGATCAGCGAAAATAGCGGCCAATTACGATTAACACGACGGATTTGACAAGCGAAGAACTGAAAAGAGAGTACTTCCAAAAGTGTGTACAAATCCGTGTACAAACTAAAAGAATTTATCCATGGCAAACCAAGATTTTCTTAATGAAATCAATAAACGAAGAACATTCGCTATCATCTCGCACCCGGATGCGGGTAAAACCACGATTACTGAAAAAGTATTGCTGTTCGGACAACTGATCCAAAAAGCGGGTACCGTGAAAGGCAAAAAGTCTGGCCAATATGCTGCATCAGACTGGATGGAGATGGAAAAAGAGCGGGGCATTTCGGTAACCACTTCTGTCATGCAGTTTCCGTACAATGATTGTCTGGTAAACCTGCTGGATACCCCTGGCCACGAAGACTTTTCCGAAGATACCTACCGTACCCTGACGGCCGTAGATTCCTGCCTGATGGTTATCGATGGTGCCAAAGGTGTTGAAGAGCGTACCATTAAACTGATGGAAGTTACCCGGCTGCGCGATACGCCGATTATCACCTTTATGAACAAGATGGACCGCGATATTCGTGATCCTATCGACTTGCTGGATGAAGTTGAAAGCGTACTGAAAATTGCCTGTGCACCTATTACCTGGCCAATTGCCTCAGGTAAGGAATTTAAAGGTGTTTATCATATCCTGCGTGACGAGGTCATTTTCTATAAATCCGGTATGGGTCATACCATTCAGGATGTGGATATTATCAAGGGTATTGATAACCCTGAGTTGGATAAACGTATTGGCTACTACGCCCAGCAGCTGCGTGATGAAATGGAGCTGGTGCGTGGCGCCAGCCATGAATTTGACCAGGAACTGTTTTTAAAAGGTGAGTTAACGCCGGTATTTTTCGGTACCGCTTTAGGTAACTTTGGTGTAGACCATATGCTGGATGGTTTAACCGAGTGGGCACCGGCGCCGCAATCACGCGCAACCGACAGCCGCACAGTGGCACCAACGGAAAGCAGCTTCACCGGCTTTGTATTTAAAATTCAGGCCAATATGGACCCGAAACACCGCGACCGGGTGGCATTTTTGCGCATAGTGTCTGGCAAGTATGAAAAAGGCATGAAAGTGCGTCATGTGCGTATTGGTAAAGATGTGCTCATTCCGCAGGCCCTGACATTTGTCGCCGGTGATCGTGAGCACCTAGAAGAAGCTTACCCTGGCGATATTATTGGTTTACATAACCACGGTACAATCAAGATCGGTGATACCTTTACCAGTGGCGAGAATATGCAGTTCACTGGTATTCCAAACTTTGCGCCGGAACTGTTCCGCCGTATCCGCCTGCGCGACCCGCTAAAGCAAAAGCAGTTGCTTAAAGGCTTGGTGCAGTTATCCGAAGAGGGCGCGGTACAGGTGTTCAGGCCACTGGATAATAACGATCTGATTGTTGGTGCAGTAGGTGTACTGCAGTTCGATGTAGTCGTACATCGATTAAAGTCAGAATACAACGTCGATGCGCTGTATGAAGCAGTAAATGTGTCTACGGCGCGCTGGGTTTATAGCGATGATGCCAAAGCGCTGGATGAGTTTAAAAACAAAGCCAGTCAGAATTTAGCACTGGATGGCGGCGATGCGCTGACTTACATAGCACCAACCATGGTGAACCTGAATCTGGCCATGGAACGTTATCCGAAAATTAAATTCCACAAAACACGTGAACACTAACAGGTAAGCCGGATGAATATTAAGCAATTACTCACTGAGAAAACACAAAGCGCCTTTGTTGCGCTGGGCTTACCTGCCGATACCAACGCTGCCGTTACGGTAAGTACCCGGCCTGAATTTGGTGATTATCAAATAAACGGCGCTATGGCCGCGGCAAAATTATTAAAAACCAATCCGCGCCAGCTGGCCGAGCAATTAGTGCAACAGCTAAATTTGGCCGGTATTGCCAGTAAAACTGAGATTGCCGGCCCAGGCTTTATTAACGTTACGCTGGATAAAAGCTGGCTGGCGGCGCAGCTGCAGCAAGCTACTACCGATAACCGCTTAGGCGTAAGTGCCAATAACACCCCGCAAACAGTGGTAGTGGACTACTCCGCGCCTAACCTGGCAAAAGAGATGCACGTTGGCCATTTGCGTTCAACCATTATTGGTGATGCCGTAGTGCGTACGTTGGAGTTTTGGGGCGACAAAGTGATCCGCCAGAACCATATGGGCGACTGGGGCACGCAGTTTGGTATGCTGATCGCGCACTTAGAAGATAAGCTGGCGGCAGGGATTGATCTGGAATCAGTCGCGCTTGCTGACTTAGAAGATTTCTACCGTGAGGCGAAAAAGCGCTTTGACGACGAAGCAGGCTTTGCCGATAAGTCTCGTGATTATGTGGTCAAACTGCAAAGCGGCGATGCGCATTGCCAGAAACTGTGGCAGCTGTTTATCGACACCTCAGTGAAGCACAGTGAAGAAGTGTACGAAAAACTCAACGTTACGCTAAGCCACGCCGATATCAAGCCGGAAAGTGCTTATAACAGCATGCTGCAGGGCATAGTGGATGATTTAAAAGCCAAGGAATTGGCGGTAGAGGATCAAGGTGCGCTGGTGGTATTTCTGCAGGAGCTGGCCGATAAAGAGGGTAATCCGTCAGCCTTTATCGTGCAAAAAACCGGTGGCGGCTTCCTGTATTCGACCACCGATTTAGCCGCTTGTCAGTATCGTAGCCATGAGTTAAATGCCGATCGTATAGTGATCTTTACCGATGCGCGTCAGGCGCTGCATTTTAAGCAGGTTGAGTTAGTAGCGCGTAAAGCGGGCTATCTGCGCGATGCAACCACTTATGATCACTGCCCGTTTGGCACCATGATGGGTGAAGATGGCAAGCCATTTAAAACCCGTACCGGCGGAACGGTAAAACTGGCCGAATTACTGGAAGAAGCCGTAGTACGTGCTAAGGCTGTGGTGCAGGAAAAAGCCAGCGACTTATCTGATAATGAAATCGCTGAGGTGGCACGTAAAGTCGGTATAGGTGCAGTAAAGTTTGCTGACTTATCAAAAAACCGTACCAGCGACTACATTTTCAGCTGGGATGCGATGCTAAGCTTTGAGGGCGCGACTGCACCTTACCTGCAATATGCTTATACCCGGGTACGCAGCATTTTACGCCGCGCTGAAATTGCAGAAGGTTTCAGTGCAGCGCTGCTGATTGAACAAGAGCAGGAAAAGCAATTGGCGGTTAAACTGCTGCGCTTTGAAGAGGCTCTGCAGCAGGTAATGAAAGATGCACAGCCGAATCTGTTGTGTAATTACCTGTATGAGCTGGCCAGTTTGTATATGGCGTTTTACGAGGCTTGCCCAATACTTAAAGACGGCGTTGAACCAACGCAGCGTGACAGCCGTTTAATGCTGAGTATTTTTACCTCTAAGCTGTTGAAGCAGGGTTTAGACTTGCTGGGTATTGAGGTTATGGAGCGTATGTAAACTATGAAAATCGACGATATTCGCCGCAGTTACACTAAAGATAAGTTGGATTTTGATAAATTAACTGCCGATCCGATAGCGCAGTTTGAGCTATGGCTTAAAGATGCTATCGCGGCAGAATTACCAGATCCAACCGCGATGTGTGTGGCGAGTGTCGACGACCAGGGGCAGCCGTCACAGCGTCTGGTGCTGCTTAAGGATGTGAATCAGGACGGCTTTACCTTTTACACCAACCTGGGCAGCCGTAAGGCGACTGAGCTTAGTAACAACCCTAAAGTGTGCCTGCATTTCCCCTGGCACCCACTGGAGCGGCAGGTAATAGTTTATGGTACTGCCGAGCGGGTAAGCTCAGCTCAGGTAGCCAAATACTTTTTGTCCCGCCCGAAAGAAAGTCAGCTGGCAGCCTGGGCTTCAGAGCAGAGCCGGCCGGTATCAACCCGCTTAGCGCTAATGCAGAAATTTGCCGAGATAAAACATAAGTTTGAACATGGCGAAGTGCCGCTGCCGTCATTCTGGGGCGGTTTTTTAGTGCGGCCACATAAAATTGAGTTCTGGCAAGGCGGCGAACATCGTTTACACGACCGTTTTATGTACACCAAGCAACCTGATAACAGCTGGAGTATCGAGCGGTTATGCCCCTAAGCGGGCGGCAAGACCACGGCAGCAGCTTGCGGCTGTTTGATAGCCATTGCCATCTTGATCTACCTGAACTAAACGCAGAGCAGCTTACACATTGGCATAACGCCCAACTGGCGGGTGTGGAAAAGCTGCTTATTCCCGCTGTAGCGCAAGCGGCATGGCGTAACCTGCTGCACCTGCATCAGCAACATCCTGACTGGCATATCGCCTTGGGCATTCACCCGTGGTGGGCAACAAAGGCCAAGCCTGATGCACTTAGTGATCTCGATGCGTTATTAGCAAAACATAGCCCGCAAATAACAGCGGTGGGTGAAATTGGTCTGGATTTCGCGTTAGACGCAGACAGCTTTGAGGTTCAGGAAAAGCTATTTAGCCAGCAGCTTGAGCTTGCTGGTAAATACCAAAAGCCGGTTATTCTGCATCACCGTAAAAGCCAGCCTCAGCTGTTGGCTGAGCTTAAACAGCAGCAGTTTGCTGAGGGCGGTATCTTACACGCTTTTTCTGGCATCCAGCAGCAGGCCAAAGCCTTTATCGACCTGGGCTTTAAGCTGGGGATTGGCGGCACCATTACTTATGAGCGCGCAGAAAAAACGCGTCACACGGTAAAAAATTTGCCGTTAAGTTGCTTTGTGCTGGAAACCGATGCGCCGGCTATGCCACTCAGTGGTTATCAGGGCCAGGTAAATACGCCGGCGCAGCTGGCGTTGGTGTTTGCAGCCTTTTGTCAGCTAAGAGCTGAGCCGCCCGAGCAAATTGCTGCAGCTTTGTGGCAAAACAGCGTAGCAGCTTTAAGGCTTAATCTTACGTAAACGCAGTGACTGCCGCGACAGCCGGGCAAAGCCCCTGCGCAGTAAAAAGCCTATTACGCCCGCCAACACTAACATCGCCAGCAACTGCTGCATTAACTGCTGCCAGCGAATAGCGACTGGTGTCACTGAGGCGTCAAGACGCAAACTCAGTTTAATATAGCCCAGTAGCTGCTGATCTTTAGTAATCGACTGCACCATCGCCTGTAATTGTTCGCTGTGGCTTGGCCCGTATAATAACCGCGCTGGCGCGCTACCTTCTGACCAACTCATGCGTACGCCGTTAGCGTCATACACCACCACATCGTGTAAGTACGGGCTGGCTGCAATGTGCTGTGTCAGCTGCTCCAGGCCGTCCAGTTGGTCGTTTTCAATCAAATAGGCTGCTGTGTGCGATAACGCCGACAGCGTCTCACGCATCAGCTGGCTGCTTTGCTGCTGCAGTAAGGCTTTACCCTGCTGCTGGGTGTGAACCCAGGCTTGCAGCAATAGCCAAATACCCAGCACGGCTAAGGCTATTTGCACAAGTTTAATAGTGCTTGATGTCGTATCTGGTATTGCGATATGGTTCTGCATATTTTCCATCAGCGCCAGTCATGCCTGCCCGAAAACCGCTAGCATGCCATGGTAAACCCAGCAAGTATAGGTATCTCATTGTCGTTTTTCTATCAGCTTTCTTTATCACAAGTCGGGCAAACCACTGCACTGTTGCCGTTGATGCCGCTGCAAACTTACGTGCTGCAATGCCAGGAGCAGCAAATGCTACTGCACAGTGCTATGCCCATGCCGTTAACGCCCGCCGAAGCATTTGTGTTACCGGATAACACTATCGTCGCGAGTGTACGGTTGTTTGGCTCTGGCCTTAGCTTGTCCGTTTTGGCGCAGCTGCTGCAGGCACTATGGCCAGATACCGCCATTAATTGCCAGTTATACCAGCCACATCCGGCGCTGGATGTGGCGGTGAAGTTGCAGCTGACACAGCCGCTAAGCGCGGCACAGCAGTTACAGTTAGCCCAGTTAGCAGCAGAGCTGCAGCTGGAGCAGGTGTATTTAACTACTGCGCCTAGCTTACGACACCCCGGCGTGTTGGTCATGGATATGGACTCAACTGCCATCCAAATTGAATGTATTGACGAGATTGCCAAGTTAGCCGGCACTGGCGAGCAGGTGGCGGCAGTAACGGCCCGTGCCATGAATGGCGAGCTGGATTTTGCCCAAAGCCTGGTGGCGCGCGTTGCAACCTTAGCCGGTGCACCCGAAACAATACTGCGTCAGGTGCTGGATGCAGTTCCGCTGATGCCGGGGTTAACCGAGCTGGTGGCACACTTACAACAGCAACACTGGCAGGTAGCGATAGCATCAGGCGGATTTACTTATTTTACTGACGCATTAAAACAGCGGCTTGGGCTAACGGCGACTTTTGCCAATGAGCTTGAAATCATCGATGGTAAATTAACCGGTAAGGTACTGGGCGATATCGTTGATGCGACGACCAAAGCCCAGGTAGTGGCTAAACTGGCAGCGCAATATGGCATTGCAAACAGCCAGACGGTGGCCATTGGCGATGGCGCTAATGACATCCCGATGCTAAATGCTGCCAGTCTGGGTGTGGCTTTTCATGCAAAACCCAAGGTACAGGCCCAGGCTAAAGCCGCTATTCGTCAGGGCTCGCTGTTACAGCTGCTGTACTTACTGGATTAAGCATGAAGCATCAGCAAAGCTCGTTTTATCTCGATTTAGAGCAGTATCAGCTGCATTTGCGTCGTTTGCTGCCGCTGCAACACGGCATAGCACCTGTGTTGATGCTACATGGCGCTATTGAAAACAGCCGTATCTTTTACAGCCAATCTGGAAAAGGCTTAGGTTGTTACCTGGCCGACCATGGATTTATGGTGTACTGCGCTGACTTTGCCGGCCGCGGTTTATCAAGGCCTCATGTGTCTGAGGGCTTTAACCAAAGCCAGCAGCAGATGATTAACCATGATATCCCTGCACTGATTGAGCATGTTTACCAGCTACATCAGCAACCGGTAATTGTGATTTCACACTCTTGGGGCGGCGTGGTAGCCAGTGCCAGTCTGGCACGCCAGCCGCAGTTAGCCGAGAAGGTGGCCGCTAAGGTCTGTTTTGGCAGCAAGCGGGTGATAAGTGTTAACAGCCTGGAACGCAAGGTTAAAATTGATCTGGTGTGGAATACGCTGGCGCCCTGGCTTAGTCGCAAGCATGGGTATTTTCCGGCGCGCAAATGGCGCTTTGGTGCTGATGATGAGCCAGCGCAGTTTTTACACGATACCATAAGGTGGATAAAAGGCGCCCCTTTTACCGATTTAACGGATAATTTTGACTACGCCGCTGCCAGCAGTAAGCTGCGTTGGCCGCCAGTGTGGCACTTTGCTGCGCAGAATGATCGTTTGCTGGGGCATCCGGCTGATGTACAGGCGTTTATTGCTGAAACCGCTCCGCAAGCGCGGTTTAGTTTACTGGGAAAAGCGCAAGGTTATCAGCAGGATTATGACCATATCTCTATGCTGACACACCCGGCGGCAGTACAGGATCATTTTCCACAATTACGTGACTGGCTGTTGCAGCTTGGCAAGTAGTGCCAGCCGGCGCTGTTCATGTTGTTCGCTGTGCTCTGCAGATGCGCCGTAGCGCCACAGCACTTCAGCGGAGATGTCTATCGCATCTATAACACCCGCGACACTCCACAGTTCTTCTTCCAGTTTTTTAGCTTTATGAATGGCATAAGCACTGATGTAATTGAGCTCAGTGGCAATGAAATCGATATCAGGTCGGCCGGTGCGTGACAATAACAAGCGGTAGCAAAACAGGCTGCCGCTGCTACTGGCATTTAACACAAACTGCTGTTTGTGTTGCTCATTACCAAATTCGTAATCATAGCGGCAGGTGAGCTGTAACCCCTGGTTGTTATCTTCTTTAACCTGAACAAACAGCTCAAAAACGCGCGCATTATCAAGCCGCTTCATATGTTTAAGCTGTTGGGCAAAATGCAAACTGGCGGCGTTGTTTTGTAAAAGCGGTGATAGGGCAATTTTATTGTCATGCTTGGGTTGTGTTAGCAACAACTGCAAGCTGATCGCAGCGTTGCCCTGTGCCAGCGTATTAATTTCGTAACGAATACCTTTTCGGTGCACAAACAACACAAAATGGTTTTGTGCGCTCAGGTACATGTTACGCAGCGCTACTGACAGGCCCGGATATTTCGGGCTTTCTTCTGCCGGCGTTAACTTGGCGCGGTTATTTTGAATTAATTGCTGAAAGAACAGCCGGCCAGGATGCGGCTCTGTACCTTCTGCAGCACGCAGGTTCATAATGGTACGGCTTTTACTTACTGCCATTATCTCGTAAGGCAGGCCGCTTAAGCTGTATTTATTGCTTATTTTCTGCATGTCCGGCAGGTTTAACAGTACCACATCGCCTTTATTGAACCTGACTGGCAGTGTGGTTTCGAGCTGCATACCTTTAGATGAAAAATCCCGGCTGTGGCCGTTTAATTCGCTCTGCTGTTCAGGACCGGTAATAGTGACACTGGTTTTGTAGAGGTAACGCGACTCTGAGCGTAAGTTAACATACTGCACCGCCACAGCTTCGCATTGGGGCTGTTGCGCCAGCTTTTTATGACCAAATACGGCTAGTAGCTTTAGCTGCTGTTGATCCACCGGGTAATTCTGATACCAAAACGCGCTTTCGGTCGCGGTAATATCGGTCAGGCTGACAATGTAGCGCAGATCCTGAATAAAGTGCTTTACCAGCGGTGTCAACCCTGCTGCAGGTTTGCTGTTGTCAGCTTGTGGCACAGTTGATGGCATTTCTGCTGTTACAGGTGACGTGCGCTGCAGATTTAGGTGAAACACCCGCCAGCTGGCCTTAGAAGCGCCAAAACCAAGAAACAGTTGTCGTGCCTGTTCATTTAGCGCCAGCTCTTCACGGGTAGCTGAGTAAAAAAACAGCTTTCCTTTTACCGCATGGGTAAAGCAGTACAGTATGGTGGACTTGTCGGGGGTATTCTGTTGCAGTAGCGCCTTTAATCGCTTGGTGTGACAGATGTTGATAAACATCGCCTGATGCTGCTCATCAAGAAAATACTGCCAGACACTTTTGTTGTAATCTGTGGTCAGCGCACAGACCGGTATAGGCCTGTTGTCTTTTACCGCGATAAAGACCGGTAAGCTCGCGCTGCGTGGCAGGTAAAACTGCTCATAGCCTTTACTAAGCAGACTTTGGCTTACGCTGTCCAGATTAACTTTATAACGTCTTTTATTGCCGGTAATAAAGCGCTGTAAAAAGTCTGCAAACTGGGTTTCATTTTCATCCGGTAAACGCTTAAGGCGCAGGTAAAAAGCATTGGCTTGCTGCTCAGTGTCGACAACGGCGTATGACACCCCTTGCGCCAGACCCAGCATAAACTCTTGCTCCAGCCCGGTGAAATGCAGCTTAATAACGCTGTCAGTGGTTAAAGGTAAGGCGCTGTTAAGTTTGAGTTTACAGCCCGACACCGATAAGTCTGAGGTGCTGGCCTTAATGCGCTGCTGGTTAAACTCCAGCTCAACATCGATGCTAAAGTGCATCCGCTCGTCACGCCGGCTGGTATAGTTACCAAACCGGATCAATTTAGCCGATTGGGTTGGCGCAGCTGCCGGCTCTACCGCGCTATCTGTAGAGCCGGGTGCTTGCTGCAGCGCGTTACGCACCCGCTCTTCCGTTTGTTTGCGGTGCATTACCCGAAAATTGTTCTCGGTATTAAGCACTTCTTCATATAAACCCAGCGTATAGCCGCCGTATTGTTTTAAACCGGCTTCAAATACGCGGATAGCGTTGTCGTCCATGTAATGTGTTTTGCCCATGTATTCATAGGGCTTTACTTCGCCATCGACATGGCCACGCAAATCAATGAAGAAATTGCATGGCTGTGCCATGCGTTTTAATTCCATTTTTAGCAAAAACTGTTTTGACTTCGGCAGATCTGACGTTAACAGACTAAATACCTGATCAAAGTCTGCGCTGTTAAGCAGGCTTTTCATCCGGTCAATTACACCAATATGTTCCTGTAGATCGGTCGCTGTCATAATTCAGTCAGGTTAAATGCCAAAATACCGGCATCCTATAGTTATAATCTGTAGTACGCTACGTTGTTACATTTTGAAAAGCAATATCCATGCCTTTCATTTAGCTTGAGAAAATAAACTATGGCAAAAGTTAAAACTGCATATGTTTGCAGCGATTGTGGAGCCGATTTTGTCCGTTGGCAAGGTCAATGTACCGAGTGTGGCGCCTGGAATACGGTGAGTGAAGTCAGGCTTGGTAGCAACAGTAAAAGCAGTCGGCTGGAAGGCTATGCCGGGGCGGCGGTGGCAAAAGTAATGCGCCTGGACGAAGTGGATTTACAGGACGTGCCGCGTTTTAGTAGTGGTTTTGCCGAGTTTGACCGCGTGCTGGGCGGCGGCATAGTGCCGGGTTCCGCTATTCTGATTGGCGGCCACCCTGGTGCCGGTAAAAGTACCTTACTGCTGCAAATTATGTGTGGTTTGGCGCAGCAGGGCGGTGCGCTCTATGTTACTGGTGAGGAATCATTACAGCAGGTGGCGATGCGCGCGCAGCGGTTAGGCTTACCCACCAACGCGCTTAAAATGTTGGCCGAAACCAATGTCGAGACCATCTGCCATTTGGCGCAGCAGGAAAAACCACGCATTATGGTTATCGACTCTATTCAGGTGATGCATCTGGCAGATATTCAGTCGGCGCCGGGCAGTGTGTCGCAGGTGCGCGAAAGTGCTGCGTTTTTAACCCGCTTTGCCAAGCAGCATCATATCGCCATCATCATGGTTGGTCATGTGACCAAAGACGGCTCGCTGGCGGGCCCCAAAGTACTGGAGCACTGTATAGACTGCTCTGTTATGCTCGATGGCGACAGCGATAACCGCTATCGCACTTTACGCGGCCATAAAAACCGTTTTGGTCCGGTAAATGAGCTGGGCGTATTTGCTATGACCGGTCAGGGCATGAAAGAGGTGAAAAACCCATCGGCAATCTTTTTAACCCGCGGCAAAGAAGATCAGTCTGGTAGCATCGTCATGGTGTTGTGGGAAGGCACACGACCGTTATTGGTAGAAATTCAGGGGTTGGTTGATTATTCGCCACTGAATAACCCGCGCCGGGTGACCCTTGGTATGGAGCAAAACCGCATTTCAATGTTACTGGCGGTAATGCACCGTCATGCCGGCATTCAAATGGCCGATCAGGATGTGTTTGTTAACGTGGTCGGTGGTGTAAAAGTTAATGAAACCAGTGCCGATCTGGCCACCTTGCTGGCGCTGGTATCCAGTTTCCGTGATAAACCTTTACCCAATGATCTGGTGGTGTTTGGTGAAGTGGGGCTGGCGGGGGAAATACGGCCGGTACCCAGTGGCCAGGAGCGGTTAAAAGAGGCGGCGAAACACGGTTTTAAGCGCGCCATAGTGCCAATAGCCAATAGCCCGAAAGAGCCGATTGCCGGTATGGAGGTAATTAGCGTGGCGAAGCTGGCAGAAGCGCTGGAAGCGATTTAGCAGTCAGAAGCCTGAGGGCAATAAAAAGCCCCGCTGCGGCGGGGCTGTTCAGTTTAAAACTTGTTGTTCTGCGGAAAGTTCAGTTTCAATACCTGGTAGGTGTCTTCTTTTAACTTGGTCAGCCCCAGTTTGTCATAACTTTCGACCATCACTTCCAGCGCCTGCTCTACCAGCGGTGAGTCACGGTAAAACTCGACAATGTATTTACCCCGGTTGGCGGCAGCTAAAAAGGCACCACGGCGCAAGTAATAATCGGCGATAATCAGTTCATGGCGCGCCAGTGTATCTTTAATGCTCAGCATGCGCTTTTTCGCTTCAGGGGCATATTTACTCTGCGGGAAGCTGCTGACTAAGGTTTTGAAATCATCAAACGCCTGGCGGGTGCTGGCTAAGTCGCGGTCTGCCCGATCTATGCCCAGCATATTGTGCAGCGCGTTTTCATCGGCTTTCAGGTTGCTTAAACCTCGCATGTAGTACACATAATCCAGCTCAGGGTGGTTTGGGTTTAAGCGGATAAACCGATCAATACCGGCCAGTGCTTTGGTAATGTCGCCCGCCTGATAATAGGCATAAATTAAATCCAGTTGTACCTGACGCGCCAGCGGGCCAAACGGATAACGGCCTTCAACGATGGTTAACAGCTCTATGGCGCGGTTGTACAGGCCTTTGTCCAGTACGTCTTTCGCTTGCTGATACATGGTTTGCGCCGTTTGAGTATTGCTGGTGTCCAGCTCTTCTTTGGGTTTACCGGCGCAGGCAGTTAAGGTCAGAGCCAGCAGAGAAATCAGTATAAAATTCGCTTTCATGTAAAAATCCGTTACTACTTGAGCTAAATGGCTGTCTAGTCTGGGGTAAAATCGCTAAAATACCGTTATTGCGATTCTACCCCAGACCCGCCGGGGTTGCACACAGGATAACTGCTTCCGTTATGACAAAACAGCTAAAACTTTCAGAAATTGTACCAGACCATCTTTTTGGTAAGCGCTTAGATCAGGTGCTGGCTGAAATGTTCCCGGATTATTCGCGTTCACGCATAAAAGAGTGGATCCTGGCTGATGCCGTTAGCGTAAATGGCGCAGTGCAAAACAAACCGCGCGAAAAAGTACTGGGTGGTGAGCAGATTGATATTCTGGCCGAGCTGCCTGAAGATGAGCGCTTTGAAGCTCAACCGATTGATTTGGATATTGTCTACGAAGACGAGCATATTTTAGTGATTAATAAGCCGGCCGGTTTAGTGGTGCACCCGGGCGCAGGCAATAGTGACGGTACTTTACTTAATGCATTGTTGCACCATTGCCCCGGCATTGCCGAGGTGCCCCGCGCAGGTATTATTCACCGGCTGGATAAAGACACCACCGGTCTGATGGTGGTAGCGAAAACCATACCGGCCCAGACGCATTTGGTTGAAGCCATGCAGGCGCGTGAAATTACCCGTGAATACGAAGCTGTGTGTCATGGTGCTATGACCGGCGGCGGTACTATTGACGAGCCGATTGGCCGTCATCCGACTAAACGCACCCACATGGCGGTAAGCCAATCAGGTAAACCAGCCACCACCCATTTTCGGGTGATGGAAAAATACCGTGCTCATACCCGCTTGCGGCTGCGGTTAGAAACTGGCCGCACCCACCAAATTCGTGTGCACATGACCTACGTTAACCACCCGTTGGTGGGCGATCCGGTGTATGCCGGCCGGCCTCGGCCACCGCGTAAAGCCGGTGAGCACTTACTCACGGTGCTGCGCAACTTTAAACGCCAGGCACTGCATGCGGCTATGTTACGTTTAGCCCATCCTATTACGCTGGAAATTCTGGAGTGGCATGCGCCTATTCCACAGGACATGGTCGAGCTTAATGCGGCACTGCGTGCCGACACCGCCGAGCATGGCCTGGACTACGTATAAAGCCAGCGACAGATGACTCGCTTACTGCGCCCTGACTGGCCAGCCCCGGCGAATGTGCATGCAGTGTGCAGCACCCGCTTAGGCGGCTGTTCGGTTGGGCCTTTTGCCAGTTTAAATCTGGGCGGCCATGTCGGCGATGATCCGGCAAAAGTGGCGCAAAACCGCCGGCAATACCAACAAGCGGCTGCAATGCCCGGTGCACCCATTTGGTTAAATCAGGTACATGGTGTGACAGTCGCGACACTCACCCACAACAGCCAAAGCGGTATAACCGCTGATGCAGCCATCAGTCGCCAGCCTGATATAGTGGCCACAGTGATGACGGCTGACTGCCTGCCACTGTTGCTGTGTGACATCACAGGCACTCAGGTGGCGGCAGTGCACGCTGGTTGGCGTGGTCTGTGTGACGGTATCATCGAGGCGACACTGCGCACCTTTACACCAGGTGCAGTGGTGCTGGCCTATTTAGGCCCGGCCATCAGCCAGGCGGCGTTTGAAGTTGGCACTGAAGTGCGCGATGCTTTTATTAAGCACGATCCTTTAGCTGCCAAGGCGTTTATAGCGGGTAAAGCCGGTAAATATCATGCCGACTTATACCAGCTGGCGCGCCAGCGTTTAACTGCCTGTGGCGTTAGCCAAGTCTATGGCGGCGACTACTGCACCTACCAGCACAGCGAGCTGTTTTTTTCCTACCGGCGTGATGGCCAAACCGGTCGCATGGCCAGTTCTATCTGGCTAAGCTGATCTAAGTCAAATTTTTGACGTTTGCTGCTTGAATTTCCAGCAATAGCGCCCAATCTTAAAGCACATCGAGGTTGTGCTTGTAGGAGAGATGCATGCGACTAGACAAATTTACCAGTAAGTTCCAGGAAGCGATTGCCGATGCACAGTCGCTGGCGCTGGGACGTGATCAGCAATATATCGAACCAGTGCACCTGATGTTTGCTTTGCTAAATCAGGAAGGTGGCACAGTGCGCGAGCTGTTAAACAAGCTGGCCATTAACTTTAACGAACTGCGCTCCAAAGTGAGCCAGGCCATAGATCGCTTACCGCGGGTGGAAGGCGAGGGCGCTAACCTGCAGCTATCTAACGCTACCGCTCAGCTGCTGCAGCAGTGCGACAAGCTGGCGCAAAAGCGTAAAGATCAGTTTATTTCCAGCGAATTGTTCGTGCTGGCGGCAACCGAAGATAAATCTGACCTGGGCAAAATATTGCGCCTGCTCGGCGTGAGTAAAGAGGGTGTTGAGGCCGCCATTGAACAAATGCGCGGCGGCCAGAAAGTGGACGATCCTAATGCCGAAGATACCCGCCAGGCACTGACCAAATATACCGTCGATTTAACCGCCCGCGCTGAGGCCGGTAAGCTTGACCCGGTAATAGGCCGCGACGAAGAAATTCGCCGCTGTATTCAGGTACTGCAGCGGCGTACCAAAAACAACCCGGTATTAATTGGTGAGCCTGGTGTGGGTAAAACTGCCATTGTCGAAGGGCTGGCGCTGCGTATCGTCAATAAAGAAGTGCCGGAAGGCTTAAAAGACAAACGCGTCTTGTCGCTGGACATGGGATCCTTGCTGGCAGGCGCCAAGTATCGCGGTGAATTTGAAGAGCGGTTAAAAGCGGTACTGAACGAACTGGCCAAAGAAGAAGGCCAGGTGATTCTGTTTATTGATGAAATTCATACCATGGTCGGTGCCGGTAAAGCCGATGGCGCTATGGATGCCGGCAATATGCTAAAACCGGCGCTGGCACGTGGCGAGCTGCATTGTTTAGGCGCCACCACGCTAGATGAATACCGCAAGTACATCGAAAAAGACGCTGCGCTGGAGCGGCGCTTTCAAAAAGTACTGGTTGAAGAGCCAACGGTGGAAGACACCATTGCCATTTTACGCGGCTTAAAAGAGCGCTACGAGCTGCACCACGCGGTAGAGATCACCGATCCGGCTATTGTCGCCGCGGCCACGTTGTCGCACCGTTATGTGTCTGACCGCCAACTGCCGGATAAAGCCATCGACTTAATTGACGAGGCGGCGTCCAGCATTCGTATGCAGATGGACTCCAAACCGGAAGAGCTGGACCGGTTGGAGCGGCGCATTATTCAGTTAAAACTGGAAGACAACGCGCTGGCAAAAGAAACCGATGAAGCGACGAAAAAACGCCGCGACATGATCCAGGAGCAAATTCGTGAGCTGGATGCCAAATACAACGAGCTGGACGAAGTGTGGGAGTCAGAAAAAGCTGCCCTGCAAGGCACGCAAAATATCAAAACCGAGCTTGAACAGGCGCGGTTAGATTTAGAAGTAGCCCGCCGCGCCAGTGATTTGCAGCGTATGTCTGAGCTGCAGTACGGCCGTATTCCCGAGCTGGAGAAAAAGCTGGATCTGGCCTCGCAGGCAGAAATGCACGAAAACACCCTGCTGCGCAATAAAGTGACCGAGCAGGAAATTGCCGATGTGTTATCCAAAGCCACCGGCATACCGGTAAGCAAAATGCTGGAAGGCGAGCGTGACAAACTGCTGCGCATGGAGCAAGCGCTGCATGACAAGGTGATTGGTCAGGATGAAGCGGTGACTGCGGTGTCGCACGCCATCCGCCGCTCGCGCGCATGCCTTGCCGATCCGAATAAACCGATCGGCTCTTTCCTGTTTTTGGGGCCAACCGGGGTGGGTAAAACCGAGCTGACCAAATCACTGGCGAATTTTTTATTCGACAGCCCCGATGCGATGGTACGTATCGACATGTCAGAGTTTATGGAAAAACATGCGGTATCGCGTTTAGTCGGCGCGCCACCGGGCTATGTCGGCTACGAAGAGGGCGGTTATTTAACCGAGGCGGTGCGGCGTAAGCCTTACTCAGTGGTGCTGCTGGATGAGGTAGAAAAAGCCCATCCTGATGTGTTTAACATACTGCTGCAGGTACTGGATGATGGCCGTTTAACCGATGGTCAGGGCCGCACGGTAGATTTTAAAAACACCGTCATCATTATGACGTCAAACCTGGGATCTGATCTTATTCAGGAACATTACCGTGAATACAGCTACAGCCAGATGAAAGAGATGCTGATGGGCGTGCTAAGCAAGCAGTTTCGGCCGGAATTTTTAAACCGGCTCGATGAAACGGTAGTGTTTCATCCGCTGGACAGCCGGCAAATTCGCAGCATTGCCCGTATTCAGCTGGCCAGGCTGGAGCAGCGTCTGGCCGAGCGGCAGTATCAGTTTAGTATTAGTGATGCGGCGCTGGATAAGCTGGCTGAAGTGGGCTTTGACCCGCTGTATGGCGCACGGCCACTAAAACGCGCCATTCAGCAGCACCTGGAAAACCCTCTGGCGCAGGCGCTGTTGCAAGGCGATGTACCGCCGGGCAGCACAGTGGCGCTGGACCATGACGGAACTAAGTTTGTGGTCAGCAGTCACTAACCTGGGTAGCTGATGCCGATGCTAAAGTGACCGCTTCGGCGGTCACTTTTTTGCCAAAGGCTATTCATGCCGGGGTATGTCCCTTATAATCCGGGGTAATTTACTTAACAGAAGTGTGTTATGACTGACTCAAAAACGACTGACAGCAGCCCGCGCAAAGGCATTTACTTATTGCCAAACTTATTGACTACCGGCGGCTTATTCTCTGGCTTTTTCGCCATCGTGGCCTCAATGAATGGCCGCTTTGAAGCGGCGGCCGTGGCTATTTTTATTGCAATGATTTTCGATGGTCTGGATGGCCGTGTGGCACGCTTAACCAATACCCAAAGCGAGTTTGGTGCCCAATACGACAGTATGTCTGATCTGATTGCCTTTGGTATGGCGCCGGCTTTGGTGGCCTACAACTGGGGCCTGGCCGATTACGGTAAATTTGGCTGGTTAGCTGCCTTTATTTATGTGTCGTGCGCCGCGCTCAGGTTAGCACGCTTTAATGCCAACCTGGGCGTGACCGACAGCCGGTTCTTTCAGGGGCTGGCAAGCCCGGCAGCAGCCGGTATTATCGCCGGTATGGTGTGGGTTGGCAGCATTTACGAGGTAAACGGCGACAAGTTGGGCTATCTGGTTGGCTTATTAACCATAGCGGCCGGTTTACTGATGGTAAGTAACTTCAGGTACAACTCGTTTAAAGATTTGAACTGGCGCGATCGGGTGTCGTTTTTAACCATACTTATCGTGTTGCTGGTATTTGTCGTGATTGCCTCGCGCCCGGCGGAGATGCTGTTTGGTATCTTCTTTATTTATGCCTGCTCTGGCCCGGTAACCACGATTCGCAGCGTGCGTAAATTAAAGTTGGAGCATGTGGTGGGTGACTCAGACGATGCTGACTTTGCTGATGTCAGTGCGGAGCCGGCAAACAGCTCAAAAGAAAAGGCGCCAGATAAAGCCGCGCCAGACAAAGATTAACATCGTGAAAGAATAACCCCGCAGCGCGGGGTTATTTTTTGCCTGTTAGCTGGCGAAGCTTTTGTTTAAGCCGGCTATCTGGCTGGTTTTATGCTGCAGCGCTTTGCTGTTATCTGCCACCACCTGAATATTGGCCAGGTTGGTTTGCGCAATTTGCTGAATATGGCTGACATTTTGCTGTACATCTTGCGCTACAACGCCTTGCTGGGTAGCGGCGGTGGCGATTTGCGACGACAAATGTGCAATCTGATCAACCATGCGTGAAATGTCAGCCAGCTGCGTTTCGCTTTGCTGGGTTTCAGTAACACAGGTCTCGGCCTGTTGCCGGCTTTGCAGCATCACTTTACCCCAGCTTAATAAGGTTTGCTGTATTTCGTTGATCGACTGTTTAATTTGCTCAGTGGCATTGTGGGTGCGTGACGACAACGCCCGTACTTCGTCGGCCACCACGGCAAAGCCACGGCCATGTTCACCCGCGCGGGCCGCTTCAATGGCGGCATTAAGTGCCAGTAAGTTGGTTTGATCGGCAATCCCCTGAATTTCTGTCATCACAGCGCCAATACGCTCGGCCTCTACGGCCAGGCTGTCCGCCGTGGCGGCTGCACCCTGAACTTCAGTAGCCAGCTTTTGCACGGTTTGGGCGGTATGTTGCATAGCACTTTTGGCTTTTTCGCAAATGATATGGGTGTCGTTTACCTGCTGGTGGGTTTGCTGGGTGCGCAGCGCAATATCCTGCACTGTGCCGGAAAGCTGCGTGGTGGCGCTAACTATGCTGGTCAGCTGATCATGTTGCTGATGAATACCCTGCTCGGTCAGACGTACCGCTTCGCCCTGGGTTTCGGCAATAATATTCAGCGCCTGAGTGCTGTCAGCGGTGCGGCCCAGCACAGTGCGCAAACGGGCCTGGCACATCTTCAGCTGAAAATCGGCAATACCATCAGGGCCAAAACCGCTATAGATCCAGCGTGATACGCTGTCAAACTCAGTGCGGGCCTGCTGTAACTTGGCCGGGATAACAAACAGCTCATCAAAACACAGTGCCAGCCACAGTGCCGGCAGTACTAACGCCAGCAGAAAGTGTGCACCAAAACTCCAGGCACCCAAAACGGCCAGCAGCAGGCTGAAGCTAAAGGCCAGCGTGCGCTTAAGGCCAAACTTACTGCGCCAGTCTGACGGCACTTTACCGTTTAACATGGCCGGGTAGCTTAGCTTAGCCCGCTCGATATACTGTGGCTGTGCTTTAACCCGTACTGATTGGTAACCAATCAGTTTATGCTCCTGATAAATTGGCGTAACAAACGCATCAACCCAATAATAGCGGCCATCTTTACAGCGGTTTTTTACCATGCCGCGCCACGACTGGCCTTGCTTTAGCTTCTGCCACAGATCAGCAAAGGCAGCGGCGGGCATATCGGGGTGTCGCACTATGTTATGATTGTTGCCTACCAGCTCCTGCTCACTGTAGCCAGCCACTTGACAAAACGCCGGGTTGGCATAGGTAATTACACCGCGTAAATCGGTGGTGGATACCAGTTCCTGCTCTGCACTAAAGGTGACTTCTTCATTAATAAGTTGCTGATTACGCCGGTTCATGCCGCCTGCCTGTTTTGCTGAAAAAGAAAATATCCAATTGGAGGTAAGTCTAATGCATGCAATGGTTTTTTGCAGCTAATGCTACTGTGCTTTAACCCGCAGCAAGCGGTTTTGGCCTAAAACAGCATTGTTGGCCGATAAAATACAGGCTAAATTGAGCGCTGATCTTGAAGTTTGCTGTGGCGCCCCAATTTCCTGCCACAAGCGTCTTGCTAATTAAGGAATTCTCTTGGGCTCAACGATAAATCAACGGCTGCAACAGCTAAACAGCCTTAACCCGCAAGCGGTAACGGGTATTTTGCATGGCATAGAGCGTGAGACATTAAGAGTAAACCAAGACGGCAGCCTGGCGTTAACACCACATCCCAAGGTGCTGGGCTCGGCGTTAACACACCCGTGGATCACCACCGATTTTTCTGAATCGCTGCTTGAGTTTATCACGCCGGTCAGCGACAGCATTGATACGACTTTAGCGCAGCTGAGTGACATTCATCGTTTTACCGCGGCTAATATTGCAGATGAGCAGTTCTGGGCCGCCAGCATGCCGTGTTTTATCAGCAAACAGCAAACTATTCCTTTAGCGCAGTATGGCAGCTCTAATGTTGGCCGCATGAAAACCCTGTACCGTAAAGGCCTGCATAACCGCTACGGCAGTATGATGCAGGCGATAAGCGGTGTGCATTTTAATTTCTCGTTGCCTGACACCTTTTGGCACAGTTATCAGCAGGTGCTGGCGCAAGGTAGTGAAGGGCAGGAATATGATCTGCAGAGTTTTATCTCAGAGCAGTACCTTGCGCTTATCCGTAATTACAAGCGCTATGTCTGGTTAATTGTCTACCTGTTTGGCGCTTCACCAGCGATGTGTACGTCCTTCCTGGAGGGCCGCAGCAGTCGTTATCCGTTTCAAACCCTGGGTAAGGGGTCGCTGTATTTGCCTTATGCCACCTCACTGCGTATGAGCGACTTAGGCTACACCAACAGCGCCCAGTCGAGCTTAAATGTGACTTATAACAGCCTGGCTGAGTATATCAGTGGCTTGCATGCTGCCATCAGTATGCCATCGGAAGAATATCGCAATATTGGTGTTAAAGTTAATGGCGAATATCAGCAGCTTAATGCCAATGTGCTACAGATAGAAAACGAGTTTTACTCGACCATCCGGCCTAAGCGTACTACCCAGTCCGGTGAGCGGCCAACCTGTGCCTTAGCCAAGCGTGGCGTAGAGTATATTGAAGTGCGCGCACTGGATGTTAACCCGTTCAGTGCGGTGGGGATTACCGCCGAGCAAATGCATTTTCTTGATGTGTTTCTGCTGTATTGTTTGTTAAACGACAGCCCGCCGCTCTCTGCGGCAGAGCAAAGTATCACTGAGCAAAACTTACGTAAAGTGGTCACCGACGGCCGGCGTACTAATCTGGAGCTGTCAGATAATAATCAACCACGTTTAATGCAGGACTGGGCTGAAGAGCTGTTTGCCGACATGATGCCGATTGCCAAACATCTGGACACTGCCTACGGCAACGAGCGTTACAGCGGTGCCTTAAAGCAGTTTTATTTAAGCCTGCTGGACCCGGCGCAAACCTATTCCGGCAAACTGCTGAACCAGCTACTGGCCAGGCAGCAGGATAACGGCAGTTTTATTTTGCAGCTATCCAAGCAGTACCGTGAGCAGTTATTAGCGCAGCCTTATCAGTTTTACAATGAGTCGCAATTTGTGCAGGCAGCGGCTTTGTCTATTGAACAGCAGCAACAGATAGAGCAGCAAGATAACATCAGTTTTGCGCAATATATTGCCCAGTATTATGCTGAAGTACCCAAATGCGATGGTGCGGCCTAAAAAAAGCGGCTACCCGGGGGTAGCCGTAATAGTAATCCAGGGAGATAAAACTTGGTTGCATCCATGCACCTTGTTAGAATCAGGCGGATGAAAAAAGTTCAGATCACCCAAAAACCGCTGTTACTCGCTGTTTCTGCAGTGTTTTTAGTCAGCAGCTGCGCTACGCCACCGCCACAGAATGTGTCTAATCTGTGTGAAATCTTTTATGAACACCGCGACTGGTATGACGCTGCGGCCAAAGTGCGCGATAAATGGGGCGTGCCTATTCATGTGCCAATGAGCATCATGTACCAGGAAAGCAGCTTTAAACATAACGCCCGGCCACCTATGCGCTGGTTTTTGGGCTTTATTCCTTATGGCCGCGCCAGCAGTGCTTACGGTTATTCGCAAGCTAAAACCGTGACCTGGGATGAATACGTTAAAGAAGCCGACCGCTTTTGGGCCAGCCGGGATAACTTTGACGATGCCATCGACTTTATGGGGTGGTATATCAGCAAAAGCCAGCGTTTAAACGGCGTATCCAAGTGGGATGCTTACAACCAATATCTGAATTATCACGAAGGTTGGGGCGGCTATAAGCGTGGCAGTTACCAGAAAAAGGCCTGGCTGATGCAGACCGCGAAAAAGGTGGATAGCCGGGCTAAAACTTATGCGGCCCAGCTGAAAACCTGTGAAGAAGATTTACAGCGCGGCTGGTTGTGGCGGCTGTTTTTTGGCTGAGCGGTTATTAGCAATAAAAAACCGGCAGCGCCGGTTTTATTAATTTTGCTTCAGGTGCGGCAGTAGCCGTACTGTTTTAATCATATTGTCCTGCACATCGACCACTTCCATCGGGTAACCGGCCAAACGAATACTGAGGTTGCCTTGCGGGATTTCTTCTAAATATTCCAAAATCAGCCCGTTTAAGGTTTTCGGCCCGTCAGTGGGCAGCTCCAGCTGCATCTCGCGGTTTAAATCGCGCAGGTTAATGCCACCATCAATCAGGTAAGAGCCGTCGGGTTGCGGCTGGATATCCTCATTGCCATCATCACTGATGTCGGTGGTAAATTCGCCTACCACTTCTTCCAGAATGTCGGCCAGCGTAACCAACCCCTGAATATCACCATACTCGTCTACCACCAGGCCGATACGCTCTTTGGTGCGCTGAAACTTTAGCAACTGGGTATTCAGCGGCGTGCCTTCAGGAATAAAGTAAATTTCGCTGACCGCGCGCATCAGGCTGGCTTTGGTCAGCTGCTCTTTAATCAGCAGGCGCATCAGCTCGCGCGGGTGCACAAAGCCGACGGCATCATCTATGCTGTCGCGGTACAACAGAATACGGCTGTACTGCATATTGGCCAGCTGGCGCTCAATGTCCTTCCAGTCATCGTTAATATCAATACCGACAATTTCATTGCGCGGCACCATAATATCTTCCACGGTGGCGTTTTCTAAATCTAACACACCCACTAACATGCTCTGATGTTGCTCGGGGATCAGGGCACCGGCCTCATGCACCACAGTACGCAGCTCTTCTGCACTTAAACTGTTACCCTGATGTTTTTCCGGGCTAACGCCCAACAGCGCTAAAAGACCATTGGTAACCTTATTTAGCATATAAACAAAGGGGTAACACACTTTTAGCAGGTACTTCAAAATCAGCGATGATGGAAACGCGACACGCTCCGGGTATAATGCTGCCAGTGTTTTTGGTGTCACCTCAGAGAAAATAAGTACGACCAATGTTAGCGCTATGGGCGCGATAAATAAGCCTAAATCACCATATAACCGTTGGCCAATAAGTGTCGTTACCGAGGCGGCTGCAATATTGACCAGGTTGTTGCCAATAAGAATAAGGCCGATTAGACGATCTGGCCGTTTTAGCAGCTCGCTGACCCGAATAGCCCCCTTATGATTTTCGTTTGTTAAATGCTTTAAACGATAAGGGTTTACAGACATCATGCCTGTTTCTGATCCCGAGAAATAGGCCGATATGAATAGGAGCACGCCGAGAATAATAAAAAGCGTACCCGTCGATATGTCGTCCAAGAGTTAACTACCTGCATTACCAAACACCTGTACTTGATATTACGAAGTGTTTGTTGAGTCAAGAATTAAAGTGTATTAAGCAGCACTTCGCGCACAAAGCGGCTGCCAAAATAGCCCAGTGTTAATAGCACTGCGCCAATAATAGTCAGTGTATTAGCAATTCTGCCGCGCCAACCCTGTTTAGCGTGGCCCCAGCACAGCACGGCAAATACCACAAAGCCGGCAAAACTGAATACATTTTTATGCAGGTTCTCTTTCGCCAGCCAGTTGTCCATAAACAGGGCGGCGACCAGCAGCGCCAGCGCCAGTAACACTGTGCCGGCCAGCAGGATTCTGAACTGCAGCACTTCTGCCTGTACCAATGGCGGCATATGCCGTGTCATGGCGGCAAAATCTTTTTGCTTTAATTTATTGCTGATGTAGCTGACCTGGAAAGAATACAACATGGCCATGACCAGTACCGCATAAGCCAGAAACGCCAGCATAATGTGCACTAATAAGCCCAGGTTCTGCTCAAAGTGCTGCAGCTGCACGCTATGCGGCAAAGCCAGCACAGCCAGTTGCATCAGGGCGGCAAAGCCATACACCACTGGCAGTAACAGCACGGCTGGTGCGCGCAGTGAGGTAAGCGTTACTGCCACCGTGATAAGCCAGCAGACTAAGGAGCTGACATTCAGCAGGCTAAAGTTTTGCCCGTCTTTGGTAAATAACATGCTGGTTAATACCAGCATGTGCAACACTAAGCCCACTACGGCAGTAGCAAAGGTGGTTTTAAAATGCGGCCCCTGCGGGTGAAAAATGCGTAATAACACCGAGCCGGTAGCTACCAGGTATGCAAGTAACGCCAGTATGGTTAATAACGCATCAGTCATCTGCAGCAGTTCCTTTCAATTCGATGGCTTGGTATTGTATTGCAACTTTAAGGCTAAGCCCAGCGCCGCAAGCAACAGTTTCTTAACGGCTGCTTCTGGCGCTGTGGTTTGTTATAATCGGCGCCATCATCGCTGTAGAGTGAACAATCATGTTTGAGAATTTAGCTGACAGGCTAAGCGCCACCCTGAAAAACATTACCGGGCGTGGCCGGCTGACCGAAGACAATATTAAAGACACCCTGCGTGAAGTGCGCATGGCGCTATTGGAAGCGGACGTGGCGCTACCGGTAGTGCGCGACTTTGTCGCCAACGTCAAGGAACGTTCAGTCGGGCTTGAGGTAAGTAAAAGCTTAACGCCGGGGCAGG
This sequence comes from Rheinheimera nanhaiensis E407-8, assembly GCF_000296695.1. Lineage (GTDB taxonomy): Bacteria > Pseudomonadota > Gammaproteobacteria > Enterobacterales > Alteromonadaceae > Alishewanella > Alishewanella nanhaiensis. The sequence continues at coordinate 34,143 of NZ_BAFK01000029.1, forward strand.
AGTTTTTAAAAATTGTCCGCAAAGCCTTAGAAGAGGCGATGGGCGAGGCCAATGAAGAGCTGGCATTAAATACCCAGCCGCCAGCGGTCATATTAATGGCAGGTTTGCAAGGTGCCGGTAAAACCACCTCGGTAGCCAAGCTGGCGAAATTTTTAACCCAGCGTAAAAAGAAAAAAGTACTGGTCGTCTCTGCTGATGTGTATCGCCCGGCGGCGATAAAACAGCTGGAAACCCTGGCTAAAGATGTTGGTGTAGAGTTTTTCCCCAGCGACATCTCACAAAAGCCGGTTGATATTGTCAATGCCGCTATAGCGCATGCCCGCACCCGCATTTTTGATGTGCTGCTGGTTGATACCGCCGGCCGCTTGCATGTCGATGCCGACATGATGGACGAGATTAAAGCCCTGCATAGCGCGGTAAAACCGATAGAGACCCTGTTTGTCGTCGATGCCATGACAGGCCAGGATGCCGCTAACACTGCCAAAGCCTTTAACGAGGCATTACCGCTGACGGGCGTTATTTTAACCAAGGCAGACGGTGATGCCCGGGGTGGTGCGGCGCTGTCTATTCGCCATATCACCGGTAAGCCAATTAAGTTTATCGGTACTGGTGAGAAAACCGATGCGTTAGAGCCGTTTCATCCGGATCGTGTCGCTTCGCGCATTTTAGGCATGGGCGATGTGCTGAGCTTAATTGAAGAGCTGGAGCAAAAGGTCGACAAAGACAAAGCGGCGAAAATGGCGCAAAAAGTGATGAAGGGTAAAGGCTTCTCACTGGAAGATTTTCGCGAGCAACTGGTACAAATGCGTAGCATGGGTGGCATGATGTCGATGCTGGACAAGCTGCCGGGTATGAAAAACTTACCCGCCGGTGCCATGAACCAGATGGGCGACAAGCAGTTTGTTAAAATGGAAGCCATTATTAACTCGATGACGCCCAAAGAGCGTGAATTTCCGGATCTGATTAAAGGCTCACGCAAAAAACGTATCGCCGCCGGCTCTGGCACACAGGTGCAGGACATTAACCAGCTGCTAAAGCAATTTACCCAGATGCAGAAAATGATGAAACAGATGTCAGGTAAAGGCGGTTTAATGAAGATGATGCGTGGCATGGGCGGTAAAATGCCACCAGGCTTGCTGCCACCGCGTTAATCTTACCCTATGGTTTAACATTGGACGCCCGGTTTTATACCGCAATACTGATCAGTTAAGAAATATTTCAGCGATCAGTTGACC
>NZ_BAFK01000028.1 GCF_000296695.1 Rheinheimera nanhaiensis E407-8
CTTCGGGCTGGACGCGCTAACGCGCGCCGCTGCTTTGGGCGTTAGGTGGTTACGGTGATCTTCAGTCGTTTTGAGCGAAACTCTATTGATGAGATGAAAAACATTCTTACCTCAGACGACACTTTAAGCATTAAAGATAAGGTGCAATTGGAAAAGATGATTGCTCGTTTGGATGCTAAAAGCTCCCCTTACTTAAGTGACTATGAGATCAATCAGTTTAAGCAAAGGGAAGTTGAGCTTAAGAAAACACGGGTATTTGTTTCACTCATATGGTCATTAACCATAATCGCAGTTTTGTATTTTGGTGTAATACCTGGTCGAGGTGGAGACATATATTGGACTGAAAAGCCTGGCTGGTTTTTGATATGTTTAGTCGTCTGGGTTTCTGTAGGATTGTATTTTTGTGTTGACCGTGACGACACCTAACAAGGCCCAGCATTTCGCAGCCTTTGGCTGCCGGACTCGCTACGCTCGCCGCTGTGGACGGCGTTAGGTGAGCATGAAATCATCAAATCTCAGTCGATGGATAAAAGCTATTATCAACACCGATGCTATGACATTTGAAGACGCGTACTGGGGCACCAGACCTTCCGCCAGCGAAGCGGTGCCAGAGATAATTAGATTGTTGGATAAGTATAAAGACCCATATACACGCGGCAAATTGATAGAGCTCCTTGGTGAGTGTGAGGATAAATCGGTAATTCCTTTTCTTGTAAATGAATTGCAGAATCCAGATGAAAGCATCAGAAGCTGGGCAAAGGGCTCAATCGAAGCTCTAGAAAGAGGCGAGAAATGGCAAAAGAATCCGAAATACTTATGAGCCATTCACCTAACAAGGCCATTAAAAATCGCGCGTTGCACACGCTGGACTCGCAACAAGTTGCTCGCCTTTTATGGCGGCGTTATGAGGTGAAAACAATTGCGTAACCACAACCTCTTGTTGTTCATCGCAGGGTTAGCTGCTCCGGCTTTGTTACTATTGCTTAAAGTTGATATGTCACCGTTCACATTATTTTTATGGCCAAACGGGGTTTTTCTTGTTGGTTCTCGGTGGTCAATTAATTGGTGCTGGTGACTACGTTTTTGTTGGGGTAATCATCTTACTAAATGGCGGTTTTTATCTCGTATTAGGTAATATTTTAAGGTTGGCTTATGCCAAGTTTTTTAAATCAACATTGGTGTAATGCAACACCTCATAACAAGACGCATCACTCGCGGCCTGCGGCCGCTGGGTCGTCAACCCGCTGCGCGGCTCGCCGCCCGTGTGCTTTGCGTTATAAGCTAGGGAGCAATGTTTGAGTTTTGATAGTTTGCCACTGCATGATGCGCTACTTGAAAAGATCGTTTTCGATTGGCCTAAAGCTGAAGTCAAAGTGTCGCTATCGGCTTTTGTAACCAAAGGGTTGATTGCTGTTCCTTATATATTAAGCTTTGAATCTGTAACTGCATTGGAGTGCCCACGGTGCAACGAATGGGGGCCTTCGAACTCTATCTTGGATGCAAAGTCGTCTGGCAACGAGTTCACTCTTCAAATGCAAAGCGGTGATGTAATAAAAGTAAAGGCTGCTAGTTATGTGTTTAAGTCTGGCAGCTTATAACAATCCGCGTCATTCGGGGCCTGCGGCCCCTGCGACGCTCATACGTTCGCGCGCATGCGCGGGGCGTTACAAGGCAAAATGAATCGAGCATTGTTGTACCACATTAGTGGATTTTTCATAGCTCCGCCTATAGGTGCTCTAACATGGGTATTGCTAAATGGCGGTGTTAGCGAAATATTTGGTGGAATAGCTGCTTGGGCGGTAGTTGTAAGTTGGGTTATTTCCGTAGTTATTGGCATACCAGCTTATTTGCTTCTTAAGGCGAACGGTTGCATTACTTTCCGTTCTTTAACTTTAGGTGGTGCAATAATCTCAGTCGCCCCGTGGCTACTATTAAGTTTTCCAGGCAGCACCACTCGCAGTGTTGTGGGGCAAACAATAATTATCGAAAATGGCAGTTACACTACAGCAGGTCTTCTCTATCAAGCAGAGTTCCTGCTGGGTTTCGGCTTTTGCGGCGCAGTTTCAGGTGTGGTGTTTTGGCTTATAGTCCGTCAGCTTGTAACAAGGCCATCAAATTGACGGCTTTTCCATCGCTTGTTTTGTGGTTAAACGCTACGCTACCACAAAACAATCAACTACAAAGCCGCAATTTATGGCGGCGTTATATGCTAATGGTGATGCATGAAGCGTAGATGTCCCAAATGCAAACAAGCAACGGTAAGCGTGTGGGGGCTAATGGGATTCGTTGGTTCCAAATGCAACTCGTGCAATATCAAAGTCAAAGCACATTGGCTGCTTGCTACTTTGTTATTCATGGTTGGATTTTTTTTATTATTGCTTCTAACAATTTGGTCCACTAGTGAATATGGCGCAATTGGCTTATTTGTTAGCTTGTGTATCTGGTTTTGTTTTGACTTAACTTATGCGGTCATTGTGCCTTTAGAGCAAGTTTAATGTCGCATATAACAAGGCGCATCACTCGCGCCCTTCGGTCGCTGGGATGCCTACCGCTGCGCGGTCGTCACCCGTGTGCTTTGCGTTATAAGTACAGGGAAGCATGGATAAATCATTCGAGTATTTAATACCTTTTTTGATCGCAATACTCTGCATAGAAGCATTGTATTTTTTCCAGCGTAAAAAAGGTCTTATCTTTGCCTCATTAGCTGTGTTGGTAGCTTCGCTATTGGGTGCAAGCTTATTCTTAGCTTTCGGAGAACAGTCAGGTATTCACTATTTCTTAGTCTGGTTTCTTGCTTTAGCTATTTACGGTATTGTTTTTTTATATATCAACTTAGTGCTAACTAAAGCTAATGACACTGTATTACCGCACATCGTATTTCTCAGCATAAGTCTATTTCTCTCACCTTTTTGGTGGTTTGTACCTTTGCTTGTTTCCTGTGGGACAGGTTACGATTGCATTTAAGTACTTATAACAAGGCGCTGTTGTCGCCACTATCGTGGCTGGGACGGCTTACGCTGCGCTCCAGCCGCCCCAAAGCTTTGCGTTAGCTGAAAAGGAAAGTCCGTTGAATATTTCGAGATTCATTTTTGTCTTCTTAACGTTTTTATCGTTCTCAGCATATGCAGATAAGCGGACTTATATAAACTTGGATGGCACGGCGGATGTTCTTAATTTATACGGGATCAATCTGCAGGCGATGGATCCAGAACACAGCCCTATCGGATTCAGATATACCGTAACGTACCCGACAAAAGTTAGAAATGGATACGAAATTGAGCTGGTGAGATTGCAGATAACAGAAGATAAATACGAGGTTTTCCAAACTGATTTATTTTCAGGCATTGCCGAGAATTCAACCAATAAACATACTTTCAATTTCAAAAATGGCATGGGTAAAGCACTTTCAATCAGCTTTTCATATTACTCTGCTATTGAGTCAAAAGTTATTCACATAAATGTTGAAGACATCAGTTCAGCACCAGTCGAGTTTGTGATGTGAACAATGAGTGCTTTAAGGTTCGCAATTGGCAGTTTACGGTTGGTTTTCAGCTAACAAGCAAAGGCAGCCGACGCTTACAGCGCGGCTGCTTTGAGCGTCAAGCGAATAAAATTAGCAGGTATATAAACAATGAAAACGCAATATTACACAGCCACAAGTCTTGATGGATTTCTCGCGACTGAGGATGATTCTCTTGATTGGCTTTTCCCTCTTGGGGAGCTTAACAATTCTAGTTATCCAGAATTCATATCTGAAGTAGGCGCGTTGGCTATGGGGTCAGCAACCTATGAATGGATGGTGCGCCATGCTGAGCAGGTAGCTAAAGAAACTGGCTCACCATGGCCTTATAGCCAACCAGCATGGATATTTTCAAGTCGTAAGCTGCCCATAATTGATGGAGCAGATATCCATTTTGCAAATGGAGATGTACATCAAATTCATAGAGAAATGAGGGGGGCGGCTAAAGACAAAAATATTTGGATTGTAGGCGGTGGCGACCTGGCTGGTCAGTTCTATGACGCAGGCCTACTGGATCAGATTATTGTTCAAATTGGCTCTGCCACTCTTGGTAAAGGCAAACCCCTTTTTCCTCGCTGTGTTTTAAGCCCAACACTCCAGCTCGTTTCCGTTCGCCAGTTGGGCGTAGGCATGGCTGAGCTGCGTTATGAGGTGCATAAAAGTGTGTAGGGTATATGCGCCTAACAATGCGTATCAGGTTCAGCCATTGCGTGGCCTGGACCTCACCGCTGCGCGGGTTTCGGCCTGTGCTGCGAGCGTTGTAAATTTTTGGAGAGTTAAGTGAAAGAGTTATCAGCCAAGCAATGGCTCTGGACGTTACTTATTGTAATGCCAATTACTTTTTACTTGATTGAGCTTTTCATGGGGGATGCTCAATCAACCATATTGTCTTTTGTAACTCATGCCTTTTCTTCTGCTTTGGGTGTTTTGCTAGGATATACCCTATTCACAAAAGGCTTTGCCAAAATCAGTCACTTTAAGACTTCTAATTTATTAGCTTTTGTTATTATTATGCTGCAAGAACAAAAGGTTAATAGCTTGTGATGGACTTAGCCCGACGTTATCGCAACTGTGAGTAAAAGCCACTTTTGTGTCATCACCTATGCGTTTGCTCAGCATGTCGCTTTTCATGGTAATTACTCCAGATTATGTTGCAATGTTATACATTGCAGCACATAGTTTGAGCAGCACATAACAAACCCACGTCATTCGGGCCTAGGGCCCCTACGATGCTCACACGTTCGCGCGCATGCGCGGGGCGTTAGAGCAACCCCCTCCCAACAAACGGAGCGACAAATATGGACAGCAAACACCGCACACGGTGGCGTTTCTTTTCTGAAACACGTAAGCATTGGCCGATTATGTCCATTTATGAGCGCTTCGAGCAGGTGGTTGCCATCATTCTGAGTCTTGTGATCGCGTCGGTCATTGCACTGGCGCTCCTGCAGCTCATCACCCGCGTTATTCTGTTGTTGCTCAGCGGCGCGCCAGATCCACTTGAACACGACGTCTTTCAGGCGCTCTTTGGCATGATTATGACGCTACTTATCGCCATGGAATTCAAGCATTCGATTATTCTCGTTGCCTTTCGGCGCTCTAGCATCATCCAGGTTAAAACCGTTGTGCTCATCGCGCTCATTGCTTTAAGCCGCAAGTTTGTCATCCTGGATTCGAGCGATACCGCCGCGAGCACCATTGCTGCGCTGGCTGGAGCAACCCTTGTGCTCGGTGTGGTCTACTGGCTGCTGCGCGAACGCGATGACCGTCTCGCCCGGGAAGAGCGTTAAGTTTTAGACCAATAAATACGCTTCTGACGGCGCGCGGTTTATGACGGCGTGATAAGCCCAGGGAAGTCAGCTGAATCAGCGCGACAGAATTTTGAGTGTCGTTTTAACGTTGGCTGTCGTCATAACTGGTTAGCTCAGCCTGATGAAACCGCACAAAAGCGGCGCTTAAATCGGCAAGTAAATCTTCGACATCTTCCAGGCCGATATGCAGGCGGATTAACGGCCCGCTGTAAGGCCAGGTAGTGGCTGTGCGCAGGTTTTGCACTTTCATCGTAGCGGTAATTAAACTCTCGTAGCCGCCCCAGGAAAAGCCCATTTTAAAATGCGCCATACCCTCGATAAAGGCTTCAACCTGCTGCTGGCTGCCTTGCTTTAATACAAAGGAAAACAAGCCATTACTGCCGGAAAAGTCGCGCTTAAAAATGGCATGGCCGGGGTGGCCTGGCAGTGCCGGGTGCAATACCGTTGCTACCTCGGGCCGCTGGCTTAACCAGTTGGCCACGCTAAGCGCACTTTGCTCGTGCTGCTTTAGCCGTACCGACAACGTGCGCAGGCCGCGCAGCGCGGTGTAGGCGTCGTCGGCCGAGGCGCAATAGCCCAGTAAATAGCTGTGTTCACGTAACTGTGGCCAGTGTTTTTCATTGGCGCTGGCGGTGCCCAGCATCACATCAGAGTGGCCGACAATATATTTGGTGGCCGACTGCACCGACACATCTACCCCCAGCGTAAACGGCTGACATAAAATCGGCGAGGCCCAGGTGTTATCTAAAATGGTAACGATATTATGCTGTTTAGCCACGGCGGTGATGGCCGGAATATCCTGCATTTCAAAGGTTAACGAACCTGGTGATTCGAGAAAAATGACTTTGGTATTGGGCTTTATCAGGCCGGCGATAGCGGCACCGATTTGCGGATCGTAATAGGTGGTTTCAATACCCAGCCCGGTCAACAGTTTGTCACACAGGGCGCGGGTGGGCTCGTAGGCACTGTCGACCATTAGCAGATGGTCACCACTTTGCAAAAACGCCAGTAAGGCACCGCTGATGGCGGCAGCCCCGCACGGATACAGCGCGCAGCCAGCCCCGCCTTCTACCTCGCAAATGGCTTGCTGCAAAGCAAAGTGGGTGTCGGTGCCTCGCCGGCCATAAAACGGCACCCGGTTACCCCGGTTCAGTGTGGCGTGCTTAAGCTCGGCAAAGCTGTCAAATACAATAGTCGAGGCCCGCACCAGCGGCGGGTTAACCACTTTGCCGGTGTACTGTTTCGCCCGGCCGGCATGGATCAGCTTAGTGTCTCGCTTCATTTTTTATCCTGTTGGCTGAACTAAAGCGACTAAGGTCGCATATAAGACATCTGGACGGCTATGCTATAACAAAACCGCTAACATGAGCTACAGTTTATAACATCATTCTGTCGTCAGCCGCCATTACCGGCTGAGAGTGGTTCACCATAACGATATCCAGGGTAACAATAAGATGGAGAACACTATGCGCAACTTTAAACCCGCTGCACTCACCTTGGCGCTGGCTACCGCGTTAGGCGCTCCTTATGCCTGGGCGCAGCAAGCGGCCGATACCGGGGCCAGCGAAGAGCAGAAAATTGAACAAATTGTGGTAACCGGTACCCGGGTGGCGGGCCGTTCGGTGTCAGATACGGCGGTGCCGATTGATATTGTCGGCGCCGACGCGTTAGAGCGCGCCGGTAATACCGAGCTAAACCAGGCACTGTCGGTGGCGCTGCCGTCATTTAACTTTCCACGGCCGGGCCTGGCCGATGGCACCGACACCATAAGACCGGCGACCTTGCGCGGCTTATCGCCCGATCAGTCACTGGTGCTGGTGAATTCAAAACGCCGCCACGCCGCCTCATTAGTGAATGTTAACGGCACTGTCGGCCGGGGCGCCTCGGCGGTAGATTTAAACACCATACCCACTGCCGCCATCAGCTCGGTTGAAGTGCTGCGTGATGGCGCCTCAGCGCAGTATGGCTCAGATGCGATAGCCGGTGTGCTAAACGTACGGCTGCGCGAAGCCAGCGAAGGGGGTAACTTTACCGCCTCTTATGGTTATCGCGATACCAACTACAGCACGCCAACCGACACGCCGCCGGCTGGGGCGACCTGGAGTGCGCCTAACCCCATTTCGCGCTCGGTCAGTGACGGTGAAACCGTAACTTTTTCCGGCTGGAAAGGCTTTGATCTGGCCGGCCAGGGCTATGTCACTGTATCGGCCGAGTATAAAGATGCCGAACGTACCGAACGCGGTGGCTGGGATTTTCGCCAGCAGTATCCGCTGGTAAACGGTGCTTTTGACCCACGCGAGCAAGAGATTAACCGTTTTAACGCCTGGTATGGCGAGCCGCAAATTGAGCAGCTGACGCTGTTCGTCAATACCGGTATTGATATAGGCCCGGGCAAGTTTTACAGCTGGCTCAGCTATCAGGACAGAGCGGCCAAATCCGGTGGTTTTTATCGCCGGGCGCTGGATGACCGCAATGTGATTGAAGTGCACCCGGACGGCTTCTTGCCCATTATTGCGCCAGACGTAACCGACACCAGCTCGGCCATTGGTTATGAGTGGGACAGTGGCGACTGGAGCTTTGATACCTCCTTGGTGTACGGTTTTAACCAGATGGAATTTACCATTGAAAACACCGTTAACCGCTCTATTGGCCCGAGCAGTAAAACCGAGTTTGATGCCGGTGGCTTTAATTACGACCAGCTGGTGGGTAACTTTTCGGCGGTCACCTCGTTTGACGTGGCGGCACTGGCATCACCGGTGAATATTGCCATGGGCGCCGAGTGGCGGCGGGAAAACTACAGCATTTTTGCCGGTGAGCCCGATTCTTACCGTAACGGCGGTGTACTGCTGCCCAATGGCAGCCCGACACAAAGCGGCGCGCAGGTATTTCCTGGCTTTCGCCCGGCCAATCAGGTTAACGAGCACCGCACCGCTGTGGGTGTGTTTGTCGACTTAGAAGCCAACCTGACTGATCAGATGTTGGGCTCGGTGGCCGTGCGGGCGGAAGATTACTCTGACTTTGGCAGTAACCTTACCGGCAAGTTAGCGCTGCGCTACGATATCAGCGACAGTTTTGCCCTGCGTGGCTCGGTGCAAAATGGCTTTAGGGCGCCATCGCTGCAGCAGCAGTTCTTCACCAGTACCTCCACCAACTTTATTAATGGCGTGCCCTTTGACATTACCACCTTCCCGGTCAACGATCCGGTCGCCGTGGCCTTAGGTGCCAAACCGCTGGATGCCGAAGAGTCAACCAACTTCTCGATTGGTACTGTACTGCGGTTGGGCGATGTGTCTATTACCATAGACGGTTACCGGATCGACATTGATGATCGCATAGTGCTGTCAGAAAACCTGACCGCCGCCAATGTGCGCGACTATCTGTCTGATCAAGGCTTTATTGGTATTGGTGGTGGCCGTTTCTTTATTAACGGTGTAGACACCGAAACCACCGGTGTCGATGTGGTGGTAAACTGGAACCTGCCCACAGTTGCCAGTGGCGACTTCGATTTGACGCTGGTGGCCAACGTTAACTCGACCGACGTTACGGCAGTACCGCAAACGGCAGAACTGGCCGCACTGGATCCGGCACCTGAGCTGTTTGGCCGCATTAATGTGCTGACCTTTGAAGAGGGTACGCCAAAAAACAAACTGGGCGCCATCGTCAACTGGACGATGGAAAACCTGGGCGTTACCCTGCGGGCTACCCGCTACGGTGAAGTGTTAACCCCGGGCACCTCAGCCGAGCGCGATTTTACCCTAAGTGCAAAAACGCTGGTGGATCTTGAAGGCCGCATCGACATTACCGACAACTGGCGGTTAGCGGTGGGCATGGACAACCTGTTTGATCAGTACCCCGATGCGTTTCCGGTGGTGTTAAACGGTACCGGTAATACGCCGTTTTCTAACTACTCACCGTTTGGCCGCTCTGGCCGGCTGGTATACGGTAAAGTCAGTTATAACTTTTAGTGAAGCGGTTAAGCAAAAGGCGCCAGTTGGCGCCTTTTTTACTGCAATACCGGCAGTTCAGCAGCTGCCGCCAGGTATTCTAATTGTGGCCTGGCAAAATAATACCCCTGAAAATAGCGAATGCCCACTGAGCTTAAATAAGCCAATTCGGCTTTGCTTTCGATGCCCTCTGCCAGCACCTTGGTGCCCTGTAACTCGCATTGGGCAAGGGTTTGCTCGACAATAAACTGCTTCGCCGGGTGCTGCTCAATATGACGAATAAGCTGCATATCCAGCTTTAAAATATCGGGCTTTAGCTCTGTTAACCAATCCAGCGTGGCATAGCCTGCGCCGTAATCGTCAATCGCCGTTTGAAAACCGCGCTTGGCATAACTTCTGAAAATGCGGTTTAAATGGTCTTTATCCGGAATTTGCTCGCCTTCGGTGACTTCAAAAATCAGCTTGGTCAGGTCAAAACCATATAAATCTGCCGCTTCGATGGTGGCTTTAATGCAGGTGTCCGGGTTGTATACCGCATTGGGTAAAAAGTTGATATTTAAAAAGGCATTGCAGCCCAGTTTGGCCGCAGTTTCTATCGCCTTTACCCGACAGGCCTGGTCGAAATAGTATTTGTTGTTATCGTTAATATGTGAAAACACCCAGCCAGCGCCCTCGCCTTCTGGCCCACGTACCAGCGCTTCGTAGGCAAAAATGCTTTTGCTCTGCCAGTCGATAATAGGCTGAAACGCCATGCGGATTTGAAAGCCTAAATCCTTACCAGTTAAACAATCACTGCAGGTCTGTTGCTTGATACTGTCGGGGAAATGCATAGACGAACGGGTTAGTTAAGCAAACACTGCATCGACTTTAGCGCCCCTGCGCCTAAGTTGCCAGTTTTTATCAGCTTATTGCGTTAATTTGGCCGGCCGCCGCGCTTAAGTGCACTGGCATAACAGCGTATTAACCGCCCGGCTGCCGCCGCTGCTGTGGCGCCAAAGGCCACTACGCCATCTTCATGGCCGGCCATAGTAAAAATACCCTGCTGCAATACGGCGGTTTGGGCAAATAACCTGGCCACTTCTTCGGTCATCGCCACTGTGCCATACGGCACCTGTGCCTGGGTTTGCGCCAGCCCAAGCGCAGCGGCCTGCTGCCAAATGGCCGGACAATGGGCATGAATAATAAAGTGAATATCTGCATTTAACTGATACAACTGACCATGTGTCATCGCCTCAGACGAGGGCTTGGTTTGCCCTAGCGCCACGATACGGTTTTGCGCTGGCTGACACTGCGTGACCAGCGCGTAATCCGCGGCCGTCATATTGGCAATGCCACCGGTTTGGCTCCCACTGATGATAAACTGATTGCCACTGCCATAACGCTGGCTGATATTGCCAAAACCATAGTTGTCATAACGCGTGGGCGTTTGGCCCAGCATGCCCAGCTGCAGCATGATAGTGCGCCAGCTATTTAGCTCTGCCACATCCTCTGCGGTTAGCGCCGTCTGCTGCTGATATTGCAACTGAAATTTTATGACCCCTTCTTGCTCTGCCATCGTATAAACCGCTGTTTTGTTTTACACCGGCTTAGTATAAAACGCGCCGCCCGCCAGCCCCAGCCGCTTAGCAGGCTAAAACTGGTAAGGCCGACACAGAGCTGTATAATAGCCGGCATTGACCTAAATGGCCTGATGGCGAGCATGAAATATAAAGACTTACGCGATTTTATTGCCCAGCTGGAGCAGCGTGGCGAACTGGTGCGGGTAAAGGCCGAGGTAAGCCCGGTACTGGAAATGACCGAAATTGCCGACCGCACCTTACGCGCCGGCGGCCCGGCCCTGCTGTTTGAAAACGTCACCGGCCACAGCATGCCGGTACTGGCAAACCTGTTTGGCACCCCGCAGCGGGTAGCGCTGGGCATGGGTCAGGAAGATGTTAGCGCACTGCGCGAAGTGGGCAAGTTACTGGCGTTTTTAAAAGAGCCAGAGCCACCCAAAGGCTTAAAAGACGCCTTTAGCAAGCTGCCTATTTTTAAGCAGGTGCTGAATATGTCGCCCAGGCAGGTGAAAAAAGCCGCCTGTCAGGAACTGGTATTAACTGGCGAGCAGGTGGATTTAACCCGGCTGCCGATAATGACCTGCTGGCCCGGCGATGCAGCGCCGCTGATCACCTGGGGTTTAACGGTGACCAAGGGCCCGCATAAAGCGCGGCAGAATTTAGGCATTTACCGCCAGCAGCTGCTGGGTAAAAACAAACTGATCATGCGCTGGTTATCGCACCGCGGCGGTGCGCTGGATTTTTTTGAGTTTCAAAAAGCCAACCCCGGGCAAAACTACCCGGTATCGGTGGCGCTGGGCGCAGACCCGGCCACCATTTTAGGTGCAGTAACCCCGGTACCGGATACCTTATCGGAATACGGCTTTGCCGGCCTGCTGCGTGGTGATAACACTGAAGTGGTCAAATGCATTAGTAATGATTTACAGGTACCGGCCAGCGCTGAAATTGTACTGGAAGGCTATATCGCCCCAGGCGAAATGGCGCCCGAAGGCCCGTACGGCGACCATACCGGTTATTACAATGAAGTGGATAACTTCCCGGTATTTACCGTGACGCACCTTACCATGCGTAAGGAGCCGATTTACCACAGCACCTACACCGGCCGGCCACCGGATGAACCTGCTATTTTGGGCGTGGCATTAAATGAAGTGTTTGTGCCGATTTTGCAAAAGCAATTTCCGGAAATTACCGACTTTTATCTGCCGCCGGAAGGCTGCTCTTACCGCTTAGCGGTAGTGACCATGAAAAAGCAATACCCTGGGCATGCCAAGCGGGTGATGATGGGCGTGTGGTCTTTCCTGCGCCAGTTTATGTACACCAAGTTTGTCATTGTCTGCGACGATGATATTAATGCCCGTGACTGGCAGGACGTGATTTGGGCCATTACCACCCGGATGGATCCGGCGCGCGACACCACGCTGATAGAAAATACGCCAATCGATTATCTCGATTTTGCTTCACCGGTATCCGGCTTAGGCTCAAAAATGGGCCTGGATGCTACCAACAAATGGCCGGGCGAAACCACACGCGAATGGGGCGAGCCGATTGTAATGGACGAGGCGATAAAACAGCGCATCGACAGCATCTGGCACAGCCTGGGTATTCCTCTGCCGGCCAGGGAGCACAGCTAATGACACATCTGGTGACCATAGCACCGGCCCAGCTTAGTTTTGCCGTGCATGAGGGTGAAACAGTGCTGGAGGCAGCGCTGCGCAATGGTATCGATTTTCCCAACCGCTGCCGGCAGGGCGTCTGCACCAGCTGTGTTTGTAAACTAACCAGTGGCGAGGTACGTTACGCCGAACCGCAACCGCTGACTGAACTGGACAAACAACAGCAGTTTACCTACTGTTGTTTAGCCTATCCCTGTACCGATTTGGTTTTGCACCACCCTTTTATCCGTGGCTAAGCGACAGGCCCACGCTGAGAGCATTATGACAACAACTTTGTGTACCGTAGATTTAATTGAAGCCTTAACGCCCACCGTCAACCGGGTGCTGTTAACCCCTAATACACCGGTCAGCTTTAGCAGCGGCCAGTATTTACAGCTGTGTTTAACCGACAGCGACAAAAGGCCATTTTCCATTGCCAGCATTCCGGGCGCTAAACAGCTGGAGCTGCATATTGGCGGCAGCGTGAATGATCAATATGCCAGCCAGGCGTTGGCGCATTTGCTGCAACAATATCAGCTACAGCAGCCAGTACTGGCCGAAATTGGCTTAGGCCAGGCACAGTTTCGCGCCGACAGCGAGCGGCCGGTAATTTTAGTTGCCGGCGGCACCGGTTTTTCCTACGTGTACAGCATTGCACAAAGCATCGCCGCCGCTAAGCTGGACCAGCCGGTATTTGTTTATTGGGGCGTGCGCGAGCAAAGTGCACTCTATCACGCCAGCGTAATGCAGCAGTGGGCCGCCCAACACAGCAAATACCGCTTTATTCCGGTAGTGCAGCAGCCGGATACCAACTGGCAGGGCAGAACCGGTATGGTACACCAAGCCGTGTTAGAGGATTTTATCTCGCTGGAGGCCTACGATATTTATGTCGCCGGGCCTTTTGCCATGGCCGGTGTAGTGCGCGACGCCTTTATTGAGCAAGGCGCCCACCGCGAGCATATGTACGCCGATGCTTTTGCCTATATCTGATAGCAAAAACGCCCGTAACGGGCGTTTTGTTTACGACTGCAACAGCGCTGCCATTACATAAACTGCTGTTTCATTTCTTTGGCTGGTTGGTAGTTTTTCGCTATCGCCTGCTCCAGCAACTGCATGCCTTGCTCACGCTGGCCTTCTAGGATTAAGCGGGTACCAGCCCAGGCCATTACCTCGCCGTCTTGCTGCGCCAGCAGATAATTCTCCCACTGGGTGTTATGTGCTGCCATCACCCGCTGCGCTTCCAGGTTGCCATTTTTGGCTGCCTGCTCCCACCAAAACATCGCCGACATAGAGGCGGGAGCGGTAACGGACGGCACAACAGCAACGCGTCTGGAGCGCTGATCCGCATGCCGGTACAAGCGGTACACATCGGACTCGACTTTGCCTTCAAGCTTATGTCCAATCAGGCTGCTAAGGGTGCTCTTGCTATCAAACTCTGTTCTGAGCTGCTCGGTAATAACACCCTGCTGATCTACCCTAACTACGGCATAACCCCAAAACCCGTCCAAATCTGCCTTTAAATGGGCACGGTTTTTATAAATACTAAAATCGGGCTGAGCTGACAATGGCAAGTCAGGATCGAACCAGAAACCATTATGGCTTTGTATTTCCAGCAACGACAGTAAGGTACCTAAGACAAACTGATACTGCGGCGCACCAGCCGACGCAAATTGCCACAGCTGGTGTTTTTGCTCCAGCTTTTCTATCTCAGACACTTTGGTAATACCATCGCCTAACGAGTAATCCAGCCGCACCTTTAACATGTGCTTGGCACCGGTTGCTTCATATTGCCAACGTTTAACCGCACGCATGGCAGACTTGTTAAACACCTTTTCCGGATAAGCGTCTAGGGTGTCGATTGCAGTGACCTGGCCGGCTTCATCGACCAAAAATCTTAAGGTGACGTAACCAAACAATCCTTTACGCGCCGCTTCCATCGGGTAGTCCGGTGCTACCCGCTTGACCGGCTCAGGCAACACCTTTTCAGGTGATTTTTCCAGTGATATCGGCTGTATTGTCACAGCCCTTTGCAGTCGGGCAAGCTGTGATTCCGCCTGACTGAGTTGTTCCGCATTTAACTCGGCTTGAATCTGTGTCAGCAGCTGCTCGGCTTGTGGATGCTTTAGCGCCGCTGCCAACTTAAAATAAGCCAGTGCAGAGGTCAGATCTTTATCTTGCCCTTCGCCCTGATAAGCCATTACCCCCAGGTTAAAAGCGGCCAGCTCATTGCCCAGTGGTAATAGTTCAGCAAACTGCTGCTGCGCCTCGGCATAATTTTTCTGCTCATAGGCCTTTAACGCATCCAGCATATCGGCCTGCACTGTGCTACAACACAGTAACGCCAACCCCAGCCACTTTTTCATTTTATACCCCTGCTTTAATTTATAAAAAAATAATAATTTCAATGCATTATGTAATGTATTTTATATTCTTGTAACCCGTACCAACCTAGCATTGTTGGCGATCTGTGTTTATTACCGACAGTTGGTCTATAAGGCTATTTCGCTAGTAAAACCTCTTTTATCCGCTCAGCATTGCTGCTACCGAGCTTTATCGCGCTATCGAGCATCGAAATCCCAAATTCAGTATTCCCCTGTATAAACCGTTCAGCACCGTACCAAGCCATCACTTCTGCGTCCTGCTGTTGAGCCAAATAATCACGCCACCGAACGTCGTCTGCACTGAGTATGCGTTGAGCTTCATAGTTGCCATTTTTGGCCGCTTGCCGCCACCAAAAATGCGGAGTGAACATTTCTGTAATTACCACAGCCGCTGACTTTGCCGTCTCGTGAGTGACATGAGTAAAAACCGACCAATCAGGGTTTGCCGGGTCAAGTGTTAACGTATTGTCTATCCGCAGGTTATTCCTACTGTATTTATGCAAAAGCTCGAGCAAGGTGCCTAATTGCTGTTGATACTGTGGCGCCCCAGCTATCGCATACAACCATAACTGATGTTTTTCAATTTGTTGTACCAATAGCTCCGGCGTTATCAGCCCGTTGTTTTCCAGCGAAAAATCAAACTGCATAATGCGGACAGCGGGCTTACCTGTTGCTTCATACTGCCACTTTGCTAGGCTACGTTTTGACTCGCGTTCAAAAACGTGTCGCGGGAAGCTATCGATTACGTCAATAACCGTAACTTCGCCAGCGGCATCAAGCAAAAAACGCATCTTCACATAACCCGTGATGCCATGTCTTGCCGCATTTCTAGGGTATTCCGGCTGTACCTGCTTTATGACCTTAGCCTGCAGCGTTGGTGCATTGCCAGACAACGGTGCTCGTTCATCGGGTAATGGTGTATCAGGAGAGTTAGCGATGGGGATCAGCAACGCTTGTGAAAATTTATTCTGCAGTTCAATAGCTTGCGTTATCTGGTCGGCAGATAATGTCTGCGAGATATTGTTTTTCAATTTTTCAGCATCAGGATGTCCAAGAAAGGACGCATAACCAAAATGCGCCACTGCAAGCACTTTATCCACCGGTTGGCCTTGTCCATGAAATGCCATCGCTGCCAAATTAAAAGCAGCCTGCTCGTTGCCCAGCCGAGCGAGCGTCGAAAACTGGCTATGTGCAACACTATACTCGCCCTCTTCATAAGCGCGCATTGCGCTTAACCAATCGGCGGCTTCTGCAACTTGAAACAGCAATGTCAAACATAATAACCAGCGCATCCAACCCTCTAAATCCAACAATTTATTAATATAAGCACGATACTTGATTTCGATAACGATTCAAATAATAACATATAGAAGTCACACCAAACTGGTTTGGCCAGTAAAACTATGCCACAATCAACGCACCTGAAATTACGACAGCAGCCTAAGATGACACATAAAACCTTAATAAAAGTACGGGGTTACCATTTAGATATTTACCAGCATGTCAATAACGCCCGTTATCTGGAATTCCTGGAAGAGGCGCGTTGGGGCTATCTGGAGGACAGTGGCGACATTGAATGGTTTGCCAAACATGGCTTGGCCTGGGTAATTGTTAATATCAATATTAACTACCGCGTGGCCGCCACCATGGGCGATACACTGGAAGTGTTTACCCGCTTTAGTAAAGTGGGCGGTAAAAGTGCTGTGGTAACACAGGAAGTGCGTATTGCCGGTAAAGATGCCGTTGCCGCTGATGCGCAGGTGACCTTTGTTTGCCTGGATCAGAAAACCGGTAAAGCGGTAGCCATTGAAGGCGAGTTAAAAGCCCGCTTAGAGCAACATATCGCGGAATAAGCGCTAACGCTTAAGGTGTTTTTCCAGCGCCTGTTTGAGTAATGCGCTGCTATCTTCCTCATCGCCGCAGGGCACTACTGCGTTGGCGGCCATTAAGGCGTCAAAACCATCTTTGCCCGGATCAGCTATTCGACAGCCCCCTTTCACCCTGATTAACTGCCTGCCATCGTTAAGTTGCGCTACCACCTGCCCTGCCGGGTCCTGGCTTAACGGCTGATGGCGCTTTTCTACCGTTATTTTCGGCTGTTGTTGTGCCTGCCGTAACTGTTGATAGCTGGCGGTAGCGGCTTGCTCTATTGCCGCAGGGGCGACCGCGGCAGCCTGGTTCAGCGCACGCTGCGCCAGGCTTTGTTGTGGCAAAACGAGCGTCTGCACGGTGTCTTGCGGCTCTGGCTGTGCTGCCTTGTCTGGCAATGCCGCTGTGGCAACCGCCGGCTCGTTGGTAGCTTGTTGTGGTGCTGCAGTGACAGACGGCGCGATATTTACCGGCTTTGGCGGCATAACTGTAGGCCCAGTGGTAGTTTCATCCTCTGGCTGTTGCGCTAATTTCGTTGGGGGCGGTTGGTACAAATAAGACACTACCGCTTCAGACAGGGGTGGCGTTACCCTGGCGGGAATTTTGGCGTTTAAAAGCGCCGCCAGCAGCATGGCGTGCAATAGCACAGCCAATAGGGCTGGTCGGCCGTAAGCCCGCCAAAAAGCATCTAATGCGCTGATAACACCAGACAAAGAATCGCTGTCCCTGCATCTTTTATTGTTGAGTCAGCATCAGACCAGCAGTACAGGCATAAATTCAGCCGGCGCCATCAATTTTGACGCCGGCTGAGCTGAGCCCTTAGTAAGGGTTAGTTGGGTTGTAGAAGCTGCCACTACGACCGTCAATGCTTAAACGGCTCGGGCTTACTGCGCTGGCGTTATTCAGCAGGTTATAGCTTTGGCCGGGCAATAATTTATAACGCAACAGGTTATTGATGATCACCGGTTGGCCACAGCTGGTTTGCTGGTACTGGGTCTGGCCGTCAGCGCGCAGCACGTACACTTCGTGGCTGCCATCGACCACACCGTTGCCATCGGCGGTAACAAACAGTGACGTAGCCTCCGATACCGCCACGACACGGCCCGTGCTGCCTAACTTGGCCTGAAACACCGCCGAGCGGCCCATGCGGTCGCGCTGCTTAAAGTGTGTGTCGGTAATAATGCCACTCAGTAGCGGAATATTGAGGAAGTTAGTGCTGATATTGACCGTTTCATGGCAAAAATCGGTTACCGCTTCCGAGCTGATCGCCCCTAATACACCGTCCGGATCATAAATAAACTGGCCCAACACATGGTTACCGGCCGAGGTACCACCCACCGCGCCACCTTTGTTGTACACATGCATCAGCGCATCCTGCACCTTAGTACCCTGCCACTGGTTCAGGTAGTCAGACTGATCGCCACCGGCAATAAAGACAAATTCAGCACTGCGGATAGCCCAGTCAACGTAGTCACTGTTGGCTTTGGTACGGGTGTTGACGATCAGGGTTTCTACCGAGGCGGCATTAGTCAGGCCTTGCAGGTAGTCGTTATACGCTGCGGTACCCGAGGTGCGCAGCACCACAATATTGCCACCTTTAATGTGCGGTTTGATACGGTTCGCAAAGGCTGCATCCACGTCGGCACCACCGCCCATCAGTAGCAGCGCCGGGCTGCTTAAACTGACACAGACATCGCTACTGCTACCAAGCAGTGTCGCCGATAAGCCACCCGGCTTAGATGGCCTTGGGCCGTAGTTGCAGTTTTCCAGCTCAGGTTCCGGCTCTGGCTCAGTGCCACCGCCGCCACTACCGCTGCCGGTAAAATTCACCGTTAACTGGTAATTGCCGGTACCACTATAGCGGGTGACTTTAACAAAGTGCGGCCCGGCCGGTGAAGCAACATAGGTGCCGTTTTCCGGATTACTGCTGCTTTGGCCTGATGCAATATAGCTGCCGCTGGCGCGGTATAAAAACCAGTCAAAGTCGGCATTGCTGCCATGGCTTAAACTGACACTGATATCACCGGTCGCTGTGGTATCAAAGTAGTACCAGTCCTGATCGGTGCGGCTACCAATAGCGGCCTGCACCGCTACGCCGCTACAGAGCGGGCCATCGGCGCCACTTTCGCTATTATTGTTTTCGCTTTCTTGTTGCAAACAGGCCTGCGCATTGCCACACAGCAATAGCGCAACTACGCCTAACAGACTTAGTGCTTTCATTGTTACTTCCTGCTTTTGTATTGTTATAGGAAATGGCCTAACGGCCAGGTTTTCTTGCCAGGCACGATGCCGGGCAAAGAATCTGGGAATCAGTTAACGCGGGGAGATCTACTCGTCAAACCACTCGGACAGGTGGTAATCGGTGGCACAGGCATGCAGGTTAGCGGGCCGGGCGACCCACAGCTGAGCATAATCAGCGCTGCATAAACATGTTGCCATAACAGTCTTTTGTGACAGGTTAATGAATAACCAATATTGGCCGCGCTGGCGATTCTGTCAAGCTAATCGACGCAAATTTGTAAAAAGTACCGACAGCAGGTCCACTTTAAAAAAGCGCCCTAGCTGGATAAAAATGCACTAAGCTTTTGCCATTCAAGCAGTTTTTGCTGAAAACTTAAGCTGGCATGCGCCGGGCTGGTCGAGGGTAAATACAGCAGGCTAATACCGGGCGGCAAGGTGGTTAGCGGTAGCACCCGGCGCTGAAAACTCTGGCCGGCTTTGGCGCCGTTAAAGGCAATGGCACGCAGCTGCGGTAAACGGGCAAACAGGCTGGTGAAATCATTGGCTTGTTCAGCCCGGATGGCACTGTCCAGGCTACCCCGGCGCTGACAGCAGCCAATCACATCCCATAGTGCCACACCGTGCTGCTGCAGCTGTGCCAGCCGCTCGGGGTAGCTTAAACTGAGTGGAAACTGCAGCAGGCTGGCCATTATCGGCCAGAAGGCATTGCGGGGGTGGCCATAATACTGCTGCTGCGCCAGCGATACACTGCCCGGCATACTGCCAAGCACTAACAGCCGGGCTTTATCGTTGTACTGCGCAGCCAGGCCGTTTAGCAAGGCCGTCTCTGCCTGAGTCTCCACGGCAAGCTTAAGCCTTTAGCGACGGTTCGTATTGCAGCGCCTTGTGCCAGGCCAGCTCGGCCTGCTCAATCTCGCCTTCCTGCTGCGCCAGATAGGCCAGCAGTGCGTACAGATAACCGTTGCTGCTATGTTCATGCAGCCACTTCTGCGCTTGCTTACGTAACTTAAGCACCGACTTACCCAGTGGGATCTGGCGGATATACGGCAATAGCTGTGGCAACTCAGCCAGCTGCAACTGGCTTAGCAGCAGCTTTTCAGCCGCTTCATGCTGGCCACTTTGTGCCATGGCCCATGCCCGGCCAACATTAGCAGCGGTAGATTTACGCTCTTTCGCCGGCAGGTTTTGCCAGTAGTCGGCAGTTTCGTCAAAGCGCTGCTGCTGGCTTAACTGGCTAATGGCCGCCGGATAAATATTAAAGCGTTGCTGTGCCCATTTGTCTTTATCAAACCAGTGCTGCTTTAATGCTGCTGGTACCAGCTGCAGCAGCTGTTGCCACTGGCCGGCTTGCTGTAGCGCATACAAATACAGCTGGCCCAGGCCTTTATCTTCAGTGTCGGCGTGTACTTTACCGGCCAGCAGCACACAGGCCTGCGCCGCCTGGCCCTGTTGCAGCATTAAATCGGCCTGCACAAAGTCGCGGCTGTCGCTGTCATCCGCCAGCGCGTCAACATGTTGCTGCGCCTGGCGGCTATTGCCGGCATAAAAAGCCGCATAGGCTGCCAGCAGGTGTTTTTCCTGCAGCATAAAATCATCGGCACAGGCTTTAGCCAGATGCTGACTGGCCAGTTGCCATTGCTGTTTGGCATAGGCCTGCACGCCCAGCTCATAGGCTTGCTGTGCCTTACGCTGCCGGCGCCAGCGTAAAAAATTAAACGACACATGCTGCAGCCTTAGCAACTTACGCAGCACAAATGCCAGCAACCACAAGGCAGCCGACAGCGCCAGCACAAGCAGCGCCAGGCCTAACAAGGTGGTTTCAAATACCAGGCTGCCCGCCACCACTTTGACATAGCCGGCATGGTTGACCAGCAGTGGGCCAAACCACATTGCCAATACTAATGCGGTAATCAGCAGCAGCATACGGATCATAAGTCCTCTCCTGCCAGTTGCTGCTGATACTGCTGTAGCATGGCCGGGCTTTGCAAGGCGCTCAGCACAGGCGCGCTGACATCAGCGCCCGCCAGCTCAGCTAAGCTTTGGCTAAACTGCTGCACTGCGGTGTCACCGGCACTGAAATAGCGCTGTAACTGATCTGCGGCTTGCTGCAGTGCCAGGCGGTACAGCTCGGTTTGTTGTGTCATAACGGCTTGTTGCGCCGCCTGAATTTGCTGCTGTAAATGAATGCGCAGCATCAGCTGTTGGCTTTGGCTTAAATCGAAATAGTCTTCCGGCATGGCCGCACGCGGGTTAAATAAACCGCGCCAGGTGTTGTGCCAGTGATAGGCCAGCGTCTGGCGCCAGTTGGCTAAGGTGGCCTCGGGCGCCTCTGGCGCAGCGGCTGGTGCCTGTAACTTCAGTGGCAGCTGCATCACCTGCTGACGCAGCTGCACCAGCTGGACCTGCAGTTGGCTGCGATCAGTGGCCGGCAGCGCCGTCAGTTGTTGCTTGTCGTGGGCAATGGCCTGCCGTACCGGCAGTAAAGAGGCATCGTCCAGCGCGGCAAGTTTGTCATCCGCACTTTGTAGCAAGGCGATAGCCGTGGCGGCATCCTGCTCCAGCCAGACTTTTTGCGCCGCCAGCTTTAACAGGTAGTCGGCTTCGGCCAGGCGCCAATGCCGTGGCGGCGCGCTGTCACGCTCTTGCACCAGCTGGCGCAATGCCTGCATCTGGCTTTGTGTTTGATTCAGCAGCTGCTGTTGTTGCTGCAGCAGACGTTGCTCCAGTGCTGTTAGCTGTTGCTGCTGTTCGGTTAGCCATTGTTGCTGCGCCTGCTGCTGGCTGTCCTGCAGCTGGCGGTTTTGCACTTCAAGCTGCTGCAGTTGTTGGCTAAGCGTCTGGCTTTGCTGCTGCAACTGTTGCCACTGCGGCCACAGCCAGTAAGCACCGGCGCCAACACCTACTCCCAGCGCCAGCACCAGCAATAAACTTAAGGCACCACTGACGCTACCACGGCGTGGCGCGGCCGGCTCGGCGTCCATCTTCTGTTTTAACTGCTCCAGCGGTGCGTCCATCTCGGTTGCCCGCTCCAGGGTGTCACTCATTGATATTCCCTCAGTTGCTGGCTGATCGCAGCCAGTAAGGCACTGTCGTTGGCATTCTCCGCCAGCCGGATCTTATCGTCACTAATACCCAGCGCCAGCGCACTGTCGCGCATCCGCGGGCTGACCAGGATCCAATCACAGCTTTGCAACCAGTGCATATGCTCGGGCCCGACCAGCGTAAACAGCTGCTGTAAAATTTCGTTGCTGGTGGCCACAATACAACGAATGCCCGCCAGCTGCCACTGCTGGCACAGTAAAGCGCCATCCAGCGGCAAGGGTAAACGTTTATAGCTTTGCACATAGCGCACGCTGGCGCCACGGGCAGTTAAGCCTTGTTTTATCAGCTCACGGCCGGCATTGCCGCGCACCACTACAATTTGTTTACCGGCCACCTGCTGCAGTTTTGGCAAGGTTAACAGCCCTTCGCTACGCTGATCGTCCGGCACGCTCACCTCACGCCCCAACCAGCGCTGCAGCGCCGAGGCAGTCGTTTGGCCCACAGCATACAGCGGCGCTTTAAGTAGCGCGCCATCCAGTTGCTGCTGCAAACAACTGACCGCGCTGACACTGACAAATACGATCGCATCGGCTTGTTGCAGCTGCTGTACATCGTGGGGCGAAATAGTGACCTGCGCGGTGGTAATCAGTGGCTGATATAAATAGCCGGTACCGGCTTCATCCAGCGCCGCCAGCAAATAATCCGCCTTGCCGGCGGGCCGGGTGATCAGTAGCGGTATAGCGGCAGCGGCTGATGTCATGGCGCGGCCTGATACACCGCTTGCAAAATACGCCCGGCGCCGTGTGCCAATAACTTAGCGGCCAGCTCAGTGCCCAGTTGCTCGGCGTCTTGTACCGGCCCGCGTATTTCATCGCGGATAATCTCACTGCCATCAACCGCGCCTACCAGACCACGCAGCCATAAGGTGTCACCTTCGAGCACGGCAAAAGCGCCAATCGGCACCTGACAGCCACCCTGCAGTTTGCGGTTCATTGCCCGTTCTGCCAGCACGCAGGCGCGGGTGCCGGCATGCTCCAGCGGTGCCAGCAGTTGCTGCACAGCCTTATCATCACTGCGGCATTCAATACCCACCGCACCCTGGCCATTGGCCGGCAGGCTAAGTTCTACCGGTAACAGGCTGGCAATACGCTGCGCAAAACCCAGCCGGATAAGACCTGCTGCGGCAAGGATAATGGCAGCAAACTCGCCGTTATCCAGCTTAGCCAGCCGGGTATTCACATTACCGCGCAGGTCGCGCACGGTTAAATCGGGCCGCAGCGCCTTTAACTGACACTGGCGGCGCAAACTGGAGGTACCCACCACGGCGCCTTTTGGCAGTTCGTCCAGCGATTTGAACTGGTTGGAGACAAAGGCATCCAGCGGGTTTTCCCGCGGGCAAATGGTGTGCAGCATTAAGCCTGGTGGAAATTCGACCGGCACATCTTTCATACTGTGCACGGCAATGTCGGCGCGACCATCCAGCATGGCTTGTTCTAACTCTTTAACAAACAGGCCCTTACCACCAATTTTTGCCAGTGGCGTATCGAGAATTTTATCGCCCTGGGTCGACATAGGCACCAGCTCGACCTGCAGCTGCGGGTGATGGCGCAACAGCTCGGCTTTGACATACTCGGCCTGCCACAGCGCCAGCGCGCTTTTACGCGTTGCAATACGTACTGTTGTCATCTTAATTCGTCACCTGCGCCAATAAACGGCGCTGAATAAAGCTGCTGATATCGGCCACTTCCTGCGCACAAACGCTGTGTGGCATGCGGTAGTCGTGCCAGCTGACATTAAAGCCGGCATTTTTCAGCGTATGATACGCCTGCTGGCCGGCTGCCATTGGCACCACCGGATCCTGGCTGCCGTGCGCAATCAGTACCGGGGTAGCTTTGTTCAGCGTGTTACTCTCGTCTTTCAGTTTATCCGGCGCGCACATATAGGTAGACAGCGCCATCACGCCGGCCAGCTTATACGGCAGCCGTGGCAATAAATGTAGCGCGATTACGCCGCCCTGGCTAAAACCGGCCAGAATAATACGCTCGCTGCTAATGCCTTCGCTGATCAGGTTATCCAGCAGCGCCTGCACGGCTGCGGCCGACTCGCGCACTCCGTCTTCATCGGCGCGGTTGGTTAAATCCATGGTTTTAATGTCGTACCAGGCCCGCATACGCATGCCGCCATTTACCGTAACCGGCCGCTCTGGCGCATGCGGAAATAAAAAGCGGATGCCGGCATCCAGGGGTAACCGCAGCTCCGGCACTATGGGGGCAAAACCATGGCCCGAATCGCCCAGGCCATGCAGCCACACTACTGCGGCGCGGGTTTCACCCTGCGCTTTTACATCGACAAAAGGAAGTAATGCCATTACAGATCCTAAAAACAACAGCGCCTAAGGCGCCAGATTAAGCGGCTTGCCGGCCTGTTTGGCCGCGGCATCGTTCAGCAACTGCCAAAATTCGGCACCGCTGCGGTTATCTATCCACTTATCGCCGTGCCATTCAAAATGGTGGCCATTGAATTTGGTGGCCACCCACAGCTGATGCAGTGGTGGCTGCTTATTAATGATGATCTTACTTTTATCTGCAAAGCTGATGCTTAACAGGCCGCCGTGCGACTCGTAATCCAGATCAGCGTCGGCGTCTTCTATCGCCTGTTCAACCGCCAGTAGGGTGCTGTCGGCCAATTCATCGTATTCTAGGTCATTCATCTGCTTCACCTGTTTGCTTTTATCGCTAAGGATGCGATTATAGAGCGCAACCACCATAAAAAAATAACGTCATGCACGCTTTTACAACCAAAGGTCCGCTGTTAACTGTCGCTGCTGCTGTTTTACTGTGCAGCCAACTGAGTGCTTGTGGTCAAAAAGGCCCCCTTACCTTACCACAACCGGCACCCGAAGTGGCACAGCCAGAACAAAACAACGCTAATCCAACCCAACCATCGGATGAACAACGTGGACCACTTTAATTACCAGCAAAACCGTCTTTTTGCCGAGCAATGTGCGCTAACGGATATCGCCACTGAATTTGGCACACCCTGCTATGTTTACTCGCGCGCCACGATAGAGCGGCATTATCAGGCCTTTGCCAGCGCAGCCGCCGCCCACCCGCAGAGCCTGGTGTGCTATGCCGTTAAGGCCAACAGTAACCTGGCGATCTTAAACCTGCTGGCCCGCCTCGGTAGCGGCTTTGACATCGTATCGGGCGGAGAGTTGCGCCGGGTAATTGCCGCCGGCGGCGACGCGAAAAAAGTGGTGTTTTCCGGCGTGGCGAAAACCGCGGAGGAAATGCGCTTTGCGCTGCAGTTAGGCATTAAGTGTTTTAATGTCGAGTCTGTCGCCGAGCTGGAACGGCTGCAACAGGTGGCCAGCAGCCTGAATATCAAGGCGCCGGTGTCAATTCGGGTGAACCCGGACATTGATGCCAAAACCCACCCTTATATTTCTACCGGCTTAAAAGCGAATAAATTTGGTATTGATATCTTGCTGGCAGGCGATATTTACCGCCAGGCTGCCCGTTACAGCCATCTTGATGTGGTGGGTGTCGACTGCCACATTGGCTCGCAGCTTACTGAAACCCAGCCGTTTTTAGAAGCGCTGGAAAAGCTGCTGACATTAATAGATGCGCTTGCCAGCGACGGTATAATGCTGAAGCATATCGATATCGGCGGCGGTTTAGGCGTCACCTACGACAACGAAACACCACCCTCGCCGGCCGATTACATCAGCAAAGTGGTAGCGCGGTTAACAGCTTACCCGCAACTGGAGCTGATTATGGAGCCCGGCCGCGCCATTATGGCCAACGCCGGCGTGCTGCTGACCAAGGTAGAGTTTTTAAAGCCAGGGCAAGAGAAAAACTTTGCTATCGTGGATGCGGCGATGAACGATTTGATCCGCCCGGCACTGTACAGTGCCTGGCAAGCGATAGTGCCGGTAGAGCGCGACAGTGCTAAAACGGCCGCCACTTACGATATTGTCGGCCCGGTATGCGAAACTGGTGACTTTCTTGGTAAAGACCGCGAACTCGCTATTGCCCAGGGCGACTTACTGGCTGTGCGCTCGGCCGGCGCTTACGGCTTTACCATGAGCTCGAATTACAACAGCCGGCCGCGGGCAGCCGAAGTGCTGGTCGATGGCGACAAACTGCATTTGATCCGCCAGCGCGAGCAGTGGCAGGACTTATGGCGCGGCGAACAGGTCATTACTGACTAGTTAAGGGCACTGATGTTATTACATTTTTCGAAAATGCACGGCCTGGGGAACGACTTTATGATGGTCGACGCCGTTAGCCAGAACGTGTTTTTAACCAAAGAGCAGATCAAAGCGCTGGCCGACCGGCATACCGGCATCGGCTTTGATCAGCTGTTAATGGTAGAGCCGCCCTACGACCCCGAGCTGGATTTTCACTACCGTATATTTAATGCCGATGGCAGCGAGGTAGAGCAATGCGGCAATGGCGCCCGCTGTTTTGCCAAGTTTGTCCGTGCCCGCGGCTTAACCAATAAACATAAAATTGGCGTCAGTACCAAGTCAGGCAAAATTGTGCTCTATGTCGAAACCGACGGCCAGGTCACAGTAAATATGGGCGTACCGCAGCTGGATCCGGCACGGGTGCCGTTTAAAGCACAAAAGCAGGAACTTACTTATATTCTGCGCGCTGATGAGCACACCATTTTATGTGGTGTCGTGTCGATGGGTAACCCGCATGCAGTCACCGAAGTGGACGATATTTTAACCGCACCGGTACAGGTGCAGGGGCCCTTGTTTGAACTGCACGAGCGCTTTCCCGAGCGCGCCAATATCGGCTTTATGCAGGTGCTAAACCCCGGCCATATTAAGCTTAGGGTGTGGGAGCGTGGCGCCGGCGAAACCCAGGCTTGCGGCACCGGGGCCTGCGCCGCTGTGGTAGTGGGCCAGCTGCAGAAAAAACTGCAGCAACAGGTGCGGGTAGACTTACCCGGCGGCAGCCTGCATATTCGTTGGAACGGGCCTGGCCAGCCACTGAAAATGACCGGCCCGGCAGAACATGTATACGATGGACAAATACAGCTATGAACGACAGCCTGACGAAGGATAACGACATGCTCGCTGCTCAGGTAGTGTATGACTACCTGCAGGACCACCCGGAATTTTTTCAGCAATACCCGCAGTTGTTAGCCAGTTTGCGCCTGCCGCACCAGCAACGCGGCAGTGTGTCGCTGGTCGAGCGCCAGCTGGAGCTGCAGCGGGAAAAAATTCAGGCGCTGGAAGATGACATTACCCGTTTAATGTCGGTAGCGCGGCAAAACGAACAGCTATTTCTGGCGTTTAACCAGTTACAGGCCGGCCTGTATCAGGCCACCAGCCTGGCGCAAGCCGAACAACAACTACAGCAATTTACCGCTGCCTTGCCACAGGTGAGCGAGTGCCGCTTAATCCGCTTTGACAGCGAACAAAGCAGCCAGCCGTTTCAGCTGTTGTTAACGCGCCGCTTAAATGAACAGGGTATTTACCTGGGCCGGCTAAACAAAGAAGAGCAGCAGCCGCTGTTTGGCCAAAGCGTGCACTCTGTGGCGCTGATGCTGGTAAAAGATCAGCAGCAGCCACTGGCGCTGTTAGCCTTTGGCAGCGAGCTGGACGATCATTTTCAGCCGTCGATGGATAAGCTGTTTATTGGCCATTTAGCCAGCATGCTGGCCCAGCTGTTACCTGGCTATGACGCCGCCTGACATCCCGCTTAGCGCGCAGTGGCTGAAGCCACTGCAGCAATTTTTAGCCTACCTGCAGTTTGAGCGCGGCTACAGCAGCAAAACCCTCGACAGTTATCAGCGCCAGCTTATACAGGCAGCGCAGGCACTTAACCAGGGCAACCGCCACTGGCTAACCCTGACAGAAGCCGAGCTGAAACAGCATATTATCAGCCTGCGCCGCAGTGGCGCCAAACCGCGCAGCATAGCGCTGAAAGTAGCTGCGCTGCGCAGCTTTTACCGCTACTTGTTAACCCAGGGCCTGTGTAGCGATAACCCGGCGCTGTATTTGTCGGTACCCAAGGCGGCGCGCAGCCTGCCAAAAAACCTTAATGTCGACCAGCTTAACCATTTGCTCAGTTTTGACAGCCAGGATGACATTCTGGCCTGCCGCGATAAAGCCATGCTGGAGCTGTTTTACTCCTCGGGCCTGCGTTTAGAAGAGCTGGTCAATGCCAATATCAGCGATATCGACTGGTCGCAACAGCTGCTGCGGGTTACCGGTAAAGGCAGCAAGCAGCGCATCGTGCCGGTAGGTAGCGTGGCGCTTAATGCCCTGCGCGACTGGTTGGCACAGCGGCCGGCCTTCAGCACCAAGTTACCGGAAGACGATGCTGACGCGCTGTTTGTCAGCAAGCAGCACAAACGCATTAGCAGCCGTCATGTACGCGAGCGCGTGCAGTTGTGGGCTCGCCAGCAGGGCTTAAACCAAAAGTTACACCCACATATGCTGCGCCACTCGTTTGCCAGCCATATGCTGGAGTCCAGCCAGGATTTACGCGCCGTGCAGGAGCTGTTGGGCCATGCCAACTTAAGCACCACCCAGGTGTATACCCATCTGGATTTTGCTCATTTAGCCAAGGTGTACGATAGTGCTCATCCGAGGGCAAAGAAGAGATAGTCCCGCAGTTTAAATTTAAACTAACTGATACTACCCAGAAATTTTGATACATCCTTTTCTTCTATCTGTTTCACTGGACACACTGTTTTCCATTCGTTTAGCGGCAAATTACGGCGGCCTCTAACAACAGTAGCTATATTCAGCTCTAGGTTGCCATTTCTCTCTCTTTGAAATCCACAGCTATCTTCGTCATAACACAGATACTCATGCCATTTGTCTTCGATTTTAAGACGAACACGAATTAGCCTCGAAGCATTAATCGAGTTTATGTTGTTCACAATGAGTTTCTTCCTCTACTTCAACAAGAGCAAAATCCAACCGTAAAGGTTTGGCAAACTCTTCAAGTATCACTCTCTGGCTTTTGCTAATTCGATCTCCCGGTGCCTTAACTTCAACAAATCTCAACTCGTTACCTTTCCACATCGTTATATCTGGCCATCCTTTTCTGAAATCGTATGGCGCTACCGAAAATTTCTTTGCGACTTCGTGCAAAAGTGAATTTCCTGCAACATTAAATAATTCGACAAACATCCAATCCTCAAGCAAAGGAAAATAACTAAGCATTGAGTTTGTGTTAGTAGAGTAATGAACAGCACCATCTAAAGAATGTTTGATTTTTAATGGATTGTTAGAGGCTAAAAAGCTAAAGTTTCGACGAATTGTTTCGATCGAAGCTGACGCTATGTTATCAAGCAAAAAATCTACTTCGAACTTGTCCTCCAGTCGAGCCGCGTTCTGCGAGAATATTGCCTCGACAAATGTACTTCTCAAACTGTCAGGAATGGTCTTAAAAGCCATCGCTTTAATCAGATTTAGTAACAGGCCGCCTTCTCCGGCATACCCTCGCCAGCCCTTAACTTGGAAATAACCAAGCACGGATGATTCAACAGATGATCGCTCGCCGTTAATTGGATTTATCCACGCGCCACTTTCGTCTGCACGTTTCAGCGCGATCGAGCTATATTCAAACCCTAATCGCACAGCGTCCGAAAACAACCCCTTACCTTTCATAAAATAATATTATCTTTTCTGCCAGTTAAACTTTATGAAGCCTGCTGGTAGGAACTTGAAAACACGTTTCACGCAGCCGACTTCGATCCTTATTACAGCACCTTATTTTCTCTGAGCTTTTGAATAAAAGGCGGAAACTTTGAATTCACAATAGCTCCTGACCGGTCTAATCCGAATGAGGAAACTGTATAAGTATCAATTTGAGTTACTTTCATCTTAACATCGCGACCCATAGCAACTTTAACAAAATCACTAACCGGCATTACTAACCGCCGTGTTGACCAGTCTCCGTAAGCTGTTAGTGAGCTTGCTTCTTTAATATTTTCAATAACTTCGCCATCAACATTAAATGCGACACCTGTAACATTTTTAACTCCTTGAACACCAACTTCCAAAAAAACGACCTTGGGATATTTCTGATTCCATTGGAACCCTAACGTATGCCAGCTCTCAGTTAAACTTGAGGAAGCACTGACGGAAGGTTGATTAATAATCAGAGAACCATCGAACTGATCTTTTTGAACAGAAAGGGATGGGGTCATCGTGTCGTTGATGCCCACACAACCAAAGAAGAAGATTGAAGACAGACAAAGCGCAAAAAATCGTTTTGACATAAAAAGTCCTTTTATAAATTAAAATAAAATCGTGCAAACAGCCGTTCTTAAAAAGAGGGTTGTAATAGCAATAATCACTTTTCAGAAGTGTTTCACTATTGAATACAAGCCAATTTACCATATCAGCAACAACAGTAAAAAAACAAATATTTTTTTTGATAGAAGTAAACGCCCGGCGGAACCGGGTGTTTTTCGTTGTTACATAGGCTTAGCTAAAACGTTTGGCCAGTAAGTTATCTATTGAAGCTTTACCGGCGCCGCTAAACAGTAGCGATACGCTGGCGGCCAGCAGCGCTAAACCAAACTCGTAACCGTTGTTGGCCATAAACAAACCGTTCTGAATGTGCACAGCAAAAATGGCCACCAGCATTGCAATCGCCAGGCTTAAGGCCGCCGGGCGGGTTAATACACCCAGAATTAACGCGATACCGCCGAAAAACTCGGCTGCACCGGCTAAAAATGCCATCACAATACCCGGTGATAAACCTATGCTGTCCATCCAGCCGCCGGTGCCCTCTAAGCCATAGCCGCCAAACCAGCCGAACAGTTTTTGCGCACCATGGGCGGCAAAGATAATGCCCACCGGCACCCGCAGCGCCAACGCGCCCCAACCCGCATTTGAGCTTAAAATTTTCTGAACGATTGAAGTTGCCATATCATCACCTGTTAAATTGTTTAAAGTTAAGTTTACTGCCACTCGACAGCAAGCTTTGCGTCGATGGTGTAACTATAGCGGGTTAATTGATACTGTGAAAACGCAATGTTTTGACTACACTATTCAAAATATTTGAATTTATAGAATGCGAGAGCACTATGCACAACGCCCTGAGTTTAGAAGCACTACGCGCATTGGACGCGATAGACCGCAAAGGCAGCTTTGCCGCCGCAGCCGAAGCCTTATACAAGGTGCCGTCGGCGCTCAGTTACACCATTGCCAAGCTGGAGGCGGATTTGGGCGTGGTGCTGTTTGACCGCAGTAAACAGCGGGCGCAGCTAACGCCGGCCGGCCAGTTGTTATTGGATCAGGGCCGCACTTTGCTACACGCGGCTAATCAGCTACAAAATGCCGTGAAACAACTGGATACCGGGTGGGAGACGCAACTGGTGATCGCCAAAGACAGCATAGTGCCCAACGCCCCCTTACTGGCGGTAATAAACGACTTTCTGCAACTGGGCAAAATAACCCAGCTTAGGGTAACAGAAGAGGTCATGGCCGGCGGCTGGGAAGCGCTGCAAACCGGCCGCGCCGATTTAGCGCTGGGCGTATCGGGCGATTTGCCCAAAGGGCTGTTTAATATAGTACCTGTCGGCGAAGCCGCATTTGTCTTTGCGGTAGCGCCGCACCATCAGCTGGCAGCGCTAAACCGGGTAGTGAATGCCGAAGATGTGCAACAGTTTGCTGCCATAGTAGTGGCCGATTCGGCACTGGACGCGCCCAAGCGCTCCTCTGGCTTATTCGACAGCCGCCAGCGTGTTGTGGTCGATAATATGCAGGCCAAGATAGATGCACAAAAACAGGGTTTGGGTATCGGCTTTCTGCCACGCCACCTGATACACGATGAGCTGGCGCGCGGTGACCTGATCGCCAAAGCCTGCAGTATTCCAAGAGATAAGACCCCGCTATATCTGGCGTGGCATAAACAACATCAGGGCCAGGCACTTAGCTGGTTTAGCCAGCAGCTGGCACAGGTAAACTGGCAGCAAGTGTTTGCGCCGTCAAGCGGGTAACCAGTATGCAATTATTTAAAGCGTTACAACCGATACAAGTGCTGTCGTTTGATTTGGACGACACCCTGTATGATAACAAACCGGTGATTGCCGCTGCCGAGCAGGCCATGCTGCAGGCACTTGCCTTACATGCGCCGCAAAGCCGGGGGCTGGATAGCGATTTCTGGTGGCAACAGCGCAAACTCTTGGCCAAAACCAACCCAGAGATACGCCACGATATTGGCCGCTGGCGCCTGCTGGGCCTGGAGGCAGGCTTACTGTCGCTGGGCCTGGCACACGCCGAGGCAGGCAACATTGCTAAACTGGCTTACGCTGCCTTTTTAACCGCACGCACCCGTATTACGCTGCAGCCCGACATCATCCGGCTGCTAAGCACTCTGGCACAACATTATCGCCTCATTGCCATTACCAATGGCAATGCCAGTATTCACAAGATGGGCGTGGGTGAGTTGTTTGAATTTAGCCTGCAAGCCGGGCCGGATGGCCGGATGAAGCCCTATGCCGATTTATTTCTGGCCGCCGCTAACCGGCTACAGGTTAAACCGGGGCAAATACTGCATATTGGCGATAGCCACCGCGCCGATGTGCTGGGCGCGCTCAGCGCCGGTTGTCAGGCCGCCTGGCTGGATCATCATCAAAGCAGCGTAAGCGTACTGCCGCATATCCGCCTGACCGATGTGCAGCAGTTACAGCTTTTACTATCCCACTAAGTTAGCGGAACTCTACTTCTGCCGTTCCAGAAACGATGGTGTGGTGCGCTGCCAGCAGATGTCACCGTTTTTGTGTAGCATGGCAGAGTCAATCACCAAACGTCCCTGGGCATAACTGATACCCGGCTGTTGTGCTTTGATAAAGGTACCGGACAGCTGCACCCATTCACCATTACAGGGGGAAAAAGACAAACTACCTTCTTCGGTATCTGAATCATCTAACACGTTTATGGCGTAAGAGCTAATGCGCAGTTCAGCATGGTCTTTAGAGAAATACAGCGCATCGTGATGAAACCCAACAAAATAGCCATCCACCAATATTGCTTTGTCAAAATACTGCTCGGGTGAATCAAGCAAACTAATCACATTAGTAAGCGCCTGATAAGATTTTTGTGCGTAGGCAGCATAAGGCATTAGCGCTGCCGACATTATCAGCAGCAGAGAGCTGGAAAAAGTAGCAAGCGCTGACCGCTTACCCAGCTTTCCAAACGTCATTTAAGCAATTCCAATCTTGTTTGCATTACTTACTACCGGTAAAAACTTGCCAAAAACTATGGCTTGGTGCGCTGCCAGCAGGTTTCACCATTCTTGTGCAACACAGCTTTATCGGCAACTAAGCGGCCTTTAAAATAGCTAATGTCTGGGTCTACCGCCTTTACAAAGGTCCCCCAAAGCTCTACCCACTCACCATTACATGCCGAAACAGACAAAGCATTCTCCTCATCAACAGAGTCATCTAACACATTGATACTCATAGGTCGCAACAAGTATTCTGCGTGTTGCTCGTCGAAAAAAAGATTATTCTCACTGTAGCCAATAAAAATGCCATCTACGACGATGTTTTTATCATAATGCTCTTCAGGCGCCGCTATCAGTCTAATAACTGAGGTTTGCAACTGATAGGTTTTTGGCGCAGAAACAGCATTTACCGCCGGCAAAAGCGTCATACTTGACAGAATCGCAGTCGATAAGGCATGAAACTTCCGCACATTATGTTTTTGCCAAGTCAATTAAGCATCTCTACAGGAAACGCCTTTTTTCTCTCCCAACAATACTTGCCCTTAGCATGCGAGAACATCCGATCAACAATTAGCCGGCCTTGGACTTCTCTACGCTCTTTGTTAAACACTGCCAGGTAATACCCGTGTATTTTTACCCAGCCATTATTGCATTCTGTGTCATTCAGCTCGCCAGTTTCAGTGTCATCAAGAATGTTTACCGCTGACAATGTGTCACGCACATTGGCGTGCTCAGAAGTGAGGTATAACCAACTGTCACCTGAACTAACGAAGTAGCCATTAACCGTCACTCTTTTATTTAACGCTGACTTGGGGTTGCTAATCATCTGTATCAGACTTGATGGATGTATCTCAGGACTGCCGTAAAATGCAT
This sequence comes from Rheinheimera nanhaiensis E407-8, assembly GCF_000296695.1. Classification (GTDB taxonomy): domain Bacteria; phylum Pseudomonadota; class Gammaproteobacteria; order Enterobacterales; family Alteromonadaceae; genus Alishewanella; species Alishewanella nanhaiensis. The sequence continues at coordinate 34,097 of NZ_BAFK01000028.1, forward strand.
CCGCGTCAAACTTTTCGGTTGCATGAGCGCATCCGGACAAAAAAATTAATACAGCCAGATATACTGATTTCATTATTATTTAAACCTTTTGAAAGTATTCTCATCGCAGTAAAAAACAGATTTCAGAGCATCCATACCTGTTCCAATTAAAAAAACAGGGGTTTGAGTTTTTCTGGAAAGCTGTTTGCAGTCATGCACGGTTGTCCGACCCATAATACTGGTTAATCGATAACTTGGCGGTGCCGCAGCAACAATAGCTGCTTCTTGAAAAATATCCTGCCAAGTGCAAACAAGACCATTTTGAAAGCACTCGCGCCCATCCCATGCATCTGTCCCTATCGTCCCTAATTTATATTCACCACTTTTGTCCTTTCTAACAACAAGGCCGATAAATCTGTGCCGTCTGATTGGGTCTGCAGTTAAAGGATCATGTGCTAACCTTGACTGCATGCCGAGATTACCTCTGGCAACATCTAAAACTGCCAAAAATTTCTTGTCGTCACATAGCGCTTTACACTCTTCAATCCCTGCCATCTTGCTTTCTCCTGATAAAACGAAGCCGCAGTATAAAAACACCCAGCCATAACATCAACTTTATTTAAACTAATAATTAACATTGTCGTTGGAATATGCTGGTTATTTATCCACTAAAACGGCGGGCTTTACTTGGCGCTTTGGCTTGGGCTGTTATAATGGCGGCCATTGTGGTTAGCGAGATTGACTAATGGATGTTTCTTACCTGCTGGACGGGCTTAACGATAAACAACGCGATGCGGTGGCCGCACCACCGCAAAATATGCTGGTGCTGGCCGGGGCCGGCAGTGGCAAAACCCGCGTGCTGGTGCATCGTTTAGCCTGGTTAATGCAGGTAGAGCGGGTGGCGCCCTATAGTTTGCTGGCGGTAACCTTTACCAACAAAGCGTCGCAGGAAATGCGCGGCCGCATTGAAAGCACTATTGGCGTCAGTTTAAACAACCTGTGGATGGGCACCTTTCACGGTTTGTCGCACCGTATGTTACGCGCACATTATCAGGACGCCGGTTTGCCGCAGGGCTTTCAAATCATCGACAGCGACGATCAGTACCGGCTGGTAAAGCGGGTATTAAAAGCGCTGAACCTGGATGAAAAACACTGGCCACCAAAACAAATTCAATGGTTTATTAATGCCCGTAAAGATGATGGCCTGCGCCCGGCCATGATTGACGCTGCCGGTGATTTTAGCCTGCAGCAAATGGTCAAGATCTACGGTGCTTATCAGGACATGTGCGACCGCGCCGGCTTGGTCGACTTTGCCGAAATACTGCTACGCAGCTATGAGTTGTTAAAGCAAAACAGCGAGGTACGCGGCCATTATCAGCAGCGCTTTCGTCATATCCTGGTAGACGAATTTCAGGATACCAATGCTATTCAGTACCAGTGGCTACGCTTACTGGCCGGCACTAACGCCAAAGTGATGATTGTCGGCGATGACGACCAGTCAATCTACGGCTGGCGCGGCGCCCGGGTAGAGAACATTCAAACCTTCTTAAAAGATTTCCCCGATGTTGAAACGGTGCGGCTGGAGCAAAACTACCGCTCAACCGAGACCATCCTAAAAGCCGCCAATGCGGTCATTGCCAACAATACTGATCGGCTGGGTAAGGATCTCTGGACCGACGGTGCCCGTGGCGAAGTGATCTCGTTATACACTGCCTTTAACGAGCTGGATGAAGCGCGTTTTATTGTTGGCCGCATCCGCGACTGGCATAAACAGGGTGATCGCTTAAGTGAAACCGCTATTTTGTACCGCAATAACGCGCAGTCGCGGGTATTAGAAGAAGCGCTGATTCAGGAAGGGCTGCATTACCGCATTTATGGCGGCCTGCGCTTTTATGAACGGCAGGAAATTAAAGACGCGCTGGCCTATTTACGCCTGCTGCATAACCGCCAGGACGATGCGGCGCTGGAGCGGGTAATTAACACGCCGGTGCGCGGCATTGGCGATACCACCTTAAACAAGGTACGTGAATATGCCCGCGCCCAGCAGCAAACGCTGTGGCAGAGCCTGCAGCAAATGTTGGCACAAAAGCAGTTGACCGGACGGGCCGCCTCAGCCATTGCCAATTTTATGCAGTTAATCGACGAGCTAGATAGCCAGGCCACTGATTTGCCGCTGCATGAGCAGGCCGAGCATGTCATTAAACGCTCAGGCTTATATGCGATGTATCAGGCGGAAAAAGGCGAGAAGGCCGAAACCCGCATTGAAAACTTAAACGAGCTGATCACGGCCTGCCAGAACTTTGATGAACGCCGCGCCGAAGATATGACGCCACTGGCGGCGTTTTTATCGCAGGCTGCGCTGGAAGCCGGTGAATATCAGGCTGAAGAGCACTCAGATGCCGTGCAGCTGATGACATTACACAGCGCTAAGGGTTTGGAGTTTCCACTGGTATTTATCTGTGGTCTGGAAGAAGGCATGTTCCCCAGCCAGCAAAGTGGCGATGACCCAACAAGGCTAGAGGAAGAGCGCCGGCTGTGTTATGTCGGTATGACGCGGGCGATGAAAAAGCTGTATTTAACCCATGCCGAAAGCCGGCGGCTTTACGGCCAGGAGCAATACCCGAAACCCTCGCGCTTTATCCGTGAAATTCCGGCTGAATACGTGGAAGAAATCCGCCTGACGACGCAGGTTAGCCGGCCCACCCAGTTTAACCGCTTCAGCAGTGCCGCCAGCCATGTCGCTTTTGAAAACACCGGCTTTAAACTGGGCCAGCGTGTACTGCACGATAAGTTCGGTGAAGGCACAGTGCTGAATTACGAAGGCACCGGTAGCCAGTCGCGTATTCAGGTCAATTTTGACGGCCTGGGCAGTAAGTGGCTGGTTACCGCCTATGCCCGCTTACAGGCCGTCGGCTAAATGCGCAGCAGCCTGCTGAGTCAACTTCTGCACTGGCAACAGCAGGCGGCCAGCCTGCAAATCCGCTTGCCTGTGGTTTGGCAAGGTGAGCGTGACGCGCTGCTGGCACAGTGCCGGTTATTACTGCAGCAGCACCAGGCACCCACTTTATACTGGCTGGGCGATAACGCGCCAGAACATGCGGTTCAGTTAAGCAACCGGCAAAACTATCAGCTGCTGGGTAGCGAATGCGATATGCTGGTGATCAATGCATTTAGCGGTTTTAACGCCGATCTGGTGGCGGCCTCGGCCGGTTGTGTTAAGGCCGGCGGGATCTGGCTGCTGTTGTGCCCACCTTTTGCACAGTGGCGACAACAAGCCAATATAGCGCATAAAAACCTGCTGCCTTATCCTTTGGATGCCAATAGTCATCAGGGCCATTTCATCCCGTTTTGGCTTAGCCAGCTGCAGCAACAAAATGTGCTGCTACTGGAGAATCAAACTCTGGTAAAACCGCTTAATTGGCCAGCAGCGCCTGCGACGCTAACAGCCAGTGCACCCTGTGCTACGCCAGACCAACACCAGGCGGTTGAGGCTATCTTACATGTGGTAAGTGGCCACAGACGCCGGCCGCTGGTGCTGACGGCAGACCGTGGTCGCGGTAAATCGGCAGCGCTGGGTATTGCCGCCGCGCAGCTTATTAACACAGCCACAGCGGCTAAACAGCTTATTATTACAGCGCCATCGCCACAGGCGGCACAAACGGCGCTAAAGCATTTTCAGCAGCTGACAGACCCAACACAGCATCAGCAGTTACAGTTTGTGCCTTTTGATCAGTTGCTAGGTGATAAGCCAAAAGCTGACTTGCTGCTGGTCGATGAAGCTGCGGCCATTCCCACCCCAGTGCTGCAACAACTGCTAAAGCAGTTTAGCCGCATTGTATTTGCGACTACCGAGCATGGCTATGAAGGCACCGGCCGTGGTTTTCAGCTGCGTTTTATGCATTACCTGAGCGAGCAGTGCCCCAAGTGGCATAAATTAGAGTTACAACAGCCGATCCGTTATCAGCAACAGGACCCGTTGGAGCAGCTCATCTTTAGCGGCTTTCTGCTCACGCAAAACCTGACGGTGCCAGAGCAGCTTAACACCGCCGCGCGGCAATATTGTCAGTATCAGGCCAGTGACTGGCTTAACCGGCCAGATATACTGCAACAGGTTTTTAGCCTATTGAGCCTGGCGCATTATCAAACGCAGGTAAAAGACTTAGCAGCCCTGCTGGATAACAGCCAACTGCGGGTATTTACCCTGGAACAGCAAGGCCAGGTACTGGCCTGTGCACTGGTCAGCATTGAGGGTAGCATCAGCGCCTCGCTGACCAACGCCATTTATCAGGGCGAGCGGCGGGTGCAAGGCCATTTACTGGCGCAAAGCCTGGCATTTCATCTTGCCCGGCCCGAGTTAGCACAGCTGCCGTTATGGCGGATAATGCGTATCGCAGTGCAACCCGCCTTACAAAGGCAGCAATTAGGCAGCAGCTTACTGCAGCATATCGCCGGCGCAGCTAAACAACAGCAGCTCGCTTATTTGGGCACAAGCTTTGCTGCCAGTACGGATCTTATACACTTCTGGCAGCAAGCCGGTTACGAGCCTGTGCGCCTGGGCCACAGCAGCGATAATGCCAGCGCCGAGTATTCAATATTAATGCTGCGCCCGGTCAACGGCGATGCAGATACCGTGCGTACTATGCAGCACGACTTTAGCCAGCAGCTGTACTGGCGCTTAGCACATTATCCAAGGCTTAATACCGGACTATTGCTGCAGCTAATAGAGCCACCGCCGCCAGTGCCACTCACCCAAGCAGAGCTGGCACAGCTTGCGCTATTCTGCCAGGGTAAGCGGCCTTATGAATTGGTCAGTCATTTGCTGTTAAGCTGGTTTAATCTACATTACAAAACACTGGAGATAGCACTGCAGCAGGAGTTGGCAGCCTTGCTGTGGCAGCAAAGCTGCTGGGCAGTATTACAACAGCAGTTTGGTTACAACAGCATGAAGGCCATGCTCACTAAGATCGGTCAAAGGCTTCATAATGGTGGTTATTTGTCTTGTTGCACCACCGGTTAAGCTGATCAAACCAGTATTCGCTTTCTTTTTCTGTTAGCTCAGGCTAAGGTGCCGCCAACATTTTTCGGATATTGTCTTTATGTTAATTGTTTTACCTTTGCTGGGTGCATTAACACTCACCGCTATCAGTGGCCAAAGCTGGTCTACGTCAGAAAAGCGTACGCTGCAATCCGCTATTAATAGCGCCCTGCATTCAGCGGAGATCACTAGGTTTTATCAGCTCTGTAAAGAACAGCCTGCCGATGGCTCGGCGCCATACAGCCTGACAGATAAAGAACAGCAGCGCCTGCAGACGCTGCTGCAGCAAAAAGTACATACACAGAATATTGACCAGCTACTGAAATTGGATAGCAAACTGACACAAAGTGTCAAAGCGAATATCGTGGCGCCGTCCAGCTGTGAGGACAGTAAGGCTGTGCAGACCTTGTTAGATAATTACGAAGTGGCGTTGTTCTCATTAGATATTGCCATGCCATTAGAACGAGCGATAAGCCGAAGTACGGCCGTCAAAACACCGCAAGCCAGTTCAAGTGCGGTACAGCAACTTATTGATCGCAGCCATGCAATAGCCTTGGTAAATGTTGTTGATAAACAGCAACTCAATGCTGTGCAACAAGCAAATTACTTACATCCAGATTACAGCGGCCGTTATGTGTTTAAAGTGCAACATGGCTGGCGGGCAAACATAAATTACTACTTAGGTATGCATATTTTTGTCGCTGATAAAGACATTGATAAGCTGGAAAAGCAATGGCTGATCTTTCTGGATAAAAATGGCCACTTTATTAAGGCGTTAGAATTCAATAAGGCCAGACCCTACCTGAACACCCTGAAAGATGCCCAGTGGCGTTATGATGTATATGGTAACCTGCACCGCAATTAATATTGAAGTACCGACCAAGCCCGCTTAGCGGGCTTTTTTATTGCTGGCATTAGAGCGGTTTTGCATAGCGACAAAGGTGTCGGGAACACCTTTGGACGTTGCATCGCAACGGTCCGCAGGACGAAACACAGGAGGTGTTTCGCAATGCTACACGCGCAGCGCTGTAGCTGGTGTGCGGCAGTAGTGCGCCTGGCGGTGAACTACATTGCTCACCCCATCCATGGGGTTCGCCGCTTGGCGGCCAGCTGAAGCTGTCCAAAAATGTTCCAGACATTTTGTCGCATAGCGTTCGCCCGCTCGGGCAGATAACCACCAGGCAATACAAATAAAAAAGCCCTTCGTTTTCACGAAGGGCTGGTTTATTTGGGAGCCTGGCGGTGAACTACTCTCGCATAGCGAATGCTACAC
>NZ_BAFK01000027.1 GCF_000296695.1 Rheinheimera nanhaiensis E407-8
TGCAGCCGGTGGTAAGCCAGCAGGCCGGGCTTAACACCTGGCTGCGGCTGTTAAGTCAGTGGCAGCAAGATGAGCAGTTACAGCAGTTAGCCGTCTGCTTTGCGCCGGCCATACAGCTAAAAGCTACCGAGCTTAACTGCACCGAGCAGCCAGACAGCCGTATTCAGTGCAACTATCAGGCGCTGTCCTCTACCGTGGCGGCCGGCGGTTTTAGTCAGCTGCTGGTGCTCGCTGGGCGCGGTGCTGCCAGTTATAACAATGGCATTTTACAGCTACCGGATAATGCCAGCCTGGCTTTATTGCGGCATGAGTTTATGCATGTATTGGGCTTTATTGATGAATACCGGCTAGCGGACGATACCGCCGCTGAGGTTTGTCACAGTGCAAAACTGTACCCTAATATCTTATTTGCCGCGCAGCAGGCAGCCTATTTACAGCACTGGCAGCTAGACGCCGGGCAAATTGCGCTAACACCTGTCGAGAGCTGCGCGGCAAGCAACCTGCAGGCGTATCGGGTGGTAGAGACAGCGAATGTCATGCGCTCGTACGAGCTGGGGTTGCCAGCGCTTTATTTGACACTGGCGCAGCGTATTCTCAACAAGCCAGAGGCCATTATGCCGGTGCAGTATTATTTTGCGTATCTGGCGCGCCAGCAACAAAACTGGCCGGCCTGGCAGCAATTTATGCAACAGGCTGCTGCGCTGGGGTATGATGAGGCGCAGCAGGCACTTGCACCTTAGCCATATGCGCGGGGGCTTAGCCGTGTTCTCCAAGCTCTGCCAGCTCACGGCTTAACAGGCTGGCATCGCCTAAATTCAGCTCCAGTAAGCGGCGCAGGTGTGACACACTTTCAATGTCAATCTTCTCGCAGTGCAGGCCCACCACAGAGGCTGACTGATGGGCAACACTCACCTCCATTTGCAGCTCCAGCGGAAAATCATTAAGTGCAATACGCAGGGTTATGCGCTTGGGTAAGCGGGCAGGCCAGTCGTCAGGCTTTTGAATAAGCGCCCCTTTAAGTGATAAATCCAGCACCTGGGTACTACAGCTGTGGCTGCCAATATCCAGATGGGCCTTACCTGTAAAATTTACCCGGCTAAAACGTCTGTTTTCCATGCAACCCCCGGCTAATGTTGTAACAAGCATAGCGGTTTTTTGCCGGAAAAACAGTTAGTAAAAGCGGGAAAATCAGCACGCTCGGCGGGCGACAGCAGAAAAAAACGCGCCTGAGGGCGCGTTCTGTTGCTTTACGGCTTTAGCAAGCCGATGTCTTCACCGGCAGCCTGGCGATCGGCGTGGTAGCTGGAACGCACGAACGGCCCGCTGGCAACGTGTTTAAAGCCAAGCTCATAGGCAATGCGTTTAATTTCGTCAAATTCAGCCGGCGGCATATAGCGTTTTACCGGTAAGTGGTGCTTACTCGGCTGCAGGTACTGGCCGACGGTGAGCATATCAACGTCATGCTCACGCAGGTCTTTTAATACTTCGATCAGCTCTTCGGTGGTTTCACCTAAGCCAACCATTAAGCCTGATTTAGTGGCCACAGTAGGATGGGCCGCCTTATAGCGTTTTAACAGCTGTAATGACCATTTATAGTCGGCACCCGGCCTTGCCAGTTTATACAGCCGTGGTGCGGTTTCCAGGTTGTGGTTAAACACATCCGGTGGTGTTTGAGTCAGAATATCCAGCGCGGTGTCCATGCGGCCACGGAAATCCGGTACTAACACCTCAATTTTAATCTCAGGGTTGTGCTGGCGAATTTCAGTAATACAGTCGGCAAAATGCTGGGCGCCGCCATCGCGTAAATCGTCACGGTCAACTGAGGTGATTACCACATATTTCAGCTTCATATCGCGAATGGTTAACGCCAGTTTTTGCGGCTCTTCGGCGCTTGGCGGCAATGGCCGGCCATGGGCCACATCACAAAACGGGCAGCGGCGGGTACAAATGGCGCCCAAAATCATAAAGGTGGCGGTGCCGTGGTTAAAGCATTCGGTCAGGTTAGGGCAGGCAGCCTCTTCACATACTGAATGTAAGCCATGTTTGCGCAGCGCACCTTTGATCTGGTCAATGCGCTCTGAGCTTTTCGGCAGTTTAATTTTGAGCCACTCGGGTTTGCGTAGCATCTGCTCGGGTTCTGTTGGCAGTACCTTTACCGGAATTAACGCCATTTTTTCGGCGTCGCGCAGTTTAACGCCGGGCTCCATACGTGCAGTTTTAGTCATTTTGCCAGTCTAACCCTGTTTTAGCATGCAGTGTGGTAATGTTCAGCGCCTGCTGAAAACACTGCACTATTCGTTGTTTGGCCTGGGCAATACTTTGCGGGCCACCGATATCTTTACATTGGATCATTCGCATGCCGGCGTAACCGCAAGGGTTAATACGCGAGAATGGTGTTAAATCCATAGCGACATTAAGTGCCAGACCATGAAAGGTGCAGCCTTTGCGCACTCTAAGCCCCAGAGACGCGATTTTTGCTTCATCAACATAAACGCCGGGGGCATCGGCCTTGGCGTAGGCATTTATGCCGTAAGGCTGAAACAGCTGCACCAGAACCTGCTCAATTAAGGTAACCAGTGCCCGCACACCCAGGTTGCGCCGTTTTAAGTCCAGTAGCACATAGACCACCAACTGGCCGGGGCCGTGATAAGTGACCTGGCCGCCCCGGTCGACTTTCACCACCGGAATCTCGCCGGGAAACAGCAGATGCTCTTCTTTGCCGGCCTGGCCCTGGGTAAACACGCTGTGATGCTCCAGCAGCCACAGCTCATCTGCTGTTGCGCCAGTGCGTGTATCGGTAAACTGCTGCATCGCCTGCCACACTGTGGTGTAGTCTTGGATGCCCAGATCCCGGATCACCAGCTGGTTGCACATCGCTGCTAACTGCTGCGCGTCGGCCTGTTGTAAATCGCTGTGCATTATACCGCCTTATACACGCAATACGAGTAGCGCCATCGGAGGTATTACCTCAAAGGACGTAACGTACCAGTTCAATTTTGCCAAGCTCTGTGTACAGTAGCTCAATATGCTGCTTGCTGGTTACAGTGACGCTAACAGAAACAGAGTGATAGGTGCCTTTGGTACTGGGGCGTACAGTGGGGCTGTAATCACCGGCATCGGTATGCTGGCGCACTACGGCCATCACCTGATCAACCAAAGCTTCATCAGCCAGGCCCAGCACTTTAAAGCTGAACTGGCAGGGAAACTCCAGATATTCGTCAAATTTGGTGTTTTTTACTTCATGCGCCATTTTGTTCTCACTCTTACACTGCAGGCCGGGCCTGCAAAACTGGGCTAATTGTAACAAAAAGTCCCGGACAATGCCGGGACCTGATGCACAAAAATGCGGCCTGTTAGTTAAACTGCATTTTTATATAGTCAATCATCCGGCTGAAGAAGCCGCCCTCGGCCACATCTTCCAGCGCAACCAGCGGGTAGGTGGCAATATCTTCACCCTGTAGCTTCAGGTAAACCGTGCCCACTGGCTGGCCTTTGGATATGGGGGCAATCAGCTGCTGATCCAAGGTAAAGTCGGCTTGTAAATCTTTACGCTGGCCACGCGGAATGGTAATTTGTACTGGTTGTAAAATACCCAACCGGATGTTTTCTTTATCGCCCTGCCAAATACGTTGTTCGGCAAACTGTTCACCGGCCTGATAGGGGCTGAAGGTTTCAAAAAAGCGAAAGCCGTAAGTCAGCAGTTTTTTGTTTTCTGCTGCGCGCGCCTGCTCGCTGTTTGCCCCCATCACCACTGAGATAAGCCGCATGCCGTCACGGGCCGCCGAGGTAATTAAGCTGTAACCTGCTTCGCTGGTGTGGCCGGTTTTAATGCCGTCGACTTCCAGGCTGCGATCCCACAACAGGGAGTTACGGTTGTACTGCTTAATATTGTTGTAGGTGAATTCTTTTTCAGCATACAGTGCGTATTCTTCCGGCACGTCACGAATAAGCGCGGCCGATAAAATGGCCATATCACGCGGTGTGGAATAGTTTTCTGCACTGGGCAGGCCGTGGCTGTTACCAAAACGGCTATTGGTCATGCCCAGGCGCTGAGCGTGGGCGTTCATTAAATCCACAAAGGCGCTTTCACTGCCGGCGATATGCTCTGCCAGTGCGACACAGGCATCATTGCCTGACTGAATAATGACGCCTTTATTCAAGTCTGCTACCGACACCTGGGTGCCGACCTCGATAAACATCAGTGAGGAGCCGGGGAAGTTCTTCGCCCAGGCATTTTTGCTGATGGTCACCATATCTTCGTTACGGATATTGCCGTTTTTCAGCTCGGTGCCAATGACGTAGCTGGTCATCATCTTGGTTAAACTGGCCGGGGCTAACGACATATCGGCATTGTTTTCGGCCAACACTTTACCGGTGTCATAATCCATCAGGATATGGCCTTTAGCGGCGACTTCCGGTGGCTGGGGGATCACGTTTTGTGCCAGCGCGGGCAGGCTGGCACTGGCCACAGAAACGGCGGCGACGGCAAATATCTGGTAGTAACTATTCATGAGACCTGTTCTTATTCATCGTTATAATGATGTCAGCTGCACTGACGGCTATCAAAAAAATATGCATCCGGGAAAGGCCCGGCTTTTAACTGTTGCAGCCACTGTTGTGCCTGCTGCTTACTGGCGGTAGGACCAACAAGTAAGCGAAAAATTCCACTGCCCGGCTGTATTTCACTGGGTAAGGCCTGCTCTTTGGCTAAGCGCTGCTGCAGTTGGCTAAGCCGGTTACTGTCACTGCTGGCCAGCACCTGAATAAAGCAGCTGTTATTGCCAGGTAGCGTGGTGTTGGCATACATAGCGGGCGATTGTAACAGTTCGAGCTGAACTCTGGCTGTACCTTGCTTTAACATGCCAATTTTATGCGCTGCTGAGTAAGATAAATCAATCACCCTGTCGCGGTGAAACGGACCGCGGTCATTCACCCGCACTATGGCCGACAGGTTATTATCCAGGTTAGTCACCCGCACATAAGATGGCAGCGGCAGGGTTTTATGCGCGGCGGTCATGGCAAACATGTTGTAGGTTTCGCCATTGGAGGTCAGATGGCCATGAAACTTATTGCCATACCAGGACGCCATGCCAATCTCGGTATGGCTGGTGCTGTTAACCAGCGGCGAATAGTGCTGGCCAAACAGGGTATAGGGCTTGTTGCCGCCGCGGCTTAATGGCTCGGCTTTGGGCTTTGGGTCAACCATTTCCAGCATGGTCGGCAGACGCGATGGAATACTGTCTTTATCCTGTTGGTAGCGGCCGGCATTAGGCACTGGTTCAGCTGTGGTATTGGCAGGCGGCGGTGAGCTGCTGCAGGCGGCAAGTACAACACTAAGTGATGCGATAATAAATGCGTATTTCATCAGGGCGTTGCCAACATACGTTTATGAGTACCAATCGACATAATAATACCAAAGGCTGCCATCAGCGTAACCATAGAGGTACCGCCGTAACTTATTAGCGGTAGCGGTACGCCAACCACCGGTAATAACCCGGACACCATGCCGATGTTAACGAATACATAGACAAAAAAGGTCAGGGTAAAACTGCCGGCAACCAGTTTGCCATAGTTGTCCTGGGCGCGGCTGGCGATGATCATACAACGGCCGATGATAAACAGATAGAGGCCGAGCAAAATCAACACACCGGTTAAGCCCAGCTCTTCGCTGATTACCGAGAAAATAAAGTCGGTGTGGCGCTCGGGCAAAAACTCCAGCTGCGACTGGGTACCCTGTAAGTAGCCCTTACCGTCAAAGCCGCCAGAGCCGATGGCAATTTTTGATTGAATAATGTGATACCCCGAGCCCAGCGGATCGCTTTCCGGGTTTAAAAAGGTCAGCACCCGCTGGCGCTGATAATCACGCATTAAAAATAGCCATAAGACCGGTAAAAAGGCACCAATTAAGGTAGCAACCAGCGCAATAATGCGCCAGCTCATGCCGGATAAAAACAGTACAAAGACCCCGGCAGTGGCGATCAGAATAGAGGTACCCAAATCGGGCTGCTTGGCAATCAGCAAGGTGGGAATGGCACACATTAAAAAGCCCAACAACAAATGCCAAAGCCTGGGTGGCAAGCTATGTGAGGCGATAAACCAGGCCACGGCCATCGGTACTGCCAGTTTCATAATTTCTGATGGCTGAAATTTCATAAAGCCCAAATCCAGCCAGCGCTGGGCGCCTTTGCCAACATGGCCAACCAGCAGCACCGCCACCAGTAACCCTAAACCTGCCAGAAACAACGGCAGCGACCAGCGGCGGATGGTTTGCGGTTTAATTTGCGCCACTGCCACTAACACCGCCAGTGCTACGCCGAGACGGATAACCTGTGCTTTCATCATTAGCAGGTTTTGGCCGGACGCGCTGTACATAATAAACAGGCCAAAAGCCATTAATGCCAGCAGGCCTAACAGCAGTGGCCCATCCAGATGAAATGCCGCCAGACGACTATGGCGCGCATTAGCGCGAAACGGCTCATTCATGCTGATTTACCCCGGCTGAGAAGTAATAGTCCATCATCTGGCGGGCAATAGGGGCCGCGTTAGCACCACCGCCACCGGCATTTTCCAGTGCCACCACAATCAGAATACTGGGTTTGTCATACGGGGCGTAGCCAATATACATGGCATTATCGCGCAGCCGCTCGTCAATGGCATCGGCGTCGTATTTGGCATCCTGGGCAATCGCGGCCAGCTGCGCTGTACCGGTTTTGCCGGCAGAATTATAAGCCGCGCCCAAAAATGCCTTATGCGCAGTCCCACCTATGTCGGTTACGGTTTTGTGCATGGTGTCCATCACGACCTGCCAGTTACGCGGGTTCACCACTTCGATCACTTGCTTTAGCGGCGGCGCCAGCACATTGCTTTGGCTATCGTCGCTAAAGGCGGTCACCATATGAGGGGTGGCAAGTTTGCCTTCATTCAATAGCACTGAGGTGGCTACGGCCAGCTGGATGGGGGTGGTGGTCCAGTAACTTTGGCCGATACTCAGGGGCACGGTATCGCCCGGGTACCAGGGCTGGTTATGCCGCGCCCGCTTCCAGCCGCGTGATGGCATCACAGCGCTGCTTTCTTCATGGATATCAATGCCGGTTTTTTCGCCAAAACCCATTTTGCTCATGTAGTCGGAGATGCGATCGATGCCCAGCTTAATGCCCATTTCATAAAAATAAGTATCGCAGCTTTTAATCATCGCCGTGTAGACATCAACCCAACCATGGCCCCAGCGTAAGTGGTCACGAAAGCGGTGATCGCTGTTGGGTAACATAAAATAGCCGGGATCCCAGATTTTCGTTTGTGGTGTAACCGTGTTGGTTTCCAGCCCCAGCAACGCCAGATGCGGCTTAATAGTCGAGGCCGGCGGATAAGCGCCCTGGGTAACCCGGTTTATCAGCGGCCTGTCGCGCGAGTTAAGCAGCGCATTGTAGTTAGCTGAGCTGATGCCATGGACAAATAAATTGGGGTCGTAACTGGGGTTACTGTAAAACGCCAGCACAGCGCCGTCACGCGGGTCTATCGCCACTATAGCGCCGCGCTGCTGCTTTAGCACTTGCTGCGCTGTCAGCTGCAGACCAACATCAAGGCCTAAGTGAATATTCTGGCCCGACACCGCCGGCACCGAGCGCAACACACGGATGGTGCGGCCGCGGTTGTTAACCTCGACTTCCTGATAGCCCATGGTGCCGTGCAGCTCGCGCTGATAATAGCGCTCCAGGCCAATTTTGCCGATATCGCGGCTGGCGGCATAATTGGCGGCCTCACCGTCTTGCTCCAGCTGCTGCAGTTCGCGGCTGTTTATTTTGCCAATGTAACCGATAGCATGGGTAAATAAATCACCAAAAGGGTAGTGGCGGCTTAAGCGCGCCTCTACGGTAACACCGGGAAAACGGTGTTGGTTGGCGGCAATAATGGCCACTTCAGTGTCGGTCAGCTGTTCTTTTATCGCTATGCTGTTAAAGCGGCGCTGGGCACGTACCTGCTTTAAAAAGTTGTCGGTTTGTTCGGGGGTGAGTTCAATCAGCTGAGCCAGGGCGTCCAGGGTGGCACTCATGTCGCTCACTTGCTCTGGCACCAGCTCCAGCGAAAACACCGGCCGGTTCTCTGCCAGTAAAATACCGCTTCTGTCGTAAATTAAGCCGCGGTTCGGTGCCATTGGCACCACTTTAATACGGTTGCCCTCAGAGCGGGTCTGATAATCCTGGTATTTCACCACCTGCAACTGGTACATATTGAAAATGATGACAGAAAACAGCAGCACTACCACCAACATAGCCACTACCGCCCTTTGGTTAAACAGGCGGGATTCGGCAGCAAAATCCTGAATGGCGACGCGCTTTTTTAACATCGTTACTCGCGGTGGTACGGATGGTTAGTACAAATACTCCAGGCCCGGTATAAGCTCTCTGCCAATACCACCCGCACCAAAGGGTGGGGCAGTGTCAGGGCGGACAACGACCATTTTGCTTCACTGGCAGCAATGCAGGCGGGTGCCAGGCCTTCAGGCCCTCCCACCAATAAGCAGACATCGCGGCCATCGCGCTGCCAGTCTGTTAGTTTGGCGGCCAGCTGCGGGCTGCTCCAGTTGTCGCCGGTCACTTCCAGCGTGACAATTTTGCTGCCACGTGGCACCGCCGCCAGCATTTTTTCGCCTTCCTGCTCTAAAATGCGTTTAATGTCAGCATTTTTGCCGCGCTTGCCGGCAGCAATTTCAATCAGCTCCAGCGGCATATCACGCGGAAAGCGCCGGGCATACTCCTCATAACCGCTTTGCACCCAGGCGGGCATCTTACTGCCAACGGCAATCAGTGTTAACTTCATCGCGGCTTAGGCGCTCCAGAGCTTTTCCAACTGGTAAAAACTGCGGCTGTCTTCCAGCATCACATGCACGACCACATCGCCCAGATCCAGCAGTACCCACTCGCCTGAACTCTGGCCTTCAATACCCAGGGCTGCTATACCGGCTTTTTTTACTTCTGCCGCCACATAGTCCGCAATAGACTTGGTATGACGGTTAGACGTGCCGGAGCAGATAATCATAAATTCGGTTACGCTGGATTTGCCGCGTACATCTAAGGTCACGACATCGCGGCCTTTCATGTCATCAATTTTGTCCTGAATAAAACTTACCAGCTCGGTTGTTTGCACCCTGATTCCTCTGCGCTTGAAAAAAGCGGCATTTTACCACAGTTTAATGGCAGCGATAGCCGCTACCGATAGAGTTGTCGACTTTGAATATAGTTCAATACCGCCGGATCTAAAGCCGCCGCTGTGCCGCTGCTGTGCAGCTGCTGACGGATCTGGCTGGCGCTGATGTCATTAAGCGGATTGGGTAACAGCAAAATAGCCCCGGCCGGCTGCTGTTTAAGCGCGCTCAGGTTATCAACCGCATAGTGTTCAAGCAAAAAGGGGGCGTCGCCCTCTGTGGCCTGATAGCCGGGGCGTTGGCACACCAGCAAATGACAATGCTGCAAAATACCCTGCCAGTTTTTCCACTGTCGGAAGTAGCATAAGGAGTCCATGCCGATAATAAAGTAAAAACGGCTGGCGGGCTCGCGTGCCGTCAATAACTGAAGACTGTCGACGGTGTAAGACGGCGTGTCTTTATTAAGTTCAAGCGGCTCCAGTTGCAGCGCCTGGTGGCCCTGTATCGCCAGGCGTACCATGTCTGCGCGCGTTGGGCCATCTACACCGGGGCTGGCGCGGTGCGCCGGCAGATGACAGGGCATCAGCCGTACTTCGTCTAACTGACAATAGCGGCGGACAAAATCGGCACAGGCAATATGGCCCTGATGTACCGGGTCAAAGGTGCCGCCTAATATGCCTACTTCTTTTGTCATCATAGCTTTAGTCATCACAGACATGATGCAGCGAAAACGTTTTGGCGACCGGCTTAATCATAAAACTGACCAGATGTGCCAGCGCAACATCGGTATCTGGCAGCTGGCCGGCCTTATATAAGCGGTCAAAGGCGGCCAGCTCTTGCAGTAAATAATCCAGATACGGCAGCGAAAACCGCGTCAGTGCTTGCAGGTACAGGCTTTGGCGTTTAGGCCAGATCGCCAGTTGTTTAAACTGCTCGCTCAGGTTGCCGCCGTGCTGCTGGGTGTGCAGCAGTTGGCGCAGTTGCGTCACTTCTTTATGCAGCTGCCAGACAATGATCACCGGCTCGGTGTCTTGCTGACACAGCCGCTGCAGCCGGTGTAGCGCTTCATCTAACTGCCCTTGCAGTATCGCATCCACTAACTGAAACACGGTAAAGCTGGAGTGATCGGCTAAAAACTGGCTTAACGCTGTGGCATCCAAAGGGGCTGGCAGCTGGCTTAGTGCCAGTTTTTCCAGCTCCTGGCGTGCGGCTAACAGGTTGCCGGCACAATGCTGTTGCAACAGGCTCAGCGCGTCGCCGGTAAGTGGCAGCTGCAGCGTACGGGCACGTTCACGCAGCCATTGTTGGCTTTGCCGCTCATCCAGCGGGTAAATGGGTACCTGCACTGCCTGGGCGGCCAGCTGTTTAAACCAGGCCAGTTTACTGACATCGCTGAAACTGCGCTCGCCATGAATAAGCAGAATAATATCGCAGTGCAGCTGCTGTGGCAGCGCTTTTAATTGCTCATTGGCTTCGCTGCTCAGCTTTTGCTGCACCAGCTCCAGCTCTATCAGGCGCCGCTCGGCAAACAGCGACATGGCACTAAGCTCACTGGCCAGCTGCTGCCAGTCGAACTGTGCATCGGCGGTCAGGCTGATGCGCTCGGCAAAACCCTGTGCTTTGGCGCCGGCACGAATGGCATCTATCGCTTCGAGTTTTTGCAGTGGCTCTTCGCCAAACAGCAGATAACAGCCTGCCAGCGGGCCCTGAACGTGTTGTGGCAGTTGGTTGGCGTAGAGTTTTTGCATCAACTGTTGCCAACGCCCATTACTGTAACCTGGACAGTTGGCGTAATATGCGGTTGGCCGCCTGTTGGCGTAATTCGCCCAGCAGCAGCTCCAGCTCTTTAGCTTTGGCCAGAGCCTGGTTAGGATCGTCCTGATAATCGCGGTACAGCTCAAACTGATAGGGCTGGGTGTCAGCGTTTGGCATGGTTAAGCGGTACTGCACTTTGTAAATCAGCTCATACTCGGCCACCTGGCCGTTGGGGAACAGTGACAGCGTGCGCCGTTCCAGCGAGTCTTTTACCAGCTCCAGCACCGGAGCGTCCTGTTGATAGCTGTCCAGCAAGGTCACTTTGTTGTAGCTAAACCGCGCTTTGACCAGCGCGGCTAACTCTGAGTGGCGCTCACTTTGTACATAAATGGCCGGAAAGTGGCTAAGCGGCAGGTCGCCGCGCAGGTGAAAGCCGCAGCTGCTAAGCAGCAGTGCGGCCAACACCATTAACAGGGTGGTAAGGCGGGCCATATTAGCCCACCACCAGGTTCAGCAGCTTACCCGGCACGTAAATGACTTTACGAATGTTGACTCCCTCAAGATGACGGCTGACATTCTCATCGGTTTTTGCCGCCGCCAGTACGCTGTCTTCTGTAGCATCGGCCGCTACCGTCACTTTGCCACGTACTTTACCGTTAACCTGCACCACCACCAGTTTTTCATCTTCTACCATGGCGGCCGCATCAGCCTGTGGCCACGGCGTTTGCTCTATGCTGTGTTGCTGACCCAGTTGGGCCCACAGGTATTGCGCTACGTGCGGCGTAATCGGGTTTAACATTTGCAGCAGTGCCAGTATGGCTTCCTGCATCACGGCGCGGTCAAGCTCGGTTGCCAGGCTGGCTTTTTGCAGCTTGTTACTCAGCTCCATAATGGCGGCAATAGCAGTGTTAAAGGTGTAACGCCGGCCAATATCGTCTGATACCTTAGCAATGGTTTTATGCAGTTCACGGCGCAGGGTTTTTTGCTCGTTGTTCAGCGCTGCCAGGTCCAGTTGGCCAACCGGGCCACTGGCAGCAAAGTCGCTCACCAGGGTATAAATGCGCTTAATAAAGCGGTGCGCACCTTCCACGGCCGAGTCTGACCACTCCAGCGTTTGCTCTGGCGGCGCGGTAAACATCATAAATAAGCGCACCGTATCGGCGCCGTACTGGTCAATCACTTTTTGCGGATCGATGCCGTTGTTTTTCGACTTAGACATCTTGCTCATACCGGCCGATTGCACCGGCTGGCCATCGCTATTGAGTAGCGCACTGATAATGCGGCCTTTGTCGTCGCGCTGTACGGTCACATCTGCTGGTGAAAACCAGACTTTACCGCCGTTCTCGGTGTCGCGGTAAAAGGTTTCGGCCAGCACCATGCCCTGACATAGCAGGCGCTTAAACGGCTCGTCAGATTGCACTAAACCCACATCGCGCAGCAGCTTGTGGAAGAAGCGGCTGTATAACAGGTGCAAAATGGCGTGTTCAATACCGCCGATATACTGATCGACCGGTAGCCAGTAGTTGGCTTTGGCCGGGTCCAGCATGGCTTTATCGTAATCGGGGCTGCAGTAGCGGGCGTAGTACCAGCTCGACTCCATAAAGGTGTCGAAGGTGTCGGTTTCGTGGAACGCTTCCGCGCCATTGTAGGTCGTTTTTGCCCAGTTCGGGTCGGCTTTAATCGGTGAGATCACACCGTCCATAACCACATCTTCCGGTAACCGAACCGGCAGCTGCTCCTCCGGCACCGGTACCTGGCTGCCATCGGCCAGGTTTAACATTGGAATCGGCGCGCCCCAGTAACGCTGGCGTGATACACCCCAGTCACGCAAACGGTAATTTACTTTTACCTCACCCCGGCCCATGCCGGCCAGTTTGTCGGCAATGGCGTTAAAGGCGGCGTCAAAGTCCAGGCCGTTAAAGTCGCCAGAGTTCACCAATATGCCTTTGTCGGTATAGGCGGCCTGCTCCAGTGTCACCGCACTGCCATCAGCTGCGGTGATCACCTGCTTGATTGGCAACTGGTACTTGGTGGCAAATTCGTAATCGCGCTGATCATGGCCAGGTACTGCCATGACTGCACCTGAGCCATAGTCCATTAACACAAAGTTGGCGACCCACACCGGCACCTGCTCGCCGGTTAACGGGTGCACGGCAAACAGGCCGGTAGCACAGCCTTTTTTCTCCATGGTAGCCAGCTCGGCCTCGGCCATTTTGCCGCCTTTGCAGTCTTCAATAAAGGCGGCCAGCTCAGCGTTATTAACCGCAGCTTGCTGCGCCAGTGGGTGCTGGGCGGCAACAGCCACATAAGTGACGCCGTACAGCGTATCTGGCCGGGTGGTGTAAACGCTCAGGCATTGTTCGCTGTTGGCCACATCAAAACGGATCTCGACGCCTTCAGAGCGGCCAATCCAGTTTTTCTGCATGGTTTTTACCTGCTCTGGCCAGCCGTCTAACTGGTCTAAATCGGCCAGCAACTCTTCGGCGTAAGCGGTAATTTTAATAAACCACTGGGCTAGTTCGCGCTGCTCGACCAAAGCGCCTGAGCGCCAACCGCGGCCGTCAATGACCTGCTCGTTAGCCAGTACGCACTGATCTACCGGGTCCCAGTTCACGGTGGCCATTTTTTTGTATACCAGGCCTTTTTCGTACAGCTTGGTGAAAAACCATTGCTCCCAGCGGTAGTATTCCGGCTTACAGGTCGCCACTTCGCGGCTCCAGTCATAGCCAAAGCCTAAGCGCTTTAACTGGTTTTTCATGTAATCGATGTTTTCGTAAGTCCACTTAGCAGGGGCGGTTTTATGGTTAATGGCAGCGTTTTCTGCCGGTAAACCAAAGGCATCCCACCCCATGGGCTGCAGCACGTTTTTACCCTGCATGCGCTGAAAGCGGCTAACCACATCACCTATGGTGTAGTTACGCACATGGCCCATATGCAAACGCCCGCTGGGGTAAGGGAACATCGACAGGCAGTAGAACTTTTCTTTACTGTTATCTTCAGTCACTTTAAAGGCGTTGCTCTGTTCCCATTGCTGCTGCAGTGCCGTTTCAATCTGCTGCGGGTTGTATTGTTCTTGCATTCAGGTCTTCCGAAAAAGGGGGGGGTTAGTACAGCTGCCGTCTAGGTGGCAAAAAAGTGGCTATAGCATACCGCAGAGCCGTTATGACAACAACCAGCAGCGCATTGTCTATACTGGTTTTAAACCCAAGGAGACGTTATGGCCGATTTTGTAAAGAAGTATCAACAATGGCTGGCCGAGTTTAGCCACAGCCTGAAGCAAACCGAGCAGCAACAGTTGAATAATCTGGTCGATGTTATCGAGCAGCTAAAAGCTTATGTGAAGGCCGGTAAAGACTTAAGCGCTTACGAAACCACGCTGTTTATTGAAACCCTAAAACGTCAGTGGCAGGAGCACAGTGAAGACGAGGCGGCAGAGCCAGACAGCCTGCCGTCGCTGTGGCCCGAAGCATTGTGGCAGGAGCTTAGTAGCATAACCGACAAAAGCCAGCTGGAATGGCAGGAGCTGGCGCAGGACTTTAGCCACCAGGGTGTGTATTACCAGGGCGAAATGGTGGGCATGGGCCGCTACCGCTGCAGCCACTGTATGAGCCATATCGATTATACCCACCCGGCAGAATTGTTGGCTTGCAGCCAGTGTGGCGGCGTGCAGTTTTTCCGCGAGGGCTTACCGGTATAAGCCCGCTGTTAAAAAGGGCGTAAACGCTTGGGTGACCAGGGGCGCCGGTTCGGGAAAGCTGACAAAAGCAAACTGACTAAGTGTTTTACTAAAATTGCTTTACACTAGGCAGCGGTGCCGACTAACGGCACTTAAATACTATAGGTAAAGCTGCTGGCGACCGAGCCAGCCAACAGGATAGCGCATGTCGAAAAAAGTGTATTGTATTGCCCAGTTTTTACCCAAACCCGGCAAAGCCGATGAGCTATTTAAGGTACTGCAAAGCTTAGAGCCCAACAGTCAGCGTGAAGATGGCTGCCTGCAGTATACCGTTACCCGGCAAATCGCCAGCCCCTTTGCCGAAGGCAAAAGCTTCCCGATTGCCTTTAACGAGATCTGGGCCGATTTAGCCAGCTTTGAAGCGCACTGCCAACGCGCTGAAATAAAGCACTTCTTCGAAACTTACTGCCTGGCCGAAACCGGTCTTGCCGCCGACTGGAATGTCTGCATATACAGCGACGAGCCAGCAAACTTCGACGCGCCAAAACTGGTATAACCGCTACAGCAAAAAACCTGCAGCAGCAGGTTTTTTGCTACCTGCTAGTTTATGACGGCTGGCCAACCAAAGCTGTTGCATTTTTTACTGCTGCACAGCGAGCAGTGTCAGCATCTCATTGTATTTTTTACCAACGGCCAGTAATGTAAGGCACATTAAATTTACAAGTACGGATCAGCCCGTGTTTAAAGGCGGGTCGGCCCGTCGAATAAGCGTTATATGACTTGATAAGATGAAACTGCTCACTAAGAACGACATCATCACCGGCTGCATATTCCTGATCGTTGGGGGATTGATATTGGCTTTTTTGCCAAAATTCTCAAATGCTGGCTGGTACGCAGTATTCTTCGGAATAACCGTATATGGTTTCCCAGGACCACAGCTTAGGGAACGTTATCAAGGAGCAATCTAATGTGGGAAATGGTAAGTGTAATGGCCATTATGGTTGTAGTGCTGTTATTAATTGAACTGTTTGACCTGCCGGATTGGATTAGAGCTTATTTAAAAAACGGCAAAACCCGCAAGAGTTTAGAGCTAAAAGTTGAGGCCTTGCAATTGCAGGTACAAGAGCTGCAGCGTAAAGTCGATCAGCTGTCAAAATAACCGCAAACGGGCAGGAGTCACTATGCCGCTTTTATTCTCTTATGGCACCTTACAGCAAAAAGCTGTGCAACTGGCTAACTTTGGCCGCGAGTTAACCGGCACTGCCGACAGTTTACCGGGCTATGTGGTGGGTGAAATTACCATAACCGATGCACGGGTACTGCGTGAAAGTGGCAAGGCAGTGCACCCGATTTTGCGCTTTACCGGCAATATGCAGCAGCAAGTTGCCGGTGTGGTATTTGAGCTGACAGAGGCCGAATTAGCCCGGGCTGATGATTATGAAGTAGACGACTATCAACGGGTGATGGCAACGCTCACCTCGGGCATGCGCTGTTGGATCTATACCGCCAAACAAGAGCAATAAACCTATGCCTGAGCCCATAGTGCTTATTTATGACAAAGACTGTCCGGCCTGTAGTGCTTACAGCCAACTTGTGCGTATTCGCCAAAGTGTCGGTGAGTTAACACTGATCAATGCCCGTGACGACAGCAGCATTATGCAGCAGATCACCGCGCAGGGGCTGGATATTGACCAGGGTATGGTGCTGAAAATGGGTGATAAGCTGTATTACGGTGCCGATGCACTTTATATGTTATCGCTGCTTAGTAGCCGCAGCGGCTTGTTTAACCGGTTGAATTACCACCTGTTTAAATCCCGCAGGGTAGCAAAATGCCTGTACCCCGTGCTGCGCGCTGGTCGTAATATGCTGTTAAAATTGCGCGGTAAGCGCAAAATTAATAACCTGGGCCTTGCCGATAACGACCGCTTTTAGCCAACGCCGCGCACAACAGTATTTAACAACAGGATAGCCAATGAACCTGACTTATCTGGAATATGCCGCCAACGGCTTTTACTTACTGGCGGTGTTTTTAGCGGCGCGTAACAGTATTCATACCTGGTGGCTGGGTATTATTGGCTGTGCCTTATTTTCCCTGCTGTTTTATCAGGTAAAGCTGTATGCCGAAGTGTTGCTGATGCTGTTTTTTATCGCCACCAACGCCATTGGCTGGTACCAGTGGGGCAGGGCGAGTGGGGTAAAACAGATAACCGACACCGCCTTAGTGCGCTTGTTGGCCTATGCCGCGTTGGCGCTGGTGGTAACAGTGCTATATGGCTTTATGCTGCACCGTTTAACCGATGCTTATGCGCCCTTTGTCGATTCAGCCATTTTAATGTTCAGCGTGATTGCCCAGTTTTTACTGATGAACCGCAAACTGGAAACCTGGTGGTTTTGGCTTATTGTAAACACCCTGGCGGTGCCGCTGTATTTATCGCGTGAGCTGCAATTAACTGCGCTGGTGTATACCGGTTTTTGGTTTAACGCCTGGTATGGCTGGTATCAGTGGCGGCGTTTGCTAAAAGCGGCGGCGGTATAACCGTCGCCGCTGCTAATGACAAAGATAAAATCCAGGCTAATCGCGTTAAAACCAGCGGCTACTGAGAACTGAAATTCCAGAAAGTTAACATCATTGGTGGTGGTGCTTGGCGCGCCATTGGCGGCTAATAAGGCTGACAAGTCGGTATCGCTACCGGTGCCGGTGCTAAAACTCAGGCTGGACGATGTGTTGCTGTCTGCCAGGTTAGCGGTGCCGGTGCTTAAGAAAATACCACCAGCAATACCGACCGAGTGTACGCCGTTACTAAACAGTGCGCTTTGATAAATGGCTGATTGCGCACTGGCGGCGTTGTTGGCCGATGTCATTACCTCAACACCAATTACGGCGGCCTGTGCCGGCAGCATGGCCGCCAAGCTCAGTGCCGCCACTAAATTCCTAAGTTTCATTAATTATCTCCATGTTATTGCTGATTGTTATAAAAGGCGTTTAAGCCGGCTGCCTCTAGCAAATAGTATGTCTTACAGCCTTTTTTGTTTAAGGTTTTGAAAAATATAAGAATTACAATTTTTCATTTAATGTATCGAGGATGCATGTAAAAAATATGACGTACTTTATTTGAATTGTTTAATTTTTAATCAGCTTTGGTGATGTTGTCAGCTTTCTTTACGTTGCAGCGGGTGTTCTGCAGGTTTTGTTTTTATGTGTATGATTATTATGAGTTTTTATTTAAGGCGCGATTTTTGCTTAACATGCCCGGCCAAAAAAATTGGTAACTAGTTGATTTTTCACGGAGTGAAGTATGAAGTTGTTGAAGTCATTGTTTTGTGCAGCCGGATTACTGTGTTCAGCTGCGGTAACTGCCGGTCCTATCTTAATTATTAACGGTGCAGATCAAACCACCGAAGTGGGCACCACCAGTGCATTAACCACTAATTTGCAGGCATTGCACGAAGCTGTAGGTAATACCGTTACTATCAGTAACAACCTGTTAAGCGATATCTCTGGTTATGCTCAGGTATGGGATGTGCGCTTTTTTAACGCTGCTGCCCTGGATGCTGCGGCGCAAAATATTTATCTGGACTATTTAAGTAACGGCGGCGGCCTGTTCTTAATGGGCGAGAACGATAATTTTATGAGCCGCAATAACTCGATTTTATCGCTGATTAATCTGCTGGGCGGTGGCGCTTTGGGCTTTTCCGGCTGTTACGACGGTGTACAAATGGTGCATGAACCCTTTACCGGCCCTAATACAGTAAGCCAGGTTAACTACGCTGCCTCTGGATGTTACACCAGCCATGGCACGGGTGAGTGGATCACCTCCCGCGCAGATGGCTCTATGGGCGCTGGTGTGGCGTTTGGCGTTGGCAGCTTAACCAACGCTATGGCAGGCGCGCTGACCACCATATTGGACGTAAACTTTATGATGAACCAATATGACGTGCCAAACTCACAACAACTGACGAAAAACCTGATCAGTTATGTCGGTGCCCAAGTTGACCCAAGTGATGTGCCTGCTCCGGCAACGGCATTATTGTTTGCAGTGGGTTTAGCTGCGCTGCGGTTGCGTAAAAGCCGCGCCTGATAAATAGTGTAGTTTTGCCATAAAACGGCCCGGCGGGGCCGTTTTTTTATGCTGAAAACACCAGTTTACGTTGTAACTTAGCCGGCAGCTGTTGTAAATCGGCCGGGTTATCACTCACCACCACCACATTGGCATTTTGCATGGCCAGCGTCAGGCCTTGATATTGCTGATCGGCAAAGTGTGGCGTTGCCTTCAGATCTGTGTCTTTAGGTATAACAAAGACAGTGGCATAGCCACTGGCGGTTTTTACCGCCAGATGCAGCGAGCGCACGCCCTGAAAGGTGCAATAGCGGGCGTAAATAATCTCATCCTGCCACTCTTGCAAACTGGCACCAAAGTTGGCCAGTTTCAGGTTTACCTCATCAAGCGGCTGCGCACGGGCGTGGGACAGCAAATAGTCTTGTTCATGGTAAACATGGGCCAGCGCATGGCTGCCGATATCACTGGCATAACCCTGCTGATACCAATTAAGCCCCAACAGCGACACCATGGCGACACTGGCCGCTAAGGCTAATGGTGTTAACCAGCGCCACTGGCGTTTTTGCTGCTGAGGAATGTGCAATAACTGCTCAGCCAGCATAGGTGGTACCGGTATTTGCAGCGCATCTTCCAATGCTTGTTGTTGCTGCTGCAGTTGTTGGGCAAACTGGCGTAAACCGGCATCTTGCTGCAGCGCTTGTTGTAGTACCGGATGCTGACTGTAAGGGTCGGCCAGTAATAAACGGCGTAATTCGGTATTAGTCATGGTGGCGCTCTCCTGATACATCCAGGCTGGCCCGTAATAATTTGCGGGCGCGAAATAAACGGGTGTTAACGGTATTCACATTCAGCTGTAGCAGGTTGGCTATCTCGTCACTGCTAAAGCCACCTAATGCCTGCAACACCAGCGGCTCACGGTACTCTTCGGGTAACGCGGCCAAATGGTGGCGAACCACCTGATTGTCGTATTGTTGTTCGGCACTGCTTTGCACCGTATCGGCCAAGCTATCCTGCTCGGCGCCGTCGTCGTAATCAAATTGCTTACGCTCAAAGCGGCGGGCGTTTTCCCGGCGTAAAATGGTAATAAGCCAGGCTTTGGCAGCACTGGCATCCAGCAAGCTGTCCAGGCTTTTCCAGGCGCGCAAAAAAGTTTCCTGCACCAGATCCTGGGCAATATCCGCATCTTTACATAACCAATAGCCGTAGCGATACAAGTCGGCATGATAGTGTTTTACCAGCAGCTCGTAGCGCTTAGCTTTGCTGTCGCCAAGCGTAAAAAAGGCAGCACTGTGCTGGTTATTACTAACGTGATCGGGCATTGGCGTCTTTTGACTCTGTACGGTAGTGCTGTCCAGCCTAGCCTTATTTGCCCGGCCTGGCAAAAAATGCAGGCTACCCATTACTGTACTCCCGCACAGACGCGGCGCTTCACATAATAATCCAGGCTGGTGTAGCGGCCGCCACCGCTAAAAAACAGGCTAACCAACATAACAAAGTAGGTGGCAGCAAATTCAATACCGTTGTTTAAAATAACAAAACTGCCGTTATGGGTGAGCCAGGCATAATTGCCATGTTGCTGCAGCAGCTGTTTAGCCGCTTGAAGCTGCTCGGCGGATTGTATTACCCGTTCGTTTGCCAACCAGCTGCTGCTATCGGCAATGGCCAGCCAGCCGTTAGGCCAATGTACGGCAAAAATGGCCACCAGCATGGTCACCATCAGCGGTATGCTGGCCAACCGGGTAAATAAACCCAGTAACAACAGCAGCGCGCCCAGGGTTTCGGCGGCAATTGCCAATACGGTTAACAGCAGCGGCAAGGGTAAACCCAGCCCCCAATCGCTGTTGCCAAACCAGGCCACGGTATCATCAAAGTGCTGAAGTTTATTCCAACCGGCTTGCAGTAGCACAGGGGCCAGATACAGCCGTATTAATAAAGGGGCTAACCCGGCCAGCGCCTGGCTGCGGCTGACAATAGCTTGGTAAAAAGTAAAAACCGCCGGCATTTTGCTGCTCCGTTAAAACGACAGAACATAAGAACGGCGGTATTGCAGTTATCTTTCAGGGGGCACGAAAATAGTTGCGGTTAATGGACGCGATACAGCCGGCAGAAAAAGTCGATAACCGCGTCGGCGTCCAGGCTGGAGAAGCGTACTTTACGTTTGGCCATAATGGCCTCGCCCAGCGTTTTTAACGTATGTTCCAGTGGTAAGCCGCAAGGGCGCTCCAGCTCATGATCGGCAAACAGAAAGTTTAGCGCGGCACTGGTGTAAGACTTGCCCGGTGTTAATGACACCAGTTCCAGCTCTTGTAGCCGTACGCCCAGGTTGCGAATTTTCTGTAAGCGGTATGTCTCGTTCATGATTGGCCCCGTGTACTGTTTGCCTTAATGCTTACTGTATCGACGGGCCGAGCGAATTCTTTAGTGAAACAACGAAATTGACCAGCACAGCAGCGCTGCTTTTTGCTAGTATAGCGCCAATAACTGCAGGTTTTACTAGGTAATTCATGACTCATCACCCACATCCGCTGGCACTGACGCTGCCCCAACTTGGGCCACAGCTGGACGCTAAACTGATTAAACAGGCGTTGGATAGCAGAACATTGGTGCCGGCCTTCATCGGCCAGGACAGAGCTAAAGCGGCGCTGGTGTTTGCTATCGGTATGGATATGCCCGGTTACAACCTGTATGTGATGGGTGAGCCGGCGCTGGGCCGCTTTACGCTGGTGCAGGATATACTGCAGCAGGCGGCCAGTGAAAAAGCCACGCCGGATGAATGGTGCTATTTAAATAACTTTGATGACGAGCGCGTACCCAATACGCTGCGCCTGTTGCCCGGTGAGGGCAAGGTGCTGGTAAAAAGGATAGAAGCGCTGATTGACGAGCTGCTGGACACCTTTCCGGCGGCCTTTGATAACCCCGGTTACCAGCGCAAGAAAAAAGCCATTGCCCGCGCCTTTGATGATAAATACGAGCTGGCGCTGGAGCTGGTAGAGAAAAAAGCGCTGGAAAAAAACGTGGTGCTGTATGAAGAAAACGGCGCTGTGAGTTTTTCGCCGATTATCGACGGTAAACCGCTGGATGATCAGGAGTTTAGTAAGTTAACTGAAGAGCAGCGCCAGTATTTTTACAGCCTGGTGGGCGAGCTGGAAACCATTTTAAATGAACAGTTGCTGGAGCTGCCGCAGTGGAAGCGCGAGTTATCTGAGAACCTGCGTGCCCTGCGCAAAGACACCATAGAGCAGGCGATTAAACCGCTGTTAAAGCAGTTGGAGCATGACTATGCTGCTGAGCTGGGCGTGCTGCGCTATGTGCGCGAGATGCGCAGCCATCTGGTAAAGGCCGTGCTGGAGCTGATGCCGGATGAATCGGAAAGCGAAAAGCAGGAAGAGAGCGATAACCGCGAAATTTTTGTCGAAGAGTTTGTGCCTAACGTGTTGGTACACCATGAAAGTATGTCGGGTGCGCCGATTATTTTTGAGCCCAGCCCCAGCTACGGCAACTTATTCGGCCGGGTAGAGTACAACTCCAGCAGTGGCTCGCTGTATACCAATTACCGTATGATCCGCCCCGGCGCGTTGCACCGTGCTAACGGCGGCTATTTAATCTTAGATGCCGACCGTCTGCTTACCCAGCCACAGCTGTGGGATGCGTTAAAGCTGGCGCTAAAATCCGGTGAGCTACTCATTGATACACTGTCAGACCATGCGGTGACCAACTCGACCATTATTACGCCCAAGGCGATACCGCTGAACGTCAAAGTTGTATTGCTTGGCTCGCGTGATCTGTACTACCTGATCCAGGATGTGGATGATGAATTTAACGAGCTGTTTCGTGTGCTGGCCGACTTTGAGCATTATCTGCCGTACAACGCCCAGACGCTTAGCTATATGGCGATGCAAATTCGCGAGCAAATGCAGCTGCTGAATATCGACGAGCTGACCGCCAGCGGTTTTCGCCAGTTGCTTAGCTTCAGCTTTCGCCAGGCCGAGCATCAGCGTAAATTATCCGCCCGTTTTGCCGATGTGTTAGAGCTGGTGCGCGAAGCCTGTTATTACGCCGGCCAGCAGCACAGCAGCAGCTTAACGGCAGAGCATGTGCAGTTGGCCTTAAAAGGCAAACAGTACCGCACCGGACGTATTAGCGAAGCCTTTTTGGAAGATATTCAGGAAGGGCAGATTTTAATTGATACCGACGGCTTGGCGGTAGGTAAGGTAAACGGCCTGACAGTGCTGGAAATAGGTGATACCGCCTTTGGCACGCCGGCACGGATTAGCGCCACGGTATTCGCCGGCTCCAGCGGCGTGATAGACATTGAACGCGAAGTGGAACTGGGTAAAGCCATCCACTCCAAAGGGGTGCTGCTGTTAACCGGTTATCTTGGGGCCAAGTACGCGCGTAATTTTCCGCTAACCTTATCGGCCAATATTGCCATGGAACAAAGTTATGGCCACATTGATGGTGACAGCGCTTCGTTGGCGGAAGTGTGTGCGCTGATATCTGCCATTACCGACATTCCGATTAAACAAAGCCTGGCGGTCACCGGCTCAATTAACCAGCATGGTCAGGTGCAGTCGATTGGCGGGGTGAACGAGAAAATCGAAGGTTATTTCCGTCTCTGCCAAAGCCGTGGCTTAAGCGGCGAGCAGGGCGTCATCATTCCGGCCAGTAATCAGTTAAACCTGGTACTGAATGATGACGTGATACAGGCGGTAAAGCAGCATAAATTCCATTTGTATGTGGTGAAAACCGTCGATGAAGCGCTGAGCTTATTAACCGGCGTTGAAGCCGGCGAGAAAAACAGCCGCGGTCAATACCCGAAAAAATCAGTCAATGGCCGTGCCTTAGTGCGGTTGGCTGAAATTGCCGAGCTGGTTAATGGCGCTATGGATGACTAGCCAGCGCCTGGCAAAAGCTCAGTAAAGGCCGGGTGATACAATACCTGGCCGCTGCGGCCTTTCAGTGCCACCGGGTTAAGCGCCAGCAGCATAAAGGTGTTGTCCGGCACTTGCCACGGGCAGCGGATGTTAAACTGGCTGGCCGGGCTAAAGCCAAAGCGCGGGTAGTAAGCCGGATGCCCCAGCACCACCACCGCCTGAATTTCCCGTTTTTTACAGCGCTCTAGTCCGGCGCGAACTAATGCCGAGCCAATGCCCTGATGCTGTAGCACATTGCTGACAGCCATTGGCGCCAATACCATTAAGCGGGTATTGGGATAAGGCTGCAGCGTTGCCGGTGAAAACAGTATATGCCCGACTACCTTGCCGTGCTGCTCGGCAACCAGAGCGATGCAGTCATCTTGTGCCTGGCGCAGTTTACGGATCAGCTTGACTTCGGCTTCGTTGTTAAAAGCAGTGCGGGTAAGCTGCTCTACGGCAGCATAGTCTGCCGGCGTCTCCGGCCGTACCCGGGTGTCGTAGCCCAGCGCATGCCAGGTCGCGTTGCGCCGGCGCTGTAAGGTGCGGCTGATATTATGCAGTAATGTCATGGCCGTTCTGTGCAAAGCAAAAAACAAGTTTTAGTGTACCGCAGTGCGCCTGTGACTCAAGGCGTTTTGTTAACATTTACTGTTTTAGCGATAAAAAAGCCGGCTTAATGCCGGCTTGGTTCGGTTAAACCCTTAACCACATTTTCTTGGGCCGCCTTTACAGCTGCCGCCGCTGTCACCACCACCGGTATCGCCGCCACCGGTGTCACCACCGCCGGCACAACCGTTCACGCTCAGATAGTCGTATGCTGCTTTGGCTTTCACAATACCGTAGCCGAAGTACACGTCTTTACCTGCTGCGCCCGCATCCTGCGCAGTGGCTTTTAACGCGTTACGAATTTCAGTACCGGTACAGCTTGGGAAGTTAGACCATACCAGTGCAGCTACACCGGCTACCGCTGGCGTTGCCATTGAGGTGCCGCTCATATAGCCGTAGTCACTGCTGTCAATGGTCACTGTCATGCTGCTGGCTGCTAACAACGCTGAACGGTCTTCCAGTGCTGCGCCTGCCGCAGGGATAGAGGTGGTATTGGCACTGCCTTCACCTAAAGTGCCATATAGCATACCGGCTTCGTTATTAATAATTACCGCGCCGATACCGCCTGAGTTTTCGCAGTTTTTCACTTTGTCGTGAAATGAAATGCTACCGCGGTCAATCACGCACACTTTACCGGCTGCACCACTGTCTGTCGCTGTCGCCAGCCCCATAAAATAAGTGCTGCCAGAGGCAGTGCCGGCGTTTTCCATCGCTGATGAGGCATAAGCGGTGCTAGCGGCATACAGTGAGGATGAGGTAGCACCATCGGCCGGATAGGTTGACAGCGTATCTACACCGCCAGCGGTCACTTCAACACAAATTTTTTCGTCAGTTGTAACGTTTTTACCTTTACCGGTGGTGCAGCTTGGGAACTGCGAGAAATCGGCAATATTGTTGTTGGCATCGTTGGCGCCAATCATCATTACCGACGGATAACCGGCCGGGTATGAGCGCACACTGTTGCCGTCATTACCGGCCGCCGCCAGTACTAAACCGCCATTGTTAGTAAAGGTGGCAAAAGCGTTTGATTCGGTGCTGTTAGCACCGCCACCGCCTAAGCTCATGGTGATAATGTTAGCGCCAGCGGCGGTACATTTTTGCGCGGCATAGGCCAGATCTGACGAGTAACCCCAACCTTCAGCGTTAAATACTTTGATAATATGCATGGCGACGCCAGGTGCCATCCCGACCACACCTACGCCATTATCGGCCGCGCCCACGGTGCCCGCCACATGCGTACCGTGTGGTCCGCCTGCAACATCCCAACTACCGGTGCCAGAGTCGTTATCGCCGGTGATATTGCCCCAATCAAAGTCGACGTTTGAGCGGTCCAGGCCAGAGTCAATCACGCAGACTTTCATGCCGGCGCCGGCGTTAAAGTTGACCAGATTGGCTTGCGACTGATACACCGCATAAGGGGTTAGCTGTTCAACCATAGGGTTGCCCAAGTCGTCATTGTAAATAGCCATTGGTTTACGAATTTCGTCGGCTTCAATCAGTTTAATATGAGGGTTGTTTAACAGGCCTTTGATTTCGCTTAAGGTTTTTCCGGTAAACTGCGCAGCGATAAAGCCGTCAGCATCCACTTTCACGTCACCCCCCAGTTGCTTAGCCAGCGCTTTTACTACGCCTTTTTTGCTGTTATCAACCTGAATAATCACCCGATCAGACGCTGTTGCGGCAGCGGTAAAACCCATTGCCAGTAGAGTGGCGGTAGCAATTGTGGACAATTTATTATATTTCATTAACTTACTTCCTCTGGATGTTGCTTAATCAGTTATGTTTGCTGATTTTACTTGTTATTTGTCGCGCTCTGACGGCGCTTTATCGCCTTGCTGTTTAATTCAGCAATAGTCTTATTTCTGCCAGAGAAAAAACGCTTTAGCAACCCTAAACTGAAAGTTCCCGATAATGGCTGTTTTATGTAATTTTTGTGAAATATGTTGAATAAATATTTGTTATTAAGTGTAACTGAAAGGCTATCATGGCGATTAGTAGATGGCTGGGTGGCTAGGGTGCCGGGGCTTTTATTGACGGTTAGGCGTTACCGTTTGAACGGCGTTGCCAGCGCCTTACCAGGCTAAACAGTAAAATCAGCGCGCAGGTAATAACGAGTGGGGTATTGGCAAAGCGTGCGTAAGGTGTTTGGCCCACCGTTAGCTGCACGGTATCCTGCAATACGGTTTGGCTAAACTGCGGTGCGCGGGCGGTTATGTCGCCATTGGCATTAATAGTGGCGGTAATGCCGTTATTAGTGGCTCTGAGCACTGGCCGGCCAAACTCGCGGGCGCGCATTTGGGCAATTTGTAAGTGCTGGTGCGGCCCTATGCTGTCGCCAAACCAGGCATCGTTACTTACTGTCAGCAGCAGTTGGGTGTCAGCTGTCATATTGGCCGCGATTTGATCAGGAAAGGCAATTTCAAAGCAGATGGCCGGCAGCAGGTGATAACCATTGGCGATAAGGTTCGGCTGCACATAGCTGCCGCGGCTGAACGAGCTCATCGGTAAATCAAAAATCGGTGCCAGCTGGCGCAGCAGGCTTTCAAAGGGCACAAATTCGCCAATCGGCAGCAGATGGTGCTTGCTGTAGCGGTTGCCGTGGCCGTAAAAGTAATCGCCATCCGTAGAATCACGGTAGCGTTTACCCAGCACAATCAGGTTGTTCCAGGCCTGTTGGGTTTTAAAGTTGTAATCAAGAATACCACTGATCACCGCGGTATTGGCATACAGGGCGGCCCGGTTTAAGTTATCAAGGTAATCTTCTGCCAATGGCTCCAGCCGTGGAATGGCGGCTTCGGGCCAGATAACTAAATCGGTGTGAAAATGCGGCCGGGTTAAATCCATGTACTTCAGCATGGTCGGCTGCTCTTGCTCAGGTACCCAGCGCAGCTCCTGCTTAATATTCCCCTGCACCAGCAGCACCGACAGCTGCTGTTCGCTGTAATGCCAGCCTTGCCAGCGGCTAAGCTGGGGGCTTAAGACAAACAGTGCGGCAGCAAAAAGTGCCGGCACAATACGCGGCCAGCGCGGGCCGCTAATAAATAATTGCGCCAGCGCAGCAGCGCTAAATACAAGCAGGAAGCTGATGCCGGTCTCACCAATTAGCGGCGCCAAGTGGCCAAGACCAAAGCTGGTTTGACTATAACCGAGCGACAACCAGGGAAAGCCGGTCAGTAGCACGCTGCGCAGCCATTCAGCCAGTGTCCAGCAGGCCGCCAATAACAACGGCTTTAGCCAGCCTGACAGCGCGTGGGTGCTAAGTTTGGCGTACAGCCAGCAGGCCAACGCCGGAAACAGCGCCAGATAGGCGACCAGTAGCGCCATCAGCGCCAGACTGCCGGCCAGCGGCAAGCCACCAAACTGGTCGATACTGACATGCACCCAGCTGATGCCAACACCAAACCAGCCTAAACCAAAACTAAACCCCATCAGGGCGGCGCGGCCGGCTGAGACGCTTGCCGCAGTATTGTTTGCAGTAGCCGGCCGGTTTAGTATGCCAGCCAGTAAAGCCAGGGTGCAAAGCGGCAGCCACCACAGCGTATAAGGGGCAAAAGCCAGAGTATTAAGCGCGCCGGCACCCAGTAGCAGCGCCAGCGGTAATAGTGGCGTTATTTTAGTCACTAAGGTTTTCGCCAAAGGGTTAACCGTCTTCTGCTTCAACGCTTTCTTTAGCCCGGATCACCTGCAACTGCACCAGACGGCGGCTATTGGCTTTGCTGACCTTAAAGGTCAGGCCGTTAAGCTCGATACTCTCGCCCCGCTCCGGCATATGGCCAAAGGCGTGCAGCACTATGCCGCCTATTGTATCGGCATCTTCTTCATCGAAGCTGGTGCCAAAGGTTTCGTTAAATTCGTCCAGCGGGGTAAGGGCACTGACCTGAAACACGCGTGAGGCCATTTTCTTGATATCGTGCTCTTCTTCATCGTCATGCTCATCTTCAATTTCGCCGACAATTTGCTCCAGAATATCTTCAATGGTAACCAGGCCTGACACGCCGCCATATTCATCGACCACTATCGCCATATGGTAGCGTTTCTGGCGAAATTCCTTTAACAGCGCATCAACTCTTTTGCTTTCCGGAATAATCACTGCCGGGCGCAGTAAGTCACGCAGATGCCAGTCGGTGTTGTCGGGGTTTAACGCAAAGTGCAGTAAGTCTTTTACCAGCAAAATGCCTTCGATATGATCTTTGTCTTCATTCACCACCGGGTAACGGCTGTGATTGTTTTCCAGCAGGATCGGCAGCATATCGGCGACATCATCGTCAATGTCGATGGTCGCCATTTGCGAGCGGGGGATCATAATGTCGCGGGCCCGCATGCTGGAAACGTCCAGTACGCCTTGCAGCATACTCTTGGTGTCGGTATCAATCAGATTGCGCATTTGCGCTTCACTGATGATGTCCTGTAGATCTGAGATATCCTGTGGTTCTGCGGTGAAAATGCTGGCTATTCGCTCCAGCCAGGATTTACCGGCAGAACCGCGACTAGAGTGGGGATTGTCGTCACTCATGGGTGAACTGTTGCTCCAAAAGACAAAAAAATCCTATTCGTCATCCAACAAATAGGGGTTAGTAAAGCCAAGTTGCTGCAAAATGGTCACTTCTTCGGCTTCCATCTGCTCAGCATCGTCGTCATTTATATGGTCAAAACCGAGTAAATGCAAGCAGCCATGCACCACCATATGCGCCCAATGGGCGTGTAAGCTTTTTTGTTGCTCAGCTGCTTCCTGTGCTACCACCGGTGCACAGATCACTAAATCGCCCAGCAACGGCAGCTCAATGCCGGGCGGACACTGAAACGGGAAGCTTAGCACATTGGTGGGCTTGTCTTTACCGCGGTAGTCGCGGTTAAGCTGCTGGCTTTCTTCATTGTCGACAATGCGCACTGTCACTTCAGCGTCGGCTTGAAAGGGTAAAATTGCCGCTTCCAGCCACTGTTGTATTTGCGCTTCGCCTGGCACATTGCTGGCGCTTGAGGCCAGTTGTAAATCCAGCGTAATGGCCATTAGTCACCCTTAGCCGCGGCGGTGGCCGCCAGTTTGGCCGCTTCGTGTGCTTCGTAGGCCATGACAATACGCTGTACTATCGGGTGGCGCACGACGTCTTTGGCGGTAAAGTGGTTAAAGCTGATTTCGTTCACCTCGCTTAACACATCTATGGCATGTTTTAAGCCGGAATACTGACCGCGCGGTAAATCGATCTGGGTAATATCGCCGGTGATCACGGCCTTAGAGCTAAAGCCAATGCGGGTTAAGAACATTTTCATCTGCTCCACCGTGGTGTTCTGGCTTTCATCCAGAATAATAAAGGCGTCGTTTAAGGTGCGGCCGCGCATATAGGCCAGTGGTGCAATCTCAATAATGCCGCGCTCAAGATACTTTTCTACTTTCTCAAAACCGAGCATTTCAAACAGGGCATCGTACAGCGGGCGTAAATAGGGGTCGACTTTTTGCGCTAAATCGCCGGGTAAAAAGCCCAGCTTTTCCCCGGCTTCTACTGCTGGCCGGGTCAGAACAATGCGCCGTACTAAATTGCGCTCCAACGCATCCACCGCGCAGGCCACCGCCAGATAGGTTTTACCGGTACCGGCCGGGCCTATACCAAAGCAGACGTCATGTTTTAGCACATTACTGACATACACTGCCTGGTTAGGGTTACGCGGTTTAATTAAGCCTTTTTTAGTTTTCAGGCTGAAATCCTGCGCACTGCCATCGGTTTGCTGGTACTGAATGTCGTAGTTTTCGCTAATCACCAAATGCACCTGCTCCGGCGTTAATTCAGCGTCTGTCGCCGCGGTGGTGTCAAACAGCTGCTGTAACACGTCAAGCGCTGCAGCGACGTTGTCCGGCTCGCCGCTCACTTTAAGCTGGTTGTCGCGGTGGCTGATCTCCACCTGCAGCCGGCGCTCGACATGTTTTAAATTATCGTCAAACGGGCCGCACAACAGCGTTAGCCGCCGGCTGTCGGCCCCGGTGAGGGTTAATTCTGCAGTATGTAACGCTGTGCTCAAAAGCGGCCTCAATGCAAAAGGGGGCGTAAGGCCCCCGGGTGTTAAGGTGTGTAAGTGGTTACGCCCAGTACATCGGCTACCGGTTCAGCTTTTTGCCGCGCCAGGATATGCTGTGGTGCGGTATCGCGGCGCAGGCCCATGTCGCGTTCGGTACGAATAACGTCGCCGCGTAGTGAGTTACTGAACACATCGGTAATCTTCACATCGACAAACTGGCCAATCATATCCGGTGTGCCAACAAAGTTAACTACCCGGTTATTTTCGGTGCGGCCGGTCAGCTCCATAATGTCTTTTTTCGACGGGCCTTCTACCAGTATGCGCTGCTCGGTACCTAACATGCCGCGGGCAATTTTCAGTGCCTGCTGGTTAATGCGATCCTGCAAAATGTACAGCCGCTGCTTTTTCGTCTCTTCGCTGACATCATCCGGCAGATCAGCCGCTGGCGTACCGGGGCGGGCGCTGTAGATAAAGCTAAAGCTCATATCAAAGTTAATGGCGGCAATTAGATCCATCGTGGCCTGAAAATCGGCGTCATCTTCACCCGGGAAGCCGATGATAAAGTCTGACGACATGCTTAAATCGGGGCGGATTTTCTTCAGCTTACGGATTTGCGCTTTATATTCCAGCGCCGTGTGGCCGCGTTTCATCAGGTTTAAAATACGATCTGAGCCGCTTTGCACCGGCAGGTGCAGGTGGTTTACCAGCTCGGGCACATCGCGGTATACCTCGATAATATCGTCGGTAAACTCTACCGGATGCGAAGTGGTATAGCGAATACGGTCAATACCGTCAATCGCCGCCACTAAGCGCAGCAGTTCAGAAAAATGGCAGATGCTGCCATCAAACTTCTCGCCACGGTAGGCGTTCACGTTTTGCCCCAGCAGGTTTACTTCGCGCACGCCTTGCTCGGCGAGCTGGGCAATTTCAAACAGCACGTCATCCAGCGGCCGGCTGACTTCCTCACCGCGGGTATAAGGCACCACGCAGAAGGTGCAGTATTTCGAGCAGCCTTCCATAATGGACACAAAGGCTGTTGGGCCTTCGGCTTTAGGCTCGGGCAAACGGTCAAACTTTTCAATCTCCGGGAACGACACGTCGACCACCGGTGATTTGTTGCCGTGCACTGAGTTAATCATCTCTGGCAGACGGTGCAGCGTTTGCGGGCCAAATACGATATCGACAAAGGGCGCGCGCTCACGGATAGCGGCGCCTTCCTGCGAGGCAACACAGCCACCGACACCGATCACTAAATTCGGATTTTTTTCCTTCAGCGGACGCCAACGCCCTAACTGATGGAATACCTTCTCCTGGGCTTTTTCCCGGATCGAGCAGGTATTTAGCAGGATCACGTCTGCTTCTTCTGCCTCTTCGGTCAGGGTATAGCCATGAGTGGCATCCAGCAGGTCGGCCATTTTGGATGAATCGTATTCGTTCATCTGGCAGCCCCAGGTTTTAATGTGCAGCTTTTTGCCCATTGCGTGTTATTACCTGTATTGTCACTTGGAAAAAAGGGAGCGTATTTTAGCCTGTTCACGCCGGCGTTGCCAGCATTGGCTGAAAATCATGAGTGCAGCGCAGGGCCGGCATCGGTTTACTCACGCCAACACGCCGTGAACCCATCCCTGGGGGCTCGATTATGAACTTCATCCGTGAAGTTCACCCTGTCGGGTCAGCGGAGCTGTTCAAATTCGTTCCTAACGAATTTGTCAGCATCCTGGCCTGCAACGGTTGGCTTAGAGTAAACCGATACCGACCTTTTTTAATTCAGCTGTACAGTCGTCACAGCAGCCTTTGCCGGGTGGTAATATAACCGGCATAAAAAATCACCAGCACGCCGCCAAGCCAGGCCAGCGTAACCGGCTCTTGCCAGAATAAGTAACCAAATAGCCCGGCAAATACCACGCTGCTGTAAGTCCACATACCAATATCACTGGCCGGTGCTATGGCATAGGCGCGGGTCATTGCCAACTGGCCAATCGCCGCCAGCACGCCCATGGCCACAAAGGCCAGCCACACCTCGTTATTCAGCGGCTGCCAGTAAAAAGGCAGCGGTATTGCCGACAAAATGGCGGTTAACAGCGAAAAGTAGAACACAATACGTACCGCCGGCTCTGTGTCTGACATATA
This sequence comes from Rheinheimera nanhaiensis E407-8, assembly GCF_000296695.1. GTDB lineage: Bacteria > Pseudomonadota > Gammaproteobacteria > Enterobacterales > Alteromonadaceae > Alishewanella > Alishewanella nanhaiensis. The sequence continues at coordinate 32,293 of NZ_BAFK01000027.1, forward strand.
GCGGATGGTGGTTTTGGTTACCGCCACCAGCACAGCGGATAACAGCCCCACCAGCATAATGCTGTCCAGGCCGCCGCTGCTGCCGGGCAGTGCCAGCATCACGCCGATAAAGCCGAGTAAAATGGCAAACAAGGTCAGCTTACTTGGCCGCTCTTTTAACCAGAAGCGGGCGATAATCGGCACAATAAAGGGCGATAGCAACAGCACCAGCATGCCCTGCGCCAGCGGCAGGCGCGCCAGCACATAGAAGAAACAATACATAGAGATAATGCCGGTCAGCGCGCGGCTGAGGTGTAAATACCAGCGGTTGGTTTTGAGCAGGCTAACACCATGACGGTACAAAAATGGCAGCATTAACAGCAGGGCAAAAAAATTGCGGAAAAATACCACCTGCGCCTCTGATGCGGTAGCACTGGTAAATTTTACCACCGCGCCAATGCCGGCAAAGCAGGCTTCTGCCAGCAATAACAGCAAGGCACCTTTGAACAGGGGCGTTAACATACAGATCCGGCGACAGCGTTGGGGCAGGCCAGTATACCAGAGCCGTGCAGCCTGCTGCAGCGGTGTTTAACGTACTAATCGTAAGTTATCCGCTACCTGACGCAGCGGCTTAGCCGCTTACAGCTCGCATTGTAAAAAGGCTGGCATAGCGTCGGCCGGCATCGGCTTGGCAAACAAATAGCCCTGGATCAGATAGCAGTGGCGGCGGTTAAAAAAGGCCAGTTGCTGCTCGGTCTCTACACCTTCTGCCACGCAATACATGCCCAGGCTGTTGGCCATACTCAGCATGGCTTCAATAATGGTTTCATCACTGCTGTCGATACCAATATCCTGCACAAAGCTGCGGTCAATTTTAATGCCGTCAATCGGCAGCTCTTTTAAATATTTCAGTGAGGAGTAACCGGTACCAAAGTCATCCAACGCCAACTGTACGCCCAGTTCGCTTAATGCCAGCATGGTTTCGATGGCGCTTTGATGGTCGCGCATCAGCGCACTTTCGGTCACCTCAAAGCGCAGATAACTGGCGGACAAATTGTACTTTTGCAGCAAGCCGCGCACATAGTCGGCCAGCGCCGGTTGCTCCAGATGGCGGGTCGACAGATTAACTGACAGGTATAACAGATGGCCATCGTCATGCCACTTGGCTAAATCGGTCAGTGCACGCTCCAGCAAGTCGTGCGTCATGTTAATGATCAGCCGCAGCTCTTCAGCCAATGCAATAAACTCGGCTGGCGAGACAATGCCTTCGCTGCTTTGCCAGCGCAGCAGCACTTCAGCGCCAACCACCTGACGGGTTTGGCTGTTGACGATGGGCTGGTAAAAGTTGACAAACTCATCGTTGTGCAGCGCTTTTCGTAAACGGGTTTCCCGCGCCAGCCGCATATGGGCTTTTTCGTTCATTTCAGCGGTAAAGAACTGAAAATTATTGCGCCCGGCTTCTTTGGCATGATACATGGCCACGTCGGCATGTTTTAACAGCTCACCGGCGCTTAGGGCATCCTCAGGATAAACAGCAATACCAATACTGGGCGACACGCCCACCGTATGCGTGGCCAACAGCATAGGTTCGCTGACCACGCTTAGCATCTTACGCGCCACATGGCTGATATTGTCCTCAGCTTTGTAGCCTTCAAGCAGCACGACAAATTCATCGCCACCCAAACGGGCGACAGTATCGCTCTCACGCAGGGTTAAGGTTAGCCGGCGTGCCACTTCTTTTAACAGCAAGTCGCCGATGTCATGGCCGAGGGAGTCGTTAATTTGCTTAAATTTGTCCAGATCGATAAAGCAGAGCGCCAGCGAGCGTTTATCGCGCTTGGCCTGATCAATGCCATGATAAATTCTGTCCATTAGCAGCGCGCGGTTTGGCAGGCCGGTTAAGGCATCATAATTGGCCAGATAACGCAGTTCATCTTCGGCCTGTTTTTGCGCGGTAATGTCGGTAAACACTAACACAAAGAAGGTTTGTTGTTGCTGCTCGCCAATAGCGCTGATATTAATCAGGGTGGGGCGCTCTCTGCCATCGGGCGTGATCACCTGCTCTTCGCCTTGCCAGTGCTGGCCGGGTTGTAGCTCTTTTAACAGCTTGGTGTAAAAGCGCCGCCGCACCAGGCTGATGCCCAAATGGTGGGTGCGCGGCTGCTCCAGATAGTGCTCCATATTGCCAAAAGCGGCGGCAAACGACTGGTTGGCAGCCAGCACCCGCTGACGATGGTCAAGAATAACCACCCAATCGCGGGTTTGCTGAAAGGCTTCGCCAAATAAGCGGGCTTTTTCCTGGTTGGCGCGGGTTTCGGTAATGTTGCTAAAAGTGCCCACCACTTTTTGCAGCTTGCCGTCTTCGCCAATGTCGGTAGCCTTGCCCTGATCACGAAACCATAACCACTGGCCTTGCTGATGCTGCATGCGGTAGGTGCAGTCAAAGCCGCTACTGGTGTCATGCAAAAAACGCTGCCACTGACTGGCGAAGCTGGTACGGTCGTCCGGATGGATCAGTGTCATATGCTGCTGCATGGTCAGCGGGTTGATATTTTCCGGGTAGCCCAGCATGGTATGAATACGGGCGGCATACAACTGATTGGTGTTGGCGCTCCATTCCCAGGCGCCACTGTTGACCGACTGCAGCGCTTGTTTTAACCGCTGTTCGCTGAGTTGTACTTTCTGGTGTGCTTGTTGTATCTCGGCATGTTGCCGGCGGCGAAAGCGATATAATTTGTAAGCGGCCAGCGCCAGTAGCAGCAAATACATCAGCTTCGCCCAGCCCGATTGCCAGGGGGCGGCTTGTACGGTCAGCGTCAGAGTGGCCGGTTCACTCTCTATGCCTGAGTCGGGCGATAGGGCTACCACATGAAATTGATAGTTACCCGGTTTTAGCTGTGGGAACATTACACTGTTATCACTTTGTAGCGGAAAGTTGATATTGCTGGCACCGCTGAGCCAATAGCGATAGCGCATTTTATGGTTATAGCTAAAGCTCATAGCGCTAAAGTCCAGCGTAATGCCCAAATCCTGATGCGACAGCGTAAAGTGGCGGTTATTCAGATTGCTGTACAGTGGCTTAAGCTCGCCGCTTAACACCCGGATGCCGGTGATAATCACATCCGGCGTTACCGGCGGCTGTTGCAATAACGCCGGTTGTACCAAGGTCACGCCACGCATCGAGCCAAAGGCCAGCTGACCGTTATCCAGCATGGTCGCGGCGCCACTGTTGTATTCGTGGGTATCTACGCCATCATCCCGGCTAAACAGTTCAATTTGTAGCAGGTCGGGGTTTAGCCGGGCCAGGCCTTTATGCGATGAAAACCAAATCTCGTCAAACTGATCCGTCTGCAGGCTGTAGATGGCATCGGACACCAGGCTTTCGCGGATATTAAAGCGGTGCTGTAGCGTTAATGTCTGGGCATCAAAGCCAAGCAAACCGATACCGGAGATACCGACCCACAGCCGGTTGTGTTTATCCAGCACGGCAGTATCGGCAATACGCTGTGACTGCGGCAGATAGTTATCGTGCCGGTACAGTAGCCGTTGCTGGCCGCTATCGGGCTGCCACAGCCAGACTTCATCCGGTTTACTGACCAGCAAGCTGGTTTGCCGGCTGGGTAGGGCGGCAAATATCAGGCTATTACTACTGGCATCAAGGGCGGCAAATTTTGCGGTTAAATCTTCCATCCGGCCGCTTTGGGTATGGTAGCGCCACAGTTTGTCCTGGTGGAAAAAATACAGCTGATGCTGATGGGCAAAAAAGCCGTAACTGCGATGATCAAACAAGCGCTCGTCCGCAGCATTGGCCAGTGGCAATGGCTCAGTAGCGGCGGTTTGTGGGTTAAACAACTTAAGGCCAATACCGGTGTGCAAGAACAAGTGGCCATTGGGGGCTGGCAGGAGCTGAATGACAGTGCCATCGTGATAATAGGCCTTAGGATCGCTTGATACAAAGTGCTGATTGATGGTGTTATTGCTCAAATCAATCTTATTCAGGCCATTAGCAGTGCCCACCCACAACATGCCCTGATGGTTTAACATGCTGTACACCCGGTTATCACTAAGCTGCTGTGCCGGCCCTGTCAGTTGGCTGAGATTTTCAAATGCCTCACTGCGCGGCTGCCAGTAATAAGCGCCATCATCACGTGAGGCCAGCCAAAAGCCACCGTCCTTATCAGCAACAATATCCAGAATACTGTTATCTGACAGCGCCAGTTTGGCTTCATTAAAGGACAGCAGTGTGCTCAGTTCGCCCGTTAGCGCGTTAAAACGCAGTAAGCCCAGCTCGGTCGGTACCAGCGCTTCGTCGCCCTGCCACAACAGTTGCCAGATATTACGCTTAGCAATCTCAGTGTTAACCTTATAGGGCCTTTGTTGCTGCAGGTAAGCGTCAAGCTCAGGCAGGCTAATGCTATACAAGCCTTCAACGGTGCCAATCCACAGTTTGTTATGCGCGGTACTTAGCACCTTTACGTGCTGTTGGTCGACACTGCTGTTGCTCAGGTCAACATGGGCGATAAATTGCGGCTGGCCAGTAGTAAGGTCATAAGCGATGACGCCATTATAGGCGGCAAGTAAGGCATAGTGCTGGTATAGATAGACGCGGCGTAGCCAGCCGTCAGCCTGACCAGCCTCTGTTAAATCGAACAATTTACGGGCACTGCCATCCTGGCGGGAGATTTGCAACAGGGCGTAATCGGTGATGGCTAACAGGTTGTCGTTATCCTGCTCGACAAGGTCAACAAAGGCATAGCTGTGCAGCGTTTCAAACTGCTGCTGCAACTGTGTCAGCAGGGTCATTAAGCCGCTTTGGCTGTTGTAATAGTACAACTGGCCACTTTCGGTGCCGGCATAAATTTGCTGATTACGGCTTAGCAGTAAGCGGCTGAATGATACTTCGCGCAGGCCGTAATCGGCGGTACTTAACTGTACGATTTGGTTACTGTCGTAGCGGTTTAAGCCACCGGCGGTGGCCAGCCATAAAAAACCGTCCTGATCGAGCATTAAATCGTTAATGCTACCCTGAGATAAGCCCTGATCCGGCGTTAGCGGCCGTAATAGCGGCGCTGCAGGCAGGCTAAAGGCACTGAGTAGCACCAATACTGCGGCGTATCGCAAAAACTGCGGCAGAAAATTCACAGTAACTCCCGTTTGGTAGCTTTATACATATTATTGGTGCTACACCTGTGTCAGGTGTAAAAACATATAACGAGACGATGGCGATTGTCCAGCACCGCTCACCAAGCCAACTGCCGTTATTCTGCATTGCGTTAACGGCTTAGCGCAGTGTCAACACCCACTGCAACAGACCAAAGGCTAACAGCAAAAGAAGCAGCAGGCCCTGCATAAAAGCCAGCATTTTTGCTGCGCCGGCAATATCTGCAGCTTCAGGCTCATGTCGTTGGGTTAATCTGCTGCGGCTTATCTTAGGTTGCTGATAATACACTGGCCCGCCCAGGCTGCGCTGAAGTGCCACGCTGGCACAGCCCAGTAACCAGAATGACAACAGATTGATATTTAACCTGGGCTGACGCGCCTGATGATAACAGCGCTTAATACCATGTTGTATTGCCAGTATCAGTATGCAGAGTAATTGCGGCGGGGTGTTTAAAAGCCGTATAAGCATAGCGGCAGGCCGGCCAAAATAGCGATACGTGGGCAGTTTGCAGTTCCATTGTTGCTGTACCAGCAGTAACAGGCGGTAGCTGAAGGCCGCCAGGCCAGCGCCGAGCAGAAAATAACACAGCACCCCGATCAGGCTGGTGCTGGCGCGCAGTACCAGGCTTTCAATCACCGCTTTGCTTAATCCCATGGCCGACAGCGTTTGACATTGCCGTAGCAGCAGCGGCTTAGCCGATTGGCGCGCCAGGCTTAACTGGCCAGCTTGCAGCTGCTGCTGCACCAACATGGCCTGGCCGCGCTGGTTTTGCCAGTCCAGGCTCAGGTACAGCAATAAGGCGTCCAACGCATAAGGCAGCTCAGATACTGCATACAGCGCATAACCTAACGCAATAAAAGGCAGGCAAAATACCAGTAACGCCAAAGTGCCGGAAATATACAGTTGCTGGCGCGGGCGGTTGGGGTCGGGGTTAACTTTATTGCCCAACTGGCGGCAAAGAAAACGCAGCGCCGTCAGCGGGTGATAAGCGTCGGGCAGGGGTAGCAGGCGGTGCAATAACAGCACCGCCAGCAGCAAAGGTGGGTAGACGCTGAGCCCGTCTGGCCACATGTTATAACTTCACGTGTTGTAGCCGTTGTAGTAGCTCCAGCACCATGGCTGAGCTGTGTTTGGAGGCCACTTCCAGATAGGCTTCAAATGACTGCGGCGATTCTTTACCGGCAATGTCGCTTAAGCTTCTGATCACCACAAAGGGTGTGTTTAGCATGTGGCACACCTGTGCAATCGCTGCGCCTTCCATCTCCACCGCCAACATGGCAGGGAATTGCTGGCGGATAGTGGCAATGCGCACAGGGTCGCAGATAAAGCTGTCGCCGGTGGCGATCAGGCCCTTTTTGGTGTTACAAAACCCCAGCTTGGTAATGCTCTGCTCGGCGGCTTCAATTAATTTAGGATGGGCAACAAAGGCGGCTGGCATTTGCGGTACCTGGCCCATTGCGTAACCAAAGGCGGTCACGTCTACGTCGTGATGGCGCACCTCAGTGCTTATCACCACGTCACCCACGTTAAGCTCGGGGTCAAAGCCGCCGGCTGAGCCGGTATTTACCACCGCAGCGGGCTTAAATTGCTGGATCAACAGCGCCGTAGCCAGTGCGGCGGCTACCTTACCAATACCTGATTGCACTAACACCACCGGCATACCCGCCAATGTGCCCTGATAAAAGGTGTAACCACCGCTCTGGTGTGTGGTCACTTCACTGATTTGCTCTCGCAGCAGCGCCACTTCCGGCTCCATGGCGCCAATAATACCAATAACTTGCATAAGGGATCTCTGAACAAACAACAAGGCCCTTAGTATAAAGGGCCTGTCGGTTAAAATCCCGTCTTTCTTCTGGGTTATTGCCAGGCGATTTAGTGCGACAGCACTATGCTCCCCGCCGCCTTATTGTCTGTCAGCGTGCCGTTTTGATAATCACGGAGCGCTTGCTCTATCTCTGCCACGCTGTTCATCACAAAGGGACCGTATTGTACTACCGGCTCATTAATGGCTGCCCCTGCCAATACCAGCAGGCGGCAGGGCGCTGTGCTGTGTAGCGTCAGGCTATCGCCCTGGCTTAACACACCGGCATGATGCTCGGGTACCCGGCGCGGTTCGTTGCTGTCAATTACCTGCACATCGCCCTGATACGGATAAACAAAGGCGGTATGGCCAGCCGGCAGTGCTAATGTCAGCCTTTGGTCGGCGTTTAGCGCGACGTCGTAATACTGCGGCGCTGTGCTAAGCCCCTGAATCGGGCCACCCTGTTTAGCCTCTGCCGTTTGCACGGTACCGGCAATCACTTTAATATGGCCCTGTGGCAGCACAAGGGTGGGGATTTGCTCTGGCGCGATATCGACATAAGCGGCCGGTTTCATTTTTTCTGCCGCAGGCAGGTTTAGCCATAACTGAAAGCCTTGCATTAAGCCTTGCTCCTGCTGCGGCATTTCAGAGTGAATAATGCCGCGTCCGGCAGTCATCCACTGCACACCACCGCTTTTTAGATGGCCCTGGTTGCCCAGGTGATCTTCGTGCAGCATATGGCCTTCGAGCATGTAGGTCACGGTTTCAAAACCGCGGTGCGGGTGGGGTGGAAAGCCTTTAATGTAATCACCGGCTTTGTCTGAGCCGAAAAAGTCCAGCATGAGAAAAGGGTCCAGCCGGCTGTGCTGGTTTTGCCCCAGGCTGCGTTTAATTTTGACACCGGCGCCATCTGAGGTGGCTACCGATGGGATCAGGCGTTGTAGGCTACGTGTTGTCATGATGACCTCCGGGCAATTTTTGCCATTAGATACCAAGCAAAACAAAAAGAAAATGGCATATTTGTCCGCTTTTTATCCGAAAAAATAGCATGGTTGCTGAGTGTAGCAGTTCAGCCAGTGTTAATTCTGCGCCGTTAAGCTGACGGCACTTTGGTTTAAGCATTAACCGCCGGTGGCTTAGGCGGTAACACAAGGAGTATCACCATGAAAAAGACCCTGTTCGTTGCAACCTTGATGGCGGCCGCTTTTGTCGGCGCTGCGCAGGCTAATGTGAAATGGGATTATGTCGGTGCCGGTTACACTGACGCCGGTGGCGATGGCCCATACGTTGAGGGTTCATACCGGTTGGATGGTAACTGGGTAGTCGATGCTACCTTTTCGCGCTTATCCAGTGGGCCTTTTGATGTAAACCTGCTGCAAGCCGGTGTTAACTATCTGACAGGTTTTAAGCTGGACTTTTCACCAACCACGCAAACCTATTTGTTAGCCGGTATCGAGCATGCGTCTGGCGATGCGGATGACACTGGTGGTTATGGTGGTGTTGGCCTGCGCCATCCGTTAACACCACAGGTAGAGCTGTATTCAGAAGCGACCTATCATTCTATTGGCGATGATCACGGTAGCCTGGCTGGCGGTATTGCGTTTTACTTAAGCCCGGACTGGGCGATCCGCAGCAATATAGCGCTAAACAGCGGCGATACCAAAAATGAGTTCCGTTTTGGTGTCAGCTACCAATTCTAAGCCCTAAGCTTTGTGCTTTATCACAGCAGCGCCTTATGGCGCTGCTCGTGTTTTAACAGCCAGGCTTTTTTCTCCAGCCCGCCGGCATAGCCGGTTAGCGTGCCATTGGCGCCAATTACCCGATGGCAAGGCACAACAATGGCAATAGGGTTACGGCCATTGGCCGCGCCAACTGCCCGCACCGCCTTAGGGTTAGCGATATGCCGGGCAATATCGGCATAGCTACAGGTGCTGGCAAAGGGCACCTTGCCCAACGCTTGCCACACCTGCTGCTGAAACGCCGTGCCGCTGGCGGCCAGCGGCAGCGAAAACTGCGCTAAGCGCCCGGCAAAATAGGCTGTTAGCTGCGCTGCTGCCGTCTCGGTCAGCATTGATGGCTCTGCTTGGCCACTATGGCTGACAAAGGCCACTTCGGTAATGCCGCTGTGGTTTGCACTTATTTTAACCGCACCGAGCGGGCTGTCGATAAATTGGTAATACATGCTGATGTCCTGAATTAACTGGCTAAACGAAACCATAACTGTAAGGTGGCATAGCTGCGCCAGGGAGCGAGGTGCTCATGCTCAAATGGCTGCGGCTGCTGGCCGGCCGTTTTCAGCGCCTTTTTTATGCCTAAATCATCGGCCAGCCAGATGTCGGTGTCCGCTAAACCACGTAACTTAGCGTAACTGACCGTCCAGCGGCCAATGCCTTTAATACTTAACCACTGCTCAGGATCGGCATCTGGTGTGCTTAATACCAGCTGCGCCAGCGCTTTTAAGGTCTCGCGCCGGGCCTGCGGCACTTTAATCATCTGCAGATCGCTGTCTATTACCGCCCGCGGCGTGGGAAACAAGCGGCGTTGGTTATCCAGCGGTTCACCCAGCGCCAGCACCAGCCGGTTAAGCTGAGTGCGGGCGCCGGCAACACTGACCTGCTGGCCCAACACCGCGCGGACTCCGGCTTCCCAACTGTCCCACACGCCAGGTATGCGCAGGCCGCTTTGCAGGCCGCAGGCAAACAGTGCTGAGCCACTAAGAGACTGCTCAATCTGCAGTATATTGGCGTCCAGATCCAGCAGTTGCCTTATCTTTTTTACCAAATTTAACAAGCCCTGAGTGCCGGGCCAGCACAAGCTGAGCAGCAGGTTGTCGCCAGTGCCGGGTGCCACTTCAAACCAGCCACGCTGGCCATTAAAGCAAAAGCTGCGGCCATAACAATTACCGCGCACCCAGTCGACGCCATCCAGCGTGCGGGCGCGCCAAAATGTCAGTAATTGCTGCCACGCCAGCGGCGGGCGATAACTGAGTGTCAGCTGCAGCATTGTGCTGGGGGGGCTGCTGCGACGGCGGATCGCCGTTGGGCACAATTTCACTTGCTGTAAAAAAGCATCATTAAAGCGCCTGACGCTGTTAAAGCCGGCCTGATAGGCAATGGCCGTGATCGGCAAATGAGTTTCGTGTAGCAGCTTTTTCGCAAACAGTATTTGCTGGCATAGCGCGTATTGTTTCGGTGCTATGCCCAGATGCTGCTGAAACAACTTGCGCAGGTAACGCTCGCTTACGCCCAGCCGTTCGGCCAGTTGCTGCTGGGTGTGTTGTTGTAATCCACCTTCGTCTATTAAGCGTAATGCCCGTTGTAAGGTGGTGTGGCTGCCAAGCCAGGCCGGCGAGCCCGGCGCACTGTCGGGCCGGCAGCGCAGGCAGGGCCGAAAGC
>NZ_BAFK01000026.1 GCF_000296695.1 Rheinheimera nanhaiensis E407-8
TTCGCTTAGTTTAATGAAATGACACAGAATTTTGAACACTACCGCTATTTGGTGGAGCTGATAAGGGGAGGCCTAATTAAAGGATAATTCTATTTTTCTCACCGCTCGCCAAAATGTTTTAGGACTTTATATGTGATTTCGGTATTATTTGCTTTTATTACTTCTAAACGAGCACCTGCGTAACCAATAATGTTGCTCTCATTTAAGTCATATTCAACATCAGTGCTAAATGCAGCTCTTGCCATATCATTACTGAATTCACGATAACTTATTTTAAGTTTGTTTCCCACTTTACCGCTGTAAAGCAGAGTTCTTCTAAAGCTATCATTCGTAACTACAGTTTCTTTTGAGCGGTTGAACCTAATATCTCCACATACCGTTACATCAGCTGGTCTATTGACGCAAAATTCGCCTGACTTTTTCTTTATCTGGATTGTTGCGTGGGGTTGAGGTGTAACTGATATAATGCCGGCATGTATGACATATCCAGCAAGTAAGTCTTGGACAAAAAACTCTGATTTTTCATCTTCGCCAATTTTTATTAGCTTTCCTTTTTTAATGTCATACGCGGAGATCTCGCCTTCTTCTGTAATTTCAATTATATCCCTTTCCACAACTCTACCTTGATCCATCAGAGGTTCACCTAATCCAACGGATACGATAGTTTCAACTTCAGGAGTCGTGAAGCGACGAGATTCAGGTGTGTAGTTGTATTTTACTGTGCTACATGCAGTTAGGGTTAAGCAAAATAAAACGGTCAGCTTTTTCATCCTAATTCCCTTTCAAATAAGTATGCTTAAATAATTACACATGCAACCAATTGTCGAGCCTCAACCCCGAAACTCGATTAAACTCTTTGCTATTATTCGTAATTAAAAGTAGCCCTTCACTTCTGGCATGTGCGCTGATGTGTAAATCATTGGCGCCAATAGGAGTGCCGGAGCTTTCTAACTCGGAACGAATTTCGCCATAGTGCTGTGCTGCTTTTTCACCATACTGCAGAATTACCAATCTGGAAACAAAATCTTCTACTGCTTGCCGGTTTTGCTCTGGCCTTGCGCTTTTTTCTACGCCGTGACACAGCTCTGCATAAGTGATTGAACTGATGCACATTAAGCCCGAATACTTATTAAAAGTTTCCAATACTTCAACAGGGCGGCGCTTTATTACATATATGCAGATATTGGTATCAAGCATGTATTTCAGCATTAAAACGCTTCCCGTTCTTGCTGCTCTTGTGATGCCCGTTCAGTCATAAAATCATCTGTTACCGCTGCGCCTTGCATGAAAAACGAATCCCAGCTGTTAGCTACCGGCGTGAGTATGCGATCTTTACCCACGACCCGAACTACGACCTTTTTCACGTCGTCTGGAAAACGCGCTTCAACTGGCAGACGCACTGCCTGGGTATTGTTGTTCTTAAACACTGTGCCAGTATCCATATTCACCTCCACTAGCTAGATAGCAGAAGTATATACCTTGATTAGTAGATACTCAAAGTATCTACTGATATTAACAGCAGCGAACTAATTTATCGGCAGGTAATATTTGGCGTCGAGAAAAACAAAAGGCCAGCTTACGCTGGCCTTGTGCTATTTGGTGGAGCTGGCGGGAGTTGAACCCGCGTCCGAAAAACCTACATCGTCGGTACTACATGCTTAGCACATTCATTTAGTTAACCCTATGAGCGCCGAATGGCAGGCTATCGTCGGGCGAGCCTGATTGGTTTTAACGTTTTGTCTCCAGGCGAAGACGCGACGCGATCCTGTTAGGGGTGATCTTCCAGAGTCTCAGCTTACAGGCATGCGTGAGGGGAAGAGCTATCTACTGCTTATTAGGCAGCGATTGCGTAAGTTTCGTCGTTTGCGACTATTTAATTGAGGCTTTTTTACGAGGCCTACCTCACCTCGGCATGCACCTAAGAGTTCGTGAATCCCGTCGAATCCAGAATCAGCCCCGAATTCTGTGGAAGTAACACTCACTTTCAGTGTTTGGCTATTGTACGCAGCCTGTTTGCTTTACACAAGCGGGCATTGTGCTTTAACCGTTTTCCTGTCGCCCTGGTTAGATGGGGCCAGGCGGTAAAAGTTTCAAGGGTGTTAGTGTTTACTGTGCTTCATCATGCGCTCTTTCTCGCGTGACCAGTCGCGGTCTTTAATATCGTCACGCTTGTCATAGCTTTTCTTGCCCTTGGCTAAATGAAACTCCAGCTTTACCCAGCAGGCTTTCCAGTACATGGCGGTGGCCACTAAGGTGTAGCCTTCGCGCTCTTTTAGGCCAATCAGTTTACTTAGCTCGCGCTTGTGCAGCAGCAATTTGCGGCTGCGTTCGGGGTCGCACACCACATGGCTGGAGGCGCTGTTTAGCGGCTGAATTTGTGCGCCGAGTAAAAAGGCTTCACCGTTATGTAAAATGACATAAGAGTCAGACAGGTTTACCTTACCCTCGCGGATGCTCTTTAACTCCCAGCCCTGCAGGGCCAGGCCGGCTTCGTAGCGGTCTTCTAAAAAGTACTCGTGCCGCGCTTTGCGGTTTTGCGCTATGGTACCGTTTTTGTTTTTGCTTGCTTGTTTTTTGCTCATAATTCGTTGTTTGTCGCAGCTCAGTGTTGGATGTCAGCGATGGCTCATGCCTTGTTGCAGCGCGTTATTCTGTTACAATCGGCGGCGAGTTTAAAGGGGAGTGAGTATGCCACAAATTGAACGCAGTGCGTTGGTTTTTTACAGCGCGCAGCAGATGTATGATCTGGTAAACGCCGTACCGGATTATCCGCAATTTCTACCCGGCTGCAGTGCTGCGCGCATTGTCAGCCAGTCAGAACAAGAGATGGTGGCATCGCTGACAGTTTCCAAGGCGGGCATTAGCCACAGTTTTACTACCCGCAATACGTTAACGCCAAATCAGCAAATTGCCATGCAACTGGTCGATGGCCCTTTTAAGCAGCTGCGCGGTGGCTGGCAGTTTCAGCCGTTAAATGACAGTGCCTGCAAAGTGATGTTAAAACTCGAGTTTGAGTTTTCCAGTAAGTTAATTCAGTTTGCCTTTGGTAAGATTTTTGCCGAGTTAACCGCTGCTATGGTGCAGGCATTTACCACCAGAGCCAAACAGGTGTACGGAGAGCAACATGGCTGAGCAGATTACCGTTGAAGTGGCCTACGCCTTACCCGAGCGGCAAAGTTTACTTACCGTGTCGGTCAGTAAAAGCGCCACTGTGCAACAAATTATTGAGCAGTCCGGTATTTTGCAGCAGTTTGCTGATATTGATTTAAACCAGCAAAAAGTCGGCATCTGGAGCCGGCCGGTAAAACTCACCGACACGGTTAAAGCCGGCGACAGAATAGAAATTTACCGCCCGCTGATTGCCGATCCGAAAGATTTACGCCGCCGCCGGGCCGAGAAAGCCAAAGAAGAAGGCCGGGCTGATAAAGTCACCGGTGGCCGGCCGCATGAGGTAAAAGCCGACTCAGGCAGTTAGCCCGAGTGTTTATCGCTTTAGCAGAGTGCAGAAAAGCAAAAAACCAGCGCTGTGCTGGTTTTTTATTGTTAGCCTTACGCGGCTTAGATATCCAGCGGGGTATTAAAGTCGTCTGACTTTTTAAAGTCGCCTTTAATGTCCTGCAGCTTGTTGTCTTTAAACTCGACAATCAGCTGCTTTTCAAAATTATCGCCACGGCCGCCTTTTAAGGCGTAAAAATAATGCCAGGTGTCATTGTCAAAGGCATTGGCGGCAACCGGCGTACCCAGCACAAACTTCACCTGCTCTTTGGTCATGGCGACACGCAGTTTATCGATATCTTTTTGCTCTAAAAAATTGCCTTGTGGTATATCAATACGATACACCCAGCTGCTGCATGCGCTAAGGCTGAGAAGGCCTGCGGCCAGCACCATCATTTTAACTACTGCTTTCATCTGTTGCTTCTGCTTTACCTAAGTGGGCTCATCATACCCTATGACAAGCCGGCTGAAAAACCTTCTTTCAGACTAAAGGCGCGCATAAAAGTTCACGCGCGTTGGCCAGTGCGCTGGCGCTGATGTTTTCGCCCGCCAGTAAACGGGCAATTTCGCTGATGCGCTCGTCGGCATTTAGCTCGCGCATGCGGGTTTCGGTCGCCAGGCCGTCGGTGTATTTTTCCACAAACAGTTGCTGATGGCCCTGGCTGGCCACTTGCGGCAAGTGGGTCACACAAATAATTTGCGTGGTTTCGCCCAGTTGGCGCAGCAGGCGGCCAACACCCGCTGCCACCGGGCCACTGATACCCACATCCACTTCGTCAAAAATCAGCGTCGGGGTGGTAATTTTATCAGCCAGGATCACCTGTATGGCCAGGCTGATGCGCGACAGCTCACCACCTGAGGCGACTTTACTTAAGGCCTGCAGTGGCTGGCCCGGGTTGGTTGATACCTGAAAATCGATCTGATCGATACCCTGAGCACTGCCCTGGCTGACATCAAGCGGGGTAACCAAAATGGCAAAACGGGCATTGGCCATGCTGAGCTCATGCATGCTGCGGCTGATTTTATCACTTAACAGCGCGGCGGCCTGCTGGCGCTGCTGGCTTAGCGCTTGGGCCTGCTGTAAATAATGCTGCTGCGCGGTGCTAATATCGGCCTCTAACTGCAGCAGGCGTTTATCATCACCGGTCAGCGCCGCCAATTGCTCGCAAAGTTGCTGGTGCAGTGCCGGTAAATCTGCATAACTCACCTGATGTTTGCGCGACAGGTTCAGCCACTGGCTTAAGCGCTCATCAATGTGTGCTAAACGCTCCGGATCCAGTTCTACTTTGTCGGCGTAGCGGCGCAGCTCACGGCTGGCCTCTTCGGTTTGCACCAGTGCGTCCTGCAACATCTGGCTGATATTCGTCAGTGCTGGATCCAGGCTGCACAGCTGCTCGAGCTGGCCGGCGGCCACACAGAGCGCCTGATAGATATTTTGCTGCTCGTCATCGTACAGCAGCTGCAAACATTGCTGGCTTTGGCTTAATAAGGTATTGCCGTGGCTTAACCGGCTGTGCTCGGCTTCCAGCTGCGGGTACTCGTCCTGTAACGGGGCAAACTGATCTAACTCAGCCACCTGATATTCCAGTAACTGGCGCTGTGCATCACGCTGCTGCTGCGATTGCTGCAGCTGGGCATATTCGCGCTGCAACTGCTGCCAGTGCCGCCAACTGCTGCGGGTGGTCTCTAACAGGCTGCTATTGGCCGCAAAAGCGTCCAGCAACTGGCGCTGATAGTCGTTTTTCAGTAATTGCTGGTGGGCATGCTGGCCATGAATGCTCAGCAAATGCTGGCCCAGGGCTTTTAACTGCTGCGCCGGTACCTGTACACCGTTAATGTAACCGCGCGAGCGGCCTTCGTTGCTAACCACCCGCCGTACTATGCACTCGTGGCCCATGGCCAAATCCTGCTCGGCTAACCACTGCTGGGCAGCGCTTAGTTTACTGATATCAAAGCTGGCAACGATATCGGCTTTATCGGCACCGGGGCGCACCACGCTGGCGTCGGCGCGCTCACCTAAGCACAGTGACAGCGCATCGATGGCGATAGATTTACCGGCACCGGTTTCGCCGGTAATGGTGGACATGCCGCTGTGCCAGTCAATTTCCAGCGCGCGGACAATAGCAAAATTACTGATATGCAGATGGCACAGCATGACATTCTCCTGCCAGCTAAGTTAACTGTGAAAAATTACAGTGGTTATTTATACAGTAACTTTATACAGTAAACCCTGCCTTGGCAAGCCGGGTATTAATAAAGTTTGCTGCCCCAGCCTAATTTATTGCGCAGTACGTGGAAATAGCTGTAGCCCGGCGGATGCACCAGCCGAAGCGGCGTCGGGTGTTTGCGGATATAAATATCGTCGCCCGGCATTACGGCCAGAATGACATGGCTGTCGCAGCTGATTTGCAGGTGGGCATCGTTGGTGCTGGCCACTTTTAAGCGGATTTCGCTGCTGCCCGACACCACCAGCGGCCGGCTGCTCAGCGTATGCGGAAACATGGGTACTAAGGTTACCGCATCCAGATCCGGTGTCAGTATAGGGCCGCCGCCGGATAATGAATAAGCCGTGGAGCCGGTAGGGGTGCTGATAATCAGGCCGTCAGAGCGCTGGCTGTAGACAAACTCGTCATTAATATAGGCTTCAAACTCAATCATATGGGCAACTTTGTCGGCATGCAGCACCGCCTCGTTCACCGCGCTGTTGCTGCTTTTAATCACGCCGGCGCGCTGCACGCTGATTTCCAGCAGGTTGCGTTTTTCGGTAACAAAATTACCCGCCAGCACTTCGGTTAGCGGCTGCTGGAAGTTTTCTGGCGCGAGATCGGTTAAAAAGCCCAGGTTACCGCGGTTAACGCCCAGTACCGCCACATCAAAGCGCGACAACACCCGGGCGGCGCCCAGCATATTGCCATCACCACCGACCACGATGGCCAGGTCACACTTTTTACCCAGTTCTACCAAGTCCAGCACAGCGACATCAGGCAGCTCCAGTGATTGCGCCACCCGCTGCTCGACATAAACCGTCAGCCCCTGCTGGCGCAAAAACTGATACAGGCTGAGCAGGGTATTGTTAGCGCCCTGATGATGCGGCTTACCAATGAGCCCAACAGTGGTGAATGCGTGTGACATAGCCAGTTCCTTTTAACCCTTGTGCAGAGTATAACGACACTGCGGCTGTCGCACTAGCGCTGTCTGTGCGCTTGAATTAGCCGGCCTTGCCCCCATATCCACCAGCAATTAGGTATAGAGTGCGCGGTATGACGTTAACCCTGAGCAGGCCCGAGCTGATTTTAAAGCTGATTGTCGAGCAGTATCTGCTCGATGGCCAGCCGGTATCGTCTAAGCTGCTGGCTGACAACGCCCAGCTGGCGGTCAGTTCGGCCACAGTGCGCAACACCATGATGGCACTGGAGCAGCAGGGCTTAATCCGCTCACCGCATACCTCGGCCGGGCGCATTCCCACCACCGCCGGTATCCGCTTGTTTATTGATAAAATGCTGCAGTTACAGCCGCTGAGTGGTTTTTGGCAAACCGAGCTGCACCGTAAGCTGACACAGCAGTTACCGGTGTCGTTGTTATGTCAGCAGGCCGGCCAGCTGTTAACTAACCTGACCGGCTTCGTTGCCATTGTCAGTGCACCCAAGGCCGATGGCCGTATCGTGCGGCAAATCGATTTGGTCCGTCTGGCCAGTGACCGGCTGTTGCTGGTGGTCATAGATGAAGACGGTGATATTTTGCACCGTTTACTGCACTGCGAGCAGGCGATAGATAACACTGTGCTAAGCAAGGTGCTGTGCCTGTTAAACGCGGCTTTAGGCGGCGGTGGCCAGTGGCAGGATGGCATAGAGCGCTTAGGTGCCCTGGTGCGCGGCGAGAGCGGCATGTGTCAGCAGCTGCTGCAAAAGGTATTGGGCTTATTAAGTTTAGATGAGCTGCAACAGCACCAGCCGCTGATTTTTGGCCAGCATCAGTTGCTGTTAACCCCTGAGTATCAGCAAAACCCGGCGCTGCAACAGGTGATGCAGATGCTGGAGCAGCCCGAGGGCTTGCTGCGTTTGCTCGATAGCCTGACACAGGACGAACAGCCCAAGTTACTGCTGGGCAAAGAGTCGGGCTTTATTGAACTGGCCAATGTCAGTGTTATCGTGCAGCGCTATCAGCAACAGCCAAAACGCTTTATTGCCCTGTTGGGCCCGCGGCGGATGAACTACGCCCGCTTAATTCCTTTAGTTGAAGCCTGTGCCCGCCAGTTAAATTTGCACTTGAATCGGCGGCAGGTATCCCCATAATACACCTACTTAATTTGGGAGTAGTAACGCATGACTGAGCAACAACAGCCAACGGATCACAGCACTGAGCAGCCACAGGCCGCTAATGAACATGCCGACACCGTCGAGTTATCCGGTGAGCAGGCCATTATTGCCAAGCTGGAAGATGAGCTGGCCAGTACTAAGGCCCAGCTGGCAGAGCAGCAGGATTTAATGCTGCGCATTAAAGCTGAAGCGGAGAATATCCGCCGCCGTGCCAGTATGGACGTAGAAAAAGCGCATAAGTTTGCCCTGGAAAAATTCGCCGGCGACCTGTTACCGGTGGTCGACAACCTGGAGCGGGCGCTGGGCTTTATTAACCGCGAAGATGAAGCGCTAAAAGGTGTAGTTGAAGGCGTCGAGCTGACGCTGAAAAGCTTTTTAGACACGGTAGCCAAGTTCGGTGTTAACCAGATTGACCCCCAGGGCCAGCCGTTTAACCCGGAATTGCACCAGGCCATGAGCATTCAGCCCTCAGCGGATGTGGCGCCAAACACGGTCACCTTTGTGATGCAAAAAGGCTATGAGCTTAATGGCCGCTTACTGCGCCCGGCCATGGTCGGTGTGTCTAAAGCAGCTGAATAGCAGCCTAAAGGTCTCTGCTTGAGCCGGCATTATGCCGGCTTTTTTATTGCCGCTAAGGTTACTGTCTGATGAATAATTTATACGTGTGATGGGTTAAAGTAATAAAACTTTATGCAAAGTGCGGTGCTATCCTTTATTATCGGTTAATCAGCTTATTATGCTTTGCTGGCAGAGGTTGGCATGCACCCGCAGTTTATTCAGGCCGTGAAACAGCTTATTCCGCCACAGCGCTATTTTGATGGTCCGCTTGAAACTCTAGCCTTTGGCACTGATGCCAGCTTTTACCGTCTGCTACCCAAATTAGTGCTACGCATTGAAAGCGAAGCCGAAGTGATAGCGCTGCTGAAGTTAGCCAACCAATACCGGGTGGCGCTAACGTTTCGGGCGGCGGGTACCAGTTTATCCGGCCAGGCCGTCACTGACTCGGTGCTTTTGGTACTGGGCGAAAACTGGCAGCAGCGTGAAGTGCGCGGTTTGGGTGAGCAAATCCGCCTGCAGCCGGGCGTAATAGGCGCTGCCGCCAATAAAGTGTTAAGCCCGTTTTTGCGTAAAATTGGCCCGGATCCGGCCTCCATTAACAGCTGTAAAATCGGCGGCATAGTAGCGAATAATGCCAGCGGCATGTGCTGTGGCACCGCCCATAACAGCTTTAATACCCTGGCGGGCATGCGCCTGGTGTTATTCGACGGCACTGTGCTGGATACCGAAGATAGCCAAAGCGTAGCGGCGTTTCGCAACTCCCATGCGCCGCTGCTGGTCGAGCTGGAATTATTAGGTGCACAAACCCGCGCTAACCCGGACCTGAGTGCCAAGATCCGCCATAAATACCGCTTAAAAAACACCACCGGCTTTTCGTTAAATGCGCTAACGGAATTTACCGATCCGATTGATATGCTTACGCATTTAATGGTGGGCTCGGAAGGCTGCCTCGGCTTTATCAGTGCCGTTACCTATCACACCGTGCCGGAGTATCCGCATCGCGCCACGGCTTTGTTGGTCTTCCCGTCGGTAGAGAGCTGCTGCCTTGCCGTAACGCAGCTAAAGCAGCAGCCGGTATCCGCCGTCGAATTACTCGACAGGCGTAGCCTGCGCTCGGTTGAGCATAAAGTCGGTATGCCATCCTGGGTAAAAGCTTTGTCAGATAATGCCTGTGCGCTATTGATAGAAAGCAGTGCACAGACTAGCAGCCTGTTGCAGCAGCAACTGGCACAGATCTCAGCCAGCCTGGCTGCCTTTGAACTGGAGCAACAGGTTGGTTTTAGCAGCGACCCGGCGGTGTATAACCAGCTGTGGGCCATGCGTAAAGGCACTTTCCCGGCGGTGGGTGCGGTGCGGCAAACCGGCACTACAGTGATTATTGAGGACGTGACTTTTCCTGTCGAGCAACTGGCGGAGGGAGTGTCGCGCCTGCAGCAACTGTTTGATAAATATCAGTATAATGAAGCCATTATTTTTGGCCATGCCTTAGAAGGCAACCTGCATTTTGTCTTTACCCAGGGCTTTGAACAGCCGGCGGAGGTCGCCCGTTATGCGGCTTTTATGCAGGACGTAGCACAGCTAGTAGCGGTAGAGTTTGGCGGCTCACTGAAAGCTGAACATGGTACCGGCCGTAATATGGCGCCCTTTGTTGAGCTGGAATGGGGCAGCGAGGCGTATGCCTTAATGTGGCAAATTAAACAGCTGTTGGATCCAAATCATATTCTTAACCCCGAGGTGGTGTTAAGCCACAACCCACAGCTGCATTTACAGCACTTAAAACCCTTGCCGGCGACTAACCCGCTGGTCGATAAATGCATAGAGTGCGGCTTTTGTGAGCCGGTATGCCCGTCGCGCAAACTAAGCTTAACACCACGCCAGCGCATAGTGGCGCAGCGGGAAATATCGCGTTTAACTGCGCTGGGCAAAGATAATATGTCGGGCGAAGATGCAAAACGTTTAACGCAACTTACCTCAGCTTATCAATATGCCGGTACCGATACCTGCGCTGCCTGCGGTATGTGCAGCAGCGCCTGTCCGGTGGGTATTAATACCGGCGACTTAACCCGGCAGTTACGGGCAGAAAATAACCAGCGTTGGCAAGGTGTTGCTGCCTTTATCGCACGGCATTTTAGTGTTGCTGCCGCTATTAGCCGTTTAGGCTTGGGTGTTGGCAATGTATTTGGCTCAGTGCTGCCGCGCTGGCATAAGGCGATGCCAACGGCAAACACAGGTAAAATAACCAGCCCGGATGGCAAAGGGCTGACGCCGCTTATTTATCTGGCGTCTTGCTCCGGTCGGGTTATGGGGCCTGCGGCCAATAGTAATGATAAACGCAGTCTGGCCGAGGTAAGTACCCACTTACTGGCAAAAGCCGGTTACCAGCTGATTATGCCAGAAGGTATTGCACAGCAATGTTGTGGTATGCCGTTTCAATCCAAAGGCCAGTTTGCCGCAGCTGACTATAAGCAGCGCGAGCTGGAGCAGTGGCTGCTGAAGGTCAGTAATCATGGCGCCATTGCGATTTTCAGTGATACCAGCCCCTGCAGCTTAACCCTGCATGGCAAGCTGGACCCACGCTTGCGCATCTATGACAGCGTCGATTTTTTGCATGATCAGGTGCTGCCAAAGTTAACGATAAAGCCACTGGACCAGCCGGTGGCACTGCATATCACCTGCAGCGCCAGTCAGTTGGGTCAGGCCGATAAACTGCAGCGGTTACTTAGTGCCTGCACTGGCAGTGTCATAATACCGGAAGGGATCAGCTGCTGCGGCTTTGCCGGCGATAAAGGCTTTGTGCTGCCCGAGCTTAACGCCTCGGCATTATCGGAGTTAAAACCGCAGGTAAGTGCTTGCGCACACGGGGTATCGACCAGCCGCACCTGCGAGATTGGTTTATCGCGCCACAGCGGTATTGCGTATCAGCATCTGGTGTATTTGCTGGATAGCTGTTCTTGAGTTTTTACTGTATGTAAGCCGCGAAATTGAGCTTCGGGTCGACAACTGACACCACGAAAAGACGCCGTAGATACGTCCCTGTAGGCTCCTCTGTGGCATCCCTGCCACAGACGCTTTTCTTAGTTGTCAGTTGTCTCACCGCGCAGTGTCGTCCGGGTTCTTAATCAGCTATATTAAAGTTTGTTCAGGATCTCCGCCGGTAAGGCCAGCTCGTCATTACGGTTAACACCGACACCACGCTCAAGAATATTCTTAGCAATTTGCTTGGCTTCATCCAGCGAGTGCATTTGCGCGGTGCCACACTGATAAATATTCAGCTCCGGAATATCGCTCTGGCTGGCAACGTGCAGCACATCATCCATCGCCGCTTGCCAGGCTTTGGCCACGCGCTGTTCGTCCGGTGTGCCAATTAAGCTCATATAAAAGCCGGTGCGACAGCCCATCGGCGAAATATCGATAATTTCGACATCATCACCATTTAAATGGTCACGCATAAAGCCGGCGAATAAGTGTTCCAGTGTATGAATGCCTTTTTCCGACAGGATTTCTTCATTCGGCACACAAAAGCGTAAATCAAACACTGTAATTGCATCGCCTTTGGGCGTGTTCATCTTTTTCGCTACCCGCACCGCAGGCGCTTTCATAATGGTATGGTCGACGGTAAAACTGTCCAGTAGTGGCATAACCTTAGCCTTTTTAAAGTGTAGAAACAGTGTCGGCTATTATAGTCAGGTCGGGGCGGATAAGTTAACCGCTTTTGCCGCGAAAAGCGCTTAACCGCGCTTAACGCCTTGCTTTTATAAGTTAAAGCAAAATTTTTACCTGAATAACCTTGAATGGATCAGGGCTAATCCCCATTAACCGCTCAACACAATTTTTAATTGTTCAAATATTAAGTGGAGAGCAGTTATGGGCAGAATTATCGGTATTGACTTAGGCACAACCAACTCTTGTGTGGCGGTATTAGACGGCGACAAACCTCGCGTATTAGAAAACGCAGAAGGTGCCCGTACTACGCCATCGATCATCGCTTACGCTGAAGACGGCGAAGTATTAGTTGGCCAGCCTGCTAAACGTCAGGCAGTTACCAACCCGAAAAACACTTTGTTTGCCATTAAGCGTTTAATTGGCCGTCGTTTTGAAGACGAAGAAGTGCAGCGCGACATTAAAATTATGCCTTACGCCATTGTGAAGGCCGATAATGGTGACGCCTGGGTTGAAGTTAAAGGCAAAAAGTTAGCTGCACCGCAAATTTCAGCTGAAGTGCTGAAAAAGATGAAAAAAACCGCCGAAGACTATTTAGGCGAAGCAGTAACGGCTGCCGTTATTACGGTACCAGCCTACTTTAACGATGCGCAGCGTCAGGCTACCAAAGACGCCGGCCGTATTGCAGGCCTGGAAGTAAAACGTATTATCAACGAGCCAACCGCGGCGGCCCTGGCTTATGGTATGGATAAAAAGAAAGGCGATACTAAGGTTGCAGTATACGACTTAGGTGGCGGTACTTTCGATATCTCTATCATTGAAATTGACGATGTCGACGGCGAGCAAACCTTTGAAGTCTTAGCGACCAACGGTGATACCCACTTAGGTGGTGAAGACTTCGATAACCGCTTAATTAATTATCTGGTGGAAGAATTTAAAAAAGAGCAGGGCATTGACCTGCGTAACGACCCGCTGGCGATGCAGCGTTTAAAAGAGTCTGCCGAAAAAGCCAAGATTGAATTATCTTCTGCCTCGCAGACGGAAGTAAACCTGCCATATATCACGGCGGATGCGTCAGGCCCGAAACACTTAAACATTAAAGTGACCCGCGCCAAGCTGGAATCTTTAGTAGAAGATTTAATTCAGCGCACTATCGAGCCGCTGAAGCAGGCACTGAAAGATGCTGATTTAAGCGTAGGCGAAATTGACGACATCATCCTGGTGGGCGGTCAAACGCGGATGCCAAAAGTACAGGAAGCGGTAGCCGCTTTCTTTGGCAAAGAAGCGCGTAAAGACGTGAACCCGGACGAAGCGGTAGCCGTAGGGGCGGCGATTCAGGGCGCGGTACTGTCAGGTGATGTGAAAGACGTATTGCTGCTGGACGTAACACCACTGTCGCTGGGTATTGAAACCATGGGCAGCGTGATGACAGCGCTGATTGAGAAAAACACCACCATTCCGACCAAGAAGTCGCAGGTGTTCTCAACCGCCGAAGACAACCAGTCTGCCGTAACCATTCACGTGCTGCAGGGTGAGCGTAAGCGCGCCTCTGATAACAAGTCACTGGGCCAGTTCAACTTAGAAGGTATCCGCCCGGGCCGTCGTGGCGAGCCACAAATTGAAGTGGTATTTGACCTGGATGCCGATGGTATTCTGCACGTATCGGCCAAGGATAAAGACACCGGTAAAGAGCAGAAGATCACCATTAAAGCCAACTCTGGTCTGACCGACGATGAAATTCAGGCCATGGTGCGTGACGCTGAAGCCCACGCCGCGGAAGACAAAAAGTTTGAAGAGCTGGTACAAACCCGTAACCAGGCTGATGCGATGGTACATGCTACCCGTAAGCAGCTGGACGAAGTGGGTAGTGCTTTAGCAAGTAATGACAAAGAAGCGATTGAAACCGCAATCAAAGATCTTGAAGCTGTGTTAAAAGGCAGCGACAAGGCGGCGATTGACGAGAAGTCGCAGGCGCTGATGCAGGCGTCACAAAAACTGATGGAAGCAGCTCAGGCGAAAGCCCAGCAGGGCGGCGCCGATGCCGGCCAGCAAGCGGGTGGCAACGACGATGTAGTTGACGCTGAGTTTGAAGAAGTGAAAGACGACAAGAAGTAATCTGGCTGAGGTATAAGGGCTGGCCAGGTGCCAGCCCTTTGGCATTAAGACTTTTACTGAGCGGGAACTATGTCCAAGCGTGACTATTATGAAGTATTAGGTGTCGCTAAAGGCGCCGACGACAAAGACATCAAAAAGGCTTATAAACGCCTCGCCATGAAATTTCACCCTGATCGTACCCAGGGCGATAAAACGATGGAAGAGAAGTTTAAAGAAGTGCAGGAAGCCTACGAGGTGTTGTCGGATGAGCAAAAGCGGGCAGCCTACGACCGTTATGGCCATGCCGGGGTAGATCCTAACCGTGGCGCTGGTGGCTTTGGCGGCGGTGCCGGCGGGGCTGATTTTGGCGATATTTTTGGCGATGTGTTTGGCGATATTTTTGGTGGTGGCGGTCGCCGCGGCCAGTCACGCGCCCAGCGTGGTTCAGATTTACGCTACAACCTGGAATTAAGCCTGGAAGAGGCGGTACGTGGTAAATCGGTCGATATTAAAGTACCGACTATGGTGAGCTGCGACAGTTGTGACGGTTCCGGCGCGAAAAAAGGCACTTCAGCCAAAAGCTGTCCAACCTGTCATGGTGCCGGCCAGGTGACCATGCGTCAGGGCTTTTTTGCTGTGCAGCAAACCTGCCCGACCTGTAATGGCCGTGGTAAAATTATCCCCGAGCCCTGCACTAAGTGCCATGGCGAAGGCCGCATAGAGAAAACCAAAACGCTGTCGGTGAAAATTCCGGCCGGTGTAGACACTGGCGATCGCATCCGCTTAACCGGCGAAGGTGAGGCCGGCATGCACGGCGCCCCAGCGGGTGATCTGTACGTGCAGGTGCATGTGAAAGAGCACCCGATTTTTGTCCGTGATGGCAATAATCTGTACTGCGACGTACCCCTGAGTTTTACCACCGCCGCACTGGGTGGTGAAATTGACGTACCGACATTAGATGGCCGGGTGAAACTGAAGATCCCAGCTGAGACCCAGACTGATAAAATGTTCCGCTTACGTGGCAAGGGCGTGCAATCAGTGCGTGGCGGTGGCGTGGGCGATCTGGTGTGCAAAGTGGTCATTGAAACCCCGGTGAACCTAAGCGAGAAGCAAAAAGAGCTGTTGCGTCAGCTGGATGACAGTATGGCAGGCGATGGCGAAGCCAAGCACCGGCCAAAATCTAAAGGCTTTTTCGATGGTGTGAAAAAGTTTTTCGATGATTTAACCAGCTAAAGGCTAACGAAAAACCACCTGCGGGTGGTTTTTTGTTGCCCAGCAGATACAATAAAGAGGCTGTTTTACGCCAGTTACTGCGGATAAGGATATAACAATGTTGAAGAAATTATTGGTTACCACCACCTGTGCCCTGCTTATTGTGGCCTGTGCCCAGTCGCCGACCGGCCGGCGGCAAATTATGCTGTTTAATGATGCCGAGCTTGGCAAAATGGGCGCCCAGACCTTTGAGTCGATGAAGGCAGAAACCCCAATAGCCAAAGATGCGAAAACCAATAATTATGTTAAGTGTGTTGCTAACAGTTTGTTGGCGGTAACCCCCGAGAGTACCCGGGCGCAAAATTGGGAAATCGTGGTATTTGACTCCGATCAGGTCAATGCCTTTGCCTTACCCGGCGGCAAAATCGGCGTCTACACCGGCTTGTTAAAAGTAGCGCAGAATCAGGACCAGCTGGCGGCGGTAGTGGGCCATGAAATTGGTCATGTTATTGCAGGCCACAGTAACGAGCGGTTATCCACTAATCAGGGTATTCAAACCATACTGGCGCTGGGTGATGCAGGCATGAAAGCCTATGGGGTGCGCTATCAGCAAGAGCTGATGACCGCCTTTGGTTTGGGGGCGCAGTTAGGGGTGGCGCTGCCGTTTAGCCGGGCACATGAAAGTGAGTCTGATATTATCGGTCTGGACCTGATGGCCAAAGCCGGTTTTGAACCGCGACAGGCGGTAAACCTGTGGCAAAATATGGCTGCAGCGGGCAGCGGTGGTACACCGGAATTTATGTCGACCCACCCGCTACCGGAAACCCGTATTAAAGATTTGCGCGAGAAAATGCCAGAGGCGATGAAACTTTATAACGAGCGTAAAGCCAGCGCACCTTTACCAAGATGTAGCTAGTGTAGCGTCAATTTACTTTACAGTTAGCAAAGGTTTAACCTGCTACAGAATTTAAAAGCTAAGCTATAACAAGTGCTTAGCTTGTTGGATTTGATCTTGCATAGCAGTGCCAGTACACTTTTATGCAGTGAGCTTAATGGAATAGGGTTATGACAGCAGTTAATGACAAGGAAAACTCGACAACGTCAAACGGGCGGCGCAAGTTTTTACTGCGTGCCGGTTTGGGTTCTCTGCCAGTATTGCTGACGCTAAAAAGCAAAGCGGCTTGGGGCACCAGCACACTGAATTGCTCGTTAAGTGAGACGGCTTCGCAGATGCAGTCTGTGCAGCCGGACAAGTTCGAGCAGTGTAAATTCAGTTTTGACTCCCATGGCAGCGCTAAGCTGTATTTTGAAGCGAATAAGCTGGGGGCGGCAGGCGGCAAAGGCGCCTATTTTTACAAGAAAAAATCGGTTCCGCTAAGTAAATGGTTAAAAGAGTGGCAGGGTATTGATATTTACCAGGACACCCCTTTTAACGCGGTGTTTGGCAGTGGTTATAACGGTACCTTAAAGCAGGCGGTGAATCAGGGCGGTGATTACGCGTTAATACGCAATATTGCCTCTGCATTCTTACACGCGTTGTATTACCAAAGTGAGCAGTTCAGCACCAATATGCCTTCGCCAGATGAAATTGTGAATGCCTATATCGGTGCAGTGACGCCGGCGCAAAAAGCCCAATTGGCGGCACTGCTGTCTTATTATATTGATGGCTACACTGGCTAACGCGTTAACCGTTAGCCAGAGCTACCCGCAATGGCTGCAACAGCAAAGTGACACCGCGCTACTGCAAACCCGCTTTAATGATGGCAGTAGCGTGGCATTTTCGTTGTTAACCCATGAAACCAGCATCGCCGGGCCCGCTGTGGTGGAGTCGGTACAGACAGAAGCAAAGCCGACTTGACTGATTTTGCCTTAAATACCGCGCCTTTCTCTGTTTTGGTTACCAGCCGCAGCCCGGCGTTACGTGCGGCGCTGACAGAGCTGTATCCGCTGTCGCTGTTATCAAAGGTTGACGCTAACACTATCTATGATTTTTCCCTCGATGTGCGCAGGCGCTGGGCCGGTTGGGGCCGGCCTTTTCATGTCTCGTCAGGCCAGCAGCACTTTCGCATGACCGATAAAGCGCAGTTGGTGCCGGTATTTGAGTGGGGGCTTAATTGGTGTATCGCTTCTTATCAGCACCAGTATCTGGCGATACATGCTGCGGTGCTGGAGCATGGCGGTAAGGCGCTGATCTTGCCGGCGCCGCCCGGCTCGGGTAAAAGCACGCTGTGTGCGGTGCTGATGCAGCAAGGCTGGCGACTACTTAGCGATGAAATGTGCCTGATTGATCTGAGTAGCGGTCTTATCTGGCCTTATGTGCGCCCGGTAAGCCTGAAAAATCAGTCTATTGCGCTGATTAAGCAATGGTACCCCGATGCCAGAGTGCGACAGATCACCCGCGGCACCACCAAAGGGACTGTCGGTTATTTGCTGCCGTCGGATCTGAGCTGGCAGGCTTACCAACAGCCGGCACAGCCTGCCTGGGTGGTGTTTCCGCAGTATCAGCCAGAGCAAACTGAGCTAATGCTGACGCCGCTGCCAAAAGCTGATGCCTTTATGCACCTTGCTTATAACTCTTTTAATTACAATGTATTGGCCGATGAGGGCTTTACCGCTCTGAGCGCTTTGGTGCAGCGATGCGCTACCTACCGGCTGGAGTATGCTGATATTAATCAGGTTATCCGCGAGCTGAATGCCCTATGTTAGCCAGGCCGTTACTGGACTTTCTGACAAACCCCGGCCATTTTGTGCAGCAGGCCGATGGTGCACGCTGGACGGCGTTTTTGCAGCTGGCGCGCCAGCATGGCTTAACCGCCCGCTGCTACTATATGCTGCAATCTCAGGGTTTAATGTCACAGGTACCCGAGCAGATAAGGCTGCATGGCTTATCGGCTGCCCGTTACAGTAAAAAGCAGCAGCATTCGTTGTTTTATGAATTACAGCAGCTGGAGGCGGTGTTTGGCCGGGCCGATTTTCCCTGTGTGTTGTTAAAAGGCGCGGCTTACCGAGCGCTGGCGCTGCCGATGAGTTATGGCCGCTTATTTGCCGACATTGATCTATTGGTGCCCAAAGCGCAGCTACGCAGCGCCCGGGATAAGTTATTTTTTGCCGGTTTTGCTGAGTTGCCACTTAGTGACTATGACCGGGCGTATTATCTGACCTGGTCGCATCAGAACCCGCCACTGCAGCATTACCAGCGTGGCACTGTGATTGACCTGCATCACCATATTTACCCGCCGGCATCGGCGAAACACATTGATATTCAGGTACTGCTTGAGCATGCCACACCGCTGCCAGGTTCAGCATTTTTAGTGCCAACGCTGGCGCATTTGTTTCTGCACGCTGCGGTGCACTTGTTTTATCAGGAAGAAACGCACCGGCTGCTAAAAGACATTATCGATTTACAGGACTTACTCAACGAGGTACAGCAACAGCAGCAACTGGAATTTATCTGGCAGCAGGCACAGCAGATGCAGGTGCAATCTGCACTTGTCGATGCCTGTCAGGTACTGCTGACGCTGTTTGATAATCAAGCGGCCCGCCAGTTGTTAACGCAACACAGTGTGGTGCGACGGCAACGTTTGGGCGCCAGTTTAGTGCTGGCCATGTTAACCGGCACCGGTATGACCGCCTGGGCGGCGCGTCAGTTATGGTTTTTACGTGGCCATAGTTTAAAAATGCGCTGGCACATTCTGTTGTATCATGCCGTTGCTAAGCCTGCTAATGGTCTGCGCCAGTTATGGCGCAGCAAACTTAAGCCGCGTTAACCGCCGGCATAGGTTGCGCCGGGCGCAGCAGGATAACCGCCAGCACCACCAGCAGTAAAATCAGACAATAATAGCTTTGCGTGACCACCTGCCAGGGCGAGATACCAAAGCTGGCTCCCAGTAACAGCGCCTGCGCACCATAAGGCACCAGCCCCTGGCTAATACAGGCAAAGATATCCAGCAAGCTGGCGCTGCGTTTGGGGGGGATCTGATGCTGCTGCGCCAGCGTTTTGCTGACCTCGCCGGTTAGCACTATCGCCACAGTATTATTGGCAATACAAAGGTTACTGATAAAGGCCAGGGCGCCAATCGCCAGTTGCTGGGCTTTATTACCCGCCAGCCTGAGGCTGTTAGCAATGCGCTGAATATGAGCCGCTATCCAGCTCAGGCCACCTTGCTGCTTAATAAACTCACTGAGGGCACTGACCAGCATCGCCAGCAGGAAAATTTCCTGCACACTGGCAAAGCCACTGGCGATATCTTTACCCAAATTACCGATAGCATAATCGGCAAATACGGCGCCCTGTAGCGCGGCCAGCACTATGCCCAGCAGTAACACGACAAATACATTAAGCCCCAGCACAGCCAACAGCAAAATAGCGCCATAGGGTACTACACCCGTCCAGTTAACGTTATCAACCTGCACCGGTACGCCGTCACTGGCCAGCGTGACATATAACACCAGGGTTAACAGGGCGGCCGGCAGGGCAATTTTAATGTTTTCACGAAATTTATCCGCCATCTGCGCGCCCTGGGTGCGGGTAGCGGCGATAGTGGTATCAGAAATGATTGATAAGTTGTCACCAAACATGGCGCCACTTAACAGTACACCGGCAACCAGTGCCGGCTCCAGGCCGGCTTGCTGCGCTAAGCCAACGGCGATGGGCGCCAGCGCACCTATGGTACCCATAGAGGTGCCCATAGCAGTGGAGACCAGCGCCGCGATAACAAATAAACCCGGTAATAACCAGGGCGCCGGCACCAGGCTTAAGCCGGCATTGACCGCAGCATCAACGCCACCAGTGGCGGTGGCAACGCTGGCAAAAGCACCTGCCAGCAGGTAAATGATACACATGGTAATAATATTGCTGTTACCGGCGCCTTTAACCATCACCTCAATAGATTGCTGCAGCGGTGCTTTATGTAGCCAGATCGCCAGAATAAGTGCCGGAATAATGGCGACATGGCCTGGCAACTGATAGAAGGCGTAGGCAACCTCTTGCTGCTGTAAATACAGGCCGGTACCTAAAAACAGCAATACAAAGCACACTAAAGGTAACAGCGAGCGTTTGGCGCCGGGGGCGAATTCAGTCTGTGGTGTCATGGCTATTCCTGTCAGGCCGCGGGCGTGCTAACGCCAACATTGGCAAATGGACGCGCACTATATAGATGGCTGGACGTCCTGTCAATTTGCAGTAGCGCAATTTTCATACTGGTATAAGCTACCTGAGTTTATTATGCTGGCAATCACTTTTTGCTGACCTTTTAGTGCACGGAGTGCCGATGTCATCACTCAAACTTATTGTATCGCGTCGATTTTTACCGTTTTTTTTAACTCAGGCCAGTGGTGCCTTTAATGACAATGTGTTTAAAAATGCCTTAATGCTGCTACTGGCATTTACCGCTGCTAACGCGCTGCCGTGGGATACAGACTTAACCATGAACCTGGCGGCAGGCTTATTTATCCTGCCATTTTTATTGTTTTCGGCCACTGCAGGCACTTTGGCTGATGCGGTGTGTAAAACCCGGCTGATTCGTGCGCTGAAATTGCTGGAAATTGTGTTGATGGTCATTGCCGCGCTGGCGTTTTATTTTCAGCAGTATCTGCTGTTACTGGGGCTGCTGTTTTTAATGGGTAGCCAGTCAGCGTTTTTTGGCCCGGTTAAATACGCCATTTTGCCGCAACTGCTCAGTGACAAAGAGCTGCTAGCCGGCAATGCCTGGGTAGAAATGGGCACCTTTGTTGCTATTTTACTCGGTACCATCGTCGGTGGTTTACTGGTGGGGGTGGCTGATGCGCCCTTATGGATTGGTGGCGTGGTGGTGCTGTTTGCGCTGCTGGGTTATGTTGTAAGCCGCCAGATCCCGACGGTTGGCGAAGTGGCCGGTGGTGGCCGCTTTCGTTTTGCGCCCTGGCAACAAACCAAAGCCACCGTCAGCATTAGCTATGCCAACAGAACGCTGTATTTGTCGATTATGGCGATCAGCTGGTTCTGGTTTTTGGGCGCCAGCTATTTAACCCAGTTTCCTAACTTCACCAAAACGATACTCGGTGGCGATAATACCGTGGTTACGGCGCTGTTGGTGGCGTTTTCGGTGGGGGTGGGTATCGGCTCTATGCTGTGCGAGCGGCTGTCCGGCGATAGGGTAGAGCTTGGTATAGTGCCGCTTGGCTCTATCGGCTTAACCGTGTTTGGCATCAGCTTGTATTTTAGTAGCCCGGCACAGCAACCAGAGACCTTGCTTAACCTGACGCAGTTTTTAGCCAGTGCCTTTGGCTGGTGGGTATTAACTGATCTGACATTAATCGGAATTTTTGGCGGGCTTTTTATCGTGCCGCTGTATGCGTTGCTGCAGCAACGGGCAGAGCCGGCACAGCGTGCCCGGGTTATTGCGGCCAATAATATTTTTAATGCGCTGTTTATGGTGGTCAGCGCCATTGCCGGTATCGTGTTTTTAACGCTGCTCGATTTAGCGATACCAGAATATTTTCTCATTCTGGCCATTATGAATGCCGTGGTGGCGCTGTATGTGTACAGCCAGTTACCGGAATTTGTACTGCGTTTTGTCATCTATATACTCAGCCATACGATGTACCGGGTTAGCAGTCGTGGCCTGGATAATATCCCCGCAGAAGGCGCTGCTGTGCTGGTGGCGAACCATGTCAGCTATGTCGATGCCTTGCTGATCGGGGGCGCCGTGCGCCGGCCGGTGCGCTTTGTGATGGAAAAAGCCATTTACGATTTACCACTGGCCAACTGGCTGTTTAAAGCGGCGCGTACTATTCCGATCTGCAGCAAGCAAAAAGACGAAGCGGTGTATGAGGCGGCCTTTGCCAGCATTAAGCGTGAGCTTGAGCAAGGCAATCTGGTGTGTATTTTCCCGGAAGGCCGTTTAACCAAAACCGGTGACATGGACAGCTTCAGGCCCGGTATTGAGCGTATTTTAAGCGAAACGCCGGTGCCGGTGGTGCCAATGGCACTGCAAGGTTTATGGGGCTCGTTTTTTAGCCATCATGGTAAAGGCGCTTTTAAGTTTAAAGGACGTTTTTGGTCTAGAATTAGCCTGCACGCCAGCGAGGCATTACCGGCAACTGCCGCTACTGCGGCAGAGCTGGAGCGACGGGTGCGATTATTGCGTGGTGATGCTGTATAACCAGGTTGTTTTAAAGCGAAAATCACATCCAGTCACGACGTGTATCACAAAAATTCTTTAATGGGTTTAAGGAGATACACTATGAAACAGCTACTCTATCTGTTAGTGATTGTTTGTGTGGTACTGGGGATCAGTTTCGCACTCAATCACAGACAGGATGATTCGTCCGAACTATCTTCTGCGACAGTAACGCCAGCGCCAGAAAAAAACTACCTGCCCGAAATCGCTCCGGTCGGGGCGACCCTACTCGACGGTCTGGGTGATTACAGCTTGCCGGTTACAACGGCCAATCCACAGGTACAACGCTGGTTTGATCAGGCTATGGTGCTGACTTACGGTTTTAATCACCAGGCTGCTGAACGTTCTTTTTTAAAAGCGCTTGAGCTAGACCCACAGTGTGCTATGTGTTGGTGGGGCGCGGCCTTAGTGCTGGGGCCGCATGTGAATGCAGGCATGGATCCGGCGAACAACACGGCCGCATGGCAACGGCTGCAAGCTGCCACTAAGGTGGCACCTCTTGCCACTGCCTGGGAGCAAGCATTTATTCAGGCATTAGCAGCACGCTATACCGAGCAACCGCCTGCAGACCGCACTGCACTGGACCAGGCCTATGCCGGGGCAATGGCAAAGCTGGTGCAACAATTGCCGGATCAGTTTGATGCAGCCACCTTGTATGCCGAGTCATTGATGAACCTGCAGCCCTGGGATTACTGGGACAACAACGGTAAGCCGACCGGCAATACGGCAGAGATCGTACAGTTGTTGGAAGGCATTATTGCGCGTAACGGCGAGCATGCCGGCGCCTTGCATTTATATATTCATGCGGTTGAAGCATCGAATGAACCTGAGCGCGGGGTACAGGCCGCCGATAGATTGCGCAGCTTAATCCCCGGATCCGGTCATCTGGTGCACATGCCGGCACATATTTATGCCAGGGTTGGTCGCTGGCACGATGCAGTGATCGCCAATCAGCGGGCAATAGAAGCCGACAATAATTATCTGGCGGCATGTCGGCCGGGGCCGGGTGTCTATCCGCTTGGCTATGTACCGCATAATCATCACTTTCTCTGGTTTGCCGCCACCATGACTGGAAATCAGCAGCTGGCGCTGGCTGCGGCTGACTCCACATCGGCGCGCACCAGTGATCCGCAATTGATGCGGATGGCGGGTATGGAAGCGATGCAAAATTTCGCGGTGACACCGCTATTTGCCAAAGTGCGATTCGGACAATGGCAGGCGATACTGCAAACGCCGGAACCTGCCGCTGATTTACCTTATATGCGGGCTATCTGGCACTATGCACAGGGCATAGCAGCGTTGCGCACTGGTGATGCTAAGGCTGCTGAACGGCATCATGTTGCCCTGTTAGCACTGGTCGACGATCCGACTATAGCAGCAATGAAAGTGTGGCAGCGCTATTCGCTTAAGCATGGTGTAGCAGTGGCTGAACGCACCCTGGCGGCAGAGTTAGCCTGGACAAACAATCACCAGGACGCGGCGATAGCAGCATTGCGTCAGGCCATACTGGTTGAAGATGAACTGCCCTATGATGAACCGCCGGCCTGGCATGCGCCGGTACGTCAGTCGTTGGGTGCTATGCTGTTAGAAGCTGGCCGGGCTGTAGAGGCTGAACAGGCTTACCGCCAGGAACTGCGGCGCAACCCGGAAAATGGTTGGTCATTATTTGGTTTGCAACAGGCATTACGGGCTCAGGGCAAAACAGCCGAGGCTGATCAGGTCGCGGAGCGTTACAGGCAAGCTTGGGCACACGCTGATATCACGCTGGCGTCGTCCCGGCTGTAACGCGTTAATTTGGGGCTGGCAGCGCAGAGAAGTCTGCTGCCAGCTGCGCCGTATCCAGTGGTGCTTTCCAGTAGGCTGCCATCCGGCCTTGCGGATCCAGCAGTACTATGGCTGTTGAGTGTTCAATGCTGTAGTCGCCTTCTGATGGGGCCGGGATCCGTACCTGAGCCAGCCCCAGGCTGTCCAGCAAAGTGCTTAGCTCCGCTGGCTCACCTGTCAGGCCAATCCAATCAGGCTGGAACCAATGCAAATATTGCTGCAAGCTCTGCGGGGTATCCCGCTGCGGGTCAACGCTAACAAAGATAACCTGGTGCTGTTTATCCTTGGTCATTTGCTGCTCGGCAGCCTGTAACTGCCCCAGCGTAAGCGGGCAAATATCCGGGCAATAGGTGAAACCGGAAAATAGAATGGTCCAACGGCCCTGCAAATCTGTGTTGGTAAACACGCTATTGTTCTGGTTGATCAAGTTAAAACGGGCAACAACACGTGGCACGGGCAGCACTGTGGCGTATTGCAGTGCCAGTTCTGGGACAGGCTTGGAGCAGGCAACAAGCAGCAGACAAAGGAGCACATAAGGTGAGTGACTTACCATGTTAACCAAGCCTGCTAAGGTGACAGCAAAAATATGCTTACAGTATTGTTGGTGAATAAACTTATCGCAAGTGGGTGTTTTTTTAGCGTAACCAGAGCGCCATTTAACGCAATATCGATAGTAAAGCTTGATCGGTATCGCCAAGGGCCACATAACTGCAGTCTTATGTGGGCTCAGGCCACAGTTTCGGAGGCAAAATGCACAATTTTTCGTTTCAAAACCCGACCCGTATTGTGTTTGGCAAAGATCAACTGCAGCAAATCAGTAAGCTGATCCCGCCAGGTAGCAAGGTGTTACTAACTTATGGCGGCGGCTCTATCAAGCAAAACGGGGTATATCAGCAGGTAGTGCAAGCGCTGGACGGCTTTGACTGGCAGGAGTTTAGCGGCATAGAGCCTAACCCCAGCTTTGAAACCTTAATGCGGGCGGCTGATCTAGTGCGGCGGGAAAAAATTGATTTTCTGCTGCCGGTCGGTGGTGGCAGCGTAATCGACGGCACCAAGTTTGTTGCCGCCGCAGCGGTGTTTGACGGTGATGCCTGGGATATTCTGGCCAAAGGCGCCAAAGTAAAAGCTGCATTGCCGCTGGGCTGTGTGCTGACATTACCGGCCACCGGTACCGAGAGTAACGGCAATTCAGTGGTAACCCGCTATGAAACCCAGCAAAAGCTGTCGTTTTCCAGCCCGCTGGTGTACCCGCAGTTTGCTATTTTAGACCCCACAGTTACCTTTAGCTTGCCGCCAAAACAAGTCGCTAATGGCGTGGTAGATGCTTTTGTCCATGTGATAGAACAGTATCTGACCTACCCGGTAAATGCACCCCTGCAGGACCGTTTTGCCGAAGGCATTTTGCACACCCTGATTGAAGAGGGGCCAAAAGCGTTAAGCCAGCCAGATGACTATGATGTACGGGCTAACGTGATGTGGGCAGCGACCATGGCACTAAACGGCCTGATTGGACAGGGCGTACCGCAGGATTGGGCCACCCATATGATTGGCCACGAAATTACCGCCCTGTATGGCCTGGACCATGCGCAGACGCTGGCCATAGTGCTACCGGCATTGCTGCAGCAGCAACGCCAGGGTAAGCGTGCCAAGCTGCTGCAGTTCGGCCAGCGCGTTTGGCAGTTACAGCATCAGGATGAAGAGCGTTTAATTGACGATGCGATTAGCCACATCCGCGCCTTTTTTGAGCAAATGGGCGTGCCGACCCGTTTAGCGGATTACGGCATTAAAGCCGATGCGGTCGATAAGCTGGTGGCTGCGTTAACCAGCAACGGCATGCTAAAGCTGGGCGAGCATGGCGATATTACCCCCGAGGTATCGCGGCAGATTCTGCAGCGCGCCCTCTAACTGCAGTTTTTAGCTATAAAGATGGCTAATTTACTTCCCCCCGCTGGCGGCTTTTGCTCTAATAGCCGCCATTGTTATTGTCAGACAGAGCCAGTGTATGCCTGCTATCGGAATTTTTGGTGCTAACGGCCGCATGGGCCGTGCCCTTGTCAGCGTTGCCAAAGAGCAACAACTTAACTTAACGGCAGCCACCGTGCGTGCCGGCTCGGGCTTGCTTGGCGTTGATGCCGGCGAACTGGCGGGTGTGGGTAAATTAGCGTTACCGTTAACCGCAACGGGGCCTGATAGCATTACGCAGGCCGAGATCTGGGTCGACTTTACCATGCCAGAGGCAATGCTGGCGCACCTTGAGCTGGCCGTCTCTGCCAACAAAGCTATGGTGATAGGGGTGACCGGCCTGACCGATGCACAGTACGCCAGGGTGCAACAGGCCGCGAAGCATATTCCAATTGTCTGGGCGCCGAATATGAGTGTCGGGGTAAACCTGCTGCTGCACCTGGTACAAACCGCTGCCAAAGTGATGGGGCCAAGCGCCGATATTGAAATTATTGAAGCGCACCACAGGTTTAAAAAAGATGCGCCTTCAGGCACCGCGATGGCAATTGGTGCCAGCATTGCCAAAGCGCTGGAGCGTGACTTAGCCAAAGTTGCTGTTTATGGCCGTGAAGGCATTACCGGCGAGCGTGAGCAGCAAACCATAGGTTTTGCCACCGTGCGTGGCGGCGACATTATTGGCGATCATACCGCCTTATTTGCTGATTTAGGCGAAAGGCTGGAAATTACGCATAAAGCTTCCAGCCGCAATACCTTTGCGCAAGGTGCGTTGCGCGCTGCTTTGTGGCTGCAAAATAAACAGGCCGGACTTTATTCTATGCAACAAGTGTTAGGTTTAACCGAGTTAAGCTAGCTTTTTGCATCATTTAAGCAAAAAAGCGTGCAAACACAGCATTTATAATAAAATCCAAAAAAGGCATAGCTAAATAACCTCATATCGCCTAAAATAGTCAGGTTTGCCTAGGGCAAATCCGGGTATCACATTTTGGGTCAAAACGGGTAGTAAAACAGCTTTGGTTTTCGCCCGTTTTTTGCTGTTTGGAGGTTATCTTGACTAAGTCCGCCCTGCTCGTACTGGAAGACGGCACCGTATTTCGCGGTACAGCCATTGGCGCTGAAGGAGTTTCTGTAGGTGAAGTGGTGTTTAACACTTCAATGACCGGGTATCAGGAAATATTGACTGATCCCTCTTATGCAGAACAAATCGTTACGCTTACTTATCCACATATCGGTAATACCGGTACTAACCTCGAAGACGAGGAGTCCGGACAAATTTGGGCCCGCGGCCTGATTATCCGTGACCTGCCGTTGTTAGCCAGCAATTTCCGTAACCAACTCTCACTTAGTCAGTATTTAACACAACACAATATTCTCGGCATCGCCGACATCGACACCCGCAAATTAACCCGGATTTTACGTGAAAAAGGTGCGCAAAACGGCTGCTTAATGGCCGGCGACAATCTGGATGAGGCCAAAGCGCTTCAGTTGGCGAAAGGCTTCCCCGGTTTATCAGGTATGGATTTAGCCAAAGAAGTGACGGTAAAAGCGCCATACCAGTGGACTGAGGGTAGCTGGCAGCTGGGCGAGGGTCACCGTACACCGGATAACGCTAAGTTTCATGTGGTCGCCTACGATTACGGCGTAAAGCGCAATATTCTGCGCATGCTGGCAGACCGTGGCTGTAAGTTAACAGTCGTGCCGGCACAAACACCTGCCAGTGAAGTGCTGGCAATGAACCCGGACGGTATCTTCTTATCAAATGGCCCAGGCGATCCGGCACCTTGTACTTACGCCATAGACGCCATTAAAACCTTTTTAGACA
The DNA here is from genome assembly GCF_000296695.1 of Rheinheimera nanhaiensis E407-8. Classification (GTDB taxonomy): domain Bacteria; phylum Pseudomonadota; class Gammaproteobacteria; order Enterobacterales; family Alteromonadaceae; genus Alishewanella; species Alishewanella nanhaiensis. The sequence continues at coordinate 28,101 of NZ_BAFK01000026.1, forward strand.
CTGATATTCCCATTTTCGGCATTTGTTTAGGCCACCAGTTACTGGCGCTGGCCAGCGGTGCGCAAACCGTGAAAATGACCGTAGGCCACCACGGCGGTAACCACCCGGTGCAAAATTTGGATACCAAACGCGTATTAATTACTGCGCAAAACCATGGGTTCGCCGTAGATGAAGCCAGTTTGCCAGCCAATTTGCGCGCGACGCATAAATCGTTGTTCGACGGCACCCTGCAAGGGATCCACCGTACTGATAAACCGGCATTTAGTTTCCAGGGCCACCCGGAAGCCAGCCCAGGCCCGCATGAAGCGTCAGAGCTGTTTGACCACTTTATCGCGCTGATGCAACAAGCCAAAGCCTAAGCCAACAGAATTACGGAGATTTACTGCAATGCCAAAACGTACCGACCTTAAAAGTATTCTGATTTTAGGCGCTGGCCCGATAGTGATTGGTCAGGCCTGCGAATTCGACTACTCAGGCGCCCAGGCCTGTAAAGCATTAAAAGAAGAGGGCTACCGCGTTATTCTGGTGAACTCTAACCCGGCCACCATTATGACTGACCCTGAAATGGCTGATGCCACTTACATCGAGCCTATTCACTGGCAAGTGGTCGAGAAAATTATTGCCAAAGAGCGCCCCTGTGCGGTACTGCCCACCATGGGCGGCCAGACGGCACTTAACTGTGCGCTGGACTTAGAGCGCCATGGTGTACTGGCGAAATACAATGTCGAAATGATTGGCGCCACCGCCGATGCCATCGATAAAGCCGAAGACAGAAGCCGCTTTGATAAAGCCATGCGCTCTATTGGCCTGGCCTGCCCGCGTGCCGGTTTGGCGCACTCGATGGAAGAAGCCTATCAGGTGCTGGAAGACATTGGTTTTCCGTGCATCATCCGCCCGTCGTTTACTATGGGCGGTTCTGGCGGCGGTATTGCGTATAACCGCGAAGAGTTTGAAGAAATTTGTACCCGCGGGCTGGATTTATCACCCACCAAAGAGCTGCTGATTGACGAGTCGTTAATCGGCTGGAAAGAGTACGAGATGGAAGTGGTACGCGACAAAAACGATAACTGCATTATCGTCTGTGCCATCGAAAACTTCGACCCTATGGGCGTACACACCGGCGACTCTATTACCGTAGCGCCGGCGCAAACACTGACCGATAAAGAATACCAGATTATGCGTAACGCCTCGCTGGCGGTACTGCGTGAAATTGGTGTGGAAACCGGCGGTTCAAACGTACAGTTTGGTATTAACCCGCTAGATGGCCGCATGGTGATTATTGAGATGAACCCGCGGGTATCGCGCTCATCGGCACTGGCCTCTAAAGCTACCGGTTTCCCCATTGCCAAGGTCGCGGCCAAACTGGCCATTGGTTACACCTTAGATGAGCTGGCTAACGACATTACCGGCGGTAAAACCCCGGCCTCGTTTGAGCCGAGCATCGATTATGTCGTGACTAAGGTGCCACGGTTTAACTTTGAAAAGTTTGCCGGCGCTAACGACCGCTTAACCACCCAGATGAAATCGGTTGGTGAAGTGATGGCCATTGGCCGTAACCAGCAGGAATCGCTGCAAAAAGCGCTGCGTGGTCTGGAAATTGGTGTCTGTGGCTTAGACCCTATCATCGATATCACGCTGCCGGAAGCCAAAGATAAAATTATCCGTGAATTAAAAGAGCCGGGCTCACACCGTATTTGGTACATCGCCGATGCCATGCGTTTGGGCATGAGCATGGATGAGATTTTCAGCCTGACCAATATCGACCGTTGGTTCCTGGTACAAATTGAAGACCTGGTTAAAGAAGAGCTGGCGCTTGGCAAAGACGGTTTTGCAGCGCTTGATGCAGCGCGCATTGCGCGGTTAAAACGCAAAGGCTTCGCCGATAAACGTATTGCTGATGTGCTGGGCGTCAGTGAAAACGAAGTACGCAAAAAGCGTTACAGCTTTAATATTCACCCGGTGTACAAGCGGGTGGATACCTGTGCCGCCGAATTTGCCTCTAACACGGCTTATATGTACTCAAGCTATGACGAAGAGTGTGAAGCTGCACCGACCAACCGCGATAAAATTATGATTATCGGCGGCGGGCCAAACCGCATCGGTCAGGGGATTGAGTTTGACTACTGCTGTGTACATGCGGCGCTGGCGCTGCGGGAAGACGGTTATGAAACCATTATGGTGAACTGTAACCCGGAAACCGTTTCTACCGACTATGACACCTCAGATCGTTTGTACTTCGAGCCGATTACGCTGGAAGACGTGCTGGAAATTGTGCGCAAAGAGCAGCCAAAAGGCGTGATCGTACAATACGGCGGCCAGACACCATTGAAATTAGCCCGTGCACTGGAAGCCAACGGCGTGCCAATTATCGGCACTTCACCGGACGCGATAGACCGCGCCGAAGATCGTGAGCGCTTCCAGCAGGCGGTAGAGCGTTTGGGCTTAAAACAGCCAAAAAACGCCACTGTCACCAGCTTAGAAGAAGCCATTACCAAAGCGGCTGATATTGGCTTCCCGATGGTGGTGCGTCCATCTTACGTGTTGGGTGGCCGGGCAATGGAAATTGTTTACGATGAGCAGGACTTACGCCGTTATATGAACGAAGCGGTAAGCGTATCGAATGACTCGCCGGTGCTGTTAGACAACTTCCTTGATGATGCGATTGAAGTGGATATCGATGCCATTTGCGACGGCAAAGAAGTCGTCATTGGCGGTATTATGGAGCACATCGAGCAAGCCGGTGTGCACTCAGGTGACTCGGCCTGTACTTTGCCACCCCACAGCCTGAGCAAAGATATTCAGGATGTGATGCGCGAGCAGGTGCGTAAGCTGGCGCTGGAGCTGGGCGTTGTCGGCCTGATGAACACCCAGTTTGCGGTAAAAGATGGCGAAGTGTATTTAATTGAAGTAAACCCGCGCGCTGCCCGTACCGTGCCGTTTGTGTCTAAAGCCACCGGCGTGGCAGTCGCCAAAGTGGGTGCACGCTGTATGGCCGGCCGCTCATTGGCAGATCAGGGCGTTACCAAAGAAATTATCCCGCCGTTCTTCTCAGTAAAAGAAGTGGTGATCCCGTTTAACAAGTTTCCGGGTGTTGACCCTATTCTAGGCCCTGAGATGCGTTCTACCGGTGAAGTCATGGGCGTGGGTGATACCTTTGAGCAAGCCTTTGCCAAAGGCCAGTTAGGTGCCAGCACCGTGATACCAACCGGGGGCCGTGCCTTGCTTTCAGTGCGCGACAGCGATAAAGTGCGCGTCATTGACCTGGCTAAACGCATGGTCGCCAAAGGCTTTGAGCTGGACGCCACCGGCGGTACTGCGATGGCATTGCAGGCGGCGGGTATCGAGTGTCGCCGGGTGAACAAAGTATCAGAAGGCCGGCCACATATACTGGACCGCATTAAAAATGGCGAGTACAGCTATATTGTTAACACCACGGATGGCCGTCAGGCGATTGAAGACTCTAAAGTTATCCGCCGTGGTGCACTGCAGTACAAAGCCAACTATACCACGACATTAAATGCCGCCTTTGCCACGGTAATGTCTAACGCCGCCAGTGCGTTTGACGATGTGGCCTCGGTGCAGGAATTACATAAGAGAGTAAACGGATGAGCCAAATTCCGATGACAGTGCAGGGCGCAGAACAACTGCGTGCTGAGCTGAACGAATTAAAATCAGTAAAACGGCCGGCGGTGATCCAGGCCATTGCTGAAGCGCGTGAGCACGGTGATTTAAAAGAAAACGCCGAATATCACGCCGCGCGTGAGCAGCAAGGCTTTATCGAAGGCCGCATTCAGGACATTGAGGCTAAGCTGTCCAATGCGCAGATCATTGATGTAACTAAGCTGCCTAACAGCGGCAAAGTGATCTTTGGTTGTACTGTGACTATCCTCAATCTGGATACCGACGAAGAAGTTACCTACCGCATTGTGGGTGATGATGAAGCCGATATCAAAAACAACCTGATATCAGTGAATTCGCCAATAGCCCGCGGTTTAATTGGTAAGTCTGCTGATGATGTAGCGAACATCACCACACCCAAAGGGGTGGTGGAGTTTGAAATTACCAAGGTACAGTATTTGTAACAGGCGTTGGTAAGCTGCCAGCGGAATAAAAAAAGCGCCCACGGGCGCTTTTTTTGACTGCAAGAGTGCTTAACCGCGCGGCAGGCTAATTTTTTTGTCTTTACTGGGGCGGAACAACACCAGCATTTTGCCGATAACCTGCACTTGCTCGGCTTTGGTTTCCCGCACTATGGCGTCCATGATTAACACTTTTTGTTCCCGGTCTTCCGTTGGCACTTTCACTTTAATCAGTTCGTGAAAGTTAAGGGCATTGTCAATTTCGGCCACTACACCTTCGGTCAAACCATTACTACCGAGCAGGATCACCGGCTTTAAATCATGGGCTTTGGCTTTTAAAAATTGTTTCTGTTTGTTGGTTAAACTCATAAAATGCTTATTTCCGCTGCGAACGCTTGAATTTGCGTTATTGTAGCGCCATCTAACCGATAACACTAATTAAGAGTGTCAGCATGACCAAGAAAAAGCGCTCGGCCAGTTCAACCCGCTGGCTGAAAGAGCATTTTGACGATCACTTTGTGCAAAAAGCACAGAAGCTCGGTTTACGTTCGCGTGCCGCCTTTAAACTGGAAGAGATTAACCAGAAAGACAAGCTGATCAGAAGCGGCATGACAGTGGTTGATTTAGGCTCGGCGCCGGGCAGCTGGTCACAGTTTTGCGTTGGTCAGGTAGGTAGCGGCGGCACTGTAATTGCCTGCGATATTTTGCCGATGGACCCGATTAACGGTGTCAGTTTTTTACAGGGCGATTTTCGTGAAGAAGCGGTATTGGAAGCGCTGCTGAGCCGGATCGGCGGTCAGAACGTAGATGTAGTACTGTCGGATATGGCGCCCAATATGAGCGGTAATGACACCACCGATCAGGCCCGCTCTATGTACCTGGTCGAACTGGCGTTAGATATGTGCCACAAAGTGTTGAAGCAAAATGGCAGTTTTGTGGTCAAAGTATTTCAGGGCGAAGGCTTTGAGCACTATGTAAAGGCCGTACGCGAGGCCTTTAACGTGGTAAAAATTCGCAAGCCCGAGTCGTCCCGTGCCCGCTCCAGTGAGACATATATCGTGGCGACGGGCTTTAAAGTCTAGTAAAGTAGATGGGTAGTTATCTTATTATCGGTATAAAGAGGTTATAACCTTGAGTGACATGGCAAAGAATCTGATTGTCTGGTTAGTGATCGCCGTTGTATTAATGTCGGTGTTCAATAGCTTTGGCCCCGGCGACAGTGTCGATCGGCAAACCAGTTACACTCAGTTTATCAATGAGGTAAATCAGGGGCAGATCCGCGAAGTAAAGGTTGACCGCACAGGTGTGATTACCGGCGTGAAACGCAGCGGTGAGCGCTTCGAAACCGTGATCCCAACAGGTTATGACGAGAAACTGCTGGATGATCTGATCAAAAACAACGTTAACTCTTTTGGCAGTAAGCCGGAAGAGAGCAGCTGGCTGGCGACCATTTTTATCTCCTGGTTCCCGATGCTACTGCTTATCGGCGTGTGGATTTTCTTTATGCGCCAGATGCAGGGCGGCGGTGGCAAAGGTGCGATGTCCTTTGGTAAAAGCAAAGCCCGCTTAATGGGTGAAGATCAGATTAAAACCACTTTTGCTGATGTGGCCGGTTGTGATGAAGCCAAAGAAGAAGTGTCTGAACTGGTCGATTACCTGCGTGACCCGTCGCGCTTCCAGAAGCTGGGCGGTAAAATTCCCAAAGGCATCCTGATGGTGGGCCCACCAGGTACCGGTAAAACCTTGTTGGCCAAAGCCATCGCCGGTGAAGCTAAAGTGCCGTTTTTCACCATTTCAGGTTCAGATTTCGTTGAAATGTTTGTCGGTGTTGGTGCCTCGCGCGTACGGGATATGTTCGAGCAGGCGAAAAAAGCCGCGCCTTGCATCATCTTTATCGACGAAATTGACGCCGTAGGCCGCCAGCGTGGTGCCGGTTTAGGCGGTGGTCATGACGAGCGTGAGCAAACGTTAAACCAGATGCTGGTAGAGATGGACGGCTTTGACGGTAACGAAGGCATTATTGTTATCGCTGCTACTAACCGGCCAGACGTGTTAGATCCTGCATTACTGCGGCCAGGCCGTTTTGACCGCCAGGTGGTAGTGGGCTTACCGGATGTCAAAGGCCGGGAACAGATTTTAAAAGTGCATATGCGTAAAGTGCCGCTGGCCGAAGGTGTTGAGCCTTCTGTGATTGCCCGCGGTACGCCAGGCTTCTCCGGTGCTGATTTAGCTAACCTGGTCAACGAAGCGGCACTGTTTGCTGCCCGTGGTAACCGCCGTGTGGTGTCGATGGATGAGTTTGAAAAAGCCAAAGACAAAATCATGATGGGTGCCGAGCGCCGCTCTATGGTGATGACGGAAAAAGAAAAGGAAATGACCGCTTACCACGAAGCCGGCCATGCCATTGTTGGCCGCTTAGTGCCAGAGCACGATCCGGTATATAAAGTGAGCATTATCCCGCGTGGTCGTGCGCTGGGTGTCACTATGTATTTACCGGAGCGTGACCGCGTATCGCACAGTAAACGCCATTTAGAAAGCATGATTAGCTCGCTGTTTGGTGGCCGTATCGCCGAAGAAGTGATCTATGGTTTTGAACAGGTAACAACAGGTGCATCCAACGATATTGAACGCGCCACTGACTTAGCCCGCAAAATGGTGACGCAGTGGGGCTTCTCAGAAAAACTAGGGCCATTGCTGTACGCCGATGAAGAGGGCGAAGTGTTTTTAGGCCGCTCGGTCAGTAAAAACAAGCATATGTCTGAAGATACGGTTAAAGCGATTGATGCTGAGATCCGCGACTTTATTGACCGCAATTACGACAGAGCGAAGAAAATTATCGAAGAGAATATGGACATACTGCACGCGATGAAAGATGCGCTGATGAAGTATGAAACCATAGACGCCAAGCAAATCGACGATTTAATGGCACGGCGTGAAGTGCGCCAGCCAGAAAATTGGGAGCCACGTGATAAGGGCTCTGATGATAAGCCTGATGCCAAAGCGACTAAAGATGATGCTGTGGTAGCGGCGAAACCTTCTGAAGGTAACTTGCACTAAGCTTACCCGAGTCGTTAGTTTCCCAGCCCCGGTCTTCCGGGGCTTGTTTTTACTGCTAGCGTTTTGGCAGCAGGAGTTGTTATGCAATTAACCTTACCCCGCCAGCGCCAACTGGATCTTAGCCGTCCGGTGGTAATGGGCATTTTAAATGTAACACCCGATTCGTTTTCCGATGGCGGCCGCTACACCCAACTGGACGCTGCCCTGTATCAGGCCGAGCAAATGCTGACAGATGGCGCGGCTATTTTGGATATTGGCGGCGAGTCAACCCGGCCCGGCGCGCTTGATGTGACCGAAATGCAAGAGCTTGAGCGGGTAGTGCCGGTGATAAGCGCTATACGCCAGCGTTTTGATTGTGTGATCTCGATTGATACCAGTAAAGCCGTCGTGATGTCAGCGGCAGTTCAGGCAGGTGCGGATATTATCAATGATGTCAGAGCATTGCAGGAGCCTGGTGCGCTGGCGGTAGCGGTACAGGCGGCAGTGCCGGTCTGTCTGATGCATATGCAGGGGGCGCCGCGCAGTATGCAGCAGGCGCCAGACTATCAGGACGTGGTGAACGAAGTGCTGCAGTATCTGCTCAGCCGGGCGCAGCAGTGTCAGCAAGCCGGCATTGATAAAGCACAGATTATTCTTGATCCCGGCTTTGGCTTTGGTAAAAACCTCAGCCACAATTATGCCTTGTTACAACAGTTAGAACGGTTTTGCAGCCAGGGTTATGCCGTGCTTGCCGGTATGTCGCGTAAGTCGATGATTGGCCAGTTATTAAACGAGCCTGTCGACCAGCGTTTGGCAGGCAGTCTGGCCTGCGCTACTATAGCCGCATTAAAAGGCGCCCACATTATCCGGGTGCATGATGTTAAAGAAACCGTGCAGGCGGTCAGGGTGGTTACCGCCACGCAGTATGGAGCGTAAAGGATGAGTAGAAAGTATTTTGGTACCGATGGTGTGCGCGGCCGGGTGGGCGATTTTCCTATCACGCCGGAATTTGCGATGAAATTAGGCTGGGCTGCAGGTAGAGTATTATCACAGCGCGGTACCCGTAAAGTGCTGATTGGTAAAGATACCCGTATATCCGGTTATTTACTGGAAACCGCGCTGGAAGCCGGCTTAATTGCCGCCGGTATTGATGTGCGGCTCTTAGGCCCTATGCCAACGCCGGCCGTGGCTTATTTAACCCGTACCTTCCGTGCTGAGGCTGGTATAGTGATCAGCGCCTCGCATAATCCTTACTATGACAATGGCATTAAGTTTTTCTCGGCCGACGGCACTAAGTTGCCGGACGACGTTGAGCTGGCGATAGAGCACGAGCTGGAGCAACCGATGGTGTGCGAGAGCTCTGAAAAACTGGGCAAAGCTCAGCGTATTGATGATGCTGCCGGCCGTTACATCGAATTTTGTAAAAGCCATCTGCCGAACCACTTATCCCTTAACGGCATGAAAGTGGTGATCGATTGCGCACATGGCGCCACCTACCATATAGCACCCGCGGTGTTTAAAGAGCTGGGTGCTGAAGTGGTGGTCATAGGTGCCAGCCCCAATGGTTTGAATATTAATGATCACTGCGGTGCAACTCATACCGAGTTGCTGCAACAAACCGTGGTAGAGCATAAGGCCGATTTAGGTATTGCCTATGATGGTGATGGCGATCGCGTGATGATGGCGGACCATACCGGCCGTATTATCGATGGCGACGAGATAGTTTATATCATTGCCCGTGCCGCCAAGGCGCAAAACAAATTGCACGGCGGTGTCGTCGGCACCCTGATGAGCAACCTGGGGCTGGAGCTGGCCCTAAAACAGCTGGACATTCCGTTTGAGCGCAGTAAGGTCGGCGATCGCTATGTAATGGAGCTGCTACGGGAGAAAAACTGGCGTATCGGCGGTGAAAACTCCGGTCATGTACTGAATTTAGACCACACCTGTACCGGCGATGGCATTATTGCCTCTTTGCAGGTACTGACTGCGATGATTGAAGCCAACATGACACTGGCGGAGTTTAGCCAGGGCATGCATAAGCTGCCGCAGGTGCTGGTGAATGTGAAGTTTGAAAAAGGCACGGCACCGCTGGAGAAGCAACACGTCAAACAAGTGATTGCCGAAGTGGAAGCCGAGCTTAACGGCAGTGGCCGGGTGCTGATCCGTAAAAGCGGCACTGAGCCGTTAATTCGCGTAATGGTTGAGGGCGAACAGGAAGCGGTAGTGCGCCAATATGCTGAGCGTATTGCCGCTGCGGTAAAAATCGCCAGTTGATTGTTCAAATGCGCCATTTTTGCTTGTTTGCACCGGCGTGGTTGGTTAATATCGCGCCGGACTTACAACAGGATACTACTTCATGTCACGCAAAGCCCTGATCGCCGCGAACTGGAAAATGAACGGTTCTGCCGCTCTGGTCAAGGAAATGACAAACACGCTGCAATCGCTGGCTATTAGCGCTGTTGACGTGTTGCTCTGTCCACCGGCGACGCTGCTAACCCGCTTTGCGCCATCCAGTCAGTTTGCGTTGGGCGCCCAAACCCTTAGCCATGAAACCAGCGGCGCCTTTACCGGCGAGCTAAGTGCGCAACTGTTGTCAGAAGCGGGTGCCCGCTTTGTCATTGTTGGCCACTCTGAGCGGCGCAGCCTGAATTTTGAAACTGACGGCCTGGTGGCAGCAAAACTTGCTACCGCCGTTGCGGCCGGCCTTACGCCGCTGCTGTGTGTCGGCGAGAGCTTAGCAGAGCGCCAGCAAGAAAAAACACAGCAGGTTATTGCGCGTCAACTTGATGCGGTGTATGCTTCGCAGCCCGAATTACTGGCGAAATCAGTAATTGCGTACGAACCCATTTGGGCTATCGGTACCGGCGAATCCGCTTCGCCCGAGCAAGCGCAACAGACGCATGCTTTTATCCGTGCTCATCTGGCGCAGTATGATGCAACAGCCGCAGCAGCGGTAAGAATATTGTACGGTGGCAGTGTTAACGCAGAGAATTGCGCTGCATTGTTTGCCCAGGCAGATATTGACGGGGCTCTGGTTGGCGGCGCCAGCCTGAAACCGGCAGAGTTTGCCCAAATTTGTCTTGCAGCCACGCAAGGCGCAAAGGATTAAACATGTACGAAATTTTAATGGTAGTGTATTTGTTAGTCGCAATGGCGTTAATCGGCCTGGTGTTAATTCAGCACGGCAAAGGCGCTGATATGGGCGCAGCCTTTGGTGCAGGGGCATCGGCCACGGTGTTTGGTTCTTCTGGTACCGGTAACTTTTTAACCAAAACCACCACTGTGTTAGCGACCATTTTCTTCGTGCTGAGCATAGTGCTGGGTAACTACAGTGCCGGCCAAAGCAAGAAAGTTGACGAGTGGCAGGACTTATCAGTACCTGTCACCGAGCAGGTTGAGCAGAAGAAAGACGACACCAGCGACATCCCCGTCGGTAATTAAGTCACAGTATTTTTAGCCGAGATGGTGAAATTGGTAGACACGCTATCTTGAGGGGGTAGTGTCTTCGGACGTGCGGGTTCAAGTCCCGCTCTCGGCACCAAATTAATCAATACTTTGCCACGGCAAAGCTTGCGATAAGCCAGTCAGCGCTATATAATAAGCGCCAATTACGGACGCGGGATGGAGCAGCCTGGTAGCTCGTCGGGCTCATAACCCGAAGGTCGTCGGTTCAAATCCGGCTCCCGCAACCAACTTAGCTTCAATTAACATTGGCGATATGTTAGTTGATCAGATGCCCATTCGCCCCGCTAGTTCGGGGCGTTTTCGTATCTGCAGACCTAGTTTTACGCAGTAATGGGCTACAGGCCCTTTTTTTATTGGCTGTTGTTGCCGCCAGCGGCGTTAACAATAGTGTTCCGGAGGTCACGTTGACGAAACAAGAACAGAAACTGACTGAGCTGTTGCAGCCCACTGTCGAAGCGAGCGGCTTTGAGTTGCTGGGGCTGGAACTGGTGCAGGCTGGCCGGCATTCAACGTTGCGGTTGTACATAGACCATGCCGACGGCGTAACGGTAGATGACTGCGCTGTGGTCAGCCGTGAAGTCAGTGCCATTTTAGATGTGGAAGATCCGATAGCGAACGAGTATCTGCTGGAAGTGTCTTCACCTGGCCTGGATAGGCCCCTGTTTACCCCGGCGCATTTTGCTGCCGTGGTAGGGCAAAAAATTGAAGTAAAACTGGCTATTCCACAGGATGGCCGGCGTAAGTTTAAAGGCGTACTAACAGCTATTGAAGACGATATGTTGATAGTGGAAGTAGATGGCAAACCCTATCGTTTGCTGATGGATAACGTAGATAAAGCAAACGTGGTACCGGTGTTTTAAGGTATCGGGGCAAAGCGAGGCAACACACAATGGCAAAAGAAATATTATTAGTTGTTGATGCAGTTTCAAACGAAAAATCAGTACCGCGGGAGAAAATCTTCCAGGCACTCGAGTTTGCATTGGCTGCAGCCACCAAGAAGAAAAACGAAGGCGATATCGAAGTTCGCGTAAGCATTGATCGTAAAACCGGCGCCTATGAAACCTTCCGCCGCTGGCTGGTGATCCCGGACGATCAGGTACAAGAGCATCCGTACCGTGAAATAACGCTGTCGGCAGCGCAATATGATGATCCTTCGGTACAGGTAGGCGACTACTACGAAGAGCAAATTGACTCGATCGAATTTGACCGTATCACCACCCAGATGGCCAAGCAGGTTATCGTACAAAAAGTACGTGAAGCTGAACGCTCACAAGTGGTTGAAGCCTATATCGATCAGGTGGGTGAGTTAGTCACCGGCGTAGTGAAAAAAGTTAACCGCGACAGCATCATCGTTGATTTGGGTAACAATGCTGAAGCCATGCTGGGTAAAGATGAAATGCTACCGCGCGAGACTTATCGCCCGGGAGACCGTATTCGTGCTTTGCTGTTTGACGTTAAACCAGAAGCCCGTGGCGCCCAGCTGTTTTTAAGCCGTTCACGGCCAGAAATGCTGCTGGAACTGTTCCGTATTGAAGTGCCGGAAATTGGCGAAGAGATGATTGAACTGCGTGGCGCTGCGCGTGACCCGGGTGCCCGTGCCAAGATTGCGGTGAAGAGCAACGACCGTCGTATCGATCCGGTTGGCGCTTGTGTTGGTATGCGTGGCTCACGCGTACAGGCGGTGTCAAACGAGCTGGCCGGTGAGCGCGTCGATATCGTGTTATATGACGATAACGATGCCCAGTTTGTGATCAACGCAATGGCGCCGGCCGAAGTGGCTTCTATCATCGTTGATGAAGACGCGCACTCAATGGATATCGCGGTTGAAGATTCCAACCTGGCAATGGCGATTGGCCGTAACGGTCAAAACGTACGTTTAGCCAGCCAGCTGACCGGCTGGGAGCTGAACGTGATGTCAGTATCTGCCATGAAGCAAAAACACCAGGAAGAAACCGCCAAAGTACGTCAGGTATTTGTCGACGCGCTGGAAATTGACGAAGAGTTCGCCGATGTGCTGGTAGACGAAGGCTTCTCTACCCTGGAAGAAATTGCCTATGTGCCGATCAGCGAGCTTTTAAGCATCGATGGTCTGGACGAAGAGATTGTTGAAGAGCTGCGTGGCCGTGCCAAAGCGGTGTTAACCACCCGTGCCCTGGCCAGTGAAGAATCGCTGGAAGATGCGCAGCCAAGCGAAGCGCTGTTAGCGCTGGAAGGATTAGATACCCATACGGCCTATGTTCTGGCCAGTAAAGGGGTAACCACGTTAGACGACCTGGCTGAGCTGGGTGTCGATGATTTACTGGATATTGCCACCATGTCGGAACAACAAGCCGCCGACCTGATCATGGCTGCCCGTAACATCGTTTGGTTTAGCGAAGAAAATAAGTAGTCAACGGAGGTAACAACACAAATGGCAGAAGTCACTATAGAAAAGCTAGCCAGTGATGTCGGTACTACTGTTGAACGGTTAGTGCAGCAATTCGCTGATGCCGGTATCAGTAAAGCCGCCGGTCAGGTAGTCAGCGAAGATGAGAAAAAAGCCCTGCTGGACCACTTAAGTGCGCAGCATGGTGGTAAAAGCGCCGAGCCTTCACGCTTAACGTTAAAGCGTAAAGAAAAAACCACCCTGAGTGTGTCAGGTGGCGCCGGCCGTAACCGCGAAATTCAGGTTGAAGTGCGTAAGCAAAAAACCTATGTGAAAAAGCCAATGCTGGATGAAGCTGCGTTAAAAGCGCAGGAAGAAGCCCGTCTGGCCGAAGAAAAAGCCCGTGCTGAGGCAGATGCCGCCCGTGCTGAAGCGGAGCGCAAAGCCAAAGAAATCGCGGCGGCTAAAGCGAAAGAAGACGCCGAGCGTAAAGCCGCTGAAGCCAAGCGCCGCGAAGAAGCGAAACAGGCGCAGCTGTTAAAAGACGACCCGGAAGAAGCCGCCCGTCGTGCCGCCAAAGAAGAAGCGCGCAAAGAAGCCGAGCGTATTCGCCAGCAGCAGGAAGCCGAAGCACTGCGTAAGCTGGAAGAGGAAGCGGCTAAACAAGCCGCGGCAGCCCGTAAGCTGGCCGAAGAAAACAGCGAGCGCTGGGCGCAGGAAGAAAAAGCCAAGCCAGCCGATAACGACGATTATCACCTGACCAGCAACGAGTTTGCCAAGCAGGCAGAAGATGAAGTGGACGCCAAAGAAGAGCGTGCCGGTCGTCGTGGCGCCGGTAAGAAAACACCGGTAGTCAAAGGCAAAAAGAAAGACGATGCCAATGACAAAGAAGCCTTTAACCGTGCTAACCGTCATGTGAAGAAAAAGAAGACGCCAAGCAGCATGCAGCATGGCTTTAATAAGCCAGCGCAACCGGTTGAGCGCGAAGTGAAAATTGGTGAAACCATCACAGTCGCCGAGCTGGCCGCCAAAATGGCGGTGAAAGCGTCAGAAGTGATTAAAGTGATGATGAAGATGGGCGCTATGGCGACCATTAACCAGGTGATTGATCAGGAAACGGCCGCCATTGTCTGTGAAGAAATGGGCCACAAGTTTACTTTGACCAAAGAAAACGAGCTGGAAGAAGCGGTCATGTCAGACCGTGACGGCCAGGGTGAGCTGGAGCCACGCGCACCGGTTGTCACCGTAATGGGTCACGTTGACCATGGTAAAACCTCACTGCTGGATTATATCCGTAAAGCCAAAGTGGCCGCGGGCGAAGCCGGTGGTATTACCCAGCATATCGGTGCTTACCATGTCGAAACCGAGCGCGGTATGGTGACCTTCCTGGATACACCAGGCCACGCTGCCTTTACCTCAATGCGTGCCCGTGGTGCCAAAGCCACTGACATCGTTATTCTGGTAGTAGCCGCTGACGATGGCGTGATGCCGCAAACCAAAGAAGCGATTCAGCATGCGAAGGCGGCTGGTGTGCCGCTGGTGGTTGCTGTGAACAAGATGGATAAGCCAGAAGCCGATCCGGAGCGGGTGCGTAACGAATTATCACAGTACGACGTTATCTCAGAAGAGTGGGGCGGCGATACCCAGTTTGTGCCGGTATCGGCCAAATCAGGTATGGGTATTGACGACTTACTGGAAGCCATTTTGAACCAGGCTGAACTGCTGGAATTAAAAGCAGTGAAAGATGGTCTGGCGCGTGGTGTGGTTATTGAGTCACGCTTAGATAAAGGCCGTGGCCCGGTAGCGTCTATCCTGGTACAGGAAGGTACGTTAAAGCAGGGCGAAATCGTGCTGTGTGGTTTTGAATATGGCCGTGTGCGTGCGATGCGCGACGAGAACGGTAAAGAAGTTAAAACAGCTGGCCCGTCTATTCCGGTGGAAATCCTTGGCTTGTCAGGTGTACCTCAGGCGGGTGATGAAGTCACCGTAGTGAAAGACGAGCGTAAAGCGCGGGAAGTGGCACTGTACCGTCAGGGTAAATTCCGCGACGTTAAGCTGGCGCGTCAGCAGAAGTCGAAGCTGGAGAACATGTTTGCCAACATGACGGAAGGTGATGTGTCTGAGCTGAACATCGTACTGAAAGCCGACGTACAGGGCTCGGTAGAAGCCATTACCGAATCCTTGATGAAGCTGTCAACCGATGAAGTAAAAGTGAAGATCGTCGGTTCAGGCGTAGGTGGTATTACCGAAACCGACGTCACGCTGGCGGCGGCCTCGTCGGCCATTATCATCGGCTTCAACGTGCGTGCTGACGGCTCTGCCCGTAAGATGGTGGAAGACGAAGGCCTCGACTTACGTTACTACGGCATTATTTATGAGCTGTTAGACGAAGTCCGCGCGGCGATGACCGGTATGTTAGCGCCTGAGTTTAAACAGCAGATCATCGGCTTAGCCCAGGTACGCGATGTGTTCCGCTCACCGAAGTTTGGTGCGGTAGCCGGCTGTATGGTAACCGAGGGTGTGATTAAGCGGAATGCACCTATCCGGGTATTGCGTGACAACGTGGTGATCTTCGAAGGCGAGCTGGAATCCTTGCGTCGCTTTAAAGATGACGTTAGCGAAGTACGCAACGGCTTCGAATGTGGTATCGGTGTGAAGAATTACAACGATGTACGCGAAGGCGACCAGATCGAAGTATTTGAAGTGGTTCAGGTAGAACGCACCCTGTAAATCGTCGAGTAACAATACAACAGGGGCCACAGGCCCCTGTTTTGTCTGAAGCAGACAGTGGAAATACAGTTATGAAAGAATTCTCGCGGGTCGACAGACTGTCGCAACAAATGAAAAAAGAAATGGCGGTGATCTTGCAGCGCGAAATTAAAGATCCGCGCCTGCACAGCATGATTACCGTATCAGACGTGGAAGTATCGCGTGACTTATCGCATGCCAAGGTGTTCGTCACCTTTTTAGGCCTGGCTGATGATAAGGTAGAAGACAATTTAAAAATTCTTAATGATGCCTCAGGCTTCGTTCGTAGCCTTATTGGTAAACGCATTCAGGCGCGTATTGTGCCGCACATCCGCTTTGTGTTTGACGAGTCGTTAAACGAGGGGATCCGTATGGCCAATCTGGTCAGCAATGCCCGTGCTGAAGATGACCGCCGCCGGCTGCAATCAGGCCAGGCACTGGACGATGGTGCCGATGCTGCCGGGAATGCAGATAAAGACGAGCCAGCCAACTAATGGCACGGAAAAATGCCCGGCCGGTGAACGGCATTTTATTGCTGGATAAACCGCTGGAAGTTAGCAGTAACGGCATTTTACAGCGGGTGCGCTGGCTGTATCAGGCACAAAAAGCCGGCCATACCGGCGCGCTGGACCCAATGGCATCAGGCCTATTGCCGCTCTGTTTTGGCGAGGCGACTAAATTCAGCCAGTTTTTGCTCGACACCGACAAAACCTATCTGGTCACTGCCCGTTTTGGGGTGCGTACCAGCACCAGTGACGCTGAAGGCGAGGTGATAAGCGAAAAGCCGGTATTGCATAGTGAAGCGCAGCTGCTGCAGGCAATGCAGGCGTTTCGTGGCGATATTTTGCAGGTGCCAACCATGTTCTCGGCACTGAAATATCAGGGTCAACCGTTATACCGCTATGCCCGCCAGGGTATTGCAGTGCCGCGTGAAGCCAGGCCCATTAGCATATTCCGCTTTGCACTGCTGGCAAACCAGGGCGACAGCGCCGATTTTATTGTGCACTGCTCAAAGGGCACTTATATCCGCACCCTGATTGACGATTTAGGCGAAGCCTTAGGCTGTGGTGCCCACGTTGCCCGTTTGCACCGCACTCAGGTTGGCCCTTTTGTAGCTGCGCAAATGGTAACGCCAGCACAATTGGACGCCTTGGCCGGGCAGTGTCACCAAAGTGGTGATTTCTCGCCAATGGATGCGTTATTACTGCCAATGGATGCCGGTATTGCCGATATGGCCGCTATTGCGCTAAGCGAGGCCCAACAGCAGCGGCTGCAACACGGCCAAAGCTGCCAGGTCGCACACAGCGATACCGTCGCCATTAAACTGCATGGCGCAGATGGCCGCTTTTTTGGTATCGGTCAGGTTGTTGACGGTGTGCTCAGTTCGCGCCGGTTACTCAATACTGCCGCCAGCTAAGCCGGTTGAGCCAGCAAAGCAGTTGTAAATAAATGGCAAAATGGTATAATCGCGCCGTTTTTTGGGCTTGCTGGATGAGTGATCGGCAATTCCCTGACTTTAGTTCACTCACATTTGGAGTTAAATATGTCTTTAAGCGCTGCTGAAAAAGCAAAAATCGTTGCTGACTTCGCTGTTAAGCAAGGCGATACCGGTTCACCAGAAGTACAAGTTGCTCTGTTGACTGCGTCTATCAACCACCTGCAAGGTCACTTTGCTCAGCACAAGCATGACTTCCACTCACGCCGCGGTCTGCTGCGTATGGTAAGTCAGCGTCGTAAGCTGCTGGATTACTTAAAAGGTAAAGATCAGAGCCGTTACGCTACACTGATCGAGCGTTTAGGCTTACGCCGTTAATTCGCATTTTGTTAAAAAGGGGCTTTAAGCCCCTTTTTTTATACATCAGACTAATTTTTCGCCAAAGTAACCCTATTACTGAACTATCTTTGTGCTTTGGTTACAGAGTATACTAGCACCGTATTAAATGACAAAAATGACATCGCAATTAGGCGATTAAGTAAAGGAAACAAACACGTGACTCCCATCGTAAAATCATTCCCGTTCGGCCAACACACTTTCACCTTAGAAACCGGCGTTATCGCCCGTCAGGCAGATGCCGCTGTGCTGGCCAGCCTGGGTGATACGTCAGTTTTAGTAACGGTAGTGGGTAAGAAAGAAGCCAAACCCGGCCAGGATTTCTTCCCGTTAACGGTAAATTATCAGGAAAAAATGTATGCCGCCGGCCGTATTCCAGGCGGTTTCTTTAAGCGTGAAGGTCGCCCGTCTGAAGGCGAAACGCTGATTGCCCGGTTAATTGACCGCCCAATCCGGCCATTATTCCCGGAAGGTTTCACCAACGAAGTGCAGGTTGTGGCTACTGTAGTTTCAGTACAGCCAGAAATTCAACCGGATATCGTTGCGCTTATTGGTACCTCAGCAGCACTGGCTATTTCAGGTATTCCGTTTAGCGGCCCTATAGGTGCAGCCCGTGTTGGTTATATCAATAACCAGTATGTACTGAACCCATCAGAAGACGAGCTGAAAAGCTCGAAGCTCGACTTAGTGGTAGCCGGTACGGCTGGTGCGGTACTGATGGTTGAATCTGAAGCCGGCATCCTGTCAGAAGATGTGATGTTAGGTGCTGTGGTGTATGGCCATGAGCAAATGCAAACGGCTATCGCTGCGATCAATGAGTTTGCCGCTCAGGCCGCTAAGCCAGCCTGGAACTGGCAGGCGCCAGAGAAGAACGTTGCACTGATTGAGAAAATTGAAGCGCTGGCTAAAGCTGATTTAGGTGATGCTTACCGTATCACCGAAAAAGCCAAACGCTATGAGCGCATCGGCGAGATTAAAGCGGCGTTAATTGAAAAGTTAACTGCAGAGCTTGGCGAAGACGACAAGCTGGACCTGTTAGAAGTAGGCGAGATTTTCCATAATCTGGAATCAAAAGTGGTGCGTGGCCGCATCACTAAAGGCGAGCCGCGTATTGACGGCCGTGACCCGGAAATGATCCGTGGTTTAAGCGTAATGACCGGTGTACTGCCACGTACCCATGGTTCAGCGCTGTTTACCCGTGGTGAAACCCAGGCGTTGGTTACCGCGACCTTAGGTACCGCCCGCGATGCCCAGACGGTAGATGACTTATTAAGCGCCAAAACTGACACCTTTATGCTGCACTATAACTTCCCACCGTACTCAGTGGGCGAGACCGGCATGATAGGCTCACCTAAGCGCCGTGAAATCGGTCATGGTCGTCTGGCCAAGCGTGGTGTACAGGCCGTTATGCCAGATTTCAATGACTTCCCGTACACAGTGCGGGTGGTATCTGAAATTACTGAATCAAACGGCTCAAGCTCTATGGCATCAGTCTGTGGCTCGTCCTTAGCGCTGATGGATGCCGGCGTGCCAATTAAAGCCTCTGTAGCGGGTATAGCTATGGGTCTGGTAAAAGAAGGCGATGATTTCGTCGTATTGTCAGACATCTTAGGTGATGAAGATCACTTAGGCGACATGGACTTTAAAGTGGCCGGTACTGCCGAAGGTATCACAGCACTGCAGATGGATATCAAAATTGACGGTATCACCAAAGAAATCATGCAGATTGCTCTGAAGCAAGCCAAAGCCGCCCGTTTACACATTCTGAACGTGATGGATCAGGCCATCAGCGGTCACCGCGAAGAGATGTCTGAATACGCACCGCGTATTTACACCATGAAGATTAACCCGGAGAAAATCCGCGAAGTTATCGGTAAAGGTGGCGCAGTGATCCGTCAGATCACCGAAGAGTCCGGTACCACTATCGAGCTGGAAGATGATGGCAGCATCAAGATTGCCGCCACCACCGCCAAAGCAGCGCAAATTGCGATCGACAAGATCAATGCGATTACCGCTGAGATTGAAGTGGGTGCAGTGTATGACGGTGAAGTAGTACGTATTGTCGACTTCGGTGCCTTTGTTAATGTACTGCCGGGTAAAGACGGTCTGGTGCATATTTCGCAAATTTCTGACGAGCGGGTTAACAATGTGTCTGAGCACTTAACCCTGGGCCAGAAAGTGAAAGTAAAAGTACTGGAAGTAGACAAGCAAGGCCGCGTACGTTTAAGTATCAAGGAAGCAAATGCTAAACCTGCTACTGAGTCGGCCAATGCTGAAGCTAATGCCTAATAAGCTGTTACGCCGCGCAGCGCCTCTGGCGCTGCTGGCAACAGTGTTGGCCGGCTGTGCTGCACAGCCGCCTGCTGCCAGCTGGCTTATTCCCGAGCCGCTGGCGGTGTCTTACCGCACTGAACTGGCCATTGCCCGTTTAAGCGAAATTCTGTACCGCGCTGAGTTATCAGAAGAGCAGTCGGCACAGTTGTACTATGACCGTGGGGTAATGTACGACAGCGTCGGTTTGCGCTCATTAGCGCGGCTCGATTTTATGCGTGCACTGCGCTTAAAGCCTGATATGGCCGATGCGTACAACTTCGTGGGTATTCACCACACGGTGAACGGCGAATTTGATGCCGCATATGAAGCTTTCGATTCAGCCTTAGAGCTGGCGCCAGAGCATGAGTTTGCTTATTTAAACCGCGGTATTGCGCTGTATTACGCCGGTAAGACTGAACTGGCTATTCCTGATTTTGAACGCTTTTTAGCACTAAAACCGGCTGATGCCTATCGCGTGATCTGGCTGTATCTGGCGCAAAGCGAGCTGTCAATTGAGCAGGCTACTGCGCAGTTAACGGTGCAGCTGCAAAATCTTGATAGTAATGAGTGGTCTACCAATCTGGTGCGCTTTTTTGCCGGCGAGCTGAGCGAGCAAGCGCTGTTAGTCAGTGTGATGCAGGATGTGTCGAGCAATCAGCTGTTAGCCGAACGCTTATGTGAAGTGTATTTTTACCTGGCAAAATGGCATGACAGCCAGGGCAGGTCAGAGCAAGCACTTAATTACTACAAGCAAGTGCTGGCGACCAATGTGTTTGAATTTGTTGAACACCGTTATGCCCGGCTGGAAATGGCCCGTTTACGTGGTGAAAACACCAGTGATAGCGGTTATGACGAGCCCTAGTGCATTTAGCGTACCCTATTTAAAAAGCCGGTTTACCGGCTTTTTTGCATTTGTATTGCTGACAGCCTGTCAGCCGCCAGCGGACGATAGCAACACCTTAATGCAGCGCGCGCAAACCGAGCCTGCCGCGGCCATGCGTCTGGCGACACAGCGGCTGGCCAATGCCGAGTTAGACGCTGCACTGCACTGGTTTCGTCAGGGCGCCCGCTTGGGTGATACCGCTGCGCTGGCGCATGCGCTGCAACTGCAGCAGCGCCAGCAGGGGCGTCTGGCGACCGCGCAGTGGTTGCAAAGCGCCCTGAACGAGGGCGCTGTCAGCGATAACCAGTTAACGGCTACGCAGCGCGCTGAGCTGGGGCTTTGGCGCTCTGGCCCGGCCGGTGTGGCGGGGTTTTCCCCTCC
>NZ_BAFK01000025.1 GCF_000296695.1 Rheinheimera nanhaiensis E407-8
ACCTGCTGGCCGACACTGACGCCAAGCGCATCAGCAATACCCTGGCCTAACACCACTTCGTTGTCATTCAGGCTTTGCAAACTACCGGCGCTGACATAACTGGCAAAATCACTAAGCTGCCGCTCAGCATCCAGCACTATACCGCGCACCTCAGCCGCCTTTACCTGATTGGCAAAGCGCAGCATGCCGTTGGTTTTAATATAAGGCGCCACCGCCTCTACGCCATTTACCCTGCTAAATGCCTGTTGCTTGCGCGGCCAGTCGCTAATGCGCTGCTGCACTGCTTCCAGCTCAATATGGGGAATAACCGACAATAAGCGCTGTTTTAACGCCAGTTCAAAGCCGTTCATCACCGATAACGCCAGGATCAACACCGCGACACCCAGAGCGATACCGCAGGTAGAGCTGGCAGAAATAAACCGGATAAAACCACTGCTATGGCGGGTGTTACGGTAACGTTTTGCCAGCTGCCAGGCCAGATTAGCCATGTGCGCGCTCCAGGTGGCCATCGCGCATCAGCTGATAGCTATCCAGCTTGGAGGCCAGCGCCAAATCATGCGTGACCACGATAAAACTGGTGCCTAAATCACGGTTTAAACTGCGTAATAACTGATACACAGTCTCAGCAGTGTGCTGATCCAGGTTGCCGGTTGGCTCATCCGCCAGCACCAGTGCCGGCTCACCGACTAACGCCCTGGCGATGGCTACCCGCTGGCGCTCACCACCGCTCAGCTCAGCCGGCCTGTGCGTTAAGCGGTGCGACAGCGCTACCCGCTCCAGCATCTGGGCGGCACGCTTTTTTGCTTCAGTGGCGTTAAGGCCACGAATTAACAGCGGCATGGCAACGTTTTCTACTGCGCTAAAATCCATCAACAAATGGTGAAACTGATAAATAAAACCCAGTTGCCCGTTACGTAAACGGGCTTTTTCAGCACCGCTCAGGCGTGCTACGTCCTGGCCCAACAACAACAGGTTGCCACTGTCAGCCTGATCCAAGGTGCCCAGAATATGCAGCAAGGTACTTTTACCCGAGCCTGAGCTGCCCACCAGCGCCAGCATCTGGCCGCTATCCACCGCTAAATCAACGCCATGTAATACCTGCGTGACCTGCTGGCCATCACGGTAACTTTTACACAGCTTGCTTGCCTGAAGAACCTTATTCATCACGTAAAATTTCCGCCGGATTAATACTTACCGCCCGTCTGGCCGGATACCATACCGCCAGCAAGGTCAAACCTATGGCGCTTACTAAAATTAACGCTAACTGCGAAAAACGGATGTCGACCGGCAGCGCTACGCCGGGTGCCAGTTGCAAGCCAAACAGCGCCATAATAGGGTTAAGCTGCCAGCACAATAAAATACCGGCCAGTACCCCCCCCATAGCGCCCAGCACACCGTTCACTAAGCCCTGCACCGCAAACACATTAAACAGCTGGCGATCATTCATCCCCAGGGTTTTTAAAATGGCAATTTCGGCTTGTTTATCGGTAACCATCATCACCAGCGCCGAGACAATATTGAAGGCTGCGACCGCTACTATCAGCAGTAACATCAGCCACATCATGGCTTTTTCCATCGCAACGGCCGAAAACAGCTTGCCGTGGCTTTGCCGCCAGTCCTGCACCGTTAACTTGCTATCTGTTGCCAGCTGCGCCGCAATAGCAGGTGCAGCAAAAGGCTCGGTTAAACTTAGCCGCCACTGCGCATGCTCGCGCTGGCTGCCGAGTAAACGGGTTAAATCGGCCAAATTCGTTAGCGCAATCAGCTTATCTACGTCCGAGCCGGTTTCCAAAATACCGGCCACGACAAATAAGCGCTGGCGTGGCACCCAGCCCATTGGCGTATAACTGCCGGCCTGCGGCAACATAAAACGCACCTGATCACCCACCGACACCTCTAGCTGCTCGGCCAAACCACGGCCTAAAATGACAGCATAGCGCTGGCGGGAAAACTCCGTCCAATCGCCCAACAGCAAGGCTTGTTGCATAAAGGCCGGTAAAGCATCGGTTTGCACCCCCTGCAGCAGCACACCAGTGAGCTGACGGGGCGATTGCACCAACGCCTCGGCTTGTAAAAACGGGGTAATTTGTTGTATCTGACGCTGCGTAAGTAACGGCGCCTGCCAGCTGTCGTACGCTGTCGGCGCGGTAACCACAATATGCGGGATCACGCCCAGAATACGTTTTTTCAGCTCACCTTCAAAGCCATTCATCACCGAGCTGACAATAGTCAAGGCCATAACGCCAAGAAAAATGCCGGCCAGTGAGAACAGCGTGATAAACGAGATAAAGGCATTGCCTTTGCGGCTTTGGCTGTAGCGAAGGCCGATAGTTAAACTGACTGGCAACGGCATCCTAATATTCAGGACAAGGCCTGCGTTAGATGGTAAAGTGACGCCGATCATAGAGATAATTGTCAGTGGTGACAAGCAACTTACGAAGGTCACAGCATGAGTGAGTTAACACTTGAGCAGTTAGCAGATGCCTATCAGGATTATTTCAGTGTTGAGCACAGTATCAGCCTGAATATACGCCCTATACCCGGCCCACTGCCAGATGAAGCCGCCCTGTTAAACGCCATACCGCCGCCATTTCTGCTGGCGAGCGAGGCTAACAGCTTAAATAGCTCAGCACTGCGCTCATTAAACCGGCTGGGCGAGCTGGCCGAAGAGCTGGCCAATTATCTGCAGCAGCAAGCCAGAAAGATCGATTTATTACTGCACTACGTATTGCGCCAGCAAGATAACGACGCCCACCGTTACACCAGCCTGAGCTACGGCGGTAGCGGCTGCAGTTATCTGGCCGACAGCCCGATGGATACATTACAGGTTGTTGAAATTAAATTGTTTTTAGATAACAACGACGGTGCGGTGTTTTGCTACGGCCAGGTATTGTCGTGCCAGCCACAGCAGGACAAATGGCAGGTCACACTGGTGTTTTCCCGTATCCGCGAAGAAGATCGCGAGCTGATAGTGCGCGCCAGCCTGCATCAGCAGTCACGTTTACTAAAACAACACGCCCAACGGCGCCAGCAGCAAACGCAAGGTTAGCAGCCGGCCTCTTAGCATTAAGGTTACTCGTTTTACATGGATCTGATTGTCAATTTACCGCAGATTAAACAGCCCGCCGACCAGCTGCACTGGGGCAATCTGCAAGGTGCGGCGCTGCCGCTGGCTATCGCACAGCTGTTATCACAACAACGCGGTGTTTATCTGTTGCTGGTGCCCGATACCCCAAGCGCCCTGCGTCTGGAGCAGGAGCTTGCTGTGTTTAACAAACACAGCAACTGCCCGCTGCTTAGCCTGCCAGACTGGGAAACCCTGCCTTATGATGTGTTTTCACCGCATCAGGACATTATTTCGCAGCGGTTAAAAACCCTGCACCAGTTACCTACGCTAAAACAAGGCCTGGTGATCGTGCCGGTCAGCACCTTACTGCTGCGGTTGTGTCATCCGGATTATTTAGCCCAGTACAGTTTTTTAATTGCTAAAGGGCAACAGGTCGATTTAGCCGCACTAAAGCGCCGTCTGGTCGAGGTGGGTTACCGTGCAGTTGAGCAGGTGATGGAGCATGGCGAGTTTTCTGTCCGCGGCTCTATCGTCGATTTATACCCGATGGGCGCCAGCACGCCCTATCGCATCGACTTTTTCGACGATGAAGTGGACGGCATCCGCACCTTTGACCCGGACAACCAGCGCAGCCTGGCACAGGTTGATGCCATAGAGCTGTTACCGGCGCATGAATTTCCCACCGACAGCGCCGCTATAGAGCGTTTTCGTCTGGCCTATCGTGCCCGTTTTAACGCCCGTACAGAAAAAGAATCCTTGTATCAGCAGGTTAGCCAGGGCGTATTACCGGCCGGTATTGAATACTACCTGCCCCTGTTTACCGAAAAAACCGCCAGCTTATTTGATTATCTGCCAAAGGATTGCCGCTGCCTGCTGCTGGGCGATATTCAGCACAGCGCAGACAAATTCTGGCAAGAGCTGAAACGCCGTTATGATGACAGGGCTATCGATTTACTGCGGCCTATTCTGCCACCGGCAGAGCTGTATTTATCAGTCGACCACTTATTCGCCGGCATCAAAAGTTATAGCCGCATCCGCTTAAGCCAGGCCGAACTTAGCGTCAAAGCCGGTCAGGGTAATCTGCGACTGGCCAAGCTGCCGGACCTTAGCGTTAACCATCAGCTGAGCCACCCGCTGCAGGCGCTGCAGCAATTTATTCTACAGTTAAAACAGCAGCGCGGCCGGGCCGTGTTTTTTGTTGAAAGTGAAGGCCGCCGTGAAAGCCTGCTGCAGCTTTTACACAAAGCCGGCATGCATATCAGCCAGTTTACTGATTTAACCGCTTTCGAGCAAAGCGACGCCGATGTTGGCATAGTGATAGGCGCGCTGGAGCAAGGCGCCTGGTTGCTTGAGCCTGCCCCGCTCGCGCTTATCAGCGAAAACGAGCTGTTTGGCCAGAAAATCAGCCAGCGCCGGCGGCGCAAACGCAGCCAGCAAATATCCAGTGATACCATCATCCGTAATCTGGCCGAGCTGAATATCGGCCAGCCGGTAGTACATTTACAGCATGGTATTGGCCGTTATCAGGGCCTGCAGCTACTGGATGCCGGTGGCATCAGCGCCGAGTTCGTCACCATTGAATACGCCGGCAGCAGCAAACTTTATGTACCGGTAAGTTCCCTGCATTTACTTAGCCGCTACAGCGGCAGTGATGCCGAACATGCCCCGCTGCATAAACTGGGTAACGATGCCTGGGAGAAATCACGGCGCAAAGCGGCAGAAAAAGTGCGCGATGTCGCCGCCGAGCTACTGGATGTTTACGCCCAGCGCGCCGCCCATCAGGGTTATGCCTTTAAGCTGGACGAGGAGCAATACCTGGCCTTTGCCGACAGCTTTCCGTTTGAAGAAACCGCCGATCAGCAAGATGCCATTGATGCCGTGCTGCGTGATATGCAAAGCCCGCAGCCAATGGATCGGCTGGTGTGCGGTGATGTTGGCTTTGGTAAAACCGAAGTGGCGATGCGCGCCGCCTTTGTCGCGGTAAATGATGGCAAACAGGTGGCGATCCTGGTACCTACTACGCTTTTGGCGCAACAACATTATGAAAACTTTAAAGATCGTTTTGCCAACTGGCCGGTACGGGTTGAAGTATTGTCACGCTTTATCAGCGCCAAAGCGCAAAAAGCCATTTTGGACGATGCGCAAAGCGGTAAAGTGGATATTTTAATTGGCACCCATAAGCTGTTACAGGACGATATCACTCTGAAAGATCTCGGCCTGTTGATTGTTGATGAAGAGCACCGCTTTGGTGTGCGGCAAAAAGAGAAAATTAAAGCACTGCGCGCCAATATCGACATTCTAACGCTAACCGCCACGCCGATTCCGCGCACGCTGAATATGTCTATGTCGGGCATGCGTGACTTATCTATTATTGCCACCCCACCGGCACGCCGGCTGGCAGTGAAAACCTTTGTGCGTGAATACGAGGTCGGGCTTATCCGCGAAGCGGTAATGCGCGAAATTCTGCGCGGCGGCCAGGTATATTTTTTACACAATGACGTTGCCACCATTGAGAAAACCGCAGCAGATTTAGCCGAGCTGTTGCCCGAGGCGATTATCGGCATAGCTCACGGCCAGATGCGTGAGCGCGAACTTGAGCAAATCATGGCTGATTTTTACCATCAGCGCTTTAATGTGCTGCTGTGCTCTACCATTATTGAAACCGGTATCGACGTGCCAACTGCCAATACCATTATTATTAACCGCGCCGATAATTTTGGCCTGGCGCAGCTACATCAGCTGCGCGGCCGGGTTGGCCGCTCACACCATCAGGCTTATGCTTACTTACTAACACCACCGCCGAAGCGGCTAACCAAAGATGCAGAAAAGCGGCTGGAAGCCATCGCCAGCCTGGAAGATTTAGGCGCCGGCTTTGCCCTGGCCACCCACGATTTGGAAATACGCGGTGCCGGCGAGCTGTTGGGCGATGAGCAAAGCGGCCAGATAGAATCGGTTGGCTTTAGCCTTTACATGGACATGCTGGAGCAGGCCGTGCAGGCGCTGAAAAACGGCCGCGAGCCCAGCCTGGATGCCATGCTAAGCCAGCAAACCGAAATTGAACTGCGCATCCCGGCGCTGCTGCCCGACAGCTATATTCCGGATGTTAACCTGCGGCTGTCCTGTTATAAAAAACTGGCCTCAGCCAGAAGCAGCGAAGAGCTGGACGAAGTGCAGGTAGAGCTTATCGACCGTTTTGGTTTACTGCCCGATGCGGCGAAGAACCTGGTGGCCATTGCCGAGTTTAAATTACAGGCCGAGCAACTGGGCATCAGGCGGATAGAAGCCAACAGTAAAGGTGGTGTGGTAGAATTTGGCGACAAAACGGCGGTATCGCCAGCTTATATTATTGAGCTGATTCAAAAACAATCGCGGGTATTTAAACTGGAAGGTGGCCAGAAGCTGCGTTTTGCTATTGCCTCTAACGATGGCAGCGAGCGTCTGAGCCTGATAGCCAATATGCTTATCGATTTTACCAAACATAAGGTAGCGAAATGATAACAGCAATCAAAGGCGCTGTGCGCCGCCGGGCCTGGCTGGCACTGGCGTTAACCTCCCTGGTTAGCAGCACACTGAGTGCGCAGGAACAGCGCTGGTTTGAAGTAGAAATGTTGATCTTCAGCCAAACGCCACCTGCAGCGCTCAAGGAGCACTTTAGCGCGCCGGTCACGCCGGTTAAACCGGGCCGGGCCTATGATCTGCTCACGCCATTATTGCAAGCTGATATCAGTGCGCTGTTAACGGATTTACCACTGTGCCAGCAGCCAGCCGTCGAGCCGTTCAGCCTAATGCTACAACACAGCCTGCTGTTACCACGGGCCATGCCCCGCTCCTTGTGCATTATTGAGCCGCAGCCACAACCCTGGCAGCTAAGCCATGTTATGCAGCAGCGGGTGCTCAATACCACACTGCCCTATCCACAGCAGTTGGCAGCGGTAATTACCGGCAGCGGCGAGCACCGTAACAGCCCTTACCTGGCCGATGCCGCAGCACTGCAGTTTAGCGACATTGCCAGCAAGATAAGACGGCTGCCCGGTAACCAGATTTTACTGCACACTGCCTGGCGCCAGGCACCGGTATCAGAGCGGCGCGCCATTGCCAGCCGCTGGTTTGCCGGCACCAATTACAGCCAGCAATTTGATTACTGGGGCCAACCGCTGGCAACCACTATAACACCGGCGCTTGTCAGCCCGCTCGATGCCACAATGCCGTTAGTGGCAGCCGATGACAGCAGACAAGATGAAATGCTGGGCAATATCGAGCTGCTGCTGCAACAATTACAGGCCAATAGCCAATTGCCGGCGGCACAAAACAGCCAGCTTGACAGTATCAGTGCCGACTCTGTACTGACCGCTAACCAATTACCGGATCAGGTATGGCAGTTAGATGGCTTATTTAAACTGCATCTGGACCACTATCTGTTTGTTAACACCGAATTTAACCTGCGCCTACCAGGCCAGGATAAACTTAACACCATTTATGTACGGCAAAGCCGGCGGGTGATCAGTGGTGAAGTGCATTATCTGGATCATCCGTACCTGGGTATAGTGCTGCAAATTCGCCGTTATGAGCCACCACAACCCGATACCGGAACAAAATTTGAGCAACAAGTGCTAACAGAGTAATAAAATTATGACAAAGGCATTGCCAAAACGATGGCAACTGCCTAAGCTTGCCGCGTCATTACATTTTTAAACAAAACTGTACGGGTAAACAGGATGTTATTTTTATATATTTCCCTACAGTGATTTTATTTCGCAGAGCATTATGGACGATTTAACCCCAATACCGGAGTTTACTCCGAAGCAGTATTTACTGTTATTGGCGTTGTTAGTGGTTGCCAGCAGCTGCAACCCGCTACTCAGTTGGTTGTTGCCATCACTGGCCGGCAGTGTCTGGATCACGCTGTTACCGCCATTACTGGGTTTGTTTCAGTTATTATTGTTATTCCGCAACCTGGGTATTATCCGCTTACCCGGTGTCGCCTGCTATTCGGCCCTGTTGGCGCCGTTATCGGTGTTAAGCTTTTACCAGTTTGTCCTGCACTAACATCCCGCAGGTGTTTTAGGCTATGATAGCGGCCACTTTTGCAGTGGCCCTGTGCTTGGCTTAACGCCGCTGCGTACTCTTTTGCTTGGTTATAGGTAGTAACGGATGTCAATTAACTGGTTCCCGGGCCATATGCATAAGGCCCGCAAAGAAATTGCCGAAGTCATGCCGCAGGTCGATATTATTATCGAAATGTTGGATGCTCGCATTCCGTTTTCCAGTGAGAACCCGCTGGTGCCGCAGCTACGCCGGGGCACCCCCTGTATCAAGGTGTTAAACAAAGCTGATCTGGCCGACCCTGCACTAACCGCGCGCTGGGTTGCGCACTTTGACAGCCAGTCTGGCATTAAAGCCATACCGATAAGCCAGCAAAACCCCGAGCAGATCCGTGCCCTGCTGCAACTGTGTAATGAGATGCTACCCGAGCGCAACTTAGATATACGTGGGGCTCGTGCCATGATAATGGGCATTCCTAATGTGGGTAAATCTACCCTAATTAACACCCTTGCCGGGCGCACTATTGCCAAAACCGGTAACGAAGCCGGTGTCACCAAGATGCAGCAGCGTATTAAGCTGGATAACAACGTCATTTTAACCGACACACCCGGCTTTTTATGGCCCAAACTGAGCCCGCCAACCTGCGGCTATCGCTTAGCGGTCACCGGCGCTATTAAAGATACGGTGTTCGACTACGCCGACATTGCCATGTTTGCTGCCGACTACCTGCTTAAGGCCTACCCGGACGCCGTTATGCAGCGCTTTGGTTTAACCGAGCTGCCAGAAAACGATTTAGCCCTGATGGATGCCATCGGCCAGAAACGTGGCGCCATGCGTAAAGGCGGCATAGTAGATTTGGAAAAGGCCGGCAGCATCTTAATTACCGAGCTACGTGCCGGTAATTTGGGCCCTATCACCCTGGAAACACCAGAAATGGTGAGCCAGGAACAAATAGACGCCAAGGCCGAAGAAGCAGCAAAAGCGAAAGAAAAGGCCGAGCGTGAAGCCGAGAGAAAACGTAAAGCAGCGCGCAAATATCGTTAAGCGTTTGATTTGCCTCGCGCTTAATTGCTGGCGTTATCTGTAAAATGCCCCCGTTTAATACGGGGGCATTTTTTGGCAAATGTCAGGACTTTTTGCTATGCCAGGCATGATACAACGCTGGCAATACCACTAGCGTCAGTAAGGTAGCAGAAATAATGCCGCCTATTACCACAGTAGCCAATGGTCGCTGCACTTCAGCTCCGGTACCGGTATTTACTGCCATAGGTACAAAGCCCAGGCTCGCCACCAGTGCTGTCATCAATACCGGACGTAACCGGATCAACGCGCCTTCAACCACGGCATACAGTAAATCGCCTTGTTCCTGCCACAGCTGGCGCATAAACGATACCATTACCAGACCGTTCAGCACCGCAACACCAGACAAGGCAATAAAGCCGACACCGGCTGAAATAGACAACGGCATATCACGTAGCCACAGTGCCAGTACGCCCCCCGTCAGTGCCAGTGGCACACCGGTAAAGATAATTAACGCATCTTTGAGCGAGTTAAATGCCATCACCAACAAGGCGATAATCAGCAATAAGGTTACCGGCACTACGATTGCCAGCCGTTTACTGGCGGATTCTAATTGCTCAAAAGTACCGCCATAATCCAGCCAGTAACCAGCGGGCAGGCTGACGTCGGTACTAATCCGCTGTTTCAGCTCGGCAACAAAGCTACCCAGATCGCGCTCGCGCACATTAGCCGATACCACAATACGGCGCTTACCGTTTTCGCGGCTGATTTGTGCCGGTGCTGGTTGAATATCCAGCGTAGCAATTTCATTTAGCGGTACATAGCCCCCATCCGGCGTTGGAATAGGTAGCCATGACAGGTTATCAATATCACTGCGGATTTGCTCCGGTAAACGTACTATTAGCTGAAACCGCCGATCACCCTCGTAGATTAGCCCTGCCTCTTCGCCACCAATCGACATGGCGATGAAATCCTGAAACTGGCTGACTGTTAGTCCGTAACGCGATAAAGCCGTTAGCTTTGGCATTACCGACAGTACCGGTAAACCGGATACCTGTTCTGTTTTCACATCAGCCGCGCCGCTAATACTGTTGGCAACCTGCTCAATGCTGTTTGCTACGCTTAACAGCACATCTAGGTCATCACCAAACACTTTAATGCCCACATCCGAACGCACACCAGAAATCAGCTCGTTAAAACGCATCTGAATCGGCTGGGTAAACTCATAATTATTGCCAGGCAGTTGTTCCAGTGCTTGCTCCATTTCAGCTACCAGCGCCGCTTTGGTTTTACTTGGATCCGGCCATTCGCTACGCGGTTTTAAAATAACAAAGTTGTCTGCAACGTTCGGCGGCATCGGATCAGTTGCTACCTCCGGCGTACCAATTTTGGCAAAAACCTTATCAACTTCCGGAAATTGCTTAATCCGTTGCTCCAGTACTTCCTGCATTGCAACTGACTGCTCCAGCCCGGTACCGGTTACCCGCATCGCGTGCAGGGCAATATCGCCTTCATCCAATTGCGGGATAAATTCCGATCCCATGGAGGTGGCAAGCCATAAACAAACCGCGACCAGCAGCGTTGCCAAGCCAGCAACCAGCAAACGCAGCTTGATTACGGCATGCAACACCGGACGATACAGTGATTTTGCAGCCACAATAACCCGGCTTTCCTGTTCGTTGATTTTACCGCTCATAAACACGGCAACGGCAGCAGGAACAATGGTCAGTGACAGCACCATAGCGGCCAGTAATGCCATTACTACCGTAGCGGCCATTGGGTGAAACATTTTGCCTTCAACGCCGGTCAGGGCAAAAATTGGGATATACACTACCGTGAT
Organism: Rheinheimera nanhaiensis E407-8; assembly: GCF_000296695.1. Lineage (GTDB taxonomy): Bacteria > Pseudomonadota > Gammaproteobacteria > Enterobacterales > Alteromonadaceae > Alishewanella > Alishewanella nanhaiensis. The sequence goes on from NZ_BAFK01000025.1 coordinate 10,971, forward strand.
AATCGCTACCCCAAACAAACTGGGTTTAATCACTTCGGTCGTTGCAGCAAACACCACGTTTAAGCGTTCGCGCAGTGCCAGCAAGCCACCATTTTGGTGTTGTGCCATTCCTAAGCGCCGGATACAGTTTTCGACAATAATCACCGCACCATCGACAATCAGGCCAAAATCCAGCGCTCCCAGGCTCATCAAGTTAGCTGATACGCCTTGCTGCACCATACCGGTAATGGTGGCCAGCATTGCCAGCGGGATTACGGCAGCGGTAATCAGTGCCGCACGGATATTACCCAGCAACACAAACAGCACCACAATGACCAGTAATGCGCCTTCCAGCAGATTTTTTTGCACAGTCGCAATGGTTTTATCTACCAGCGTGGTACGGTCATATACCGCTTCAACAATCACATTTTCCGGCAGTGAAGCTTTTATCTCTTCCAGCTTTTGAGCAGCATCACGGGCAACGGTCCGCGAGTTTTCACCCAGCAGCATCATCACCGTACCCATTACGGTTTCGTGGCCGTCACGGGTGGCGGCACCGGTACGTAACTCTTTGCCAAGCCCAACTTCTGCCACATCTTTTATCCGGATAGGTACTGAGCCATTTAACGCCACCACCACATTTTCAATACTACTGATAGTACTGAGCTGGCTGGGCGAACGTACCAGTAATTGCTGGCCATTACGCTCAATGTAACCTGCCCCACGGTTAGCATTATTGCTAAGCAGTGCTTCTGACAGTTGCGGCAACGTAATACCCATGGCCAGCATTTTTGCCGGATCAGGCATCACATGGTACTGCTTGTCATAACCACCGATGGTATTAACCTCAACCACACCGGGCACTTGCGCCAGTTGCGGTTTGATAATCCAGTCCTGTACTTCACGCAAATACATGGCATCCAGCGGTTTGCCATTTGCATCAGTAGCGCCGGGTTTAACATCGACGGTATAAACAAATATTTCACCCAGGCCAGTAGCAATGGGGCCCATTTGTGGTTCCAGCCCGGCTGGCAGCGCATTCTTGATACTGCCAAGCCGCTCATTAAGCAGGTTACGGGCAAAATAAATGTCGGTGCCTTCTTCAAACACCACCGTTACCTGTGACAGCCCGTAACGTGACAACGAACGGGTATATTTTAGTTTTGGCAAACCATAAAGCGCCGTTTCCACCACAAAGGTAATCCGTTGTTCGGCCTCCAAAGGTGAATAGCCGGGCGCTTCAGTGTTAATTTGCACCTGTACGTTGGTAATATCAGGTACTGCATCGATAGGTAATCGCTGGTAACTCCACAGCCCGGCGCCAATCAGTAACAAGATCAGGCCCAGCATCAGATACCGTCGCTCAATTGAGAAACGAACGATAGCTTCAATCATGTTTATCTCCTTTTCATCTGCCTGAGCCAGCAAAGGTTACGCAAGGCAAGAACGGGCGAAGCAGCGCAGTTTACATGCGGTAAATGAGCATGCTGAGCCGGTTTTTAACGCCGCAGAACCAAAGCGCAGCCAGGCAAATTTTAGTGTTCGTGAGCTGCGCCGGCTTTTTCGATCTCAGCCTTAATCAGATAACTATTTACCACCACATACTCTTCAGCAGCATGCAGACCAGACAGCACTTCAGTAAAGCGCCCATCGGTGCGGCCTAGCTGCAGTGGTCGCGGTTCATAGCGGTTGCCTTCGCGCACAAACACCACCTGCTTACCTTCCAGATCCTGTAAGGCCTTGTTATCTATCACCAGAGAAACATCTATGATTTCAGCATCCACCAGCGCATTGACCCGCTCTCCGGCAGAAAAATGGCCGTTGCTGTTATCCAGTGCAACCCGCGCCAATACATAAGGCTGGCCGGAGGCAGGCAAAATATGGCTTATCTGACTATCAACCATGCCACCGCGAGCTTCAATATGCACCGGCAAACCGGTTTTTATCTCATCCATTGCCGCTGGGAATACTTTCAGCTCAGCCCACAATATGCTGCTGTCTGCCAGTGAAAATAACGTTTCACCAGCTGTGTATTCGCCCTGGCTGGCATACTGTTGCAACAACGCTCCGGCTATCGGTGCCGTTACCGGATAAGTGCGCAGGCTGTCATTGGATTCAACCAACGCCAGCACCTCACCTTTTTTCACTGTGTCGCCAACTGCAGGCTTTATCTGGGTAATCATGCCAGGAAAACGGGCTCGCACCTGTGCCTGACGGTTAGGTGGGATGACAAGCTCACCGTATAACGGAATATGGCGTTCAATGGTGCCGGCACCTGCCGTCGCCACTTCAATCCCTACCCTTTTTGCCATGTCGGCATCAATCGTTGCGGCTTCATCGTGATCATCATCATGGTCGCTGCCATGCTGCTTATCATCATCATGGGCATGAACGCCGTTTGTTTGCTCAGTTTTCGGTTTTTCATCATGGCTGTGGCCCGGCCCGGCCTGAGCAGGTGCAACAGCCATACCCTGAGCGATCAGTAATGCAAGGAATAACGCGGAATATTTCATTTGGAAGATCCTGATTCAGTAGTGATAAGCTGAGTGGGTGTCTTTATCGCCAGAGGTGATGCCGCAAGCGCCACACCGGCAAGCTGTTCAATCAGTACCTGATTACTCAATGCGGTACTGGCAGCGTTAACCAACTCAAGCTGAGCGTCCTGTAGTGCCTGACGAGCAGAAATCCACTCTGCATAGCCATAACGGCCACGGCGGTATGCGTCTTCAGTTTGTTGTAGTGCCTGCTCCAGCACCGGCAAAATATCGCGCTGCATATCTTTCACAGCCATACTGCTGTAACGGTGAGTTTGCCATGCCTGATATAAGCGGGCGCGTAAATCCAGCAAGGCGGTTTCTTTTTCAAACTGTTCCGCCTGAGACTCTGCCTGCGCCGCAGTTATCGCACCCTGATTACGCTGTTTACTGAACAAGGGCACCGACACACCGGCAACCAAGCCAAAATCACGGCTTTCCTGTGAGCGCATGGCGCCAATCTGCCAGCGTACATCACCCGCCGACTGACTTTGCGCCAGTGTCAGCTCAGCATCACGCAAGCGTTGCCGGGCTGCAAAAACCTCCACGGTGGGGGTTGCCAGCACTTGTTGATAAAGTGTTTGAAAGGATGGGCTTTGCGCCAGCTGAAATAAATCACCACTAACCTGATTAAAATCGGCTTGTTCCGCCCCCCATAAACTGACCAGCGCCAACTTGCTGCTATCCAGCTCGGTTTGCAGTAAGCCATGCTGCAACTGTGCTTGCTTAAAGGCCACTTTCGCCCTTAGTTGCTCGGCCTCCGGTGCTGCACCACGCTGCACCCGCTGCGTCACCAGCGTTAAAGCCTGCTCAGTCATACTGACGGTTTGTGCCGCCAGCGCCGTTTTTTGCTGCAATGTCAGCACAGTTACAAAACGCTGGGTCAGCTCGCCCAGTAAATCCAGGCTCGCGGCCTGGCGCTGCGCCAGCAATAATCCCTGATTTGCACTGGACACCGCCATCCGGGCCTGGCGCTTATCGCCAAGCTCAATAACGGAAGACAACGACACCGTAACTTCGAGGCTTTTAACACCCGACATATCACCAGTACCAAAGGCATTATCAGCCTGCACGCCCAGCTCATAACCAGGTGTAAGTTCCGCTAATTGCTGCTGACCCGACGCCGCTTTCAAGCGCCAGTCAAATACCTGTAATTGCGGATGTTGTTGTAATACCCGTTTTGCTGCCTGTTGCAGCGTTAAATCTGCTGTTGCAGGTTCAGCTGCTACCGCCTGATGCAGCAAAATGCTACTGGCAGCCAGCAAACCAAACGCAGCAAAGCGTTTGCAATTCATTTTTAAGAACATAGCAAAATCCTGTTATAGGTAATGTAAAAACCAAAAAAACAGAATCAGCTGATGGGTGGGCGGTAAATGCTTCGTTTAGGGGAAGAGGGTAGATAATTTAAGTAAGACACCAGCAATTCATTACCAATTACCGGCAAAGCCGGAGCTGGTTTAAACAAGCCAATATGTGCGGCATGGCAATGACTACAATGGTCGCAAACTGCATGAAGTGAGGTATCAGTTAATGATGATTGTTCTGCGGCTACAACCGTACTGGTGTCAGACCATGATATTTGATGATGAATATCATCAGCAGAATGTTCAACAGCGAAAGCGCTGGAAACTACGCATAACAATTGCACCACCAGCAGTAATGCCATCAACATTCTGCTTAGTGGTGTTTTAGTCAGTGCGTAGTTGCTTATCAAAATAATGACCGCCTTACTAATTTAACCAAGTTAGCTTTTAAGGTACGAGCGCAATACACTAATAACCTGTTCTACATCCGAGTCGCGCTGTAAAGGCTCCAGGTTATCGCCTGCCAGATGATCACGAATATGGTGTTCCAGTATCTCAGTCATTAGGCCATTAATAGCACCTCGCACCGCCGCAATTTGCTGTAGTACTTTACTACAATCACCTTCGGCCAGCAGCTGTTTTTCCAGCCCTTCAACCTGACCTTTAATCCGCCGTACCCGCGTCAGTAACTTGGGTTTATTAGTAATTGAATGAGTCATACCGTACTCCGTAACTATACTCCCCTATAGTATAGTCAGTTTTAATCTTTCTCAAGTCTGTAGCTATAAAAGCTGTCTCTTATTTTATGTTGTTTGTAGCAAAAAGAGCTCTGTTACAAAACGTCCGGTTATGTCTTGTGAAAAAACTAACTTTCCGCCGTGTAAGTGAACAATTTTACGGGTAATCGATAATCCAAGGCCGACGCCTGCAACATCCTGATGACCATAACTCCGGAAAAATCGCTCTCCCAATCGGGCTAGCTCAAGCGTAATATCACCATTAATTGCATTACTCACACTTATCACTACAGCGTGCTGTTCTATACGCGCCTTGATACTGACCTCACTTTGAGCAGGCGCATACTTAGCCGCATTGTCCAATAAATTACGCAATGCGGCCTGAAATAATGTAGGATCGACCCGTACTTGCAGTTGTTTTGGTATATCGACCACCCAGATTACGCGGTCAATTAGCTGAAAATCTATTGATGCCAGAGCATCCTCTGTTAACCTAAGAAGCTGAATTGCCTGATATTGCAGTACAATACTATGTTCCAGTTTTTCTGTTTCCATTAACTGCTTAACCAGGTGTGCCAGACGGCGTGTGCTTTTGCCTATGGCCTGTATTGCTGTGTGTTGTTCCTTAATATCGGTCGCATTTTCCAGATTATCGGTATGCACTTGCAAAATGCTAAGTGGCGTTCTCAGCTCATGGGATACATTTGCAATAAACATTTTCTCTTTTTTAAGATAAGCTTTTAACTCAGCCATAAGTTTATTCACAGCGTCCTTGAATGGCTTTAACTCTCGTGGTAACGGCATCTCAACAGGTTGTAATTCAGTAGGGTTGGTTTCTGCCAGCTTTTCCGATAATTCCCGTACCGGCTTCGTGCCCCATTCCACAGCCAGCCACACAAGTAACATTATCGGCAATATCGCTATCCCCAGCGGTAACAACTGATTCAGTGTTAAATGCCAGCTTAACTCGTCCCGAACATCTTCCCGTTGCGCAGTAAAGATCCAGGCTTTTTCATCAGGCACATATAAGCTAAAGCCAATCCACAGGTATTGATTATGCCGGATCTCATGAAAACCTGACTGTTTGGGCAACAATGGCGTTTTGCCGACATTACCGGAACGGATTAACAGTTGACCATTTTCATGCCAGACCTGAACTGCAATTTTACTTTCGTATTTATGCCCCTCGGAATACCGTTCTGCTGCTGCAGTATGCTCTATACCATCATCCAGTAAAAATGGCATTTCAATGGCGTGATTACTATCTGCAGTCAGGGGAGTATTGGGCTCTACCATTAAATGACGAATTAACCGTGCATACTGTGCCAGCTGTGCATCAAATAACTCGTCAATTTCATGATGAACATTAAACCATGTGTTCAGGCTGGTAATCAGTAACATTAACAGGATAACCGCATTAACACTGAGCAACAGCATCCGGCGGATACTATTAATTTTCACGATGACTCACCAGCATATAACCGACGCCTCTGACCGTTTTTATCAGCGATGCTGTAGTTTTTTTACGGATATTATGAATATGCACCTCTATGGAGTTACTTTCTGTTTCGCCTGTCCAGCCCGAACTGAGTTCATCCAGATACTGTCTACTCAGAATTTTATCCGGATGTAGCATAAACTCTTTCAGGATCAAAAACTCACGTAAAGTCAGTACTATATCCCGCCCCTGATAGCGGCAAAGATGCTGCTGCATATTCATTTCTACTTCCTGACAAGTCAGGATGTCCTGCTGTCGTTGCTGATAACGCCGCAGTAAGACTCTTAAACGGGCCTCAATTTCTCTGCTATCGCAGGGTTTCAGCACATAATCATCAGCGCCGGCATTTAATGCCTCAACCTTGGTTTCAAGATGATCCCATGCCGTCAGCACCAGAATAGGTGTTGTAACCTTTTTAGCCCGTAAGGTTTTAATTACATGTAATGCCAACCCGTCTGGCAACCCCAGATCCAGAATAATCACATCAAACCCGCTACTGGTTGCTGCCACTATGGCTTGCGAACCGGTAATACAGTGTTCTGTCCGGTAATGCATACGTGATAATGCAGTAATTAACCCCTGCGCAAGCAGGCTATCATCTTCAACCAGTAACAATCTCATAAAGGCTTTTTCCAGCTAGCTTAGAGCAAAATACATAACCAGACGGCGGCACTGGCAACGAGCGTTATTAATACAGCTGCCGACCCAATATCTTTCGCTTTACCGCTTAGCTCGTGATATTCACTGCCAATGCGATCCACCACCACTTCAATGCCGGTATTTAATAGCTCCACGATCAGAATCAATAATGCACTCAATAACAATAGCGCACGCTCGGCCGCAGATACATCAACCCACAAGGCTACAGGTAGCAATACCAGTAATAAGATAATTTCCTGCCGTATTGCCGCTTCTGATCTCCAGCTACTGGCCAGCCCTTGCCACGAATTGACTCCGGCCAGCATGATCCGTTTAACCCCTTTAGCCTCTGATTTCATATACCCCCCTATGATTGGAGATAACAGTATAAAAGCACAGTCTTAAGAAAGTCTTAAGCATTGTTCGTTAGCCTTGCAGCCACTCTATCTGGCAGTACGGCGAGCCTCTATGACTAAAGTTTCTGCAGTAAAATTCCCGGTATTACGACAAATAACATGCGGTCCCTACACCTACTTACTACGTATGATTCTTATCGGGTTGGTACTATTAAGTGCGGCCCGGCTTGGTCTGGTGCTATGGCTATATGACAGGGTAGCGCCTACGGGCCAATTGGGCATGATATTCCTGCAGGGGATTCGGGCCGACCTGATTCTACTTTGTATCTGGTCTGCAATACCCGTTCTGTTATCGCTGTGCTGGGCGCGTCCCGGATTACAGCACAGCTGGTTTCGTTTTAGCTATTGGTGGTGTCTGACGGGTTTAATCCTTATTGCATTTATCGAACTATCCACCCCCGCCTTTATTCAGCAATACGATATACGGCCAAACCGCTTGTACATTGAGTATCTGAAATACCCGAAAGAAGTTTTCTCTACCTTATGGCATGGCTTCCGATTGCCACTGGTGGCAGGAACCGTGTTAACTGTCGCAGCCGCTCTACTGCTGCACCGGGCGCTAAGGCTACCGAAGCACACATTGCAAGTATGGCCACTGCGCCAGCATTTACTACTGTGGCCCCTGGTGGTTTTTATGGTATTTGCCGGCATCCGTTCCACTACAGCACACCGCCCTGCTAACCCGGCGCTGTTTGCAATTACCTCTGATGCTATGGTGAATTCTCTGGTCATCAACTCGGGCTATTCGGTTTTATTTGCCTTGTATAACCTCAAACATGAAGCCCGTTCCAGCGAAATGTACGGTAAACTGCCAGAGACACAAATGCTGAATTTAAGCCTTAACTGGCCCTGGCTGCAGCAATATGATTTTAATAATGCAGAATACCCAACCTTACACTGGCAACAAGCCGTAAAACAGCGTAATAAACCGCTGAACATAGTAATAGTGTTGATGGAAAGCCAGGGCGCCACCTTTGTTGAATCACTTGGCGGCGCACCGGTCACTCCAGAGCTGGAACAGCTGAAACAGCAAGGCATCTGGTTTGACAATCTGTATGCTACCGGTACTCGCTCAGTACGCGGTATTGAAGCGGTTGTTGCCGGCTTTATGCCGACACCGGCCCAAAGCACGGTAAAGCTGTCAAACAGTCAGCAAGGTTTTACCACTCTGGCATCCATCTTAAAAAAACAGGGCTACCACACTCAGTTTATTTATGGTGGCGAAGCACACTTTGATAATATGCGTAGCTTTTTTACCGGCAATGGTTTTCAGGAGATTGTGGATTTACCTAAAATCAATAATCCGGTGCTGGTAGGTAGTTGGGGAGCCAGCGATGAAGACTTGTTCAGAACTGCACATCAGCAGTTATTGGCCCTGCATCAACAGCAGCAACCGTTTTTCAGCCTGATATTTTCCTCTAGCAATCATGAACCTTTCGAATTCCCGGACGGCCGGATTTCACTATACCAAGAGCCTAAAAATACGGCTTACAATGCAGTGAAATATGCAGACTGGTCAATGGGCCGCTTTTTTGAGCAAGCAATGAAAAGCCCTTATTGGCAGGATACGCTGTTTCTGGTAGTAGCAGATCATGATAACAGGGTCTATGGCAGTAACCTGATCCCGGTGGAAAAGTTTCGCATTCCAGGACTAATTCTGGGCGCAGACACTCAGCCTGAAGTACTCACAACCTTAAGTAGTCAGATTGATCTGGCTCCCACTCTGCTTAGCATGGCTGGGATATCGTCCTGTCACCCGATGACGGGACGTGATCTGTTGCTGGACAGTACCAGTTCTGGGCGGGCTCTGATACAGTTTGACAATCTGTTTGCCCTGATGACAGAGGATAAACTTACTATTCTGAAACCCGATGGTAAGGCGGTTAGTGCCAACTATAATCGTGAACACCAGCAATTAACGCTCTCTGAAGAAGCGGTAAGTCCCTTGCAACAACAGCAGGCTTTAGCACAGGTACAACTTCCTTCTTACCTGTATCGTGAACGTAAATACAACGATGATATCCCTTGTGAAAGCCCTTAAAGGGCTTTCTGCTATAGGTAGCAGCAATAGTTTGTTAAGGATCCACAGGAATTTAAGCATTTCTTAAGCACCGCCCCATAAGCTGCGTTGCATATCAGTAGATTATGGAAAGCTTATGTCAGACCTAACGCCCACCGCACATTTGCAAACAGTACCCCTGCCCCGGCAAACCATAGCATTTAACCATAGCTCGCCACTATGGCATCCGCTCTGGTTTGCTTTTGTCGGCGCTTTGGCAATGACCCTACTACTGAACACGCCCTTTTTCGATGCCATACAAGCCAGGGCAGCAGGCCAGTATTCATTGCAACTCAGTCTTGTATCATTATTATTCTTACTGAATTTTCTGTTACTCACCTTGTTCAGCTTCCGGCCTGTACAAAAGCCGGTATTTTTATTGCTGTTTCTGCTGGGCTCAACCGCACTGTATTTTAATACCAGTTACGGTGTCGTCATTGATAAAAGTATGCTGCAAAATGCACTGGAAACCGATCCGGCTGAAGCACAAGGGTTGTTGTCTGGCGGGATGTTGTGGCAATTAACCAAGCTGATGCTGTTTCCATTGCTGGCGGTTACCGTTATCCGAACCAAAATAGTGCGCAACAAACGCTTTTTACTGCACTGGCTGGCGGCAATACTGCTGATTATACTAACGCTGCTCAGTATTGTTACAATCAATTACTCACAGTTAGCGCCTTTTTTTCGCAACTTCCGCGAAGTACGTTATCTGGCACTGCCCGTCAGCACCCTGTCAGCCACCGTATCGTTGGCCAATAACATCCGTAAAACGGCATTTCCGGTCAGTTTTAATCAGCTTGGTCTCGATGCCAAACAGCTACCTGCGGCAACGTCCTCGACAAAACCCAAGCTGATTGTTTTGGTGGTCGGAGAAACAGCCAGAGCCGATCACTTTGGGCTAAATGGTTATGTCAGAAATACCACCCCACTGCTCAGTGCACTGCCTGTATATAGCTTTAAACAAGCGTCATCATGCGGTACGGCTACGGCTCACTCTTTACCTTGTATGTTTTCGGCTCTGTCGCGTACTGACTATATAGAAAGCACTGCCAAAAACAGCAGTAATGTTCTGGATATACTGCAACACGCCGGTGTTGAAGTGTCTTGGCTTGATAATAACTCAGGCTGCAAAGGCGTGTGCGACCGCGTACCGTCAGAGTTTTTATTTGAGCAACAAAATCACTCCAGCTGTGACAGAGGCCAGTGTCTGGACAGTGTACTCACCGAGCGGCTACCGGTTTACCTTAGCAAGGCTAATACCGCCCCAAAAGATCGCCTGATCGTGCTTCATCAACTGGGCAGTCATGGCCCGGAGTATTACCGGCGCAGTGCAATAACCGACAAAGCTTTTGTGCCGGAATGTCAAAACAAGCAACTACAGTTGTGTTCACAGCAAGATGTGATCAATGCGTATGATAACAGCATTATTGCAACCGACCAGTTGCTGGCTACCGTTATCAAGCAGTTGTCAGCGGCCAAGGACTATCAAACCGCCATGCTATATGTTTCAGATCATGGGGAATCTCTGGGCGAAAATGGCATTTACCTGCATGGGCTACCGTACTGGATGGCTCCCACAGCTCAGACACATATACCACTGCTATGGTGGATGTCCGAAAACTACATCACAGGTCAAAAGGTAAACACCTCATGTATACAGCAGCAGACAGAACAGAAAGCCAGCCACGACAACCTTTTTCATACCCTGCTGGCAATATTTAACGTACAAACCACGATGCGAGAAACACAACTTGAATTGTTTAGCCAGTGCCAGAATGCTCTATCAGCGTATAAATAAAATCTGCTCAGCAATTGATCCTACCCAAAACAGCAACTACTATACTGGGGTATAGTATAAAAGTGAGATGTAAGGAGCCGATATGAGCGATAAACATAAAGATCACTCTCATTCTGAGACAGAACCCCATTCACATGCCGGTTTTTTAGGCGCCAATACAGAGCTTTTGTTCGCACTTGCCAGTGGTTTTATGCTGGCGGCTGGTTTTATTATCGGTAAAGTGTCAGCAAGTACGCCTGCCTGGCTACCTTTTATCTGTTACCTTAGCGCCTATTTTTTCGGTGGCTTTTTTACCCTGCGTGAAGCCATTGAAAACCTTCGCCATAAACGTTTTGAAATTGACACCTTGATGCTGGTTGCGGCGGCTGGTGCGGCTGCTTTGGGTGCCTGGGCTGAAGGTGCCTTGTTATTGTTCTTGTTTAGTCTGGGACATGCGCTGGAACACTACGCCATGGGCAGAGCTAAACGGGCTATCGAAGCACTGGCGGAGCTGGCCCCTAAAACAGCGATGGTTCGCCGTAATGAGCAACTGCTGGAAATTCCGGTAGAAGCATTGGAAGTGGGCGATATTGTGGTCGTTCGCCCCAACGAACGCCTGCCTGCAGACGGTTTTCTGATTAAAGGCACCAGCAGCATTAACCAGGCGCCGGTTACCGGGGAAAGTATTCCGGTTGATAAACACCCGGTTGATGATCCGGAGTTTGCCCGCAAGCGCCCGGATTCTATAGAAGCTGCCAGCAAAGTGTTCGCCGGTACCATAAATGGTGGCGGAGCCATTGAGATAGAAGTGACCAGCCGCTCCAGCGATTCCGCTCTGGCCCGTGTGGTCAAGATGGTGAGCGAAGCAGAGATACGCAAGTCCCCTACTCAACGCTTTACCGATAAATTCGAGCGTATTTTTGTGCCCGCCGTACTGGGACTGGTCGTGATATTGCTGTTTGCCTGGGTCGTTATTGACGAGCCTTTCCGCGATAGTTTTTACCGTGCCATGGCGGTACTGGTTGCCGCCAGCCCCTGTGCACTGGCCATTGCCACCCCCAGTGCCGTATTATCCGGTATTGCCAGAGCAGCCCGTGGCGGCGTATTAATTAAAGGCGGCGCACCATTGGAAGAGCTGGGCGCACTAACCGCCATGGCGTTTGATAAAACCGGCACGCTGACTGAAGGCCGCCCGCATATTACCGATATTGTTGTGGCACAAGGTGTATCAGAAGAAGAACTGCTGCGTGTAGCCGTTGCAGTAGAAGCGTTGAGTGACCACCCGCTGGCCGCAGCAATCACCCGTGATGGTCGCAAACGGCTGGCCGGTAAAGAACCAGCCCAGGCAGAAAACCTGCAAAGCTATGCCGGTTTGGGAGTAAGTGCACAACTGGATGGAAAAACGGTCTGGATTGGCAAAGCCAAGATGTTTGGTAATGAAGAAACCGGTCAAGCTATCGCACCACTAAACCCGCAGACAACAGAAGCCATTAATGCTTTGCGTAACAATGGCCGTACTGTTATGGCAATACGCCACGGAGAGCGCGATTTAGGCGCTATCGGCCTGATGGATACCCCCCGCCCTGCCGCTAAAGCTGCGTTAGCGACCTTACGGCAGCTGGGTATCTCAAGAATGATTATGATCTCCGGTGATAACCAGCAGGTTGCAGAAGCTGTGGCAAAAGAGGTTGGCCTGGATGAAGCCTGGGGCGATTTAATGCCACAGGATAAAGTCACTGCTATCCGTAAATTACGCGAAACAACCCAGGTTGCGATGGTGGGTGATGGTGTTAATGATGCACCGGCTATGGCGAATGCCAGTGTCGGCATTGCCATGGGCGCCGCCGGCTCTGATGTTGCACTGGAAACCGCAGATGTTGCCCTGATGGCAGACGACCTGCGCCATCTGCCTTTTGCGGTAGATTTAAGCCGTCGTACCCGCCGCATTATTCTGCAGAATGTATTTGTCAGCCTTGGTGTCGTAGCATTACTGGTGCCAGCAACCATAATGGGGCTGGGCATCGGTGCTGCGGTGGCTGTACATGAAGGTTCAACACTGATTGTCGTGTTTAATGCCCTGCGCCTGCTGGCTTATACCCCAACCAAAAACATAGCGCCAGAAGCATAAATATCATCCCCAAAAAATAATTACAGGCGGCATAATAACGGTAATCATACCAAACGGGCAGTTACTGCCCGTTCTGTACAAGTTGGCTCACAACAAGCAGCATTAATATTTTGCCATGGCAGCGCTATATTTTTTGGTGCCGCCATTGCGAAAATAGCAGCAGCCCCCCAAATCTGGGTTTGTATTTGTTTTATTACCCCGGAGGACAGACTATGTTTTACGATATTACCGTAGTGCAATTTAGCAAAATGCTGCAAAATTTAAGCGCCATCCTTAACAAAGGCGCCAGTTTTGCCGCAACAAAAAAAGTGGATGTTGCCGTTTTACTGAATGCGCGTTTAGCACCGGATCAGTTTCATCTTATCCGCCAGGTGCAAATTGCCTGCGACACAGCCAAATTAGGCGTAGCACGCCTAACCGGTAAAACTGACAGTGCCCCCAAGCATGCCGATGACGAAACCACCTTAGCGCAATTACAGCAGCGCATCAGTGATACAGTAGCCTATCTGGCCAGCTTTACCGAGGCTGATTTCAGCCAGTCCGCCACGCAAAAAATCACTCAGCCACGCTGGGAAGGTAAATATCTAACGGGTTACGAATTCTTGATCCAGCATGTCATCCCTAATTTGTATTTCCATATCACCACCGCCTACGCCATTTTGCGTCACAATGGTGTCGATGTAGGTAAAAAAGATTATCTGGGTGCGATGCCGTATAAAGTTTAGCGCGTAGTGTAAAACGCCGGGCATTAAACCCGGCGTTTTACTTTTTACAGAAAAGACCTGCTTTGTGACTATTGGTAACTAACTGTAAAAGCTCTACTTTATCTGTTATAGCCCCTGATAAACTAGCTGCTTCGCGCTAAGTTGCCAGGTGGTATATATGCAATCGCAGGTTTTGTTATCCCTTGTCGTCCCGTTTTATAATACGGCAGACTATTTGGACCAATTATTGATGTCGGTTGAAACACAGCTGACCGCTCAGGTACAACTGGTGTTAGTCTGTGACGGCGCAACGGATAGCAGTTTGGCAGTAGCGCAACGCCATATTGCCAGATCTGTTTGGCCAGAATGTTATATGCTGTTGAGTCAGCTAAACAGCGGCGTAAGTGTGGCCAGAAATCTGGGTATCGCACACAGTACAGGCCGGTATGTTGGCTTTGTGGATGCTGACGATCTGCTACTACCCGGTTATATCACGCAAGTGCTCCGGGTTATTACCGGGCATCAGCCTGATCTTATCGAAATAGGCTTTAAACGCTTTAACGATATCTCCCAGCCACCCACAGTTAAACCCCGCTATTTACAGCACAAAGCAGGCTATCATCAGGTAAAACACGTAGCGCCTGCGGTGTTTCAATCCAACCGCTGGTTTCCGTGGCTGAGAATATACCGCAAAGCCATTGCGCCGGATTTTCGCTTTGAGCCAGGCATCGGTTTCTGTGAAGACGTCATGGCAATCCCCACCTTGTATCAACGGGCAAACACCCTGCACCATTTGCGCCTGCCGCTGTACGGCTACCGCGAGCATGCTGCCAGTGCTTCATTTAATGTATCGTTGACGCAGCAACAACAGCTGCAGCAGTTTTACACGGGGTTATGCCGCGCTCAGTTATATCCGGACCTACCGCAACAATGGCGCAAAATTTTACTGTTAAACCTCGCCTATCTTTTTTACAGCCTGCAATGTGGCCAACAGCAGGATACAAGTCTGACATCACAGTTGCGACAGGACATTAAAACACTACTGCTGCAACAGTTCTTCACACCGCGGTTCTCCCTGCGCAAGAAGCTGCAGCTGGCAGGCTATCTTTTACGGCGTAATTCGCAATCTGCGCCGCTATCGTATTAATGCGTTAATGTGCTGACACGGGCATAATGCAACCCTACCAACATCTGTTTATTTTTTGCGCAGCTGGCTCTGTATCTTTATGCGTATTCAGGTATAATCCGCCGACTTTTTTCAGGCCCAGCCCAATTCAAGAGATACTATGACAGTTCAGACCTTTGACCCGACACAAACCACCACGCTGGATACGCCAGCCAAAAGCCTTGCAGCTGAGGCTAAAACCGGTAGTGGCAAAGGCAATACTATCGGCTTTGTCAGCCTTGGTTGTCCGAAAAACCTGGTCGACTCTGAACGTATTCTTACCCAGCTTAAAAGCGAAGGTTACAACATAGTGCCAACCTACGATGATGCTGAACTGGTCATTGTTAATACCTGCGGTTTTATTGACAGCGCAGTACAGGAATCGCTGGAAACCATCGGTGAAGCCTTAGCTGAAAACGGCAAAGTTATCGTAACCGGCTGTTTAGGTGCGCGCGAAGATGAAATACGTGAAGTACACCCGAATGTATTGGGTATTACCGGCCCACACTCTTACGAAAACGTATTAAAACAGGTGCATGAGTTTGTACCTAAGCCTAAGTATGACCCTTTCACTATGCTGGTGCCGGACCATGGCGTTAAGTTAACGCCTAAGCACTATGCTTACTTAAAAATATCTGAAGGCTGTAACCACCGCTGCACCTTCTGCATTATTCCGTCAATGCGTGGCGACTTAGTTAGCCGGCCGGTGGGTGAAGTGTTAGATGAAGCACAGCGGTTAAAAAATGCCGGCGTAAAAGAATTGCTTATTATTTCACAGGACACCAGCGCCTATGGCGTCGATGTAAAACACCGCACCGGCTTTTGGAACGGCTCACCGGTAAAAACCTCTATGCAATCGCTGTGCGAAGCGCTGGGCGATATGGGGATCTGGGTGCGCCTGCACTATGTTTACCCCTACCCACACGTGGACGACATTATCCCGCTGATGGCACAAGGCAAGGTACTGCCTTACCTGGACATTCCGTTTCAACATGCCAGCCCGCGTATTTTAAAGCTGATGAAACGCCCCGGCCAGGCTGAGCGTGTACTGGAGCGCATCAAAAAATGGCGTGAGATCTGCCCCGAGCTGACCATCCGCTCAACCTTTATTGTCGGCTTCCCGGGCGAGACCGAAGAAGACTTCCAAATGCTGCTCGACTGGCTAAAAGAAGCCCAGCTTGATCGCGTTGGCTGCTTTAAATACAGCCCGGTTGAGGGCGCCAAAGCCAACGAGCTGCCCGATCCGGTACCGGCAGAGGTAATGGAAGAGCGTTATCACCGTTTTATGCAAACCCAGCAGGCTATCAGCAGCGCCAGGCTGCAGGCCAAAATTGGCAAAACCATTAAAGTGCTGATTGACGAAGTGGACGAAGAAGGCGCTATCGGCCGCAGCTTTGCCGACGCGCCGGAAATTGACGGCGCGGTGTACTTAAACGGCTTAACCAGCGTAAAACCCGGCGATATTATCGATGCCGTGGTGGAAGAAGCGGATGAGTATGACTTATGGGCGTCAGTGGCAGAGTAACCACTTAACACCCCGCCTGTGCCAGCCGCTGCTGCACCTGTGCCAGTTCGTCCTGGTATAGCGGCAGATACGGCTGGCAGCGTGGTTCCAGGCCCTGCCCCAGTGCACAGCTGCGCTCCAGCTGCAGTGTCAGCTCAAGCGCCTGTGCCATCTGGCCGCTTTGTTGTTGCAGCGCCTGTTTAATGGTGTAACTGACATGCAAACGGCGTAAAAAAGCGCTACTGTCGATGCCGAACAGCCTGTCGGTACCCGAGATAACACCAGCCAGAAAATACTGCTGCTGTGTCTGTGTGCTAAGCTGCCAGCTTTCGGCAATACGCGCCATGGTGTGCGCCCGAGCCAGCACCATAATAGCTGCCGCCGCGTTAGTACCCGACAGTACAGCGTAGCTTAACAGCCATTTGCGTGCCAATGTCAGGCCAAGCCGGGTAACCACCTCTTTTACCGAGTTTACGGCGCGGGTTTTACGGTACAGCGGGCTGTTGGCCAGTTTCAGTAAACCCATCACGATTGCCGGCTCGTCAGCCAGCAAGGTCGCCAGCTGATTAATATCCGGCTCATCGACAAATAAACAGCCAATAATCTCAGCCAGTTTTAGTGCACTGGGCTCTAGTGTTTTGCCATCAACAGTGAGCTTATCAGGCAAAAAATAGCCCTGAAACCACTGACAGCCCAGCGTTTTAACCAAGGTGAACAGCGCCTCGGTTTCCACCTTCGTTGCCAGCCAGATCAGGCCATCGCGGCCATACTGTGCCTGATGACGCTGAAAGTCTTCCAGGCCGGTATACGCCATATCAATCCGCACTATACTGGCCAGTGCCAGCAGATCGGCGCTTAAGCTGCCGTCCGGCGTGTCATCCAGTAAAATACTAAAGCCCAGTGTCTTGTAATGGCCAAGTGCTGCGCGAAGAGCTGCGCTATCTGCTGCCTTACCGGCAATAGCCAGCATCACTTTACTGGCCGGTAGCGGTGCCAATGAGCGCCGGGCCAACACTAATGGCAGGCTGACACTAAGCAGCAACCGGCAGTTATAGCTGGTCAGGTAATCTGCCAGTTGCTGACACTGCTGTTGCAGTATCGCAGCATCGCTGCTATCCAGCACCAGCGGCCTGACGCAGCTGTGGCTATGCTGCATCAGCTCCAGCGCAACGCGTTTTTTGGCTGCGTCAAACAGCGGCTGCACAACCAGCTGAGACAGCGCCAGGCTGTGCTTAGCCATCACACTTTCAGATAAAGCAGGTGGTGTCACAATGCTCACAACAACTCCTTTTACAACAAACTCTTAATGGCAGCAGTTAACCCATCCAGCGTCAGCGCGAACATACGCTGTTGCATTAACTGCGCAATAATGCCAATCGAATAATAATGCTGCCACCACTGCTGTGGCTGGGGGTTTAACCATACGGCTTTGGGATACTGCGCTAACAAGCGCTGCAGCCAGACTTTGCCCGGCACTTCATTAAAGTGCTCTACACTGCCCCCGGGATATTCTATTTCGTACGGGCCCATAGTGGCATCGCCGACAAAAATCAGCTTATAGTCGCTGCCATAGGTATGAATAATGTCGTCGGTTTTAATCTGCTCGGTATAGCGGCGTTTATTATCGCGCCAGACCCCCTCGTACACACAGTTATGAAAGTAGAAAAACTCCAGATGTTTAAACTCGGTTTTTACCGCGGCAAACAGTTTTTGACACTGCTCGATATGATCGTCCATCGAGCCGCCGACATCAAAAAACACCAGCAATTTAATCGCATTATGCCGCTCACGCATAAAGCGCAAGTCCAGCCAGCCCGCTTGCTCGGAGGTGGCCTGAATAGTGCCCTGTAAATCCAGTTCAGTTTCAGCGCCGCTACGGGCAAATTTACGCAGCTGCTTTAGCGCCAGTTTAATGCTGCGGTTGTTAAGTTCACTATCGCTGTCTAAATCTTTAAACTCACGTTTATCCCACACTTTTACCGCGCGCCGTGCCCCACTGCCCTGCTGGCCAATCCGCACGCCCTCGGGGTTATAACCATAAGCGCCAAAGGGTGAAGTGCCGCCGGTACCAATCCATTTATTCCCACCACTGTGCTTTTTTTGCTGCTCGGCCAAACGCTGGCGCAGGGTTTCAAGCAGTTTATCCAGCCCACCTAACGCTTGTAGTTTGGCTTTGTCTTCGTCGCTAAGCTTACGCAGCACCTCGGGCACTAACCAGTCCGGCGGTATACTGGCAGCAATATCCACCTGTGCCACGCCGGCAAAATACTCAGCAAAAGCCCGGTCGAATTTATCGTACTGGGTTTCATCTTTTACCAGGCAAAGTCGTGACAGCTGATAAAAGGCTTCGGTGTCAGCGAAAATCACCTGCTGTTTTAGCGCATTAAGTAAGTCCAGCAGTTCGGTGATGCTGGTTTTTAAGCCGTATTTGCGCAGCGTAAAAAAGAAGTCAATTAGCATAAAACGTGCTCATATACCCGGGTGAGACTGGAAACTCGTTTTGGTCGGTGCAGAGTGTCTGAGCGCAGGCGCCAGCCGCAGCGAGTTGCTGCGACGAGCCCAAAGGAGTATTGCAGTCGAGCCAGGAGGCAACACAGAACCCGCTTTATCAATTTAACGTTTGCCACTATCTGCCCTGTCTTTTCGCCAAAAACGCCAGTTTCTCTACCAGGGCCACATCCTGCTCGTTTTTAAGTAAAGCGCCAAACATCGGCATTAAGCCGCCTTTTTGCTGCTTGTCGGTTAATACTTCGGCCGGAATATCTTCGGCCAGCAATAACTTTAACCAGTCCAGCAGCTCTGACGTCGACGGTTTTTTCTTTAACCCCGGCAGCTCGCGCAGCTCAAAAAACACTTCCAACGCTGTGCTTAACAGCTGCGGCTGAATATGCGGAAAATGCACCGCCACTATTGCCCTTAAGGTGTCGGCATCAGGAAAACGGATATAGTGAAAAAAGCAGCGGCGTAAAAACGCATCTGGCAGCTCTTTTTCGTTATTGGAGGTAATAATGACGATCGGCCGCTCAGTGGCGCTGACCTGCTCGCCGGTTTCGTGCACATAAAACGCCATCCGGTCCAGCTCGTGCAGCAAATCATTGGGAAACTCAATATCGGCTTTGTCTATCTCGTCTATCAGCAGCACCGGACGTTTGGCAGCAGTAAACGCCTGCCATAATTTGCCGGGGCGAATGTAGTTGTTAATATCCTGCACCTTGTCGCTACCGAGCTGACTGTCGCGCAAGCGCGACACCGCATCATATTCATACAAGCCATGCTGCGCCTTGGTGGTCGATTTAATATGCCACTGAATAAGCTCAGTATCTAAACTCTGCGCCAGCTCTTCGGCCAGCCGGGTTTTACCGGTGCCAGGCTCACCTTTTATCAGCAGTGGTTTTTCCAGTGTCACGGCAGCGTTCACCGCCAGCGCCAGCTCATCTGACACTATATAATTGTCGGTACTTACAAAGGCCATTACTACCCTCTATGCTTAGTGTTAACGCCGTGCACCCTTGTGGTGAAACGTAATATCATATAGCCAAAAGCTACTTTAACTTTTACGGCGCCAGCGTATTCTTATAACCAATTTATCGTAAACGGAGTTTTTTTATGGCAAACGTCTATGCAGACAACTCATTGTCTATCGGCCGCACCCCGCTGGTCAAATTAAACCGGACTATTGAAGGCGGTGCTAATGTGTACGCCAAAATTGAAGCCCGTAACCCCAGCTTTAGCGTGAAGTGCCGCTTGGGCGCAGCACTGATTTGGGACGCCGAGAAAAAAGGCTTACTGACCAAAGATGTTGAGCTGGTTGAGCCAACCTCAGGCAACACCGGTATAGCGCTGGCCTTTGTCGCTGCCAGCCGCGGTTATAAACTCACGCTGACCATGCCGGCCACCATGAGCCTGGAGCGGCGCAAGCTGTTAAAAGCCTTAGGGGCCAAGCTGGTGCTGACTGAAGGGCCAAAAGGCATGAAAGGCGCCATTGAAAAGGCTAAAGAAATTCAGGCGTCAAACCCGTCTAAGTATCTTATTTTAGGCCAGTTTGAAAACCCGGCTAACCCGCAAATTCACTTTGACACTACAGGCCCGGAAATTTTTAATGACTTAGACGGTAAAGTGGATATTTTCGTTGCCGGTGTCGGCACCGGCGGTACCATTACCGGTGTTAGCCGTTACTTAAAGCTGGAGAAAAAGCTACCACTGTTAAGCGTTGCAGTTGAGCCGGCCGAGTCACCGGTGATCACCCAAGCCAAAGCCGGTGAAGAGCTAAAGCCTGGCCCGCATAAAATTCAGGGCATTGGTGCCGGCTTTATTCCGGGCAACCTGGATCTTGAACTGGTAGACAGCGTGGAGCAGGTAACCAGCGACGAAGCCATAGCCGCGGCGCACCGTTTAATGCGCGAAGAAGGCATTCTGGCCGGTATTTCCTCTGGTGCAGCGTTAGTGGCCGCCCAGCGCCTGGCCGCCAAACCAGAAAACGCCGGCAAAAACATCGTGGTTATTCTGGCCAGCGCAGCTGAGCGCTACTTAACCAGCCCGCTGTTTGCCGATGTGTTCACCGAGCAAGAGTTACAAGCTTAATCAGTAACTTATAGTTAAAAGTGGGCAGCCTTGGCTGCCCTTTTTCTTACCACTTTGTTGCTTACTCTAGTTTTAGCGGGCATGCTTTACAGCAGTAAAAAAAAACGCCACACTGAACCGGTATTTTCAACCGGAACATTATATTATGACGTTACGCTGGCTGTTGCCGTTAATGCTGTTGTTAACTGCCTGTACCGACGAAGCCCCTAAAGTGAATGCGCAGTGGGGTACACCGGAATATATCGCTACGCAGTTTTTCCACGCCCTTTATAACGAAAAAGATCTGGAGCAGGCTAAAGCCCTCAGCACCCCTGAATATGCGGCGCTGATGGACTCGTACGGTACAGTGCGCCAGGTTGGCCGTACCTTAATGAATATGTCGTTTGATACGGTCGAGATCAGAGTCAACCGCAGTGGCGGTAATTTACGCGAGCAGTATGAAGATGCAGCCGCCATCGATATTCTGCTTACCGGGCCGCATGGTGGTAAGCAGGTTGATGAGCTGCGCACCGTTGAGCTGGTGCGCTCTGGTAACCGCTGGGTAGTCAAAACCGTACAGGTGGATAAATTTAGCAGCAGCGCGCGCTAACGCTGAAAAAACGCCGCAATACGGGCCTGAGACTCGCTGCTGTGCAATAAGCGCTGAAACTGCACCAGCTCAGCCGCGATGGTCTCCTTGGTATGTGCCAGCTGTGACCGCTTTAGCAAGGCTTTACTGCATTGCACCGCATCAGCAGGTAACGCAGCGAGCTGCTGCGCTTTTTGCTGTGCCAGCGCCATTAGCTCAGCCGGGCTTACCACCTGATTTACCATGCCCATCGACAGCGCGGCAGCAGCGTCAAAAGCCTCACCCAATAACAGATACTGTGCTGCACGCTGATAGCCGGCAACATTGGGCAGCAGCACACTGGACGCCGCTTCCGGACACAGCCCAAGCTGGGTAAACGGCAGCTGAAAACGGGCATTGTCTGCCGCGTACACCAAATCGCAGTGCAGCAGCGCCGTGGTGCCAATGCCGATAGCCAAGCCTGCCACGGCAGCCACTAAGGGCTTAGTAAATTGGGCCAGCTCATATAAAAACTGTACTGTGGGGTGCTGCGCATTCAGCTCGCCGGCGCCGAGAAAGTCCTGTAAATCATTACCAGCGCTAAAACAGCTGTCTGTGCCGATTAGCAGCACTACCCTGACCTTGTCATCCTGCTGCGCTTGCTGTAATGCCAGCGTTAGCCCGCGGTACATTTGCTGGCTTAACGCATTCTTTTTTTCCGGCCGGTTAATGCTGATTTGCATCACGCCCTGGGTAATGTCTGTCGATATGTGCGATGTCATGTTAATCACGTTAATTCCTGTTATTGGCCGGCAACGCTGCCTTCGCGGCGCGGATCAGCCGCGCCCTGCAAGCCAGAGGGCGTTAGCATAATGGCATGCAGGCCGCTATTCAAATCCTGCAGCTGCACCTGATAGCCCATATCTTCCAATATCGCCTGCTGCTTGGCCAGGGCAGTGCCTTTTTCCAGCGCCAGGTAATCGTTACGGTGGGTTAGCCGCGGCAAGTTCAGCGCCTGTTGCACGTCTAACCGCCAATCCAGCACGGCCACGATGCTTTGCGCCACATAGTTAATAATGCGGCTGCCGCCGGGTGAACCTATTACCAGCAGCAGTTTGTCGTCTTTATCAAACACCATCATCGGCGCCATGGAAGAGCGCGGCCTTTTGCCGCCTTCAACCCGGTTAGCCACCAAATGGCCATCCTGCGCCGGGCTTAGGCTAAAGTCGGTCAGTTGGTTATTCAAAATAAAGCCGCCGACCATCAGGCCAGAGCCAAACACATTCTCTATGCTGGTGGTCATGCTCACCGCATTGCCTTCGCTATCGACAATAGAAAAATGGCTGGTGTTACTCAACTCGGGCGAAATAGCGCTTTGCAGCGGCGGTGCGCCTTCAGGCAAGCCGGCCTCTGCGATTGTAATATCTTTGCTGGCGTCAATTAAGGCCGCACGGCTGGCTAAATAGTCACTGGCCAGCATACCCTCAACCGGTACCGGCACAAAGGCGGGATCGGCCAGGTAACGCTCACGATCGGCAAACGCCAGTTTGGCGGCTTGCGCCAGTAAATGCGTGGCCTGAACACTGTCCGGCGCCACTTTGCTTAAGTCAAACCGGGCCAAAATACCGAGGATTTGCAGCACTGCCACCCCACCGGAGCTGGGCGGTGCCATGCCACATACTTTATACAGCCGGTAGGGTATACACAAAGGCTCACGTTCTATTGCCTTATAGCCGGCTAAATCGTCCACGCTGAGTTTACCCGGGTTTACCGGCGCCGTTTGCACCCGCTCGCTAATGGCTTTTGCCAACTCGCCCTGATAAAACGCTGCCGGGCCCTGGGCGGCAATGGCTTTAAGGGTGGCCGCATAGGCCGGATTTTTCAGCAGGCTGCCCTCTGCTATGGGCTTGCCCTGTGGGAAAAAATACTGTTTGCTGTCATAAAACGCTGAAATGCCTTTATTCCAGCCCATCGCTAATTGGCGCGCGGTACGGCTGGAGACAGTAAAGCCCTGCTCGGCCGCGGTAATGGTGTCGGTAAACAGGTCGGCCCAGGGCAACTTGCCGTGCTGCTGATGGGCATCGTACAACATAGCAATTACGCCCGGCACCCCCACCGACTTACCGCCAACATAAGCATCACGCCAGGACAGGGTTGCACCATCAAGCTGAAATAACTCAGGGGTGGCCGCTTGGGGCGCCGTTTCGCGGCCATCAAAACTAGTAAGCTTTTGCTGTTTTGCCTGCCAGTGCAGCATAAAAGCCCCACCTCCGATACCCGAGCTTTGCGGCTCGACCAGGCCTAACATCAGCTGCACGGCGATAGCCGCATCCACTGCACTGCCACCTTTAGCCAGCACAGCCCGGCCAGCGTCAGTGGCCATCGGGTGTGCTGCCGACACCATATAGTGTTTTGCACTAACCAGTTGCTGCTGATACCTGCCGGTAGCCGCTTCCGGCTCACGGGTTTCCTGCTGCGCGAGCAGCGGAAAAATAAACAGACTACTGATAACAGCAGTGACCGACCAACGACGTAACGTTACTACAGACATGCGATTTTGTTCCGACAACAGCAGATAGCTACACCCTACCCAGTTAAGCGGGCAAATTCAATATTTGCCGCCGCGGCTAACCGCCGGCCAGTAACCTTCTGCCGACCCGTCTCTTTTGCAACACCGCTATCTCAGCACTAATTATGCTTGACGTTAAGCCGAAGATGGCATTTTATAGCCGCAATTTTGCCTTAAATTGGACATCACAGTGCCGTTTTCTTTAGCGCCTAACACCAAAGTTTATGCTGCTTTAGCTATATGTATGCTATTGCTGGTGCTTGTACCAGACAACTGGCAGCTGGCGTTACAGTACCAGCGTAGCGCCCTTGAGCAGGGCCAGCTGTGGCGCACCATCAGCGGCCACCTGCTGCATGCCAACCACTGGCATTTACTGCTCAATCTGGCCGGTTTACTGCTGGTACTGCTGCTGCATGGCCGTTACTTCTCAGTGCGCCAGTTGCTGCTGCAGTGGTTAGTGTATGCGCTGGCTATCAGCGCCCTGCTGTATCTTTTTTCTACCAACATTCACAGTTATGTCGGCCTGTCCGGCGTGCTGCACGCCATGTTAACGCTGGGTGCAATAAAAGATGTGCAACAGCGCGATCACAGCGGCTATCTGTTGCTGGCCGGCCTTATCGCCAAAGTGGCTTATGAGCAGTGGCAAGGCACGGATGCCGAACTTACCCGTCTGATCGACGCCGATGTGGCAATAGATGCGCATTTATATGGCGTAATAACGGGTTTGTTACTGGCACTGGTGCTTAAAGCAGGCAAACGCTTATAGCCACAGCACAACCACCAGGCTGGCAGCAACGCAGTAATACAGCGCGGGTAACAAGGTATAGCGGATTATATCGCCTTCCCGCCCCTGTAAGCCGACCACACTGGCCGCTGCCACCACATTAACCACACAGATCATATTGCCGGCATTAGCCCCTAACATCTGTAGCGCCAACACCCACTGTGGCGCTAAGCCAGCTTGCCCGGCCACCGCCTGCTGAAAGCCGGCAAACATCAGATTGGAAAACGTCGCCGAGCCGGCAATAAAAGAGCCCAGCGCACCCACCAGAGGGGCAACCCAAAGCCAGACGTCGGCCAGGCCGGCAGCGGCCAGTTGTGCCAGCGCCAGTGGCATGGCCGCCAGACCGGCGTCATTCACGCCAGAGTGCAGAAAAATACGCACCATAGGCACGGCGGCGGCTAAGGCAATCAGTGATGGCAGCAGCATACGGCCACTTAGTACCACAGCCTGATACAGATTGCTGCGGTTACCGCCCTGCAGCAGCAGGGCAAATAGCGCCGTTACGATAAATAAACTGCCGGGTAAATATAGCGGCTGCACCCGGGTACTAATGTCAGAGCCCCAGATCCCCTGCCACTGCAGGTTAATGCTTTGCAGCAGCGCCTGAAATGGCAGTTCAGGCACCCGGCTTAACACCAGCAACAAGGCTACCAACACATAAGGCAGCCAGGCCCGCACTATGCCAAAAGGCGCTGGTTTATCCGCTACAAGGGTAGCCGCTTGCGCTTCAAACGGCGCCGGTATCAGCACGCCGTTACGGGCCAGGCTGCACATTAACGCCAGCCCGGTTAACGCCCCTATTACCGAGGGAAACTCGGGCCCCAGTAACCAGGCCACTGCATAGGCTGGCAGCGTAAAGGCTAAGCCACTTATCAGTGCAAAGGGCGCCATGGCAAAGCCAGCGCGCCAGCTGGGTTTGCTGCTAAAAAAGCGGCAATACAGTAGGGTCATAATAAGCGGCAAGGCCGAGGCGACAATAATATCAATGCTAATCGCGGTTAAGGCTATCTGTTGCAGCTGTGCCGGCGTACTGCCGGGTAAGCCTTGCGCCAAACCAACCAGTACTGGTGTGCCGACCGCACCAAAAGACACGGCACAGGAATCTGCCACCAACGCCAGTACCACCGCCGCCAGCGGCGTAAACCCCAACGCAACCAGCAGCGGCGCGGCAATCGCCGCCGGCGTGCCAAAACCTGCTGCCCCTTCCAGAAAGCTGCCAAACAACCAGGCGATAATAATCAGCTGCACCCGCTTATCCGGGCTTATCTGGCTAAAACCCTGCGTAATTACCGCCATAGCGCCGGTAAGTTGCAGCACTTTTAACAGCAAAATAGCACCAAAGATAATCCAGACGATGGTCAGGGCAATCACCAGCCCCTCCGTCATGGCAGCCAGCAACTGTAGCAGTGGCATGTGCCAGACAAAAAACGCCAGTAGCGCCGAACACAGCAAGCTCAGTGGCATCGCTTGTCTGGCGGGTAGCCGCAGCAGCACCAACAGCAAAAACACACTAAGCAGTGGCATTAATGCCGTCAGTAGCTGCAACCCTGTCATGCTTAACTCCCTGTGCTATCGCAGGCTTAAAAATCCGCCTCAGCGGTAAAACTGAGCATGGCACCGCTTAGTGGGTGCACAAAGCGGATATTGGCAGCATGCAGTAGTAAGCGCGGGCTGTTGCCGGCAATATCGGCGGTGGCGTATAAGCTATCACCCACTATGGCGTGGCCCAGCGCCTGCATATGTAACCTTAGCTGATGTGAGCGCCCTGTCACCGGCTCTAACTGCACCCGGCTTTGCTGTGTCGCGCTGTCATACTGCAACACCTTATAACGCGTCAGCGCCGGCTTACCCGTTTGCCGGCACACTTTGTATAGCGGCCGGTTTTGCTGATCTGCCGCCAGCGGCAAATTGATTTCACCCTCTGCTGGCGTTAACTCACCATCGACCACCGCGATATAGTGTTTGTGCACCGTGCGCGCCTGAAACTGCTTGCTGATATCCGATAACACCCTTTTGGTCAGCGGTAACACGACCAAACCTGAGGTGTCGTAATCCAGCCGGTGCACTACCTGGGCGCCTGGAAATTCACGTTGTACCCGGGCTATCAGGCAATCCTGATTTTGCGGGTGGCGCCCCGGTACCGTTAACAGCCTGGCCGGTTTATTCACTACCAACAATACATCATCGGCATACACTAGCTGGTATGGCTCAGTGGTGGCCGGTAATACCGTCAGGTCGCTCAGGTTTGCTGTCATGCTGCACTCCGCTGTTAAATCGGCGTTATTATGCCGCAAAAGCGCTTCGTCCGCGGCATAAATTCAGCTAAGCTAAGCGCATTTTCACGCCGGGCCCCTGTATGACCTCTGAGTTTAGCTATCATCCGCCAACCGAGCCCTGGCTCGACATTCTGTATCAGGACAAAGATCTTATTGTGCTGAATAAACCCAGCGGTTTACTGACCAACCCCGGGCGCGGCGCGCATTTAGCCGACAGCCTGTTAAGCCGGGTACAGCAGCAGTTCCCGCTGGCGCAGCTGGTACACCGGCTGGATCTGGCCACCTCTGGCGTGGTGGTGATGGCACTTAGGCGTAAAGCCGAAGCAGCGTTAAAACAACAATTTGCCGACCGCCTGGTGAAAAAACGCTACTTAGCGCTGGTGTGGGGTCAAGTGACGCCCACAGAGGGCGTGATTGAGCTGCCGCTGATGGCCGACAGTGCTAACCCACCACGGCAAAAGGTGTGTTTTGTAGAGGGCAAACCGGCCATTACCCACTACCGGGTACTGCAACAACTTGCAGACCGCGCCCTGGTAGAGCTTAAGCCCGTTACCGGCCGCTCGCATCAGCTGCGCATGCATATGCTGCATTTGGGCCACCCGATTTTAGGCGATGCCTTTTATGCCCACGCTGAGGCGCTTAACGCTGCGCCCAGGCTGATGCTGCATGCCGCCTCATTGCAGGTATTGCAGCCTTATCATGGCACGCCGCTGACGTTTATTGCCGATACCGATTTTGTTACTGCCGCCGGCCAGTTAACCCAGCCATAAAAAAACGCCTCGGCTGAGGCGTGTTAACTGTACTGCCAAGACCAGATAAAGCTGGTCAACAAGGCCGGAAACCTGAGCTGGTCGACGCAGAGTGTCTGAGCCCTGCCGCAGGCAAAAGGGCGAGTTGCTGCGGCGAGCCAGAGCAGGTATTGCGGCCGACACTTTCCATCATTACAGGTTTTGCTCAAATAACTTATAGATCCGGCGGTACTCATCCAGCCAGCTGCTCGGCTGGCGGAAGCCATGCGGCTCTACCGGATAAATTGCCGTTTCAAAATTGATATTTTCCTGCTCAATTAAGCGCTGCACCAAACGCACCACATCCTGAAAGAACACGTTATCGTCTACCATAGGCGCGTTAATCAGCAGCGGCTTTTTCAGGCCCTGAGTAAAGTAAATTGGCGAGCTGCGCTCATAGGCAATAGGATCTATCGCCGGTGTATTTAAAATATTAGAGGTATAGGGGTGGTTGTAATAGGCCCAGTCACTGACCGGACGCAGTGCCGCACCGGCCTGGAATAAATCCGGCTGGGTAAACAGCGCCATAAAGGTCATAAAACCGCCGTAAGAGCCACCATAGGTACCAATACGGTTGCGATCGACATTGGCATTTTCTACCAGCCAGTTCACACCATCGGCGAGATCTTCAATTTCCGGTGTCCCCATACGGCGGTAAATAGCAGTACGCCAGTCACGGCCATAGCCTTTTGATGCCCGGTAATCCATATCCATCACCACATAACCTTGTTGGGTTAACAGGTTATGAAAGAAGAACTCACGGAAATACCCCGACCAGCCCAGATCGCTGTTTTGCAGATAGCCCGCACCGTGGTTAAAAATCACCGCCCGGCGCTTTTCGCCCTGCTGATAGTTATCCGGGTAATACACCTTGGCAAACACCGGTTGCTCACCGTGGCTGGAGGGCACGGCAACAATTTGCGGCGCTTTAAACGGCATTTGTTTAAACAGCTCTGACACCGTATGCGTCAGCCGCGTTACTGCGGCAGCGGGTTTAGCCTCGGCGACATATAGCTCATTGGGTAGCAGGTTAGTGGAGAAATTCAGCAGCAGTTTTTGCTCATCCGGCGATAAGCTAAAGCTGGTGCTACCGCCCAGTTTCGTCAGCTGCTCTACTTCACCGCTGGCCAGTACCGCGCGGTACACCTCGTAAATGCCGGGGTGGCTTTGGTTAGCCTGAAAATAAATGTAGCTGTCATCCTGTGTCAGCACCGGGTTTGCCACTTCAAAGGTGCCGCTGGTCAGTTTTTTCGCTTTGCCTTTTAGCGGCTTAACATACAGGTGGGCGTAACCGGTTTCTTCTGATAAATAGTACAGCGTGTCACTGTTATTTAACCAGCCAAAGTCGTTAAAGGCATAGTTAACCCAGGCTTTGTCGTGCAGGCGGTGCTGCGGTAGCAGCTTTTTACCGGCAAAATCCAGCGTCGCTATCCAGCGGTCTTTGTTATCCAGCGCTTTTAACATCAGCGCCACCTGCTGGCCATTGCTGTGCCAGCGGATCGCGCTCTGGCTCCAGTACCAATCGGTCATTAAACCAATATCACGGATCACCTTTTCGCTTTTGTATTTCTCACCACGGGCTTTGGCATTTTCTGCTTTTACCTCGGCCAATACATCTTCGTTATACCCCGGCAGGCTGCTGTAGCTCAGCTCAGTGCTGCTACCATCCTGCAGGTTTAACAGCAGCAAACGCTGTGGTGCCGGCACCACGTCATTAACGCGGCCACGCACCGGCTGGGCGGCGATGTCGCCATTGGCGGTAATGTAGTTTGGCATAATGTCGTTGTCATTACGCTTGCTGGCTTTACGTACCGACACCAGCATGTAATCGGCCTTGGGTGACAAACTGGCAGCCACGACCTGCATACCTTTACCCAGGTAAAAGGCGCCCGGCGCCAGGCTGTTATTCTGCTGTTTTAATTGCTGTTTGGCCTGATAGCGCTGCTCGGCGGCTTGCTGCTCTTTGGCGATAAAGGCAATCAGCTTGTGTTGCTCCTGCGCCAGATAGCCAGAGGGCACAGCGGGTGCTTTCGGGCTGTCTTCCGTTTTCAGGCTCACCAGTTCAGTGCGCTGGCCGCTTACCAGATTGTGAGCATAGAAACTCCAGCCTTCGCGGTACGCCAGGCGGCCATCAAGCAGAAACTGTAAGTCGCTTTGCGCTGCATTATCGCGGGTTAACTGGGTTATGGCGCCGTTTGGCAGCAGACGGACAAACACATCACCTTCAAACAGCCAGGCTTGCAGGCTGCGATCGCGGTTATAAATAGCAGTCTCACTGCCCAGCGTATGCAGCTGTGCTAACGACACCGGCGTGCCATTACCCTGTGCATTCAGTGGCCGGGCATACCAGTCGCGCAGCTCACTGCCCTCGCGCTTTTGCTGATAAAACACCTGGCTGCTATCGGCGCTCCAGTAGGCAGCTTCTGGCTGACGGCCTATCCAATCCGGATCGGCCATAATTTGCTCCATGCTCAGCACCAGGCTGCTGTCAGCAGTATGTACTGCCGGCACACTCACTGGTGTGGTCTGATAGCTTAAGGGTTCGGCTTTTTTCGCCGCCAACGGGCTGCTTAACAGTGCGCTGCAAAGGGCAAGCACCAGCAAAGTAGAGTGATGTTGTGTCATAAACCTGTTCTTATCATGATAAAAGACGCCCTGTTATACAAAGAGCGCCAGCTTTGTGCAACCGCCATAGCGGCGAATGCGGCTGAACGCGGGCATGATAAGATTAAGCGAAAAAAAACCGGCCCACACCGGGCCGGCAGAAAACAGCGTGAATAGCAGATATTCGAACAGCTGTGGAGAAGTAACTGATAAAACTAGGCGGCGATTTTAGCGCTTAATTCAGCTAAACGCGCTTTGGCTGCGGTAAGCGCCGCCTGTTGTGCGTCCGCTCCCATATTCAGGCCTTCGGCGTAGATAAAATGCACATCTTTTAAACCGACAAAGTTTAAAAAGGTGTGTAAAAACGGCGTTTGGCTGTCCAGCGCCGTGCCCTGATAAACGCCACCGCGGGTAGCAAATACCACTACCGGCTTATCGTCCAGCAGGCCAACCGGGCCTTGCTCAGTATATTTAAAGGTAACGCCAGCGCGGGCCACCCGATCCAGCAGCGCCTTTAGTTGTGATGGCACGCCAAAGTTATACATCGGCACCCCCAGCACAATCACATCAGCTGCTTTGATGCGTGCAATCAGCTGGTCTGAAATGGCGGCTAACTGCTGCTGCTCGCTGCTGCGCTGCTCAGTGGGTGTCATCCAGGCGGCAATTTCTGCCATTTCCAGATGGCCAACCGGATCCGTATTTAAATCCAGCGTGTCCAGTGTGAAGCTGCCCTTAGGCAACTGCGCCAAAAATTGCTGCGCTAACTGAACTGAGTGGCCTTTATCACCGTTAATAGAGCTGTTAATCAGTAAAATTTGTTTCATGGTGCATCTCCGGTTAGGTATAGCGGCATAATACAACAACTAAATAGGACAAAAAGCAGAATAAAACGCACATACCTTTCTATTTTTTAAATAGAAAAATAACCAAACCAGCGGCGTAAAGCCGGCGTAAAAGGCGCAGAGCAATTAAAACGTCGGTAAGCGACCTAACCGGGAACAGCAAAGATGTTGAAGTCAGTCAGCGTACCAAGGCATGATAGGGTCCCTCAAGCCATTACGGACACCCGCGATCCTATGTCAGGGCAAGAAAACGCCACCGCCAGTCAGTGGGAAGATGCACTTACTTTTGTTGCGTTGCAGCGCGATAAAGCCGCCTACGCCGAACTGTTCAGTTACTTCGCGCCGAGGCTAAAAGCCTTTGGCATGAAAATGTTTGGTAATGAACAACAAGCATTGGAAATGGTGCAAGACACCATGCTCAATGTGTGGAAAAAAGCTGCTCTGTTTGATGCATCACGCGGCTGTGCTTCTACCTGGATCTTTACCATAGCGCGTAACGTACGCTTTGACATGTTACGAAAAAAGCAAAGCCGCAAAGATGATATCAGCGCGGACGACTTATGGTTAAACGGCGAGTACCCGGAGCCACAGGCCGATGATGAGGCGGCGCAGTGGGATAACCAGCTACTCAGTGAAAAATTAGCGCCGCACTTTGCGCAATTACCGCCTGCACAGCGGGAAGTGATGGAAAAAGTGTATTTACAGGAAAAGTCACATCAGGAAGTATCAGACGAGCTGGGTATTCCGCTTGGTACGGTAAAGTCGCGGATCCGCTTAGCGCTGGACAGATTAAGAGAGGCATTAGATGGCGCACGCAATTAAGTTTCATCCCGGCATGGCGTTGCTGGAACAATACGCCGAAGGTACCTTAAGTGCCGACGTAGCACTGGCGGTTGCCGCGCATATTGACTTATGCCCACACTGTCAGCGGTTAAGCCAGGATATTACTACCGATCTGGCCGGCCAGTTGGCACAGCAAAGGGTGAAAAAAGACCCGCATGACTGGAGTGATATGCTGGCAGCGATTATGGCAGAGCCCGCAATGGCTAAGGCTGAACTACAGGCAGAGCAACACAAAGCACAGCGCGCCGCCTATGAGCCTATTGTTGTTAACCAGCGCCAGTTTATGCTGCCACGTGCACTGCAGCGGCTGGCGAGCAACCATGGTAAATGGTTAACGCTGGGCGGTATCGCCACGGCCAAGCTGCCGGCCGGTGGTGAGCATCATGTCTCGCTGTTGTATATCGACAAAGACACCGAAGTGCCACAGCACACCCATTTAGGCCTGGAAATGACGCTGGTGTTGTCAGGCAAAATTGCCGATGAAAACGGCGAGTATTGTGCCGGTGATTTGCTGATAAACTCACCGGACGATACCCATACCCCGCGCACCCTGGCAAACGAAGATTGTTTATGTTTATCGGTATTAAGTGCGCCACTGCAGTTTAAAAAGGGCTTAACCCGCTTGTTAAACCCGCTGCAGCAGTTTTTTTACTGATCCCTTTCTCTCTAAGCTGGCAGGAAGTACCTGACGCCGCACGCTGTAAAAAGCTGCGGCGCTTTTTTTTGCGCTATTGTAATAACGCCATGCCGCCTTTGAGGTTATACACCCGGTTAAAGCCAAGCCGGCCCAGCACTTTGCAGGCCACCAGGCTGCGGTTACCCGAGCGACACACCAATAACAGCGGCTGCTGCGGCGTTAGCTGGCCTTTAATCAGTGCGTCGGCCAGTTTAGACAGCGGAATTTCCAGTACCGGATAAGGCTGGGTTAAATAGCCGGCCAAAGCGCCAGCGCTTTGCTCATGCGGCTCACGCACATCCACCAACACCAGCTCAGGTTGCTGTTGCATAAAGGCATTTAACTGCTTTGCGGCAATAACGTCGGTAGCGTCAGAGAAGCTGACCTCAACCAGACCACACAGATGCTGGCTGTGCTGCTGTAAGCTCAGTGCCTGTTGCTGCAGTTGTTGTTGCCAGTCGCTGTTGCTGCTGTTATCTAGCAGCTCCTGTAGCAGCGGCTGCTCGGCAATGGCCAGGTTAAAACAGGTAAAAAAGCGCTGCGCATAGTCATGGCTTGACAGCAGCAAAGTATCAGGCGCCACTTTAGCGGCTAACAACCTGATGCTGTCGGCCAGGGCGCTGATATCACCGCCGGGTAAATCGGTGCGGCCAACGCCGCCCGGCAATATAACATCGCCACAGAACACCGCCACTAACCTCTTATCCAGTGTCAGCAATAAGCTTACCGCTTCGGGTGTATGGCCCGGCGTTGGCAGGCGGCGTAATGCATAACAGCCAAACTCCAGTGTGCTACAACCCTGCGGCCAGCCCAACACGTCACAGGCCGCGCTGTTGCACAGTGCATGGCCATCTGGCTCGCCCAGCAATGTCAGCAGCTCCTGACGGGCCGATTGATGGTCACGGTGTATATGGGTATCCAAAATCGCTGCAACACTCAGGCCCTGGCCCTGAATAATATTGGCAATGCGCAGTGCCAGCGGTAGCACCGGATCAATCACCACGGCGCGGCGTGTATCCGGACAAATCAGCAAATAACTGCATAAGGCGTCGTGTTTTAACTGGACTAACCCCTGTGCGTGCAGCTCCAGCGTCGGGGTGGCGTCGGTTAACACCAGACAGTGTTGGCACACAACTTTACTCAGCGCCCGAATGGCGGCGCAGGCGCGGTCACACTCTGCCTGGGTCATGGCCGGGCCAAACGACAAGCGGATAGCCCCCTGCGAACGCCAGCTTTCCAGCCCCATCGCATCCAGCACAAAGCTGCTGGGCACTTTAGAGCTGCAGGCCGAGCCTGAGCTAACGCGAATACCGGCGGCATCAAACAAATCCATAATGTCTTTGCTGTAAAAGCCCGGCACGGAAAAATTGATGGTGGTAGGCACGACATAAGGCGCATCACTGTTTAGCAGCATGGCAGGAAATACCTGCTTTAACGCGTTAATTAACTGCTCGCGGTAATGCCACAGCACAGGTTCCGCCACAAAGGCAGAGCCGCTCGCTTTGGCCAGCTCAGTAAAGACGGCATGCAGCGCTGCGATGCCCGGCAGGTTCTCTGTACCCGAGCGCAGGCCACTTTCCTGGCCGCCACCGGCAATCACCGGCTGATAAGGTGCACCTTTACGCACATATAAAAAACCGATGCCTTTGGGCGCATAGAGTTTATGGCCACTAAAGGGCGCATAGTCGATACTGGTTTGCGAGATATTCAGCGCCATTTTGCCCAGCGCCTGCACGCAATCTACCAACCAGTACACGCCGGGGTTTACCGCCCGGATCAGCTGCTCCAGTGCGGCTAAGTCTTGTTTGACACCGGTTTCATTATTGGCGGCCATGGTGCAAATTATGGCGGCGGCTGGCAACTGCTGACGGATAAAAGCCTCGTCCAACAGGCCAGCGCGGTTAACCGGAATCGCCATCAGGCTGGCATGCACGCCCAATACCTTATTCCAGTGTTTTAAACTCTCCGGCACGGCTTTGTGCTCGGTAGCGCCATACAGCAGCAGGGTATTTGGCCCGGTCAGGCTACGCTCGCGGGCAGCCAGTAAGGCTGAGACGACGGCGGCCTGAATACCTTCAGTGGCACCTGAGGTAAATAAAATATCGCCACTGCTGGCACCAATCAGCTGGCGGGCTAAAGCGCGGGTGCTTTCCAGCTCAGCTTTGGCCTTAATGCCAGCGGCATGGCTGCTACTGGGGTTACCAAAGCCATATTGCATCACATGCATAGCCGCCTGTGCTGCCTGCGGTAACACCGGCGTCGTGGCGTTGTTATCCAGATAAATTTCCTGTTTCGCGCTTAGCATGGCTCACCCGGTTATAACCAAAAGATATATATTATTCCGGCTAATGATAACGACTATACCGCCACGCCTCAAGCACCCGCTGGCGCAGAAAAACAACAAACCGCCCGAAGGCGGTTTGTGTTAGCGTTATTCAACCAGATCTTTGGGGATCTGCGGCCGTAATTCCGACCAGACCAAACCACTTTCTTTACCGTATTTACGCACCGCAAACACCACTTCGTCAAACTTGCCGTTTTCGGCGTACAGCTTTATCTGATGATAGTACTTACGCGCCAGTTCACGTGCTTTGGGGTGTGAAAAATAAAAGCGGGCAATTTTGTTATACAGGCCGCGAAAGCCATTTAAGATCAGCACATAAATCCGGTTAGACGAATGCAGCGCCAGCTCATGGTTCAGGTTGTAATCAAACTCGGCAAAGGCTTCGGCAGTATCTTCCAGTGCTTCGGCACCGGCAAAAATTTCAACTACCTGCGCCGCATGGTTTTTAATGGCGCCACGAATATAGATAGCGCTGATATTGGTGCGGGCTGATAACAGCTCGTCTACCAGCTCAGGCATGCGCTCTTCGTCCAGCCGTGCCAGCGTTTCCAGAATATTTAACCCGGACGTTTCCCAAAAGTTATTCACTTTGGTGGGCTTGCCGTGCTGTATGGTCAGCCAGCCATCCCGCGCTAAACGCTGTAATACTTCGCGCAAAGTGGTACGGGTAACCCCTATCAGCTCAGATAACTCGCGCTCTGCCGGCAGAATGCTGCCAGGCGCAAATTTTCCGTTCCAGATCGAGTCAACAATGTACTCTTCAGCAAACCCGGCCGGGCTTTGCGCTTTAATCAGATTAGTCATGCGGATCTGTCCGTCTTCTTGTTTACAAATTTGCACTGATTGTACCAGAGCGCCAACAGTTAACAAGTCACCGCCCCAAAATAGCCGGCGGATTGTACATTAAGGCTAAATGCCGTAGATTAGCCACAGCAGTACAAAAGTCCCGTGTAGAAGGATAAAAAATGCTTCAAAAAATCAAACGTTTATCTATGCAGCGCTGGGGATGGGGCCTGGTGGTGTTATCAAGCGCGGCCTTGCTGGCCACGGCGCTGTACTTTCAATATGGCCTGAATATGCAGCCCTGTATTAAGTGCATTTATGTACGTGCCGCTTTCGCCGGGATCTTACTGGCCGGCATTATTGGCCTGCTCTCACCGAAAACAGCACTGCTTAGGTTAGTTGCGCTGCTGGGCATAATAGCCAGTGGCGTGTTTGGCATACTGCAAGCCTATGAATTACTGGAAATTGAGCAACTACTGGCCGAAGGCGGCTTTTTTAGCTGCGCGCTGTTTGCCGAGTTCCCCGGCTGGCTGGCGCTGGACAAATGGCTACCGGCGGTGTTTGAGCCTACCGGCAGCTGCGGTGATACCAGCTGGCAGTTTATGGGCCAAAGCATGGCGTTCTGGAGTGCCTTTGCATTATGGGGTTATACGGCAACAGCGGCCGTATTGCTGTTCGCGCAGCTGGCACGCATCAGTAATAACCCTTACCGTGGTTAAGAGCCGTGGTTAAAAACCGCGGTTAAAGCGCGAAGCTGTTAACACAACAACACCGGTGAAAACCGGTGTTGTTGTTTGTAGCAGTACTAATTCCACTGTTACTGCGCTAACGGCGGGTAATCGGTATAACCCTCTGCGCCATTGCCGTAGAACAGCTCGGGCTTAGCGGCATTTAATGGCGCATTGTGCTTAAAGCGCGCCACTAAATCCGGGTTGGCAATATAAGGCACACCAAAGGCTACAGCGTCTGCCACGCCATCGGCCAGTGCCTTAGCCGCAGATTGCTGGCTAAACTGCTCATTGGCAATGTAAACCCCACCAAACTGGCGTTTCAATTGCGGCCCCAAGCTGTCATCAGCCTGTGCTTCGCGGGCACAAATAAAGGCAATACCGCGCTTACCCAGTTGTGTAGCAACATAACCAAAGGTATCGGCACGTTGTGAGTCGCCGACATCGTGGGCATCGGCGCGTGGCGCTAAGTGCATGCCTACCCGGCCGGCGCCCCAAACAGCTATCACGGCATCGGTCACTTCCAGCAGCAGGCGGGCACGGTTTTCAATGCTGCCGCCGTAGTTATCGGTGCGCTTGTTGCTGCTGTCCTGCAGGAACTGATCAAGCAAATAACCATTGGCACCGTGTATTTCCACACCATCAAAGCCGGCCAATTTGGCATTTTCCGCACCTTTACGATAGGCCTCAACAATACCGGCAATTTCGTTAGTTTCCAGCGCACGCGGTGTCACATACGGCTTTTTCGGCCGCATTAAGCTGACATGGCCGTTCGGCGCAATAGCACTTGGCGCCACCGGCAGCTCGCCGTTTAAATAAAACGGATCTGATACCCGGCCAACATGCCACAGCTGCAGCATAATTTTGCCACCGGCCTGGTGCACTGCATCAGTGATTTTGCGCCAGCCAGCCACTTGCTCGTCTGACCAAATGCCCGGCGTATCAGGGTAGCCCACCCCCATCGGTGTAACTGAAGTGGCTTCAGTTAAAATAAGGCCGGCACTGGCGCGCTGTACGTAGTATTCACGCATTAAATCGTTCGGCACCCTGCCCTCGCTGGCGCGGCAACGGGTTAGTGGCGCCATAATAATACGGTTAGCAAGTTGAATATCGCCTACCTGGATAGGATCGAATAACGTTGGCATAGTGAGTCCTGCATTTAAAATTAAAATTTACTGCACAGCAGTGTGTGGGCTATCGCAGCAAGCTGCTGCAACCTATATATGTACCAAGCAGTACAATAACAAGCACCGACAAAAAATAATTGCGCTTAATGGCAAAAACTGGCCTGATTACGCCAACTTTTCGTTTTGTGTCGCCTTATGCAGCGCTATCAGCAAGATAAAGACAGCATTAAGAATTGGCTTACGGCCAAAGAGACCGGGCAGATCATCGCGTTGATTGCCGCCAGCTTTAACGGCGTCGACAGCCATGACTATTTCAACCGTTACTTTGCCAACCCACAGCACTACCAACGCCGATTAAGGCTGTTTTATCAGGACGAGGTATTGCTGGGTTACTGTTTACTGACCTTTCGCAAAGTGGCCAACAACAGCATCGTAATGGGCGCGTCAGCAGCGTTCACGCCGGGTTATCGCGGCAACAACAGCACCTTTGGTTTTTCTTTCTTCGCCGCCGTTAGCACCTGGCTGCGCCACCCAAAACATAAGGTGTATTACCTGGATACTATGCTAAGCCCGGCCATGTACCGGGCAATTGGCAAAAAAGTTGCCTTTATTTACCCCAACCCCGGCATGAACAGCGCCGACATTAACCGCTACCACGCCCTGGTACCCAATGCCGAACCCAGCACCTGGCACGGCCTTAACTGCCTAAAAACCGTCGGCCGCGCCACCAATTACAGCAAAGACGACATTGCCCGGTTAAAAGCCAGCACTAAAACTGAAATTGCTTTTTACTGCCAGCTAAACCCTAAATTTGATAACGGTACAGCGCTAATGGTGTTAATACCGGTTAACCTAAAGCAACTGCTGTATACCGGCATTAAGTGGTTAAAGAGCTTGGTTAAGCGGTAACCATAACACTGTTACACCGTGCTATTTGCAATATCAGGCAGTTCAGGCCAACTATCCAGTTAACAATGCACAACGCAAATTTGCTGTTTTGATTTACATGCTATAAATTCGGTACTTACCAAAGCGAAGTAACCAGATTTAACACACTGGTTTTGAAATATAACGCATGCTTGTTTTTCAGGATGCTGAAAGTAAAGCTTGGAAATTTGATGTTGCTTTACAAAGACATGCCAGATAGGTTTTCGTCTATAGGAACTGAGAAAACAAGCATGCACAATAATAAAATGTTAGGCAATTCAGATGACAAAAGCAGAAGAGTTTGTTCACGCTTTGTATTCAAAATTTGACGGACGTGTGCCTTTTGCCGCTGGGTATGCCCGAGGTTTCGCTAATAAAATTTATCCTCTTGTGTATGAGAATGAAAATGGCATCCCGATTAGCTTATTAGCAGTTGCAGCAAATAGTGAAGAAGATACATCTGAAGTTCAGCTTTTTCTCATCAGCTCGTTCAAGCCAGGTGTTAGGCACGGCAAGGAAATGATGAATTATCTATGCAATCTTGCTGACGCGCTTAAAGTTAAAATATATCTTCAAGCGGAAGTACAATTCAGCGATAGAGACACGTTAATTGGCAAAGACCTAGTTGATTGGTATAAACAATTTGGTTTCACTGGTAGCTGTGTAATGAAAAGGCTCCCGAATGCCTAACAAACGCAATCAAAACGGGCTTTCGCCCTCGACTCGCCACGCTCGCGTTTGTTGCGGGCGCTAGCCATTACCATGAACTTCTCTAGATTTCAGATATGAAAATTGACTTAAATTCAAACCCCTTGTCTTTGGTTAGAAGTCTTCCCACAAGAAATATACCTATCGATAAAATTAAGGTCAGGGATAATATTGAGCGCGATGATATTTTTCTTGATAAATACACCAAGTACCTTAAAGGAAAGATTAAATCTTACGTTACAAGGTTGTCTCTAAAAAGTATCAAGCCGGGATTCTATCAGCCTAGCAAAAATGGATTGGTTTACAAGTGTGACGAATATATCAAGGAGGATGTCGAGTATCTTAAAGATCTAATTCGAATGGGGTTTAGACCAGCGCTTTTTGTATATGAAAACATATGCAAGAATGACGAGCAGGTTTTTTTATGTCCCGACGACGTCAGCCCTTATTATGCTTATCAAGAACTAAACATAACCAAGCCTCCAGTAATTATTCTCGGCTGCAAGAAAAATTTAGAGGAATCTTGTTATGTAATAAGAGCTATGAAATGTACATACAATGACAGAACTGAGCACTTTGAAAGCTTCTTATGTATTGAACATAAGTTACAACCATCACTGCTGGGCGTAGAAAAGCCACCTTACTCATATTGCTTTAATATTCTCTTAGAATCTGTACGAGGTACCAAGCAAAGAGTCAAAGAATTTCATAAGGGCGGCGCAGTAAAGCTTCATTATCATCACACTCTCTATTCTATTTTGCAGCGGGCGGAGGAATCTCTTGAGTCTATGAGCTTGCTGTTTGATAAGGGCCTATATGTCAACGCTGGCGCTGTAGTAAGGTCTTTGTATGAGCTGGCGCTGACATTTTATATTGACTGGCTAGGCCCTGAGCAAATTTATAAATACCTTCAAATTGCTAGTGTGACTACGCTGAAGGAGTGGGAGAAATACTGTGAGGACACACTTAAGGAGCAGTTAAAAAGCGGATTATCTAGAAGCGATGCCCAGTTGCTAAAAGATGCCAAAATGAGAGGCTATTTTTTGGCAACAAAAGTCTCAGAAAAAGCCAGGCTCTTTCCTTTTGGAGAACAACATCATCAGAATGTATATTCGTTTTTATCGAAGATTACTCACCATGATTTCAGTATGACTGCAAGGTATACTCACACATTGGAGCATGGAGATGAATCTGTATTTAACGAAGATATATTAAATACGGCAATTTACTGTGCTGACTTATTTGTAGCTGCAATTATTACTAGAATTATTGATGACGTGGGATATAGCGGAGAACAATATATTGAATCTAGAGATGGCTAACGAGGCGTCTATGGACTCCCCCTCTATTGCAAGCACAAAGTGATCAAACTTGGCGGTGAATGACTGCATACGTCTATTCGGCTCGTGAGTTTCATGGTGTTAACCATGCTCCAGCCCTGATAACTTTCGTGCACAAGCTCCTTATCGAGGACCCATAGGGTCACCCATTAGCCTCTCGGAGTCAATAGTGAAACCAAACC
>NZ_BAFK01000024.1 GCF_000296695.1 Rheinheimera nanhaiensis E407-8
ACACCTGCTGGTCAAAATCCGGCCATAAGGTCTCGGTAAACCACAGCTCCGCGTAAGCAGCCTGCCATAATAAAAAATTACTGATGCGCAAATCGCCCCCGGTGCGGATCAATAAATCCAGCTCGGGTTGGTCATGCATCTGCACCTGTTGCGCAAACAGGCTTTCGTCTATTTGCTCCGGCGTTAACTGTCCCTGCGCAACCTGAGCGGCCAGTTGGCGGGCCGCATTCACCATGTCCCAGCGGCCACCGTAATTAGCAGCAATATTCAGTGTCAGGGCAGTGTTCGCGGCGGTAAGCTGCTCCGCTTTACTGATACTGTCGCGCAGCTTGTCACTAAAAGCCGATAAA
Source organism: Rheinheimera nanhaiensis E407-8 (assembly GCF_000296695.1). Taxonomy (GTDB): domain Bacteria; phylum Pseudomonadota; class Gammaproteobacteria; order Enterobacterales; family Alteromonadaceae; genus Alishewanella; species Alishewanella nanhaiensis. The sequence goes on from NZ_BAFK01000024.1 coordinate 351, forward strand.
TCGCCAACAATTTTTAACCTGACATTATGCTTATGCAGCGTTTTTACTTCACTTTGCAGCACCATCAAAAACAGCTGCATCAGGGTTGACACTTCCTCTTCTGGCCGGCGCCAGTTTTCACTGCTAAAGGCAAATAAGGTCAGTGATTTTATGCCCAGCTCACGGCAGAAACTCACGCTGCGCCGCACCGCTTCTACACCTTTTTTATGGCCCCATACCCGGGGTTTACCCTGGCGCTGGGCCCAGCGGCCATTACCATCCATGATAATTGCCACATGCTGTGGCAATGTTTGCGCGTTAAGCTGCGCATCTGCAGTCATAAAGTGCAACCTGTCCTTATACATCTTAGGGTTTTAGCCGATGGTGGCTATCACACAATCATATCATTCGCATAGAAAAAGGCGCCGTAATGCTTAAGCGTCACGACGCCCAAAAGGTTAACAGAAGTCGGTTTTAAACTTCCATCAGTTCCTTTTCTTTTTCTGCCAGTACTTCGTCAATTTTTTTCACGAAGCTGTCGGTGATCTTCTGAATTTCTTCCGTGGCGCGGCGCTCATCATCTTCACTGATAGCTTTGTCTTTTTGCAGCGTTTTTAAATCCGCATTAGCGTCACGGCGAATATTACGCACCGCAACACGGCCATTTTCTGCTTCGCCGCGTACCAGTTTTACCAGGCTCTTACGCCGCTCTTCTGTCAGCGGTGGCAGCGGTACACGGATAATGGTACCGGCAGACATCGGGTTTAAACCTAAATCTGACGCCATAATGGCTTTTTCTACTGCCGCGGTCAGGCTTTTATCAAATACGGTAATAGCCAGTGTGCGCGCATCTTCAATAGACACGTTACCCACCTGACGCAGCGGGGTGTCAGCACCATAGTAAGACACCATAATGCCGTCTAATAAACTGGGGTGAGCACGGCCGGTACGTACTTTACTGAGTTGGACTTTCAGCGCTTCTACGCTTTTTTCCATCCGTACTTTGCTGTCTTTAATAATGTCGTTAATCACCTTGGGTATCCTTTTTTCTTCGTCTTATCACTAAGCCGGGCTTAAGCAGGCCGGCTAGTTTACTGTAAATTCTCGGCGTGGTCGATGACCGTGCCTTCCTGCTCGCCCATAATGACGCGCTTTAAGGCGCCGGCAGTGTTCATATTAAACACGCGGATTTGCAGGTTGTGGTCACGTGCCAGCGTAAAAGCGGCTAAATCCATCACTTTTAGCTCTTTATCCAGCACTTCATTATAGGTTAACTGATGATACAGCGTGGCGGTGGGATCTTTTACCGGATCGGCCGAATAGACGCCGTCTACTTTAGTGGCTTTTAACACCGCATCGGCTTCAATTTCAATGCCGCGTAAGCAGGCTGCCGAATCAGTGGTGAAAAACGGGTTACCGGTACCGGCAGAGAAAATCACCACCCGGCCCGATTTCAGCAGGCTGATTGCTTCTGCCCAGCTGTAGTTGTCACACACACCGTTAAGAGGAATGGCGCTCATCATACGGGCGTTTACATAGGCGCGGTGCAGCGCGTCGCGCATGGCCAGGCCGTTCATTACCGTGGCCAGCATGCCCATATGGTCGCCTACTACGCGGTTCATACCGGCTTTGGCTAAGCCTTCACCGCGGAAAATGTTACCGCCACCGATGACGATGCCTACCTGTACGCCCAGCTCCACCAGCTCTTTAATTTCCTGTGCCATCCGATCCAGCACTTTGGGGTCGATGCCAAAGCCTTCATCACCCATCAGGGCTTCACCACTGAGTTTTAATAAGATCCTGCGATAGGTTGGTTTTGGATTTGTGCTCATGACATCCTCTTAGTGCTGGCTGGCGTTGACGATTTAGCGGGTAAAAAAAACCGCGGCCCGGTGGGTAAACCGAAGGCCGCGGTTATTCTAGCGGTTTTTGCCGTTAGGCAGAAGAATAAATTACTTCTTCGCTGCCGCGATCTGGGCGGCTACTTCAGCCGCGAAGTCTTCTTCTTTCTTCTCGATACCTTCGCCCACTTCTAAACGAATGAAAGAAATGGCTTTGGCACCGTTTTGTTTCAGGAAGTCACCGGTAGTGATAGACGGATCTTTCACGAACGGCTGACCGGTTAAGCTCACTTCGCCAGTGAACTTGGTCATACGGCCGGCAACCATCTTCTCAGCGATTTCTTGTGGCTTACCAGAGTTAACCGCAATTTCAACCTGGATTTGACGCTCACGTTCTACCACTTCGGCAGACACGTCTTCCGGATTTACATAGCCTGGGTTGTTTGCTGCAACGTGCATCGCTACGTCTTTGGCGATCTCTTCGTTACCGCCTTCCAGCACCGCTAATACACCGATACGGCCTGAGTGCACGTAAGAACCGATAACCGCACCTTCAACTACCGCAGCGCGGCGTACGTTGATGTTTTCACCGATTTTAGCAACCAAAGTAGCACGGGTGTCTTCTACTGAAGTGCCGTTTAAGTCAGCGGCTAAAATAGCTTCTGCCGTGAACAGTTTGTTAGCGTGGGCTAAATCAGCCACAGCGTTAGCAAACGCCAGGAAGCTGGCATCACGCGCTACGAAGTCTGTTTCACAGTTGAACTCGATAGCAATACCGTAACCGTTTGCTACACGAGTGATAATAGTACCTTCAGCGGCGATACGGCCAGCTTTCTTGGCAGCTTTGGCTAAACCACTTTTACGCATGGCGTCGATTGCAGCTTCGATATCACCTGCAGTCTCTTCCAGTGCTTTTTTACAATCCATCATGCCAGCGCCAGTGCGCTCGCGAAGTTCTTTTACTAAAGCGGCAGTTACAGCCATGGGAGCTTCCTCGTATTCATTCTGGTTGGACAAACAGGGGCCGTCTGGCCCCTGTCGCAATGTTGCACTGCACAGGCGCCAGCTTAGCCGGCACCTGTGACAATGAAATTACTCTGCTTCAACGAAGGCTTCGGCTTCTGCCTGAACTTCGATGTTTTTGTCACGACCTTCCAGGATGGCCTGACCAACAGCACCCAGGTATAACTGGATAGCGCGGATAGCGTCATCGTTACCTGGTACTACATAGTCAACACCTTTTGGATCAGAGTTAGTATCAACGATAGCCACAACCGGAATACCCAGGTTGTTCGCTTCTTTGATAGCGATATGTTCATGGTCAGCGTCGATCACGAACAGCACGTCCGGTAAACCGCCCATGTCTTTAATACCACCTAAGCTCTTTTCCAGCTTGTCCATTTCACGGGTACGGTCTAAAGCTTCTTTCTTGGTCAGCTTATCGAAAGTACCGTCCTGGCTTTGCGCTTCCAGATCTTTTAAACGCTTGATTGACTGACGAACGGTTTTCCAGTTAGTCAGCATACCACCTAACCAGCGGTGGTTTACGTAGAACTGATCAGACTTAACTGCAGCTTCTTTAATGGCTTCAGAAGCGGCACGCTTAGTACCAACGAACAGGATCTTGCCCTTTTTCGCTGCTACTTGCTGAATGAATGCCAGAGCGTCGTTCATCATAGGAACAGTTTGTTCCAGGTTGATGATATGAACTTTGTTACGCGCGCCGAAAATGAACGGCTTCATTTTTGGGTTCCAGTAACGGGTTTGGTGACCGAAGTGCACGCCCGCCTGGAGCATGTCGCGCATAGAAACTTTTGCCATGATTTAATTTCCTGTATAAGGGGTTAAGCCTCCATGTATCCCATACGCCGACTCTGGCCTGACTGTGGTTCAGTGCAGGGCAAAGCACCCCGGAATATGTGTCGATACATGTGTGTTTTGTTTAATTACGCCAATTAAGCACGCTAAAACGCGGTAAAGAGCAAAAGCTTCTGCCTTATACGCGAATGCGATTTGCTAATTTGCGGCGCGCTTTATACCATAGACACCCTATAAACACAATGAAATGTGTATTTTTGCAGCAGCGGCGCCCGGCGTTGGCCCCGCCCCAAACAGAGAGACAGCATGACAGCGACTATCAAAACTCCGGCCGAAATTGAAAAAATGCGCGTGGCAGGCCGTCTTGCCGCGCAGGTGCTGGAAATGATTGAGCCTTATGTAAAAGCCGGCGTCACCACCGACGAGCTTAACACCATCTGCCACAACTATATTGTTAACGAGCAGCAGGCGATACCGGCACCACTGAATTACCATGGCTTTCCTAAATCCATCTGCACCTCGGTGAATCAGGTGATTTGTCACGGCATACCATCTGATAAAAAACTGAAAGACGGCGATATTATCAATATCGATATCACGGTAATTAAAGATGGCTACCACGGCGATACCTCTAAGATGTTTGTGGTGGGCAAGCCCAGCATTATGGCCGAGCGGCTGATTCGGGTTACCCAGGAGTGTATGTACCTGGCACTGAAAAAAGTGAAAAACGGCGTACGTTTAGGCGATATTGGCCATGTTATTCAGCAACATGCCGAAGCACATAGCTATTCAGTGGTGCGCGAATACTGCGGTCATGGCATCGGCGCTGTGTTTCATGAAGACCCGCAGGTGCTGCATTACGGCAAACCCGGTACCGGCGAAGTGCTCAAGACCGGCATGTGCCTAACCATAGAGCCGATGATTAACGCCGGTGGCCGTCACAGCAAACTGCTGGCCGATGGCTGGACAGTTGTCACCAAAGATCGCAGTTTATCCGCGCAGTTTGAACACACTATTTTAGTTACCGATACCGGCTGTGAAATTTTAACCCTGCGCCAGGATGACACTATCGAGCGCATTTTAACTGCAGAATAGCCCCAGCGGAGACCAGCATGAGCCAGGCGGTAATCTTTAGCAAAGCCCTTCCCGACAGTTACAGCCTGGACAGCTACAAAAAGCACTTCGCCGATTTTAACGACTGGCTAAGCAAAAGCTTTGCCCAGCACCCGGTAAACAGCCTGGTAAAAGCCCGCGCCGGCTTTATCGACGAGGTGCTGGTGCAGCTGTGGCACAACCTGGAGCTGCATAAAAGCAAAGACCTCAGTTTAATTGCCGTTGGCGGCTATGGTCGTGGCGAGCTGCACCCCTGCTCCGACATTGACTTGCTTATTTTGGCTGAAGGCCGGTTATCAGCCGCACAGCAAGACGCTATTGGTCAGTTTATTACCTTACTGTGGGACCTGCGCCTGGAAGTGGGCCACAGCGTTAGAACGGTAAAAGAGTCGGTAAAACTGGGCAAAGACGACATTACCATTGCCACCAATTTACTGGAGATGCGCCTGCTGACCGGTAATAAGCCGCTGTTTGAACAGTTGCAACTGGAAGTGAGTAAAGACAGCTTCTGGACCAGCCAGGCGTTTTTTCAGGCTAAACGCCACGAGCAGCAACAACGGCATGCCCAGTATCATGGTACTGCGTATAATCTGGAGCCCAATTTAAAAGCCAACCCCGGCGGATTGCGCGATATTCAAACTATTGGCTGGGTAGCCAAACGCCACTTTCAAACCCGCACCATGCGCGAACTGGTGGCGTATCAGTACCTTACTGAAGACGAATATCAGGAACTGATGGAGTGTGAGGCTTATCTGTGGCAAATGCGCTTTGCACTGCATTTGGAAGCGGGTCGCAACGAAAACCGTATTCTGTTTGACTATCAGCCGGCTGTGGCCGAGCGGCTTGGCTTTGGTGCTGACGGTAAAGCCTCGGTCGAGCGCATGATGAAGCGTTTTTTTCGCACCGTGCAGCGGGTTAGCGAACTCAATGAAATGTTGCTACAGCACTTTGATGGCAGCATTTTAAACCATAAAGAAAAGGTAAAAACCCTTGTTCTGGATGATTACTTTGAGCTAAAAGGCCATTTGATCTGCGCCCGTGACAATGCCGTGTTTGCCCGGCGCGACAACTTGCTGCGGCTGTTTTGGCACATCGCTAATAACTCCAACATCACCGGCGTGCACTCTGCTACCATGCGGCTGATCCGCCAGGTACGCCGCCGTTTAATGGGCGATTTGCAAGATTACGAGGCCTGCCGCCAGCTGTTTCTAGCCATTATCCGCCACCCACGCGGTATGGATAAAGCCATTACCCTGATGCACCGTTATGGTGTACTGGCGGCTTACTTACCGCAGTGGCGTAACATTGTCGGCCAGATGCAGTTTGATTTATTCCATGCCTACACCGTGGACGAGCACACCCACCGTTTACTGAAAAACCTGTATAAGTACACGCTAAGTGAACACGACAGCGAATTTCCGCTTTGCAGCGATATAGTGCGTAAAATGGAAAAGCCCGAGCTGTTGTATTTGGCCGGCATTTTTCATGATATTGCCAAAGGGCGCGGCGGTGACCACTCTGAGCTTGGCGCCATGGACGTGCGAGAATTTGCCAAACTGCATAAGCTTAGCGACTTTGACAGCAAGTTAATCGCCTGGCTGGTCGAGCATCATCTACTGATGTCTGTCACCGCACAGCGCCGTGACATTCACGACCCGGCCGTGGTGGCGGAGTTTGCCGAAAAGGTACGTGACGAAACCCGGCTCAATTACCTGTACTGCTTAACGTTGGCCGATATTCGCGCTACCAATGACAACTTATGGAATGACTGGAAAGGCTCACTGCTGCGTGAGCTATTTTTAGCCACACAAAAAGCTTTTCGTCGCGGCCTGGAAAAGCCGATGGACTTGCGCGATCTTATTCGCGAAAACCAAAGCGAAGCCATGCCGCTGCTGCTAAAGCAAACCTTTAGCGAGACAGAAATATTGCAGCTGTGGAGCCGCATTAAAGCCGATTACTTTGCCCGCTATAGCGCCCGGCAAATAGTCTGGCATTGCGAGCATATTTTGCGGCATAAAAACCCGGACGAACCGCTGGTGTTGATCAGTAAAGCCCCTATTCGCGGCGGCACCCAGGTGTTTATTTACACTAAAGATCAGCCGAAATTGTTTGCCCGCTTAGTGGCGGCACTGGACAGCAAAAAAGTGAATATTTTTGATGCCCAAATCATGACCAACAAAGACGGTTATGCGATGGACACCTTTGTGATTCTGGAACAAAACGGCGAAGCGGTGAACTCCCCATCGCGCCAGCAAAGCATTAAGCGCGCGCTGGAGCTGTATATTGCCGGTAAACCGGATCTATCGCGGCAAAAAACCAAGTTATCGCGCCAGATGCGCCAGTTTAATGTGCCGCCCAAGGTGGTATTTTTACCCGGTAACACCAGCAAACGCACCATGATAGAGTTGGCGGCGCTGGATACGCCTGGCCTGTTGGCCAATATCGGCGAGGTGTTTCAGCGCTGCGACGTGAACATTCATGCCGCAAAAATCACCACCATCGGCGAGCGGGCTGAAGACTTTTTTATGATTTCAAATAGCGACGATCAGGCACTGTCCAGTGAGCAGCAAAGCGCACTGAAACGCGCACTGATCGAGCAACTTTCACAGCAAACAGAAGGCTAACCAAGACAATGTCAGAGTTAAAAAGCATTATTGAGCAGGCATTTGAACAGCGTGCCGACATTACCCCCAGCACGGTGTCGGCAGAGATAAAACAAGCAGTAGACAGCGTGATCAGCATGCTGGATAACGGCAGTGCCCGGGTCGCCGAGAAAATTGCCGGTGAATGGGTGGTACACCAGTGGCTGAAAAAAGCCGTGTTGTTGTCGTTTCGCATTAACGATAACCAGGTGATGGACGGTGCAGAAAACCGCTTCTTTGACAAAGTGCCGATGAAATATGCCAACTACACTGATGCACAGTTCCGCAGCGACGGCGTGCGCGTAGTACCGCCCGCTGCAGTGCGCCGCGGCAGCTATGTCGCCAAAAACGTGGTGCTGATGCCCTCTTACGTTAATATCGGCGCCTATGTGGGTGAAGGCACTATGGTAGACACCTGGGCTACCGTGGGCAGCTGCGCGCAAATTGGTAAAAACGTGCACTTATCTGGCGGTGTCGGCATCGGCGGCGTACTAGAGCCACTGCAAGCCAACCCAACCATTATTGAAGATAACTGCTTTATCGGCGCCCGCTCGGAAGTGGTAGAAGGCGTCATCGTGGAAGAAGGTGCCGTGCTGTCGATGGGCGTTTATATCAGCCAGAGCACACGCATTTACGACCGGGAAACCGGTGAAATCAGCTATGGCCGCGTGCCAGCCGGTGCCGTCGTCGTGCCGGGCTCAATCCCCAGTAAAGATGGCAGCCACAGCTTGTACGCTGCCATTATTGTAAAGAAAGTAGATGCGCAAACCCGCGCCAAAGTAGGTATTAACGCCTTGCTACGCAGCGTGGAATAATTTCCTGTCATAAAGCAAAACGGCAGGTAACCCCTGCCGTTTTTTAAATTAGGCTGTTACAACGTTAACCGATATACAGCATCACCGCAAAGCTGACCAAGCCCACAGCAGCAAACATGCCGTACTCAAGCCGTTTTTCAAATTGTTTCTCGGCTCCCTCTGTTGCAGGCACCAGCAGGGCCGAAATCAGACAGGTTAAGCCTGCCAGCAAACATAAAGTGGTTAATCCAAATACCAGCGCCGAAGCTAACATCGCCATATCTCACCCTTAGTAAACGTTAAACGGTTGCACCGCGCTGCGGTAAAAACTGCCGCTATTCTAGCATAAAGTGCCTGGTGTTATGCCAGCACTGTGTAACAGCGTTATATTCTGTTACGAAAAAACGGCCAACAACTCCCTGGCTGCGCAGCCAAAGGCTTTATACTGCGCTTATTGTTCAGCGCACGCTGTTAGCGAGGGTGTAATGTACTATTTTTTTCGTGGCTTAACTTTGATCCACACCAAAGGTTTAAAGCGTTTTGTGCTGGTGCCGCTTAGCATTAATCTGCTGTTGTTTTCGTTCGCGTTTTACCTGCTGCTTAACCAGGTTAATGCTATGGTGGCGGCCGTGCAGCAGTACCTGCCCGCCTGGCTGCATTGGCTGGAATATTTACTGATCCCGCTGGGTGTGATGACGCTGGTGATTGGTCTGGCGTACAGCTTTACCATGGTGGCCAACTTTATTGCTGCGCCCTTTAATGGCCTGCTAAGTGAAAAAGTCGAAGCGCATTTAACCGGCAAAAAGCTTCCCGACGCAGGTATGGCCGGCTTTATCAGAGACGTGCCACGCATGCTGGGGCGGGAATGGCAAAAACTGCTGTACGCGCTGCCACGCGCCATTATTTTATTTATCCTGTTTTTATTTCTGCCGGTTGTAGGCCCGATACTGTGGTTCTTGTTTACCAGCTGGTTGCTGGCGATTCAGTATGCCGACTACCCTTACGACAACCACAAAATAGCCTTTCGCACCATGCGCCAGCAGCTACGTAACCAGCCAGGCAACAGCTTTGCCTTTGGCATTACCGTCAATATTGCCTGCATGATCCCGCTGTTTAACCTGTTTGTGATGCCCGTAGCGGTATGCGGTGCCACTGCCATGTGGGTAGATAAGCTGGCAGCACTGAATGATCCGGCGCTTAAGATGCCAGGCGCCAAAGCCTACAATAAGCTGGATAAATACTGTTAACTCAGCGCACTAAACTGCTGTTTCAGCCAGGGCAAGGCAATCGTTTCTGGCTCTAAAGTTTCACCGGCGTCAATACGCAGCATAGGTGAAAGCTCGGTGCCCTGAATTTCCAGCAGCAGCGCACGTAGCTGCTCACCGGCGCCACAAAAGGTGTCGTAGCTGCTATCGCCCAGCGCTATCACCGCAAAGTGTTTGCCGGTTAACAGCGGAAAGCGGCTTTGCACATCCAGATAGAATGGCAACAGGTTATCGGGAATGTCGCCCTGCCCCGTGGTCGAGCTTATTACCAGCCAGATATCGGCATTAAAGCTAAGCACATCATCCAGTTTAGGCTCGGCAAACAGCCTGCTCTGATGCCCCATAGTGCCAAGCAGCGACGTTGCTTCCTCGGCAACATATTGTGCGCCACCGTACACACTGCCTACCATTACTGCGATTTTTGCCATTTCTCCTCCGCAAAAAGTTCAGCAAATTGCTGCTGATAATAAGCCTCATCTGTTGGCCAGCCAAACTGGCTAAACAGGCTTTCAAGTTCGTTCAGACCGGCGCTGATAGACAAAGTTTCGCCGGTTAACGGATGGGGCAGCTGCAGCTGTTTCGCCAATAGCAGCAAGCGCTGGCAATTAAAATGCTGTTTAAACAACGCATTGTGCTTACCATCGCCGTGGCTGGTGTCGCCCACTATCGGTTGGCGTAAATGTGCAAGATGGCGGCGTAACTGGTGTTTACGCCCGGTTAATGGCTGCAGTGCCACTAAGCTGTAACGTGCTGCCGGATATTTACTCACCGGTATTGGCAGCTCTACCCGTGCCAATGGCTGATAACGGGTCACCGCCTGCTGTGGCGCCTTATCAGTGCGGGCGAACTTATCAGCGATATCATCCAGTTGCTCTTTTAACGGGTAATCCAGCTCACCGCCGTCAGCCATAAAACCGCGCACCACCGCCAGATAGAACTTGCGCCACAGCTTAAGCTCCTGCTGCTGACTAAGTATGCGCGCCACGTCGCTGGACAAGGCAAACAGCAGCACACCTGAGGTAGGCCGGTCCAGCCGGTGTACCGGAAATACATGCTGGCCTATCTGATCGCGCAGCGTTTGCATCACAAACACGGTTTCGTGTTTATCCAGAAAAGAACGGTGCACCAGCATGCCACTGGGTTTATCTATCGCCACCAGATGCTCGTCCTGATACAACACCTTCAGCGGCGCGTCTAACTGAAAAGGTACTGCTGCGCTCATCGCGCCTCCGTCAAGCAGCTGTCCAACGCCGAAATAATGCTAAGCAAGCGGTTAAAACGCGTATCACTCTGGTTAAAAATCTGCTCTGCCATCGGCAATAATGCAATCTTACTGGGCAGCGGTGAAGCAGAGTCTAACAGCAGCTGCATTTTGGGGATGAAAATAAACTGCAGCCACTGCTCAAAGCGCAGCGTATCAATACAAAATGGTAAGCGGCTCGCCAGCGCCTGCGTATCCGGTGGCTGAGCCGACCACAGCTCAAGCTGTTTCAGCTCGCTTGCAAGTGCATTCAATAATGGCTGGATCTGTTCGGTCATATCACTTCTCTTACAGGCAGCGCCTAGTGTAACACAAGCGAAAATACCAGCCAGCCCTTGTAAAAAAGGCGGCTAGTCAGCATGATCGCTACATTGTGACGGGAGAGTGTTATGGGTTCAATTTTATTACTGCTGCTACTGGGCACAGTCTGCTATCTGTTTTGGTTACAGCGTAAACAGGATGAGCGGGCTATCGTGGTGGCACGCCAACTATGCCAGCAGCAGCAACTACAACTACTAGACTGCGGCCGCATGGGCCACAGCTTTCGCAAAATCAATGGCCGGCTTAGGTTTATCACCCAATACCAGGTCGATTTTAGCGGTGATGGCGAAAGCCGCTATCAGGCCGAGCTGTTGCTAAGTGGGATGCGTCTGGCCGGCTTTCAGCTACCGGCCTATCGCATTAATTAACCGGCAGCTTATGTTTTAACTGGCCGGTTAAGAAATCTTTTAACATCACCCAGTCAGCCGCCAGGCTGTACAGCGGATATTTAAAGGTGGCTGGTTTGTTATGCTCAAACGCAAAGTGCCCTATCCAGGCAAAACCATAACCAATAAGCGGCAACAGCCATAACAGCTGCCATTGCCGGGTTATCAGGGCATAACAGAGCACGGCAATCACCAGCAGGCTGCCGCAATAATGCAGTGCCCGGCACAGCGGATGCCGATGCTCGGCCAGATAGTAGGGATAAAACTCGGCGAAACTACTGAATTTACGCATTCGCACCCTCTGCTTAGGTTATGTTGTGTCAGTGGCCGCGCTTAGGACGCGGTTTGCCGCGGCCGGAACATCAGGGTGCCACTTACGGTGTTAAATGCCAGCTCAGTCACCGGCTGATAATGATCGCCGGCAAAAAAGGCTTTGTATTTCTCCAGCGTAACAAAAACGCCGATGCCGGCTGAACGGGGATCTTTATCAACCAGTGAATCAACCGCATGAATAAGGTAATGCCCCAGCCCCAAATGCTGGTGCCTGGGTGCCACGGCAATAAAGGCCAGCATATGATAATGCTCAGCGGGCATAGCAGCATGAATTTTTTGCTCTTTCTCTAACAACTGCCGGGTAGACACATAACCGGCTGTGAGCAGCATTTTTAACCGCCAGTGCCACAGCCGGCTGGCGCCAATGCCAGAGTCAGGGTTAATCACACAAGCCACCCCAAGTAATTGCTCGCCGTTAAACAGGCCAATCATCGGCTGGCCAGCCTGCCAAAAGGTGGTAAGCTCCTCTCGGATAGCGGCGCGTAGCCGCTGTTCGTAATCCGCTTTATCGGCACGGAAGATTTCCATAAACAGAGGGTCATCAAAGTACGATTGGTATAACAGTGATGCGGCCAGCTTTAACTCATCGGCACTGAGTAAAACCGCTTTTAACCGTTCCAGCTCCAGCGTGTTGATATCTGCCAGCATGTTGACTCCCTGTTAAGCGCGCTATTGTTGTTTTTTTATCCACAATAGCAGCAAGGTCATAACTTGCCAAGCTGGCCACTTAAGCAAAATGGTGAAACAACGCTAAGCTTTATTAAGCACTGGCAAACAGGAGAACCTTATGCACAGCACAACCCCAACGCTTAACAGTTTATTTGCCCAACTCGGCTTAGACAGTAGTGACCAGGATATCAGCCGTTTTATTCACCAGCACAAATTAGCGGCTGGCATGGCCATTCAGGATGCACCGTTCTGGAATAGTGCTCAGGCCAGTTTTTTACGCGAATCCTTAAAACAGGATGCCGACTGGTGTGAGGTGATTGATGAATTAAATGCACTGCTGCATTAACAGCAAGCCCCGGCATCAGCTTGCCGGGGCCCAAGCGGAGTTACAAATACTGATAGGCTTTGTCGCCCCAGCCGGTTAAACGGTTTTGTTTAAAAATAAGCGGTGTGCATTCATCCTTGGTAGTTTTACCATCACTTTTGACATGATGGGTGCGGTAAAACAGTACCTGCACACTCTCACCATCTTTACTAAACGACTCGGTAAAATCTGGCGAGCCAAGCAAAGTACGGATCTGCTCTGCGCTCATATCCAGCGTCAGGTTATTAATTTTCTGCTGATTTTGCCGCTGCGTTTTCTTCCAACTACTGTCATCATCAAACTCATGATTACCACCGACAGCGACCACACAGCCTGATAAACTTACTGCCAGAGCAGCAGCCATAACCACCTTTGCTAACATAATAGGTTTCCTTTTTTTGTTGTAATACACCACGGCTGTTGCAGCCTGCGGTATCACAGCAAACAACATGCCACCAATTTACAAGATTAAAAACAATAACTTATAAACACACCACTATAACTAACGACTAAAGGGTGGTAAATTTCGCCACTAGTTAGTCAATAAGGCAAATAACATGAACGATATTCAACAGCTGTTACAACAGGTGGCCAGCGAGTTACAACAGGAAGGTAAAACGCCCAGTCTGGCGCTGTTTCGTACCCGTTTAGCTGGCCGTGTGGCCCCTCAGCAGCTGTTCGCCGCTTATCAGCACTGGCGCAGCAACCCGGTTTACGCCAGCATCGCACCGGCAAATACAGTGCCTGATAGCTTACCCGCCAGCCAGGCGGAGGCTGACGATATCAGCAGCCGCCTGGCGCGTATTGAAGCCAAACTGGATTTGTTGCTCAGTAAGCTGGAACCCTAGCCATGTATCTGGCTGAGCTGAAGTTTAAAGTCATTGCTGATACCGACTTTGACCAGGCAGAAGCGGCGATACGCCGCTATATGGAAGCGCTGATATTTAACGGCCAGCTGCTGGGCCGGGAGTTTCCTACCGCCTGGCAGCAGGACTGTTTTGTCAGCCGGATAGTGCTGCCGGCAACGGAGGCGTTAAAACAGCAGTATCACAGCCCGCGTGGTTTGGCCGCCCTGCAGCAGTTGGCCGCTGCCGGCCTTGGCTACCCGCAACTTAGCGTACTTGGCATGGATCTGATGTCAAACCACACTGATCCCTGTGCATCTGCGCCTTACTACATTGTGTATAGCCGCTTTAATGATACCTGCTCGCCGCTACGCTGTGGCGAGCACTTCGCGCCGGTGCCGCTGTATTTGCTACCCGCCGCCGCGGGTGATCATGAAGCGCTGATCCGCTGGCAGCTGCAATATCAGGCATTGGATGAAATTCAGATGCAACAAAGCCGGGTGCTGCGCCACAGCGCTGAGCGCAGCCTGCAGCAATTGCACAGCCGGCTAAACCGCCAGGGGCGGCAAATAGCCAACACTTTAGCACGCCTAAGCCAAACGCCGGTGTATTACGCGCTATATAGCGGTAGCAGCCAAGATTGCGCCGCTGAAGCAGACAAGCCATGCCCCGGCTGCGGCCAGGCCTGGCGTCTGGCACAGCCGCTGCATCAACTATTCGACTTTAAATGTGACCGCTGCCGTTTACTGAGTAATATCGCCTGGGACTGTCAAAGTCCCTCTAACGTGCAAGGCGTTAACTGACAGAGAAACTGTGCCAGGTTATCGGCCAGTTTCTCCTTAACCTCTTGCCCAACGTGCTCTAAGTACACTTCGCCGCTGCTATTTAATACCGACAGCAAAATATCATCATCTTCGGTGGTGGCAAAAAACACCGTTTCGCGCTGCTTTAGCCTGCGCTTCATAATGATATGGCCAATGATGTTTTCCTGCAGCCGTTTCACATCATCGTCATTCCACACCATCAGCAACATCAGTTTGCCACGCGGATGCTGTGCACTTAAACCGGCACCGAAATACAGCTGATAAAAGGTTTTAATATCAGTGTGTAGCTCAAGCTCCAGCGCTTGCTCGATATTGGCAAAATTGGCCGGCTGCGCCTGTTTTACTGGCTGCCACCGTACCTGATTATGCTGAATATCGCCCAGCTGGCATGGCGATGGGCTGGCCGGATCGGCCCAGGTCATTAAAGGCTGTTGCTGGCTATTTTGCCAGTCTTGCCAACGCTTAACAAAATCGTGGTAAATGTCGGTCAGGCTCACGCGACCTTCCTGTAAACTTTATGATAAACTTGCGCCATTGTAACGCTAACCAGTTGGGATGACAGCAACAGAGATGATCAAAGGCCATGCAGATGCGCTCGCCGGGCTAAGCCTGGGTAAAGTAACCGCCTATGCCGATCAGTACGACGCCAGCTTATTGCAGGCGGTACCGCGCAGTTTAGGCCGTGACGATATTGGCCTGGATGCTGCGGCGCTGCCGTTTTGCGGCCAGGATATCTGGCACGGTTACGAGTTATCCTGGCTTAATGCCAAAGGCAAACCCATGGTAGCACTGGCGACTTTTGTGGTGCCGTTTGACTCGGCTAACCTGATTGAGTCTAAGTCATTTAAGCTGTATTTAAACAGTTTTAACCAAAGCCGTTTTGCTGACTTAGGTCAGGTGTACCAGCACCTGCAGCGCGATTTATCTGCCTGTGCCGGTAAGCCGGTAAAAGTCAGCTTGCATAACGTCAACGAAATTATGGCGTTTCAACCTACCTGGATCCCAGGCCGCTGTATTGACGATTTGGATATTGAGATTACGCAATATCAATACGATGCCGCTTTACTGCAATTGCAGCCTGGCGGTGACAAAGTAGAAGAAAAGCTGAATTCGCATTTGCTGAAATCAAATTGTCTTATTACCTCGCAGCCAGATTGGGCCAGCGTGTTTATCCATTACCGCGGCGCGGCGATAGACCATGCCAGCCTGCTGCGCTACCTGATTAGCTTTCGCAGCCATAATGAGTTTCACGAGCAGTGCGTTGAGCGCATTTTTACCGACATCTGGCAGCGTTGCCAGCCTGAATTTTTAGCCGTGTACGCCCGCTACACCCGTCGCGGCGGTCTGGATATTAACCCCTGGCGTGCCAGCGAGCCCTGCAACCCACCGGCCATCCGCTTAAGCCGTCAGTAACAACCTCGTTAGCAAACTGGTAAACTTCTCACGGCGGTTTCAATACCTCGCAAACCGCCAAAACACACAAAATCTATTAAATCAAAAAGTTAAAAACATTTACTATTGTCATTGATAAATTCATCCCTATCAAAACTGAAAGTAGAAAAGAAAACTTACCAATACACTTTCAAAAACCGGCATTTTTTGCTTAAATATGCAGCGTCTGCCAGATGGACTGTCAGACTGACGTACCAACAAGGACTGCTGATTATGCAATATCTGACCTCTGCTGAAGAAGCATCCTGGTTACCTTACTATCTGTGTAAGAAATAACAGCCTGTAACAGCAACCAGTTATAACGATATTCCCTACCCCGGCGGACCTTTTTGGTCCGCTGTTTTTTATCCCGGCCACTTTTCTGCCTAATCAGTGATCGCATTTAGCGCGATTGTCGATATACTTAAGTCTAAACATGGATTTAACACGAGCTCTAAGGTGATCACCTTGCAGGACGACACTAAACAGCAACTGAGTAATGCCCTAAAAGCGCGTAAAGCGCTGGAAGACACCTATGAAGCACAGTTTAAAATTCTGGCGCTGTTTGTATCCCGGCTATCGTTAGCCTGCAAAGGGGTTGATGTCGATCTGGATAATCGCCTGGCCAAGCTGCGCACCGAGTTAAACCGTGGTACCGATTTGGAAAAACTGTTGCCTTTTATTGAGGGCACCAGTGAAAACTTAAAGTTGTTGGAAGCCAAACAGCAAACCGATGTGCACAAAGTACAGCAAGGCTTAACGGAAGCCGGCAAGTTACTGCAACAGCAAAAAGGCTTGCCGGATAAACTGCGGCGCGAATTACGCGAACTGTTGGGTAAAGTTGAACAACCCTCTGCCACTGTGCATGCATTTTTACCGCACCTGACAGATCTGACCAAGCTGTATCAACATGCGCTGCAGGCCAAGCAACAGCTAGCGCAGGACGATAACGGCGACGAAGACCGTTACAGTCACATTTGCCGGCAAATCAGTGTTGAGCTGACTAATTTACTCAGTGAACTGGCCTTTGCTGAAGACAGCGCCGCTGAGATGGATAAAATCCGCTTAAGCTTGCTGGATAAATTGCCAATAGATGCCCTGCTGGAAGCCTGCCTGAAAACCATCAGTATTATTATCACCAGCATTAACCGCGAACGGCAATCGGCGGAAAGCTTCCTGCTAAAACTGAATGACGCCTTATCCAGCGTGCAGCAGGCGGTGGTGTCGTCACTGAATGACTCCGCTGAACTAAAGCAAAAAATGCAGCGGCTGAACCAACAGATAGAGCAGCAAATTGAGCATTTAGGCCAGGCCAGCCAAAAAGCTACTTCGCTGGAGCAACTAAAAACCCTGGTCAGCGAGCGTTTGTCGGTTATTACCGGTTCATTGCGGGAGAAAGATCAGCTTGAACAGCAAGAGCGCCATCAGTTACTGCTGACACTGGGTGACATGGAGCGACGACTCGATGAGCTGGAAAGCGATGCGAAAACCTTTAAAAAGCGCATTTCTGATCAGAACTTCCGCAGCCTGCAGGACGCGCTGACCGAAATACCCAACCGTGCCGCTTTTGATGAGCGTTACGCGCTTGAAATGCAGCGTTGGCAGCGCTACAAAAAGCCATTGTGTGTGGTGCTGGGCGATGTCGACCATTTTAAGAGTATTAATGACAACTATGGCCATAGCGCCGGTGATAAAACGCTGAAAGTGATCGCCAAAACACTGAAGCTGAACCTGCGTGAAACCGACTTTATTGCCCGTTACGGTGGCGAAGAGTTTGTGCTGTTATTCCCGGAAACCGAATTGTCAGCGCTGGAACTGCCGTTAAATGCACTTAGAGAAGAAATAAAGAAAATTCCGTTTAAATTCAAAAATGTCAGTGTGCCTATCTCCATTTCGTTTGGCGCCACTCAATTGCAAGCGTCCGACTCAGGCCGCGCGGCGTTTGATCGTGCTGACGAGGCCTTATATGAAGCGAAAAAAGCTGGCCGTGATAAGGTGGTGCTGAAAAAAGGCCGCTGATGTATCCCCGATCAAGTTAACTAAGGAGCGCACATGCATGTGCAACTAAACCCGCTAGGGTCGATGGATTTACTATCGCAACTGGAAGTTGATCACTTAAAACAAAACACCCAGCAGGAAGCCTTCCGGCTATTTCGTAATTGCTGTCTGGCGGTGTTAAACGTGGGCAGCCACACCGACAGCTCAGCCGAGATTTATGAGCAGTACCAGGATTTCGCCGTTAACCTGCTAAGCCGTGAGCGCGGTATTAAAATCGAATTGTTTAATCCGCCGCAAAGCGCCTTTGTCGACGGTCAAATCATTAAAGGTATTCACGAGCATTTATTCGCGGTGCTTAGGGATATTTTGTTTTACCACAGCAGGCTACAAAGCAACAAAAGCTGGCTTGACCTGCAAAACAGCGCCCATATTACTCATACCGTATTTGATATTTTGCGCAATGCCCGCGTCATTGATGCCCGCAACGAGCCGAACATGATTGTGTGCTGGGGTGGCCATTCAATTAACGAAGTGGAATATAAGTACACCAAAGAAGTGGGCTACGAGCTTGGCCTGCGCGGTATGGACATTTGTACCGGCTGCGGCCCGGGCGCGATGAAAGGCCCAATGAAAGGTGCCACCATTGGCCACAACAAACAGCGCCGCGCTACCGGCCGTTATCTTGGCCTGACAGAGCCGGGTATTATTGCCGCCGAGCCGCCAAACCCGATAGTGAATGAGCTGGTGATCCTGCCTGATATCGAAAAACGGCTGGAAGCCTTCGTGCGTGTTGCTCATGGCATTATCGTGTTCCCGGGTGGCGCCGGTACCGCTGAAGAGTTGTTGTATCTGCTGGGCATTATGCTGCATCAGGACAATCAGCAGCAAACCTTGCCGGTAATACTGACCGGCCCCAAGCAAAGCGAAGCCTATTTCCGTGAAATAGCCAGCTTTATCGAGGCAACATTAGGGCAGCAAGCACTGAAACTGTTCGATATCATTATTGATGATGCACCGGCCGTGGCACGTAAACTGAAACTTGGTGCCGCCGAAGTGCGCCACTATCGCAAATCGGTGGGCGATGCCTATCACTTTAACTGGACATTACAGATTGAGCCGGGTTTTCAGCAGCCTTTTATCCCGAATCATCAGAATATGGCCGCACTGGACTTGCACCTTAACCAGGACAGCGCAACACTGGCAGCTAATTTACGCCGGGCGTTTT
The DNA here is from genome assembly GCF_000296695.1 of Rheinheimera nanhaiensis E407-8. Lineage (GTDB taxonomy): Bacteria > Pseudomonadota > Gammaproteobacteria > Enterobacterales > Alteromonadaceae > Alishewanella > Alishewanella nanhaiensis. Next base: position 19,460 of record NZ_BAFK01000024.1, read on the forward strand.
CCGGTATAGTGGCAGGCAATGTAAAAGACGAAGGCATTAAAGCTATCCGTCAGCATGGCCCCTTCCAGCTAAGTGGTGAGCCCAAACTGATGCAAATGATGGACACCCTGTTACAGGCCTTTGTCGATCAGGGCCGGATGAAGCTGCCTGGCAGCAAGTACGAACCCTGCTACCGGGTAGTTCGCTGATGGCACACTTGCTGTTAATTGATGCGCTAAACCTGATCCGCCGCTTATACGCAGTGCAGGAGCGGCCCTACCTGCCGCTGCCAGATGAAGTAGCAGAGAGCACCAAACAGCAGATCATTGTTAACACCGCCGCCATGCTGCGCCAGGCGCTACAGCGTCTGGTACAGGAGCTTAAACCCAGCCATGCTTTGCTGGTGTTTGATGGCCGCGACAGTGTCTGGCGTAAAACACTGTATCCGCCATACAAAGCCAACCGCAAGCCGATGCCGGCGATTTTGGCTGATGCACTGCCGAAGCTGCAACTGGAGGCTCTGGAGCTTGGCATCAGCAGCATACAACGGGATGAGTTTGAAGCCGATGATATGATTGCCTCTGCCGCCAGTCGCGCTGCGCAGCACGGCCAGACCGTGACCATAGTGTCAACCGACAAAGGTTTTTTGCCGCTACTCTCAAGCGGGGTACACATTTATGACACCTTTGCCCGTCAGTACCTGACCGAGCCTATGGTGCAGCAAAAATTCGGCGTGCCCAGCCACCAACTGGTGCGTTACTGGAGCCTGGTAGGAGACAACACCAATAATGTGCCCGGCGTGGCGGGCATTGGCCCCAAAGGCGCACACGATTTAATGGCATTGGGCGCTACCTTAACCGATGCACTGGAGCACCCGGATTGCCCGAAAAAACTGAAAGAAAAAATATTGCAGCACAAAGAGCAGATTAAAATCTTTATGCACATTTTAAGCCTGAAAACCGATGTTCAGCTGGGGCTGAACCTGCAACAGATGCGGCTTAACCATGCCGCTGTCTGATAACACCATAAAACCCAAGCCACTGGTAAGCTGGCTTAGACACAACAGAGTTGCCGTGTTTATCGGCGCGCTGGCGCTGTACGCCTTACTGACATTACTGGTGCTGCTGTACTACCCGGATGACGTTGAACAGATGAGCTGGGTAGATCGCGAGGTGTTTAACCATAAAGTGATCAGTAGCTATCAGCTATCTGATAATCTTACTCAGCAACAGGTTATCGAACGGTTGGGCAGCCCGGACATTACCGCAGCGGTTAAAGTCGATAACCAGATTTACCAGTTGCTGTATTACCGCACGCATCGCAGCGCCCCTGATGGTATTACCACCGCTGACGAATGCACTGCCTTACTGTTTAAAAATCGCCTTTTAGTGGCTATTGGCGATGACGCCACGGCCCAGTATCAGGCCGTCAGCCGCGCCCCTTAACATAAGTACTTCTGTTAACACTGTAGTTTTATTACCACATTCAGCAAACTTATACAGGGTATAACGGCGAAAATAGCGCTAAATCTGGGGTTAAGTGGCGGAATGTGCCGAAAAATGCTATATTCCACGCCGTTTTCCGGCCCGCCAGAGGCCCATTTTTTTGCATAATTACGACAGCTAAGGATCCCCATGAGCAAGCAAACAATTACTGTCATTAAAGGCGACGGCATAGGCCCAAGCATTGTTGAAGCCGCCATTGCGGTACTGGAAAAAGCCGGTTGTGAATTTGACTACGAATATGTCGATGCCGGCCTAACCGCGCTGGAAAAAACCGGTGAATTACTGCCTCAGGCCACACTGGACGCTATTGCCCGCAATAAAATTACCTTAAAAGGCCCGTTAACTACGCCGGTGGGTGAAGGCTTTACCTCGATTAACGTAACGCTGCGCAAGAAATTTAACCTGTACGCCAACGTGCGGCCGGTCATTTCGTTTAAAGGTACCAAGGCGCGTTACGATAATATCGACATTATAACTATCCGCGAAAATACCGAAGGCATGTATTCTGGCCATGGTCAGGTGGTATCAGCTGACGGTTTAGTAGCCGAAGCCACCAGCATTGTCACCAAAGAAGGTGCTCGCCGTATTGCCGAGTTTGCGTTTGAAACGGCGCGGCGCGAAAAGCGCAAAAAAGTCACCATAGTGCACAAGGCCAATATTTTAAAATCAACGTCAGGCCTGTTTTTGAAAACAGCGCGTGAAGTCGCGGCCAACTATCCGGATATTGAAGCGCAGGAAATGATTGTCGATAACACCTGTATGCAGCTGGTGATGAACCCGCAACAGTTCGATGTTATTGTCACCACCAACCTGTTTGGTGATATTTTATCAGACCTGTGTGCCGGTTTAGTCGGCGGCCTGGGCATGGCGCCTGGCGCCAACATTGGTGCCGACTGTGCCATTTTTGAAGCCGTGCACGGCAGTGCCCCTGATATCGCCGGCAAAAACCTGGCTAACCCAAGCTCAGTGATCCTGGCCTCTATTCAGATGCTGGAATATCTGGGTATGCAGGATAAAGCGGAGAAAATCCGCAGTGCCCTGGCCGATGTTATTGCCAGCGGCGATCGTACTACGCGGGATTTAGGTGGCAGCTTTGGCACCACCGACTTTACTGCAGCGGTGTTAGAGCGTTTATAAGCGCCAGTTTTGCTAAAATAGCCACCTTAGGGTGGCTATTTTTTTTGCCGCGCAGCAACTAAGCTTGATTAAGGAAACCAAGATGTCACAACCGAACAACCCGCTACACGGTGTCACGCTGGAGCAGATAGTTACCGCACTGGTAGCGCATTTTGGCTGGCCGGCGCTGGCAAAACTGATTGACATTAACTGCTTTAAAGTAGACCCCTCGGTAAAAAGCAGCCTGAAGTTTTTGCGCAAAACGCCCTGGGCAAGAGCAAAGGTAGAACAGCTGTATATCGCCCAAAAGCTGTACCAGTAATACTGAGACCGCTTTTACCGCCCTGCCGGGTGCTGCTGTTTAACCGTTAGCCTGTTTAACCGTCATAACTTGTTAACCGTTACCAGCAGTTTAGCCGTTATCGTTTAGCCATTATAAATAGTACCGCCGCGGCTAAGGTAATTATCCAGCACCGCTTTGGCTTCATCACGTAACACCAGCCGCACTACCTCAATGCCGGCCTGTTGCAAATAAGCGTAGCTGCTGTCGTATACCGGCCCTTCATCAAAGCCAATAGCGCGCGCATCATCAGCAGTGGCGGCGCATACCAGCCGCTTTACGCCACTCCACAATGTGCCGCCTAAGCACATGGCGCAGGGCTCACAAGAAGTAAACAGTTCACGTTTAACGCCATCGGCCGATAAACTAAAGCTTTGCAATTTATGTTCGGCCAGCATGATGGCCATCATTTCGCCATGAGCGGTCGAGTTATGCAGCGGCATGACCCGGTTTACCCCGACACTGAGCAGCTTGCCGCTGTCGATGGCAAAAATAGCACTGCCAAAGGGGCCGCCGCTGCCGCGCAGTACATTCTGCCTGGACAGCTCTACCGCCAAGGCCATTTTCTCTTCATCACTGCGATAGGTTTTATCCCAGTCCACCACCTCGTCGATCCAGTCTGGCAGGTGCAGTGTTAGCTGATGCTTGGTCATTGATAATCCTCAAAAAAACAAGGCCCGCTGCTGCGGGCCCGATCGTCTGTTATTTGTCGGCCAGCGGCTTACTGTAAGCCAGTTCCATATCCCATGGCAGTTGGATCCAGGTATCCTGCTCAATATCGGTAATATAGTGATCAACCAGCGGTTTACCTTGCGGCTTAGCATACACAGTGACAAAGCAGGCTTTAGGGAAATGCTCGCGCAGGGCTTTGGCGGTTTCGCCGGTGTCGACTAAATCATCCACCACCAGCAGCTGCTCAGAATCCTCGATACTGGCATCTTTTAAAATACGTAAGCTGCCTTGCTTGTCATGCTCATAGCTGGCGACACAGATACTGTCTACCACGCGGATATTCAGCTCGCGGGCTAAAATTGCCGCCGGTACCAGACCGCCGCGGCTTACCGCGACAATAGCTGTATAGTTTTTCCCCAGTAGCTGGTGTGCCAGCTCTTTGGTGGCGCGGTGAAAGGCCTCCCACGACACGTAAAACATTTTATTGGTTGATAATGACATAACGTTGTCCTGCAAAATAATTAAAAGCGGTTACAGACAGTACCGGTTTATAAACAGCGCTGGTTATAAACAGCCAAGCGCCACTTCAACCATCTGGTTAAAACTGGTCTGGCGCAACTCAGCGCTTAACGCTTCACCGGTACGGATATGGTCGCTGACCGTGAAAATAGCCAGCGCATTAATACCGTACTCTGCAGCAACACCGTATAAACCTGCCGCTTCCATTTCTACCGCCAGCACACCGTATTTTTGCAGGGTGTCAAACAAGGTTTCGCTTGGGTTATAAAACAAATCAGAGGTAAACACATTACCGACTTTGACGTTAATATTTTTCGCCCGTGCCGCCGCAACCGCTTTTTCGAGTAACTCAAAACTGGCCATAGCGGCAAAATCCAGCCCGCCTAACCGGTTACGGTTTACGCCGGAGTCGGTGCTGGCGCCCATACCAATTACCACATCACGCACCTTGACATCCAGCGGTAAGGCACCGCAAGAGCCGATACGGATAATGTTTTTTACGCCGTAAAACTTTACCAGCTCAGTGGCATAAATAGACATGGATGGCACGCCCATGCCCGAGCCCAATACGCTAACCGGCTTCCCTTTATAAGTACCGGTATAGCCAAACATATTGCGTACGGTGTTTACGCAAACAGGGTCGGTTAAAAAGGTTTCCGCTATATGCTTGGCGCGCAGCGGGTCGCCCGGCATCAGTACTGTGGGAGCAAAAGCGCCTTCTGGCGCGTTAATATGCGGAGTTGCCATAAAATTCTCTTAAATATGCTGTTAGTTAATTCGTGATGCTGTTAGTTAAGACGTGCAATAAATGACTCGCCGTATGCCATGGCATCCAGCGCAAAGTAATCGGCTAACGTCTGGCCTATATCGGCAAAGCTCATGCGCTCGCCCAAATCGGCGGCGGCCATACCTGGCTTATAGGCCAGCACCGGAATATATTCCCGCGTGTGCTCAGTACCCTGCCAGGTGGGGTCACAGCCATGGTCGGCCGTAAGCAGCAATAAGGTGTCCGGGTCGCAGGCTGCCATCAGCTCGGCTAAGCGGCTGTCAAAATACTCCAGCGCTTCACCATAGCCAATAGGGTCGCGCCGATGGCCAAAGTTCTGGTCAAAATCAACCAGGTTAGTAAAGATCAGGCTGTTGTCGCTCTGCTGTGCCATTTGTGCCAGCGTGCTGTCAACAAGGGCTGGCAGACCAGTGGCTTTAAGGGTTTGGCTAATGCCCTGATGCGCATAAATATCGGCAATTTTGCCAATGCTGATTACAGTGCCACCCGCCGCCGTCAGTTTATCCAACAGCGTCGGAGCTGGCGGTAATACCGAGTAATCGCGGCGGTTGCCGGTGCGGGCATAGGTTTGGGCGCTATCGCCGGTAAAAGGCCGGGCAATAACACGGCCAATGTTGTAATCGTCTAACAGCTCACGCGCTACCTGACAAAACTGCAGCAGTTTTTCCAGGCCAAAATGCTGCTCATGCGCCGCCACCTGAAACACGCTGTCAGCTGAGGTGTAACAAATCGGTTTGCCGGTGCTAATGTGCTCATCGCCAAGCTTCACCAGAATATCGGTCCCCGAGGCATGGCAATTGCCTAAAATACCCGGCACACCGGTGCGCCGGCACAGCTCGTCAATTAATGCCGGCGGAAAGCTGTCGGTTTTGTCGTGAAAGTAGCCCCAGTCAAACAATACCGGCACACCGGCAATTTCCCAGTGGCCGCTGGGCGTATCTTTGCCGCTACTGAGCTCACGGGCATAGCCATAGGCGCCAACAACCTGCTGCGCGTCCTGCACGTCAGCTGCAACACCTTGTGCTGCAGCTTTAGCAGCTTTTACCAAACCTAAACCAGCCAGGTTGGGTAGCGCTAACTGACGGCCTTTCGCCGCTTTAAAGGCTTTAGCAATACTGCCAAAGGTGTTAGCGCCAACATCACCAAACTTGGCGGCATCGGGCGCATAACCAATACCAAAACTGTCTAATACCAGGATCACCGCTTTTTTTGCCATAGTCCTGCTCCTACACTGGAATTCTTTGTCTGTTAACAGCATAACGGCTGTTACAACACCGCCGCAACCGGCGACGACATTTTAAAAAAGGGCACGCAGTGTAAAACGAAGGCGATGACTTTACAACTGTCCTGACAGAAACAACACACCCGCCAATTGGCGGGTGTGTTAGCGGCATAACGCTCATTGTTTAACAGAGCGCTTATGGCAGCTGAGTGTAACCCATGTTGTAAAGCGCAAAGCTGAACACATCGGCAGCCTGGTCAATTTGCATTGATACCGGCATACCTGCGCCGTGGCCGGCTTTAACATCAATACGGATCAGCTGCGGGTTTACACCACTGTCTTTGGCTTGCAGCTCAGCGGCAAACTTAAAGGAGTGCGCCGGTACTACCCTGTCATCATGATCGGCAGTAGTAATCATGGTGGCCGGATAAGTGACGCCCTGCTTCACATTATGTACCGGTGAGTAACCCAGTAAGTAGTTAAACATCTCCGGGCTTTGCTCACTGGTGCCGTAGTCATAGGCCCAACCGGCCCCCGCCGTGAAGGTGTGGTAACGCAGCATATCCAGTACACCCACCGCCGGAATCGCCACTTTGAACAACTCTGGCCGCTGGGTCATTACCGCCCCCACCAGCAAGCCACCGTTTGAACCACCGCGCAGCGCTAACTTATCTTTACTGGTGTAGCCTTGTTTTTGCAGATACTCTGCCGCCGCAATAAAATCGTCAAACACGTTTTGCTTATTCAGCTGGGTACCGGCAGCGTGCCAGGCTTTGCCGTATTCCCCCCCGCCGCGGATATTGGCCACCGCATAGACACCACCTAAATCCATCCACACGGCATTGGCTACGCTGAAAGACGGTGTCAGGCTAATGTTAAAGCCACCATAGCCATACAAAATGGCCGGGTTTGCGCCGTTGCGTTTCACATCTTTGCGGTAGCTGATGATCATCGGTACCCGGGTGCCGTCTTTTGAGGTGTAAAACACCTGCTCAGAGGTGTAATTGGCCGGGTCAAACTGGGTTTTCGGCTGATTAAACAGGCTTGATTCCCCCGTCTGCGGGGCAAATTGATAGATGCTGCTGGGCGTAGTGTAATTGGCAAAGCTGTAATACACCTCGCTGTCATCTTTCTTGCCGCTAAAACCGCCTACGCTGCCCACACCCGGCAGGCTTATTTCGCGTACCAGTTTGCCGTCATAATCAAACTGCTTCACCTGCGCCACGGCATCAACAATGTAGTTAGCAAAAATAGCGCCTGCCGCCGTGCTGGCGCGCAGCACATGTTCAGTTTCAGCAATCAGGGTTTGCCAGTGCTCTGGCTGCGGTTTGGCGGCATCGGCCACCACCACTTTGCGGTTGGGTGCATCGCGGTTGGTAATCAACAGCAATTTATCACCCACAGCATCCAGTAAGTCGACATCAGAGCTGGTATCGTCCACCACGGTGACAAAGCTGCTGTCGGCTTTAGTCAGATCTTTAACAAACAACTTGTTGCCAGAGGTAGACACCGCCGCTGAGACCAGTAAATAACGGTCATCATCGGTTACTGTGGCGCCGACATAGCGGTGTTTTTCAGCCTCAGTGGCGCCAAACACCACCTGATCGGCCGACTGCGGTGTGCCCAGCTTGTGGTAATACAGCTTATGCTGATCTGTCATGGCAGAGAGCTCACTGCCATCAGGCTTGTCATAGCTTGAGTAGAAGAAACCGTCATTACCCACCCAGCTGATACCACTGAATTTGATATCGACCAGCGTATCGCCAATTTGCTGCTTGGTTTCCACATCAATAACAATCACTTTACGCCAGTCACTGCCACCTTCAGAAATAGCGTAAGCCGCCAGGCTGCCATCGCGGGAAAAGCTGATGTCTGCCATCGAGGTGGTGCCATCCGGGCTGAAAGTATTGGGGTCTAAAAACACTTCACTGCTGCCATCGTCTTTTAACCGATACAGCACAAACTGGTTTTGCAAGCCGTCGTTACGGTAGAAGTATCGATATTTGCCTTCTTTAAAAGGTGCGCCTACCCGTTCGAAGTTCCATGATTGCTGTAGCTTGTCACGGATCACGCCGCGGTAAGGAATTTGTGCCAGATAATCAAAAGTCACCTGGTTTTGCGCTTTAACCCAGGCTTCGGTTTCGCTGCTGCGATCATCTTCCAGCCAGCGGTAAGGGTCGGCAACCTGTTGGCCGAAGTAAGTGTCCACTACCTCACCTTTTGCCGTTTGCGGGTAGCTTATAGGGGCGTTCTTTTCTTGCGTCATAGTGGTGGTGTTATTTGCCTGGTTATTACTGTCTGTCTCTGGTGCACCGCCACAAGCGGCCAGCAAAGACACAGCAACAATACTTAACAGATGTTTCATCGCAGAGGACCTCGGATTATTGTTGTTATGTCGGGCCTGAGCTTAACAAAGATGCCGCAATTTGCCTATTTCTGCCCGGCAGGTTTTCCCTGCTATTGGTCTGAAAAATGCGGCAGGCGAAAAAGCAAAACGCCAGCACGAGGCTGGCGTTTTACATTATGGTGCCCAGAGGCGGAATCGAACCACCGACACGCGGATTTTCAATCCGCTGCTCTACCGACTGAGCTATCTGGGCAAAACTGAGTGACGCTAAATGGTGCCGCTTATCCGAGTCGAACGGATGACCTACTGATTACAAGTCAGTTGCTCTACCAACTGAGCTAAAGCGGCTGCGACAACGTGGAAAAAGCTGTTGAAGTCTGATAGGTTACAACAACTTAGCACCGAAACTTATGGTGCCCAGAGGCGGAATCGAACCACCGACACGCGGATTTTCAATCCGCTGCTCTACCGACTGAGCTATCTGGGCAACGCGGGTCGTATTAAACGGATTTTGCCATGTTAAGTCAACAGATATTTTAACGGCTCAGGTGCGTTAGCTTATTAGTTGAGCAAAAGTGCCATTTAACCCGCTTAGCGGCAAAACAACCGCCAGCAGTAAGCATAAAATACGCCGCTATGTTAATTGCGAAAAGTTGTTAAAATAGCGGGCAAAACACAGCGACGGCAGTGATACGCAGCCACGAATTGGATAGCGCATGGAACAGACTTCTTTTAGTAAAGCCATTTTTAAACCCCTGACGCTGTTATCAGTCATTGCGCTGGTAGCACAGGCCGCCATGTTTACTTTACTTAACCAGCCAGAACCAGGCTTGGGCGCTGCGCAGCTGGACCGGTTAACGGCCGACACCCGTCTGGTGTCACGCGCGCTGCTCCCTTTGTTGCAAAACAATGATATTAGCGCAGCCGAGCAGGTGTTATTGCAAACCCGGAATGGCGATGCCAACCGCGCTTTGTATCTGTATCGGCAAACCGCTGATGGCACGACTGAGCTTATTGCCAATACCAATAATGTGCAGGGGTTTGTGCCGCAGCCGTTATGGCAGGCGCAAGGCATTCAGCAAGACCAGCATTTGGTGGTGCAACAGGTGATTAGCGTGCCGGGGCAGCAAGCCGCGCTGCTGGTGTATGTACAGCAACTGCAGGTTAAACCCTGGTGGCCTTATGCCGCAGCCTTTGGCATTAGCCTGCTGCTGGCACTGGTACTTAGCGGGTTATTTGCCATGGGCATTGCCGGCTTTTTTAGCCGCCGCATTAAACCGCTGTTACAGGGAACCCGCCAGGCGTTGGAGAAAGCGCAGTTTAATACCAGTCTGGACAGCCACGCGAAAGACAGTTATGGCGAGCTGGCCAGCTGTATTAACCAGTTGTTCCGCCGTATTGATGAGGCGCAGCAGGGCCTGGCAGAGTCTGAGCAAAACATTAAAACGCTGAAGCAGGAAGTAGAAGCGCGCATTAAAGAGCGCACTGATGCACTGGAAACCGCCAAGCTGACCGCTGAGAAAGCCAACGAAGCCAAATCTACCTTTTTGGCTACCATGAGCCATGAAATTCGCACTCCGATGAACGGCATTATCGGCACTATCGATCTGCTGCGCAAAACCCAGCTATCTACCTCTCAATTCAGAATGACTGACACCGTACGCGAATCGTCCTTCTCGTTGCTGCGCATTTTGGACGATATTCTCGATTTCTCCAAAATAGAAGCCGGCAAGTTAGAACTGGAAACCATACCGCTGTCGCTGGTCGAAATCATTGAAGCGGTGGGCCGTATTTTGGTGTCGGTTGCCCATCAGCGGCAAATTGACCTTAAGCTGTTTATCGACCCACGCATTCCCGATGGCCTGATTGGCGATCCGGTGCGGCTGCGGCAAATTCTGTACAATCTGGCCGGTAATGCGATTAAATTTACCCAGACCACACCGGAAAAAACCGGTTTAGTGATCATTAAAGCCGAGCTGCTGGAAGAAAACATGGATTTCAGCCAAATCCAGTTCAGCATTATCGACAATGGTAAAGGCATGACACAGCGCCAGATAAGCTATGTGTTTCAGCCATTTAACCAGGCTGAGGGCTCCATTACCCGTAAGTTTGGCGGCACCGGTCTGGGGTTATCAATCTGTCAGCGCTTAACCACGCTGATGTATGGCGATATCAATGTCAGCAGCCAGGTAGATAAAGGCACTGAGTTTACCGTGCGCATTCCGATGCGCCGCTCAGATGAAATTCACTATCTGGACAAAGAGCTGCTGCGGGATATTCACCTGTGCCTGTTTAGCAGCGATGAGCACAATCAGATGCACTTGCAGGCTTACTTTAACCACACCGGCGCTGAATTGGAGAGCGAGAGCCAGTTTGATAGTCTGTTGCAGCGCGCCAAACAGATGCGGCCTTTGCCACCAAAGCAAGCCGCAGTGTGGGTGCTGGACGCCACTTATGAGCAAATCTCCGCCAACCAGATTGACCAGTTACAACAACTGGACAGCATGGCCCAGGTGCAGTTTGTGGTGATCACCAATCAGGTAGAGCTGTCTGAGCGCAGTAACGACCGGGTCTATTACCTGCATAGTTCGCCTATTTGTCGCAGCCACTTGTACGATGCTGTGCTAATTGCTGCCAAACGCAAAGCTAAACCGGTATATGCCGGCGAAAAAGTGGCGGTAGCCGCAGCACCGTCGATAGAACAGGCCCGTAAAGAGCGGCGCCTGGTGCTGCTGGCAGAAGACAACCTGATGAACCAACGCGTGATTGTCGACCAGCTCAATGCACTGGGCTATGCCGTTGAAGTGGCAGATGATGGTGTCATCGCGCTGGAAAAGTGGCGCCGCTACCATTACCCACTGCTGCTGACCGATTTGCATATGCCCAATATGAGCGGCTACGATTTAGCCAGTGCCATTCGCAAAGAAAGCTTGCATATTAGCGAGGGTGCTGAGTTTACCCGCATTATTGCCGTTACCGCTAATGCGTTAAAAGGCGAAGAGCAAAAATGCCTCAGCATTGGTATGGATGGCTATATCACCAAACCGATAGAACTTGCCACACTGCAAACCATGTTGTCACGCTGGTTACCCCACCCTACAGCGCAAAAACCGCTGCCAACAGCCGCCAGCGATAACGGCCAGCATAATTCGCCGATTTGCTTTACCACCATCGCCAATTTCCTTGGCAATGATCCGGCCAAACATGAGGAGCATTTGAATTACTTTGTTAAACACGCTGCCGACTTACTGCAAACCCTGGCACAGCATGTTACTGCACAAGAGCGCAGTGGTGTGCGCTCGGTAGCACATCAGTTTAAAGCGGTTGCCAAGAGCATCGGTGCTCTAAGTTTGGCCGAGCAAGCGTTAAAGCTGGAGAAAGCCGCCGAAGAAAGCGACTGGCCGGTGATTAACGAGCATATTCGCCTGATGCAGGAAAAATATCAGGACGTGGTTAGTTACGTGAAGCAGCGGTATTAAGCGATATCCTTTGTAAAACAACGCCAGCATTTGGCTGGCGTCTCACATGCTTAATTGCCCCAGATGGCGCTGACAAACTGCGGATGGTCAACAAAGGGGTTACGGTTACCCTGATATTGATAGGCCGCATCGTTACGGTCACGCTCTTTCTGGCTTACCGGGTCCAACTGGTGCCATTGCTTTAACAGCTGCAATAACCAGCTTTCAAATACCTGAGTACTGGTGCCGTTCAAGGCGGCATTGGCTTCAGTGCTGTTGCTTTGCCAGCCCATTAGCTGATCCTGATAACGGGTCGCCATATAAAAATACGCCCGGGCAATATCACCTTTAAACTCGTCGATGGGCTCAAATACAGTACCGTTATAGCCACTGCCGCTTAACGCCGTGCCAAGCTTAGAACCGTTTGCAGAGGTGTAACTGGCGCTGCCCACTTTACCGTATGGATAACTGCTACGTTTTGAGTTAACAAAGCCATCTGTGGCGAAGATATGATGCACATCCGAGTTCATCGGCTCTACTGCACCGCCAAACCAGCTGCGTGGAAACGAATGCTCACGGTTGTAGCAATCTGCCTCACTGTTGTAGGTGCCACACTGATCTACACCAGCGGCATATACATAAGCGTCAGTTGCCGCCGGGTTTTCAGAGTAAATATCCAAAATAGTGCCGTCTTGCTCATAATAATTATCCAGTTCGTTGACGGTAAAAAACGTCCACAAGGCACTGTAACCCTGCGCCGTATGGCTTTTAATAATATTATGCAAAGCAGTTTTTAATGTGTAGCCGGTTAACCCGGCCGCCTCAGCGTAGTAGGCATCCAGATCGGTACCGTCACCACCACTACTGCCCACGGTAAAGGTATGTGTTTGTTGATAGCTAAAATTACCGCCGGTAAACACTTCGACGCCATTAATGCTCAGGCTATAGCTACCATTACCATAACTACAACAAATCCCATCACCGTAACTGTCATCAATGCGGAAGCTGTATGCACCATCAGTCAGGCACCACTGCTCGGTGTACAAGGTGTTGTTACTCAGGCTGCCACTGGCATAGGGCTGTTGGTTATCGTCATCTGTCAGCTGCCAGCTGGTTTCACTGGCATAACTGTCTGTGGTTAAAGAAAAGGTTGCTGTTGTTGCCGCGCAACCTGCAGGCGGCGGTTCAACCGGCGTGGTGGTTGGCTGAAAGTCATCAACATACACCAACTCGCTGCCATCAAAACCACTAACGTCATAAAACCGCAGCCCCACCTCAATATGGGTATTGCTGGTTGCGGTATAACTGTAGCTTAACGTCTGCCATTGCCCGATCAGGTTTTCGTTAGAGTAGCCCTGATAGCCATTTACATACAGCCGGGCGCGCACATGGCCTTCAGTATGATATACCGCTGTGCTGAAGTTATACGTTTGACCGGCGCTGACATTAACCGACTGGCGGATATCAGTATTGGCCTGGTCACCGGTGTTAACCGTTATCGCAGCCGCTTTATCGCCAACAAGCTTTATTGTGGTAGACGGGCTCAGCGCAATGCCACTGTCAATCAGGCTCCAACTGGCCGGCTGGTTGCCGCTCCATTGCTCAAAGCCACCATTAAGTACTGTTGCCTGAGCGGCGCCAGTGATACAGCTAAATAATGCCAGTGCAAGGGATAAGTTTTTCATTGTTATTTTTTTCATTCTGGTTGTCCTTGGCTAAATGCCGCCGGCGCCACCGCCGACAGCATCACTACACTAAAGCAAATTAATTGGATAAAAATAGCGCAGATATGAATTTTTTATTAAAAAAAAGGGCAGCCGAAGCTGCCCAACTGTCAGTTACCTGACCACGTAGCGTAAGGGGTTAGAACTGGTTCATGGTGTTATGGGCACCACCGGCTTTTAATGCCGCTTCACCAGAGAAATACTCTTTGTGATCATCACCGATGTCAGAGCCAGACATATTCTGGTGCTTAACACAGGCAATGCCCTGGCGGATTTCTTTGCGCTGCACGCCTTCAACGTAGCCCAGCATACCGGCGGCACCAAAGTACTCTTTGGCCAGGTTGTCAGTAGACAGTGCTGCCGTATGGTAAGTGGGTAAGGTGATCAGGTGATGGAAGATACCGGCTTCACGGGCCGCATCGGCCTGGAAGGTACGGATACGGTTATCAGCCTCTTGTGCCAGCTCTGTCGTATCATAGTCGGCGCTCATCAGCTGGGCCCGATCATAGGCGGAAATGTCTTTACCGGCCGCTTTCCAGGCATCAAACACCTGCTGACGGAAATTCAGTGTCCAGTTGAAGCTTGGGCTGTTGTTGTACACCAGCTTAGCGCCAGGCACCACTTCGCGGATACGGTCAACCATTTCTTTGATCTGGCCAATGTGCGGCTTTTCGGTTTCAATCCACAGTAAATCGGCACCGTGCTGCAGTGAGGTAATACAATCCAGCACTACCCGGTCTACGCCACTGCCTTGTTTAAACTGGAACAAACCACTGGCTAAACGTTTTGGCTTTAACAGTTTACCATTGGCTTTTACCACCACATCGCCGTTAGCAATATCATCAGCACTGCTGATGTAATCACCATCTAAGAAGCTGTTGTACTTATCGCCCAGATCGCCCGGTGTTTTGGTAACCGCAATTTGCTTGGTTAAACCGGCGCCTAATGAATCGGTACGGGCCACAATAATGCCATCATCCACGCCCAGCTCTAAAAAGGCGTAACGCACAGCGTTAATTTTGGCTAAAAAGTCGGCATGCGGTACTGTCACTTTGCCATCCTGGTGACCGCACTGTTTTTCATCTGACACCTGGTTTTCAATTTGAATGGCACAGGCACCGGCTTCAATCATTTTCTTCGCTAATAAATAAGTGGCTTCTTCGTTACCAAAGCCGGCATCAATATCAGCAATAATTGGTACCACATGGGTTTCAAAATTATCAATTTTGCTTTGCACCGCTGCAGCTTTGGCCGTATCACCGGCTGCGTTGGCAGCGTCCAGTTCACGGAATAAGCCACCCAATTCACGGGCGTCGGCTTGCTTTAAAAAGGTGTACAGCTCTTCGATTAACGCCGGTACCGCTGTTTTCTCATGCATTGACTGATCTGGCAGTGGGCCAAACTCAGAGCGCAGCGCTGCTATCATCCAACCGGACAAGTACAGGTACTTGCGCTTAGTAGTGCCGAAATGTTTTTTAATGGCAATCAGCTTTTGCTGGCCAACAAAACCATGCCAGCAACCTAAAGATTGCGTGTACTGGCTGCTGTCAGCATCATAAGCGGCCATATCAGCACGCATTAGTTTGGCAGTGTATTTGGCAATATCTAACCCGGTATTAAAGCGGTTTTGCAGCTTCATCCGCGCAGCTGACTCAGGGTTTATTGCGGCCCAGGCATCGCCCTGTTGCTGGCGTAACTGGGTAAGGTGTTGAATGGCATCTTGGTAAGCTGACATAGCAGTATCCTCTTGTTGCTTGTTGCCCGGCTTGCCGGACGCTGACTGTTCCCAGGCTGAATGCTGACCTGTTGCCTTACACTATAGGTTTCATTTTAATAATTCATAAAGGTGATTTTTGTGATGCTGACCATTCATATGATTAATACTAAAGTTGGCTTGACGCTGGCCCAAGCGCTAATGCTATGATTCAGGTCAGTGATGATTAAGGCTTGGGTTATTTAAACGATGAATATTAACAAGATGGATTTAAACCTGCTGGTGTACCTGGATGTACTGCTGCGGGAGAAAAACGTCACCCGCGCCGCTAACCAGTTAAATATTACCCAGCCGGCCATGAGTAACGGCTTAAAACGGCTACGCGATTTACTGAATGACCCGATTTTAGTGCGCACCTCTGACGGTATGGTACCGACCGAGCGCGCCCGTGAGTTGGCGCCGGTGGTGCGTGGTGTGTTATTAACACTGGAAGAAACGCTGCAGCCGAATAAAGACTTTGAACCGCTAAACAGCCAGCGCGTGTTTCGTATTATGGCCAGCGATTATGCCGCCTCGACCCTGATACCGGCGCTGCTGAAAAAAATGCGCGTGCTGGCACCCCATACCAGCCTGGACATTATGACACCGTCCGATGTGACCTTTCACGACGTGGAAAATGGCAAAGTTGATATGGCGATTAACCGTTTTGATCAGCTGCCGCAGTCGTTCCACCAAAAAACTGTCTGGCGCGATAGCTTCTCTTGCCTGATTAATGCGCAAAATCCGGTACTGAAAAACTTCAACCTGGACAGCTATTTAAAAGCACAGCATATCTGGGTAAGTAAAACCGGTTTTGGTGTCGGCGTCGGTATGGACCCAAAAGACGTGCAGAAACTGGGCTGGGTAGACGAAGCGCTGGCCAAACTGGGCAAGCAGCGCAATATCTCCGTGTTTACCCGTAACTATCATGTGGCCATGCATTTAGCCGTCGGCATAGATTTAATTGCTACCCTGCCCAGCCGCGCCGCTAAGTTGTACGAAAATGATAGCAGCATGGCCATTATGGACCCGCCCTTTGCCATACCGTCCATTGAACTTAAAATGATCTGGAGCCCGCTGCTGCACCAGGATGCCAGCCATATCTGGTTTCGCCGGCTGATTGTTGAAACCGCCGATGAGTTGAACTGACCCCTCCAACGAAGGCTGGAATCCCGATTTGGTCGACACAGAGTGTCTGAGTGAGCGCGCAAGCGCGAGCGAGTTGCTGTGGCGAGCCAAAGCGGGAGTTGCAGCCGAAGCCTTTCTGCTTGCTTAGGATATATCAACTTTGAAGCCATAAAAAAGGCGCTGTCAGCAAGTCAGCGCCTTTGGCTTGGTTTACTCAGGTTTAATCAAGTAACTGATAGGCTGGCAGGGTCAGGAAATCTACCAGCTGATCAGAAGTCGTGATTTCAAGCAGTAAAGTTTGCGCCCTGGCAAAATTTTGCTCTGCCCACAGCGTTTCACCTACTTCTGCCCGCACCACTTTTGCCTCTTGCTCTAACATAGAAGCAAATAACGCTTTGGTAATCAGCTTGCCGTTAGACAAGCTTTTACCATGTTTAATCCATTGCCAAATCGAGGTGCGGGATATCTCGGCAGTGGCTGCGTCTTCCATCAGCCCATAAATTGGCACGCAGCCTTTACCACTGATCCAGGCGGCAATATATTGCAGCGCCACCCGAATGTTGGTGCGCATACCCTCTTCTGTACGCTCGCCATCGCAGGGTTCAAGCAGCTGCGCTGCAGTAATTTCAGCATCATCACTGCGGCTTACATCCAGCTGGTTTTTCTTACCACCCGCCAGGTATTTGTCAAACACCGCATTGGCGGTTGCTGCCAGCCCCGGGTGCGCCACCCAGGTACCATCATGGCCATTACTGGCTTCAAGTTCTTTATCTGCCGTTACTTTGGCCAGAATAGCCGCGTTTTGCGCCGCATCTTTGGCCGGAATAAAGGCCGCCATACCGCCCATCGCCAGCGCACCACGCTTATGACAGGTTTTAATCAACAAACGCGAATAGGCATTTAAAAAGGGTTGTTTCATGGTAACCACCTGCCGGTCTGGCAGCACTCTGTCCGGGTGGTTATTTAACGTTTTGATATAACTAAAGATGTAATCCCAACGGCCACAGTTAAGCGCGACGATATGATCGCGCAGCATGTAGAGGATTTCGTCCATCTCAAACACGGCGGGCAGGGTTTCAATCAGCACAGTGGCGCGCACTGTGCCAATTGGCTGAGCAAATTTCTGCTCGGTATAGCGGAATACATCGTCCCACCATTTGGCTTCTAAATGGCTTTGCAGCTTAGGCACATAGTAATACACACCGGTACCCTTAGCTAAACGGGTTTGGTAGTTGTGCAGAAAATACAGCGCAAAATCGACCAACGAACCAGGAATTTGCTCACCATCCACCAGCAAATGTTTTTCCCACAAGTGCAGGCCACGTACCCGGGCAATCAACAGCGCCGGGTTATCCGTTAACGCATAGTGTTTACCCGTTTGTTCATCGGTATAGCTGATCGTACCCAGGTTGGCATCACGCAGGTTGATTTGGCCTTCAATCACGCCGGCCCAACTGGGTGCCTGTGAGTCTTCAAAGTCGGCCATAAACACTTTAACGTCAGCGTTTAACGCATTAATGATCATTTTGCGGTCGACCGGGCCGGTAATTTCTACCCGCCGGTCTTGTAAATCAGCCGGTATTGGCGCCACCTGCCAGTCGGACTGGCGGATATTAGCGGTGTGTGGCAAGAAGTCCGGCAAGGCGCCATTGTCGTAGCGCTGCTGCGTGGCCTGCCGCTCTGCCAGTAACTGCTGTAATCTGGGCCTAAACTCGCGCGTCAGCTCTACCAGCAACGCACAGGCTTGCTCGGTTAAAATGCTGTCGTAATCGCCGTTCAAGGGTGCGTTAATGGTTAAGCCGGCACGGCTAATGCTTGCTGTCATAATAGTGTCCTTATCATGCTTAGCGCCCCGCCAAGACACACAGCGGCTGCGCCTGTATTGACGGAAACGGGATACCTAACTATAAGCGCTTTTCAATTATAAAATACATCAATGCAGCCAATGCCTGCCATTTCTTACATAAATACAGCACCCGAACAAAACCAAGAAACATTGGCACACCTTATGCTTAAACATACCAAGTGTGAGGCTGTGTCAGACAGCTTGTCAATTTTCTGTCGGAGGTAAGCATGGAATTTGTCCTGCTGTTAATTTTACTGTTAGTCGTCGTGGTAGCGTTGGTCGCCAGCCGCTTTATTGACAGTGGTAACCCCTTTCCATTGCAGAAAAAAAACAGCTTATTCAGCCCGGTAGAACGCTCTTTTATGCAGCTGTTAGAAAAAGCCGTTGGCAACGACTATAAAATTTTAAACCGGGTAAAGCTGGCTGACTTGATGGAGCTTAAAAGCGGCATCAGTGACAAAGCCCGCGCCAGTACCTTAGTCAAACTTAATGCCAAGTATCTGGACTTTGTCTTGTGCGACCCTAACGACTTTAGCGTCATTGCCGTGCTGGATCTGGTGAATAACAGCAGCAAAGACGGACATAAAGCGGTACCCGACTGGTTTGTTAACGGCGCGCTGGACGCTGTCGGCGTGCCCTATCTTCGCATGAAAATAAAAGCCGGTTATACTGCAGCCGATATTCAGGCAGCACTCGCTGCCCGCTTAGGTAAAGCCGTTACCAAAGCCGAACCTCAGTTTAAAGGTTTAGTGAAAAAGGGCCCGACCCGGCCACTACGTTCACTAAAACCGGCAACGGCCAGCGGCAATACCTTGCCGGTGCCAGCCTTGTCACACTCTCAGATTAAAGCGCAGCAAACCGCGCTGATACGGGCTTCTTAACGCACATGGAGAAATGAGTCACTCCGCGCTAAGTTGGAATGCCGCCTGCTGCAACAGGCGGCATTTTTTATCGACCAGAAAAAATAAAAAAACGGCTAAAGTAATTACCCCCCCTGCCGTTACAGTTCTGAGGAATTGGCATAGGAGGTAACTATGAGTCAATCCGTTGGCGCTGCAGGTTCAGGCTACGGCTATGAGGTGTTGGGTGCAGTAATGGCCCAGAAGCAGCAAAACCAGGAAGCGAAAATGGCAACCATGCTGGTACAAAGTGCTATGCAGTCGGTTGAGCAGGTACAGGCTTCATCCCCTGTTAGCAACCTGGGACAAAACATTAATATCACCGTATAGCTGATATTAAAGCACGAAAACCAAAGGCCAGCACACGCTGGCCTTTTTATTTATATATCATCAATTTAGATCAAACACTTGCGCTTGGGCAGTCGGGGTGTATGCTTAAGTTTCCAATTTTTTCATGGAGCCTTACAGGCAAAGGATGCTGCCACTTACCTAAGATAACTGAGGGCTTGCCATGTTCCACAACTCTACTTTTATACAAAATTTAACCGTGCGAAAAAAACTCCTTACCGGTTTTGGCTTAGTGCTACTCATTTTACTGCTGATATCAGTGCTAAGTTATAACGCGCTGCAAAGCCTGACCACGCGCTTTCAGCTGGTGGCCGATGTGAGCGAAACAAACCTGTTAATCAGCGAAGCGCGGCAGCAGGAAAAAAACTTTATGCTGCGAAATGAGCGTCAATATTATGACCAGGCCATGGCAATTGCGAACCAGGCCAAGCAGCTGGGCGAAAAAAGCCTGGCGCAATTCACTACCGCAGAAAGCGCGGCCTTAATGAATGAGCTGCTGCGCAATCTTGAGCTGTATCAGCAACAACTGCAGCAACTGTCGAATGTAGATATGGTAAATAACCGCACTGAGGCATTTGCAATTGAAGAGCGTATGACTAGTGTGGCACGCGCTGCCGATGACGCCGGTACTCAATCTGTTGCAAATCAGTTAGATACACTTCAAACCGAAGCCAATAGCCTGGAGCAGATCATTATTGTCGCTGCGGTGCTGGCTGTTGCTATCGGTATCGCTGCGGCTGTTGTCATCACCCAGATGGTGGTATCCCCCCTGCAGCAAGTGGTTCAGGTCGCAGAAAAAATTGCGGCAGGCGATCTGACCGAGGATTTACCTGTAGATCGCTTAGACGAGCCCGGCCAGCTTATGGCGGCGATGCAGCGCATGAGCGTCAACTTGCGCACATTAATTAACAACCTGACGGCGGGTATTACACAACTGGCAACGGCAACGGAAGAAATGGCCGCCATTTCGGTACAAAACTCAGCCGGTGTTAACCAGCAAAAAGAGGAAACCGAGCAAGTGGCCACCGCGATGAATGAAATGTCAGCCACAGTACAGGAAGTTGCAAAAAGTGCCGAAGATGCCTCAGGTGCTGCGACGGAGTCCGCACAACAGGCCAGTGTGGGTGAGCAGGTGGTACAAAAAACCATGCAGCAAATTAAAGCGCTGGCGCATGAAGTAGCGACCTCAGCCAAAGCCATTAGCGAGCTTAAAGAGCAAAGTAATAACATTGGCTCGGTGCTGGATGTAATAAAAAGTATTGCCGACCAAACTAACCTGCTGGCACTCAATGCCGCAATTGAAGCAGCGCGCGCCGGCGAGGCGGGCCGGGGGTTTTCTGTCGTAGCTGAAGAAGTGCGCGCCCTGGCATTTCGTACGCAAGAGTCAACCGGACAAATTGAGCAACTTATCAGCACCTTGCAGCAAAAAGCCGAAGATGCCGTCAGTAATATGCATAAGAGTTCTGGCCTTGCAGATAATACGTTAGAAAGTGCGGACGACGCCGGTGACGCGATTAAAGCGATCAGTGAAGCCGTCAGTAGCATTCAGCAAATGAACCAGCAAATCGCCGCTGCCGCACTGCAGCAAAGTACTGTGGCCGAGCAAATTAACCGCAGTATTTACAGCATCCGCGATGTGGCAGAGCAGTCGGCGACTGCCAGTGAGCAGACAGCAGAGGCCAGCACTGACTTAAGCCGCTTAGGCACCGAGCTGCAGCAATTGGCTGCACAATTTAAAGTGGCCTGACAACAACTTGTAATGCCAAAAATACCCCGCCCATCAAGGGTCGGGGTATTGTCAAAATTTAAGCTTAACGGGCAAAACGCACGACCAGCTCGTGCAGCTCGTTCGAAATTTGCTGCAGCTTTTTAATACTGTCAGCTGAATTGGCCGCTTCCGTCAGGCTGTTGCTGGCCAGGCTGGAAATATTCACCACCTGCTGGTTGACCTCTTCGGCCACGTTGGCCTGTTGCTCTACCGCCGCAGCCATTTGAATCGACATATTGGCGATACTGCCTACCGCATCGGAAATACCATTTAACATCTGCTCAGTTTCTTTTACCCGGCCCAAGCCGGCCTCAGCGCCACTGGTGCCATCTTGTGCCACCCGCACGGCATTATCGGCCCGGCTGGTCAGATCGGCGATGATCTGATGTATCTCTTTAGTCGACTCCTGTGTGCGCCGGGCCAAATTGCGTACTTCATCCGCCACTACAGCAAAGCCGCGGCCCTGCTCACCGGCGCGCGCTGCCTCTATCGCGGCATTAAGTGCCAGCAGGTTAGTTTGCTCAGCAATTTGTTCAATCATCTGCGCTACGCTAGCAATCTTTTTGGTTTGCTCTGACACCTGAGTGACTGAATCACTGATGTTAGTTACCGTATGGCGCAAATCTTCAATGGCTTTACGGGTCACTGCCGCCGTCTGGCGGCTGCGTAGCGCCAGCTCGTTGGATTGCTCGGCCTGCTGTGCCGTTTCCTGTACGTGCTTTGACACCTCAGCGATGGTGGTGGTCATTTCGTGCATGGCAGTGGCAGTTTGCTCAGTTTCCTGTTGCTGGCGCTGGATCAATTGCATCGACGATTTCGCCAGTGCCAGGCCAGAATCAGACTGTCTGGATACGCTTTTTGCCGCATCTTCCATTCGGGTAAGCACTGCACCCAAATGGGCTTTTGAGCTCATTACCGCCACTTTTAGCTCGCCTAAATCGGGCTCATCATCGGTAAAGGTTTGTACTGCCAGCTCATGGCTAAAGGCGTTGGCCAGCAGTGTTTTGATGCTGCTAAGCGCATTTTTTTTACTAAAGGCAGTCCAGAAGTACAGCCCAATGGCAGATACCGTCAACAGTGCCATCGCAATAGCGGCAAAATCCTGGCTGTAAAGCAGCCAGCTAAGCAACAACGCCACAGCCAGCGCCACCATGTGATAATGCAAGTGAAAATGCCGGGCATTAAATTTACCGGCATTAATAGCCGCATAGAGTTTTTCTGCCCGCTTTATATCAGTTCGTGATGGGCAAGAGCGAACCGATTCATAGCCTACCACCTTGCCTTTTTCTGTCACCGGGGTGACATAGGCATCTACCCAGTAGTAATCACCATTTTTGCTACGGTTTTTCACCAGCCCCATCCAGGGTTTACCGGCTTTTAAATGCTCCCACATAATTTTGTACGCCAGCGGTGGCATATCAGGGTGACGCACAATATTATGCGGCTGGCCAAGCAGCTCTTCTTTACTAAAACCACTGATAGCAACAAAAGCATCATTACAATGCCGTATAGTGCCGTTTAAATCTGTACTGGAAATTAACTTTTGCTCTGGAGGGAAGGTACGTTCTGTTGTTGTAACCGGCGTATTACGGCGCATTATTATGGCTCCTTGCTATCTGGCGCTGACCTAAGTAGTAAAAATAGCAACAACCTGTAGTAACGCAACAAGGCGAATACAAAATAGTAACATTACCTGATTGATCAGCGCGGGCGCGATTCAGGTTAAATTCAGCCAGAAAACCTAAACTTCGCAACCCTGTTTACTACCGGGTGCCTGAATCTGCACTACACTGGTTAAAGCCAGCATTAGCAACGGAGCTGCAATGACCCAACAACAATGTTCGATCCTGATAATTGATGATGCCTACACGGTGCGTGAATACCTGCGCCAAACCCTGATGCATCTGGGTATTTCGCAAGTGCATGAGGCGGCAGATGGTAGCCGTGGTTTGTCGGTGTTTAACCAGCATCAACACGATTTAGTCTTTCTCGATATCGAACTGCCGGACATCAATGGTCAGCAGTTGCTAGCACAAATCAAAACTGAATCAGACAGAACCCATGTTGTGATGGTGACCGCACACAATTCTGTGGATAACGTGCAAAAAAGTATTGCTGCCGGCGCCAGCGGCTTTATTGCCAAGCCGTTTTCGCCACAGAAAATTAAGAATATTGTTGAGCGCTGCCTGGCGGCAAAGCTGAACTAACACAGGTGCAAACCTGGCAACGCCATGACCAGGGCCGCGATACAGGCGGCCTTGGTCACTATAGCTAGTTTAAATGCGGCAAAATATCCGCCCAGGGTACCAGCTTCAGGTTTTGCCCCTGCTCCGGCATGCGGTTACGGCCATCCTGTACTATCAGTGCCCCTTGCTCAAAACCCGGCCCTAATGAGCGGGTGGTGACTTCCAGGCCATCGGTTTCCGAGCTGCCATCTATGGCCAGCTGCGGATTCGTGGTAATGCGAAAGCGCAGGCGCAGTGCGTAAGGTGCTACCGCATCATAAACCACATAGCTGTCGTTGCCCTGGCTGGACGCAATCACATATTGATTGTCGCCGTGCGTTGCCAGTGCTAACCCTTCCACATCATCAACCAGGGTTTCGCCGTCGACCAGTATGATTTGCTCACCAGCTACAGCCGCATCCGGCTCGGCAGCAAAGCGCCAGATACCGGCATCTTCTTCACCGACAAACAGTACACCGCTTTGATCATCGGCGACACAGCCCTCGGGCTGCGACGGCACCTGCAAACTGCGCACCAGGCTGCCCTGCCAGGCGTGGCCGTTAGTATCAATACGGTACTGCTGGATTAAGCCTGATTTATCGTTAACAAACACAAACTGCTGGCCGGTTTTGCCGCTCTGGTACATACAAAGGCCATAAATATCAACCATATTGGTAGCAACCTTACCGGCATTATGCAGTTTGCCACTGTTATCAATCGCAAACAGCTGCAGGCTGTTGTCATCACGCAAACTGGCGACAGCAATATCATGCTGAGCACCTTGCCAAGTTAAACCGTAACGTACATCCACGTTATTTAACCGGCCCACACTAAGCTGCTGTACGCGCTGACCCTGCATGTTATACACATCCAGCCCGGCGCGTTTATCCGTTGCCAGGATCAGACTGCGTGCCGGCGCTGACGGGTGATGCCACACTGCCGGGTCGTCTATCACATCACCACGCTGACTGGCAGCTTCAGTCTGCAGAGTTGGCATCAGTTGCACCATGGCGGCTTTGGCGCTGCGCACAGCAGTAGCCGGCGCTGGCACCGACAGGGTCAGCTGCTGCACGGCGTCTGCCTGTTCGCTGCTGATAAAAGCCGTTACGCTTTCAGCCTGCTGCTGTACTGCCAAACCACTGGCTTCGGCCAGTGCCGGTACAGCAGCTGTGGTTAGCAGCTCGCCGTTAGCGCTTAAATACAGCAGCCGCGCCGGCTGTTCCTCCAGTGCCAGCACGCTGCCATCGCCAAGTAGCTGCAGCGCTTTAACCTCGCCTTGCAGCTGACCAAAAGGTTTATTCACCTGCACTAAACTGCGGCCTTCGTCGGCTTCCGGCTCGGCCTGATAGCGCCAGATCGCGCGGTCTGCTTCAGCAATATACAGAGCGCCGCTTTGCTGGTCTACGCTACAGGCAGTGCTGTCATAAGGGATATTCAGCTCGCGGATCACCAGTGGCTGCGCCAGCCATTGTTGCTGTTGTTGCAGCAACAACTGATCAGCGCCACCGCGGCCCCCCATTAAAAACAGGCTGAGCTGCTGGTTTTCTGTGCTGTGATAAAAACACAGATCGTCCACCACCCGGCTACTGATCAGCCGGCGTTGCAGCAGTTGCAGGCTGGGCGTTTGCTTTGGCGAAAAACGCCATAAAAACAAACTATTACTGTTTACATCCATCGCCGCCAATAACAGCGCTTCCGTATCAAGCGGCTGTAGCACCAGGCGGCTAAACCGGCCGGCTTGCTGCGCCAGCTCGCGGTTGCCCTGGCGGATCTGCAAGGCCGTGCTTGTGGTAAACAGCTGATAATCCTGCCCGGCCAGCTGCACCTTATGATAATGGCTGGCATTAACATCCAGTGCCTGTACCGCCGGCGTTGCCTGCGCTGCTGTATCGGCCTGACAGCCACTTAACAACGCGGCCAATACCAGACTGAGCATGCTGAGTTTAAACATATTTTTATTGCTTAACATAGTGCTATCCTTGCTTACCAGTTAGTGAGCTGCACGCCCAGCACAAAAGTGCGGCCGTACTGCTCATACTGGAAGTTATAGGGTTTGCGGCCGGTGTAAGCGTAGTAAGGCTCGTCGTTCAGGTTAACCACATTAAAGTACAGCTGCATACCGCGGGCAAAGGTCCATTTAGCGGTAAAATCCAGCTGCAAATGGTCGTCGGCATACACATCATAGGCGCTGTCGGTAATATCTCCCACTTCTGCCAGATACTTAGACTTATAGTTAGCCGCCAGACGCAGGCTGATCACATCGGTTTCATAGCCTAGGCTCAGGTTGGCGGTTTTATCTGACTGGCTCGGCAGCGCCACTTCGCGGCTTAACAGGCTGCCATCATCAAACCATTCAATATCAGCGGCAGAATCGGTTAAGGTCAGGTTAGCGGATAGCAGCAGGTTATCTAACCAGTTACCGAAACCCGACAGCTGATGAATGGCGTTTAGCTCCAGGCCATATAAATCGGCTTTGCCGCCGTTAACAAAGGTTTCGGCTTTGGCAAAGTTGTTGTAATCGCCACGACCGGCTAAATCGGCTTCATAGATAAAGTTGTCTATCTGCTTGTAAAACAGCATCGCCGATACCACGCCTAATTTATCGGCGTAGTGCTCAATACCCAGATCCAGGTTATTACTGGTCAGCGCTTTCAGCTCTGGGTTACCAAAGGCCGCCTCCAGCTCATCGTCGTCTTCCTCCAGAATAAACGCCGGTGACAACTGCTCAAAGTTAGGCCGCACCAGGCCGGTGCTAAACGCCGCCCTAACGATAGTTTGCTCAGAGAAGTTATAGCGGCCTACCAGCGCCGGTAACCAATAACTTTCCGAGCGGCTGGCGGTATTGCTGCTAAACACCTCCTCTATTGCATCATAGCGGCTACCGCTGGCGTCACGCTGCTCGTGTTCAAACCGCACCCCGCCAATTAACTGCCAGTTATCGCGCTCCCACTGCGCCATCAGATAAGCAGCGCTAATATCTTCATCTACCTGGTAATCATTAATTTGTGACTCCACCTCGTCAATAAAGTCATCGCGGTTAAGCGCATTCACCAACTGATAAATACTGCTGCTGTTAATCGCCGGGCCCATAGTACTCAGGCTGTAATCGATGCTGCCGCCGGCATAATCGCTCAGGCTTAGCGCGCTAATGCCTAAATCTGCAAAGTCTTCAAACAACCAGACATCTTCAGCGGCGCTTTTCTCGCGCTGGCTGAATTTCGCGCCGGTTTTCAGCGTTAAACTGCCCGCTGCCTGTATAAGCTCGCGGCTGATATCAAAGCGGATATTACGCTCGGTTTCTTTGGCATAGGTGTCGCCCATTTCCACTTCGTTAAGTTCATAACCGTCGGCCAGGCGGGCCTCGTCCGGCGCCGTTAAACGTAAAATGTTACTGCCACTAAAGCCAACGCCGTCAGCAAATGCCTGCTCAAAATCGGCAGCGCCGATATTAAAGGGCGTGTCTTCATCGGCTTTACTGGCGCCGGCTTCCAGCTGCCATTGCCAGTTGCCATGCTGTTGCCGGGTGCCCAGCACCACAGCACTGATGGTCTGGGTTTCTTTGCGCTGCTTTAACGAGCGGATTATCTCTGCTTCCCCCTCTGCAGCGGCAAACTGCGGCGCGGCCAGTTCAACCACTAAGCCCTGGCGGGTTTCATCATCGCTAAATTCGCTGTACAGCGTACGCAGATAATACTCGTTGTGGTTACCGGGCCGGTAATCCAGGTTCAGCGCCAGGCCGATGCGCTCGCGGCTGATGCTATAATCGCGCAGTTCAAACTCTTCTAAGCCGTCGTCGAAATCCCAGCTGCCGCCGGTTTCGACGTTTTCAGAGCCAAATTTACGCTCAGCATAGCTGGCCGCTATGGCGACACCTAAACTGTCGGTCTCACCACCGACGTCGAGAATTTTGCTAAACACACCGGACAGTTTCGGGCTGGTTTTGCTTTGCTGTTCGTTATAACCCGCTTCAGCAGTAAAAGAGTAAAAGTCATTACTGCGATCAAACGCCGACAAACTTTTTATCTCAACCGTACCGCCTAAAGAGCCGGCCGGCATATCCGGCGTGATGGTTTTGCTTACTTCAACCGACTCGAGTAAATCAGATGGGATCACATCCAGCGCCACCGCCCTGCGGCCGGCCTCTGGCGCCGCCAACTGGGTACCGTTATAGGTTACTGCGTTATAATCCGGCGCTAAACCGCGCACCCGGACAAAACGGCCCTCGCCCTGATCGCGCTCTACCGATAAACCTGCCAGCCGCTGCAATGCTTCGCTGACGTTACTGTCAGGGAACTGCCCCAGCTCATCGGTACTGGCCACGGTCACAATGCCGGCAGCATTGCGCTGGCGGTTTAGCGCTTTACTGACTGCACCGGACTGGCCTACCACTTCAATATGTTCAATGCTGTCGGTGGCCGACAGTAATTTAATATCGCCCAGTTGCTGTGCGCTGTCGCCCACTACCAGCACCCGCGTATCCGGCATAGCGCCGAGATAATTTACCAGCAGGGTATAAGTGCCGCTGGGCAGCTGATTAAACCAAAAGCGGCCATCTGCGGCTGTGGTACGCCGCAGTTTCAGCTCAGGAATGATAACTTCAGCGCCCTGCAGCAAATTGCTGCGGTTATCGGTAATGCGCCCCTGCACATCGGCATCGGCCAGCACCGGCGCCGCCAGGCTGGCAAAAGCCAGGCCAACAGCACAGGCAATAAGACTGGGTGAAGAAAGTGTATGCTTGGTCGGTTTCATCGGTTGCTCTCAGATCACGGCGAATAGTTGCAGCAAAGTCTGCCGTGCTTCTGTGACAAAATGCCGTTTGTTAACAACAGGGCTTGCGCTGTACTGACCCGGGTCTTAGCAGTGCAGCGCCCTGCTACAACGGCCGTCAACTGTCATGCCGTTGTCATACGGCCGCCGGAAAATGAGTTTTATTTGCCGGGATAACCTGACAATGTGGCGACAACATCGTTATAAAATACTGCTCAGCCTTATTTTGCTGCTCTGCGGCTTGCTGCTGGCGCTCAATACCGGCGCAGCTAAACACAGCAGCGAATTTGATGCGTTAGATATTCTCGGTGAGGGCACCACCTTGCTGGTGGCCTGTGGCTGGCTGGGGTTGATTATCAGCAGCCGCCCTGCCGGGCGCGTTACCGAGTGGCTGTATTACGGCAGCCTGCTGCTGGTGTTTTCCTATTTTCTTGATCTGCTCGATGAGTTTATCCGCTATCCGGAGCAGTTCCGCCTGATGAGCTGGCTGGAATCGCTACCGGCGCCGGTCGGTATGTTAGTACTGACTTATGGCCTGGTGGGCTGGCATCGGGAACAACGGGCGATTAACCGTCAGTTGCGTGGCCGCGAGCTGTTTTTGCGCGATCATCAATTGATCGATCCGCTCACCCAATTGTATGGTGCCGACTATTTACATGCGGTGCTACAACGTGAAATTGAATTGCACTTAAGCCAACACAGAACGCTGTGTTTGCTGGTATTGGATATTGATGATTTTGCCGGGTTTAACCGCCATCATGGCATTGCCGCGGGAGATACCTACCTTAGCCGGTTAAGTGAATTACTCAGCAGCCAGCTTAGACACAGTGATGTGATCTGCCGCTACGCTGGCGATCGCTTTGTTGCAGTGTTACCAAACACCACGCCGCAGCAGGCTCAAATCATGGCGCAGCATTTACGCCAGCAAATAACGCAGTTGGTATCAGCGGGTGACGCGCCGCAGCTCACGGTAGCCGGCATGACGGTGCAGCAACACAGCGCTCAAGCGGCACTGCAACAGACTGATATTGCCATCAAACAGGCCAAAGCCGGCAGTGCATTGAAGTTGCGGCCTGAGTTATGAGCCAGCGCCATTTTGGTTATCAGGATAAAATTCTGCTATTGCAGCATGGCTGCAGCGAGCTGCTGGCGCTGGCACAGCGGCGCGGTGCACTGCTGCATAAGCTGCTAAGTGGCACCGGCATTTTTGAGCAAGACTTACATAAACCACTTGGCAGGTTGCACTACAGCGATTGGCTAACCCTGCTGAAAAACTGCCAGCAGCAGTTAAACAGCCCGGAACTGCCTTATCTGCTGGGTAATGCGCTGCTTAACAGCCGCTATATTTCCCTGTGCCAGAGCCTGCACTATGCGCAAAACCTGCGCCAGGCACTGTCGCAGCTTTACTATTTTCGTCACCAGCTGTTTCCCTGTTTCTATGCCAGGCTTTACCGGCAACAACACGGAATAGTTATTGAGATAAAGCCGGCAATGGGGCTGGCAAACCAAGATGGCTTTATGTTAGGCCTGCTGTTCGCGTTAATTTTAAACCTGATAAAACAGCAACTGGGGACGGTTAACGGTATTAGCTTGCAATTGCAGCATGATGCGTCCGCCATGCAGCAACAATTTTTTGGCGTAGAGGTCAGTTTTAATCAGGCTGCTGACAGTCTTTGCATCCCATTTTCGCTGTGGCAGCAGCCCTTTGCAGACGCTAATGTCGAGCAACTCAGTGCCAAAATTCGTAGTTGCCGCCAGCTCAATCGTATGCTTGATAAGCAACGGGCGCTGCCGGAGCTTATCTGCCGGCTGCAGCAACGCGCCTTACCACAACTGCTCAGCCAGGAGCAGGTGGCCGCTATGCTGGGGCTAAGCAGTAGCAGCCTGAAACGCCAGCTTAGTCAGCACCAGACACATTTTGCTGCCTTAGTCGACAGTGTGCGCCGGGATGCCGCCAGACACTTGCTGCAGCAAGGCCAATATTCCAACCGCCAGTTGGCATCCAGACTGGGGTACTCGGACGAGCACAATTTTCGTCGGGCTTTTAAACGCTGGACAGGTGTGATCCCCAGCAGCTTTAAAGACCTGTTTAATACCCACTAACCTTAAATTTTTACAAGGACTTTAAATGCAACGTCTCTACCGTTTTAGCCTGATCCTGCTGTTTAGCATGATATTGCCTGCCTGCTCGCCACACGATGCTGCAACAGCGCAGCATGATGCAGATGACGTACTGCTGAGCTTTGCCGTACTGGGTGATGCTGAACCTAAACCTGAGCCGCAGTTTCCCAATATGGCGGCAGCAGTTGCTGATATTAACCAGCTGGCAATGCAGCAGCGATTAGACTTTGTGATTGGCGTTGGTGACATTGCCCATAAAGGCACTTTAGTGCAATACGAAAATGCCACGCCGGTGCTACAACAGCTTAGCCTGCCGTTTTATCCGATTATGGGTAATGAAGAGCACGGCAGCAGCGTTGAGCGTTTTATGCAGTTTGCCAATCTGTGGAACCAAGGCAAAATCACGCTGGATGCGCCCAGCTATGTACTGGAGTTTGACCGCGTAGCACTGGTATTGGCCTCGCCTGATCACGGCCGTGATTTTAATGATAGCGGCATCGCCTGGATGTTAAGCCAGCTACAACAACTGGCCCATAAACCTGTGTTGCTGGTAGTGCATGGTGCCCAAGCCGGTGTGTACCCGGAAAACGCCGACAAAGGCATTCATCACCCCGGTTTTGCTGAAGTAATTGCCCAACCTAATTTAGCGGCGGTAATTTCCGGCGACTTACACATGGATATGGACCGCAGTAACCATTCTAAACAACTGGGCAAGGTGCATTACCTGCATATACCGGCACTGGAGCGCACTAAAATACCCGATGACACGCAACATACCGCCATGTTCCGGCTATTTACGCTGCATAATGACAACCTGATGCAGGTCGATACCTACCAAACCGGTGTACTAACGCCACTGACACGCCACCGTTATCAGTTCAGCCTCAGCGGCGAGCATCAGTAAAACTTAAATTTCAGCCTGATCAGCGGCTTAATGTTCAGGCTGAGAATATTGCTTAAGTTTTAACCAACTTTTACCGATAACCGTTTAACTGAAATACCTTTGTGGAGCCGAAGATGAATATTACATCTGCTTCGCAACAGTTTGCGGTTGCCGAACAAAAACAGCTTGCTTATAGTCGCAAACAGCAGTTACTAAGCAATCGCCCTACTGAACCCGCTTTACTCAGGCCTGCCCGGACGGCAACAGCTGAGACAACCGCAGCTGCAGGTAAACCGGCAAGCCCGCTGTTAACTGCTGCGCCGCCAGCTGTTCTGCCTGCTGTCCAACCTGCAACAGACGAGCAGAGCGGGCAGCCAAACGACGATGATCAGATCTTTAATGCCTATCAAACCGTCGGCATGGTTAAGCGTATTTTGGCACAGCTAAGCAGCCACACGGGTGACTGGCTCGACAAGCCACTGGTCGCTGAATTTTCTGCTAAGGACATCACCAGCGCCAGTTTTTCTGCCTCAATGTCACAGCAGTCTATTTGGCTAAGTACCGGCACAGCACAGCAAAATGAGCAGCAGCGCCTGGCAACTGAACAGTGGGAGTTTGGCTACCAGGCGGTACAAGCCAGCTTTAGTGGCGAGTTGCAACTTACTGATGGCAGCAGCATCAGCTTTGCCTTCGACTTTAGCATGGCAGTAAGCTGGGCCCGTTACAGTTACACCGAGCAACCGCTGCAAGACCCTTTGGTCGTCAGCCTGACCGGCAGCCCGGTGCAGTTAACCGAACAAAATATGTTGTTCGATTTGAACAGTAACGGCAACAAAGTAAAACTGCCGCAATTGGCGGCGCAGCAGTACTATCTGGCGGCAGATCGCAACCAAGACCAGCAGATTAACAATGGCGCAGAACTGTTTGGCCCGCAAACTGGCCAGGGCTTTGCTGAGCTGGCTAAGTTTGATGATAACGGCAATGGCTTTATCGATCCGGGCGACGACATCTGGCAGTACCTGTACTTATGGCGGCCCAATGAACAGCTGCTAAGCATGAATGACACTAAACTGGGAGCGTTTTCTATAAGCTCGGCGGCTACACCTATGCCACTGTTGGATAAACAGCAGCATAAAACCGGTGAAATTCAGCGCAGCGGCCTGGCCTTTACAGCAGACGCCAAACCGGTGTTAGTGCAACAGATTGATTTGGTGGTGTAAGCTCAAGCAGGATAAAAGCTAACTTTTATCCTGCTTTTCCAGAAAATCCTGAAACTCTATGGTATAGAGCTTTAACAGCACCAGTGTCAGGGCAAAAATAATCGGGCCGTAAATAACACCGATTAAGCCAAATAACTGAATACCACCAATTAACGACAGGAAAATCAGCAGCGTATTCATGCCGGCGCTGCCCTGCATCAGCAAAGGCCGTAAAAAGTTATCTATAGAGCCCACCACTATCGCGCCCCACAGTGCCATAAACAAAGCCCAGGGCCAGTCACCTGTCAGCAGTAAATACAAACTGGCCGGCACCCAAATGAGCGCCGTGCCAACTACCGGAATAAAAGAGGCGAACGCCATCATGGTGCCCCAAAACAAGCCGGGTAAGCCGACAATTGCCATGGCAATACCACCGACAATGCCCTGCGCAATAGCAGTTAAAAACGAGCCCATCACCGCCGAGCGCGCCACTTTTTTTGCCTCATCTAACAAGGCTTCTTCCTGTGAGCGTGACAGCGGCAAGATCCAGTGCAGGGTATTCACCACTTTGTCGTGATCGCGTAGTAAGAAAAACAGAATAAACAGCATCAGCAGGAAGCTGAACAGCAAGCCGGTAACATCGCCCACCAGCTTGGTGCTGAGGTTCAGCAGCTCTTTACCAAAACCCGAAGCAAATTCGGTTAACTGCTTGACGATGCTCTCGCCACTGATTTGCTCGGTGGGCAAAATCCTGTTTAATTTCTCCAGCGCGCTTTGCAGCAACGGATGCTGCAACAGCTGCGCGGCACCACCGTCATTCAGCCAGCTGTAGCTTTGCTTGGTAAAAGCAATACCTTGCTGCACTATCGCCATAAATACCAAGGAAGCTGGTACTAATATCACCACCACCAGCAATAAGCAGGAGATGGTGGCGACCAGATTCGGCCGGCCGGGCAGCTTCTGTTCAATATACTGATGTACCGGAAAGCACAGCAGCGATAGCACAAAAGCTAATACGATAGCGCCGATATAAGGCGCTACCAGCATGTAACTGGCATAGAGCGCCAACAGCAGCGCAGCAATTAACACATAATGGCGTGACTCGGTCTTAAATCCCTGCATCTTATTCACTCCTTGTCAGCCCGCTTAGGGCGCAACCTGCTGTAAAATTAACCCACAAATATAGGCGCCATAAGTACCCAGGCCATAGCCTAGTACCGCCAGCAGTACGCCAACCGGCGCCAGTGACGGGTGAAACGCTGCTGCCACCACAGGCGCTGACGCGGCGCCGCCGACATTAGCCTGGCTGCCCACCGCCATATAAAACATTGGCGCTTTAATCAGTTTGGCCACAATTAACAGCAGTGCTGCATGCACCAGCATCCAGACAATACCGACTAAAAACATCAGCGGATAATCTAAAATAGCAGTGACATCCATATGCATGCCAATGGTCGCCACCAGAATGTACAAAAACGCTGAACCGACTTTAGAGGCACCTACCGCTTCAAGCTTACGCACTTTAGTGGCCGACATCAGTAAGCCGATGGTGGTAGCAATTACCACCAGCCAGAAAAAGGTGCTGGTTAAGCTGTACATGGCAAGTCCGGGAGCCACCCGTTCAATCCAGGGTGCAATAATGTCGGCCAGCAGGTGTGATAAGCCCGTAACACCAAAGGCCACAGCGACAATCAGCATAATGTCGTTTAATTTAGGGATACGGGCGTTTTCGGCTTCATATTGCTCAATTTTCTGCCTCAGGTTAACAATACCGCTGGTATCGGCGCCGTTTTTACGGTCGAAAAACTCCGCCCGGCTGGCAATAAACAGCAGCACCGCCATCCAGACATTCGCTACCAGCACATCCACCGTGATCATCACCGAGAAAATACTGCCGTCAACGGCAAATACTTCTTTCATCGCCGCCTGATTAGCACCGCCGCCAATCCAGCTGCCGGCAATGGTGGTCATGCCGCGCCAGATATCGCCGCCAAGCTGCTCCGGAAAAATATACCCCATCGTTAACAGCGCTATTGGTCCACCGATAATAATGCCGGCGGTACCGGTTAAAAACATAATCAGCGCCTTAGGGCCAAGGCCTAAAATAGCTTTAAAATCAACACTAAGCGTTAAAAGCACTAAACTGGCCGGCAGTAAATAGCGCGACGCCATTTTGTACAGTGACGAGCCCTCACCATCAATAATGCCAAAAGTATTAAATAACGACGGGATGAAGTAACACAGCAACAAGGCTGGCACATAGGTATAAAACTTTTTGAAAAACGGATGATCACTGTGGCTGGTATAAAACACTGCGCCCAAAATAACGGCCATTAAGCCCAATACCACCGCATCATTGGTGATAAGTACACTGCTTTGTTGCATAGGGAACCTTAAACTGTGGTTATTGTTATGGTGTTATCGCCACAGCAAAATACCACAGCACAGCGGCAGAGCAAAGCCGGCTACGCTAAGCGCGTCAAGCTAGACGGGCAACTCAGCGCGCCAGCTTAGGGCACAGGCCTGGCAGTCAGTGGCTGCTGGCTAAAAGCCACACCGTCCCAGCCAGTGCGGATAAAGTTGCGGATATTCTGATGATCAGTGCCTTTGGGCGTGTCGAGCACCTTACGGTAGTAGTCGCCGAATAAAAACAGCGTTTGCGCGGCCGATAACTGGTGCAGTAAGCCAAAGGCCAGAATTTTACAAGAACCATTGTTTTCACCGGCAGCATTGTGCAGCTCACCGTTGGTGAAGGCGGTTGGGTTAAACTGATACAACGTATCTATTAAGGCAATGCTCTGCTCAAAACTGATACTTTGCGGCTCAATACTTAATTGAATAAAAAATGCTTCTAACATGGTGATTCCTTGTTACCCGGTTGCCTCACTGGCTTATCGATCCTAAGCGTTAACTTGCTGCTTCGCAATACGACAAAAGCCGCAATATTGTGGAACACAAAATAAACCCGCAGTATCAATCCTGCATTCAGTACCGGATCCGGCTATTGTCATTTAAGCAGGCTGTTATACTTCTGCCTATCCCCGTTACCACAAGGTATGTTGATGTTAGCCGCCGATCTTTGCCATCAGGCCCGCCTGGCACGCGATGCCCGTTACGATGGCGTGTTTTTTACCGCTGTGCACAGCACTGGCATTTACTGCCGGCCCATTTGTCCGGCCCGTCCGCCGGCCGAGCGGCATGTCAGCTACTTTGCCTCAGCGGGTGCGGCCAGTGCAGCCGGCTTTCGGCCCTGCCTGCGCT
>NZ_BAFK01000023.1 GCF_000296695.1 Rheinheimera nanhaiensis E407-8
GTCTTTTTAAAAGATTTTTGCAACCTAACTTAACTCACCCGAAGCACCCAAACCGCAGCACCCAGCTACGCGCCCCGCATGACATGCGGCGCGCATTATAGGCCGTTTTTTAAGGGCCGCAAGCGGGACATACAGAAATGACGATCATATGGCGATTAATTAACCAACAGCTCAGGCCGCGACCTTACGGCTATTATATTCAGCCACCATTTGTTGCATCTGGCTCTCATCGTAGGGCATCAGATTACTTAAAATCATGCGCTTCTCGCCTTTGCCAATTTGCTCGCCCTGCTCACTTAACGCAAATTCCAACAATGCATTACCTCGCTTCCCCTCGACAGATAAAGAGGAAGCCGTCAGGCGCAGTTCCACCTTATATTGCGGTAATCTAAAAAAGCTTAACGCCATGCTTTCGTATATCACCAATGGCCGTTGTGGGTTAATCATAACCTGATGCTGCTGCATCAGTGGCTGTAATATATGAGGGAAATTCTGGCCAGAGAATTTCACATAATCACGGATCAATGGCTCTATGACACTCAGGTCATGCTGACTCGCGCCACTGTGCTGCAAAGATAAGTATGTTTTATCCTGGCTATCACAAATCGTGATCAGGTTTGGTTGCTCTTTGCATTGCAGTAATACGTCTGCCGCTACCATGCCAGAAAACTGACAACTAAGTTGCTCAGTGATACCGTAGCGCGTTAACAAATAAGCAAATAGCAGGTCTCCGGGCACGCAGAAACGTTTAGCGTCCTCATCGTGTATCGGATTGAAATCCGTCGCAACCTGCTTAGCAAATTCACTAGCCTGTTTACGGCTAAAGCTGAAACCTTCAGCATTCTGATTCACGTATTGTTCTAGCAGCATTCGCTTTCAACTCATGTAACTAATAAGCGTGCCATTGTACTCAAATTTACCTTATGAATGGTCTAGCCAGTAAATATGACTCACTTAGCGTCATTAATTGCTTGCTTTTCGCACAAAGCCAAACTACTGTATATGCATACACTGTACAAATAGACATGTAGAGGAAGCTATGTATAACCACCTATCCGGCATCTCGTTAAATAACGCGGCAGAATCTTTAGTAACTCTGAGTAAACCGTCACAGGCAAGCTATATGGCTGGCAGCGCTAGGGCTGACGATACACAAGATAATTTACTGCAGTTATTGAAACGCTCTGAAAATACACCGGGCTGGATCTTACTGATAGCACCCAACAACTTACCCAGTAAAAGCTGGCTAACACGATACCAATTGCCGCTAAATAAGATACTGGTGATACATGAAAAACAGATATCTGACCTTAACGCCACCTTAGTACGCGCATTAAGCTCAGGCACTTGCCAGCTAGTGGTAAACTTTGCCAAGGCATTATGTCCAGGTGCATTGCCGTGTTGCCAGCAGCTGGCCAAAGTAAACAATGTACTTTTTTATCAGGCAGAGCAGCTCTCTGGCATGACACTGCCACACTAACGACTAAAGAGTGAATTAAGACGTAATAGCGGCATGCCGACAATAAGACTACGCTAGGGTATGATACCCCGTCTTATTCTATAAATGAGCGGATACTATGTTGTGCTATTGTCACTCAGGGCAAGACTTCAGCCTTTGCTGTCAGCCGCTATTAACAGGTGCCACAGCGGCGCAAACCTGTGAACAGTTAATGCGATCTCGATACAGTGCTTATTGCAGTCACGAAATAGCCTACATTTTGGACACCTACCATCCATCTAAACAGCGGGAAAATAGCCTGGCAGCCATTAAGCAGTTTGCTGACAGCTGTCATTTTATCGCGTTACAGGTAAACAGCAGCGAGCAAACGGATACCGGGGGCTTTGTTGATTTTACCGTGCGTTATTTACAGGATAATGTATTACAGCAGTTCAACGAGCGCTCCCGTTTTGTTTATGAACATCGCTGGTATTACCTTGACGGCATTCTGACAGACGCCCCAGCAATAAAAATTAGCCGTAATGACAAGTGTCCGTGCGGCAGTGGTAAAAAGTTTAAGCACTGTACTGCGCATATCCCATCGGGCCAGATGTAAACGCTGAAGTACGCATCTGCAGAGTACCATGTTATGCCGCTTTATTTTGATGCAGCTGTTGTAACACTTCATATAACGCAGTGGGATCAGCCGGCATTTTATGAACGGCTTCAGCGGTTAGATGACGACGGGCATGCAAACTCAAATTCCGCCACACATCGCCTCTGATACGTTTTTGTTCATCAAACTGTGCCAGCGGCCCAGGGTTAAGATAACTGGTTAACTTTAACTGCGACATGCCCCCATGTTGTAATGCAATACTATGTTGCAACAACCTATCGAGATCCCCGTCTTGTAACGCAAAGCGGCGTGCTGCAGACGTATCTATCCCCAGTTGTTGACGCAGTCGGTCGGGCTTAGGTTCTGTAACAGGCTCTGGCGTATAAAATTGAGCGGCTTCTTCTACCTCTGGTGACAACAACGATAAATACAGCGCAAAATCGGCCCTGTGCGCCTGATGCAATGCCTGATTTAGCTTTACATCTAGCTGCCATTCATTAATTACCATCGGCTGAATATGTCCTTCATCACGCAATGAAATGCCTTGCTGCAATTATCGGCAGTCAGATAAAAAAGTTTAGTAAATGGCTTTACATCAAAAGTCAGTTTGATAATATGCCGTCCACTCGTGGAGGGGTTCCCGAGTGGCCAAAGGGATCAGACTGTAAATCTGCCGGCACTGCCTTCGAAGGTTCGAATCCTTCCCCCTCCACCATTTCACTTCTTTACTGTCATTATTTATCCCCCTCGTCTTTCAGCCCCTCAGCAAATTTAGTACAACACCAGATTACAGCTTGGTTTTCTTCTCGGAAAAAACTAATTATCTTGCTAAAGCGGCCGATATTTCCGACACTTAGCTTAATTAAAATTAGTTTTTTGTGGTGCTGATGGATAACAAGACGCTTGAAAATCAACGCGTGCTCATCGTTGACGATCAACGTGCCTTTCAACTGATGTTTAAAGGTATCTTGTACTCTATGGGCGCTACCAATGTCGCCTTTGCGCCAACCGGTGAGCAGGCGTTAGCTAAATGCGCCAACATCAACTATGACATCCTGTTTGTTGATTACCATTTAGGGATCGGCAAAAACGGCAAACAATTGCTGGAAGATTTGCGTGAGAAAAAACTTCTGGCGCCACACAGCATTTTTATGCTGGTTACCGGCGAAAATACCGTACCCATGGTGATGAGTGCCGTGGAGCTGGAACCGGATGATTATTTAGTTAAACCCTTCTCACAAAGTGTATTGCGCAGCAGGATCCAACGCATTCAGCGCAAGAAAACTCAGCTATCAGCAATTTATCAGGCGCTCTATGATGATGAAGCCCAGCATGTAGTCGAGCTGTGTCAGCAGGAGTTAAGCACAGAGAGCCGCTATCAACAGTTTTGCCGCCGGGTATTGGTAGAAAACCTCCTGGCGTTAAAACGCTACGCGGAAGCTGAACAAATATTACAGAGCAGCCTGTCTCAGCGCCGCAACGGCTGGGCCCTGTTACTGCAAGCCAGATTGTGTTTTGAATTACAGCGGTTTGATGAAAGCCTGTTGTTATGCCAGGAAGCGATTGAGGATAACCGCTATTTTGCCGAAGCTTTCGATATACAGGCGCAGAATTACCTGGCCCTGGGTAACCTGGATGCGGCCTTCAGCAGTATACTCGCGGCAGCCGAAATAGCCCCCTACAGCATGAACAGACAATATCTGGTATTGGAAATTGCCCGCCAGCTCGACAACCTGCCGCAACAAGTACAGGCCAGTAAACAATTGTACGAGATTACCAGGCGATCTATTAAGCAGGACATCATGCACCTGCTTAATTATATCCGCACCGTGATCGATGCCGCCGTACGCACTACAGATCCAGCGCAGCGTAACCGCTATTTGCAGGAAGTATCACTGGCGCTGCAACGGGTAAAGCGTGATGAGGGTATGACACGGGAAATCAATTTTGAGCTGTTCGAAGCCTTGTGTCAGGCCAGGCTGGAGTCATTAAGTGGTGCGCAGTATCAGGCGAAAAAAACCTTTGCCGCCGTGGCAGATCAGTTGCCCGAACAGCATCAGATTTTACCGGATGCCATATTTCTGCTAAACCAAATCGGTGAGTTTGAGCAAGCCAATACGTTGACCAAACTGCTACCGGCAGAGCTGATGAAAAATCCCCTGTTAAAAACCCTGTTTAGCGAG
Source organism: Rheinheimera nanhaiensis E407-8 (assembly GCF_000296695.1). Classification (GTDB taxonomy): domain Bacteria; phylum Pseudomonadota; class Gammaproteobacteria; order Enterobacterales; family Alteromonadaceae; genus Alishewanella; species Alishewanella nanhaiensis. The sequence continues at coordinate 4,238 of NZ_BAFK01000023.1, forward strand.
CAGCAACAGTTTGTTGATGAAAAACAGCAGCAGTTTGGTGAGCTGAACAAAGCCGGCATTAACAGTTATAAAGAGGGTAACTTTAGTGCCGCGATCAAACACTTTGAAGCGGCACTGGACCTGGCACCGATGAATACCGGCTGTGCACTTAACCTGATCCAGGCTTCTATCCAGCAACTGAACAAACAACAGAAAAATAAATCCAGAGAGTTGTTTGAACGATGCAAAAAAACCTTCCGCATCGTCGACAACATGCCGCTGCCGGAACATCACCGTATACGTTACAAAGAGCTACTGCAGCAATTTGATAAACTACGCGACGAGTTCAGACGCTAATTTATCAGTTCCAACGTTAACCAATAAGTTCTGCCGTTACTCACTTGACTGCCAACGCCTGAGCAAGCTCTGTAGCCAGCGTACTGGCGCCAATGCGCATGCCTTCTGCCGTTGCCACGCGCCCGGTAATATCTTCATACCATTGCACCAGCTGAAGTGCCTGTTGCAACGTTCTTACGCCACCGGATGCCTTAAACCCAACTTCTCGGTCTGCAGCTGAGATGACGGTCAGCATAATACGGGCGGCTTCCTCAGTAATACCCACCGCTGTTTTACCGGTTGACGATTTCACAAAGTCGGCGCCGCAGTCAATCACCAGCTCTGTCGCTTTAGTGATTTGCTGTGCCGTTAACAACTCACCAGACTCAATAATCACTTTTAAACACTTGCCCTGGCTTTGCTGGCGCACATCATATAAAAAATTTTTTACATAGCCCTGCTCGCCACGCAGTAAGGCTTTATAAGGCAAAACACAGTCAATTTCATCAGCGCCTAACATCAAGGCCTGCTGGATCTGCTCGCACACCAGATCTGTGGCCAAATCGCCAGACGGGAAATTGACCACTGTGGCCAGTTTAGCTGGCACTTTAAAGCCCGGCCACTGCGACAAGGTTTGCAAATATTGCGGATACACACAGTAAGCTGCCGCAGACAACTGCGGTAAGCTATTAAGCCAGCTGTCAAAACCGCTAACCGTATCGTCGTCTTGCAAGCGGGTTATATCAAGAAGCTTTGCCAGTTGTTGCAGGCGTAAAATATTGGTCATAACCTAGAGTCCAAAAGCAATGCAGCCATGCCGGCTGTCTGATTATCATAAGTGCCCTGTTGCTGGCGTGGAGCTTAAACCAGGTCAGGCTGGAAAAGCAAAATCCGCTTTAGAAAAAAACTGAAAAAAATTTTGAATTATTTACCCCAGCCATCGTCATAAGCTTCAGTAGTTGTTAGGTGATACTGAATCTCTCCTGTTCCGATGTCCTAGTGTTTACGCCGGCTTAACCGCCGGCGCTTTTTTATATGTTCATCCAGTACTGATTTTGCTTTAAGAACTCGGCCGCTTCTCTGGCTTTAGGATAATGCTTATGCACCAACTGCCAGAACTTTGCTGAATGGTTCAAATGGCGCAGATGGGCCAGTTCATGTACCACCACATAGTCTGCGACCCAGCAAGGCACCATCATTAAACGCCAGTTGAAGCCAAGCTCCGCTTTACTGTTGCAATAACCCCAACGGCTTTTCCAGTCACCGATAACAAACTGTGTTGCTGTCAGTTTCATTTCCTGCTGCCAGTAGGCTAAACGCTGGCCAAACCACTGCTGTGCTTGCTGTTGATACCAGCGTTTTATCTGCTTGCGGGCATGCGTCCCGAGGTTTTTCGCCTGGCAACGCGATGACAGGCTTACCTGCAGCCTGTCGTCAACCAAACGAACGTCAGACTGTGTCGAGACCTGCACATTCAGGGTTAACTGGCACTGCTGAAATGGCAGCTGTTTAAGCGCCAGCCAATCCGGTGCCACTTGTGCTTTGGCGTACTGTAGGTGCTTATCAATCCAGGGCTGCTTCGCAACAAGCAGGCGCTGAATATCGGCCTCACTGATGCCTAAGGGAGCCCTCACTGTCAACTGGCCCTGTTTAATCTGTAACGCCACACTGCGACGTTTTGCGCTGTACACCAGCTGATAAGACACTGTCATCCGACGCCACTTTGCGGCCATATTCAATAGCGGCTATTGTGCCATAGCCGGCGATAAAGTGTTATCATCCGGCCACTTTGCCAACGTATCAGTTTATGGGAACCGCCAGTTAATGAAAATTATCTCTTTTAATATCAATGGCATTCGCGCAAGGCTACATCAGCTACAAGCCTTGATTGATAAACATCAGCCAGACATCATCGGTCTGCAGGAAATTAAAGTACATGACGATGAGTTTCCGCTGGCAGAAGTGCAAGCCATGGGTTATCACGTTTATCATTTTGGTCAGAAAGGCCATTATGGCGTGGCAATGCTAAGCAAGCAGCCAGCGACGACGATGCAGTACGGTTTTCCGACGGATGCAGCGGATGCACAGCGCCGTATGCTGATTGGCCGTTTTAGCCTGGCCGATGGTACCCCTGTCACCGTACTGAACGGGTACTTTCCGCAGGGCGAAAACCGCGACCACCCGATAAAGTTTCCGGCCAAAACGAAATTCTATGCCGATTTACAACAGTATTTGCTCACCCATCACAACCCAACCGAGCATCTGGCGGTGATTGGTGATATTAATATCTCGCCTGTCGATTTAGATATTGGTATCGGTGAAGCCAATGCCAAACGCTGGTTACGCGAAGGCAAAACCTCGTTTTTGCCGGAAGAACGCGCCTGGTTACAGCAGTTAAAAGATTGGGGACTGGTAGACACCTTTCGGGCACTGCATCCGGATGTCAGCACCCAATACAGCTGGTTCGACTATCGCTCAAAAGGCTTTGACGACAACCGCGGCCTGCGCATTGATGTGATTATGGCAACAGCACCGCTGGCACAGCGCTGCATTGAAAGTGGTATCGATTATGAGTTGCGCGGGATTGAGCGCCCTTCCGATCATGCCCCGGTCTGGTCTGTATTTAGCTAATGCTGGCCAGGCTAAGTGGTTGTAGCCCGTTGCGGCTATAACCACTGGACAACAAAACTTTTATCCAGCTGCTGATAGGCTTTTTGCAATAAAGCCGCTAAATCTTTGTAACGCCACGGCTGTGACAGTGGCTTTAGCTCAATCCCCTGCTGCTGCATTTTCTGCCGTACTTGCTGGTACCAACTGGCAACAGAGGGCGGCAAAGGCGTAGCGGCACGCACACCTAACCAGTACCAACCCTGCAGCGGCACAGACGCCACCAACAGCATGCTGGCGACGATCTGCCCCAGATGTTCGTTACCCAGATACCAAAACTGCAACAGTGCCACCAACAGCGCCATCAGCGGCAGCAGTTTGCTACTTAAGGTAGTGAATAAAATTACCTTATTCTCAATGAAAATACTGTTCAGCTCCGGCTTTGCCGGCCATAGCTTACTGTACTCCCGGCCAGCTTTCACGGTAGCGTATAGCGGATACTGCATGGTTAAACTCCCATTCTCAGCTTGTTACAACGATAGCACAAAACAGCCTGTATTACCTCTGCCGCGTTCTTCGACACCGCGACAACCGTTACTGCGCTGCGCTTTTGTCAATTAGCAAAGGCTAAACTGGTGTTTTATCGCCTGCCAAGCTGATCCGTTAGCTTAGTTGCTATTCATAACGTGAATAAGCTGCTGTTTTCGTCATTTTCTACTTAAGAACAACTGCAGTGAAAACAAACAAAAAACATGCCAACCAAACTAATTATTAAAAAACAATAGCTTAAATAAATTAAACAGCGTTACACACAAAGTTATCCACAAATTCTGTGGACAACACCAAGCAATACACTACAGCATCTGAAGCAAAATAAGCCTGCTAATTAGTTATAAAAATGCCTATTTCGGCAAAGTTTAATGTAAAAGACACAAAAATAACGCATTGCTGTAATATTGGCGTGTATTTGCGCCTGTTTAGCCGGTTCTGTGTTATAACGCAAAGGTATTACGCAACACTTGGTTGTTCAGTTTGCAAAAGGTACACTTTGCCGCACATCCGATAATGCTAGTGAGAACGCCCCTCTATGACCACGCTGTACGGTATTAAAAATTGCGATACGATAAAAAAAGCCAGAGCCTGGCTGGAGCAGCTGCAAATCCCCTATCAGTTTATTGATTATCGCCTGGATGGTTTAACTGCTGAGCAACTGACAGAGTTTGCAAGGCATTGCGGCTGGCAGAACCTGCTAAACACCCGCGGCACCACTTACCGCCAGTTAAGCGAGGCTGATAAAGCCGGCATAAACGAGCAAAAAGCGCTGACCTTGATGCTGGCACAACCGACTATGATTAAAAGGCCTTTGTTGGTGCATAACAACCAGTACTTGCTGGGCTTTAAACCTGCTGACTATCAACGCCTGTTTGGAATATCTGCATGAGTGATGTTATTGAACTTACGCGGGAGCTTATCGGCCGCCCGTCTGTTACGCCGGAAGATGCCGGCTGTCAGCAGTTAATGGCGCAGCGCCTGGCCGCTGTCGGCTTTGACATTGAAGTGATGCACTTTGAAGATACGTTAAATATGTGGGCGCGCCGTGGCAGTAACAAGCCGGTTTTTTGCTTTGCCGGCCACACCGACGTGGTGCCTACCGGCCCGCTGGAGCACTGGCACACGCCGCCGTTTGAACCCACGGTGATCGGCGATACCCTGTATGGTCGCGGTGCGGCCGATATGAAAGGCAGCCTGGCAGCGATGATCGTGGCCACTGAGCGCTTTTTACAGCGTTACCCTACGCCAAAATTTGACCTGGCGTATCTTATTACCAGCGATGAAGAAGGGCCTTTTATTAATGGCACCAAAAGGGTTATTGAAACGCTGGAAGCCCGCAATGAGAAAATCACCTGGTGCATCGTCGGCGAGCCATCCAGCAGTAATAAAGCCGGTGATGTAGTGAAAAACGGTCGCCGCGGCTCGCTTACCGGCAACTTACTGGTCAAAGGCATTCAGGGCCATGTTGCTTATCCGCAGCTGGCAGAAAACCCGGTGCATAAAGCGGCCGCAGCGTTAGCAGAGCTTGCTGCCGAGCACTGGGATCAAGGTAATGCCTACTTTCCGGCCACCAGTTTTCAAATTGCTAATATCCATGCCGGCACGGGCGCGTCTAACGTAATCCCGGGTGAATTAAAGGTAATGTTCAATTTTCGCTACAGCACCGAGAGCACTGCAGAGCAATTGCAACAACGGGTAACTGCCTTACTGGACCGTCACGGCTTAAATTACAGCCTTAACTGGACGTTAAACGGGTTGCCCTTCCTGACCGATAAAGGCTCGCTGGTCGAAGCAACGGTAAAAGCGATATATCAGGTGCAAGGCTTCGAGCCACGGCTTGAAACCAGCGGAGGTACCTCTGATGGCCGCTTTATTGCTCCCACCGGTGCACAGGTAGTTGAACTTGGCCCTTGTAATGCCACCATTCATAAAGTAAACGAATGCGTGTCAGTAACCGATTTAGAGCAACTGACTAAAATGTACGAAGCGGTACTGGAGCAACTTGAGCTGAGTTTATGATCCTATGCGATGAGGCTGTGCTTACCGGCTTAACCGAGCGACACTTAGTGCAAAACGCACAAGGCGTTAAACTGCATGCAGAGGTTGCTGCGCCTTTTGCGGCCTTGTGCGCTGCAGCACTGCGTGACGGTATCGCCATTCGCGTAGCATCATCCTTTCGCTCTTTTGAGCGTCAGGCGCATATCTGGCAGGCTAAATTCAGTGGCCAAAAACCGGTGCTTGACCAAAATGGCCAAGCAGTCGTCATTAAGCAACTAGCTGGGCTGGCCAAACTTGAGGCAATACTGCTGTACTCTGCCCTGCCTGGCGCCAGCCGCCATCACTGGGGCACCGATCTGGATTTATATGATGCAGCGGCGGTAACTGCAGACTACCAACTGCAACTGACACCGGCTGAATATGGCACCAACGGGCCTTTTTACCGCTTAGCCTGCTGGCTTAACCAGCATAGCGCCCGCTATGGCTTCTTCTTGCCATATCAGCGTTATCAGGGCGGTGTAGCCGCCGAGCCGTGGCACTTAAGTTATCAACCGGTCGCTTGCGAATACCTGGCGCAATTTAGCCCGGCACTGCTGAAACACTGCTTAGAGCAACACCCTATAGCTGGCCAGGCGTTGGTGTTAACACACCTTGACGCCCTGTATCAGCGCTACATTAGCAATATTTGCCCACCACCATGAACTGGCCACTGTTTTGGGCGCTGTTGCTGGCTTTTGGTGTTGTGATCAGCAATATCCTGCTGGTAAAGCATCTTGCTAAGATCAAGCTGCCGCCAGCGAAAGTTAACGCTGGCGCTGATAAAACCAAAAAGGCGCAACAAATAGCGCAGACCGAGACTACTCAGCACCCGGCTCAGCACGATCAAACGCCGAGTAACCCTGAATAAAACGTTGCAGCTGATCGCGCAGGTTCGGTGGAGTCCCTTTAATTAGTAAGGTATCGCTATGCGGATCATACTGCACACGATCACCCAGCAGTTTTTGTTCGAAGCTCAGTGATAAACCTGCGCCCTGACCGCTAAATTTTATCAGTTTTTTCAGCTCTTTTACTTCAACCGGAAACTGCTCGGCTACCTGCAACTGCTGCTCCTGGCAATAGCGTAAAAACCCTTGTTGCTCCTGCTCGTCAATCACGGCCGACAATTCGGTTAATACCACGTCTTGCCCTGCCTTGGCGCGCTCTTCGCAGTAACTGTATACCTGTTTACGCGCATCGTTTTTCTCTGTGCTGTCAAAATCAGCAGCAGCAAAATACTCTTCGACACTGGCCAGTACCACTTTGCTATTGGCTTTAGCATCGGTGCCTTCCTCACAACCGAGAAAGTCGAGAAAGAAGTCGGCGACTTTACGCCCGGCCCGGCCACGGATAAAACTGATGTATTTGCCCTGCTCCGGCGAGCTTTGATACTCGGTTAAATCAATGCGCGCGGCTAACTGCATACGGGCAATATCTAAATGGCGCGACGTTGCCAGCTCCAATTCCTCGGTTAAAGAGAAATGGTCCTTACTGCCCAACAAACAAAACAGCAGATAGTCGCTGGCTAAATAGCGGTAATGACAAATCAGCAAATAACCGCTTTCCGGTAATTGGTGCGCTTGCAGCTGCTGCTCCAGCGCCGCGGTGGCCGTATTGGCCAGCACCATAAAGTCACTGTTTTGTTTTTGCCAGTCGCCCAGCACCGAGGCCACCTGCGGATCTTTATCAGCACTAAAGGCCGCATAACCTTTGGCGGGTTTACCGTTATAGGCCAGATGCAATTGCTCTACCAAGTGTGCCACGGCGGCGGTAGGCGTAACCAAGGCTGGCCGGTAATGCGCTTTACTTAACGCTTGTTCATCCAGTTCCAGATAATTAATCGCCAACTGCTGCACATCTACAGACATAACTTTTCCTGTTTAAAATGAATTCTGATACTATTCTACCTGTTTACACCACATAACTTGCGGATAATTCATGCCAATTGTATCAAAGTATTCTACCGCGCAGATTGAGAAACTGGTTAATCAGTTGCTGGATGTGTTGCACAGCGAAAAAGCCACTACCGAACTTAGCCTGATGTGTCTGGGTAATGCGATTAGCCATGTCGTTAATAGCAGTGTACCGCCAGCACAGCGCCAGGCCGTGGTCAGTCATTTTAATCAGGCATTAGTGGATGCCGTTAACATTAAAGCTGGCTAACACCCTATGGTGCTGGAAAACAACCTGTCGCTGGTTAAAAAAGTTAACCGCCTGCTGAACTGGGGCCACTGGTTCTGCTTTTTTAATATTCTACTGGCGCTGGGTATCACTTCGGTGTACTGGTTGTCGGAACCCCTGCCTGCCACTTTGTTAGGTCAGTTATATCTGCCGCTGAATTGGATAGGCCATACTGCCTTTTTGTGTTTTTTATTTTTTATCTTAACCATTTTTCCGGTCTCGCTGATCTTCCCTTACCAGCGCCACGTGCGTGGCCTGGCCGCCGTGCTGGCCAGTTGTGCGCTGGTAGTGTTGATTTTTGATGCCTATGTGTACGCCCATCTGGGGTATCACATTGGCAGTGCGTCTTTAGAGCAGGCAATAGATTTACTGCGCCAGCAAATTGTGACGAACCTGCGCAACTTTGTGCTGATCGTACTGGCCGTAGGCGCCATCCTGCTGGCGTTGCAACTTACTCTGAGCAACTACTGCTGGAAAAAAGTGGAACGCTTAAAACAAACCGGTATCGGCGGTATTGCCTTAACGGTGTTTATTGGCAGTTTCAGCTTAAGCCACCTGATCCATATCTATGCGGATGCTAACTTAAATTATGATGTGACCCGCCAGGATAATGTCTTACCACTGTCATACCCTGCTACAGCAAAAACCCTGTTAGCACGTTATCAATTGGTCGATTTAAACCGCCGGGCACAGTTGCAGCTGGATAAACTTAACCTGCCAGCCAGCACAGGCTCAAACAACGAACTCTATTGCGAAGCCACCCGGCAAGGCGCAGCTACAGTAGTGATTATCAGTGCTGTGCTAAATGAACAGCACCAGCCCGTACTGCGAAGCCTGAAGCTAAAACCACTGGAGCAGCATTTTGCTCCGACACAGGCGAGCGAGGCACTGTTAAACCTGGTTTACAGCACCTTTAACACTGAACAACAGCAGGCGCTGGGCAGTTTGCAGCAAGCACCCGGTTGGCTTAACCAAACAACGGCGCAAGGTGTCAGCATAAGCCGGCAAGATAGCACTGAGCTGCCACAGCTTCCCTGGGTAGCGACAGGTACGCCGGGGCAATTTGCCATCGTGTTTGATAACAGTCCAGAGCAGCATTTGGCGCTGTATCAGCAGTACACTAATGTGCTTTTGTTATCACTTAATGCCAGCTCTGCGCAATTTCGCCTGGCGCCGGTACCCGCCTGGAGTAACTGGTCGGCACTGCACCAACTGCAACCACACAGCGTAACGCAGCACTTAGACATAGTGCCGACCCTACTGGCGCAGGCCGGTTGCAACGACCATGCAAGCTGGCTGGGTGACAACCTGCAAAAGCCACTGAGCTTACCTAAGCTGACCATCAGTGGCGATGAAATTATCAGCTTTAAAAAAGATAAAATGTTAATACTGCGCACCGATGGCAGCTTCGGGGTATGGTCAGCCGGCACCCTGCTGCCACTTAACGAAAAACTCGACCAGCCAATGCTGATTGATGCGTTAAAACGTATCGATACACCGACAGTGGCAACACCCTAGTGCGCGTTGCCGGATGGCCTTTTCGTCGGCCGGCCGGCAAGCTCTAATTCAGCCAGGTGCAGCATATTGGTTAGCGCTATAGGTGCTACCGGCTGTGAAAAGCGCTCAACATAAGCAATAGCCGCCTCTTTTAGCATTTGCTGACATAGCTGATCGTACAAACTGAAATTGTCATAAGCCAACGGCTCGTTCAGCGCAGCCAGGTTAAGCTCACGCTGACGACGCATAAACCATTGCAGCAAAAACTCATACTGCTTTACCTCTAACCACTGGCGCCAATCCATACCTTACCCTTCATTATCAGCTTAGGCTTTACGTATCTATCAAAAATTCCGATTAGCGCAAGCGCATTAATTCACTTTAAACAATAACGAGAACCGCTATCATTTAGCTCATCACAGCTTTAAGGAGTTTTAATGATGACTAAGACCATTACCTTTGCCATTATGCATTTTAGCATAGCATTTTTGGTTACCTATCTGATCACCGGAAGCTTCGTATTGGGTGGTTTAGTGGCCGTAGTAGAGCCGGCGGTGAATACGGTAGGCTATTTTATCCACGAAAAAATCTGGCAGCGTTTGGGCAGCCGCCACACAGCGGCACTACCAGTGAAATACCTTAGTTAACGCCGCTATGATGCAGCAGCTGTTGCCCTGGCGGCAAGAAACTCCAGGCCAGTATGCGGCTGACTTTTTGCCCCTGGCGCATCTCTATAATGCGGTGTTGCGCCGCGCCAACGTTTTTTAATAACGCTTGTAATGGCGTCAGGTGTTTTTGCTGCGACACCAAACTGCTAAACCAGCCTACCTGCTGTTTAAATTGCAGGCTCTCGTTAATCATCTGGCTGATAAAAGCCAGCTCACCGCCGTCACACCACAGCTCATGTGGCTGACCGGCAAAATTACGCTGCTGTGCGCTGTGTGTTTTTGCCAAATTAGCCCACTTGCGTGCACTGGCAGCGCTGGCCTCCGCTGCTGAGGCATAAAACGGCGGGTTACACATGGTAAGGTGAACAAACTGGCCGGCGGCTATCACACCGGCAAAAATCGCTGCAGTTTGCTGCCTGATAATATGCACCCGGCCACGTAATACCGGGTTACTTGCTACTATGGCTTGTGCCGCTTTTACCGCTACTGCATCAATGTCTGAGCCAATAACCTGCCAGCCATAAAAACTGCTGGCAATGATCGGATAAATAAGATTAGCACCAGTGCCAATATCAACCAAGGTAACCTGTTTACCATGCGGAATGACGTTATCCTTACCGGCCAGCAAGTCGGCCAGGTAATGGACATAATCAGCCCGGCCGGGCACTGGCGGGCATAAGTAACCTGCGGGCAGCTGCCAAAACTTGACCTGGTAATAGTGTGCCAATAGCGCCTGATTAAGGGCTACTACTGCTGAATTATCACTAAAATTAATGCTTTGCTCGCCATCGGCTTTAGTTAGCACAAAAGCTGCCAGTGCGGGCTGCGCTTTAATCAGCGCCGCAAAGTCATATTTGCCCTGATGAAGATTACGTGGGTGTAATAACGCCTGCGCTACCATAAATTGCTGGCCTGTGTTACCTAAAACGGCGCGCAGTGTAGCATGGTCCAAGGAATAGTCAGCACTAGCGGCAAAAAAACGCTACAATAGCCGCCATGTTCAAAGCCCTTGGCGGCGTAAATAGTGGATGTCAGATGCTGGCGCTTGGAAAAATAAATCGTTTAACGGTAAAAAAGCAGGTTAAATTTGGCTTTTATCTTGATGGCTTAAGCTGGGGTGAGATCTTACTGCCCAATAATGTCGCCCCCAAAGATCTGCAAATTGGCCAAACGCTGGAGGTCTTTTTATATCTGGATTCAGAAGATCAGCTGATTGCCACCACCGAACGGCCGAAAATAAAGGTCGGTGAAGTCGCTATGCTACAAGTGGTCGCCACCACCAAAGTTGGCGCCTTTGTTAACTGGGGCCTGAAAAAAGATTTGCTGGTTCCCTTTAGCGAGCAGCAACTTCCGCTCAAAGAGGGCCAAAGCTATCTGTTGTACTGTTATGTTGATAACAGTAACCGTATTGTCGCCTCCAGCAAACTGGATCGTCATCTGCATAAAACGCCCGCTCCCTATCAGGCGGGCGATAAGGTTGACATTGTCATCAGTGAGCAAACCGACATTGGCTATAAAGCGGTGGTTAATCATCAGCACTGGGGCGTGCTGTATAAAAACGAAGTGTTTAAACCGCTACGCCGCGGCGACAAACTCAATGCCTATATAGTGAAAGTGCGCGACGATGGCAAAATTGACTTACGCTTAAACGCCGCCACCTATAAACAAGCGCTGGAGCTTACTACTCAAATTCTGGCCAAGCTGGAGCAAAATGGTGGCAAGCTGGCCCTGACCGATAAAAGCTCGCCAGAGCAAATTTACGCCAGTTTTGGTGTCAGTAAAAAAGCCTTTAAGCAGGCCATTGGCACCCTATACAAAGACAAGAAAATCGTCATCGCTGAGCACGGTATTATCTTAGTGCCATCTTAGTCGCAGCGCCCTGACAGCATAACGCCGGCAAATGCCGGCGTTATGCTTGATGGATTAACAATCTCGGTTAGCCGGTTTTGATAACACCAGATGCACCGCACTGGTAGCACGCTCACGAAAGCCGCCTTCGCAATAACACAGGTAAAACTGCCATAAGCGGACAAAATTATCATCGTAACCCAGCTGATGCACCTTATCGCGGGCATGCATAAAGTTGTCACACCAGTCTTTCAAGGTACGGGCATAGTCAAAGCCGATATCCTGCAGGTGGCGCACCACTAAGTCGGTTTTACGGCTGACAGCATCCGTCATGCGGCTGATCGACGGCAGACAGCCGCCGGGGAACACATAGCGCTTAATAAAATCGACTTCGCGCACATACTGACGGTAACGCTGGTCAACGATAGTGATGGCTTGCAGCACCATCAGGCCATCCGGTTTTAATAAGCTGGCGCATTTAGCAAAGTAGGTATCCAGGTACTCCTCACCAACCGCTTCGATCATTTCTATTGATACCAGTTTATCGTACTGGCCTTGCAGGTCGCGGTAATCTTCCAGCAACAAGGTGATCTGCCCCTGTAACCCCAGCGCTGCAATGCGTTGTTTGGCATAGTCATACTGCTGCCGTGAAATGGTGGTGGTGGTGACTTTACAGCCATAATGCTGGGCGGCATAAATGGCCATACTGCCCCAGCCGGTACCAATTTCAATCAGGTGGTCAGTGCTTTTAAGCTGCAGGCGCTGGCAAATCAGTGCCAGTTTATGCTGCTGGGCGCTGGCCAAATCAGCCGTCTCATCCGGATATACCGCGCTGGAGTACATCATGCTGTTATCTAAGAACAGGCGGTACATATCATTACCTAAATCATAATGGGCCGCGATATTCTTACGCGCCTGCGATTTAGAATTTTTATTACGCCAGTTCAGTAGTTTCAACAGCGGCCGGCCAAGCCGGGTAATGGCCGAGTCAAGCTTATCTAATGTGGCCAGGTTAAGGGCGAAAATACGTACCAAAGCGGTTAAATTGTCACAACGCCACCAGCCGTAAATATAAGCCTCGCCACCGCCGACAGAGCCTGACATCACCAGCTTTTGATAAAAGGCCGGATCCACTACGGTAATCACCGCTTTTAATGCCGCCTGTTCATCACCAAAACGCAAGCGCTGATTCCCCTCCACTACGGTGATATCACCGTGTTGCAGCTGGCTGATAAAATCCAGCGCGAATTTGCGGCACAGGCGCTCAAACCAGCTTAGGTTGTCAAATACTGAGGTTTCAGTAAGACTCATTGTCATGCATTGTTATCCTTCGTGTTGGGGTGGGCATGTACCGGCACGCCTTTTAGCAGTAACCTCAGTGCATGCCAGTATATACGTAGCAATACCTGTACGTTTTGCCAAGGATGGCGGATCAACCAGTGCCGTCGCCACGCCCGGCTTAATGTCTGACGCTCAAAATTCATCCAGGCACTGAATACCTGCTTGCCTGCTTTGTGGTTAGCGATACTTAAACGCAGCTTTTGTGCAGGCTTGGCGATCTGCCAGTGGTATTGCATATCGATGGAGTTAAATGGCGATACATGAAACGCTTTGGCATGCTGGTACTGAGTCTGACCACTGACAATAGTTTGCAGATAATAGTGCCGCTCGTTCCAGGGCGTATTGGACACCTCCGCCAGCAAATAGCAAAAATCACCGGCTGCATCAAAACAGTAATACAGCGTAAGCGGGCTGAAATACAGCCCCCAGTTTGCCAGCGGCGTTAACACAAATACCTGAGCGGGCTCAATAGTGCCGCCAAGCTCAGTGACTTTGTCACACACCGCCTGATAAAGACTGTTTGCACCGGGTAGATAATCCCGCCGGCGATAACTTAAGGCTGCAAATTGCTCATAGCCTATACCTGCGCCAGCCAATGCTGCGGAATTAAGCTGCGCAGTGTCCAGATAATACAACGCCACCTGATAGCTAAAGCCATGCTGCTTTGGTAACAGCCTTAGATGGCCAACTTCGCCCTGATACGCTGCATGGCCGCTTAGCATTAATAGTCCACTCCCAGTAGCGCAGCAACGTCTACCGCACTTTTGGCGCCGTCCTCATGAAAGCCGTTATACCAGTAAGCACCGCAAAAGTAGGTATGGTTAACCCCATTTATTTTGCTGCGCTGCTGCTGTGCCGCCAGCGTGTAATGGTTATACACCGGATGGTCGTATTGATATACGCCGAGAATTTTATCTGCCGCTATGGCAGCGCTATTGTTCAGCGTGACGCAAAAGGTCACCGGCGCACTAATGCCCTGCAAAATATTCATGTTGTAAGTTAGGGTGGCTCTATCGTTTATATTGGCATCTAAATTATAGTTCCAGGCCGCCCAGGCACGCTGGCGTGTTGGCAGTAACCGGGTGTCGGTATGCAGCACTACTTCATTTTTCTGGTAGGCAATACCGCCAAGCACCGCCCGTTCATCTTCGCTGGCGGCGTCCCCCAATAGCGCCAAAGCCTGATCGCTATGACAAGCCAGTACCAGTTTATCGTAATGCTCGGTGCGTCCGTCGGCAAACTGCAGCATAACGCCTTTGTCGTCGCGCTGTATCTGGCTGATGCGTTGGCCCAGTTTTACATTATCAGTGCCCAGCTTTGTGCAAAGCGCATCGACATAACGCTTAGAGCCGCCTTTAATGACTGACCACTGCGGTCGGTCGCTGACGTTAAGCAGGCCGTGGTTATTGAAAAAACGCAGGAAAAAACGCACCGGGAAGGCCGGCATTTCAGCCAAACCTGCCGACCAGATGGCGGCGCCCATCGGCATTAAATAGTTATCGCGGATAGCACTGCCAAAATCATGCTTATGTAAAAAATCACCCAGGGCTAAATCGAGATCCGCGTGTTGCTCGGCCAGTAACTTTTTACCCAGTTTGTTAAAGCGCACTATTTCCAGCAACATGCCCCAGAATGATGGCCGAATCAGGTTACGCCGCTGAGCAAATAAGCTGCTAAAAGTGTTGCCGTTGTACTCGAGGTTTTGCGCGCTGTGCTTTACCGAAAAGCTCATAGTGGTGTGCTGATACGCCACGCCAAGCTCAGCAATAAAGCGGTTAAAAATAGGGTAAGTCCAGTTATTAAACACAATAAAGCCAGTATCGATGGCATATTGCTTACCTTCAACTGTTACATCAACCGTCGCCGTATGGCCGCCCAGATAATCATTTGCCTCTATTAAGGTGACATCATGTTTTCGTTGTAACAGGTACCAGGCCATCATGCCCGAAATACCACCGCCCACTACTGCTATGCGCATACTACTTCCTTATTCTTGTTGTGCTTGAGTGCGGCGTTGCTTTAACTGTTCGCCATACGTTGTTTTACTTTGCTGGTCAGCCAGCCAATCACCGGCAAGTGCTGATATACCATCTCACTTAAGTCGTAATAATCACGGTGATAAATAATTTGCCCGTCTTGCCAGCGCAATACGGAACAGCCCTCCACCACGATCAGTTTATCTTTGCTGATGGCAGGATGAGAAAACTGCATACGCCAGCTTAAAAAGCCATGGTTGTCCTGCTCCAGCTTATCCTGACCGATAAACTCACAGTGCGCTAAGCGCTCGTAGGCATGGCTAAAGTACGAGCTTAATGCATCGCGGCCATGAATTTTATGTACCGGATCAATAAACACCACCTGCGGATGGTATAGCTGCTGTAACGACTGCAGGTTTTTACCGGACAGCGCGTTGTAAAACTGTAAAAACTGGTCTATTCGGGGACAGGCTATGGTCGTCATCAGCTTTTCTTTACCTCGGCGAATAAGGCTAATGTATGCTTGCGCGCAATACTATGGTCGACGATGGGTTTGGGATAAGCTTTAACGCCCCCGGCCTTCGCTGGCCAATGCAATGCCGCACCTTGCAGCTTGCTAAGCTCTGGCACATACAAACGGATAAAGTCACCTTGCGGATCAAACTTTTCGCTTTGGCTTACCGGATTAAAAATACGAAAATACGGCGCGGCGTCAGTACCGGTTGACGCTGCCCACTGCCAGCCACCATTATTGGCGGCAAAATCACCATCAATCAGCTTCGACATAAAATAGCGCTCACCCCAGCGCCAGTCGATATGTAAATCTTTCACCAGAAAACTGGCTACAATCATCCTAAGGCGGTTGTGCATCCAGCCGGTTTGGTTTAACTGACGCATAGCCGCATCTACGATCGGATAGCCAGTCTGGCCGTCACACCAGGCCTGAAATAGCGTCTTATCATTTGTCCAGCGGATAGCTGCCGTGTCGGCCTGAAACGGCTGATGTTTAATAAGCTGCGGATAGGCCACCAGAATATGTTTGTAAAACTCACGCCAGATAAGCTCTGACAGCCACACCTCAGCGCCACTTTTTTCCCGCGCCCAGCTCTCTTTAGCCTCCAACTGCAAACGGGCCACACATTGCATGGCAGATATAGCGCCTATCGCCAGGTAAGGCGACAGCTTAGAGGTGCCATCAACGGCCGGAAAATCACGCTGCTGCTGATAATCGGCCACCCTTTGCTGGCAAAAGGTTCTGAGCCTAGTAAGCATCAGCTCTTCCGTTACCGGCCAGTTGGCGGAGCTGTCATCCCCCGGCTGCATAACACTATGCTCAGGCAACTGTAGCGGCGGCTGATTAACTCTCTTAGGCCGGCCAAAACACTGCACACCCTGCTGATGCAGCCGTGCCAGCCAGCTGCGTTTAAACGGGGTAAACACTTTATAAATGTCGCCTTGCTGGGTGCGAATGCTGCCCGGCGGCATAATACACTGAGTGTCAAACTGCACCAGCACGCCCTTGTTGGCACTTAGCCGCTGCGCTACTTTGGCATCACGTTGCTGCTCACGCAGTTCATATTCGGTTTGGGCGAACACCGTTACCTGAAACACTTGGCTTAACTGGCCAAACAAAGCCGGCACCTGCTGATAACTGCTACCCTCTACCGCCAGCAGCGGTATGTTTAGCGCTGTTAGCTCTGTGCGCAGCGCCTGTACCCGCCGGCGGATAAAGTCTTGCTTTATCGGCGCCATATCATGCTGCGCCCAGGTCTGCGGCGTGGCAATAAAGAGGCCAACAAGCGCAGTATTGTGTCTGGCCGCGTGGTCAATAGCACTGCACAGCACAGCGTTATCCAGTGTGCGCAAATCATTTCTGAACCAGACAACAGTTAATGCCGACATCTTAGGCTCGCAGTCCAAGGGTTTCAGGATAGGGGTTGAAATAACGCTGCGCACTGACGTAGCTGTTCGGGTGCTGCTGTAAATGGTGCTGCAGTAAGGTAACAGGCGCCAGCAGTGGCACAAAGCCCTGGCGGTAACGGTCAATCAGGCTGACAAGCTCTTGCTTGGCCTGTGCGCTTAAACCATGTTTTAAAAAGCCCTGTAAATGCTGCAGCACATTAGCATGTTGCTTGCGCGTGGCGATGTTTTTCAGCGCCTGCATCAGCTCCAGCAAATAACGCTGCTGCAGATCTGCTGCTGCAAATAATTTGGCATTCGCCACTAAGCGGCCCAGTTCGCGGTAGGCCACCGGGCTGTGCGCCATCACCAGAAACTTATAACGGCTGTGAAAAGCCACTAACTTAGCGATGGTAAAACCCTCCTGCATCGTTTGCTGATAGTCATAGCAGCTAAATACCCGGCAAATAAAGTTCTCTTTCAGCGCGGGGTCAAACAAGCGGCCATCTTCTTCTACCGGCAGCCAGGGATATTTTTGCATCAGTTGATGGGTAAACAGGCCCACGCCCAGCTTGCCCATTTGCTGGCCCTTGGCATTGAATAACCGCACCCGCTCCATACCGCAGCTGGGCGATTTGGCGCAGACGATATAACCGCTAAGCCCGGATAACTGCGGCAGTTTCGCCTCGGCAAACGCCAGCATCGCCGCAGTGTGATCCAACGACGGGTTGTTACTTTGCACCAGCTGTACTTGCTGAGTATCATCCAGCTGCAGCCGTATCGCCGGCCGTGGTGAGGGCATGCCAATCGCCATTTCCGGGCACACCGGCACATATTGCACCTCAGACGCCAGCTGCTGCATGCAGAAAGCCGAGCCTTTATGGCCGCCGTCAAAGCGCACCTTTTCACCCAGCACACAGGCGCTGATACCTATTTTTACCGTCATAAAGCTTATCCGCTAATTACCTGTGCTACTTACTGAATAACATCACCTTTGGATCGCTATTATTTTGCTGCCTGGGTGCAACTGCATAAAAAAACGGCAAGTCGCTTGCGCCACTTGCCGTTTTTTAAGCCAGGTTAACCCCCGACTTATTTCTTGCTGGTGCCCACCTCAACCCGCGACTTTAATTTTTGTCCGGGGCGGAAGGTAACCACACAACGGGCAGAAATAGGAATGTCTTCACCGGTCTTAGGGTTGCGACCCGGTCGCTCATTTTTAACCCGCAGGTCAAAATTGCCAAAGCCGGATAACTTTACCTGATCACCCGCCTCTAAGGCAGCGCGGATCTCTTCAAAAAAAGCTTCCACTATTAATTTGGCATCGCGTTTGCTAACACCAAATTTTGTAAACAGACGTTCTGCTAAATCGGCTTTGGTAAGCGCCATTCTTAATCCCTCAACGTTGCGTTGAACTCTTCACCAAGCGCGCTAACTACTTGATTTACCAACTGTTGGATATCTTTATCTTCCAGGGTACGCGCTATATCCTGCAGGGTCAGAGCAATGGCCAGCGATTTAAAACCCTCTGCCACACCCGGTCCTGTGTATACGTCAAACAATTTTAGGTCAACTAGTTGATTTCCGCCAACTTTTTTTATAGTAGCAGCTATATCGGCAAAACGCACCTCTGTTTTTACCACCAGCGCCAGATCGCGCCGGTTAGCCGGGTACTTCGACAGCTCTTTGGCCTGTACAATATCACGCAGCCCAAGTGCTGACAGTTCCAGCTCAAACAGATAGGCTTTGCCTTTAATACCCAGCTTACGCTCAGCTTCTGGGTGCAGTGCCCCCAGATACCCTACCAGGCTGTCGCCGCGGTATACTGCGGCCGTTTGGCCCGGGTGCAATGCACTGTGCTCAGCAGTAACAAAGCGAAACGCATCCGGCACCGAGGTTTGAGCCAACAGCGCCTCAACATCGCCTTTAACATCATAGAAGTCGGCAACGCGATTTTCCATGTTCCAATGCTCATTATGCATTGAACCCAGAATAACACCGCCTAACACCGCCACCTGACGCACGCCGTCTTCGGCTTGTGCATCCGGCACAAATTTCAGGCCATACTCAAACAACCGGATCCGGCTTTGTTGCCGGTTTTGGTTGTATTGCACGGTTTGCAATAAGCCTGGCCACAGGTTCAGCCGCATGGCTGACATGTCGGCCGAAATCGGGTTGGGTAACACCAATGCCTGCTGCTGCGGAAACAGTTGTTGCTGCACTTTAGGGTCAACAAAGCTGTAGGTAATGGCTTCCTGATAACCGCGGTCTACCAGCACAGTGCGCAGGCGCTGCACACTGAGCTCAGCTTCATTAAAGCTGCGCATGGTTAAACTGGCTTGCGGCGCTACATTAGGAATATTGTTGTAACCATATACCCGCGCCACTTCTTCTATCAGATCTTCTGCGATACTGATATCAAAACGGTAACCCGGCACTTTCACCTGCCAGCCGTCAGCCGTTTCGCTGACATGCAGGCCTAATCGGCTAAAAATGGCGCTCACGTCGGCCTTGGCGATGCTGATGCCCAAAATACGGCTCAGTTTGGCTTCGGTTAAGCTGATATCCGCAGTTTTTGGCAGATGAGCTTGCGATACGGCTTCCACCACCGGGCCAGGCTCGCCACCACAAATATCGACTAACAAACGGCTGGCGCGCTCCATCGCATCGCGCTGCAGCTGGGGATCTACCCCACGCTCGTAGCGGTGTGAAGCATCGGTATGCAGGCCGTATTGACGGGCTTTACCGGCGATAGCCAAAGGCGCAAAAAAAGCACTTTCTAAAAAGATGTCTTTGCTGTTGCTGGTGACGCCACTGTGCAAGCCGCCAAATACGCCAGCCATTGCCAGCGCTTTACTGTTATCGGCAATCACTAAGGTATTGGCTTTTAGCGTTACTTCGCTTTCATCCAGCAGCACCAGCTTTTCGCCCTCGTTGGCCAGGCGCACAGTAATATCACCATCGATGCTGGCTAAATCAAAGGCATGCATCGGATGGCCCAGCTCCAGCAGCACATAGTTGGTAATATCCACCACCGCATCTATGCTGCGCACACCGCAGCGGCGCAGTTTTTCTGTTAGCCACAGCGGGCTTGGCGCACTGACATTGACGTTACGGATAATACGGCCCAAATAACGCGGACAGGCATCCGGCGCGGCTAAGCTAATGGCTTTTGTCTCGGCATGGGTCGCAGCTACAGGTTCAATCAGCGGCTGACAGACATCCAGCTTGTTTAACACCCCAACTTCACGGGCCAGGCCTTTAATGCCTAAACAGTCGGCGCGGTTAGGGGTGAGATCCACTTCGATAATACAGTCGTCCAGCTCCAGGTACTGACGGATATCCTGCCCCAGCGGCGCATCTTGCGGCAGCTCGATAATACCATCTGAGTCCTCTGCCATGCCCAGCTCCGAGAACGAGCACAGCATACCGTTAGAGGGCTGGCCACGTAATTTGGCTTTTTTGATGACAAAATCACCCGGCAGCACGGCACCCACAGTGGCTACCGCGACTTTTAAGCCTTTACGGCAGTTTTTTGCACCACAGACGATATCCAGCAGCTCGCCACTGCCGGTATTAACTTTAGTCACCTGCAGTTTATCGGCATCCGGGTGCGGGCCGCATTCGACCACTTCGCCCACCACGACGCCGCTAAACTGACCGGCGACCGGCTCAATACCGTCCACTTCCAGACCGGCCATCGACAACTGTTCAGATAAGGTGTTGCTGTCAATAGCAGGGTTTACCCACTGCCGTAACCAGGCTTCACTGAATTTCATTTACTTCACTCCGCTTATCTGAACTGTTTTAAGAAACGTAAATCATTTTCGAAGAAGGCGCGTAAATCGGTTACCCCGTAGCGCAGCATGGTTAGGCGCTCAACGCCCATACCAAAAGCAAAACCGCTGTATACCTCAGGGTCAATACCGACTGAGCGCAGCACATTAGGGTGCACCATACCGCAGCCTAACACTTCCAGCCATTTGCCGTTTTTACCCATCACGTCTACTTCAGCAGAAGGTTCGGTGAAGGGGAAAAACGAGGGCCGAAAACGGATCTGCAGGTCTTCTTCAAAGAAGTTGTGTAAAAAGTCGTGCAGTATGCCTTTAAGCTCAGTAAAGCTGACTTTGGTGTCCACCATTAAGCCTTCCACCTGATGAAACATCGGGGTGTGGGTTTGGTCGTAATCGTTGCGATACACGCGGCCTGGCGAGATGATACGCAGTGGCGGCTGTTGCTGCTCCATAGTACGAATTTGCACGCCCGAGGTTTGGGTGCGCAGCATCAGCTTGGGGTTAAAATAAAAAGTATCATGATCTGCCCGCGCCGGGTGGTGCTCGGGAATATTCAGCGCATCAAAATTATGAAAATCATCTTCAATTTCCGGGCCGTGCTTTACTTCAAAACCAAGCTCAGCAAAAAACGCGCTGATGCGCTCTATGGTGCGGGTTACCGGGTGCAGGCCACCAAACTCCAGGGTGCGGCCCGGTAGGGTAACATCAATTTGTTCCTGCGCCAGTTTTGCCGCCAGCTGAGCGTTTTGCAGCAGATCGCGCCGTGCATTTAGCGCATCCTGCACCTGCTGTTTTAATTCGTTAATTTGCGCGCCGGCTTGTTTGCGCTGCTCGGGATCCATCGCACCCAGCGATTTCAGTAATTCAGTGATGCTGCCCTTTTTGCCGAGAAACTCGACCCGGATCTGTTCCAGTGCCGGAATATCGGCGGCGGCGGCAACGGCCTCTAAGGCGTTTTCCATTATTGCTGTCAGGTTCATGCGTGTCCTCAAAGCAGCTAGTAGGGTTCAGTATTAAAGCCGCTAATGATACACCAGAACCTTGGCTAAACGCAGGCGTTTAACCGACTTTTTCTGGCAAACCGTATGGATTAATTAAGAATTTCTTTGACAAACGGAATGGTTAACTTGCGCTGATGTACTAAGGTGGCTTTATCCAGCTTATCAAGGGTCGCCACCAGGGCGCGAATGTCTCTGTCCTGATGATTCAGCAGATAGCGCGCGACCTCATCCGGCAGCTCCATACCACGCAGGCGCGCCTTTTGTTGCAGCAGCTTTTGCTTGTCGTCATCGGTCAGTAAACGCAGCTGAAAACTGGTGCAGGCCTGCAGGCGCGACACTAAATCAGCCAGTTGCAGCCCCAGTTGGGCCGGTGCCTGGTTACCCACGATGATTAAGGCCTTGCCCTGCTCCAGCATGCGGTTGTATAGGTCAAACACGGCAGTTTGCCAGCTTAGCTCGCCGGCGATGGCCTGGATATTATCCAGACACACCAGATCTAAATGTTCCAGATTATCCAGCAGGCGCGGGCTGAACTGGCGGCACTCATCCAGTGCCACCAGCTGACTGGTTAAGCCCTGCTCCTGCGCCTGCACGCAGGCAGCGTACAGCAAATGCGACTTACCGCTGCCGCTGGCACCAAATAAATACAGCGGGTTTTGCGCCGTGCTTTGGCCAAGATAGTGTTTTAAGTAAGCGACCGCGGCGCTTTGCGCGCCGGCATAAAAGCTGTCGAGGGTTTCATCTTCCGGAAGCGTTACAGCCAGCGTATATTGCAGAGGTTGCATCAGGGCCGGCTGTAAATAAAGGTGGCCAGTACCGGCACGGCGGTGCTGTCTAAGGCCTGCGGCTGCGCTGTCTCCACGGTGCCCAGCACAGGTTCACTAAACTCAGTTGCTGTTGGCGAGGCTGAAACAGCTAATTTTAAGCGCGGGCTAAAGCGCAGCGCATTCATCAGGCCATCGGCACCTGTACTGCTGCTGATCAGATAATAAGCGCTGCCATTGGCAAAACGGCTGATGGTTACCTCCGTAACGCCAACCAGTTGCTGCAATAAACGCTGTACGTTAACGATATCGGCCAGATTTTGCAGTTGCTGCACCTCTAACAACAGCTGCGCGCCACTTTCGCTGCTAAGCACACTGGCGTATTGCTGCGCCAGCTGTGACGCCAGTAACGATGCAAAGGCCTGCATCAGACTGTCGGCATCCGCTGCTGTGACTTCATCACGAAAGGTACGGTTATCGGCCTGGCGCTGCCAGCTGAGCTTAAGCGCCGCGTCGCCCTCGCCGGCTTGCATATCCACGGTGGCCGCAATGACTATATCGGGGTTATAGCGGCCACTGGCCTGCGTTATCGGCTGCCAGAAACCGGCCCACACATCGGTATCCGACAACTGGTTGACATCGTCAAAATCGTATAACGGCTGCAGCAGTGGTAAAGCCGATTGCTTAAATGCCTTTTGCAGCGCAGTTGTCAGCTCAGTATCGGCGCTACGGATAAAACGGCGCTGCTGACCGTCCTGTACAACCAGCCACACCAGAATATCGGGTCGCATATTGCCCCATACCGGCAGCTGGTTACTCTGCAATAACTGGTTAATTTTTACCGCATCCAGCAGCACCCGCATCCGGTTACCATCCTGATGCCGCACCGATTCAAACTGCTTAACGTACGCCGAGGGTGCGGCAAGCTCAGGAGCAATCGCCGGCAGGCTGGCAATATCGGCATTGCCGGTTACCCGCACTAACACCTGCTGCAGGGCAAGACGCTGCCACTGCGCCGCGCCGCCTGTGGCTTCCACCTCTGCCTGGTACAAGTCTGTCACTTGCGCCGCGCCAGCACTCAGGCTGGTTACCAAAACAAACAGCAGCAGTCCCGTTATCCGCATTCTCATTCCCTACCTAAGCCTTGGTCAAATTCCGTGCTACAGCGCTTTTAGCCGTTACAGCTCTACCCGGGCCAGCCGGATCGCCTCCACAAATGGCTGATGCAGCGCCAATACGGTTTCCGGCGCCAGCTCGGCGCCGTCTTTGTCGCGCAGGCTGATGGCCGTTTGCTGGGCCACGCGGCTTAACACCAACTGGTATTCACCGTTAGCCACCGGTAATACCGGTTTCTCAGCCGAGCCCCAGATGCGCGACCACAAGCCCGGTTCCTGCCTGGTGTAGTTTAGATAGTAGGTAAAGACCGAACGGTTCATATCGGTCACTTCCAGATTAAGCTCGGTAAATACCGCTTCCAGCTGTGACCACACCACGTCTATCGGTTGTGGTGACAATAACGCCGCGTTGCCGTTCGCATCCATCCCGGGCTCTAATGCTACATCGGGGGCTTTGGCTTTATTGGCCTGGGCAATAATGATTTCTTCTTTACCAATCCTGTCTATGATTTGGTTGAGTAACGCCACTTCCTGGCGCTGTGCTGCACGCCCAATCAGCTTGGCGTCTTCATTAAAGTATTGATGCTCCAGCATAGAGACTGTCATGCTGGCTGAGCGGCCATGTGGCCTGGGTTCGATACGAATAGTGAACCTTGCCTGCTCCGTTTGCTGCACAGATTTCCAAAACCAAAAACCCTGCTCTTCGCTACGGCTGATCCAGCCGGTGGTATACACCAGACCTGTCTCGTCAGCGTCAAGCGCTACCCCTTGTTCAGAAAACTGCGTCTGTAACATTTGCTGTAAAAACGGCACTAAATCACCGGTGTAGTCATTACGGTCAAACCACACCCGCGACAGTTTATCGCCCTCTTCTACCCGGCTGCTGCTGGCCGTTGCCAGCACTAATGCCGGTGAACGGGTACCTGTCTCAGCTTGTGCCGCACTGGCTTCTGGGATATCAAACTGTGCCGGTTGTGCCGGCTGCGCTAAACCGGTGGGGATTTTAAGGCTGCTTACGCCTTTAGTGCCCTCATCCTGTGTTGGCTGCTGTGCCGAAAACAACGAGCATCCGGATAACAATACGCTGGCCACTAAACTACTTTTCACCCAATGTTGCACTTACTTACTCCTAAGATAAGGTGGCGCACAGTATAACTGCGCGCAACACCATCAAACTGATATGCCGGCTTTTGCCAGTGCCTGTTCGATTACCGCCGCATGAATTGGTTCAAGCGGTGTCAGAGGCAGACGCATAGTGTCAGAGGCTATCAGGCCCATTTTTTTCAGCGCCCATTTTGCCGGTATTGGATTCGCTTCGATAAATAAATCATGATGCAGTGCCTGCAGCGGTGCATCGGTAGCTCTGGCAGATGCCTCTTCGCCGGCCATGGCAAACTGGCAGAGTTTTGCCATCGCCGCTGGGGCTATATTGGCAGTCACCGAAATAACGCCATGCCCACCTTGTAACATAAAATCGCAGGCCGAAGCATCATCACCGCTTAACAGGGTAAAGCCAGTGGGACACAGCTGTTTTAGCTCGGCCAAGCGCTGCATAGAGCCGGTCGCTTCTTTAATACCAACGATATTGACGGTCTTACTCAGCTCTGCAACGGTTTCGGGCAGTAAATCTACGCCGGTACGGCCAGGTACGTTATACAGCAGCACAGGTTTATCGCCCGCCGCCGCTGCAACCGCATTAAAATGCAGCACCATGCCTTTTTGCATCGGCTTATTGTAAAACGGCGTTACGGTTAAAAAACCGTCTATTGGCAAGCGCGCCAGGGCTTTGGTACGCTCAACCGCTTCGGCGGTGGCATTGGCACCGTTACCGGCGATAACGCCAATTTTGCCCTGTACCTGCTCACAGACTGCTGACATCACCTTAAGTTGTTCAGCAAAACTGATGGTTGCCGCCTCACCGGTGGTGCCCATAATAACCAGCCCATCGGTGCCGTTTTGCAGGTGAAAATCAACCAGTCGCGCTAAGCTGTGATAATCAATCTCGCCAGAATCCAGCATAGGTGTAACAAGCGCAACCCAACTTCCTTTGAACATCGTAATACAAGCCCCGTCATCTGTAAGGGCGTCTATGTTAAAGAGACACCGGCCTAAACACAAGAAGCGCAGACGCAATGAGCAACATCAGCAAGCCAGATGACTTCAGCTAAGGGTATGTTACACTTGACGCCTTAATGTTGACCTCCTGTCTCTGTGCACAGCCTTCAGGGTTTTATACTATGCCTCAACAACTTGTTGTCACCGCGATCGGCACTGACCGGACCGGTATTGTTAGTAAGCTGGCGCGTTTAGTCACCGATTGCAACTGTAATATCACCGATAGCCGCATGGCCATTTTTGGTGGCGAATTTACCTTTATCATGTTGTTATCCGGTGATCCGGCCTCGATCAGCCGGATAGAACATTTATTACCCGGTCTTGGGTTGGAACTTGATCTGACTACCATGACCAAACGTACTGGTGCCCACCAAAGCAGAGCCGTGGCTGCACATTATGTGCTGGACTACACCGGTGCAGACAGGGTTGGCACCTTAGGTGCGATAACCGGTTTACTGGCCAGTCATCAGGTGTATATCGGCTCTTTACAATCGCAAAGCCGGTTAGATGCCAGCGGGGTGTTACAGATGCATACCCAAATGACGCTGGAAATCCCCGAAGGCGAACAGCCCGATGCTATTCGTGCGGCAGTGATGGCGCTGTTGGCTGAGATGAATTTAACCGGCAGTTTTCATGCCCAGGTATAACAACACCCGGATGGAACAGCTCTGGGTGTAACGCCAGATATCATAAATAGAGGGAAGCAACATGAGCTATTTAGCCGCTGGCCAGAGCGCGCCAGACTTTACCTTAGCAGATCAACACAATCAGCCCGTTACCTTATCTGCCTTATTAAAACAGCAACGCGTGCTGGTATATTTTTACCCTAAAGCCATGACGCCCGGCTGTACCGTGCAGGCCTGTGGCCTGCGCGACAGTAAAGATGAGCTAAGCGCCAAAGGCGTCACTGTCGTAGGCATCAGCACCGATGCACCGGCAAAACTGGCCAAGTTTGCCCAGCGCGACCAGCTAAACTTTACCCTGCTGTCAGACGAAGACCACAAAGTGGCGGACGCTTTTGGTGTCTGGGGCGAGAAAAAATTTATGGGTAAAGTGTATGACGGTTTACACCGCATCAGTTTTTTAATCGGCCAGGATGGCAAAGTCGAAAAAGTCTTTGCTGATTTTAAAACCAAAGACCACCATCAGGTAGTGCTCAATTATCTGGCCTAACACTCTTACTATGCTAGCGGGGAGAACATAATGAAAAAGATACTACTAAGCCTGGCTATCGCCTCGGCCCTTTGCGGTAATGCAGCCGCGACAGTACTGAACACCGAAAAAGCGCATATCCAGGTGGATACCCTGGTATCCGGCCTGAAACACCCCTGGGGCATAAGCTTTTTGCCCGATGGCCGTCTGCTGGTAACCGAGCGTAACGGTGGCTTACTGCTGGTATCCGCTGATGGTAAAAGCAAAACCGCACTGAGCGGCTTACCAGCGATTGAAGCCAAAGGCCAGGGCGGCTTGCTCGATGTGGTGTTGTCACCGGATTTTGCCAACAACAACCGGTTATTTTTCAGCTTCAGCGAGCCCGGTGAGGGCGGCAGCAGCACAGCAGTCGCCAGTGCTATTTTGCGCGGTGACGCCCTTACTGAGGTTAAGGTTATTTTTAGCCAGCAGCCTAAAGTGGATGCCCGTCACCATTTTGGCAGCCGGTTAGTGTTTGATAACGATGGCAACCTGTTTATCACCATGGGCGATCGCGGCAGCCAGCGTAATGAAGCGCAAAACCTGGCCAATCATATCGGTACCGTATCGCGCGTTACGCCAGAGGGTGCTGCGGTAAAAACTAACCCCTTTGTTGATAACAAAGACGCCAGGGCAGAAATTTGGTCGTACGGTCATCGCAATATTCAGGGCGCGGCACTGCACCCAACTACCGGCGAGCTGTGGACCCATGAACACGGCCCTCAGGGTGGTGATGAAATTAACATTGCCCGGGCCGGTAAAAATTATGGCTGGCCGGTGATCACCTATGGTGAGGAATATGGCGGCGGCGTAATCGGTAAAAAGCAACAAGCCGGTTTAGAGCAACCGCTGCATTACTGGGTACCCTCTATCGCCCCCAGCGGTATGGTGTTTTACGGTGCTGAGCTATTCAGTGGCTGGAAAAACAATATGTTGGTTGGCTCGTTAAAATTCGGCCAGTTGGTGCGCCTGGAGCTGGATGGCGAAAAAGTGGCACATGAAGAGCGTATTATGATTGGCCAACGCATTCGTGATGTCGAGCAAGGGCCAGACGGCGCCGTGTATTTACTTACCGACAGCAGCGATGGCCAGGTGCTGCGGTTAACGCCGGCACAATAAATGACAGGCAAGACAACCGGTGCCGCTAGCATGCTGTCTACGCTGGCACTGGCGCTTAGTTACAGCAGCCCTGCGTTCGCACAACAAACAGCTACGGCAGATAACACCGAAGTTATAGTGGTAAGTGCCTCACTGCAGCGTGAGGCCTGGCTTAACAGCCCGGCCTCAACGGCGTTATCCTTTACCCCTGACAGCGGTATTTTAATTGACAGTGCCCAGCTGTTTGCCGGCCTGGTTGGTGTGCAAGCCGACAGCCGGGCCAACTTTGCTCAGGATACCCGTTTAAGTGTGCGCGGTTTTGGCAGTCGCAGTGCCTTTGGTATCCGCTCGTTGTACTTACAGCAAGACGGCATTCCCATTTCAACGCCCGATGGCCAGGGGCAGTTATCGAGCATTTTGCTCGACAACATTGAAAGTGTAGAAGTATTAAAAGGCCCAATGGCGACCTTATACGGCAATGCTTCCGGTGGCGTGATTTCATTGTTCAGCCGCACACCGGTGCAAAACGCGGCTGGCGTTGCGCTGGCAGGCTCTGAGCAGCACCGGCAGTATCAGCTGTTTGCTGACTGGGTATCGGGTGAAAGCAGCTTAAGCGCCAGTGCCAAACATTTCACCACCGACGGCTACCGGCCGCACTCACAGGCCGAGAAACAGCAAGCCCAGCTGCTGTACCGCACAGCGATAGCTGAGCATGCCCGCCTGAGCGCCCGGCTGGACTATGCACGCGACCCGCAATTACAGGATCCGCTGGGGCTAAGCCTGGACGCCTGGCGTGCAAACCCGACGCAAACCGATACTGCAGCACAGCGGTTTGATACCGAGAAAAACAGCAGACAGCGTCAGCTCAGTGTCAGCCTGTCGGATTACCGGCACACCGATGCCTGGCAAATCAGTGCCTGGCTGGGTGAGCGGTACATTGGTCAGCGCCTGGCGTTTACCGGCAGCGCGCCAACCTCTGCCGGCGGCGAAGTGGTACTGGACCGCCAGTTTAGCGGCCTTAATGCCCATTACCGGCTGCTACAGGGCGAAACCTATCAGCTGCGTGTCGGCGCCAGTGTCATGCAAAGCGATGACGACCGGCTGGGTTTTATTAACGACTTTGGCCAGCGCGGCGAGCTGCGCCGCGATCAGACCGACAGTGCCAATAACACTGATGTGTTTGTCCGCGGCCAGTGGCAACCGGCAAAGCGCTGGCAACTGCAGGCAGGCTGGCGCTACAGTGAGCTAAAGCTGAAAATAGCTGACCGCTACATTAACGCGGATAACCCGGACGACAGTGGCAGCAAAGCCTTTTATAACCAGGCGCTGGCGGCCGGCGTCAATTATCGGCTTAATGACAACCTGAGTGCGTTTTTAAGTGCTGCCCGCGGTTTTGAAAGCCCTACTCTTGCCGAAATAGCCTACAAAGCTGATGACAACGGCATCAATCTGGCGCTGGATGCCAGTCGCAACCGGCAATGGGAAAGCGGCCTGAAATGGCAACACCGCGGTATTAGCGGCAGTATCAGCCTGTTTGATATTCAAACTACCGATGAGTTGGTGGTCGATCAGGCGGTTGGCGGCCGCACCAGCTATCGCAATGCCGCCCAGACCGCGCGCCGCGGCGCTGAGCTGCAACTTAGCTGGCGCCACAATGACTATATCCGCCAGCAGCTTGGCGCCCATTATCTGAGCGCCGAGTTTGATGCCGGCGAGCTGAGCGGTAAGCGCTTGCCAGGTGTGGCAAAGCAGCAGCTGGACTGGCAGCTTGAACTAACACCCTGGCAGGATAACACCGTCCTTAGCCTGCAAAGCCGTTATCGCAGTAAGGTTTATGTAGATGATGATAACAGCGCAGCAGCCCCTGCGGCACTGACCTTTTCGCTCGGTGCACGACACAGCCAGCAACTGCAACCACTGATATTGGATTACTGGCTGGCCCTGGACAACCTGACCGACAAAACCTATGTCGGCTCGGTGATTGTCAATAATGGCCGGCCGATAGAGCCGGCAGCGGGACGTGAGCTAAGCGCCGGTGTCAGCGCCCGTTTCTATTGGTAAACATGCATCCGTAGCGCCTCACACGCTGTTACTTTCTGCCTGGTCGGGGTGCACCCGCGTCGACCAGGCATTTACTGTCGCCTTCACCAGTGACGCCAGCGGTATCGCAAAAAAGATCCCCCAGAAGCCAAACAGGCCACCAAAAAACAGCACCGCAATAATAATAAACACCGGGTTTAAATTAACCACCTCAGAAAATAATACCGGCACCAGCAAGTTTCCGTCCAGCGCCTGAATAATGCCGTAGGCCAGCATCAGGTAACCAAACTCGGCACTGGGGCCCCACTGAAAAAACGCCACCAGCGCTACCGGCAAGGTCACCACAGCGGCACCCACATATGGGATCAATACCGACAGCCCCACTAACACGCCCAGCAGCAGCGGGTAATTCAGGCCAAACAAGGCAAACACGATATAACTGGTGGTGCCGACAATCAGGATCTCCAAAATTTTACCGCGGATATAGTTCATGATCTGCATATTCATCTCATGCCAGACCTGGCTTATCAATTTACGCTCGGTCGGCAGCAGTTGCACAAAACTGCTGGTAAGCTGGGCTTTGTCCTTTAGCATAAAAAACACCATCAGCGGCACCAACACCAGATAAATCAGCAAGGCCACCAAATCGACAATCGACGCCAGTGATAACTGCAGCATATCGCGGCCAAAGCCCATCAAGCGCTCGTCTACCGAATGCATAAACAGGTTAATTTGCTCGACACTGACCATACCGGGAAAGGCTTCCGGCAGCTCAAGCAGGTAAGCCTTACCCTGCTCAATCATTTGCGGTAAATCACGCAGTAAATTACGGCCCTGGTACCACACCAGCGGGATGATCCACATCAGCGTTAAGGTTGCCACGCCAACAAAGGCCGACACCACGACGATGGTGCTCACGGCGCGCGATAAGCCTAACCTGGCTAATCTTACAACCGGCCATTCCAGCAAATAGGCCAGCGCAATCGCCACTAATACCGGCGCTAAAATACCACTTAGCCAGTAAATGGCCATAAAACCGATCACCAGTAACAAAAACAGCGTGACAACCTGAGGATCTGAAAACTTATGCAGGTACCACTTTTTTAACCAATCCAACATTAGCCAACTCCAGTAAAGTATCAGTGCCAAGCGCAATAAACGCTTCGCAGTATAACGAAGAAAGCAAGAATTTGGTGCTTAACTGTGAGCAGACGACGAATTTATGCTAAATTAGCGGCCGCTGCCGTTGGAACTAATCGACACAAACTCAGACAAAGTGAGCAATGTTAGCTATCTATCACGCATCAGGGCGGGCGATCCTTTTATGACGTTTTATGCTGTACAAAAACCGTTAGTTTGCCTGCTGGCACTGTGGCTAGCCACTGTACCCACCGCGGCCCAGGCCTCACTGCCCGACCTGGGCGGCAATGCCTTTAGCACCATTACCCCGGACAAAGAAAAGCAGCTGGGCGATGTCATGATGCGCCAAACCCGCGGCAGCCTGCCTATGGTGTACGACCCTTTACTGGATGAGTACATTAACTCGCTGGGTAACCGCCTGGTAGCGCGTGCTAATGACGTCAAGTTCCCGTTTAAGTTTTACTGGGTACAGGATAAAAACATCAACGCTTTCGCCACCCTTGGCGGCAATATTGCTTCGCACACCGGCACCCTGGCGGTGGCGGACAACGAAAGCGAGTTTGCCTCGGTAATGGCGCACGAAATTGCCCACGTTACCCAGCGCCACATTGCCCGTTTTGTTGAAGCGCAAAGCCAAAAAGCCCCCCTCACGCTGGCCGGCATTTTAGGCGCTATAGTACTGGCCACAGTTAACCCCGATGCCGGCATGGCGGCCATGATGGCCACGCAAGGCGCTGCGCAGCAAAGCGCGATTAATTTTACCCGCAGTAATGAGCAGGAAGCTGATCGTATTGGTATGCAAATATTGGCCGATGCAGGGTTTGACCCACACGCCGTGCCGGATTTCTTTCGTAAGCTGACCGAGCAAAGCCGCTTTATCAACCAGCAGCTGGCGTTTTTGCAAACCCACCCCTTATCACAAAGCCGGGTCAGTGACACCCGATTAAGAGCTGAGCAATTCCAGCGTCGCTTTATCCCCGACAGCCAGGACTTTACCCTAAGCCGGGCCAGGGTATTAGCACGCTATCATTACAGCAAGCAGGACGCCGAAACCGTGTTTCGCAAAATGCTGAGCGAGCCCGGTGGCAATACCAAAGCCAATCAGTATGGGCTGGCCATCGCCTTGCTGGATAACAACAAGTTAGATGCCGCACGCAAGCAAATTGAAACCCTGCTGGCGCAGGATGAGCATAATCTGTACTACGTTGACGTTTACACCGATATTCTGCTGGCACAAAAAGAGTACCAGCTGTGCCTGGACATGCTGGAGCAGCAATATATGCTCAGGCCGAATAATCAGGTGGTCACGCTAAATTACGCCAATGCGGCGCTAAAATCCGGCGCTAACCGCTTAGCAATACACCTGCTAAAAAGCCTGTTGTTTTATAAACACGACAGTATCTTAGCCTATGATTTACTCTCAGATGCCTATAAAGCCACCGGCGATATAGCGCGTTTTTATGAAGCGCGCGCCGATTTAAGTTATCAGCTGGCCAATTATCCGCTCGCTATTGATGATCTGAACGAAGCGCTAAATTACCTGAAACCGGAAGAAAAACTGGAAAACCGCCGGCTGGAAGCGAAAAAACGTCAACTACAGGCTGAATTTGACCGCTTACGCCGCATGTAAACAGCCAGACACAACCACAGGACAACCGCATGTTTACCATTTACCATAACCCGCGCTGCTCAAAAAGCCGTGAAGCGCTGGCGCTGCTGCAACAGCACACTGAGCAAGTTAGCGTTATTGAATACCTGAAAACACCGCCCAGCACGGCTGAACTGGCCGCCCTGCTGAAAAAACTTAACATCAGCGCCCGGCAATTGCTGCGCAGCAAAGAAGACGAGTACCAAAGGCTTGGGCTGGATAACCCGGCGCTGTCCGAGCAACAGCTGCTGGCGGTGATGCAGCAACACCCTAAACTGATTGAACGGCCAATAGTCGTGCGTGGTGAGCGTGCTGTTATTGGCCGGCCGCTTAGCAACGTTGAAACCTTGCTGCCATGACCGGTTATGTTCTGATCCTGTATTACTCGCGCCATGGTGCTGTGGCAGCCCTGGCGGATAAAATTGCTATAGGCGTGCAACAAGCCGGTGTTGAGGCGCGGGTGCGCTGCATACCGCCACTGGATAATAGCCATGCCTGTAAACACGCCATTGTCAGCCAGCAAGAACTGGCACAGTGCGATGGCCTGGCCTTTGGCAGCCCGGTGCGCTTTGGTAACATGGTAGCCGATGCTAAAGCCTTTTGGGACAGCACTACCAGCCTGTGGCTAAAAGGTGAACTTATCGACAAGCCTGCCGGCGTCTTTACTTCATCGGGCAGTATGCATGGCGGCAATGAAGCCACTTTGCTCAGTATGAGCCTGCCGTTGTTACATCACGGTATGCTGCTTACCGGCATCCCTTACAGCGAGCCAGAGCTGCATCAAACCCAAAGCGGCGGCACGCCCTATGGCCCAAGCCATGTCAGTGGTCACCATGCTGATAGCAAACTCAGTATTGACGAGCAGCGCCTGGCCATTAGCTTTGGCAAACGACTGGCCAGCTTAAGCCAGCAATTAAAACAACACAGAGTATAAGCATGACAACATCACCCTCCTCTACGACAGCCCCGGTGCCAATGGCGGCAAATACAGCGCGCTATTTACTGCTGGGGCGGCTTGGCTTTTTTGGTTTATGGCTGTTACAACCTCTGTGGATTTTATGGCTGGCGCCGCCGCAACTGGGTAATGCCTATGTGCTGTTGGCGTTATTGTGGCTGCCATTATGGCTACCGTTTTATGGCATTGTGAAAGGCCATGCCTACACGCTGGCCTGGGCCAATTTTATTGTGATGATTTACTTTTTGCACAGCCTGACCAACCTTTGGGTCGCCAGCGGTATGCACCTGTACCTGTCGATACTGGAATTGCTGTTGGCCAGTATGATGTTTATTGGCTGCACCTACTATGCGCGGTTTCGCGGCATGGAGCTGGGCCTTAAGATCCCCCGTTTAAAAGATGATCCACGCCGTTAAGGCGTGGCTGGCCGGCCCATATAAAAATTGAGTTGCCGGCCAATAAAGCCGTTTTCTACCAGCTGTGCAAATTGTTGCTTCAGCCGCGCTGACAGCGCTTTATCATAGTTACTCAGTGCACAATATACCGACGGCGGTGCTGACCAGAGCGCATCAGCGGCAAAGCTGGTGTCACCAGAGGTTTTTACGTAAAAGTGGTAAGACAGATCGACCGTCATTACCACGTCAAGCCGGCCCTGCTTTAACCGCATCAGATTACTTTCCAGCGAATGGGCATCGTCACGGATCACATCGCCTAAGCGAAACACCTGCTCCAGCTCCGGGTAAGTAAAGCCCCAGGTGGTACCCACCCGTTTACCGGCCAGATATTGAATAGCGGTCACCGGCTCGCTGTCGTGCCGGCGGATCATCAGCTGCTGCGTGCTAAAAAGTGCTCCGGTCCAGCTGAGCTTTTCCGGCTCATTAACCCAGTCGGGGTTTAAAAAGCAGGCCAGCTCGGCTTTGCCGTCACGCAGCCAGGGCTCTACCCGGGTGCGCGGCAGATTAAGGTAACTCACGCCGGCTCCCAGCTGTCTGGCCAGCTCATCAATAATATCTTTACTGATCCCCGCTTGTAAGCTGCCATCGGCGGCAAAAATGGCATAAGGCGGTGTATTACTTTCACTGACAATGGCCCTTAACTGCAGCGGCGGCTGTGCCGACAACCAGGCGGAAAAGGTTGCGGAAAACATTACGGCAAACAGCAAAAACCACCGACTACTTTTGCGCATAACAACCCCTTCTCACGGCCGGGTTAATCGTTTAGTTTAGGTTTGTCTGATACAGCTTAGTCAGTTTGCTCCAGCCATTCCACTTTTTCTATCTGGCTAAAACGGCTGCTGATCTTGTTAGCCGAGGTATGAATTTGCTTCACGTCCACCGCAGCCTGATCAATATGCTTGGCCAAATTGTCAAAGCGGCCACGGAAACGGTCAAAGTCTTCGGCCAGTTTCACCAAATGTTCCTGAATTAAATGCACCTGGCGGCGGGTAGCATCATCTTTTAGCACACTGCGCGCTGTGGTTAGTACTGCCATTAGCGTGGTGGGCGATGTTAGCCACACGCGCCGCCGGTAAGCTTCTTCTACCAGATCCGCATGATAGGCATGCAGCTCGGCAAAGATGGCCTCGGCCGGTAAGAACATAATGGCGCCATCGGCCGTTTCATTGCTGATAATGTATTTGTCGGCAATATCGTTAATATGCTTTTTAATATCCAGTTTAAACTGGCGCTGCGCCAGCTTACGCTCATCACTGCTGTACTGCGGATCGGTCATCTTTTTATAGCTTTCCAGCGGAAACTTGGCGTCTATGGCAATATCGCCACTGGGCTTGGGTAAAAACAGCATGCAGTCGGCAATACGGCCATTACTAAGGGTATGTTGCAGCGAAAAGTGCTGCTCTGGCAGGACATTGCGAATAAGCGCGGTTAACTGCACTTCACCAAAAGCGCCACGCGAGCGTTTATCGGCCAGCACTTCCTGCAGGCTGACCACGTTAGTGGACAGTTCGGTGATCTTCTTTTGCGCATCGTCAATCAGCGCCAGCCGTTTAACTATGTCGGTAAAGGTTTGGTTAGTTTTTTCAAAGCCATCGCTTAAGCGTTTTTCTACCTGACCGGCAATGTCTTTCAGGCGCTGATCAATACTTTGCGTAAGCTGCTTTACCTGCTCGGCCAACATTATCGCTTGTTGCTGCAGGTTTTTGCTTAGCTCAAAGCGCGCCGCCTGCTGGGTGTCGGTGATTTTTTGCAGCACCTGCAGCAGATGTTCCTGTTGCTGTTGCTGTAACTGCTGGCGCTGCTGATGTAACTGCTCCAGTAATTGCTGCTGCCACTGACCTTGCTGCTGCAGCTGTTCTAATTTAAATTGCTGCAGCTGCGCCGTAGCTGCCGAGCGGCGCATTAACAAGACCAGCAATAACACCAGGTTCAGGCTGATTAAAGCACCCAGCAGATAAAACCAATGCGCTGTTGTCATAAAACTCCTTTGCCGGCAAACCAGTGCCGGGGCCACTGCGTATAAAGCGCAACTATACAACGTTATTAGCAGTACCATGAAGCAACTGGCATTATTTGTGTTAAGCAGTTTTATTTTACCCGGCGGACGTATGCGCCTCAGGGTATTTGAACCCCGTTATGTGCGTCTGGTTAGCGAAGCCAGTGCCGGCAAGCGTGATTTTGCCATGGCGCAGATCAACCCTTATGTTGACCAGCAGCATCAGGATCGCATTTTGCCCTTGGCTACCCGGGTAAAAATTGAAGATTTTGAGCAACTAGACGATGGCTTACTGGGTATTACCATCGCCGGGGTAGAAAAGGTGCAGATCCTTAAGCGCTGGCAGGAAGCCGACAATCTGAATGTGGCTGAGGTCAATGTCTTGGATAGCTGGCCGTCACAAGCCGTTGCACCTGAATACCGTGAGTTAACCCTGCAGTTACAAAAGATATTGATGCAGTATCCGGCGCTGCAGCAACTATACCCCAATCCACAATACACCGATGCCGCCTGGGTGGCGTCACGTTATCTGGAGCTGTTACCGATGCAACCGGCGTTAAAACAGCAATTAGCGCTGCAAAGTAGCCCGGCGCCCTGCCTGGACAGCCTGCAGGCCTGGTTGGCACATCAGGCCTGAGTAGCAGTTACTCTGTGATAAGCCGCTTGCTCGTCGTCCAGAATAATGGCCACTACCTGCCAGACATCATGGCGTTTTTGTAAGGTGTAAGATGTGTGGCAGGTAAACAGCACACTGCCGCTTTGATCAAAAAAACGCCAGCAGAGGCTGGCAAACTGCAATTGCTCCGATAACCGTAGCTGATGCAGCAATACCGGCTCGGCATCAACCACGCCCAACTGACGGTATTTTTCCACCTGCGACAAAATATGGTTGTGCAGCGCGTCGTTATCCATCAACAGGGTTTTATTATCGCCTGATAACAACATGCTGGGCAGCGAGATAAAATCGCTAAAAGCGGCAATGTCTGCAGTCACATAGGCTTTGGCGTAACGCTGGAAGAAATCGGCAATACTTTGCATGCGGCTATCCTTAGTTCAACTGATACCGATGTATTTATGTACCTGCACGCTTAAGCGCCAGTTATGTTGCTTGCACATGGCAATCGCCAGCTCAGTGGCACGTTGCTGCTGGCTGATTGGCTGTAAGTAAATCAGCTTAGCTGCGGTATCAGTGTGTTGCAATAACTGCAACAGCTCATCAATATGCTTTTGCATTGCCACCGGGTGTTTAATTTCATTGGCTCTGTCGAGCGCACTTTGCAGCACTTTGTAGCCGCCAGCCATATTGACCTTAGGGGATACCGTAACCCAGGTTTGCGCCGGCGCTTTTATGTCAAAGGTGCCGCTGGTTTCAATTTGCGTACTGTAGCCGGCATTATGCAGCGCTTCGCACAACGGGTTTAAGTCGAACATACAGGGCTCACCGCCGGTAATCACCACATGCTTAGCCTGATAGCCTTTTGCTACAAACAACTGCAATAAATCGGCAGGCGTTACAGCCGCCCAATGCTCTGTCTCAGCGGTTTTTATGACGATATCGCCCAGGCTTTGCTTAAGCTCAGGTTTTATCTCCCAGGTATGTTTGGTATCACACCAGCTGCAGCCCACCGGGCAGCCCTGCAAGCGGATAAAAATCGCTGGCGCGCCGGTAAAGCTGCCCTCGCCCTGAATGGTTTCAAAAACCTCGTTAACCTTATACACGCTGTGCTTTACCCTTTAGCCTGTGGCTGAATTACTGTACAATGCGCGCCCGCCCAAAGGCGACGCTTTACCAATACGCTGCATTATACAAGAGAGAGCCTGCTATGCCGAACAAAGTTGTGGTGATTTACTCCGGTGGAATGGATTCGTTCACCGTATTACACAAAGCCGTGCAGGCAGGTCATGATGTATATGCCCTCTCATTCAATTATGGCCAGCGCCATGTGAAAGAGCTGCAATGCGCTGCCACCGTGTGCCAGCAGCTTGGCATTAAGCATAAAATTGTTGATATCTCGGCCATTAATCAGCTATTGGCGGGCTCGTCGCTAACAGATGATATTGATATCCCGGAAGGCCACTATGCGGCAGATAATATGAAATCGACCGTGGTGCCCAACCGCAACATGATTTTGCTGTCGCTGGCGGTCGGTTATGCGGTGTCAATTGGTGCTAACCAGGTGTATTACGGCGCCCATAGCGGCGATCACTTTATTTACCCGGATTGCCGGCCAGAATTTGTGCAAAAAATGCATGATGTCTGTCAGATAGCCAACTATGAGCCGGTGGATATCGTTAGCCCCTATTTGCAGCAAACCAAAATTGAAATCCTCGCCGATGGCCTGGCGATGGGGCTGGATTACAGCCAAACCTGGACCTGCTACAACGGCCGTGACAAAGCCTGCGGTAAATGCGGCTCTTGTCAGGAGCGGTTAGAAGCCTTTGCCCTTAACCACACCACCGATCCATTGCCGTACGAATAGCCTGACGCCTTGATCCAGACCTGCTGGTTATAACATATAGAAAAGCGGCCTTGTGGCCGCTTTTGTTGTCTCTATAATGTCGAAAACTTTCGCTGGAGCAAAAACTTATGTTGGCTTTTTGGTTTGCCATCCCTTTTTGGCAACGGGTATTAGGGGCATTGCTGCTGGGTGTGCTCACCGGCGTATTACTGGGTGAACAGGCCACAACATTAAAGCCGCTGGGCACCTTATTTATTAATGCCATCCGCATGCTGGTGGTGCCGCTGGTATTTTTTGCCCTGATTAGCAGCATTACCTCGCTGGCCGATACCGGTAAAATGCAGCGCCTGGCGTTTAAAACCATTGGTTTATTTTTACTTACCGCCCTGATTGCCAGCCTGATTGGCCTGACGGTAGGCTCGCTGATGCCGTGGGACAACGCCATGCAGTTAACCGCCGCTGAGGTAAAACCGCGTGATATCCCGCCGGTGGCCGATGTGCTGACCAACCTTATTCCGACTAACCCACTGGCCGCTATGGTTAATGGCAATATTCTGCAAATTATCGTATTTGCCGCTATCGTCGGCATCGCTATTAATAAAGTGGGCGACAAAGCGCTGCCGATGAAAAAGGTACTGCTATCGGGTGCCGATATTATGTTTCAGGTTACCCGTATGGTGCTGGAGCTTACGCCGCTGGGCGTATTTGGCTTAATGGCCTGGGCGGTCGGCAGCTATGGCCTGGCGACCTTGCTGCCGCTGGGGCAGTTTATTATCGCCGTTTATATTGGCTGCGCCATCCATATTCTGTTTACCTATGGCGGCCTGGTAAAACTGTTTGGTGGTATGCGTGTGCGCGACTACTTTAAAGCCATACTGCCGGCGCAGTTAGTGGCCTACAGCAGTGCCAGCAGTTACGGTACCCTGCCGGTAAGCCATAAGGTGGTTACCGAAAACCTGAAAGTATCAAAAGACTATGCCAGCTTTGTGCTGCCACTGGGCGCCACCATTAACATGGATGGCTGCGGCGGCATTTACCCGGCCATTGCAGCAATATTTATCGCTCAGTTATATGGTATTGATCTTAGCGCGCTGGATTATCTGTTAATCGCCGGCACCGCCACGCTGGCGTCAGTGGGCACCGCCGGTGTGCCCGGTACCGCTATGGTGATGCTCACCGTGACCTTAAGTGTGGTTGGCCTGCCGCTGGAAGGTATTGCCTTTATCGCCGCGGTAGACCGTATTATCGATATGATGCGCACCGCCACTAATGTGACAGGCGATACTATGGTGGCACTGGTGGTTGGCCGCGCTGAAGGTTTGGTTGACACCCAAGCTACAGCCGATGCTCAATTAGTTAATACGCCGCAGCGCTAGTTTCGCTGCGGCGCACTGCCATTATTTTGGTACATCAGGCGTTTTGCTAAATCAGGCTGCGCTAAACAGGTTTTGGTGCAGCTGTTTTACGACTGCCGGCGCATCGGCATCCTGCACTAAAAAGCACAGGTTATGTTTAGAGGCGCCATGGCAAATCAGCCGCATATTAATGCGCTCCAGCGTGTTAAATAAATCGCCGGTTACGCCTTTACTGCTGTGCAAATGGTTACCTATCACCGCCACCAAACTTAACCCCTGCTCAACGCTGACATCGCAAAAGCTGCGCAGCTCCGCCAGCGCCGGCTCTACCGAGGCACTAAAAGCACTGGTCATGCCGCCTTCATCCAGTGTCAGTGCCACACTAATCTCAGAGGTTGTGACTAAATCTACCGAAATCTGATGCCGGCTTAAGGTATCAAACACCCGGGTTAAAAAGCCGGCAGCGTGCAACATGGCCGGGCTTTTTACCGTAATCAGGGTTTGTGATTTTCTAAGTGCGATAGCCCGGTATGGCGGGCGCTCTTTGACGTCTTTGGCAATCCAGGTGCCGCCGGCTTGGGGCTCGCGGCTGGAGCCGACAAAGACGCCGATATTACGCCGCATGGCCGGTATTAACGTGGCTGGATGCAGCACTTTGGCGCCAAAAGTCGCCATTTCAGCCGCTTCATCAAAGCTTATTTCTTTAATGCAGCGGGCCTGCTCGGTTAAACGCGGATCGGTGGTAAAAATACCGACCACATCGGTCCAGATTTGCACCACACTGGCGGCCAGCGCTTCGCCAAATAAGGCGGCGCTGTAATCGGAGCCCCCGCGGCCCAACGTAGTGGTTTGGCCGGCATCATCGGCGCCAATAAAGCCTTGTGTCACCACTATGTTGTCCGCCAACAGCGGCTGCAGCTGCAGCGCCGCTAACTGGCTAATTTGGCCAACTTGCGGCTCGCCTTTGCCAAAACGGCTGTCGGTACGCATGACACGGCGCGCATCAAAACATAACCCCGGCGCACCGCGTTCACGCAGTACCTGGGCAAACAGCACCGAGCTTAGCCGCTCGCCAAAGCTTTGAATTTCATCTTTGTGCACGCCGCTGTACACAGCGCCGCCCTGCTCAATCAGATCTTTAAGTGCGCCCAGCAGGGCATCAATATCGGCCGCGACCTGTTGTGGTTGCGCCAAGCGGTGCAATACCGCCAGCGTAATACGCTCGATGCCCTGATAACAGGCGTAGCGTTCGCTGATGTCGGTATGTTTGGTGATATCAACTAATAAGTTAGTCACGCCAGAGCTGGCGCTGACGACAACCAAGCGGATCGCCGGGTCGTTAAGGACAATGTCGGCACAGCGCGACATCGCATCGAAATCGGCCACACTGGTGCCGCCAAACTTCGCAACAATAAGCTTAGACAAGGGGTCTCTCCTTATAAAACATAATAAGCAGAGCATGGCATTTGCTAACAGCAAAACGAGAATGACACAGACAGCTTCTGTAATTTCTGTACACTGTAGTTAACAAAGGCCAGAAGCTCTCCACCGCAATTTCAGGTGACAGTCGTAAGGATTCAGCCTTAACGACCGGGATACGCCGCTCTATATCAGCGCCTCCCTCGGCGTTAGTCCCCCTCGTTCAGGCTACGATGTATAGACA
Organism: Rheinheimera nanhaiensis E407-8; assembly: GCF_000296695.1. Classification (GTDB taxonomy): domain Bacteria; phylum Pseudomonadota; class Gammaproteobacteria; order Enterobacterales; family Alteromonadaceae; genus Alishewanella; species Alishewanella nanhaiensis. Next base: position 45,945 of record NZ_BAFK01000023.1, read on the forward strand.
TCTGTCCTGAACTACCTGGCTAACGCACCTCTTCTGGTCTATCAGATTCGATTGACGGGCGACACCTTACCCTGTTTTACCGCCTCAGGCAATAGCCTTTTAGCCGTCTAAACAAAGTTTCTGCATTGCCGCCACTGTTGCGTCTGCCAGCGCTTATGTATTGCCGCTTATGGTATCGCGTTAACCTGAACAAATCCTTAGCCGGCGTAAAATAATTTAAGCTGCACTGACAATACATTAATAGTTGCGGTTAATTTTCTTTAATTGGCTGACAAACTCATCCATGTCGGCTTCATTTTTGGCATCGCTATGCCATTTATTATGAAAACCTAATGTCAGCTGCACCTTGTTATTACTCAGGTACACCTCATAGCCATCAAAACCGGCATTCACCGTAATGCCATCAAGCGTAAAGCCGGCACCCAATTCGTTGTTAATCGCTGTGCCGTGTTTTTCAACTTTGCCATATACGCTTAATAAGAATTTACCATCAAGTTCATTTTGCATCTGTCATCTCCGCCTTAAATGCTGTGGTCGTTTGCAGTAACTACGGCCTAAAGGTATAGTCCGGCTGTGTTAAAAGGAGAAATATATGCACAAAAGCCTAATTACAACCGCTATTGCCCTGACATTTTCTACCGCGACCAATGCCACTGTTATTCAGGATGCGCCACTGGTGTCTATCGCCAGTCACGATGCTTACTTTGACAACCTGCGCGCCCATTGCGGTAAAGCCTATGAAGGCAAAGTCGTGATGGACACCCCCAAAAGCCCTGGCTTTGAAGGCAGATTAGTCATGCATGTACGTAACTGTACAGACAACCAATTGCAAATCCCCTTCCATGTCGGCGACGATCACTCGCGCACCTGGATCCTTAGCAAAACCGGCTCTGGTTTAAGCTTAAAACACGACCACCGCAAGCCCGATGGCAACCATGATGTGTCGACCATGTACGGCGGCCACACTGTCGATGCCGGCTGGCCGACAGTGCAAAGCTTTCCGGCTGATCAATACTCTAAAGAGCTGTTTGTCCGCTTAGGTAACCCGCAATCGAACACTAACATCTGGCAAATGTACATTTACCCGCAAACCTTTAGTTACCGTTTAATTCGCGAAGGCCGCGAGTTTCGCGTTGATTTCGATTTAACCAAACCGGTCGCTTTACCCCCTACGCCCTGGGGCTATCAAGACTAATTGCGCTTAAGCCGCGACTGCAGCGCTGGTCGCTGCTTTTTTCTTACGTTAAGATAAAACGCTTTTACATGCCGCGTCCGGCGTGGCTAATAACAATAACACATCACGGAGTCACTATGATTACCCTATCCAGGTTCACGCAGCTGGCGGCGGCCGCCACTGCCCTTACCCTGTTGGGCGCCTGCTCTGAGCAGCCGGCCGACATTAAAACCGGCGATAGCCAGCCAGGCACAACAGCGCCTGTTACTGCTGAGTTTAGCTTACCTGTGGTAAACCCACGTTTGGGCGAATATATTAAAACCTTATCGTCTGACGAATTTCAGGGCCGCGCACCGGCCACCAAAGGCGAAGAACTGACCGTTGCCTTTTTAGAAGATAACTTTCGCCGTATTGGCTTAAAACCTATTGATGGCGACAGCTACAAACAGCCGGTATCACTGGTACAAATTGATCCGGTGCAAGTCTCCGCGATGACATTAACAGGCGATAGCCTGCCAGCGCAGTTTACCTATCGTGATGATATGACTGCCTGGACCACCCGCGTAACAGAGCAAGTGCAACTGACTGACAGCGAGATGGTGTTTGTTGGCTATGGTATCGTTGCACCCGAATACGGCTGGAATGACTACGAAGGCCTGGACGTAAAAGGCAAAACCGTGGTGATGTTTGTTAACGATCCGGGTTATGCCACCCAAGACCCTAATTTGTTTAATGGCAACGCCATGACCTATTACGGCCGCTGGACTTATAAATTTGAAGAAGCGGCACGTCAGGGTGCCGCCATGGCGCTGATTATCCATGAAACCGCTGCTGCCAGTTACGGCTGGGGTGTGGTCGCGCATGGCTCGCCGATTAAATTTGATTTAATCAACGAAAATAAAAACATGGACCGCGCCGAAATTGAGGGCTGGATCACCACCGAGTCAGCGGAAAAACTGTTTGCCAATATCGGCACCGATTTAGCCGCTATGCATAAAAAAGCACTGCAAAAAGACTTTGCGCCGGTGCCACTTAATGCCAAGGCGTCTGTCAGCGTAAAAAACAACCTGCGCGAGCTCACTTCCAGCAATGTGGTCGGTTATATCGAAGGCAGTAAATATCCTGACGAATATGTATTGTACATGGCGCACTGGGATCATCTGGGTATGGATTTTTCTAACCCGGATAACAAAGTGTTTAACGGTGCCCAGGACAACGCCTCGGGCACAGGTGGCTTACTGGCACTGGCCGAGTATTTTACCCAACAGGCGCAGCCTGAGCGCTCAGTGGTATTTGTTGCTGTGACCGCCGAAGAGCGTGGCTTATTGGGCTCAGCCTGGTATGCCGCTAACCCGGTATTTCCGCTGGAGAAAACCGTTGTGGGCATCAATATGGACGTGATGAACGTGTACGGCCCAATGAAAGATATGGTGATCGTCGGCCTTGGCAATAACAATGCGGAAGATATTTTAACTAAATACACCCAGCAGCAAGGCCGCTATGTGGTGCGTGAGCACAACCCGGAAGCCGGTATTGCCTACCGTTCAGATCACTTTAACTTATCGAAAAAAGGCGTGCCTATTTTATACGCCAAAGGCGGTAACGACCATTTCGAAAAAGGCGCCGACTGGGGTAAAGCACAGCGCGCGGAATACAACAGCTGCTGCTACCACAAAGTGGGCGATGAGTGGAGCGACGACTGGGACTTGCGCGGCGCGCAGCAAGATTTAATGCTGTATTATCAGGTAGGTAATGAGCTGGCCAACAGCCGCAGCTGGCCAAACTGGCACGAAGGCAACGAGTTTCGTGCCATCCGCGATGCGTCATCGGCAGCACGCAAGCAATAAGCCAGCTATAAACTGAGTCAGGGCAGCTTCGGCTGCCCTTTTTCTTACCTCCAGCGACTTAACAGCATTAGCGCACCGATGGCTAATGCCACAGCAGGCAAAACCGGCACAACGTGATATATTCATTGCCTATTCAGACACTTCGGTCTAATGTCGCCGCATAGCATTAAGGGATAACATTATGCGCCGCTGGCAAAAAGCGTTACTTATTGCTCTGGCTATCTTGCTGCTGGTACTGGCAGTGGCGTATCGCTATGTGCAAAAAACACTGGCGGCACTGCCTGTGCAGCAATTGCACTATCAGCTAAGCAGCCTGGGTTTGCATGGGCTTACGCTTAGCAACCTCAGCTTTGTCATGGACGAGCCTGCTCTACAGGTCACGCTGGATAAACTCAGCCTGAGCTGGCGCTTTAGCGATGTCAAACTCACCACAGTGCAGCTCTCGGGCGGTGATATTAGGCTAAAAACCTGGCCGGTATCTGATAGCACAAACGCTGCTCCAACAGCAGATGCCAGCTTTGTACAAAGCTGGCAGTTACCCGCCGCCTGGCCGGATACGATCCAGCTGGAAAAACTTAACGTCACTCTGCCCTGCGCTGCCGGATCTTGCCGCTATCAACTGAGTGGCCAAAGCCGTGTTAATGAGAGCACGCTTGATTATCAGCTACAGCTGACCGATGCCGATAGCCCACAGCAACCCCGGTTAAGCCTTAGCGGCAGCTATAGCAGTGAGCAGCAATTACCGCAGCTTAGCGCCCGCGTGCAGCTGGATGACAGCGCCACACTCACACTGCGCCAGCAGGTCAGCACCCAAGAGCAAATAGACACACAAAAGAGTGCAGAGTTAGCCATTGATGGCGCATTATCGCTGCAAATAGCTCCGCCCTCGCCCTGGCTGCGTCAGCAACTTGAGCTTTGGCAACTGCCGCTGCCCGACGATGCGCTTAAGCATTTTACCGCACCGGTATCAGTGCAAAGCCAATGGCAATTTGCCCTGCCGGCACAACAGGGTTTAGCGGCACTGGTTAGCGCCGCCAGTGGTCATTGGCAGCTACAGGCACATCTGCCCAGCCCTTTTGCTGTACCGGGTATCGGCTTGCTGCAAGGCGAGCTGACAGGCGCAGTCGCCATCACACAAGGCGAGCTAAGCCAATATCAGCTTGAGGCCAACCTTAACCTGACGGAGCCATTGCTGCCGCAGGCGCTGTCGCAACTGGGCCTTGATAGCGGCAACCTGACTTTGCGAATAAACAGTGAAGGCGCGGCACAGCTTACTGCGCTACCGCTGCAATTTAGCCTAACCAGCGGGGGCCCGACGCAGCTGAGCTTAACCGCGAGCGCCAACCTTAATGCCACCCCACCGTTTAGCGCCAGCCTACAAAACGCTAACCTGATGGTTAACCAGCCACTGCTGCACAGCGACAGGCTGCAACTTAACGCTGTGCAGCTGCAAAGCCGCTTTAATGCGTACTGGCTTGCTGACAGCTGGCAGCTGGATTTAGAGCAGTTAACCGCCAACGTCGCCAGCGCCGGCTTGCAAGATGCGCAGATCCAACAACTTCGTTTAATTAGCAGCAACAGCCGGCTTAGCGGCGATGCAGCCTTTAGCAACGTTAACCTTTCGGCGAAAGCTGAGCTTGCTGCTGACAGCCTTGTGCACAGCGCCGTTAAACCGTTAGCCTGGCAGTGGCAACTGAGTGCCGATGGCAAGCTAAGCGAATTGGCCATTAATGGCCGTATAAGCAACAGCGCAGGGCTTGGCGTGGCACATCAGCTAAAGCATACCCCCAATGCCACCAAGGTTAACTGGCAGCTGGACGAGCTGTTTTTACTGGCTGGCAATCCGCTGGCCGCCACCCTTAACGATTGGCCAGCCCTGCTTGAGCTTAACCGTGGCCGTTTAAGTGGCCATGGCAGTGCCCTGTTGGCGGCACAAACGGCGGCCCAGGCGGAGCTGACATTATCCGGTGTCAGCGGCATTTACGATCGCAGCTTGTTTAAAGACGCCAGCGCTACTTTTGTCGCCAATTATCAGGACGATAAGCTCACCGTCAGTACCGAGCAAAGCCGTATTGGCGAGATAAACCACGGTATTATTGCCGGCCCGCTGCTGCTATCGGCAAGCTATCAGGCTGGCGCCGATGCGTTAAGCGCCGGCACGCTGGATATCCGTCAGCTGCAGCTGGCACTGATGGGCGGCAGTGTCTCGCTACAACCGCAGCAACTTAAGCTTGCTGACAACGAGCAGCTGTTGCAACTGGAGCTAAAGCAGCTGGCGTTAAGTCAGTTACTGCAGCAACACCCCAGCACCGATGTCAGCGGCAGCGGCAGTTTATCCGGCCGTATTCCGCTGTTGTTAAGCAGCAAAGGCGCCAGTGTGCAGCAAGGCGTTATTGCGGCAGAAAGCCCGGGCGGCCAATTGCAATACCGGCCGGCCACAGCACAAAGTATGGCAGCGACAAATCCGGGCATGAAACTGGTACTCGAAGCGCTGGATGATTTTCACTACTCAGTGTTATCCAGTAATGTCAGCTACGACACTAGCGGTAAACTGCTGCTGGCATTACAGTTACAGGGTAAAAACCCGGCATTGGAACAAGGCCGGCCCATTAACCTAAACATTAATCTGGAAGAAGATATTCCTGCGCTTATCACCAGTTTGCAGTTAAGCAGCCAGATAAGTGACGTGATTAAAAAGCGGGTGCAACAGAAACTACAACAGTCTGGCGCCAAAGGCGCTAACGGAGCAAAACCATGATAAAACCCCTGGGCAGCGCAGCCGTGCTTATGCTGTTACTGGCCGCCTGTACCCCCAAGGTGCAGGTCGCTATGCCAGCTGAGCCGATTAACATTAACCTGAATGTAAAAATTCAGCATGAAATTTATATTAAAGTAGATAAACAACTCGACGAGCTGTTTAGCGACGACAGCGGTTTATTTTAAGGAGTGACTTATGAAATTAAGCAATAAAATTAAGCTGTTGCTACTGCCTGTGCTGTTTGCAATCAGCCTGCCGGTACTGGCAATGACCTTACAGCAAGCGATGGCCGCATTGGGTAATGCCAAAGCGCGGGGCCTGGTGGGCGAGCAAGCCAATGGCTATCTGGGCGTGGTGCAAAACAGCAACGACGCTGCCGACATTGTCAAACTGATTAACGATGCCCGCCGCGCTGAATATGCCCGCTTAGCCCAGCAAAACAATATTGCCGTGGCCGATGTTGAAGCCATGGCCGGTAAAAAAGCCATAGAGCGCACCAGCGCCGGCCATTTTATTTTGCTCGACGGCAACTGGGTAAAAAAACCCTAATTCAGTCAGCAGGGTATAAAGCACCCTGCTAGGCTTTGCGATAGAAGGTTGAAAAGGGCTTATTATGGCGCTTCGGCATTACTGTGCAGCATGGTTAGTTAGCGTTAGCAGCATGGCGCTGGCACAGAGTGAACAATTTGACGAGCTGGTGCGGCAAATTGAAAGTGGCGAGCGTTACTTCTTTAGTATTACCGATTACAAAACGGCGCTGACAGAGCTGCAACGTGCGCTGCCCGCCGTCGATACCGAGCGCAGCCAGATGTTCGACCGGTTAAAGTGCACGCTGGGCTTTTATGATCAACCCGAAGCGGGCCTTAGCTTTAGCGATGAAAAAATGGCCGCGGCCAGAGCGCGGGGCGACAGTGAGGCACTGGCCGATTATTATGTCTGCCGCTATTACCTGTTTAGCTTGCTTGGGCGCTCTGCTGAAGCGGAGCAACAAGCCAGGCTAAGTTATCAGGCTGCCAGCGACAGCGAAGACCCGCTGAGTTTGGCCATTAGCCTGAGCCTGCTGGGGAATATTGACTCTTATCGTGGCAATTATGCTGATGCCATGCAGCACTATGTTACTGCCTATCAGCTGCAACGCGGTTTGGGCTATAAACCCTATATCAGCGATTTGGTGTTATCGATAGCGGCAACCTACCGTCGCATGGGCTTATACCGCGATGCACTGGACTACATTGACCAGGCTGAACTGGAGTTTTCCTCGCCGGATGAGGCCTTTCGCGCTGCGCTGATTATGCACGAAAAAGCCTACTCTTACGCTGAACTTGGCGACTATCAGCAGGCGCTAAGCCTGTTTGAGCAATCTATAGCAGTGTATCAACAGTTAGACGAACCGCTGTGGCAAAGTTATAGCAAAGTGAATCTGGTGTGGATTTACAATCTGCTTAAGCGTTACGACGAGGCGCTAAGTGTCGCCAGCGACGCCGAGCGGGAACTTAACCAGCTAAACGGCGTTGATTTATCGGCGCTTAACAGCTACAAAGGGCTGTTAGCGCTGTACCGGGCACAAAGCCTGACCGCAACGGCGCGCGCCAGCCAGGCTATACAATACCTGCATGATGCCGAACGTTATCTGCAAATAGAAGCAAACCCGCGTTATTTATTATTACTTTACCGCGCTAAAGCCCTCGCCTACGATGCCAATGGTGATAGCGACACGGCCTATCAATGGCTAAGCCGCTATGTGGAACTGGACCAACAGCAACAGCAACAGGCCCGTGAGCAACAAAGCCAACTGTTGAAAATTCAATTTGACTCGGCGCGCCAGCAAGAGCGCAATCAGCAACTGGCAGCAGAAAAACAGCTGGTGCAGCAACATGTGGCATCACTGCAACTGGCGCAGCGCTGGCAGTATGCCGCCCTTAGCCTGATAGCCTTGCTGCTGGTAATTTTATTCAGCTTTGCCGTGTCATTAAAACGGCGTAACCGTAAATTGCACCGGCTGGCGATGACTGACGAGCTTACCGGTATCGCTAACCGGCGGCGCATTATGATGCAGGCCGAGCAAGAGCGCGTCAAAGCGCTGGATACCAGCGAGCCGCTCAGTTTTTTAATTGTCGATTTAGACCACTTTAAGCAAGTTAATGATAAATATGGCCATGATGTTGGCGATACCGTGCTGCAGCAAATGAGCATGACGGTGTCTTCCATGCTGCGCGAGCAAGACCACTTTGGCCGCACCGGCGGCGAGGAGTTTTTAATTGTGCTGCCCGACACCGACAGCGAAGCGGCTTTTGCTATAGCCGAGCGGCTGCGGCGGGCCATCAGCGACATCAGCTTTGCCGACACGCCAGGCAAGATGCGGGTGACGTGCAGTATAGGGCTTAGCCAGTTCAGGCCCGATGAGCCGTTAAATATCAGTTTAAGCCGCGCCGATGATGCACTATACCAGGCCAAAGCAGCCGGGCGCGACCAAACAATAGGCGCGGCCTAACCCGACTTTGGTCTAATAGCCGCCCGCCTCACCTTTTTGTACTATGCTTGGCTGACCCTAACCACAATAAAATCAACCGCAACTGAGGCTAAAAGATGAATGCCATTTTTCTGATGTTGATGGGGCTTGGTGCCATGGCGCTGGGCTACTTCGTCTACTCCAAGTTTATCTGCGAAAAAATCTTTAAAGTTGACCCTAACTTTAGAACGCCGGCGCATGAAATGCAGGACGGCATCGACTATGTGCCTACCAACAAGTATATTTTATGGGGCCATCACTTTACCTCTGTTGCCGGTGCAGCGCCTATTATCGGCCCTGCCATAGCAGTAATTTGGGGCTGGGTACCGGCTTTTTTATGGGTCGTATTTGGTACTATTTTCTTTGCCGGTGTGCATGATGCTGGCGCCATCTGGGCCAGCAGCCGCAATAAAGCCAAATCTATCGGCGCCTTAACCGGTGATATCGTTGGCAACCGCGCCCGCAGCATCTTTATGATCGTCATTTTCCTGGTGCTATTAATGGTAAACGCGGTGTTTGCCGTGGTGATTGCCGGCCAGTTAATTAATTTCCCCAGTGCCACCATACCAGTGTGGGGCGCTATCGTGGTGGCGCTGATTATCGGCCAGCTTATTTACCGTAAAAACATGGGCCTGCTGCTGGTGACTATCGTAGGTGTTATTGCGCTGTACGGCATGATCTACATTGGCCCTATGCTGCCAATTTCACTGCCGGAGATGGTTGGCCCGCTAAGCGATAACCAAAGCTGGATCATTCTGCTGTTTGTTTATGCGGCTATTGCCTCGTTACTGCCGGTGTGGATGCTGCTGCAACCGCGTGACTACATTAACGGTATTCAGCTGTTTATCGGCCTGGGGCTATTGTACGGCGCGGTTATTCTGGCCAGCCCTGATGTGGTGGCACCTGCCTTTAATACTGACGTGCCGGAAGGGACACCGTCACTGATCCCGCTGCTGTTTGTGACCATTGCCTGTGGTGCGATCTCGGGCTTCCACGGTCTGGTATCAAGCGGTACTACCTCTAAGCAAATTGATAAAGAGCCGGATGTGCGTTTTGTCGGTTACTTTGGTGCAGTAGGTGAAGGGTCACTGGCACTGGCAGCCATTATTGCTGCTACCGCCGGTTTTGCCACCCTGGCCGACTGGCAGGCGATTTACCACAGCTTTGGTCAGGGCGGTGTGTCGGCCTTTATTAAAGGCGGCGCCAATATTCTGCAAAATGGTATTGGCTTAGACACGGTGTTATCACAAACCCTGCTCACGGTAATGGTGGTGCTGTTTGCCGGCACCACTATGGACACCGGCCTGCGTCTGCAGCGCTATATCTTCCAGGAATGGGGCAGCATTTATAACATCAACTGGATGCAAAAAGCGGCACCAGCCACCTTCTTGGCGGTAGGTTCTTGCTTACTGCTGGCCTTTGGTGCCGGTGGCGATGGCTCTGGCGGTTTACTGATTTGGCCACTGTTTGGTACCACTAACCAGTTGCTGGCAGGCTTAACCTTGTTGGTCATTACCGTAATGCTGGTAAAACTGGGCCGGCCAATGTGGTACACGCTGGGGCCGTTGATGTTCCTGCTTACCATGACCACACTGGGCTTATTAATTCAGCTGAAAAGCTTCTATGAGAAAGGTGACTGGTTCCTGTTTACGCTGGACTTAATTATCCTGGTCGCGGCCGTGCTGGTTATTCTGGAGTCGAGCTCAGCGCTGACCAAACAGATTAAAGCCAACAAAGCGGAAGCCGCCTCGCAAAACACATGAGTTTAGATAAATTCAAGGCCTGGTTCCGCCAGGCCAGTTTTTATGCCGAAGAAGCTTATAACGCGCCCTATCGCAGTGCGATAGCGCGTGCCAAACGTGAGCAGGATGATTTATTTATGCTGCTCATTTTCTCTGAAATGATGGGTGTGCCCAACCCTGCCAGTTATTACACGCTGGAGCTGCAACCCTTGCTATTGGAGCGCTTTCACGACTGGCATACCCGTATGGGCATGGAACACTCGCCGCTGGACAATATTAAATGCTGTTAACTGATAAACGCGTGCTGCTGATTGGCGGCAAAGGTGGCGTGGGTAAAACCACCACCTCATCGGCATTGGCAGTTCTGGCCGCCGAGCGCGGTAAAAAGGTGCTGCTGGTGTCGACCGATCCGGCGCACAGTTTAGCCGATGCCTTTGACCGTGACATTGGCGACAACATTACCCGCTTAGCGCCGAATTTAGATGGTTTAGAGCTCGACCCCGACCGCGAGGTAGAGCAGCATCTGGCTAAAGTCACCGCCCAGCTAAAGCGCTTTACCCGGCCGGAAATGTTTGGCGAAATAGAGCGGCAAATGCGCTTAACCCGCCAGTCACCCGGCGCACAGGAAGCGGCGATGCTCGAGCGTATTGCTAATGTTATCGAGCTTGGCCTTAACGAGTACGATCTGGTTATTTTCGACACCGCGCCCACCGGCCATACCCTGCGCCTGCTCAGCCTGCCTGAAGCGATGGCCGCCTGGACCCAGGGTTTATTAAACGCCAATAAGCGCTCAGAGAAGTTAGGCGATGTATTGGGCCACTTAACGCCCAAAGCCGGCCGCGATATCGACAGCCCATTGGACGACCCGAATCAGCATGCCACCGCCGGCATGGATGATCGCAACAAAGCCATCACTGAAACCTTATTAGCGCGCCAACGCTTGCTGCAACGCACCCGCGAGGTATTAACCGATGCCAGCCGCACTGCCCTGCTGTTTGTGTTAACGCCAGAAAAGCTGCCAATCTTAGAAACCGGCCGTGCGGTGCAAAGCTTACAGCAAGAAAAGCTGCCACTGGCCGGCCTGGTGGTAAACCGCATTTTGCCCGACAGCGCCGACGGTGATTTTCTCGCCGCCAGACGCGCGCAGGAAAAGGTGCATTTAGCCCAGATAGAGCAGGATTTTGCCAGGCTGTCACGCTATAAAGTACCGCTGCAAGCCACAGATATTCAAGGGCTTAGCGCACTGCAGCATATGGCGGAGTTGCTTAAGCAAGCCGGTTTATAGCGGACAAGTGTGAGCGAATCGCGGACGTTAACACAGCCATAATCGGCAGCCGGAGCATAGCGTAGGCCGCCCGGCGCCGATAGGCGCGAAGTTGATGGCTTTGTTAAGCATTTTGGTCAAATTTAACCGGCTCTTTACTTAGCTGGCGAATTACTACGGTGCCTGCCAACTTGTCGTGAAAACCTTGTTTTCGCGGTAGTGTTCAAAATTCTGTGTCATTTCATTAAACTAAGCG
>NZ_BAFK01000022.1 GCF_000296695.1 Rheinheimera nanhaiensis E407-8
ATCTTTTCATCCCTGCAAACCTATAACTGTCGCATTTTAGTTCTCATTGGTGGTTGCGATGTATCGCACCAGTCACCCATCAGGATCAAGGCTTTGGACTCACTGCGTCCGGCCCCTAGCTACTTGTAGCCCCAGAAAACCCTCTGTTCTCCTGCCTGTCCAAGTGATGCAGCATAGCTGCGACAGAATCATGGCTTTAAACCAACCCCTTTCTGGCTCAGGCAGCAGGCGATGTTACGGCAAACAAGGTAAAACAGCGTAGCTGTGCAATCAGATCTCTGGTTTTACCAACCCCGAAGCAGCATCAGCTACGCTGGGTAAACTCAACTAAAGGCGCGTTTTACATCAAACTCCACCCCGTCTTTGAGCATGTTGTAACAGGCTCTGGCCAGCTTATGCGCCACGGCTTTCATCGCCACGACCTTTAAGCTTTTAGTGCATTTGCGCTGGTAAAAGCGCTGGATAAATTCATTTGAACCCACAGCAAAATGTGCCGCTTCCATAAAAGCCCAGCACAGGTAGCGGTTACCGCATTTGCGGTTACCTTCGCCTTTCTTCTTGCCGTTGGACTCGCGGCTTGAACGCACCATTCGGGCATAAGAAGCAAAGTTACCACTACTGTTGAAGCGATTGATATCACCGGTTTCCAGATAAATCGTCATTGACAGAATATCGCCGACACCGGCCATGGTTTTGAGCAACTGAAATGCCTTACAGGGTTTAAGCTGGCGTAGCAGTTCAGTTTCAACCGCATTAATTTGCTGCTCTAGTGCTTGCATCACCGCACAGTTTGCTTGCACGGCGAGCTTTTGCTCTGGCAATAATGGCAACTGTGCAATGTGCTCAGGAGCCCACCGCTTAATTGTGGCACTTGGCGTGTCCCGACCACAGTTGCGGGCCAGCAAGTTCTTGATGGACAGCAACTGGGTGGTTCTTTGCCGCACCAGTTGTGCACGCTTACGTGCTAAATCACGTAAAGCCCTCGGTTTTTTCGGGTAAATATAACCACAGGGCAGCAGGTCCATGCGCAGTAAATGCGCCAGGTGCTTGGCATCTGCTACATCGCCACTGTATTTAAGGCCATCATAAACCACTACGGCGGCGGTATTGACCAATCGCACCTCGTAACCTTCATCCTGCAGCGCATCGACCAGCCAATACCAATTGTAGGTCGACTCTACCGCAACAGCTTCAATTTGCTCTTTATACATCGCAAGTACCCCGAGAATAACCTGCGCATCGTTAGGTAAGCGTTTGGAGTAAATGACCTTATCATTTTCATCAAGCACAACCAGCACTGAATTATTGGAATGAAGGTCAATCCCGACATACAATTTCATACGGCCTCCTTGAAGATAGAATTTTTCGACGGCAATCAAAAAATAGCTATTAACTCGGAGGCCGTACAAGGCCGCTTAGGCTAGATGATTATCAGGTCTTGACCTTTTCCTATCCAAAAGTGGCTTTACTAACTACTACTTCTTCTCCATCAAAAAATTGGTTAGCACTATGCCACGCACTTCTTTTTGCTGCTGTTTTACCACCACAAAACCATAATGCTGAAAAAACGGTTTAGCGGTAATGCTGACGTTGGCGTAAAAGCGCTTTACACCATAACGCTTACCGGTTTTAAGCAAATGCTGCATTAAGGCTTTACCGACACCTTTGCCCTGATACGCCTGGTGGCAAAAGAAAAAGTCGATATAGCCGTCGCTTTGCACATCGGCAAAGCCGACGATGGTGTCGTTATGCAGCGCGACAAAAGGCTCGCTTTGCATAATACGCATGGCCCAGGCGTTTTCATCGTACTGCGCCGGCGCCCAGGCATTGCGCTGCGCTTCATCATAATCACGCTGGTTAACGTTATGCACGGTGTTGTAAAACAGCGCACGTAGCAGCGGCTCTTCACCAAATTGATAAGGACGAATGTGGTACATAACGGCTCCTGCTATGGCGCTGGGTGAAAATAACAAAACCCTGCAGTGCAGGGTTTTGATGGCATGCTCTGACGTGTTTGGCTATTACAGAATAGCCAACAGCTCTACGTCGAAAATCAGGGCGCTAAAAGGTGCAATGGCGTTACCCGCGCCGCGCTCGCCGTAGGCCAGGTTGTGTGGGATGTATAAACGCAGTTTGCTGCCTGGTGACATCAGTTGCAGCGCTTCGGTCCAGCCGGCGATAACACCAGATACCGGGAACTCGGCCGGCTCGCCACGCTGATAAGAGCTATCAAACACAGTACCATCGATTAAGGTACCGTGATAATGCGTACGCACGGTGGAGTTACGGCTTGGTTTTTCGCCGTCTGCGGCCACTAATACTTCGTACTGTAAACCTGATGCGGTCACGGTGATTTCAGGGCGCTTGGCGTTTTCGGCCAGGAAGGCTTCGCCGGCTTGCGCTAATAACTCGGCCTTTTCGGCCTGCTCTGCCTGCATGCGCTCACTGATCACGGTAAAAGCCGCACGAATTTGCTCGTCGCTAACTTCCGCTGCCTGTTCAGTAAAGGCGGCGATAACGCCGGCAGCTACGGCATCAATATCTAAACCGTCAAACGGGTTGTCGGCCAGTTGCTGGCCCATTTGTAAACCAATACCATAGCTGGCGTGCTGTTCAAGCGTTGTATATTTTGACATGAGTTCCACTTATGCTGGAAAAGCCTTACGGCTTTGGGGTTAAAAGTGCGCCTATACTAGCGCATAAGCGCGCAAAAGTCTTGCCGGCTAAGCTGCTGCGTTAATCGGCCAGCTGCTGGATTCTCTGCCAGATAGCAGCCACATGCTGCTGATCCTGTTCGCTTAGCTCACCGCTATTAATGGCTTGCTCAAGCGTAGCATTTACCTGCTTTACTACATCGGCGGCAACAAAGGGCTCCGCTGCCACCTGTAAAGTACCTACCGCTAAGTCAAAATGGCCGCGCAGATAACCCGAGGCAAATAATTCATCATCGGTTGCTACCGGCACCAGGGCATCAAACAGCTGGGCAACGGCGTCAATAAAGCGCTCAGGCATCGTTAGTGTTGTCATGTTATAGCTCATCCTCATAGCCTAAACGGTAAATCACATAGTCGTTATAACCGGTTAATACATTGATTAAGCCGGTAAGTTGCTGGTCAAGCCCGGCATCGCCGGTATCGGCCAGTAGAGGCCGGCCATCTAATTGCTGCAGCTTGGTTTTGCTTGCGATCAGTAAAATATTGTCGCGGCCAATGGCGCGAATAACTGCCGGTGACAGCTGCTGATTACCGCGGCCAAATACATGGCCCTGGCCACCAATGAGGGTAATAATCAGTTTACTCGGGTAGCCCTGCACCAGCTCAAGCAGCTGGGCGGCGCTGACATCTTTACCGATAAGCTTACCGTTTTCGATAACATCCACGCCAAGCAAAGTGTTATCCAGGCCAAGCTCGGCCATTACCGCCGCCACGGTAGAGCCGGAGCCCATCACATAGCGCACATTATCTTCCAGCAGGCTGACGACATAGGCCGCTAAATCGGCCAGCACCAGCTCTTCGCTCTCGCGCCCGCCCATTTTTACGCTTTGCACATAACGCAGCTGCGCCGGTATGCGCATTTCGCCATAGCGGCGTGCTTTTACCACCCCCTGACGAAACGCCTGCTCGTCGATATCCATCACCGGCGCTTCGCTGAGCGACACCAGCTCACCGGCAATGAGTTTGCCGACCAGCTTGCCGGCCGCCTGTGGCGATATGGCATAGACGCCAGAGTGAATTTTTACCCCGGCCGGAATACCCAGCACTGTGGTGCTATCGCCCACCACCGCACAGATATTACGCGCGGTGCCATCGCCACCGGCAAACAGCAGCAAATCTACGCCCTGCTCTGCCATCAGCCTGGCGGCCGTTTCGGTATCCTCAGCGGTCGATGGCCACTGCGCCGGGCTATACAGCAGCTGATAGGCCAAACCTAAAGCCTGGCAAACGCTCTGGCCCATATCACCGGCCACGGTAAGCACCTCGAACTTGTCCGCTAAAGCGGCAAGCTCGTTAAGTGCTGTACTGGCGCGGTTCATCGCCTGTGGGGTAGCGCCCAGTGCCAGTGCCTGCTCGGCCTGGCCGTCTGAGCCTTTTAAAGCAACGCTGCCGCCAAGCCCCGCCAATGGGTTAATAATTAGCCCCAGCCGAAACCGATTCGCCATACTGCAACACCCTAAGCCAGTTAAAAACGGCGGCTATTGTAGCCTTAGCACGCCCTGCTGGCAAAGTGGCAACCGCCAACAGAATTTTAACGGCAGAAATTGCGTAACCGCTGCGGCTCAGCTTTACTGATTAACAGCAGTCGACGCTGGCAATTTGCACATGAGGTGTAGCAATGTTATTGAATTCCCTAAGATTTAAACTAACTGCCGGCATAGCAGTGCTGACCGCCATCAGTATTGGCAGTATGACGCTGATTGGCTGGTACTCGATGCAAAGCTCCAGCCAATCGGCGGTTGATAATGTGCGCCAATCGCTGGGGCAAACCGCTCAGGCCATGTTAAGTGCCGAGGCCCGGCTTACCGCGCTGGAAACTGCAGCGCTGATGAACCGCAATTATGATGTGGCAAAAAACCTGGCCAGCATCATGGCCAACACCGCCCACGGCAGCGGCCTGACGCCGTACAGCCGCGAGCAAGTGCAAGCGCTGGCGGGCCATATCTTAGCGGCAAACCAGGGTATTTCTTCTGTTTATACCCAATACGAGCCCAATGGCTATGACAACCGCGATGCCGGGTTTGATGCCAGCAGTACACACAGTTCAAAAGAAGGCACGCTGGAGGTGTATTGGATCAGGGAAAGCAGCGGCTTAAAGTTTATTCAGACCGAAGATCCGGGCATTAAATACCTGGATAAGCGCAATGAGTTGGGTCTGCGGGAGGCGGAATGGTATCTGTGTAGCCGCGACACGTTAAAACCCTGCCTGATGGAACCCTATATTTTTGAAATTGAACCCGGCAACAGCGCGCTGCTGACGTCTTTAGTGTATCCGGTGGTGACCCAGGGCCAGTTTCGTGGCGTTGCCGGTGTCGATATGAACCTGCCGGTATTGCAGCAAGGGTTGATGCGACAGGCGGCTGCTTTATATGATGGCAAAGCCCAGCTGTATCTGCTGACAGGCCGCGGCATGCTGTTGGCCAGTAACCGCTTTGCCGACCAGTTAGGCCAGGCCATGCAACAATTGGATGCGGCGCTGTACCAGCAGCTGCAACAGGCCAGCAGCGGCGTATTTGAATATAACGGCCAGCTGGTGATAAAAAGCCCGATTAAGATAGAAGCGTCCGGCTCAGAGTGGTTTAGCGTTATCGCCGTGCCGAAAACGCTGGCGTTGCAGGCTGCCGAGCAACTGGCCAACCAATTAGCCGAGGATGGCCAAAGTACCGCCCTGACCATGGTCGGCTTTGGCGTTATTCTGCTGCTGGCCATTATGGCGTTGTTGGCACTGTGGCTTAACGCGGCTACCCGGCCTATTGCCAGCATGAGCAAAGTGATGCACCAACTGGCGGGCGCCGAGGGCGATTTAACGGTGAAACTGGCCGCCGATAGCCACAGCGAGCTGAATTTAATGGCCGAGGGCTTTAATGCTTTTGCTACTAAGCTACGCGAGATGATCCGTGCGTTAAAAGCCGGCTCAGACGAACTGCAACAGCAAAGCCGGCAGTTGGTCAGCACCATTGATAAAACCAGCCAGTCAACCTCAGTACAGGCCAGTGAAATTCAAAACGTGGTGACCGCCATGCATCAAATGAGTGCCACCGCCAATGAAGTGGCAACCCTGGCCAGCAGCACCGCCAGCGGCGCCCAGGAGTCTATCGCAGCGTTAAATGAAGCCACCCGCCTGCTGCAAAATACCGTGGATGAATTTAAAGGTGTGGCGCGCGATTTTGACAGCAGCAGCCAAAAAGTCGCGGCCGTGGCCAGTAGCAGCCAGGAAATTAACCAGATCACTGAAGTGATTCAGGCCATTGCCGAGCAAACCAACTTGCTGGCATTAAACGCTGCCATAGAGGCCGCCCGTGCCGGCGATCAGGGCCGGGGTTTTGCCGTGGTAGCCGATGAAGTGCGCTCGCTGGCTGCCCGTACCCATAGCTCTACCGATCAGATCAAAACGCTGATCGATGCCCTGCAGCGCCAGGTAAAAGATACGGTAGCGCAAATCAGTATCAGCACGGCCAGTGTCGATAAAACCGTCACCGAGGCCGAAGTGGCCTACGATAAACTGTCACAGGCGACCTCCGGCATGGCAGCTATTTCCGACAATGCGTTTCAGGTGGCCGCCGCCGCCGAGCAGCAAAACCAGGTAAGCGAAGAGATAAACCGCAATATTACCGCGATTGGCGATGCAACCCGCGAGCTGGAACAACTGGCACAGCATAACCTCAGTATCAGCAGTGCTATTGATAAGGTAACCGAACGCATTGATAGCCAACTAAGCAAATTACGCTGCGACTAGGCGCGGAGGCCCTGATGAAAACGTACCTGATACCGCTGCTACTGCTAAGCAGCAGTGCGCTGGCTGACAGCAGCTGGAGTTTTACCCTAACCGGTACCAGCAACTATTTATTTAATGGCGTTAGCCAAACCGATAAAAACCCGGCGCTGCAACCCGGGCTAAACTGGGATGCCGGTAATGGCTTTTATGCCGGTAGCTGGGCGTCGAATGTCGATTTTGGCGAAGGCACCAAACTGGAATGGGATGCCTACATCGGCTACTACACCGAGCTGGAGAACGGCCTGGCAATCGACACCGGCTTTGCCCAGTATACCTATCACGGCATGAGCCAAAGTAAAGAGCTGAATTTTCCGGAAATTTACCTGAAGTTTGCCCACTCCGGCTATAACCTGAACCTGTGGTACAGCTATGACTACTTTGGCTTTGGTGGCGGCCATTATGTGATTATGCTGACCAAAACCCTGGAGCTGAGCGATAACTGGTCACTGCTGCTGGGGGTTGACCGCTCCACCTCGACCGACACGGCGAAATACAGCTGGGAAGGTGACAGCAGCTTTATGCACTGGCAGGCGATGTTAAAAACCCAGTATCAGGGGCTGGATATCGCCATTGGTTATCATGATACCAGCCTTAACGAGCGCTGGGGCGATGCGGCCATTTTACTGACAGTGAGCAAAACCTTTAGCTGGTAACCCGGTTAACTAGCAGCGCGGTTAACTGGCAGCGCGGTTAACTGCCAGCGCCGTTAACGGCTAGCCCCTGTTGCCGCGGCAAACTCAGCGCCAGCAAGGTTGCGGCTAGTGCCAGCACTGCGGCTAAATAAAACGTCAGGCGGGCGCCGGCGCCGTCCTGCCACAATAAGCCTGAAGCATAAGCGCCAATGGCGCCACCACCGCCAAATATCACACCGGCATACAGCGCCTGGCCGCGGCTGCGCAGGTGTTTGGGGAAAAACTGCTGGATAAACTGCATAGCGCAGCTATGGGCAATGGCAAAGCTGCCGGCATGCAGCAGCATGCTGAAACTGAGCCACCACAGGTTAGCGGCCAGCTCGGCCAGTAACAGCCAGCGCAGTACGGTAACGCCGTAGCAAATGCCCAGCAGCCTGGCATAACTGCGGTTACGCATCAGGCTGCCGGCAAAGTAAAACGCCACGATTTCGGCGGCAATAGCAATGGCGATAAAAAGTCCCGTCTGGCTGCCGCTGTAGCCCAAATCACGGCTGTACAGGGTAAAAAAGCCATAAAACGGCGCAAAGCTCATTTGCAGCAATAAGGCTGCCGCCATAAAGCGCAGCAGTACGCTGTTTTTTATCAGCTGGCTAAAACGCACACTGTGCTCTGGCGTTGTCGTGGCCAACGTCACTTTGGGTAGCATAAACAAAGTGAGCACCAGCAACAGTAAAAACAATAACGCCGACAGTGGCAAAAACTCGCTGCCATAGCGCTCGAACAGCCAGCCGCCAAGCATCACCAGCACAATATAACCGACACTGCCGGCGGTGCGGATGCGGCTATATACCCGGGTATCGTCATTCAGGTAGTTAAGGGTAGTCAGCTCCAGCTGCGGCAAAATGGCGGTCCAAAAGAAGCTAAATAAGGCAAAGCCGGCCAGCAAGGGCCAAAAACCGAGATCAGCAAAACTGCTAAGCCAGCCCAGTGTGGCCAGCACAGCCCCTAGTTGCATCACACTAAGCGATCTTGCGGTTTTATCAGCTACCCAGGCCCAGATATTGGGGCCGACAATGCGGCTGGCGGTAACAATGGCCAGTAATAAGCCGATATCGGCTGAGCTTAGCCCCCGGCCATCGAGAAACAGGCCAAGATAAGGCACAAAAATGCCCAGCACGCCAAAATAGGTGAAATAGGCCAGCGCTAAGGCTGGCCTGGCAGAGAGCAGCGCCATAGGCTTTGGCCTAACCCCGGCTCTGGCGGGCGATATCCGGCGTTGTCACCTTTACATCACTATTTTGTGCGCGGTGGCGCAGGTAATGATCCATCAATACGATCGCCAGCATTGCCTCAGCGATAGGTACTGCCCGAATGCCGACACAGGGGTCGTGCCGGCCTTTGGTAACAATATCAATCACTTCGCCGTGAATATTGATACTCTTGCCCGGAATGCTGATGCTGGAAGTGGGTTTAAGCGCCATACTAACCAGTAGATCCTGCCCTGAGGAGATGCCCCCCAATACGCCCCCGGCATGGTTGGCACTAAAGCCCTGCGGCGTTAACTCATCACGGTGGGTGGAACCGCGCTGCTCTACCACGGCAAAACCGTCGCCTATTTCCACCGCTTTTACCGCGTTAATGCTCATCATGGCATGGGCGATATCGGCGTCTAAGCGGTCAAACACCGGCTCGCCCCAACCTACCGGCATATTGCTGGCCACGACATTGACACGGGCACCGACGGAGTCGCCGTCTTTTTTCAGCTGACGCATGTATTCATCTAACGCATCCAGCTTGGACGGGTCCGGGCAAAAAAACGGGTTTTTGTGTACTTCATCCCAGTTAATGCTGTCGATCTTGACCGGGCCCAGCTGGGCTAAATAGCCACGAATTTCGATGCCGCATTGCTCACGCAGGTATTTTTTCGCAATAGCCCCGGCCGCTACCCGGATAGCGGTTTCCCGCGCTGATGAGCGGCCACCGCCACGGTAATCACGAATGCCGAACTTATGCCAGTAGGTATAATCGGCATGGCCTGGGCGAAACTGCTCTTTAATATTGGCGTAGTCCTGCGAGCGCTGATCGGTGTTTTCAATCAGCAGGCCAATGCTGGCACCAGTGGTGGTGTTTTCAAATACGCCAGAGAGGATCTTCACCGCATCGTCTTCGCGCCGCGCTGTGGTGTAGCGCGAAGTACCGGGCTTACGCCGGTCTAAATCATGCTGTAAATCTTCGCAGCTTAGCTGCATACCCGGCGGACAACCATCGACAATACCGCCTATTGCCGGGCCGTGGCTTTCGCCAAAGGTAGTCACCTTAAATAATTGCCCTATGCTGTTACCGGCCATTGCTTCTCCTTACCGCTTTTCTTGTTACCAATTTTCTTGCTCAAACAGGTGCTGACAGCGCAGCAATTCCGCTTTGCTAATGGCAAATACACCTAAGCCGCCGTGGCTAAATTCCAGCCAGTCAAAGCCGACATCCGGGTAATCCTGCTGCAGTTGCACCATGCTGTTACCCACTTCGCATACCAGCACACCGCCATCAGTTAAATGGGCGGCAGCATCGCGCAAAATACGCCGGGTCAGCGCCAGGCCATCCTCACCCGATGCCAGGCCCAGCTCTGGCTCGTGGCGGTATTCGTCCGGCAAATCGGCCATGTCTTCAGCATCGACATAAGGTGGGTTAGTGACGATTAAATCGTACCGGGCGCCGCTCAGCTCAGCGTAACCGTCTGACAAAATGGGAAATACCCGCTGCTCCAGGCCATGCTGTTCAATATTCAGCTGCGCCACATCTAAGGCATCCGGGCTGATATCCACCGCGTCGACCAAGGCCTCTTCAAACGCATAAGCGCAGGCAATGGCAATACAGCCCGAGCCGGTGCACAAATCGAGAATATGCTTTACCGTCTTACCCTTAAGTAAGCGGCTGAATTTATCGTTAATCAGCTCAGCAATCGGTGAGCGTGGCACCAGCACCCGCTCGTCGACATAAAAAGGTAAGCCGGCAAAATAGGCCTGATGGGTTAAATAGGCCGCCGGCATGCGCTGTTCAATACGTTGTTGTAACAGAGCAATAAACTGCTCGCGCTCGGCGCGGGTTAACCGGG
Organism: Rheinheimera nanhaiensis E407-8; assembly: GCF_000296695.1. Lineage (GTDB taxonomy): Bacteria > Pseudomonadota > Gammaproteobacteria > Enterobacterales > Alteromonadaceae > Alishewanella > Alishewanella nanhaiensis. The sequence continues at coordinate 10,234 of NZ_BAFK01000022.1, forward strand.
TGTGCAACAGCTTATCATCGGTCAGTGGTGGCAAGTGCAGTACATAAGCCAGCAGGCTGGCCGCTTCATCCCAGGGGTTATCAGTACCGTGCCCCAGATAGACATCGGCCTGATGCATTTTGCTGACAGCAAAACGCAGCCAGTCGTGCACGGTATAAAGTTCAGCAACCGCATCGTTAATCAGTTGCGGGGTAAACAGCATCTCGCCAGTATCAGACATGATAAATGTAAGCTCTTTTTGTAAAAACCGGTTAGTTTGAGTAGACTTGCGCCATGCAAAAGAAAGCCCCTGCCAGCACCGGCATCAGTATTGAAGACAGCCAGCTGTTTCGCCAGTCGATAACAGGCGCTAAGCCCATAGCGCAGGACAAGATACCGCCTGTTGTCGCCCCCCGCAAGCAAAAAAGACGTACAGACGTCTCAAGCCAAAACTCTGATGAAAATTTGTTCTGGTTTTCTGACGAGTTTGAAGGTTTTGTTGCCGACGGCGCCAGTTTAAGCTGGGTACAGCCGGGCGAAGATCCGCACCTGGCCGGCCGCTTACGCCGCGGTGAATGCCAACCGCAAGTGGTGCTGGACTTACATGGCATGACCACAATACAAGCCAAAACAGAGCTGGCCGGTTTATTGGCCTATTGTCAGCAACAGCAGTTCAACTGTGCTTGTGTCGTCCATGGTAAGGGCTTGGGTATCTTGGCGCAAAAAGTGCCAAACTGGCTTATTCAGCATCCTAATGTCCGCGCCTTTCACACTGCGCCAAAAAGCTGGGGTAAACATGGCGCCCTGTTACTGCTGCTAAAAACCGATCAGCAACAGGATGAACACTGGCGCTGATTGCGTCTATACGCTGGTACGCTTATACACTGAGCAGCGCCAGCTCTTGCGGCGATAACCGCTCCAGTAAACGCCCCCCCCGCTCTGGCCGGTAGTCGATACACGCCAGCTGCGCTGTGCTAAAAACAGGCGTCTGACCGGGCTGGCTAAAGGCCTCGACCAAAAAACTGACCAGGGGCATATGCGATACCAGCAGCACCCGGGCGTCCGGCGTATCGGCTAAGCGGGCATCTAAATAGCTTTTAAACACGGCGGCATCACCATCCGGCACCAATTCAGGGACAATATCCAACTGGCTAAACGGCGCCTGCTTGGCTAACATTAGCTCTGCAGTCTGGCGGGTACGGGTATAGGGGCTGGCCCAGATCCAGTCAAAAGCAGCATAATGCTGCTGCAACCACAGCGCCATCTGGTTCACTTCGTGCTGGCCTCTGACGGTAAGCTGGCGCTGGCTGTCCTGCACGGACACAGGCTCCGCTTCACCGTGACGCATAATAACGAGATTTACCATGTACTTGACACCATACTGCTTCGGGGTGGACCTTAACTTGCCAACGGCAGATAAGCCTACGCCGGGTAAAAATTGTGCGCTATGATAATGAAAGTTGCCGCCAAGAGTAACTGCCAATAACGCATAACGTATAAGCTGTTTATTACTTATCGCTATGATAAGGCCGTTGTCTGCCCTGATAGCCTGCTTAAGAAGGTAGCCAGATTGGAATATAACCACATTTTGCAAAGCCCGAACGATCCACGCCATTATCAATATCTGACGCTGGATAATGGCCTGGCCGTGTTACTGGTGCAGCAAACTGATGCCGAAAAAAGCGCGGCGGCTCTGACAGTTAACGTTGGCCATTTTGATGATCCGGCCGACCGCGAGGGGCTGGCACACTTTTTAGAGCATATGTTGTTTCTTGGCTCGGCAAAATTTCCCGGCGCCGGCGACTATCAGCAGTTTATTAATCATCATGGCGGCAGCCATAACGCCTGGACCGGCACCGAGCACAGCAGCTTTTTCTTTGACATCGACAGCAACAGCTTTGCCCAGGCGCTGGAGCGTTTTGCTGATATGTTTATTCAGCCGCTGTTTAGCGCTGATTATGTTGAAAAAGAGCGCCATGCCATTGAAGCAGAGTTTTCGCTGAAGCTAAAAGACGATGGCCGGCGGATTTATCAGGTACATAAAGAAACCATTAACCCGGCGCACCCTTTTGCCAAGTTCTCCGTTGGCAATTTAACGACACTGGCCGACACCGCCGATGCCAGCCTGCAGCAAGCCCTTTGCACCTTTTTTCAGCAGCAATACAGTGCCCGCCGTATGACACTGGCATTGGTATCACCGCTGGATCTGGCCGCGCAGGAAGCGCTGGTACGACAATATTTTACCGCCATCCCATCGCTGCTTCCGCCAAAGCCACCGCTAAGCGTGCCGCTGTATTTGCCCGAGCAACAGGCTATTCAGCTGAATATTCAGCCACACCGGCACAGCCAGAAACTGGTGGTGAGTTTTGCCCTACCGGACATTCAGCGCTGGTACCGGCATAAATTGATTAGCTTTATTGCCCATTTGCTCGGCGATGAGGGCCCAGGCTCGTTACTCAGCTACCTGAAACAACAAGGCCTGGTCAATCAACTGAGTGCCGGTGGCGGCATAGATGGCAGCAATTACAAAGATTTTACCGTCGCCTTTGAGCTTACCGATGCGGGGCTAACCGCGCGCGATCACATTCTTCGGGCGTTGTTTAGTGCCATTGCCCACTTACGTGAGCAGCCTTTTCCAGCGCCGCTATTTGCCGAGCGGCAAAAGCTGCTGCACTGGGCCTATTTGTATCAGGAACCGGCCACAGCGCAGCAAACCGCTAACCATTTGTCGGTCAGCATGCAGCATTATCCGGTAGAAGATATTATTTTTGGTGATTACCGGATGGAGCTGCCATCAGAAGCGCTGTATCAGCAGGTGCTCAGTTACTTTAACAGCACTAATATGCGCCTGATGCTGATAGCGCCCGGCCTGGCCACCAACCGTGAGGCACGCTGGTATCACACGCCTTACAGCGTTGAGCCCTTGCCGGCAGCCTGGTTGCAACAGTTACAGCAGTGCCAGCCTATGTCAGAAATCAGGCTGCCTGAGCCAAACCCGTACCTTAAAGGCGATATCAAACTGCTGGATAACAGTGCTCATATGGATAAACCACGAGCCTGGTATCAGGACCCGCATTTAAGCCTGTGGTATAAGGCCGACACGGATTTTAACAGCCCCAAAGGGCATGTGTTTGTGCAGCTGAGCCTGCCCAACAGCATTGGCAGTTGCCAGCAACTGGCGGCTACCCGGCTGTGGGTTGAGCTATTTCTGGACAATATTAACCAGCAATTTTATGCCGCTACCACCATAGGGCTGGTGTATCACGTGCACGTGCAGCGCCAGGGCATCAGCATTCATACCACCGGCCTGACCAACAACCAGCTGCGTTTGCTCAGTGACATGCTACAGGCGCTGTTACAGCAAGGTTTTAACCCACAGCGTTTTGACGAGCTTAAACGCCAGCTTAGCCGGCACTGGCGCAATAGCAGCAAAAACAAACCGGTGGCCAGGCTGTTTAGCCAGCTGTCGGCGCTGCTGCAGCCGCTAAACCCGGAAATTGATCAATTAGCCGATGCGCTCGATCAGCTGGATTTTGCTGCCTTTTGCCAGTTTGACGCCGGTTTATTTCAGCAAGTACATGTAGAAAGCCTGTTACTCGGCAATTGGACTACTGAGCAGGCAACACAGCTACAACACCTGCTACAACAGTGGCAGCAACAACTGCCAAGCCTGGGCCAGCGCCCCGCCAATCCGGTGTGCCGGCCACAAGGTTTAGGCCCGGTGTGGTTGCAGCAAGAGGTAGAGCACAATGACCACGCGCTGGTGATTTACCTGCCAGCACAGCAAACCAGCCCACTGCAGATTGCACTGTTTATGCTGGCCAACCATTTATTATCACCGGAGTATTTTCATCAGTTACGTACTGAGCAGCAGCTGGGTTATCTGGTGGGCACCGGCTACGTGCCCATTAATACCCTACCCGGTATTGCCTTTTATATTCAGTCGCCGAAAGCCGACTGTGATGCCTTGTATCAGGCCACGGTGATGTTCTTCCGTGGGTTTCTGGCCGACACCACCAGCCTGACCGAGAACGAATTCACCGAGGCCAGACAAGGGTTATTGTCGCAACTGCATGAGCGGGACAACAGCCTGGGTGCCAGAGCGAAACGGTTTTGGCTGGCACTGGGGCAACAGGATCTCGCATTTAACCTGACCGAAAACATCATAGCGGCATTAAGCACGCTGCAGCTTGAGCAGTTTATTGCCTTTTTACAGCAGTTATTACTGCCCAGCTACGATGCCATTTTTCTGGCCACCGACAGCAGGCCGCAGCACAGCCATTTGCGCTTTGTCACCCGCGAGCAGCTTAAACAGCAACTGCAGGTTAGCCAAAATGCTTTTGACAGCTCAGCTAAAGTTATATAACGTGGTGGCCGGTCTTGTTAACACGCTGCCGTAAGTGTCACTAAAACTAAAAATTATTATAATAATCAGCGCCTTTTTACTGGGTGTTTTGCCTTTTAGCCTGTTTGCAATAGGCTGGCACACTCTACAGCCCTACACCTTAAGCGCCGTGCTGTTATGCTCCTTTGCTGCGTTATTGCTGGCGCATCTGAGTATTGTAAAAATGCGCCGTTATCAGCTAAAACTGGAGCACAGCGAAGAGCGGCTCAGGTTATCCTTATGGGGCAGCGGCGACGAGCTATGGGACTGGAACATTGAAAGCGGCGAGCTTTACCGCTCCTGCTCCTGGCTGCACCCTGTGGTACTGCAGCCGAAAACCGCTGATGTGCCACCGAATAAAACGCAAATACACCCGCAGGATATCGAGCGGGTCAGTCAATTACTGCAGGATCACCTCAGCGGGAAAACCGCACATTTTGAAGCCACTTACCGTATAAAAACCAGCGACAACAACTGGACCTGGGTGCTTGATCGCGGCAAAGCCGTATCGTTTTCGGCCACTGGTAAACCCAGCCGCATGACCGGTACCTTAAAAAACATTCACCAACTGAAACAAACCGAAGAGCAGCTGCAACTATTTGCCAAATGTCTGCAAACTATTTCAGATGCGGTGGTGATCTGTGATACCCAGTTCACTATTTTGGAGGTTAACCCGGCCTTTAGCCGCATTACCGGTAAAAGCCGCGAACAATGCCTGCAGCAGCGCTTCGAGCTGACCCTGTACCCCAGCCGCTTTATGCATGACATTCGTCAAACGCTGGCACAACAAGGCAGCTGGCATGACGAGATAAAAGAACAGCGGCTAAACGGCGAGATTTATCAGGCTGAACTGACGTTTGACCAGATTAAAGATGAACAGGGACAGGTTACCCAATACGTGGCGGTGTTTTCTGATATTACCGAACGTAAACTGCGCGAGGCTGAACTGAGCCGGCTTGCCAACAGCGACACTCTGACGGGGCTGCCTAACCGGGCAGTGTTTATGCAGCGCTTAGGGCAATTGGTTAAGGCCGGTACCGAGCATGCTTTGCTGGTATTTGATCTGGATAACTTTAAAAAAATCAATGACTCGCTTGGCCATGAACTGGGCGATAACCTGCTGTGTAAATTGGCACAGCGGCTTAGCAGCTATGCCCAGTATGCCAGCCGGCTATATCGTCTAGGCGGCGATGAATTTGCTCTGCTGCTGGATAACACCAACGATGTGCTGCACATCACCTCAGTGGCAAAAGAATTACTTAACCTGATAAACCAGCCGATACTGGTTGAACAACAGGAACTGGCCATTACCAGCAGCGTTGGCATAGTGCTGTTTCCGGATGACGGTGTAGATCCGCAGGCGCTGCTGCGCAACGCCGACACCGCCATGTATCATGCGAAAAGCCAGGGCGCCAACCGCTACTTGTTTTTTAATGATTCGATGAACAAGCAGGCAGTAAAACGTCTGCAGCTGGAAAACCTGATCCGCCACGGCTTAAAAGAAGACTATTTTGCCGTGTACTACCAGCCGAAAATGAATATTGTCAGCGGCCAGTTAGCCGGCGTTGAAGCACTGGTGCGCTTTATTACCCCTAAAGGCGGCGTGATAAGCCCGGCCAGTTTTATTCCTGTGGCGGAAGAAACCGGTCAAATTATCGAAATTGGTGAAGTGGTGCTGCGCAAAGCCTGTCAGGCGGTGAAAGGCTGGATTGATCAGGGCCTGTTTCATGGCCGGGTGGCGGTTAACCTGTCGTCGCGCCAGTTTAGTCTGCCGTTTTTGTGCGAGCAGATAGACGAGATTTTGCAGCAGACTGAGCTGCCCTCTTATCATTTAGAGCTGGAAATTACCGAAGGCACCGTAATGCAATCGCCACCGCAGGCGATAGACACCATGAAAAAACTGCGCGCCCGTGGCATTCACCTGGCGATGGATGATTTTGGTACCGGCTATTCGTCACTGGCGTATTTAAAACAGTTTCCGCTAAACACGCTGAAAATTGACAAAGCCTTTATCGACGATATGAAAAGTGCCCGCGGCCGTAATATGGTCGATACCATTATGACCATAGCGCACAATTTGAGCTTATCCGTGGTGGCCGAAGGGGTAGAACAGCCAGAGCAGCTGCAACAGCTGAGTAAACTGCGCTGTGACGTGATCCAGGGCTACTACTACAGCAAGCCACTGTCAGCGCAGGAGCTTACCCAGTTTTTACAGCAGCAAAAGCAGCGCAGTAAACCCACGCTGGTTAGCCTTACCTAATCAGCTGCGCATTCAACGCTACAGCAATTGTTGTAATGCGGGCAGAAAAAAGCCCCGGTAACGGGGCTTAGCAACTAGTCAGCGTCGGTCTCGACATACGAGAAGTCATCACTGCCATCGGCAATACGCTTCTTACCGAACACGGTATGAAACTTACGTTTCTCCGCCAGTCGCTGTTTATATTTGAGCCAGGTTTTCTCGTACACGGTCGAAGCTTCTGCTTCGCCTTTACACACCTGCACAAAGCGAGTTTCTTCATCATTCACCGGGGCACGACTACCCTGCTCCAGTTCCTGCATTGCCACCCCATGTTTCTCCAGCATATTACCTTCTGCCAGAGTAAAGCGCCCGGACCGCGTAAAACCCTTGGGGAAATTACGGTCATCGAAAAAGCGACGGTTAGCGACAAAACTTTGCTGCATCACTTTTTTCCTCTAATCTCGTTGAATATCAAGCCAGCCTGTTTAAACTGTGCGGAGTATGGTTAACAAAATTACTGTCGTAAAACAAATATTTTTTATCGTGACCATAAAAATACTAAAGGATTTAATTTGGATACCGAACTGCTTAAAACCTTTCTTGAAGTTCAGCGTACAAGGCATTTTGGTAAAGCGGCCGAAAATCTCTATCTCACCCAGTCTGCGGTCAGTTTCCGCATTCGTCAGCTAGAGCAGCAACTTGGTGTTAACTTATTTAGCCGCTATCGCAACAATATTCAGTTAACGGCTGCCGGTGAGCGCCTGTTACCGCACGCAGAGGGGATGTTATTGGCCTTGCAGCGCGCCCGGCAGGATGTTGCTGTAAGCGCCGAGCAGGCATTACAACTGTCTGTCGCGGCCACTGCCAATATTTGGGATGCCTTTTTACTGCAGGGTTTTATTAAAGCGCAGCAAGCGCTACCCGGCGTGTCCTGGCGCGCCGAATCGCTGGGTAAAGATCAGTTAGCCCGTCAGGTCATGGAGCGTTACGTCGATTTAGCCATCTTATTTGATGCGCCTAAAATCGATGATATGCAAATAGATAAGCTGGGGGATATCCGACTACTGCCGGTGACCAGTTTTAGCGGTAAAACCGCGCTGGAGGCCATGCAGCAACAGTATATTCTGGTCGATTGGGGCACGGCCTTTGATATGCAGCACGCACGCTGCTTTAGCGAGTTACCACCACCACAACTGCGTACCGGCAGCGCCCGGATCGCGCTGGAGCTTATTCAGCAATGCGGCGGCTCGGCCTATTTACCCGACACTATGGTGAAAGAATTATTAGCCAGCAAGCGGTTGCAGTTAATGGCTGATGCACCGGTAATGAGCCGGGAAGTGTTTGCGGTGTCGCTGCCCAAAACAGCGCAGCGTCAGCCGTTAAACGAGATGATCAGCCTGCTTAGCCAGCTCCTTAAAGCCGCAGACATCTAAAATATGCCACTCGCTAAAGACAGCCGCTAAAAGGGACCTGCTCAGGGCCGAAACAGCACCGCCGAGCGGCCATGGGCTTTGTACAGCGTCAGCCGTTTGTGGCTGCTAAACAGCGGCAACACTAAGGGGCCGGTAAACACCGCGGCCAGCGCCCATTTCACTGCCGTCATACCACTGCGCAGCGCAGCGATATAAATGCCAATTGCAGTGGCTAACCAGATCAGAGGTAATACGACCACTTGTTATCCTCTTGTCAATTCTTATCAACACATCAGGCCGGTTATTATACCGGCCTGATAACAGGATTACTGTTAACCTTTGGTTGTATTTTCACCAGCTAAGGTTAACGCCGTTACGGATAAAACCGCTGCTGTTGCTCTGCCATCTGCACTAACAGGTGAGCTGGCGCAAAGCGGCTGCCAAAACGGCTTTCCAGATTACGCAACTGTGCTACCAGCTTATCGGCACCCAGCTGGTCGATATAACGGAACGGCCCCCCCAAAAACGGCGGGAAGCCGATACCGAAGATAGCACCAATGTCACCATCACGGGCGCTGGCAATAATACCCTCTTCCAGGCAGCGCACCGCCTCGTTTAACATTTGCACCACGCAACGGCTGCTAATTTCATCGCTGTTTAAGCGTGGTGCCGGGGTTACGCCCAGCACGCTATACACGCTGTCATCCACCTGCTTCTTACCTTTTTTCGCTGTTTTGCCGTAGCGGTAAAAGCCTTTTTCGCTTTTTTTACCCTTGCGGCCATCAGCCAACAGCTTGTCAAAGGCAGCAGGTGCAGAAAACCGCTCGCCCAACTCCTGGGTTAAAATAGGTGAAATCTTGGCGCCGACATCGATACCCACTTCATCCAGTAAGGTAACAGGCCCAACCGGGAAGCCAAATTTCACCAGGGCTTTGTCAATTTTCTCTACCGGCTCGCCTTCCAGCAACACGTTAGCTGCTTCGTTCATATAAAGCGCCAAAATACGGTTGACGTAGAAACCCGCGCCATCTTTAACCACTATCGGTGTTTTACCCTGTTTACGGGCAAAGGCCACCGTAGTTGCGATGGTTTGCGCTGAAGTGCCTTCATGGGCAATCACCTCGACCAGCGGCATTTTATCGACGGGCGAAAAATAGTGCAGGCCAATCACGTTCTCTGGCCGCTGCGCTTTGGCGGCGATTTGCTTAATCGGTAATGAGCTGGTGTTGCTGGCAAAAATAGTATTTTCGCTACAGTGCTGCTCGATATCCGCGACCATCTGTTGCTTCAGCGCTAAGTCTTCAAACACCGCCTCCACCACGATATCAGCATCATGAAAGCCACTGTAATCGGTGGTGCCGGTAATAAGCAGTAATTGTTTTTGCATTTCTGCTTTGCTGATAAAGCGGCGGTTAAACTTTTTCTCCAGCAACGAGTAGCTGTATTTCAGCGCGTTGCTAATGCCCTGCTCGTTGATATCTTTAATGCGCACCGCAATGCCGGCTTTAGTGGCGGTAACATTAGCAATACCACCGCCCATTAAGCCACCGCCTAATACCGCCGCTTTGCGCACCTTGTTGGGTTTGGTCTCGCCGGCACCGGTTTCCTTTTTCATCTGGGTGGTGGCAAAAAACAGGCTACGCAGTGCTGCCGACTCTTTTGTCATACAAAGCTCACCAAAGGCTTTAGCTTCAGCGGCCAGACCTGCCTGCATGCCGCTGTCGACACCGGTTTTAATCACATCAAGAATTTTCAGTGGCGCCGGGTAATTACCCTGCGTTTTGCTCAGTGTTTGTTTGCGCGCCTGGCTAAATAAAATATTGCGGCCAAACGGCGTGCGCTCCAGCACCTTACCTACCAGGTTTAGCTTTACCGGCTCACGCTTGGGCTTACCTTTTAGCGCCAGCTTTACTGCCGCATCCAGTAAAATACTGTTAGGTACCACCTCATCGACCAGGCCGGCTTTTTTTGCCTGCGCCGCGCGCAGTTGTTTGCCGGTTAAAATCATGTCCAGCGCTTTTTGTAAGCCCACCAGTTTAGGCAAGCGCTGCGTACCACCACTGCCTGGCAGTAAGCCAAGCTGTACTTCGGGTAAGCCGAGTACGGTTTTGCTGTCTGAGGTTGCAACCCGCGCGTGACAGGCCATTGCCAGCTCTAAGCCGCCACCTAAACAGGGGCCATGAATGGCTGCCACTAACGGAATTGGCAGCTGCTCCAGCTGGTCAAACATTTGCTGGCCCATGCGGCCAATGGCTTGTGCCTCTTCAGCCGTTTTGCAGCCATCGAGCATACTGATGTCGGCACCGGCAATAAAAGAGTCTGGCTTGCCACTGATAAACACCAGGCCTTTCAGCTGGCTGTTGGCCTTTATGTCGCTTAACAGCTGACTAATTTCATCGGCGAAGGCGGCTTTTAATACGTTCATCGACTCGCCGGCGATGTCCATGGTGATAACGCCAACATTATCGTCGCGGATTTGCAGGCTGAAACTATTCGTTGTTGTCATTATTCGGTCTCCAGGATCATCGCCGCACCCAAACCACCGGCAGCACAAGCAGTAGTCAGGCCAACACCGCCACCACGGCGTTTTAATTCGTTCAGGGTTTGTACAATTAAGCGGGTGCCGGTAGCGGCAAAGGGGTGGCCATAAGCCAAAGAGCCGCCCTGTACGTTGAATTTGCTCATATCAATGTCGCCAATCGCCGCTGCGCGGCCAAGCTTTTCTTCAGCAAATTTCTTGCTGGCAAACATTTTTACGTTAGCCAGCGTTTGCGCCGCAAAGGCTTCGTGCATCTCAATCAGGGTCAGATCATTTAGCGTCATGCCCGCACGGTCCAGCGCAATAGGCGTGGCATAAGAGGGGCCCATCAGCATGTCGTCATACACATCAATAGCGGCAAAGGCGTAACTGCGGATATAACCCAACACCTGATAACCCAGCGCTTTAGCGCGGCTTTCGGTCATCATCAGTACCGCTGAGGCACCATCGGTCAGTGGTGTTGCGTTAGCCGCAGTCACTGAGCCGTGCACGCGGTCAAATACCGGCTTTAACTTGGCGTACGACTCGAGTTTTGAATCCTGCCGGATATTGTTATCGATATCCAGATAGCGGGAATACGGCTCGACATGGGCGGTCATCACTTCCTGTTTCATCACGCCGCTTTGCCAGGCCTGGGTGGCCAGCGTGTGCGAGCGATGCGCCAGTGCATCCTGATCAGCGCGGCTGATGCTATGCGTTTTCGCCATTTGCTCAGCGGTGTCCCCCATCGACAAACCGGTGCTGTACTCTGCCACTGCCGGCGGTACCGGCAGCAAATCTTTTAACCCCAGCCGGCGGAATATCGCCAGTTTCTGGCCGAAGCTGCGGGCTTTGTTTAAATCGACCAGTGCACGGGCCAGCTTTTTGCTGACACCAATCGGCAGCACTGAACTGGAGTCGGCGCCACCGGCAATACCAATTTGCGTAATACCGGCCATCATCGACTCGGCCACACTGACCACCGACTGAAAACTGGTAGCACAGGCACGGGTAACACTGTAAGCATCGGTATGCACGTTCATCCCGGTACCCAGCACAATTTCACGGGCAATATTTGGCGCTTCCGGCATTTGTACGACCTGGCCGTACACCACTTGCTCAATTAACTTTGGCTCCAGCTCACTACGGATAAGCAGTTCGTTGACCACCAACTTACCCAAATCCAGCGCTGATACGCCATGAAACTCGGTGGCCTGTTTGGCAAAAGGCGTACGCAATCCGGAAACAATGGCGATGCGATCACCGCTGCGGGTAGTAAGATTAATTGGCGAGCTCATAGCGTTCCTCTTATTAAAATTACAGGTCTGACCTGTATCAGTGCGACCGATTGTAACGACAGTCGTTGAAAATTAAAACACTTGTTTTAATGCAAACGGAACCATATTTAGGTTATAACGTCTTAGCCTAGCCCGTTTTAGTGGCAAATGGCGATAAAACAATCAATAAATCCAATTAATTAAGACTGATAACATGATGGTAAACGCGTTTTCTGCTTTAAAAGCCTATCTCGACAGCCAGGTGTTAGGCCAGGCGGCACTGACCGAAGGTATTTTGCTGGCACTGCTGGCCAATGGCCACTTGTTAGTGGAGGGCCCACCGGGGCTGGCGAAAACCCGTGCGGTGAATGCTTTAGCCCAGGGTGTGGAAGGCCGTTTTCATCGTATTCAGTTTACCCCCGATTTACTGCCGGCTGATTTAACCGGCACCGACATCTACCGGCCGGAAACCGGCCAGTTTGAGTTTCAAAGCGGGCCGCTGTTTCATCATATTATTCTGGCCGATGAAATAAACCGCGCGCCGGCCAAGGTACAATCGGCACTGCTTGAAGCCATGGCGGAAAAACAAGTGACGGTAGGGCGCCATACCTACCCGCTGCCAGAGCTGTTTTTGGTGATGGCAACACAAAACCCACTGGAGCAGGAAGGCACTTATCCGCTGCCCGAAGCCCAGTTAGACCGGTTTTTATTGCATTTAAGGGTAGATTACCCCAGCGCCGAAACCGAGCTGCAAATTTTAAAATTAACCCGGGGTGAAGCCTTAAGCGGCGCTAAGGTTGAGGTAAACCCAATTAGTCAAAGCGATATTTTCGCTGCCCGTAAAGCCATTTTAGCCCTGCATATGGCACCCAGCGTAGAGCAGTACATCGTACAGCTGATCATGGCAACCCGTAATGCCAAAGCCTACAGTGACAAGCTGGCCAGCTGGATTGGTTACGGCGCCAGCCCGCGCGCCACTATAGCAGTAGAGCGCTGCGCCAGAGCCAAAGCCTGGCTGGACGGCCGTGATTTTGTCACCCCGGACGATGTGCAGGCGGTGTTTCATAATGCGCTGCGCCACCGCTTAATTTTAACCTACGCCGCCGAAGCAGAAGGCATCAGCACTGATGATGTGCTGGCCGAAATTCTGCGCCTGGTACCCGCAGCCTGATATGAGCCTGGGGTTTCACGCCAGTGACTGGCTGGCACAAAATGGCAGCAATGGCATAAGCCCGGGGCTTACCGAATTGTTGTGGTATCAGCGCTACACTAAGGTGCTGGATTTAACGCCTACTATGGCAATTCACAGCAAACTGGCCGGTACTTACCTGGCAAAAAGCAAAGGCCGTGGTATGGAGTTTGATGAAGTACGGCATTACCAAAGCGGTGATGATGTACGCACCATCGACTGGCGCGTTACTGCGCGTAGCGGCAAGGTGCATACTAAGCTGTTTCGTGAAGAAAAAGAGCGGCCGGTGTTTATTTTAACCGATCTTGGCAGCAGTATGCGCTTTGGCTCGGCACTGCTGTTTAAGTCGGTGCAGGCCGCCCATTTAGCTGCGCTGATTGCCTGGCATGTAAAACAGCGTGGTGACAAATTAGGCGGCCTGGTGTTTAGCCAGCAGCAACATCTTGAACTTAAACCACAAAGCCGCAGCCACGGCGTGCTGCGCTATTTTCATGCGCTAACCAGTGTGCATCAGGCTAGCGATTCGCAGCGCGGCCTTAACTTAACCGAGGCACTGAGCCAGTTACGCCGCTTGGTACGTCCGGGTAGCCTGGTGTATATCCTGTCTGACTTTAGTGATTTTGATGAGCACGGCCTGCGTCATATTCGCGCGATACGCCAGCATAACGAAGTGACCTGTTGCTGTGTTACCGATCCGCTGGATCTGGCCTTACCGGCCAATGGCCATGGCAGCGCCGCAGTCAGCGATGGCAGCCGTACAGGTTATATTGAACTGGGTAGCCGCAGCCTGCAGCAGCGCTATGCGCGGCAACAAAGCGACAGCCTGCAGCAAAAGCAACTGTTAGTCAGTCAGTTGGGCTGTAAGTGGCTCAGTGTCAGCGCGGCCGAGCCGGTGCTTAACCAACTCGCCCGCACGGTGAAGGAGCGCCCGCTATGACAACGCCGCAGCCGCAAGCAGCCGCCTCTTTAGCGCAGCTGGCCGATATCAGTGAACCGCTGCAACCTGTGGCTTTCACCCTGACGCCCGCCATGATGATGGTGCTGCTGATGTTACTGGGCGCTGTGGTGTTTTTTCTGCTAAAAGCCTATTTACACTGGCGCCGTTTTGCCGCCAAACGTCAGGCTTTGAGTGTACTGGAGGCATTATCTACTGAGCAGGATGCACCTGCGCGAATTAACCAACTGATTAAGCAGGTGCTGCAACACTATCAAAGTACTCACCCGGCGCTTAGCTACAATAGCCGCGACTGGCAACACTGGCTGTCTCAGCAGCACAGCCTGCCATTGCCTGATTTAACCACGCTGCTGTATGGCAATACGCCTGATAGTAAAGCAGACAGCGCCGCGCGCGAGCAATTTTATCAGTTCGCCCGCGGCTGGCTTAAGGCGTACAAGGGTAAAGCTGCTATCAACAGCTGGCCGGAGGGCACGCATGCTGGAGTTTAGTTATCCCTGGCTTGGCCTGCTTGCGCTGGCGCCGTTCTTGCTGCGGCTAAAACGCCAGGCACCGTCTGACAGCGCGTTAACCTTACCGGCCCTGGCAAAACTGGCGCAGCAAACTGAGCAGCAGCCGGGGCGCAAACTTACCCTGCCCTCGGTGCTGGCGCTGCTGATTTGGCTACTGTTGGTGCTAAGTGCTACCCAACCGCGCTGGCTGGGCGAGCCGGTTAATCTGCCCCAGCAAGGCCGTGATCTGATGCTGGCACTGGATTTATCCGGCTCAATGGAAATTACCGATATGCAGCATCAGGGCCAGAGCATAAACCGGCTGGATGCCGTTAAACTGGTGGTCAGTGATTTTATTAAGCGCCGCCAGGGCGACCGTATTGGCTTGATCCTGTTTGCCGATGCCGCTTATCAGCAAACACCGCTGACCTTTGATCTAGTCACGGTGCAAAAAATGCTGGATGACAGTGTGCTGCGCTTAGTCGGTACCCGCACCGCGATTGGCGAAGCGATTGGCCTGGCGGTAAAACGGCTTAATACTTATGACAGCTCAAATAAGGTGCTGATCTTACTCAGTGACGGCGCCAACACCGCCGGTAATATTCAGCCGCTGGAAGCGCTGCAACTGGCCAAAGCAGCCGGGGTAAAAATACATACCGTTGGCGTAGGCGCCGAGCAAATGCTGCAACAAAGCGTATTTGGCCGGCGCATGGTGAACCCGTCGCAGGATCTGGATGAGCGTCTGCTCACCCAATTGGCCGAAGATACCGGCGGGCGTTATTTTCGCGCCCGCGATTTAAACGAGCTAAACCAGATTTATCAGCTGATTGACCAGCTGGAGCCGATTGAACGCGATGCCCTCAGCTACCGGCCACAGCGCAGCTTGTTGCACTGGCCGCTCGGTTTGGCGCTGCTGTTGTCGTTTGTGCTGGCAGCCTGCAACATCCATTGGCGCGGAGTGCTAACAGATGCTGACTGAGTTTCATTTTCTCCGCCCCTGGTGGCTGTTGGCCCTGGTGCCGGTAGTGCTGTTGTTAGCGCTGCTGTATCTGCATCGTAAGGCGCACAGCCCCTGGCACCAGCTTATTGCCAGCCATTTGCAGCCGGTATTATTAGGCGCCCGCTTACTGCGTAAAAAGCAGCCACTGGCGCTACCACTGCTGGCACTGTGCTGGCTGTTAACCACACTGGCACTGGCAGGCCCCAGCTGGCAAAAGTTACCGCAACCGGCGTTTGCGCTGAAAAAAGCCACCGTGCTGGTGCTGGATATGTCGATGTCGATGCGCGCTACCGATATGGCGCCGAACCGGCTAACACAGCAGCGTTTTGCCGCGCTGGATTTTACCGAGCAATTAAAAGAAGGCGAGCTGGCGCTGCTAAGCTTTGCCGGTGATGCTTTTGTGATCTCACCGCTGACGCCGGACCATAACAATATCCGCCTGCTGGTACCCGATTTGAAGCCAGAAATTATGCCGGCGCAAGGCTCAAACCTGCTGGCGGCGTTACAGCAGGCTGATAATTTACTGCGTCAGGCCGGCTACCCGCGTGGCGATGTCGTCGTCTTTACCGATGGTTTTGACAACAACAGCCTGCGTGATATTCAGGATAAACTGAACAACTGGCCGCACCGCTTATCTATTTTAGGCTTTGGTAGCAGTGACGGTGCCCCGGTTCAGCTGGAAAACGGCGAGTTGTTAAAATCTGCCAGCGGCGCTGTGGTGTTACCCCGCCTGCCCAAAGCACAATTAGCCGCGCTGGCCCGTCAAAGCGGCGGTATCTATCTGGACGCGCACAATAACCCCGGCGCTGTCGCCAGCCTGATTGCGCAGCCAGCGCTAAGTGCACTGGATACAGCCGATGCCAGCCGGCAAATTCAGGGCGATCAGTGGCAGGACAACGCTGTGTATCTGGTCTGGCTGTTACTGCCACTGGTGCTGCTGCAGCGTAAATTTGGTCAACTACTAAGCCTTGGTCTGGTGCTGATGCTGCCCTATCAGGCTGACGCTATAGAGTGGCGCGATTTTTGGCAAACCAAGCAACAACAGGCACGGCAGGATTATGCTAACGGCCAGTTTGACAGCGCGCGGCAAAAATTCAGCCAGCCGCTATGGCAGGGTAATGCGGCCTACCGTGGTGGCGATTATGCCACCGCCGAGCAGGATTTTCGCCGCGCGGTGGAGGCTGCGCCCAATCAGCACAGCTGGCATAACCTGGGCAACAGCCTGGCGCAGCAGGGCCGTTATCAGGAAGCGCTGGATGCCTATCATGAGGCACTGCAACATGCACCAGACTTTGCCCCAGCGCAGCAAAATGCTGAGCTGATGCAGCAGCTACTGCAACAGCAGCAACAAAGCCAGCAGCAAAATCAGCAAAACGCAGATCAGCAGAACAGCGAGCAGCAGAATAACCAGCAGCAAGAGGGCGAGCAGCAGTCTGACAGTCAATCGCAGCAAGGCGACAACCCGCAAGCGAGCGATAATGACGCCTCAGCGCAGCCTGAAGATAGCAGGCAGCAAAACGACGCGCCAGACACGCCGCAAGAAGACGAACCTCAGGCTGCAACTGCTGAAGAGCAGCAACAGGCCGAACAAACCGAAGCTGAACAGCAGGCCATTCGTGAAGCCTGGCCAAATGCCACACCGGAAGAGCAACAGCAGTTGGATAACCTGCTGCGCAAAGTACAGGATGACCCGGCACTGCTGCTACGCAATAAAATGTATCTTGAGTATTTAAAACGCCAGCAACAACGTTTGCCCATGGGAGTTGATGAACAATGGTAAAAGCTGCTGTGTTTTTTGCACTGCTATGGACCAGCCTGCCGGTTTTCGCCTTAAGCCAGTTAACGGCACAACTGGATAAAAACCCGGCCCTACGCGGTGAATCGGTAACCTTACAGGTTACCGCCGATGCGCGCCTGCCCGCAGATGCGATTAATTTTCGCGTGCTCGAGTCTGACTTTACCGTAATGCTGCCCTCAGTCAGCACTTCGTCACAGGTGATCAATGGCCAGGCCAGCCAGAGCACACGCTGGAATGTGGTGTTATTACCAAAGAAAAGCGGACGCCTGAGCATACCGGCTTTTAGCGTGCAGGGGTTAACAACTGAACCCCTGACGCTGGAAGTGCTGGATGAATCCCCCGCCAACAGAGGGCACAGCCAGGAGCTGTTTTTACAAGCCAGTATCGATCAGCAACAGCTTTATGTGCAGCAGCTGGCCTATTATCAGGTCACCATTTACTTTAATGGTGACTTACAGCGAGGCTCCCTGTCAGAGCCGCAATTAGACGGCGCCAGTATCAGTCAGGTGGGCCAGGACGTTGAAGGCACAGAGCTGGTAAACGGCATCCGTTATCGCACCATCACCCGTCGTTATGCTATTACACCGCAGCGCAGTGGTAACTTCAGCATCGGCCCGCCCACCTTTAACGGCGAAATGGTTGACCGCGACAGCGCCCGCTATAACTACTTTGCCCGCACTAAAACGGTGGTAGCACAAGGCCAGCCGCTTGATATCAGCGTCGATGCGATACCGGCTAATTTTCCCGGTAGCTGGCTGGTGGCAGGTTTGGTGACACTGACAGAAGAATGGACCCCAGAGCCTACTGAGCTTAAACAAGGCGAGCCGGTAACCCGCACCATTACGCTTTCAGCGGTTGATGTGGCCGAGAATCAATTACCAGAGCTTAACCAGCAGTTTCCGGACGGCTTACGCTTGTATCAGGAGCAGCCGCAAAGTAAAAGCGCCGAACGCAATGGCCGCTTAGTGGCGCAAAAAATCTTTACCAGTGCGGTGGTGGCCAACAAAGCCGGTGAGCTTGAGCTGCCAGAGGTGCGCCTACCCTGGTGGAACAGCCAAACCAATCAGCTGGATTATGCCACTTTACCCGCCCGCACCCTAAAGGTTGCCGGCGAACCTGCGGCTTTGGTTACAACACCAGCCGGCGTGACAGCGACTGCACCGGGCGATATGGCCGCAGCACCGCCCAGCCGTAATACCGCCGCTGCCTCGCCCTGGGCATGGAATTACCTTAGCAGTGCGCTGTTAGCGCTGTGGCTGTGCAGCACCCTGCTACTGGTTGTGTTGTGGCAAGCTACCAAACACACCAAAGCTGCCGCTGTTGCCCCAAGCAGGGTGCGCTTTAATGCCAGCAAGCTACAGCAGGCGTGTCAGCAAAATGATGCCCAGGCGGCCAAAGCGGAGTTGCTGCGCTTTGCCCATCAACAGCTGGATCAGCGTTTATCGGCATTAACCCCGCTAAGCAGGCTAATTGACGATACCGCGCTTAGCCGTGAAATTATGCAGCTAAACCAGGCGCTGTATGGCGCGGCGCCATCCGGCTGGCAAGGGCAAACCTTGTGGCAATGCTGGCAGCAATACCGGAAAAACCAGCCAGCTGATACAGCAGATCGCACTTTAAAACCGCTCTACCCCAACTAAGAGACATGCCAGCCAAGGCGCCGTTTTTTGGCTGGCTATCCCCTACCAAGGACTAACCAGCGCGAAGCACTGGTATCAATAGCGGCAAGTTGTTAACATAACGTCGTTTTATAACCTGATGCCACATCAGGTATTTTTTTATCCTGTGTTTTGCTTAGGACAGGCTTAAGCAAAGCACAGCGACGACTGCTTAAGGAGAAACAGGTTTGGAAACAGGTACCATTATCTCGCTGGCTGTGTATTTTCTCGCTATGTTAGCCATTGGCCTTTACGGCTACAAAACCTCTACTGATGATGTATCAGGTTATATGCTGGGTGGGCGAAAATTAGGCCCCGGCGTTACAGCACTGTCCGCTGGTGCTTCTGATATGAGTGGCTGGATGTTACTGGGTGTGCCCGGTGCCATGTATTTATCCGGCGTCAGCAGCGCCTGGATAGCCGTCGGCTTACTGATTGGTGCCTATGTCAATTATCTGATTGTCGCCCCCAGGCTAAGGGTGTACACCGAAGTGGCACATGACGCTATTACCATTCCGGATTACTTTGAAAAACGCTTTGCCGATAAAACGCGGCTGCTACGGGTCGTATCGTCTATTGTTATCGTGATTTTCTTCACGCTTTACACCTCGTCTGGCGTTGTCGGTGGCGGTAAGTTATTTGAAAGCTCGTTTGGCTTAAGTTACGAGCTGGGTTTGTATGTTACCGCCGGTGTGGTGGTGGCTTATACCCTGTTCGGCGGTTTTATGGCGGTAAGTATCACCGACTTTGTACAGGGCTGTATTATGTTTATTGCTCTGGTACTGGTGCCGCTGGTGGCTATTGATCATCTGGGAGGCTTAGGCTCGGTATTTGAGCAGGTAAACACGATAGACAGCAACTTTATTGACCCCTTTACCGACGCCAAAACGGCGCAGGCCATGTCGTTACTGGGTATTATCTCGCTGTTATCCTGGGGTTTTGGCTATTTTGGTCAGCCGCATATTATTGTGCGTTTTATGGCGATCCGCTCAGTATCAGACATTAAAACCGCGCGCCGTATCGGTATGAGCTGGATGCTGATTACCATCATAGGTGCCTTAATGACCGGCCTGGTCGGCATTGCTTATGTGGAAAATACCAAAATGACACTAAACGATGCCGAAACCATCTTTATTGTCTTTTCACAGTTTTTATTTCACCCACTGATCTCCGGCTTTTTGCTGGCAGCCATCTTAGCGGCCATTATGAGCACTATCTCATCGCAGCTGCTGGTGACGTCAAGCTCACTGACAGAAGATTTTTACAAAGCTTTTGTTAAACGTGATGCCAGCCAAAAAGAGCTGGTAATGGTCGGACGCTTATCAGTATTAGTAGTGGCGCTGGTGGCTATTGCCCTGGCCTATGACAGAGACAGCACTATTTTATCGTTGGTCAGTAACGCCTGGGCGGGTTTTGGTGCAGCCTTTGGCCCGATGATTGTACTGAGTCTGTACTGGAAGCGGATGACGTTTGCCGGCGCTTTAAGCGGTATCATCAGCGGTGCGGCAACGGTATTGTTTTGGATCTACGCACCCGTGCTGGAAAATGGCCAAAGCTTAAGCTCGCTGGTGTATGAGATTGTCCCCGGAGTGATCGTCAGTACCCTGTGTATTGTCGTGGTAAGTAAGTTTAGTAAAGCGCCGGCAGATGAGGTAACCACCTTGTTTGATACCATGCGGCAACAACTTAAACAAAGCTGACTGCTCGTACCTGCATAAAATTAGGTGGGGCCAGATAAAAAACTATGTGCCCCACCGCAATAACTTTGCTAAATTACGGTTTTAGTGTGCCTTTCTGAGATAGGACATCTATGTATTTCTACGCTGCGCGCCAACCCATTCTGGATCGTAACAAAGAGCTATATGCCTACGAGTTGCTATTTCGTGATGGCCTGGAAAATGCCTTCCCGGATATTGATGGCGATGAAGCGACGTCGCGAATGGTTGAGGGCAGTCAGTTTACTTTTGGCCTGGATGACTTTCTCGGTGACAAGCCCGGCTTTATCAACTTTACGCTGGACACCCTGATTAAAAAATATCCCAGCATGCTGCCCAAAGAGCAGGTGGTGGTAGAAATACTGGAAACCATACAGCCGGGCAAACGTTTGCTGGCAGAGTGTCAGGCACTGAAAGAAAAAGGTTATGTCATAGCGCTGGATGATTATATTCATCAGCCGGTTTGGCGGCATTTTTATCCCTTTATTGACATTATTAAAATTGATTTTCGCTCTACCTCTACCGACACCATTAACCAGATTAAAGCGGCGATTGCCGATTTTAGCCATATTAAACTGTTAGCTGAGAAAGTCGAAACTAACGAAGAGTTTCAACTGGCGATGGATTTAGGCTTTAGTTATTTTCAGGGTTACTTTTTCTCGAAACCCGAGATGATGCAGTCTAAAGCTTTGTCGCCGGCCCAGATGACGCTGGCAGAGCTATTATACGAAACGTCTAAATCCGATATGGATCTGAATAAAATTACTCAGGTGTTTCAGCGCGATGTGCATTTATCTTACAAGCTGCTGCGCTACAGTAACTCAGCTATCTTTAAACGCCGCGCCGAAATAGAAACCATTAAACAAGCCTTGGTGGTGCTTGGGCAGGTTGAGCTGAAAAAGTTTCTGTCACTGTTGTTTACCGCCCAAATCAGTAGTGATAAGCCGGCAGAGCTGATGCGCATGTCAATGACCCGTGCCCGCTTCGCCGAAGGCCTGGCGCAACTGCATGGTAAAGTTGATACCGACAAGGCCTTTCTTACCGGCTTAATGTCGTTAATGGACGCAATTTTAGATGAGCCTATCGATAGCGTTATGAGTAAGCTGCCACTGGCAAAAGAAATCAAAGAAGCCCTGATAGAGAAAAAAGGCACACTGGCTGACTATATCAAGTTGATTCAGTTTTATGAGACTGCACAGTGGCATGAGGCCTCAACTGCGATCAATGCGCTGCAATTAGCCAATGATAAGGTGCCTGATGCTTATCACACCGCTGTGCAGTGGGCCAATGAGCAAATGAAAGCCCTGGGTGACTAACCCAGGGCGGCAAATTAGTTAAAACTCAGATAGGGGCTGATTTTCGCGGCTAACTTCTCGCCTATGCCTTTTACCTGGGTTAACTGCGCTTCGTCTTTTATCGGGCCATTGGCTGCAATGTAGTCCAATACCGCCTGTGCTTTTTTCTGTCCCAAACCTGGTATAGCATCCAGTTGTTCTAAAGAGGCACTGTTAATCGATACTTTCTGCACCGCATGGGCCTGAGCACTGGCTTTGGTCACTTTATCGGACGACGTTTCAGCTGCACAGAGGTTGGCAGTTAAACTCAGTAAGGTCATGCCAAGGGCAAAATAGAGTGGTTTCATCATGGTTCATCCTTAAGTAGCTCCCGGTCCCTGACGACATCCTGTACTGCAACCTGACGGCTTTGGGTTGGCACAATAACCAAAACGCAAGTCACACTATCAGTATTCGGAAGTTTCACTGCCAACCCAATAAAAATAGCCGCCATATTTACTTTTGCAATATTTTTGCAACTTTTAATACATTTTAAGCACAATTAACATTCAGCGTTAATTAAGACATAACCGCCTACTCTTACTGCCAATAGCAAAGGACAGCACGCTGCGATGCAGGGTGCTAACTGGTGCAAACCATTGCTGCAGTTAAAATTGTCCGGTAAAGTACCGCTTGTAACAATGGAGATAACCATGTTTGGCACCCGAGTATTACTGCTAACAGCCGTACTTGTTTTAGCTGGCCCCTGCTTCGCTAATAGTATGCAGGACAAAAGGCAGGTTAGCCGCGAGCAGGCTGCCGCCCTGGCACAGCAGCAGTACCCCGGACGTATTGTAAAAGTACAAACTGTGCGGGAGTTTTACCGCATAAGACTGGTTCAACCCGATGGCCGGGTGATTACTGTTGTGGTTGATGGCAAGACTGGCCGTGTTAAAAAGGATGGGAATTAATGCGTCTACTGGTAGTGGAAGATGAACATTTGCTGGCGCAGCAGATAAAAGAGCAGTTACAACAGCAGCAGTTCAGTGTCGACGTTGCAAGCGACGGTGATGATGGTTGGTTTAAATTATCAGAATACCCGTACGACTTGGCCATTATCGACATAGGTTTGCCGAAAATGGATGGATTGACACTGATCAGAAAGGCACGGCAGCAAGCCTTAAAAACACCTATTATTGTGCTGACGGCCCGCGGTAGCTGGCAGGAAAAAGTAGAAGGCCTGGACGCCGGTGCCGATGACTATTTAACCAAGCCGTTTCATACCGAGGAATTGTTAGCCCGTTGTAACGCCCTGATCCGCCGTGCAGCAGGCCAACCCGAGCCAACCCTAGCCGCCGGTCCTATTTCGCTGAATAGCCGCACACAGCAGGTATGGCTGCACGATGCAGAAGTTAGCCTTACTGCTTATGAGTACAAAGTGTTGGAATACTTTATGATGAACCCTAATAAAGTCATTTCCAAAACTGAGCTGACCGAACATATTTACGATCAGGACTTTGATCTGGATAGTAATGTCATAGAAGTATTTGTCCTGCGGCTGAGGAAAAAGCTGGACCCCGAAGGTGACATTAAGCCTATCGAGACCCTGCGTGGACGCGGCTATCGTTTCACTCTGACTGTCGCCTGATATGTCCTTATCGCTAAAGCTGCGGCAACTTTTGGTCAGTATATTTTTACTGCTGTTTTTGTTGCCCAGCTCCTTTGTTGCCATTGATCGGGCCTTTTTTACCCAACTTATTACCAACACAGAGCAAAAGCTGGAAGTGCATCTGTATTCGGTGCTGTCAGAGCTTAGTGTGTCACAAGATAAGGTAGAGCTGCTAAACAACGCACTGGCACCTGATTTCTATCGGCCAGACTCTGGCTTAAGTGCCTATATTACTGACGAGCAGACATTGGTATGGCAAAGCGACTCTTCGTTAAACCAGCAATTTAGCCCACCCTGGCAAGATTTACCGCCGGGTGAACATCTGTTCCGGCCACTGAACCAAGCGGGTGGTCAGTTCTGGGTGCTATCCTTGTCATTGCTGTTTGACGCCGAAGAATATACCCGCCCTTTAACACTGCATATTGTGCAAACCGACGAGCGGCTGATGGCGCCGCAGCTGGCGTTTCGCGCCACCTTGCTGCAATGGTTTATTGGTATCGGCTTGGTATTACTGCTGATTATGTTACTGGCGTACTACTGGACCACCAAACCACTGTCACGGCTGGACCATGAGATCCGCCGGGTCGAAAACGGCAGTCAGGAGCAATTGACCGGCCGCTATCCGGCCGAGCTTTGTATTATCAAAGAAGACTTAAACCTGCTGCTGGCCAACCAAAACCGGCAGAAACAGCGCTATCGCAATCATTTAAGCGACCTGGCGCACGCGTTAAAAACGCCGGTTGCAGTACTTAATACCTCAGCACTTAGCCAACAACCTGAGTTAAAAGAGCAACTGGATCGCATCACCTCGATGATTGAGCACCAGTTAAAACGCGCGGCCAGCTCCGGTCAGGATATCTGGAAGAAACAAATTGAGATCAAGCCGGTGGCAGACAAACTGATCGCGGCGCTGAATAAAATTTACCGCCACAAAAACGTACACATTAAGCTGCACTGCGCCAGTAACGCAGTGTTTCGCGGTGATGAAACCGATTTAATGGAGATATTGGGTAATTTACTGGATAACGCCTGTAAAGCCTGCCGTCATCAGGTAGAGCTAACTGTGCAAACTAAACATCAACAATTACTACTCAGCATTGAAGATGATGGCCCGGGTGTGCCGGCAGATAAGCGTCAACAGCTGTTTGAGCGCGGCGCCAGATTGGACACCTATCACGAGGGGCATGGTGTTGGACTGGCTATTGTTGCTGAATTGGTGCAGTCTTATTCGGGCAAACTTACTCTGGACGACAGTGAACTGGGTGGTGCCCGCTTTCAGTTATCGCTCTGATTGACCACCGCTGTTGATCCTGGCCATAGCAAGCGGCGTATCATCAGGCTGTTAAGCTAACTTAATTGGAATCCGCTATATGCAATTGGATAACCCCGCCATTATTAAAATTAAAAACCTGCGCCTGCGTACCTTTATTGGTATTAAAGAAGATGAGATTAACAATAAACAAGATGTGGTAATAAACGCCAGGATCCATTACAGCGCAGCTGATGCAGCTAATAGCGATGATATGGATAAAGCACTTAACTACCGCACTATTACCAAAAAAATTATTGCTTTGGTTGAACATCAGCGTTTTTCGTTGCTGGAAAAACTTACCGCTGAGGTACTGGCGATTGCCAGTGAGCACCCCAGTGTGCGTTATGCTGAAGTTGAAATTGATAAGCCACATGCGCTGCGCTTTGCCGACTCAGTATCATTGACTCTGTCGGTAAACAAATAGCTTCTATACTTAGCCAGGCGTCTGACAGCAAACGGTAACCACAATGAATATTTTGCTCACTGGCGGTACCGGCCTGATAGGGTCGGCTTTGGTAACACACTGGCACAATCAACATCAGCTCTGGGTGCTAAGCCGCGATAGCCATAAAGCGGAAAAACGCTTGGGCAACAAGGCTAAGGTGATAAGCGAGCTTAGCGCGGTTGACTTTAATCAGCTGGATGCAGTAATTAACCTGGCAGGAGAGCCTATTGCCGATAAACGCTGGACTGCGCAGCAAAAACAGCGGCTTTGCCAGAGCCGCTGGCAGTTAACCGAACAGCTGGTGCAGGCAATTAATGCCGCTGACACGCCTCCCTCGGTGCTGATCAGCGGCTCTGCCATTGGTATCTATGGCCGGCAGGATGCCAGTTTAATCCATGAAGATTTCAGCCATTATCACTGCGAGTTTACCCATTTACTCTGTCAGCGCTGGGAGCAAATTGCCCTGCAGGCGCAAAGCGATAAAACCCGTGTCTGTCTGCTTCGCACCGGCATAGTGCTCTCTGCCAAAGGCGGCGCGCTTGCCAAGATGTTGCCGGCGTTTAAACTGGGCCTGGGCGGCCGGGTGGGCAGCGGTGAGCAATATATGTCGTGGATCCACTTAAGCGATATGCTGCGGCTCATTGAGTTTTTACTACTGCACCCTACGCTAACAGGGCCCTTTAATGCCACCGCCCCTGCCCCGGTAACCAACACAGAATTTAGCCAGACACTGGCGAAGGTGTTACACCGCCCGGCAATATTCCCGGTGCCGGCCTTTGTGTTAAAGCTATTGCTGGGTGAAATGGCCGACTTACTGTTAACAGGCCAGCGGGTGTTGCCGGCTAATTTGGTTAAAGCCGGCTTTGAGTTTAAGTTTGCAACGCTCGCGCCCGCACTGCAGGACTTGCAGGGCTAAGCCCTGCATTCCTCAGCTTTACGATTAACCTTGCAGAACCCGGCGCATTAACTGCGCGCCCGGAATACTTAATAAACGCCGCAATTGCCACCAACCCAGTAAGGTGACCATACCGATACCCAGCGCCGGCCCCATCCACCACAAACTGTAGTGTGGCGTAAAGGGTAATTCAAATACCCGCTGCTGTACCAACAGCAGCATCAGCTCTGCCAAGAGGGTTGCAAAGCCACCGGCCATAGCGCCTAGCAGGGCAAACTCCAGCAACAACGCATTTCGCAGTAGTGCATAGCGCGCCCCCAGTGTGCGCAAGATTGCCAGCTCTTGCTCGCGCTGCTCCAGTGTTGCCTGTACCTGCGCCACCAGCACTAATGCCGCGGCCAGACAAATGATCAGCAAAATAAAGCTCAGCGCCACTGTTACCTGATCGATAATGTCGTTTACCTGCGCGATAATGTTATCTACGCTAATCACGCTGACTGTTGGCAACAAACGCGCCAATTGGTTTAGTAATTGATTGCGCTCAGCGGGCAGATAAAACGCCGTAATATAGGTGGCCGGAAAATCGGCCAGCAGATCCGGGCTTAAAATCATGTAAAAGTTCGGCTGCAGGCTGTTCCAGTCTACTTTGCGGATACTGCTCACCACTGCGCTTACTTGCTGCCCGCCAATAGAAAACGCCAGACTGTCGCCCAGTTTAACCTCCAGACGCTCGGCAATTTCTTCTTCTACTGACACCTGTGCTGTCGCACCTTCGGTAAACCAATTACCCTGCAGAATATGATTATTTTTTGGCAGCGCCGTCAGCCAGGTTAAATTAAGCTCACGCCCCACCCCAACCCGCTGCTGGCTGCGGTCTTCTTTCGTGGCCTCTTGCTGCAATTGTTCATCGTTAATCGACAGCAAACGCCCGCGTACTACCGGATAATATTGATCCAGCTGCAACTGCTGCTCACGGGCAAAGTTATTCAGCACCGTGCGCTGCTGCTGATTAATATTCACCAAAAACTGGTTAGGTGCGCCTTCAGGAATTTGCCGTTGCCACTGGCCAATAAGCTCAGCACGCAAAAAGTACAGTAGTAATGCCAGAAAAATGGCCAGGCTAAAGGTAATCAGCTGAAAGCTGTTGGCCCATAAACGCCGGCGCAAGTTGGCAATCGCCAGTTTAGGCGCACTGGCCTGCCCTGCGGCGGCAGGTTTTACTAAGCGGACAATCACAGCGGCCGTCGCTATTAACAGCGCGGCAAAACCGGCACAAAGCAAAAATAATCCGATACTCAGCACCAGCTCGCCACTGAATAACCACATCAGAGCCCAGATAGCAGCAGCGCCGGTTAGCCACTGCAGTTTATCCACAACAAATTGCGCTGCAGGCTGTTTTAATACCTCTATGGCCGCCGTGTTTGCTAAGCGCCACATTGGCCGCGCCGCAAACAGCAGTGCACAGATAACACAGGTTAACGCGCCCAACCACAATGGCCGGATACTAAATTCGGCCCGATAGTCTGCCATGTAGAGGTTAATGCCCCACTGTACGGCACCAATCGCCAGTTGTCCGGCAACCAGGCCACATACCAGGCTAAACAGCACAACTAACAGCAGATGGCTGCCGTATATCAGCCTGATTTGCGCTGTTGTCGCGCCCAGCGCTTTAACGATGGCCACAGCCCGCGTATGGCGCTGACTGTAGCGGCTGGCGGCAACGGCGGCAGCACAAGCTGCCAGCACAATACCCAGCAAACCCGCTAACAATAAAAACCGCTCTGCCCGCTCCAGCGCTCCGCCAATGGCCGATTCACGATCCATCTTTTGCCAGCGTTGATGCACGCTGAGTTTGTCGTTTGCCTCAGCTTCAAACTGGGCTAAGGCAGTAGTATCACCGGCAAACAGATAACGATAACCAATGCGACTGCCCGGTTGCACAATGTCGGTCGCCGGTACATCATCCAGGTGCATAATCACACGCGGCGAGCCGCCAAATACACTTAGCGGCGCATCTGGCTCGTTAACAATAACCCCGCCCACCTGTAATTTGGCCAGGCCAAGCTCCACCTCGTCGCCAACTTTTACGCCCAGCAGGTCGAATAAACGCGCCTCAAAAAATACCTGCCCTGGGGTTAACACAGCGGTTTCGCCGGCTGTGACCAACTCCGAGCGGTAGAGCACTAAATCTCCGCGTAGCGGATAACTGCTACTGACCGCTTTGATGGTTGCCAGTTGCATCGCATCACCGGAAAACAACATAGAGTCAAACTGCATTTGTCTGGCTGTACTAAGCTGGTGTTGCTGCTCGGCAAGCTCAAATAACTGCTCATCAAACGGCTGGCTGGAGCGCAGCACTTTATCGGCTGCGTTAAACTGGGCGCTGCGTTGCAACAGCGCACTTTTAACCCCTTCGGTGATACCGCTTAAACTGACCACAGAGCCGACCGCCAAAAACAAGGCAAAGGCTATAACCCACAGCTCACCGCGGCGCAGCTCGCGCCAGAATAAGCGCCATGCAATACTAGCCCACATCTGCTAAATCCTGTGTTGTTGTGTCGATAAAACGGCCAGCCTGCATCCGGCACTGCCGCTGACAACGTCTGGCCAGCTCATCATTGTGGGTTACCAATACCAGTGTCGTGCCCTGCTCGGCATTTAACCGGAACAGCAAGTCTTCTATTTTTTGCCCGGTCACCGCATCAAGGTTAGCAGAAGGTTCATCAGCAAATAACACTGCAGGGCGGGTAATAAAGGCGCGCGCTATGGCAACCCGCTGCTGCTCGCCGCCGGATAACTGTGCCGGATAAAAATCAGCCCGCTCTGACAGGCCAACCTGTTTCAGCAACGTCAGCGCCCGCTCGCGCGCGTCTTTCACGCCGGCAAGTTCCGCTGGCAGGGTAATGTTTTCTATCGCAGTCAGGCTTGGCAGTAACAAAAACGACTGAAACACAAAACCGACATGCTCAGCACGGATGGCCGCGCGCTCATCTTCAGATAACCGGTGTAGTGCCTGCCCTGCCAGATGCACTTCACCACTGCTGGGGACATCCAGTCCGGCCAGTAAACTGAGCAGCGTTGATTTACCCGAGCCCGAGGCGCCAACAATAGCCACAGTCTCACCACGATTGATCGTCAGGCTAATATCGTGCAGGATAGTTAAGGAACCTTCGGTCAGTTTGACACTCTTAGCCAACCGAACCGCGTTGATATGAACTTCAGGTGTATTCATTATGCGTATTATCTTCTTGTTGTTAATCGTGTTATTCAGCCAGTCTGCCTTAGCGCAAAAAATGCTGATCCTGGGCGACAGTTTAAGTGCAGCCTATGGCATGCAGCAGCACGAGGGCTGGCCTCATCTGCTGCAGCAACGCACCGACTGGCAGTTAGTTAATGCCAGTATCAGCGGTGAAACCACCGCCGGCGGTTTGGCCCGTTTACCAGCGCTGTTAAAACAACACCAGCCTGACGCTGTATTGATTGAACTGGGAGGCAACGACGGCCTGCGTGGCTTTGCCATCGACACCGTAAAATCAAATTTGAGCCAAATCATTACCTTAGTGCAGCAGCATAATGCGATGCCGGTGTTAATGCAAATACGCATTCCGCCGAACTATGGACCACGCTATGGACAACAATTCAGTGCGATCTATCCGGCGCTGGCAGAAAAATTTTCCATAACGCTATGGCCGTTTTTTATGGATGAGATAGCAATTAACAGTGACTTGATGATGCAGGATGGCATTCATCCCAATACCAAAGCGCAACCACAGATCAGTGTGTTTGTGGCGAAATTACTGGATGAATTGCCAACGCCATAAGCGTCACGCTCAGGGACGGGCAGTTGAGTGTTGAGTGTTGAGTGTTTAACTATCAGGTGTAATAAGTAGCAGTGCTAGATGTGTTTGACGAATCGTGGCGTCCCCTAGGGGATTCGAACCCCTGTTACCGCCGTGAAAGGGCGGTGTCCTAGGCCTCTAGACGAAGGGGACACAGTAACAGATAAGCAGAATAATGAAGTGGCGTCCCCTAGGGGATTCGAACCCCTGTTACCGCCGTGAAAGGGCGGTGTCCTAGGCCTCTAGACGAAGGGGACGCAAAGACATTCATTCTAAAAGTGCAGATTAATTGGCGTCCCCTAGGGGATTCGAACCCCTGTTACCGCCGTGAAAGGGCGGTGTCC
Source organism: Rheinheimera nanhaiensis E407-8 (assembly GCF_000296695.1). Taxonomy (GTDB): domain Bacteria; phylum Pseudomonadota; class Gammaproteobacteria; order Enterobacterales; family Alteromonadaceae; genus Alishewanella; species Alishewanella nanhaiensis. The sequence goes on from NZ_BAFK01000022.1 coordinate 40,627, forward strand.
TAGGCCTCTAGACGAAGGGGACGCACGAAAAAATCTTGGTGGAGCTAAGCGGGATCGAACCGCTGACCTCTTGCATGCCATGCAAGCGCTCTCCCAGCTGAGCTATAGCCCCACACTTTTATGTTCTTTACTAATTTGCATTAGCGCTGAACACGGGGCGCATTCTAGGGTGCCACTGAAAATGTGTCAACAGTTTTTTCTGCAGGTTTTTTCGTTCGGCCATTTTTTAAACGCCGCGCTGTATTAATCGACACTTTTCGCTTGAAATTGCAGCAGTAATAACAACTTAGCCAATAAGCAGCGCTAACAATGCGCTGACGGAGCCCGCAGCAAAGGTTAAAAACTGTTGGTTAACTTTATCAGCGGGATCGTGTTTCTGGCGTTTCTTGTATACACTAACCGCAGGCGAATGAGTGGGTTTGCACTCAGTGTCACTATAAAGGAAACGTCATTATGTACGAGAAGTACTACGGGTTCAGGGATCGCCCATTTCAACTTACCCCCAGTCCACACTTGTTTTACGCCAGCAAACTGCATAAACGGGCGTTGGCCTACCTGCAATATGGCTTATCACAAGGTGAGGGTTTTATCGTTATTACCGGCGATGTCGGTACCGGCAAAACCACTATTGCCAACCAATTACTGGCGCAGTTAAACCAGGATGAAATTATTGCCAAGCAAATTGTCACCTCAAAGCTTGAGCCGGATGATTTGATCCGTATGATTGCCTCCAGTTTTAATCTGGTGGTCACTGAGCACAACAAAGCCAGTTATCTTGATGCCATCTACAGTTATTTAAAACGGTTACATGCCCAGCACCGTCGTGCATTGTTGTTAGTGGATGAAGCACAGAACTTGCCACTGGCAGCCATTGAAGAACTAAGAATGCTGTCTAACTTTCAGCTTAACGGCAAACCACTGCTACAAAGCTTTCTGCTGGGGCAAAACGAACTAAATGCCATTATCCAGGCACCGAACATGGAGCAGTTTCGCCAGCGCATTATCGCCTCGTCTAACTTATCGGCTTTTGCCGAAGAAGACACTAAAGCCTATATTCAGTATCGGCTGCAGCAAGCTGGCGGCCAGAGCAGTTTGTTGTCCGACCAATGCTACCCGCTGATCCAACGCTACAGCCGCGGCATACCACGCAAAATCAATACAGTGATGGACCGTATTTTGTTGTTTGGTTATTTAGAAGAGCAGCCGGTCATTGACGCTGATGCAGTACAAATGGTGCTGGACGAACTGGCGCAGGAAATTGCGAATCAGCCCGCTATCGCTATGCCGGCGACCAGCCCAACCCCAGCTCCAGCTGCTTCAGCTTCAGTATCATCTAAAACCATGCTGCATGAGCTGACTGCGATGCTGGACAATGAGCTGGAACAAAAGCTGAAAATGGCGAAAGAACTGGATGCCCTGTTAAAACGTCAACAGCAACTGTTAAACAGCCGGGAAAACAACGACAACACCGACTAAGGGTGCGGTTAAAAACGTTGGCTCAGACTCAGCCAGACCCGGTCTTCGGAGATATCCCGGCTAGCCAGGGTAGAATCACGTTCAATGCGACGGAACATCGCACTGACATCTGCCCTGCTGTTAAGCTGGTATTTAATTCCCCCCTCCAGCGACAGATTTTTATCGGCTCGTTGCTCTGTGCCATAGTCAATATCGTAGTAACGTGCATTTAGCAGCAAACTGGCATGGGGTGTTAACCGCCAGCTAGATTGTAACGAGATGGTATCGCGCTCACTCTGCCGGCCTGATTCAACATAATCATCTTCACTGCGGCTAACCAGCAGGTTCAATGCCAGCCTGTTGCGGTTGTAACCGGCTGCAAAAGACGCTGACCGACGATTAATAATTTGCTCAGACAGCTCTAATTCGGTACCAAATAACTGCCGGAAGCTTTCGCCGGTTTGTAGCTGATAATTGTTCGTCGGCGGACGAAAGCAATCACTGAACTGCGCAGCCGTATCCGGGCAGACGAAAATGCCCAGATCTTCAGTTACTTCATCAAGCGTTGATAAGGTTTGCACGGTGTCAGACAGCGATAAACGCAATGACAGGAAACGCAGCTGATAGCTGCCCTGCATCACGGCAGTGCGTCCGGTATAGCGTCGGTCCAGCGTGTAGGATAGCGATGTGCGGCGGCTGGGGGCTAAAAACACCTCAGCGGCGGTGTAGGTTTCGCGCACTTCCAGATCTGGAGAACTGTTACTGGTGATCACCGCCCGGTTTCGGCTGACGCTGATGCGCGATGCGCGGCCAATCTTATATTCCAAGCCCGCGCCGTAAGAGACAAACTCATTGTTGTAGCTACGACCGGCTTCGTTATTGTCATAACTTCCTCTGACTATCGCCGATAAGTTACGATACAGCGGCACCCCTCCGGTCGCTGCGGCCTGCTTAGCAGTAAAACTTTCGCCACTTTCACGATCCGTTTTACGATAGCTGCCACTGGCTTGCCAAAACAGGGCAGACTGCCGATCAGCGCTGCCCATTGCCAAGGTTGTGGTATAGGCATCGTTAGCAAAATTGCCTATGCCATCATCAAGCTCGGGTGTGTCGGAGCGCAAGCGGCGATAATCCAGCCCAAGCCGGCTGTATACATCGGCACTTGCCCCTGTCGACAGGCCCAGATTGGCGCCCAGACTGGATGTTTTCGATAAATTATCCGAACCGGTAATAATGTCGGAAAACACGCCGGCTTGCGAATTACGAATACGGTGTGCCGAGCTGGCGCTCAGCCCTACCCTGAACCGCTCATCCAACGCCGTAAGTTGACTGCGCCAGTTATAACTGGACAAACTTTTATGCGAGCGCTGGCTGTCGTCGTACCAAACAGATTCATTTTTCAGGCTAAGCGCAGAAGATAATTGTTTACCCGTTGCATTAATCCCCAGCGTCGGAGATAACAGCGCTGCCAGCCCCTTATCCAAACCGCCACCGGTTTCGTCCTGTCGCAACCAGAAGCCATAGCCACTGGCCGTCACAGCCGGTTTAATCTGCACCTCTGCAGCCATTACCGAGGCCACACCCGTCAGATTTAGCGCCAGCAACAACAACGGCAGTCTAACTGGGTAGCCCGGCATCTTATCAGTTTTAATTGGCGCCATAATAATAGCCGTAACCATAGCCTTTACCCTGATTACGATGAGCTTTATTAATTAAAAAGCCGGTCGCGATATCTTTTGGTAGTAAAGCTACCGCCTGCTCAATTTCTGACAGCTTAGTATGATTTTCCTCGACCACGATAACAGCCTGCCCACACATCGATGCCATAACTGCAGTTTCGTTGACGCCCAGCAGCGGTGGCGCATCAAAAATAACAATCCGATCATGGTAACGGGTGGCGAACTCGTTCACTAACATTTCCATCCGCTCACTGGCTAACAACTCGGTGGACAAATGATGAGGCCGGCCGGCGGTGATAATTTTTAACCGCTCAACATTAGTACTTAACATAATGTTAGATACGCCAATTTTGTCGGATAACAAATAGTCTGTCAGACCAACATCATGCTGAATTTGCAGAGTTTTTGACACGCTTGGCCGCAACACATCGCTGTCGACCAGCAGTACCGTTTTATCCTGTTCCAGAGCAATACTCAATGCCAGGTTAATGGCAGAAAAGGTTTTTCCTTCACCCGGCCGTGAGCTGGTGACCAAAATCAGGTTGGGATGTTTTAATGTCTGACTTAATGCCCCCACAGCGTTATTAATCAGCTTACGTTTTATTACCCGATACTCTTCATTAATAAGCCGCCGCTCGCTGGACAAGGAGACAAAATTACGTTGCTCTAACTGTTGTAAGTTAAGCGTCACAGTTGCCTTATGGTCCCGTACCGGCTTGGCTGGCTCCTCAACTGGCGGCGCAGTTTCTGCCTTGGTGAACACCTCAGCGTTTAACGGTGCTTCGGCTGCAGGCTCAATAAAAACGTCTGACCGAGCCGGGCTGTGCTCCTGCTGGGCGCGTTCAATTGAGGTGTCACGTGGCTTAGCCGGGAATTCTGCCTGTTTATTAATGGCTTTTTCAATAATACTCACCGGATCACCCTCAACAACAGTTCTGCTGAACGTCCAAACAACACCTCATTACTTAACAGCGCGGCATAACATAGCAGTAAGCCCCCACTTAATAAGGCAAAATAAACAAAGTGCATTCTGACCTGTCGCAAAATTGTCGCCTTCTCGGTATGTGACACAACGCCAAACACCGGCAAATCAGTAATACTTTGCAATTGCGAGGCACGGGTTAATACCGGCGAAATCAGGCTGCGTAAAAACGCCATAAATACGCCGGCACCAATACCGATTATCAGTACCATGGTATAAAACAAGCCACGGTTTGGCCCTGATGGCGTTAATGGCACCCTTGGCGGCTCAATAATATTAAACTGTACATCCTGCTCTGAGGCATCAGCCCGACGCGACAGCTCAGCCGACTCCCGTCTGGCCAGCAAGGCCTCGTATTTTGACTTGGTAATATCGTAATCGCGGTTTAAGCCGGTAAACTCGGCTTCGATCTCCGGAATAAGGTTAAGTTTGCTTTCCAACGTGGCGACAGCGTCTTCAAACGCCTTCACTCTAACCCGTGCTGAGGCAACTTCGGTTTCCAGCCGGGCAACACTGATACGCAACTCCTGATAAACCGCGTTCTGATTTAACCCGGCACTTTGCTGCGGATTTTCTGAGGAAAACTGCGCCATTGCCATCAACTCTTCATCACGCTGCTGCTCCAGCTGTGCCAGCAAACGTTTAGTTTCCAGTACATCCGGGTGAAACTCGGTATAACGGATCAATAAGTTATCTAACTGTGACTGTAAACTGCGGATCCGGTCGTCAAACTGAGTAGGTTGGCGCGAGGCGCTGCCGGAGGAAAATGGCATGACACCAAATACCGGCTCTTCCCCTTCCAGCTGACTGCGCGCTGAGCTAAGCCGGGTCTCCAGCTCGCGCAATCCCAAACGGGCTTCGTCCAGACGCTTTTTTTCACTGCTAATCTGGCCGTAGTAATCACTTTCATTGCCTGGCAACAAACTGAGCCGGTTCTTCTTAAAATCCGACAGTCTAATTTCCGCTTCCATCAAACGACGCTCATAATCCGCAATCTGCTCGTTCAAAAAGCGCTCTGCAGTCTGAGAGTCCGCCCGGCTGGACCCCAACCGGCCCTCAACGAAGTTGTTTAATGTCTCTTGTACCACTTTTAATGCCAACTGTGGCTGAGGGTTGCTGTAAGCAATCACATAAATGTTTTCACGGCCAGACGCCGATATTTTTATCTTCGACTGCAAGCTGTCTATCAGGCTTTCAAAGGATTTATCGTCTTTGGCCTGTATATCTAAATCGGTCGCGCGGGCAATTTTTTCCAGATTGGGCCTGCTGAGTAAGGTGCGGGCCATCAGTTTAATTTCATCATCGCTATTGGTACGCAGTGCCAAGCCTTGCAATAGCGGCTGCAATACAGTGCTGGTTTCTACATATAATTTGGCGCTGGCTTCAAAGGTCGGCGGCATGTTGTAAACAAAAAACCAACCTGCCGGGCATACCAGCCAGGCGGTAATGACAATATAGCGGCGTCTTAACCACACTCCTTGTAGATAAGTTTGCACCTGCTCTATAGCTTGTTGCAGTTCTCTCATTTATCGCTCCCTGAACTGTTACTGCTTTTCCGAGGCTTAGCGCTTAAAACCAAGCCTCAGGAATTATCACGACATCTCCCGGCAAAATATCAACGTTAGCGCTGATTTCTCCCTCCCGGATCAGATCATCCAGCCGTAATTCAAATGTTTGTTGTTTACCCTCTACCACTCTGACCAACTTAGCGCCGTTACCATCAGCAAACTCAGTCAGGCCGCCCACTTCAATCATCAAATCCAGTAACGTCATATACTGATTGTAATTGATTGCTCTGGGATTAGTGGCTGCACCAATAACACGCACCTGCTCACTGTAGGGGCCGACAAAATTAGTAACCGATACGGTGACTACCGGGTCACGGATGTATTTACTGAGTATCGCCTCCATGTCGCGGGCGATTTGAGTAGGGGTTTTGCCGCTGACAGGCACATCCTCGACCAGCGACGTTGAAATTCTGCCATCAGGCCTGACAATAAAGGTGCCGGACAACTCGGGATTACGCCAGACAAAGATAGATACGTTATCTAAGGGGCCTACCAGATACTGATAGTTCTCAACTGAGGTGGTAAGTGAACTCTGCACAGTGGCGCCAGGCAAGGTATTGCTACTGCAACCACTGATAAACCAACAGAATAACACCCAAAAACCGCACATTCCTTTCGCAGATCTTGCCATCATATTACTCATCCTTATGCTGATGCCTAACTAATATAACTTAAAAATTTACGCTTGTGCTGCAAAAAACGAAAATTTAATTTCTGTTTTTTTTTAAAAATAGTATAATTAGCGAGCTAACTTTTGCAGCGTGGTAGCATTGCTATCCTGCAACAGCCTGTACGCAATGGATGCAACAAGGATGTCGTTATGAGTAAAGCAAGTCGTTACGGACGAAATACGATTGCCGATAAGCTGTTTTTACTGGGTGAAGTAACTTTACTGTTAGTCGCCAGTATGCTTGCCAGTTATCTCCATGATAAATACCTGTTTGCCGTCTCCTTTGAACACCAGCTGCTAAACGCCGTACTGTTTGCGGCGTCTGTTATGCTATGTGCATTGTCGGTCGGGTTATATGACCAGAAACTGCGGGAAGGCCAGAAAGGCATTATCAAGCGCGTTGTGATAACCCTGCTGTTTAACGCTATTTTACTTGAGCTTATTGTTTTTCAGTTATTCCCGTCATTACACATTGGCACAGCCTATCTGGCTGGTGCTTCGGCGCTGGCTGCCGCCTTGTTATCTGGCTTCAGAGCCTTTTTCCACTATCACGACATTACCCGCATCAGCCGCCGTCGGGTGTTGGTGTTAGGTGCCGGCGAGCGCGCCTCTATTATTGAACGGCGGATGCGCCGCAGTGTCGACAAACGTAACTTCGACATTATTGGTTTTACCCCAATTGAAGGCGATAAAGACGCTGGCATCCCCTCTCACCGTCTGGCGCATTTCGACTACAAAAATGACCTGTTTCAGTTTGTGCAGGAGCACCGCATTGATCAGCTGGTAATCGCCTGTGATGAGCGGCGTAACATGTTGCCGGTTGAGCATTTGTTTAAATGTAAAACTCGCGGTATTGATGTGATTGAAATTCTTGATTTTATTGAACGCGAAACCGGCCAAATTGCTGTTAACCTGATATACCCAAGCTGGGTGATTTATGCCAACGGCCTGGAACTTAACCATGCCTTTAAAACCAACCTGGATTACAAACTCAACGTCGTGCTGGCGGTTTTGATGCTGGCAGTAACCTGGCCGGTAATGCTGATCACGGCGCTGTGTATCTATCTGGAAGACGGCTATAAAACCGGTGCCTCTATTTTTTACCGGCAACTGCGCGTTGGCTATGACGGTAAACCTTTCTATATCGTTAAGTTTCGCAGTATGCGCACCGACGCCGAGAAAAATGGTGCACGCTGGGCAACTGAAAATGATGACAGGGTGACCCGCGTCGGCCGTTTTATTCGCAAGTACCGCATTGATGAGCTACCTCAGCTGTTAAACGTACTCTCAGGTGATATGGGTTTTGTTGGCCCACGGCCTGAACGTCCTGAGTTTGTCAGTCAACTGGCAAAAGACATTCCGTATTACAATCAGCGTCATAACGTGAAACCAGGTTTAACCGGTTGGGCACAGCTGAAATATCCCTATGGCGCCACCGCAGAAGACGCACAGGAAAAGCTTAAATTCGATTTGTATTACATTAAACATCGCAGCCTGATGCTGGACTTGATGATCCTGGTCAGAACCGTAGAAATAGTATTATTCGGTAAAGGACGCTAGTCATAATGCAGTTAGCAGAGCCAAGATGTAATGCACTGACCGTTGATGTCGAAGACTATTTTCACGTGGCGGCGTTTGATGCCACGATAAGCCAAACGCAGTGGCATAGCCTGCCGCAGCGGGTTGAGCGTAATACCGATATTTTATTGCAGCAATTTGCTGACCATCAGGCAACCGCAACCTTTTTTGTCCTGGGTTGGGTTGCCGAGCGTTTTCCACAGTTGGTTAAAAAAATTCACGCTGCCGGACATGAAGTGGCCAGCCACGGTTATGCTCATGCCAAAGCCACAGTGCAAAGCGCGGCAGAGTTTCAGCAGGATATCCATCGCGCCAAAGCGCTGCTGGAAGATCTGACCGGCGCAGCAGTCCTGGGTTACCGCGCGCCCAGCTTTTCTATCAACAAAAGCAATGAATGGGCTTTTGCACTGCTACAACAAGAAGGCTACCTGTACAGCTCCAGCACTTATCCGGTGGTACACGATTTATATGGCACACCGGACTGGCCTCAGCAACCGTACAAACGTGATGAAGGTATTTGGGAATGCCCAATGCCAGTGCTAAACAAGGCCGGCAAACAGTGGCCTATAGCAGGCGGCGGTTACTTTCGGCTGTTGCCCTACTGGCTGAGTAAAAAGTGTATCGACAGTTATCTGAAGCACAGTAGCAGCCCTTATATGTTTTACTTTCATCCTTGGGAAATCGACCCCGGACAACCCAGATTTAATCAGGCGCCATTGAAATCTCGGTTCAGGCACTACACCAATCTAACGCGGATGGAAGCCAAACTGGTGCGGCTGTTACAAGATTATAAATGGCGCAGTATGCAGGAAGTTTATCAGCCGTACTTTGCTTAACGTATTAAGGGATTGAGATGTATCAGCTGAATACATTGTCGCTCAGGGACGAGCACGCCGTAGCATGGGATGAATTTGTCACAGCGCAGCATGACGGTACTTTTTTTCATTTAGCTGCCTGGCAGGACGTGATTACGGCGGTAGGCCATAAATGCTATTACCTGTACGCCACTGTCGCTGGCAATATCTTAGCAGTGTTGCCGCTGGCCCGGGTAAAAAGCCGTTTATTTGGTGATGCGTTAGTCTCGACACCCTTTTGTGTTTATGGCGGGGCGGTAGGCGAAGAGGCTGCCAAACGCTTTTTAGAACAAGAAGCGCTAAAGCTGGCACAACGTCTTAAGGTGCAACACCTGGAGCTACGCTACAAAACAGCACAGGATAATCAGTTCATTACCCGCAGCCAGCATGCCTACTTCGCCTGCGAGCTGGCCGACAGCCCAGAGCTCATTTTAGCCAACATCAAGAAAAAGCAGCGTGCGGTTATTCGTCACGCGCTTAACGAATCTTTAGACTATACGCTTGATAATCAAAGCGAAGATTTTTACCAAACCTATTCAGAAAGCGTACGCAACTTAGGCACGCCGGTGTTTAGCAAAGCGTTTTTTAACAGCATTTTGCAAGCCTTTCCGCAGCAGAGCGAAATTTTGACTGTGCGTAAGCAACAGCAAGCGGTGTCGTCGGTACTGAGCTTTTATTTCAAAGGCGAGGTACTGCCCTATTACGGCGGCGGCATCAGTGAAGCAAAATCGCTGAAAAGTAACGACTTTATGTATTACCAACTGATGTGCCATGCCAGACAGAACAAAGGCTGTGACCGTTACGATTTTGGCCGCAGCAAACTAGATTCCGGAGCTTATCAATATAAAAAGCACTGGGGTATGACACCGGTAGAGCTGCCCTATCAATACCAGTTGATCACGGCCAGCGAGCTGCCTAATTTAAGCCCGAATAACCCGAAATATCGGCTGTTTATCAGCCTGTGGCAAAAGCTGCCCTTAACAGTCAGCCAATGGCTTGGCCCTCAGTTGTCGAGGTATCTGGGATGAACCAGCCAAAACCGCCGCTACTGCTACTGGTACACCGTATTCCGTATCCGCCGAATAAAGGCGATAAGATCCGCTCCTTTCATTTACTTAAAGCACTAAGCGAGCGCTACCAGGTACATCTGGGCTGCTTTTATGACGATGACTTTGACCGGCAATACATTAGCCGCCTGCAGCAGTGGTGCGAAACAGTCTGTTGTTTAAAGCTGTCCAAGTGGCGGGCAATGTTAAGCGGCCTGAGTGGTTTTATCAGCGCCAAGGCGATTACGCTGCCCTACTACTACCAGCGGCAAATGGCTGCCTGGGTCAGCCAAACCCAGGCCCGTTACGGCATACAAAAGGTGTTGGTGTATTCCTCGTCAATGGCGCAGTACGCTGACGGTGCCAATTTTGCCCAATTAACCCGGGTGATTGATTTTGTTGATATTGACTCAGACAAATGGCGCCAGTATGCCGCTAAGTCCGCCGGTGTAAAAAAATGGTTTTATCAACGCGAAGCGCGCTTACTACAGCAATATGAGCTGGCCATTTGCCAACGCTTTGACCGCAGTTTGTTTGTGTCAGAAGATGAAGCCAGCGCTTTTCGTCACCTGCTAGCGCCAGATTTACAGTCAAAGGTGCTCAGTTTACTTAATGGCGTTGATACAGATTACTTTAGCCCCGATGCGCCCATCACATGCGCTGAGAACTCATTACCGGCGAATTTTATTGTCTTTACCGGCGCCATGGATTACTGGGCCAATGTCGACGCTGTGTGCTGGTTTTGCCAACACGTTTGGCCGGTATTACGGCGACATCAACCTCAGTTACAGTTTTGGATTGTCGGTGGCAACCCCACTGCCGATGTGCAGGCGCTTAGCCGGCAAAGTGGTGTGGTAGTCACCGGCAGAGTCGCCGATGTGCGGCCGTATCTGGCGGCAGCACGCTTTGCCGTCGCCCCGATGTTAATTGCCCGCGGCATTCAAAATAAAGTGCTCGAGGCGATGGCAATGAACAAAGCCGTTGTTTGCAGCCCGATGGCGATGGAGGGGATTAATGCCCCTCTAAATGCCAATGCCCTCGTTGCCGACGGTGTAGAGCAGTTCAGCAAGGCTTGTTTGCAGCTGCTGGCAGCACAACCTGCGCCCGCCAACCGGCAATGGATCCTGGAGCATTTTACCTGGCCTCGCACGCTGGCGGCTTTGCCCCATCTGATTGAAGCAGAGTATCCGCTATGACAGCCGGCATGCAGCGTATTCTCTGGTTGGCGGCTATGGCACTGCTTGTGAGCATCTACGCTACGCTTTACGCCAGCACCTGGTTAGATATGGAGCGGGTCTGGCGCAGCTCTGCCACCTATAACCATTGTTATTTAATTTTACCGATCAGCCTGTATTTCTTCTGGCAAAAGCGGCATCAGCTGCCACAGACATCAATTGACCGGCGCTGGTTGTGGTTGCCGCTGCTTGCTATTGTGCTGCTGCAAGCCATCTGGCTATTTGGCTTCGCGGCTGACCTGGCGTTGCTAATGCATGGTGCTGCTGTGTTAAGCCTGCAGGCTATTATCTGGCTGCTGCTGGGTAATCAGCGCAGTTACCAGCACCGTTTCGCACTGGCCTATCTGATTTTTCTGCTGCCCTTTGGTGAAGAGCTGTCACCTTTTCTACAAAATATCACTGCCGACCTTACGGTGATGATGCTGCATCTGGTGCAAATCCCGGTATACCGTGAAGGTTTGTATCTGGCCACACCGGTTGGCTTATTTGAAGTGGCAGAAGCCTGCTCAGGTTTACGATTTTTAATCGCGGCGCTGGCCATCTCGGTATTGTTTGCTCACTTACACTATCGCAAGTGGTGGAAGCAGTTTCTGTTTGTTGGTTTTATGGCTGTCCTGTCAGTGCTGGCCAACGGCGTACGGGCCTTTATGCTGGTGTTTATTGGTGAAAAGTCCAACATGCAGCTGGGGTTTGGTGCTGACCATTACCTGTACGGCTGGCTATTTTTTGGTTTAGTGCTGTTAGCCGGTTTCTGGCTGGGCGCGCGTTTCGCTGATCCGCTCACAGCACAGCCAGCGCCTAATAAACCGCGCCAAAACTCGCCGGCAACATCATGGCAACTGTCTGTACCACTAATTGCTGCCATAGGCGTGCTGGCACTTACACTCAGCTTTCGCGCGTCACTGCAGGTCAGTGCAGCGCCGATACAGGCCAACCAGCTTAGCCTGCCCTTTGTTGCCTCAGGCACTGTGGAGTCTAACTGGGGCATCCGCTTTAACAGCAGCCAGAGTTATCTCAGCGCTCAGGACAAGAACAACATTGAGTATTATTACGCTCAGTATGCCAATAAACAGACACAGGGCGAACTGATAAGCTGGAGTAATCAGCTGTTTGACAAGCAAGTCTGGCAGGTAAAGCAGCGCCGGCACAGCGCCAATTACGCCTTACTGGAGCTGCGTAACCTAATCGGCGAGTACAGAACGCTTATCTATTGGTATCAGGTTGGTGAAAGGCGCACAGCGTCTGAGCTTAATACCAAACTTTATCAGGCGACGGCTTATCTTACTGACGACAGCTCAACGGCGGCAGTCATTGCCACCTCAAGCAAAGGCAAAATGACTGAGACAAATGTCAGCGTCTTGCTTGATGCGGCCGAACACCTTGCCGAGTCTACACAGACCCGGTCACTGCAGCAACAGAGTGGCGCTTATGACTGAGCAACCGCCTGTGCATATTGCGCATTTAATCTGGCACTTCAGTACCGGTGGGCTGGAAAACGGTGTGGTAAATTTAATTAATCATTTGCCGGCCGGCCAGTTTAGACACAGCATTATTACCCTTAGCGGCCACGACCCTAAGTTTGCCACCCGCATAACCACAGGCAATGTCCGGTTTTATTGTTTAGATAAGGCGCCCGGCCACGACTGGGGCACCTTTAGCCGGTTAAATCAGCTGTTAAAACAGCTGAAACCCGACGTGCTGCACAGCCGCAATCTGGCGACGCTGGAGCTGCAAACTGTAGGCTGGTGGCGCAAGGTGCCACTGCGCCTGCATGGTGAGCATGGTTGGGATAGTACGGATATCGGCGGCAGCAGTAAGAAAAACCAGCTGATCAGGCGCTTGTTCCAGCGCTTCGTTAACCACTTTATCTGCCTGTCGGCCGAATCTGAGCAGTATCTACGCAATAAAATCGGCATCTCGGCAGCAAGGCTTAGCCGCATATGTAACGGTGTCGATGTTGAGCGCTTTGCTGCGGCAGCGCCGGTACAACTTTGGCCACACTCACAAAGCATTGCGCCTGTGCTTTTTGTCAGCGTCGGCCGCCTCGCCACGGTAAAAAACCATGCATTGTTGCTACGCGCTTTTGCACTATTGCTTCAGCAAGCACCACAGTTTAGCGGTACAGCCCGGCTGGTGCTGGTTGGCGATGGCCCGTGCCGGGCAGTGTTAGAGCAGCAAAGCCAGGCGCTTGGCATCAGCGACAAGGTCCACTTTAGCGGCGAGCGTCAGGATATTACCAGTGTAATGCAGGCCGCCGATGTCTTTGTGCTGCCATCGTTAGCCGAGGGGATCTCCAACACCCTGCTGGAAGCGATGGCGGCGGGCACCCCGGTTATCGCCACTGCCGTGGGCGGTAATCCGGATCTGTTACCACCGGCCCTATGCCATACTAATCTGGTGCCCTCCGGTGACGCTCAGGCCTTAATGCAAGCGATGCTTCGGTACCTTAAGCAGCCACAGGCATTAAAAACCGACGCAGAGTTGGTAAAAAACCATTGCCATCAGCACTTTAGTATAGATACGATGGTAAACCGCTATAGACGGATTTACGACATAACAAGGACGCAACGCTAACCATGTGTGGTATCGCAGGAATTTATCAGCTGAATAGTCAGCAGCAGCCTGACAGCACCATTCTCAGCAAAATGAATGACAGCCAGTGGCATCGGGGCCCCGACGCCGGCGACTATTTCTATGGCCCGGGTATTGGCCTGGCCCACCGGCGTTTATCCATTATTGATATTGCCGGCAGCCCGCAGCCGATGCAGAGCACCAACCAGCAAGCCTGGATCGTGTTTAACGGCGAAATTTATAACTATCGCGAATTACGCCAACAGTTGCAGGAAAAAGGCCATCAGTTTGCTACCGCAGGCGACACCGAAACCATTCTTAATGCCTGGCTGGAATGGGGTCCGGACTGTGTGCAGCACTTACGTGGTATGTTCGCCTTTGCCATTTGGGATAAAACACAACAATGCCTGTTTTTAGCCCGTGACCGTCTGGGCGTAAAACCCTTGTTTTACAGCCTGTTAGATAACGGCCAGTTGCTGTTTGGCTCTGAGCTTAAGGTGCTGCGCCAGCACCCACAGTTTGTGCATCAACTGCGCGACAGCGCCATTGAAGACTACTTTAGCTTTGGTTATGTGCCAGAGCCGCATACCATTTACCAGCACAGTTACAAGTTGGCCCCCGGCCATACGCTGCTGCTGCGCTATGGCGATAAACAGCTGCCTGAACCCAGGCAGTATTGGGATGTGCCAAGCCACTGGCAGCATAGCCTAACCCAGCAGGAGCTGAGCGAGGATATTATCCGCCGTTTACGTGAAGCCGTGCAGATCCGTCTGGTAGCCGAAGTACCGCTGGGCGCGTTTTTATCCGGTGGTGTCGATTCCAGCGCCGTGGTCGCCATGATGGCTGGCCTGCAAGACGAGCCAGTCAACACCTGCTCTATTGGGTTTGACAGCCCGGAATTTAACGAAACTGACTTTGCCCGTCAGGTTGCCGCGCGTTATCAGACAAACCATCACGAAGATATAGTCAGCCAGAACGATTTTGAACTGCTGGACAAACTGGCCGATTTATACGACGAGCCTTACGCCGACAGCTCAGCCATTCCTACCTACCGAGTCTGCCAGATGGCACGTAAGCATGTTACCGTGGCGTTAAGTGGTGACGGCGCTGACGAGCTGTTTGCCGGTTATCGCCGTTATAAACTGCACCTGCATGAAGAGCGCTTGCGTAAGGCCCTGCCGCTGTGGCTGCGCCGGCCGTTATTTGGCTTTTTGGGCAAGGTGTATCCTAAGCTTGATTGGGCACCGCGCTTTTTACGGGCGAAAACCACCTTTCAGTCACTGGCACTGGACACCGTAGCGGCTTACCACAACTCTATCGCCATTATGCGCCAGGATCAGCGGCAGCGGCTGTTCTCAACCAGCTTTAAGCAACAGCTTAACGGCTATAACTCGTTGCAGGTGTTTCGCCGTTATGGTGACAAGGTGCAGCATCTGGACCCGATGAAAATTGCCCAGTATCTGGATATGAAAACCTATCTGGTCGGCGATATCTTAACCAAGGTTGACCGCGCCTCGATGGCCCATTCACTGGAAGTCAGGGTGCCGTTTTTAGACCATAAATTTGTTGAATGGGCCTTTACTGCACAGTCAGACGCTAACCTGCATGACGGCGTCGGGAAATACACCTTAAAACGGGCGCTGGAGCCCTATTTACCGGCAGATGTGCTGTACCGTAAAAAAATGGGCTTTGCCGTGCCACTCTCAGAGTGGTTTCGCGGCCCGCTGCAACAAAAGCTGCAGGATAAATTGCTGTCAGAGGTGATGCAGCAAAGTGGCTACTTCAATATGGCCGAGATTAGCCAGCTACTGAGCGATCATCAGCGCGCTATTAAAGACAACAGCGCCATTTTATGGACCCTGCTGATGTTTTCCGCCTTTTTGGAGCGCGCGGGCTGATGAAAATTCTGCATATTTTCGATCATTCGCTGCCGCTACACAGCGGCTACACCTTTCGCTCGCGTGCCCTGTTAACCCAGCAGCACAACCTGGGCTATCAAACCTGTCATGTCACCAGCCCAAAGCATCCGCACAGCGACAACGCGATGGAACAAGCCGATGGTTTGAACTTTTATCGCACCAAACCCTACAGCAGCTGGTTTTGGCGGCTGCCGGTACTAAAAGAGCTGGCCGTGGTGCTGGCACTAAAACAGCGCATTTTACAGGTGGTAAGGCTGGAACAACCGGCCGTGCTACACGCTCACTCGCCGGCATTAAATGGTCTGGCCGCACTGTGGGCGGCAAAGCAGGTAAAACTGCCGGTGGTGTATGAAATCCGCGCTTTCTGGGAAGATGCCGCCGTCGATCATGGCAGTTGTAAAGAGGGCGACCTGCGCTATCGGCTCACCCGGGCGCTAGAGACCTATGTAGCAAAACGCGCCGATGCCATTACCACCATTTGCCAGGGCCTAAAACAGGATCTGATTGACCGCGGTATCGACAGCCACAAAATTACCGTGATTGCCAACGCCGTTGACCCCGCCCAGTTTAGTCGCATCAATGAAAAAAACCTGCAACTGCAACAGCAACTTAAGTTAAAAAACAAAAGAGTGCTGGGCTTTTTGGGCTCATTCTATGCCTATGAGGGGTTGGATTTGTTGATCAAAGCCCTGCTGCAAATTCGCCAAACGCTGCCAGATACCTGCCTGTTGCTGGTCGGTGGTGGGCCACAACAACAGGCGCTGGAGCAGTTAGTGCAGCAACTTAAGCTTGAGGACGCCGTGATTATGCCGGGGCGGGTGCCGCATCAGGAGGTGATGAAATATTACAGCCTGGTCGACTTGCTGGTGTACCCGCGCAAAGCCATGCGCCTGACCGAGCTGGTCACTCCACTTAAACCGCTTGAAGCTATGGCGCAGGGCATGCCGCTGCTGGCATCCGATGTGGGGGGTCATCTGGAGCTGATTGAACATGGTAAAACTGGCTGGCTGTTCCAGCGCGATAATGTCGATGATTTAGCCGAGCAAGCCATCCGTATTCTGAAAAATATCGGCGATCACCAGCAGATCATTGAAAATGGCATCGCCTTTGTCAGCAATGAGCGTAATTGGGCCGCAACTACCCGGCCCTACCAGCAACTTTACGCAAGGCTGTTACATGACAGCTGAGCTAAAGGGCATAAAGTTGTGTCTGGTTGGGCCCATACCACCACCTGCCGGTGGTATGGCTAACCAAACCCGTCAGCTACAACAACTATTACTGCAAGCCGGCACACAAGTAGAACTGGTGGCGGTTAACGCCCCCTATCGCCCGGCCTGGGTAAGTCGCCTGCCCGGCATTCGGGCGCTGTTTCGCCTGGTGCCTTATCTCGCGCTGTTGTACCGGGCTATCGGCCGGGCGCAGTTGGTGCATGTGATGGCAAACTCGGGCTGGTCCTGGCATTTGTTTGCCAGCCCGGCTATCTGGCTGGGCTGGCTGAGAAACACCCCCGTACTCATCAACTACCGTGGCGGCCACGCAGAAACCTTCTTTGCTAAAAGCTGGCCCGTGGTGCACTTTTCATTGCGCCGGGTCAGCAAGGTGTTGGTGCCGTCGGCGTTTTTACAGCAGGTATTTCAGCACTATCACTATCCCAGTGCCATAGTGCCAAATATTCTTGATCAGCAGCTGTTTCATCCCCTGGCAACGCCCGCAGCGCTCACTGCTATTGATAAAGCCAGCGCGGTGCATATTATCGTCACGCGCAATCTGGAAGCCATCTACGATGTCGCCACTGCGATAGCGGTGTTTGCACAAGTGCGCCAGCATTACCCCAGGGCGCGCTTAAGTATTGCCGGCAGTGGCCCGCTACGTAATACACTGCAGCAACAGGTGCAACAGCTTAATTTGACCGACGCCGTGCATTTCACCGGCCGGCTTAGCATTGAACAAATGGCCAGACTGTATCAAAGTGCTCATCTGCTGCTTAATACCAGTTTGGTGGATAATTCGCCCAACTCGCTGATTGAGGCCATGGCCTGTGCCGTACCTGTGGTGTCAACCCGGGTCGGCGGCATTAGCCATCTGGTGCGCCATGACCATGATGCCCTGCTGTGTGAACCCGGCGATGTTGCAGCACTGGCCGGCGCGTCAATAAAACTACTATCCTCAATAACGCTGCGCCAACAATTGGTGCAACACGGCCTGGAGAACAGCCAACGCTTTCACTGGAGCAATGTCAGCCAACAGCTGGCCCTGCACTACCATGAAGTGCTTAAGGCGCAGCACACTGCAGTAGCGGATAGGGAGACCGATAAATGAGCTCGCTGTATACCCGGTTTATCGCGCAGCTGGTATTCCCACTGCAGGAATGGCTAAAAAAGCACGATACGGTGCGCCGGCGCCGCGCACTGGAGCACAGCCAGTGGCTGCCGCTTGAGCAGTTAACCGCGTTACAAAGCAGCACACTTAAGCGTTTTATCACGCAAGCCTATCAGCAGGTACCTTATTACCGCGAACTGATGCAGCACCTTAAGCTGACACCGGCCGACATCAAAAGCAGCGCAGATTTAGCCAAACTGCCGTTTTTAACCAAAGACATTATCCGCCAGCAGTTTGACCGGCTAAAAGCGGCTGATGCCGGCCCGCTCAAGCGCTTTAACACCGGCGGCTCCAGCGGCGCGCCGCTGATATTCCTGCTCGGTAACGAGCGGGTATCCCATGATGTTGCCGCCAAATGGCGTGCCACCCGCTGGTGGGGTGTTGATATTGGTGACAAAGAGATCGTGGCCTGGGGTTCACCGATTGAATTAGGCGCTCAAGACAGAGCCCGCGTGATGCGCGATTTGCTGTTCCGCTCGCAGCTTATCCCGGCCTTTGATTTAACCGAGCAAAAACAACTGGCTTTTTTACAGCGCATTATCGACAACAAACCGAAAATGCTGTTTGGCTACCCGTCGGTTTATCATCTGCTGGCGCAAACCGCGCAAAAGCATGGCATCGACCTGACTCAGCTGGGCATTAAGGTGGTGTTTGTCACCTCAGAGCGGCTTTACCCTTACCAGCGCGAGCTGATTGAGCAGGTGTTTGCCGCGCCGGTGGCCAATGGCTATGGCGGGCGCGACGCCGGTTTTATTGCTCACCAATGCCCAGCCGGTGGCATGCACCTGTCGTTTGAAGACATCGTGGTAGAAATTATCGACCCGGCCACCGGCACGGTGCTGCCTGACGGTCAGGCCGGTGAAATTGTCGTAACCCACCTGGCCACCTCAGAATTCCCGTTTATCCGCTATCGTACCGGCGACATTGCCAGCCGCTCAACCACGCCTTGCCGCTGTGGCCGCAGCCTGCCACTGCTGGAGTCTATTGAAGGACGCAGCACTGATTTTGTGATCGCCGCCGATGGTACTATGATGCACGGCCTGGCGCTGATATA
Source organism: Rheinheimera nanhaiensis E407-8 (assembly GCF_000296695.1). Lineage (GTDB taxonomy): Bacteria > Pseudomonadota > Gammaproteobacteria > Enterobacterales > Alteromonadaceae > Alishewanella > Alishewanella nanhaiensis. The sequence continues at coordinate 59,617 of NZ_BAFK01000022.1, forward strand.
CATTCTGCGCGATATCAGCGGCATTAGCGCATTTAAAATTGTGCAGGAAAGCCTGAACCTGACCCGGGTGCAGTTGGTATGGCCAGCGGGTGAGCTGCCGGCTGATATTGCGGCGCAAATTTGCGCTGGCATTAAGGCCCGGCTGGGTGCGGCGGTAGAGGTTGAGATAGAACAGCTTGATGAAATTGCCGCAGAAAAGTCCGGTAAATACCGTTATGTGGTCAGTAAGGTAAGCGCATGATAGACAGTCTTTATTTGCTCACGGTAATCGTATCGGTATGCTATTTGTTTTATTGGGCTGACAAGCAGGACAAATCCTGATGCGTGATTTATTACTGGTCGGCTTTTTATTTGTTGCGATTTATTTTTGTTTTAAGCGGCCCTTTATCGGCATTGCCGCCTGGACCTTTATTGCTTTGCTGGCACCGGCTAACTGGGCGTTTGGCTTCTCTAACGATTTTCGGCTTAACCTGACCATAGTGCTGGTTACCACCTTGTCTTATCTGTTTGTGCAAAAGCAAAAAAAACTGGCGTTTAATGGCTTAAGTTTTTGGATTTTAGCTTTTGCTATCTGGACGTTGATCTCATCGATAGACGCAGTAGACAAGAACTATGCGCTGGGCTACTGGAATCAGTTTATTAAAGTGCTGTTGCTGTACTTTTTTATTACGCTTATCGTCAACCAGAAGCTGCATATCGACACCCTGATTTGGGCTATTGTACTGGCGGTGTGCTCTTATGCGGCAATGGAAGCGGTAAAAGTGGTGCTGTCCGGTGGCGGCCATATGGTAAAAGGCCGCTCGGGCGCACTTAGAGACCGCAACGATTTTGCCGTTGCCATTAATATGTGTCTGCCGCTTATTCTTTATCTGATTTACGTGACGAAACATCATTATCTGAAGCTGGGGCTGTGGGGGCTGTTTTTCGGCAATATTGTAGCCGTAATAGGCACAGGCTCCCGCGGCGGTTTTATTGGCCTGGCGATTTTGGCGGTGGCATTTTGGTGGACGTCAAAACGCAAACTGCTGTGGCTACTGTTGGCCGCCCTGGTACTGCCCTCCGCCTATCAATATACGCCTGAGCATTGGCGCGAGCGACAAAGCACTATTCAAACCGCCAGCACCGACGACGCCTCTTTTATCGGCCGGCTTTGGGCCTGGAAAATCTCGGTGATGATAGCGCGGGATAACCCGTTAACCGGTGGCGGCTTTAAAGCGGTAACCGAGCCGGTGCTCTGGTACAGTTACGCCCCTTATACGCCCTATTTTGGCCCGATTGAAACCCCGCCTATTCCACAAAGCGTGGCGCCAAAAGCGGCGCACAATATTTACCTGCAGGTGCTGGGCGATCATGGTTATGTCGGGTTGTTTTTCTTTGGGATGATCTTACTGAGTATGTTGCTGCTGAATGCCCGTAATGGCCGGTTAGCCAAACAGCATAATCAGCTGTGGTGCATTAAATTGTCGCATGCCATTACCCTGTCTCTGGTGGGCTACGGCGTGACGGGCAACAACGTCAGTCTGGCCTATTTTGACTTACTTTACGCCATTGCCGGCCTTATCAGCGTAATCGCTATTTATAAGCTGTATCAGCCGGCGCCGGCACAACCCGCCCCGCCCGCCCC
>NZ_BAFK01000021.1 GCF_000296695.1 Rheinheimera nanhaiensis E407-8
CCTTCGCGGCTACGCTCGGGCACCTGCAGTGCCGGCACCAGCGCCGCACACCCCAGCCATAACAATAGCCCCAGCCACAGCAGTTGGTAAAAGCGCTTATCTTCTGTTTGCCAGCTGTGCTGGCTTACTGCTGCCGCTGTCATGGTACCTCCGGCTTAGCCGGCGCCAGTGCTTCCACCGCCAGTGACAAGTCGCGGTATTCAGTAGCGGCACAAATCGCCATAAGCTGGCGCAACAAACCGTAGGGGGTGGCCGCATCGCCTAAAATAGTCAACGGCCGGCCGACAGCTTGCTGTGTCTCGTCAAGCGCACCGGCGCGGCTGGCCAGGTAATTCAGCTCAGCGGTTAATGCTTGCGTTAACTGCGGCAGCCACAGGCTGCTGTCTTGTTGCCAGTCGCCCTGCCATACCGGTTTACCCTGCACCAAAATGCCGTTGCCGGTAATGGTCAGCATCACTTTTTCTGTGGGTAACTGCTCTGATACCGAGCGTGGCAGGCTGATATCTTTATTACTCTGCAGCACTTTAACTTCAGACTGATTCACCATCAGGAAAAACACCAGTATGGTGAAAATGTCCATCAGTGCCACCAGATTCAGCTTACTGGCCTGTGCCAGGCGCTGATTTTGCCGCTCCAGGCGCTTAGCGCGAAATGACATCTTCATTCGCTCACCTCCGTCGGCAACGGGCCCAGCGCAATTTGCGGAAACAACTCGGCATCAACCAGCTGGGCCGCGACCACGGCTTTAAACGAGCGCACCGTGTCCATCGCGCTGACCAGGGTTTGATAGTCCAGATCGTCCGCGGCCAGAATACTGATATCCTGCTTATCAATATTTTTTTGCTGCAAGGTCAGCTTCAAGTCCTGTAAAAACAGGCTTAAAGCGGCAAAGTCATAGTGGCCCTGAGCATTAAGCGGAAATACCCGCAGCGGCTGGCCGGCCGGATAATTCAGCCTTAACCGGTCGGGGTGAATTTCCAGCTCCAGCTGCTGCGGTTGCTGCTGCTCTTGCTGTAATTGCTGTTCGGTTAACGGCGGCAGCTGAATATTCAGCACCCGGATTTGCGCAAACACCAGGCTGAGTAATAACACCGGCACCAGCACGATCATCAGGTTCATAAAAGACGTGATATCTAGCTCAGCCTCGGTGAGCAGGTTTTTACGCCGCTTGATCATCCCGCCCACCGTCTGTTTGCTTGGCAATGCTGTTCATCAGTTTAATACCGACCATTTCCATGGTGTCGATAATGGTCGCGGTTTTGCCCTGCAGCAACGCATGGACAAATACCAGTGGAATAGCGGTAATAAGACCAAAAGCCGTGGTGTTCATCGCCACCGAAATACTGGACGATAACAGGCTGGCTTTTTCCGACGGATCGGCATTGGCTACCGCCGAAAAGGCCGCAATAAGCCCCATAATGGTACCCAACAGCCCGAGCAGGGTGGCCACGTTGGCCAGTGTTGCCAGAAACGGCGTGCGCTTTTGCAGCCGCAGGCTGTATTCCAGCACCACCTCTTCCATCGCGTATTCCATATCTTCGCGCCGTTTTGACGAGCGCAACCGGTGTACGCCACTGGCCAGCATGGCAATCAGCGGCGCACTGCTTTGCTGTGCCAACTGCAGAATTTTACCGGTATCGGCCTGCGCCAGTGCCGGCTGCACCTGCGCCAGTGCCCGTTGGTTTACCGCATAGACCGAGCGTAAAAACCACCAGCGCTCAACGGCAATCACTATGCCTAACACCAGAATAAAGGCGATAGGATAGATAAAGACACCACCTTCCTGTAAAAACCGAACTATGCCGTTGAACAACTCCATGAAACCTGTCCTCTTATTGCTGTTTTTCGTTAACTGTGGTTGGGTTTAGTGCGCTGTTATTGTCTTGCTTCAGCGCGATAAAGCGTAAAAATTGCGGCCGATCGAGCGGCGACAAGGTGATTTTTCGCGCGGCCAAAGGCTCGGCCGCAATACGAATTTCGCCGACCGGGCTTTGCCAGGGCAGCACATAAATCGTTTTCGGCTGCTCCTGATTACCACTGATGGTGCTGTCAATTTGGACTTCGGCAGTTTGCTGTGCCGCTGCTGTGCTGCAAACGCACAGTAACAGCCAGGTTTTAGCGTTCATCGGTTTGCTCCTGCGCTAATTGTTGATCCAGCAGCGCCAGCCAGCCGGCCACCGCCGGATCCTGGCTTAAGGCTTCATATTGCTGATAGTGATAGCGTGCCTGTAATAACTGGCCTAAATATAACTCGTACAAAAATGCCAGGTTTTTATGGGCCGGCGCATACTGGCTATCGGCTGTCAGAGCAGCGCTGAAATACTGCTCAGCGTTGGCAAAGCGGCCCTGCTGGCGTGCCAGCACACCGGCTAAATTCAGCGCCGGCGCATACTGCTGTAACGATGGTAGCCTGGTTAAGGTCTGCTCGGCGCTATCAGTATCGCCCGAGCGCCACTGGCTTAATGCCAGATTATAAGCCACACCGGGCGCCTCTGGCAGTTGCTGCTGTAATAACGTAAAAGCGCTGACGGCGCTGGCAAAGTCGCCCTGGCGCAGCAAGGCGGCTGCGGCTGAAAACTGCGCTTGTTCGGCATCGGTCAGGCGTTGAGGCGCCAGCACCGGGCTTTTAACTACCTGATGCTGCTGTGCTGGCTCTGGCGCTTGCGGCGTATCTGGCAAGGCCGTTGTTGACGGTGTCTGGCTACAGGCCGCCAGTAACACCGCTAACATCAGGGTAAGACTGCGATTAATAGGCCGCATCGGCAGCTCCGCTATAAGCTTCAGGTTTATTAAATTTTGCCGGCAATAACTGCGCCAGGCGTTCAAAGCTCTGCGCTATCCAGCTGTCCCACAGTTGCTGCTGAGTAAGCCGGGTGTTTTGCTGATAAATGGCAATGGCCTGCTCTTCAAACGGGTAAGCCTGCTCCTCCAGCAATAGCTCGTATTCCTCCAGCGCCAGCTCGTCCAGGCCCTTTGGCCGGTCTGACGCTAAAATGGCTTTGGCCATTTGCTGATACAACTCTGCCACCTGAAACTGCGCTTCGCTAACCAGCTCTGCCACACCAAACTGCATACTTTGCTGGTACTGCTTAATGGCAGTACTCATATGTTGCTGTTTGGCTTTCAGGCTTTTGTTAAGTGGATGGCTCAGCGCTACGCCACGAAACAACAGGCTGTTGTGCCGGCCCAGCTCTAACAGCGCCTGCGCCGCCAGCTGCTGGCTGCGGCTATTACCGTCACTGGCGTATTGCTGCTCGAAGCTGGCAATTTTTTCCCGCCAGAAGTTTTGCCGGTACAGATCCTGCTGTTGTTGATACAGCGCCACTAATTGAGCGCGGGCTTCCTGCGCCAACAGATGCGGCTGCGGGTAACGGTTTGCGTAACTGCGCCAGCTATCCAGTGCCTGCTGCTGCGCACCGGCGCGCTGGTAGTACTGCGCCGCCAGATACAACGCCTCGCGCTGCTGCTCAGGCGCAGTACTATTTGCCGCCAGATAGCTCAGCTCGTCGGCTGCGGCTTGCCACTGCTCTGCCTGCTCGTAGCTGTCCAGCAGCATGGCACGGGCGCTAAGTAGGCGCTCGCTTTGCGGGTAACGCTGTATAAACTGCTTAAGCGATAAGATAGCGTGCTGATGCTGGCCTTGCTGGCGCAGCAAGGTTATTTGCTCAAAGGCCGCAGCCTGGTGATAGGCCGAGTCTGGCAGCACACTTTGTAGCCGCTGTAAGTGGCTTAAGATCTGCTCCGGGCTTTGCGCTGGCAGCTGAGCCTGCTGATAAATACTGGACGCCAGTTGCTCGGTTAACAGCTGACGGCGCTCTGCTGTCAGGTTGCTTTGCAGCAAGGCACTGATGCTTTGCTCAGCGGCGCTATACTGCGCCAGTGCCAGCTCGCTCTGGCAGTGCAAAAACTGCGCCTCGGCCACTAAAGCCGGCGTGCTTGGCGTTGGCCACTGCGTTACCACACTACTAAGCGTGAGCACCGCCTGATAGTCTTTTGCCTGATAGGCTTGCTGCAGCTGCTGTAGCGCCACTTGCTGCGCGGCAGGATGAGCACTGTGGTAGCGGACAAAGTCATGCTGCTGGCGCTGCCATTGCAGTATCTCTGCCTCAGTGGCGGTCTCACTTTGCGCCAGTTGTTCACTGAGCAACAGGGCTTTATAAGCTGCGTCGGGCGCACTAAACAGGCTGGCGTTAAGCTGTTGCGCATAACCGAGCGCCGTGTACAGGCTTAACGCCGCCTGCCACTGCTTAGCACCAAAGTGTGACTCGGCCAGCAAATAGCGCAGATCATCGGCCTGATAGCTGTTAGCTACCGCAGCGCGCTTAAGACGGGGTTCTTCCAGCACCTGTAACATTTGCTGCCACAGCGGCACCACAGCGGCATAGGCTGCCTGCTGCTGTGCCTGTGGCAGCGATTGGGCATTGGCATAACCACTGCGGGCAAAGTAATCCAGATATTGCAGCAAATAAGGCTGCACTTCACTAAGTGCAGTGCTATCGGCCTGCTGCCAGAAGGCAGCGGACGGGCCAAACAGGCTGATATACTGCTGCTGCGCTGCCAGCGCCGCACTGGCGTTGGCGTCTGACAAATGGTAACTGATGATATTAAGCTGCATTCGCGCTGCCAGCACTGAGCCGGGGTAGCGCTCAACAAAGGCGGCATAGCTTGCCAGTGCCGCGGCAGCTAACTGTTTCTCCAGCAGAAAATCGGCCAGTGCCTGATACAGCTGGGCCACCATTGGCAGCGGCCGCTGGTTGCCTTTAAAACTTACCCGCTCAATCAGCGCCGTTAAGCTGTCGGCCTGCGCCTGATAACTGAGTGAAATACTTAAGGTGCGCAGCACTTCCTGCTGGATGCTCTGGCGGCTGTCGTCCGCCGGCGTAATGGCATCACTGTACAGGCTGTCTAACAGCTGTAAAAACTGCTCGTCGGCGCGCTCAAACTGCTGCTGTTTAAAGTAGCTCCAGCCTGCCATATAGCGTGCCTGTGCCTGCAAACTGTGCTCACCGGTTTGTAGCACAGCCAGGTAGCCCTGCAGCGCCTGGTCATAGGCGGCGCGGCTGTAATAAATATCGGCCAGCCGAAACCAGGCTTCAGCGGCGAAGGCCGAGTCAGGATATTGCTGTAACAGGATTGTCAGCTGGTCCAGACAGGCCTGCTGCTCGCCAAGCAAGTCGTAGCTTCGCGCCAGCTGATAGCGGATAAGCTCGTTATTCGGATCCTGCGGGTATTCGCTAAGCAACTGCTGATAGCGCTGCACCAGCTGCCACAAGGCGTCACGCTCCTGTGCGGCCGGCAGCGTCTGGCGCTCCAGTTGGCTGGTATGCAGCTGCGACAAGCGGTATAAAATTTTCTGCCGGGTGGCTTCAGCGGGCGCTAACGCCAGTATTTGCTGATACAGCTTATCCAGTTGCTGCTCCGTCACCGCCGGGGCCTGTTGCAAGATGCTTTGGTCAAAGGCCGGCAAATCGGCCAGCCCAGGCCGTGCCATTAGGCGTTGCTCAGAGGCGCAGCCCGCCAGCAGCGCACTGCACAGGCTAAGCGAGACCAATAATGCCGGTTGACGCAGCTGAAATAGGCTCATCGGCTCACCTCAGCTTGTGTCAGTGCTGCCGGCAACAGCCGCTCCATCATGCGCGCCATCGACTGTTTATTGTGGCGCTGCAACTCGGTTAACCGCGCCAGTTGCGCTTTGCGCTGCTGCTGCAGTTGCTGGTTTAACTGTGCCAGTAACTGTTGCTGCTGGCTTAGCAGTGTCAGGTTTAGCTGCTGCTGCGACGCACTTAACTGCGCCAGGCGTTGTTGCTGGGCTTTTAAACGCTCGGTGCTGCTGCCCTGTGCGGCCAGCTGCGCCAATTGCTGCTCTGCCGTTTGCAGGGCGCTGCTGATTGCGGCCAGTTGCTGGCGGCGCTGATAGCGCCCCTGGGCACTATTATCACTGTAATGCCAATGCAATAAGCCACGCAGCCGCGCCAGCCGCTGGGCATAATTGTTGTCATAGTTGTTATCGCTATTAAGCGCGTTTTCTATACTGGCAAAACGCTGCCCGGCTTGCTCAACGCGGCGCAGCTGCTGATAGGTGTCGCCGTCGGTCAGGCTCAGCGCCAGCGGTTGCTGCTCGGCGTCAGCAATTTGCCGGCGCAAATCGTCATAACGCTGCTTGAGTGTGGCTGCAAGGCCGGTCAGCTGTGGCAGGCGGCTACTGAGTAATTGTTGTTGCTGGCCTAATTTAAACTGCACCACCTGGGTAAGCCGCTGCAGGCGCTGCTGGCGCACTGGCGCCGCCGCTAGCTGCTGCTCGACGGTTAAAATGTCCTGGCTAAGCCGGTACAAGTCATTGTGCTCGGTCAGCTGTAACTGTTGCCAGTCTGATAAGCCTTGTTGTAGCTGACTCACCTGTAACGGCCTGGCTTGCTGGTTAATTAAGCTGCTTTGCTGCTGATAATATTGCTCAGCCCATTGGTACGCTGCCAGCGCGTCGGAAAAGTTCGCTTGTCGCTCCAGTTGTTCGCCCAGGCGGGTGGCCCCCTGCCAGGCTGTCAGACTAAACGGCTGCTGCTTAATTTGCTGCTGCAAAACGGCCAATAGGGATGGAATATGGCGCTGCTCGGTCAGAATATGGCTGTATAAGCCAAGCGCGGTGTCACTAAGCACACTGTCGAGCGGAAAGCTTGCCAGCAGTGCCTCGGCATCTGCCAGCTCCTGCCGGTCGATATGCAGCTGAGCTTTGAGCAGGGTGACATAATCGCTCAGTGCTGCTTTTTCTGCCGCCGGATAAATAAAGCCAGCCGGCGCGCGCAGCGAGCGCCACTGACCGCTGAACAGCAGCGCCCAAAAACCACGCTGCTCCGGCACCCTTAACTGTTGCTGCAGCTGGTTAAGCCAGTTAAGCGCCACATCTGACTGGCCGGCCCTTGCCAGCGCCAGTGCCTGATTGCTGACGATATAGGGCATTTCACTCTGGCCTGCCAGCGCGCGAATCGGCGGCGTTTCAGGCAAGCTGATATCAGGCCAGTAGATTAACTGACTCAGTAACTGCTGCTCACCCAGCCACTGGCCGTCGGCGCCTATTTGCACCTGCGCCAGGTAGCGTTGTGCCAGCGCTTTGTTACCCAGCTCCAGCTGGTAACGGGCAAACTGCAATAAGGCAACATTACGCAGCGTACGCGGTAAAGCGTTATCGCCAACATCGTCTTGGTTTAGCAAGTGCTGCAGAATAACAGCGGCATGCTGCGGCATAGCCAGTTGCAGGTACAAGCCTGCTTCAAGCAGCGCGGTGCGCGGGTCTTGTGCTTTGGCCAGCTGCAGGGTTTCCAGCGCCTGTTCAGGCTGTTGCAAATAAAACGCCCAGGCCGCCTGACGGTAATGCCAGTTGTCGGGGATAACGGGTGACGCCGCCAGCAGTGAGGATGGCAGTAGCAGCGTCAGCAACAGGGCGCGGCTTAGTCGTTGGACCATGGCTTAACGACAAAATCAGGTTGATAATCACTGCTGCGATCATTGATCTGCAGCTCCAGCAGCACCGCGTCTTCGGCTTTGGTAAATGTATGGCTGACCGCACGGCGATAATCACGGTTATCCGGCCCTTTGCCAACAAATACCGCGGTCAGGTGATGCTCGCCGGCTTTAATATTGCCCTTATACAGCGGCTGAATAGCGCCACGCTTGATCGCGTCCCACTGCTGAGCAGTATACAAATGTGACTCAACCGGTGTGTCGTTTAACAGCAGTTGCACGCTGTCGAGCTGGAAAAACTGGCCGGCATCGGCCGATACAAACACCGCCAGCTGAGTTTGTGGCGGAAACAGCAACTCTTCTTCCAGCAGGAATAATTCGCGATTTAACTGGATAACCTGCTGCTTCAGCTGCTCCAGCTCAGTGGCCACCGGCAGCTGATCCGCGCGGGCCAGCAGGCTGGCAAACAACAAGGCAATACACACTAGCACTTTCATCTGGTTATCCTGTTAAAAATAAAGGCTAAAAAAGGCCCGCACTACATTGGCATCCAACCGGTATAACGGCTCCTGCCCCGGCTGCGCCTCGGTAATGGTGACATTACGAAAATTCTGATAGCTAAAACGGATATGATCCCACTGCAGGTTAAGCTCGGGTTTGGCAGCAGGCCAGAACGACCACAGCGGCAGCGCATAACTGGCGCCCAGCCCCAGGGTAATATTGCTAAACTCGCTGAGCTCTTTGTCGCGCGCCATAAAGTTTTGCTGATTGGCAAAGTCGAACAGGTCACGGTAAAACTCGGCCTGGCCCTGCGCATACCAGCGCAGTTTGGCTTCCAGTGTCCAGTCGGCATTTAGCGGGTGCACATACTCAAGCTCGGCATCTAATGCGCGGATATCCCAGCTATCCTGATAATGTCTGAGGTTGAAACTCAGCGCAGCGCGATAAGGCAGGTACACTTTATTCACCAGCGAGATGGCCAGCGCATTACGGGTGTCAGGGTAGACTTCACTCTGGTAGCTATAGCCGAGCGGGGCTGTGTTATCGCGGTAACGCACACTGCGATAGGGGTTATTTAAAAAGCCTTCGTCTAAATCGACCTGCATATTAAGCGCCGCTATCCAGCTGCTGCTCAGCACCTGTGTCCAACCCAGTTTATAGTTATAGCGCTTTACACCGGCAGTAAAACTGTCGTCGCCATTGCGCCCCACCGTATCATCGCCAAAGCCCGCTTCCAGGCTCAGCGTCGTCATGCCGCCAAAGGTGTCATGGGCGATGGCAAAGGACATCGATTTGGCGTTGTAATCATCTTCATCGCTTTGCGCGTAGTTCAGGCTGAGGATACTGTTACCGGCCAGATAATCGACACCTACGCGTTTTTCGTGCCGGGTTTCGGTATAGGCAGAGGCTGTTGCCTGCACATCAATAGAGGCACCCGAGACAGTATCAATGTAATAGTAGCCGGACAGTGACACAGTCTGGCCCACTTTTTTACGCAGCATCAGCGCCGGGCCATCAATAGATACACCGCCGCCCTGATAACCGTGATACATCAAGTCAGCTCTGTCCTGCGGCAATACCGCAGCCTGTAGCAGCGGGCTTAGCAGAAATAGTGCGGCAAACACCCCAAACGGCCAAAGCCCCCTAGTTACAGCCACAGCCGCCTCCGCCACTGCCATTGGCGCCTTTAGCCGCCTCACGCGAGTCCTGCACATGTACGATATGTTGCAGCGCTACCGGATGACGGCCAAACGCCATGATAGGGTCAGCCAGCTTGTCGCGCTCATAGGGTTTTACCCAGGGCTCTAAGCTGGCACAGCCACTAAGCAGCAATACAGGCACTAAACCCAGCACCCGCTTATTCACGCAGCAAGCCTTTGATATCGTTTTCATATTTCTTCTCATAACCCGGCTGATAACCGCGATGCACGCTGCGCACTGCACCGTTTTTGTCAACAATGACGGTGGTCGGCATCGCTTCTACCTGAAACGCCTTGGACACGCTGTTATCGACATCAAACAGCACCGGAAAACCGACCGGCACCTTGTTCAGATAAGCCAGCGCCGCTTTGCTGTCGTTTTCTACATTAACGCCCCACACCTGCACACCCAGCATCTGATATTTCTGTGCCAGTTTATCCAGTGCCGGCATTTCCTGAATACAAGGGCCACACCAGCTGGCCCAGAAGTTAATCAGCATAATGTCACCACGCTGTTCAGCCAGGCGCAGGTTGTTGCCATCCAGTGCCTTCAGGGTAAAATCCGGCGCCTGCGCCGCCTGCAGCGGCAGTGCCAGAGCGGCCAGTACTAATGTGATGATGCGAAGTTTCATGCTAGTTCACCTTCTCTATACAGCTAAAAATACAGCGCCAGCCCAAGCGACAAACTTAAGTTATGCGTGGTTTTGCTGCGCGCTAAAATAGTGGTTTCAAAAATATAATCGCTAAAGGTCAGCTCCACTGCCAGCCAGTCGGTGGCATACAACCTGAACTGACTGCCCAGGTGCAGTGCAAACACTTTATCGCCGGCAAAATCAACATTACCGCCGCCGGCAAACAGCGCCAAGCCGCTGTTCAGCGCGAAATCACGCGTTAAAAACACTTCGCCCGGCAACAACATATAGCCAACATGGGCACCGTAGTATTGCCATTTGCGCTGCTCGTCGGTTAACAGCGGTGCGGCGCCACTTAATTCTTCAAACGAGGTGCGACCCGCTTTGGCAAAGGCATACTCGGCACTGAGATAAAAGTCTTCGTTGATCTGGTAGCTTAATTGCAACGCCCCCAGCGCACTGCTGCCAAAATCTTCAATGCTAAGCACCCCGGCGCGCACCCCCAGCAGCCAATTTTCACTATCCAGCACATCTTCGTTAATGATGGTGCGCTCAATATCCGGTGTCACCTGTTGTGCGCCGGCCCAGACGGGGGCCAAACACAGCACTAAAAAAATACGCTGAAGCCAAGTTTCCATGTATCAATCTCTTCGTTGTCATTACGGTCGGTGACGATTACGCTGCGCCGGTAGCCGGCACGGGCAATAAAATTGCGGCTGATATAGTAACGCAGGCCAAGTTCGCTGCTGGCCAGCGTATTGTTGCGATCCGGCGTTTGCACCAGCACAGTGCGCGGCGTGGTACGCAGTACACCACCACCGATGCCAAAATAAGGCGATAAGCGCCAGTGTGGCATGGGGCTTAGGTAAATACTCAGCTCTGCCGACAGGTTATCCGCCTGCTGGCCATTGGCCTGGCCCAGCGCCAGTTCGGCCTGCACAAATTCGCTAAACAGATAAGATACAGACAGCTGATAGTAACTGCTGCCGTTAAAATCACCAAAGGCGACACCCGCTTCAAACTGACGCTGCCTGTACGCATCCAGTTTGTCGTCGCTGACACTAAAACGCGCACCGTCCTCGCTTTGTAACGCCATCAGATCAGTGCGTGCCAGCCAGTAACGTTGCTGCTTAAATTCTACCTGCACCCAATCCTGCCGCCGGCTAACTAAGGTTAACCTTTCTTGCTTTATCGCCACCTGTACAATCGGATAACCGCGGCCGGGGCCGGAATGTAAATTGACAAAATCGGTCTGCACCGTCACCTGCAGCGGCTCTGCCAATAGCGGCTTTGCCTGTAGCGACGAGCCTATCAATACCAGCAGAGCAAAAACGAAGCTGCGCATTTATTGCTCCGGTACGGCAAAGGGCGAGTTGTAATACTGGGCGCCGATATCTAACCAGTCCGCCAGCAGTTTTAGCTCGGCGGCTGTCAGGTAGCCCTGATGGCTGCCGCTTTGGCCAAAGCGGCTGAAAAACGCTGTACTTTGCAGGGCGCTGCCCGCGCGCATACTGGCGTTTACCGTAACGGTGACCATTAATGGGATCGGATTGCCGTTATCGTCGAGGATCAGATTGCCGTCTTCATCGGTGACAAACAGCAGGTTGCCGTCAGCGTCTGTCGCCTGCACCAGGCGGTCGACCAGTACGCCACCGACTAACTCCTGTTCATTGTCATTGCTTAACAGCTCACGGTAACTGCGATAGTGCGCAGCTTCCAGATCTGAGGGTTCAGCATCCAGCTCCAGTTGGGCTACCGGTATGCGGGCATTACCATCGGCATCGGTGCGGCTGTGACAGCTGACACAGGTATTATCGGCTATCAGCTCATTGCTTTGGCCATCAAAGCGGCGCCGATCCAGGCTCCACAGTGGCTGGATATGGGTCGGATAGTCAATGCGCAGCCGGCAACTGGCCAGCCATTGCTCAAAGCAGGCGACGCCGACCGGTAGCGCTGTGGTTAAGTCCTGATAACTGACTAACTCAGCTGCATCCGGTGCGCGCCGGGCCGGATCGGTCCAGATATCAATATAGCGCAGCGCTTCATCAAGCTCTGGCACACCATTAATACGGGCTGCGGTTTGCGCCATGGTTTCCCCCGGCAGGGCAATCAGTTGCGGGTTAGCATTGGCAAAAGGTGCCATAGCGCCTGCGCCACCATTGGCGGGGTCCGCCTCGCCGACGCCGTCAACCCGGCCATGCGGCGCAGTGCTGTCGGCGGTATGGCAGCCATTACAGCTGCGGGTTTCGCCCGGCCGTAAACTGAGCCATTGTTGGTGCAGCGGCGACACCGCCTGGCCCTGGGCATTTAACAGCGCTAAATTAAACGGCACATCGGCCGGCACCTTCACCAGTACTGAACCGTCTGGCTCGACCGCGACGGTACCGAGAATGTCGCGCATTAACTGGCGCCGGCTAACGCCAAAGGCAAAATCCGGCGTATCTAATACCTCTTCCGGCGGCAACGGCACGCCGCGCACTAAACGCAAATACCTGACCGGCCGTTCGCTGGCGGTGTTTTGCATCGGGTCCGCCAGGCTGGCAAGGTCGACACTGCTGCTACCGGCAAAATCATACACACTGCGGATCTCTAAAATAGCGGCGTTTTCATCAATCAGTGTAGTGTCCAGTGTTGGCTTGGCGGGTAAAAAAGCGCCATTGTCATAAGCCTGCAGCACCACCGGCTCACTGACCAAAAGCCCTTCCTGCCCCGGCCGGACCGGTACCTGAGTTTGCTTTACCGTATCGAACAACCAGAGGCCGTAGAGCGGCTGTGCCAGTTCCAGTTCGCTGGCGTCTTCCACCTGAGCACAGCTTAACACTTGCTCTGCCACAACAAGCCGGCACGGTGACCAGCTTACCAGGTAGCGGCCACTGCCATCTTTTAACGGCACATAGCTGTTTATCGCACCGGCGCGCTCGGTACGGCCGGTATTATCAAAAGCCCAGGGAAACAGCGGCGTTTGCGCCGGTTCAACCAAGGTCTGTCCGGCCAGCGGCTGGCTATTGTCGCTGGCAATATCAATAGCAATACGCTGGGGCCAGCTGTTGTAATAGGGCGCATCAACACTGCTTAATGCCAGCGATACACTGCCATCGTCCAAGACAATCGCCTTGCCAAACTCCACCCGGCTTTGCTCGGCGCCGCTATTATGTGAATGCCAGCCATAAACTAACTGGTTGTCAGTGCCATCCGGGCGCATTTGGTACCAGTTCAGCATATTGCGATCGCTTTGGTTATCCCAGCGGCTGTAGATAATGTGGCCATCCGGCAGCAGTGTCGGGTAAAGATCGTGGCTGAGATTAAAGGTTAATTGCTCAAGGCCAGTACCGTCGGCATTGATCACATGTAAGTTAAACGCCGGCGCATTTAAATCCTCATCTAACGCAGTGTACTGCGGCTTAAATTCGTCCAGCAGAATTTGCCGGGATTTTAGCTGGCGGGTAGAGCTGAAAATAATACGGCCGTCGGCTAAAAATGCCGGGCTGACATCATGGCCGCGCTGTGCCTGTTGCTGATCGGCTATCAGCGGGCTTAAACTGGCACTAGCCACATCATAACGCCATAAGTCCCATTTGGGCTGCAGCTCGTCCGGCACATTGTCGATATCGGGTGCACGCAGTGCAAACAGCAGCGTTTTGCCATCAGGCGATGCCACCAGATCTTTTACATCGTATAACGCATCGTCAGGGAATAACGCACTGGTTAAATCACGCTCGGGTGAGTCGGCAAAGGCATTTTGTTTCAGGATAAGGCGGGCACCTGGGTTAAAGGCACTGGGGTCAAATACCTGTGGCGCGAAGGGTTCGTCTTCGCTAATCAGCAGCGGACGCTCGACAAATGCCAGCGCAATTTCCTGCACTACAGGGTCAACAGGCTCTTGCTGCACACTGATGTCGGCTTTGCAGCCAAGCAGTGACAAGCAGACTGAAAGAAGGCATGCTCTTGTTATTATTATCATTTCTAATACCAGCTTGCTTCTACTGCGTGGGCAGGATGGCGCAACAGTTTAACTTACCATACCGACAGCTTATCGCTGGCTTAACAACACAGCAAGATAAAATTTATTACAAAAAAAGCCAGCATAGGCTGGCTTTATTAACGTTAGATGAACAGCTGTTATAAGTCGGCTTCAAACGCCTCAGGAATGGCCTGCTCTACCGGTGTTTCACCCGGCTTTAACAGCAGGCGGGCACGCAGCTCTTTTTCAATTTCATCTGCCACCGCCGGGTTGTCCTGCAAAAATTTCATTGCATTGGCTTTACCCTGGCCAATTTTATTGCCCTGATAGGCATACCAGGCGCCGGCTTTATCTACCAGGCCTTGTGCGACACCTAAATCAATCAGTTCGCCTAACTTATTAATGCCGGCGCCGTACTGAATAATAAACTCGGCTTGTTTAAACGGCGGTGCGACTTTGTTTTTCACCACTTTAACGCGGGTTTCGTTACCGGTAATTTCATCACCTTCTTTTACCGAGCCGATACGGCGAATATCCAGACGCACAGAAGCGTAGAATTTCAGTGCGTTACCACCGGTAGTGGTTTCCGGGTTACCAAACATCACACCAATTTTCATGCGGATCTGATTGATGAAAATACACAGCGTATTAGAGCGTTTAATGTTGGCGGTTAACTTACGCAGCGCCTGTGACATTAAACGTGCCTGCAAGCCCATGTGGCTGTCACCCATATCACCTTCAATCTCAGCTTTGGGCGTTAACGCCGCTACCGAGTCAACGATGACCACGTCTACCGCTGCAGAGCGTACCAACATGTCACAAATTTCTAAGGCCTGCTCACCGGTGTCGGGTTGAGATACCAACAGGGCATCCACATCAACACCCAGTTTTTTCGCGTATACCGGGTCCAGCGCGTGCTCAGCGTCGATAAAAGCACAGGTTTTGCCAGAGCGCTGCGCTTCAGCAATCACCTGCAGCGTTAAGGTGGTTTTACCGGAAGACTCAGGACCATAAATTTCAACAATACGGCCATAAGGTAAACCGCCGATGCCAAGGGCAATATCCAGCCCCAGTGAACCGGTCGATACGGCTTCGATATCCAGGGCGGTACTGTCGCCAAGGCGCATAATAGAGCCTTTACCAAACTGACGTTCAATCTGGCCTAAAGCGGCAGCAAGGGCTTTTTGTTTGTTGTCGTCCATTTTTATATCCATGGTTGCGCCGGCGTCACCGGACAATTAACACTGTATGCTCGTACAGTAGTCTAGTTTGCTTCTGCTGTCAACAGCGCAATACTCTGTTTCAGCGCGTAATGAATGGCTTGCTGGCGCACGGCAGCCCGGTCGCCGGCAAACACCAGCTGACTGCTGGCCAACTGGCCGTTAAGATAAAAACCAAAACAGACGGTGCCCACCGGCTTATAGGCCGAGCCACCGTCTGGCCCGGCGATGCCGGACACGGCAATCGCCATGTCAGCGCCGGCTGCAGTGGCCGCGCCCTGCGCCATCTCGCACACCGTTTGCTCGCTTACTGCGCCGTATTGCAATAAGGTGGCGCTGCGCACCGCCAGTAACTGCTGTTTGGCTTTGTTGCTGTAGGTAATAAAACCACGATCAATATAAGCCGAGCTGCCGGGCACGGCGGTTAAACTATAAGCAATACCGCCACCGGTGCAGGATTCAGCAGTGGTGATACTGTACTTTTTCCGTAATAATAGCTGGCCTAAATCTGTCGCCAGCTGCAGGCTGTCTGCTGCGACCGTCATAGCTTATCCAACAGGGAATACACAACGCCATTATGCCGTCAGAGATGAAAACGGAGCAAGCCTTAAGCGCACATACCCCGATGATGCAGCAATACCTGGGGTTAAAAGCCCAGCACCCGGACATTTTACTGTTTTACCGCATGGGTGATTTTTATGAGCTGTTTTACGACGATGCAAAACGCGCCGCAGCGCTGTTGGATATCTCGCTGACCAAGCGCGGCCAAAGTGCCGGCACGCCAATCCCGATGGCGGGCGTGCCCTATCATGCGGTGGAAGGCTATCTGGCACGGCTGGTGCAATTAGGCGAGTCGGTGGCCATTTGCGAGCAAATTGGCGATCCGGCGACCAGCAAAGGCCCGGTCGAGCGCAAAGTGGTGCGCATTGTCACGCCAGGTACGGTTACCGATGAAGCCTTACTAAACGAGCGGCAGGATAACCTGCTGTGTGCTATCTATCAGCAGCGCGGCCAGTATGGTCTGGCACAGCTGGATTTAACCAGCGGCCGCTTTTTATTAAACCAGGTGGATAACAGTGACGATTTAGCGGCCTTACTGCAGCGGTTAAACCCGGCAGAGCTGTTGTACCCGGAAGATTTCAGTGACAGTTACCTGACTGAAAAACGCAAAGGCGCACGGCGCCGGCCAGAGTGGGAATTTGAGCTGGCCAGTGCCAAACGGCTATTGTGCCAGCAGTTTGCCACCAAAGACTTACTCAGTTTTGGTGTGGAGGATGCCCCGGTGGCACTGATGGCTGCCGGCTGCGTCATGCAGTATGTAAAAGACACCCAGCGCGCGGCACTGCCGCATATCCGCGCCATCGCACTGGAGCGCAGCCAGGACAATATCGTACTGGATGCCGCGACCCGGCGTAACCTGGAGCTGACGCAAAACCTGGCCGGCAACTATGAGCATACGCTGGCCGCAGTGCTGGATCGCAGCCAGACGGCGATGGGCTCGCGCCTGTTAAAACGTTGGATCCACGCGCCGCTTCGCCAGCAGGCCCAGGTGAATGCCCGCTTAGACGCGGTAGCCGAATTACAGCCGCAGTATGACGAGCTACAGCCACTGCTAAAACAGATTGGCGATATCGAGCGGGTGATTGCCCGTTTAGCACTGCGTAGCGCCAGGCCGCGTGATTTTGCCAGGCTGCGCCAGGCATTAAGCCAACTGCCCGAGCTGGCGCCGTTATTACAGCCACAGCAAAGCGCTCTGCTGCGGCAGATCTGCCAGCACAGCCAGCCGCTGCCCGACTTGCAGCAACTGTTGCAACAGGCCATCGTTGAAACGCCGCCGGTGCTCATTCGTGATGGCGGTGTCATTGCCCCTGGCTACAACGCCGAGCTGGATCAATG
Organism: Rheinheimera nanhaiensis E407-8; assembly: GCF_000296695.1. Classification (GTDB taxonomy): domain Bacteria; phylum Pseudomonadota; class Gammaproteobacteria; order Enterobacterales; family Alteromonadaceae; genus Alishewanella; species Alishewanella nanhaiensis. Next base: position 16,865 of record NZ_BAFK01000021.1, read on the forward strand.
GCGTGCGCTGGCCAGCGGCGCCACAGATTACCTGGAGCAACTGGAGCGGCGTGAGCGCGAGCGCACCGGCATCGCATCTTTAAAGGTAGGGTTTAATAAAATTCATGGTTATTACATTGAAACCGGCCGCAGTGCTGATACCAAGGTGCCGGCAGACTATGTGCGCCGCCAGACGCTGAAAAATAACGAGCGTTATATTATTCCCGAGCTAAAAGAGTATGAAGACAAGGTGCTGGGCAGCCAGAGCAAAGCGTTAGCGCTGGAAAAACAATTGTATGAGCAGCTGTTTGAGTTAACCGCGCCCTATTTGGCCGCGCTGCAGCAGTTAGCGCAGGCACTGGCTGAGCTTGACGTACTGTGCTGCTTTAGCGAACGTGCCGACAGCTTGCGTTATTGCCGGCCGAAACTGGTCAGCCAAACCGGCATTAAGCTTGAGCAGGCGCGCCACCCGGTGGTAGAGCAGGTATTAACCGAGCCTTTTATTGCCAACCCTTTAACGCTCAACAGCAGCCGGCGCATGCTAATGATTACCGGCCCCAATATGGGCGGTAAATCAACCTACATGCGCCAAACCGCGCTTATTGTGTTAATGGCCTACATCGGCTGCTTTGTGCCGGCCGACAGTGCCGAAATTGGCCCGGTCGATCGTATTTTCACCCGCATTGGCGCCTCAGATGATTTAGCCTCAGGCCGCTCGACCTTTATGGTAGAGATGACCGAAACCGCCACCATTTTGCACCATGCCACCGAGCACAGCCTGGTGCTGATGGACGAAATTGGCCGCGGCACCAGTACCTACGACGGCCTGAGTTTAGCCTGGGCCTGTGCCGATTACTTAGCCAGCCAGATCAAAGCCTTAACCCTGTTTGCCACCCATTATTTTGAATTAACCGAGCTGGCCAGCACTCTACCGGGCTTAGCCAACGTGCACTTAGACGCGGTAGAGCACGGTGATGATATCGTGTTTATGCACCATGTACAGGAAGGCGCTGCCAGTAAGAGTTTTGGTTTGCAGGTCGCCCAGCTGGCAGGCGTACCTAAAGCAGTTATACAGCGCGCACGGCATAAACTCAGCGAGCTGGAGCAGCATAACCAAAATGCTACACCAGAGGTTACGGCTACAGCAGCACAACCCCAGCTTGAACTGCTACCGGCTGAGCACCCTGTGCTGGAACAACTACGCGGCCTGGATCCGGATCACCTCAGTGCCCGCCAGGCATTAGAGCTGTTGTATCAGTTAAAACAGCAGTTATAACTTGACATAAAATGTATACATTTTAAATTAGGTATACTTTTTATCGTTGAGTGTTGCTATGCGAGTCAAAGATCTGAGTCTGTCGGCGATAGTTGCCGGCTTTGTCGCCGTGCTGGTAGGCTTTGCCAGTTCGGTGGCCATAGTGCTGCAAGCAGCCAGTGCGGCCGGTGCCAGTCAGGACATGATGGCCTCCTGGCTGTTGGCACTGGGTATAGGTATGGCCGCCACCTGTATCGGCCTGTCGTGGTATTACAAAGCGCCCATTATTACCGCCTGGTCTACGCCGGGCGCAGCCCTGCTCGCCACCAGTCTGCAAGGGTTAACCATCAACGAAGCCATAGGGGTGTTTATCTTTACCGCGGCCTTGGGTGTGGTTATTGGCCTAAGCGGCTGGTTTGATAAACTCACTCGGCTTATTCCGCTACCCCTGGCCAGCGCCATGCTGGCTGGCATTCTGCTGCAGTTTGGCCTGAGTATTTTTAGCTCGCTGCAAAGCCAGGCGGTACTGGTTGGCATAATGTGCCTCAGTTACCTGCTGGCGAAACGGCTGTCACCACGTTATGCCATTTTATGGGTGTTAGTCACGGGTTTACTCTGTGTGGTAACACAGGGCCAGTTTAACTTCAGCGCCGTGACGCTAAGTGTTACCACGCCGGTGTGGGTAACACCGCACTGGTCACTGAGCGCCCTGTTGGGGGTTGGCTTGCCATTGCTGTTGGTGACCATGGCGTCACAAAATATTCCGGGCATTGCCGTTATCCGCACCAGCGGTTATCAGACGCCGGTGTCACCGCTTATTAGCAGCACAGCGCTGGCGACCCTGCTGCTGGCGCCCTGGGGCGCCTTTTCTATTAACTTAGCCGCTATTACAGCGGCTATCTGCACCGGCCCGGAGGCGCACCCACAGCAAAGCAAACGCTATATCGCCGGTATCGCAGCAGGCATATTTTACCTGCTAGCGGGTCTGGCGGGCGCGACCGTAGTGGCGCTGTTTGCTGCCTTTCCCAAAGAGATGATTGCCGCCCTGGCAGGTCTGGCGCTGCTTGGCACCATAGGGGCTAATCTGGCGGTAGCCAGCAGCGATGGCGAGCACCGCGAAGCGGCCATAGTGACCTTGCTGGTTACCGCCAGTGGTGTCAGTTTCTTTGGCGTGGCCGCTGCATTCTGGGGCCTGATTGCCGGCGCAGTAACGCTGCTGGTGGTTAATGGCCTGCGCCGGAGCAGAGCATGCTAAAAAAACAGCAGCTGTATCAGCAGTTAAAGCAGGATATTCAGCTGCAATACTGGGCACCGGCACAGGTGCTGACACAGCAACAGCTGGCGGCACATTATGCGGTAAGTCGTATCGTGGTGCGCGATGTGCAGCAGCAACTGATGAACGAAGGCTGGCTTGATGCCCATGGTAAAGCCGGTATGCAGGTGGCCGGTTTTAGCGCTGCGGAAGCAGAGGAGCTGTGTTTGCTGCGGCTGCAACTGGAGCCGTTAGCCCTGCAGTTAGCTGCCCCAGCACTGAGTTTCAGCCAGCTGGGTCAGGCTGAAGATCTGCTGACACAGTTAGCGGCGCACACGGCCTTGCCTGCCTATCAGCGCGGCGAATTAAACTGGCAGTTTCACCGCCTGCTGTATCAAAGCTGTGGCAAACCGCATTTACTGCGCTTGCTGGATTTATTACACCAACAGGTGGCGCGCTATCTGGGCTATCAGGAGCAGGCTCTGGCCTACACCGATACCAGTGCTGGCGAGCATCAGCAACTGGTCACACTGTTACGCAGCGGTCACACGGCTGCCGCTTGTCACTTGCTGACAGAGCACATCAGCGCTGCCAGTGCCCTGCTGGTCCAATATCTGAAAAACACAAAAGGCGCCTGACAGCGCCTTTTGTGTTTATGTTAGTTAATACTCTTGCTTAACCTGTACCTGCGCTATTCCTGAAACAGCGTTTCGATATTCAGCCCCTGATGGGTAACTATTTCACGCAGCCGCCGCAGGGCTTCTACCTGAATTTGCCGCACCCGCTCGCGGGTTAAACCAATTTCGTGGCCAACATCTTCCAGCGTTGACGGTTCATAGCCGAGCAAACCAAAGCGGCGGGCTAATACCTCGCGCTGTTTCGGATTAAGCTCGTTTAACCACACCACCAGATGCTGACGAATGTCTTCATCCTGCAGCTCGGTTTCCGGCCCCAGCTCTTTTTCATCGGCAATCACATCCAGCAGTTGTTTCTCTGATGCCCCTGCCACCGGCGTGTCAACCGAAGTGATTTTTTCATTTAGCTTGAGCATTTTGCGCACTTCATCAACCGGCCGGTCCAGCGCGGACGCTATTTCTTCCGGTGTTGGCTCATGATCAAGCTTTTGCGACAACTCGCGCGCGGCGCGCAGGTAAATGTTCAGCTCTTTTACCACATGGATCGGCAGCCGGATGGTGCGGGTTTGGTTCATGATGGCCCGCTCAATGGTCTGCCGGATCCACCAGGTGGCATAGGTAGAAAAACGAAAACCGCGCTCGGGGTCAAACTTCTCCACCGCACGTATCAGGCCCAGGTTACCCTCTTCAATTAAATCCAGCAGTGCCAGGCCACGGTTGATATAACGGCGGGCAATTTTCACCACTAAGCGCAGGTTACTCTCGATCATGCGTTTGCGCGCCGCCTGATCGCCTTTTAACGCCAGACGGGAAAAATACACTTCTTCTTCGGCGGACAACAGCGGCGAAAAACCAATTTCACCCAGATAAATCTGCGTCGCATCCATGGTTTTCTGGCTATCGTCGCGGGTGAAGATATCATCAGTGCTGCTGTCTTCACTGGCCAGTGCAGCGGCATCCGGCTCTATCTCATCTTCCAGCAGGGTTTCTTCTGACAACTCATCTTCTTTAAACTCTAATACGTCATCGTCACTTTTTTGTCCCATATCCTTTCTCCCACGTCTACAGGGTGTTGGGGCTTTGCAAGCGCTATCGCATCCATTCCTGATAATACTTGTTGTCAATCTTATTATTTTGGCAAATATTTTAACGGGTCTACTGAACTGCCACGAAAACGGATCTCAAAATGTAACCGGGGATCTGTGGCGTCAGTACTGCCCAATTCGGCGATCTGCTGTCCTGCGGTAACCATTTGTTTTTCTTTTACCAGCAATTTACGGTTATGCGCATAAGCACTTAAGTAATCTTCGTTATGTTTTATGATAACCAGATTACCGTAACCGCGTAGGGCATTACCGGCATACACCACCTGCCCACTTGCCGCCGCGTTAACCCTGGCACCGTCCCGCCCGGCAATATCGATACCTTTATTACCGTGCTGCTGACTGGAGAAGCCGGAAATAATTTTACCTTTTACCGGCCACTGCCATTGCACCAAGTCCCTATTCAAGGTAGGATGCGCGGTTTTTTCTGGCGTTTTCGCTGTAGTCTGAACATAACCCTTTTGATTTTTTGGCGCAACAGGTTTAGCCGGTTTTACCGAACTATTTGATTTTGCTTGGCTTGAACTATTCTTATTTGTGTTTTTGGTCGGGGTTGTTTTCGTAATTACCGGTGTGGTGTTGGCACTGGCCTTTGGCAGCGGGCCAGATAATTTCAGACGCTGGCCAGGGTAAATAGTATAGGGGCTGGCAATACCGTTAATACTGGCCAGTTGCCGCACATCTTTGCCGGCACGAAAGGCTATCGCATACAGGGTGTCGCCGCGCTGCACGGTGTAACTGCTGCCACTTAGGCTACCGCGGTTACGCTCCTGATAAAAATTTTCCCTAAGCTCCAGCGTGGTCACGGGTGCCGGCGCGGTGCGCGATGAGCAGCCTGGCAATACCCACAACCCAGCCAATAACAAAGCCAATAACGCGCCTTTGCCGTAGCATAGCCCGGCAGCGTCCTTGTAGCAGCCAGTTATCAGATTAACAACGCAGCGGATAACGCACTCCTTTTACCGCCCAGCATCGCCGGGGCCTTGGGCTTAATCTGCCTGCCGCTGCCCGCTTACCGGTGCACTGGTTTTAAGCCATTTTTCCATATTCAGTAACAGTAACATTATTACCACGCCAAGCACTGCACTGGCAAACGCCGCCACGGCATCGGCCGGTGCCACCTCACGGGCATACTGCCAGGGCCAATACAATTGCTGTGCACTCTGCCAGGGCCAGATACGATAAAAAGCCCCTATTACAACGCCAATCAGTAGCGCCAGGCTGGCATCATGATAATGCCCTAACAACCAATTGAGTAAACGGGAGAAGCTCAGCAGCCCGACAATACAGCCCAGCATAAACAATAACAAAATGCCGACTTGCAGCTGTGTCACCGCCAGTAGCACAGGGGCATACATACCCGACATCAGCAGGATAAAGCTGCCGGAAATACCGGGTAAAATCATGGCGCAAATAGCCACAGCGCCGGCGACAAAGAACATCCAGGCCTGGGGCTCCAGCTCACGCGGCGTCAGCATGCCCACCAGCACGGCGAAAGCAATACCGAGCGCACACAATACCAAGCGCCACAGCGTCCAGCGCAGCGTACGGCATAAATGAGGCAAGGCAGTTACTATCAAGGCACAAAATAACGCCCACAGCGGAATGGGCCGCTGTTCAAGAAAATAGCTGATAAGCCCGGCCAGCGAGAAAATACTGGCCAAGACGCCGCCAAACAGACAGAGTAAAAAAGTACCATCAATATGGCGCCAGAATGCCTGAAGACGGCCACGACTCAGTAGCTGTAGCGCCTGTAAGTTACAACTGCTGATGGCCGCCAGTAAGCGCTCATAAATCCCCAGAATAAACGCCAGGGTGCCACCGGACACGCCGGGCACCACATCGGCTGCGCCCATTGCCAGCCCTTTGATAATCCATTGTAGATACTGCATGGCTACTCCTGCCTCAGGCCAAACTACCTGGTACCAGCGGCACAAAACGCACCGCTTCGATGTCCTGCGCGCTAATATCATCACCGCTGCGCTGATACACCCTAAGCACTTGCTCCTGTGCGCCAACCGGGATCACCAGCCGGCCACCGTCGCTTAATTGCTGTAGCAAAGCTACCGGCACTTCGGTGGGCGCCGCTGTGACAATAATGCTGTCAAACGGTGCTTTACTGGGCCAGCCTTGCCAGCCATCACCATGCTTCATCGACACATTATGTAAGTCGAGCTGCTGCAGGCGCCTTTTAGCCTGAAACTGCAGCGCTTTAATACGCTCTACGGTACAAACGTGCGGAAACAGCCGCGCCAGTATTGCCGTTTGGTAGCCCGAGCCGGTACCAATTTCCAGTAATTTGCCCGGCGCCTTATCTTGCAGCAACAACTCGGTCATGCGCGCCACGATGTAGGGCTGAGAAATGGTCTGGCCCTGGCCTATTGGCAGGGCGGTATTTTCATAGGCTTTATGCGCCAGCACCGCTTCGACAAACAGGTGTCTGGGGGTATGGGCGATAGCGGCTAATACCTGTTGCTGTTTAATGCCTTCGCTTTGAAGTTTCTGCGCCAATACCGCGGCGCTGCGTGATGTTGCTACTGCCATGTTACAGCCGGATCCCCTCTAACCAGGTTTGTAGTCTGTCCATACTTTTGTAGGCCGTCATATCAATTTGCAATGGTGTAATAGACGCATAACCATTTGCAATAGCATAAAAATCGGTGCCTTCACCGGCATCCAGCTCGGGCCCCAAGGATCCATACCAGTAGATGTTACGCCCCCAGGGATCGGTAGCGCTGGTCATGGTTTCGGCTTTGTGACGCCGGCCCAGCCGGGTTACCTGTATACCTTTTAACTGCTCAATCGGCACGGCCGGCACATTGATATTAAGGATCTGATCGGCCGGTAGCGGGTGCGATTTCAGCTTTTTAATCACCTGCACGGTAACATAGGCTGCGGTGGTAAAATGCGTCTCATCGCGCCCGGCCAACGACACTGCCAGCGCTGGCAACCCCAGGTGGCGGCCTTCCGTTGCCGCGGCAACTGTACCGGAGTACAGCACGTCATCACCTAAGTTAGCACCATGGTTAATGCCAGCCACCACCAGATCCGGCGTAAAATCCAGCAACTGACTGATCGCCAGATGGACGCAATCGGTCGGGGTGCCGTTTACCGCCATAAAACCGTTGTCCAGTTGCTGTACCCTAAGCGGGTTAATCAACGTCAGTGAGTTACTGGCGCCGCTGCAATTGCGGTCCGGCCCGACAGTGGTCACTTCAGCAATTTGACTCAGCGCCTGCTGCAGCACCTGTATGCCTTTGGCATGCACACCATCATCGTTACTTAAAAGAATTCGCATTTGTTACTCCAAATCCTGCGTTTTGCTGCAATCGCGGTACTGCACTAACTCGCGCAATACGCTGGTGGCAAAACAGCCCGGGGGCAAAGCAAAGCTCAGCACCATATCACTGCCCTGCACACTGGATGTCAGTTGCTGCGGCAGCAGCCTGATGGCACGACGCTCTGCACTTAAACGGTAGTCAATCAGCCCCTGCACCAACTCACTGTGCTGCGCCAGCACCTGTTGCTCAAATACCGCTGCGTCGGCGCTGACCATCGGCTCACCCAGGCCCGGCAGACAGGCCGTTAGGTGCACATCCAAGTCAGTTAACCGCTGCTGCAAACCGGCCTCTGCCAGCGGCACCCGAAATACCGAGCCTGAGCCATTTAACTGCAACACGTCGCCATTTAGCACAGTGTTAAACATAGCGGCAGTGATACGGGCCGACACCTGCTGGTTAAATACAAAAGAGCGTGCGGCCGATAGCGCCAGGCCGCGCAGTTTCCTATCGCTGATGCTCTGGCCGGCAAACAGCTGACGGGCCAGTTCCAGGTTGCCACCATTGATGCCAAAACGCTGCTCACCATAATAATTCGGCACACCCTGGCTTACCTGCTCAATGCGTTTAAGCACGCTGCTGGCCTCTGACACCTGGCGCAGCCTTATCTGAAAGTGGTTGGCTTTCAGCGCGCCTAAGCGCAGTTTGCGGTAGTGGCGTTGTATCTGCAGGATCTGACAACCGGGCAGTACCCAGTGCTGCGTATTCAGCTCAGCTTTAATTGGCCATTTAAAACAAAACCACTGACGGGTCACGGCGTGACGATCTTTTAAACCAGCATAACTAATATCTCGGGCGCGTAAACCAGTCAGCTCGGCCAGTTGTTTGGCAACGAATTGGGTATTCTGGCCGGTTTTCTCGATATACAACAGCACATGCTCGCCGCTGCCGCTGGGGGTAAAATTCAGCTGCTCTTCGACAATAAAATCATCGGCTTGCTGGCGCAGTAAGGCGCTAGCGTCTGGCTTACCATACAAATAGGCTAACGGCGCTACACTCATGCGCCAACCAGCAGTACCACAGCTTCGGCTGCAATACCCTCTTTACGGCCAACAAAACCCAGCTTTTCGGTGGTGGTGGCCTTTACATTGACCTGGCTGATAGCACAGGCTAAATCATCGGCGATACACCGGCGCATTGCCGGAATATGCGGCGCCATTTTCGGTGCCTGCGCCATAATGGTCATGTCGACATTACCGATAGCAAAACCGCGCGCTTTGACCTCACTAAACACTTTACGCAGCAAAATACGGCTGTCTATGCCTTTATAAGCAGCGTCGGTATCAGGAAAGTGATGGCCGATATCGCCCAGCGCCAAAGCACCCAGTAGCGCATCCGAAAGTGCATGTAACAACACATCGCCGTCAGAATGGGCCAGCAAACCCTGTTCGCAGGCAATTTTTACACCGCCCAGCGTAATTGGGCCCTCTCCACCAAATGCATGGACATCAAAGCCATGGCCAATGCGCATTGTCATTGTGCTAACTGCTCCAGATAAAATGCTGCCAGCGCCAGATCGGCCGGCTGAGTAATTTTAATATTGTCACTACGCCCCTCGACCAGCAGCACCTTATGGCCGGCCCACTCCATGGCAGAGGCTTCATCGGTTACCGCGACACCGGCCTGAATGGCATCTTTCAGCGCCGCCTTTAGCATAGCGGTAGGAAAAAACTGCGGCGTCAGCGCATGCCATAAATGCTCACGGCTGACGGTTTCTGCTACGCAGAGCTCACCACGTTTCATGGTATCGCGCACTCTGCAGGCCAAAATGCCGCCCTCATTGGCCGCTAAGCACTGTGTGATCAGCTTTTCAATGTCGTCAGGGCGCACCAGTGGCCGGGCGGCATCATGCACTAAAACCCAGGGATAATGATGCTCGTCAATAAACTGCAGCGCGTTTAGCACCGAGTGCATCCGCTCGGCGCCGCCTTTAACGCGCTGAATATCACTGTGCGCTAGCGCCGTGGCGGCAAAATAGCTGTCATCAGGCGCCAGCGCCAGCCAAATGGCGCTTACCGCTGGCACCGCCTGTAACCGCGCTACGCTATGCTCCAACAGAGTTTTACCATGCAGCTGCAGATATTGTTTTGGCAGCGCCGCTTGCATGCGGCTGCCAATACCCGCCGCCGGCATAATAGCAGCAATCGCCGGCCACTCAGGGTTTTGCATTATTGCCCCCGCCGCTTTGGCTAAATACGCGGAAAAACACTTCATCCTGGCGGATCAGCCCAAGCTCGTTGCGGGCCCGCTCTTCAATAGCGTCCAGGCCTTGTTGTAAGTCTTTTACGTCGGCGCGCAGTACCCGGTTACGCTTTTCCAGCTCCAGATTACTGGCCTGCTGGCTGCGTAGCTCTTCTTGCTGGCGGAAATAATCGGCAATACTGTGCTGACCAAACCACAGCCGGTATTGCAGCAGCGCCAGCACAATCAGTAACAGGGCAGTAAGTAAGCGCATAAAACAGCTTCATTTGACAGGATGTGGCTATTATGAAGCCTGAGCGGGCGATTGCAAAGCCTGAAACACCACATCAGGTTAACAAGGCCGGCAGCGGCTTAGCAAAATTGTGCCAGTTAATCCGACTGGCCAGTAACAACTCACGCAGGCTGAGCAAACGCGGCGGCTTTTTATCACCATTTAACCACTGGTGGCCACAACAGGCGGCGGTAATAATGGCTTTAGCCGGTTTTAGCAAAAATTTATCGCTGTTGCCGGTTTCCAGCGGCGTACCGCCGAAGCTAAACCAACCTTGCTCATTACAATGCAGGCGCATGCCTTCGCTATCGACTTCATCAACACTATCGAGCACTATTTGTTCGTGCGTCAGCTGGGTTATGTAAACCGGCACAATTAAACCGGGTTTAGCGTATTTGCGGTAAAACGCATCTATCGGATCGGCCTGCTGCTTGCGCGCCGGGCAACTGCCAGCCTGTTTGGCAAACCAGGACGCGTTCTGGCTGTCTAACTGCAGCTCGGTTTGCTGCTGCAAGATATTGCTGGCAGCACGGCGAATATAAAAAGGCAAACTGGCCAGCCGGTTTGGCAAGCGCAATAGTTGCTCGGTGCTGAGCTGTGACAGGCGCAGCAGTTCACGCTCATACAAAGCGTTACACAGCTCGGTATAAGTCTGGTTTTCTCTGGACACCTGCCAGAAATGCGGTTGGGTTGCGCCGGCATCGATCATGGCCAGATGTTAGCCAATCCGCCGGGGCTTGTACAAGCAAATCCTGCGCGGGTAAGCGATAAATTCACCTGCCACCATAGCCGCAGCCGGGCAAATCGATTAGTCTGCTATAAACAGCAGTGAGGCTTTATGAACAGACGGCAATTTCTGCAGCTTGCACTGGCGGCTCCGGCAGCGGCTATTATTGGCACCAAAGTAGCGGCTATGGCGCGCCACTATCCGCTTGAGCAATTAGTGCTAACGTTGAAAAGGCTGCCTGCAAATAAGCTAAGCAGCAGTGGCATTTGGAATGTCAGCGAAATTTTTCAGCATCTGGCGCAAAGCGTACGCTATTCCCGCTTGGGGTATCCGCTGGCTAACAGCACGCTGTTTCAATATACCGCCGGAAGTTTAGCCTTTAACGCCTTTGCGGCGGCCGGCACTATGCAGCACCCTTTGGACGAAGCCATTCCCGGCGCCCCAGCGCTGGTTAACGCTGTGCCTGCCGATGTTGCGCTGGCCGAGCTTATTCATGAACTTGAGCTTTTTATCAGCTGGCAGGGCGATTTAACGCCGCACTTTGCTTATGGCAATTTAACCAAACAGCAGTATTACAGCGCGCATTACTTGCATATACAAAACCACTTAGAGCAAATCAGCCTGTCATGACCTTAGGGCTTACGCCGTCAGATAAAGCGGCTAGATGATTAGGCACCCTGCGCTTGTTGCAAAACACAGCAGAGCCCGTAATCTTTTTGGCTTGCTGCTTGGCATCCGATGCCAACGCAGCGACATCATGATGGTTACTGCATTGGCTGAGATCGGGCGTCGCCAAACCTATCGACAAGGTTAACAAGGGATAAAAGCACGGGCTGCCGAGCCGATCGGTGGCGTAGAACCCTGCGCTAGCCAGATGCTCAGGTAAATAGTAACTGGCCATGCGCTGCTCAAAGCGCTTGCAAATTCGCTCTGCCCGCACAGTGGCATCTTCACCGACGAACAACACTATAAAATCATCACCGCCGATATGGCCGACAAAATCGTGCTGGCTTACTTCAGCTTGAATGATCTGCGCCAGCAGTTCGATAATCAAATCGCCTTTACTATAACCATAAACATCATTGTATGGCTTAAAGCTGTCTATATCGATATAACCAATGGTGAAAGCGGTAGCACTGCCCAGCAACTGATCAATATGCCGGTTAATAGGCACATTGCCCGGCAACATCGTCAAAGGGTTGGCATAGCGCGCCAATTGAATTTTGTGCTCACTAAGCTGGCGTAATACTTTACGCACCGACCCCAGGCCATAATAACGGCCCTGCTCAGTGACAATAAAATACGGGCTGGCATCATCGTTCACCTCTGCCGTCAGCACGCCACTTAAGTCATCCATAGATAAAGTGCGCTCGACTATGATGGCCGGCTCCATACACTGATGGATAGGTTTTTTTTCGTAAAGCGCCCGGCCAAAAGGATGCGAAAAACGCTCGTTAATCATACTGCGGCTTACCAAACCAAGTGGTAACTGCTCTTTGTTTACCACCGCCACACAGGCCAATTGTTTATCAGCGGCAAACAGCGCAGCCACTTGCTGCGCAGCCAGCTGAGCAGGCACAGCTACTACCTTAGTTACCACCGGCTCTAAGGATTCATTTAACGATAAGGCTTTGTCCTGCCGTAGCAGTGATAATGCTGCCAAGGGTACTTCGACACAGTCAGCGTTTGGCCTACCCAGCAAATAGCCCTGGCCGATATCGGCCCCCAGCTCGCGGCAAAACAGTAACTCTTCACTGGTTTCTATGCCTTCAGCGACGATCAATGAGCCGGTACTTTTTGCCAGTTCAATAATATTTTTTACAAAGGCTTTTTTTATTGGGTCGCTGTGCAGTTGGTCGACAAAATAGCGGTCAATCTTGACGATATCAGGCCGCAGTTCAGACCACAGTTTTAAGCCGGAGAAGCCACTGCCCAGATCATCAATAGCAATTTTGAAACCAAATTCACGGTAGTGCTTAACGGCGCTGATAAACAAGTCGGTGTCTTCAACCTGAAACTGCTCAGATAACTCAATAACTATCCGCTCCGGTGCCAGGCCCGCCTGTTGGATATAGCTTTTTGTCAGACCCGACGGATGATCTGATGTTAATAACAGCATGGGGTTAACATTAATAAACAACTGACCAGCAGCGCCGCTGTCAGCAAACGCCTGAATACTCAGCTGGCGGCACAGCAACTCGAGTGGTTCCAACAAATCGAAGCTTTGTGCCGTTTTAAACAACAATAACGGCGAGTGCAGCGCACTATCAGACGGACCGCGGATCAGCGCTTCGTAACCCAAAATGCTACCGTCTACCAAAGAAACTAACGGCTGAAACAATGGCGTAAGCAGCCTGCCACTGATGATCCGCTGCAGTTCCTGGCGGTGAAAATCACTGAGTCCCAAATTTACTTACCCGGCTAATACATTACAGGCCAGAGCTGTCCGATGCCAACGATTATCGTCCTGATAACGGTGCCGATAATAAGACGCCGCGATGACTGTTTTATGACAACCTGGCTCGGTTAAGTGATTTATTAAGGCTTTTTCATATGCCGGGCTAAGGCGCGATCAATAAAGCCGGTACGATGGGCTTCGCGGATAAAGGCATCAAGCCGCGGTTTTAACCGCGTCCATTTCGGGTGTAATGCCAATGTCAGCTCAGTTTTATCGGCGGCCTGATGCTGGCGGTAAAAGGTGTGCGCAGAAAAATGATTATTTACCAGCCAGCTGGCGACATGTTCATTCATATAAGCCAGTTGACAGCGGTTATTCACTAACATATTAAATTGATCAAATTCAGATTCAGCGTCAATTCTGATCAGGTCACCGCTTTGCAGCGCAGCGTTTATTGCGCTGTAAATGTAATGCCGGCGCAGGCAGATGGTTTTGCCGGTCAAACTGGCCGGCTCATCATTTAAAGGGCTGGTAGCATATAAATAGTCACGATGTTCAAGCACGGGCTGGGAAAACAACAAGTCTTCAGGTTGCATGGTCCATTTGGCTGACAACACCGACGCATCGTACTTGCCGTCGTACAGGCCAACTTCGGCCCGGTAGCGGTTTTCATACACGTATTGCAAGGTATAGGGTTGTTGTGCGAAAAAAGCGTTTAATAGCTCAGGGATCACGCCCTGTGGCGTATTATTCTTACCGGCATACATATAAGGCGGCACCTGCGGGTAATAAATAGCCACCCGAAATGCCGGCTCGGCCTGAGCTGGCAGGATAAAAAAGGCACTGCTAAACCAAAGCAATACAGCATAATATGGATACAACCGGTTTCGCATTATCCTTTCCGCCAGCTTAAGTTACATTAGCGTGTTCCTATATTGCCGTCACCATATGCCAAAAGCCGGCGCAGTGCAAATTTTGTTCAGCTAAGCGCTAATGGCGTCATTTAAAACAACAAAGCCACCTTGCGGTGGCTTTGTTTGTGCTAATGATTGCTGGCCTCTTACTACTGGCCTTTAATTTCGCTGCGGCCTTTGTACGGCACCTTGCCGCCCAGTTCCTGCTCGATACGCAGTAACTGATTGTACTTCGACACCCGATCAGAACGGCACAGTGAACCGGTTTTGATCTGCCCTGCTGCCGTGCCTACGGCCAAATCGGCAATAAAAGCATCTTCGGTCTCACCGCTGCGGTGTGAAATAACGGCAGTAAAGCCGGCGTCTTTGGCCATTTTAATCGCTGCCAGGGTTTCGGTTAACGAACCTATCTGGTTGAATTTAATTAAGATAGAGTTACCAATACCCTGCTCAATACCGCGGGTTAAAATTTTGGTGTTGGTAACGAATAAATCATCGCCCACCAGCTGTACCTTGCTACCAATTTTATTGGTTAAGTCTTTCCAGCCATCCCAGTCGCTTTCATCCAGGCCATCTTCAATCGATACGATGGGGTAACGCTGGGTTAAACCGGCTAAATAGTCGTTAAAGCCGTAAGAGTCAAAACTCTTGTTCTCGCCGCTTAATACGTACTTGCCGTCTTTATAAAACTCAGACGCCGCACAGTCCAGCGCCAGCGTCACATCTTTATTCATTTCGTAACCGGCCGCTTTAACCGCGTCTACAATTACAGACAGTGCTTCTTCGTTTGATTTTAAATCTGGCGCAAAACCACCTTCATCACCCACAGCGGTATTTAAGCCGCGCTTTTGCAGCTCTTTTTTCAGGCTGTGGAAAATTTCCGCGCCCATGCGCAGCGCTTCGGCAAAGCTTTTGGCGCCCACCGGCTGCACCATAAATTCCTGAATGTCGACGTTGTTATCCGCATGTTCACCACCGTTGATAATATTCATCATCGGCACTGGCATGCTGTATACGCCTGGTGTGCCGTTTAAGTCGGCAATGTGCTGATACAGTGGGATCTTTTTATCGGCTGCCGCAGCGCGTGCTACGGCTAATGACACCGCCAGAATGGCGTTAGCACCCAGCTTGCTTTTGCTTTCAGTGCCGTCTAAGTCGATCATGATCTGGTCGATTTGCGCCTGGTTATAGGCATTTTGACCTTTCAGGGCGGCCTGAATAGGGCCATCAATATTGGCCACGGCTTTGGTTACGCCTTTGCCCAGATAACGGCTTTTATCGCCGTCACGCAGCTCTAACGCTTCGCGTGAACCGGTAGAGGCACCTGATGGCGCGCAGCCACGGCCCATAGCACCACTGGCTAAATACACATCGGCTTCAACGGTTGGGTTGCCGCGGGAATCCATGATTTCACGGGCGATAATTTTTACAATTTCAGACATGCTTAATTTTCCCTGTTAAAACGAAAAAAGCCGTACTGGAAGGCACGGCTTAGCAAAGTTATACGCGTTGCTGCTTTTGCGCTTTGTATGCCGCGGCAACAAAGGCCTGAAACAGCGGATGACCATCGCGCGGTGTCGAATTAAATTCCGGGTGGAACTGGCCGGCGACAAAAAACGGGTGCGACGGTATTTCAATCATCTCCACCAGCTGGTTGTCGGCCGACAAACCCGATACCACTAATCCTGCCTCTTCTAATTTCGGCCGTAAGTGGTTATTCACTTCATAGCGGTGACGATGCCGCTCCTGAATAACCGCTTTGCCATAAATTTCCCGGGCTTTGGTTTTCTCTATAAGGTTACAGTTCTGGCTGCCTAAACGCATGGTGCCGCCAAGGTCAGACTTATCAGTGCGTTTTTCTACCGAGCCATCAGCATCACGCCATTCGGTAATCAGGCCCACTACCGGATAGTCGGTGTCTTTATTAAATTCGGTTGAATGGGCACCGGCCATGCCCGCCACGTTACGGGCATACTCAATCAGCGCCACCTGCATCCCTAAACAGATACCTAAATACGGCACCTTGTTTTCACGGGCGTATTGCGCCGCCAGTATTTTACCTTCAACGCCGCGCTCACCAAAGCCGCCGGGTACTAAAATGCCGTCTACGCTGGCAAGGATAGCCACGCCTTTGCTTTCCACATCCTGCGAGTCGATGTATTTGATATTCACCGTGACACGGTTTTTCAGGCCGGCATGGCCCAGCGCTTCGTTAACTGATTTATAGGCATCGGGCAGCTCAACATATTTACCCACCATACCAATGGTAATCTCGCCGGTAGGGTTAGACTCCTGATACAGCACCTGCTCCCATTCAGATAAGTCGGCTTCTGGCGCATCAATGTAAAAACGGCGGCAGACTAAATCATCCAGGCCCTGTGATTTTAACAGCGCCGGAATTTGGTAAATGCTGGACACGTCTTTTAGCGAAATTACGGCTTTTTCTTCCACGTTAGTGAACAGGGCAATTTTTGCCCGCTCATTTGACGGAATAGCACGGTCTGAACGGCACACCAGAATATCCGGCTGAATACCGATAGAGCGCAGCTCTTTTACTGAATGCTGCGTTGGTTTGGTTTTAATCTCGCCGGCCGTGCCTAAATACGGCACCAGCGTCAGGTGCATATATAAAGTGCGCTCACGCCCCACTTCCGTGCCTAACTGGCGAATGGCTTCTAAAAACGGCAGTGACTCGATGTCGCCCACCGTGCCGCCAATTTCAACGATAGCAATATCAAAGCCTTCAGCACCGGCGACCACACGGCTTTTAATCTCATTGGTAATATGCGGAATCACCTGAATAGTGGCACCCAGGTAGTCGCCACGGCGCTCACGGCGCAACACGTCGGCGTAAATACGGCCCTGGGTAAAGTTATTCAGCTTGCTCATCTTGGTGCGGATAAAGCGCTCGTAGTGGCCTAAATCCAGGTCGGTTTCGGCGCCATCTTCGGTGACAAACACTTCACCGTGCTGAATCGGGCTCATGGTGCCCGGATCTACGTTAATGTAGGGGTCAAGTTTAAGGATGGTAACCTTTAGGCCACGTGCTTCTAAAATGGCGGCTAAAGATGCTGCAGCAATGCCTTTACCTAAGGAGGAAACCACACCACCCGTCACAAAGATATATCTTGTAGTCATAAGACCCCTGAGACCTTGTTAATCAATAAATGAATACCAAAACTGCAAAAAAGTCAGCGCCCGGTGCGGTAAACACAGGGGGATAACGGTTGTGCAAGAATTGGTATCAGGACGGGAGGCAAGTATAGCAAAGCGTCTGGCACCACTCAACGTAAAGCTACCGCTGCAGGCGATTTTAACGAATAAAGTTAGCCGCAGGCCTTGATGTAACACGATAGCATCGCCAGATATTGCTAAGCAGATGGAAACCTTTCGACGCCGACAGGGTCTGCTTAATGGTACATACTGCCGACTTAAGTCAACACAGGAGTAGCCTATGCAAGTTCAAGTTCATACAGACCGTCATATTCAGTCAGACGAACGGCTAGCTGAATTTATCAGTGATACGCTGCAAAACAAGCTAAGCCGCTTTACTGATCATCTCACCCGTATTGAAGTGCACTTAGGCGATGAAAACGGCCAGCAAAAACGCGACAGCGCCGATAAGCGTTGTTTACTCGAAGCCCGCTTTGAAGGCTTAGATCCAGTGGCTGTTACCGAACACGCCGCCAGCGTAGGCCAGGCCATCAATGGCGCCGCCGATAAACTGCAGCGCAAGCTGGCCACCGTAACCGGGAAATTGCGCGCTAAACATATTCGTAACAGTAGCCTTAGTACTGAGAGTGAAGTGGTCTAACGGCATCAGGCAGAAGCGGGAATACCGCTTCTGCTTATGAAGAGTTAAGGTTTATAAACTGGATGCTGTTTGCTCGGTTTGTTGTTTCATAGCGTCAAGCAGCTGTTCAAAACGAAGCTGTAAAGCTTGGATATCAACGTTTTTCATGGTTTGCCAGCTTTGACCAAAATCACTGGTGCTAATGATATCCCCTTCAGTGCAGAGCAAATGTAGGGTTTGCTGATAGGTCAGCTCAGGCAACAATATATTGCAATCTTCACGCACTGCCCCACGCCGTTGCCAACTGCTTTTAACGTTCAGTTTGCCACCTTCTGCGCTCATCAAATACATTTGGCTGCTTTGTTTTGCACTATCCCGCTCCCGACTGAGCGTAACCAGAGTACCGTCAGCCAGTTTAGCTGCCAACCCGGCTTCAGCGGCTCTGTCGCCAAACATACCAAGATTACGGCGCAGCGGCTGCCAGCTTACGCCATCATCGACACTCAGTTGCTGGTCGCCAATACCATCCCATTGGCTAACGGCCACACCAAGCAGACTGCCATCCACTAACTGTGTCAGTTTCACCATGGCTTGCGATTTATTTTTGCGCCATTGCCCGGATACCTCGTCATAGTGGTTAAGCTCACTGTCATTGAGCACTTTGAGCTTGCCTTGCCGGTCGAGAAATGCGAACACGCCCCCATATTGCACTAAGAAGCTAAACTCCTTGCGCTTAAACTGACCGATCTGTTGCCACCCCTGCTGCAACGAGGAGGTCTGATACACCGTAAAGGCCGATGAAGACTGCGTCATCGCGTAATAACGATCCGCGCCTTTGCGCAGCCAAACAATAGCCTCAGCAGATGACACCGGCGTATATTTCTGCCAACCACTTTGCCATGACGATGCCACAAACAACTGCCCCCGCTCAGCGCCGACTGCAATGTAATCCGGCGTATCAACAACGGACGTTAGCTGGGCATTAGTATCCAGCTTGGTACTGTGCCAGTCGCCTCGTTTGTCCAGGTAATGCAGTAAGCCAAAGCGCGACATCAGTACCGCATGTCCATGATGCGACAAGGGTAATGCCAGATTACCCCAGGCATTTTTCTGTGCCTCTTCAGCCAGTTGCTGGCGTAGGTTATCAAAGCCATCTGGTTGCCAGGTCAGCGGCTGCTCCACATTCAGTGATGACCGCAGATGAGGATATTTAGCCAGCACATAATCGGTCAGCGCCTGCTCCGGTACCCTTGTCACAAAAGCCTTTTGTGAGCTCGAATTACTCCAGAAACTCTCAGACTTTACATCCAGTAAGGGTTGAAACACCAAGGTGCCCAGGCTGGTCAGTTCAGCCGGTTTAATGTGAAACACGCCCGCGGCATGCCTTACCGGCATCTGGATCCAGGCGGATACATTACCGTCAGAATAATGCGCGTACAGCCCGGCAATCATATATTCACCGGCTGGCATAGTGCCGACAAACAGCTGGCTACTCACTACGCCTTCAGCTGAGGGCGCCAGCGTATAAATATCCGGGCTCCAATCCACTTTAGCTTCATCAAAACGTTTTTTTTCTGCTTCAGCTTTTGCTTTCGCCGCCGCAATAGCTTGTTCGCGCAGCTGGTCACGGTTATCCAGCCTGACGGCCAGCACTTCGGTCCAATCAGCGTGATAGCGTGATAAACGCTCAGTGTTATTTACCAGTTGCAAGGCAACAACACCGTGTCCATCACTGAGTTGCTTAACCTGATCGATACGGGTGGTTTTTATCGTATTGCTGGCGCAAGCGGTTAACACCAGACAACAAAATGACGCAATCATTTTCTTAAGCATATCATGACCTTGTGGTTATTATTCTTCCATGCAGATACAACAAAACCCGCCATCAGGCGGGTTTTGTTGTATCTGTCGCTATTGTTATATCAATTTACCAACATTAACACAATCGTTTCATTTTCTGCCACAGCGCATCCATTTCGGCTAAGTCTGACTGCTCGGGCATTTTGCCTTGTTCTGCTAAGGCCTGCTCTACCGCGCAAAAGCGTTTTTGTAGAAAAGGGGCGGAGCTAATTAACCAACCCCAAAATTGCTCCGCCCCCTTTCTCACATTTTCAGTTAAATAACTTAATTTTTTGTGCACAAACGCTCCGAACATCGGCCGAGTAGAGAGAGGTCTGATTGCCTCGGACTGTTAAATTTTTTATACATTGTCACGAAAAAAACAGATGTACTTAACGAAAAGCTCAGCGATATAATGTGCTTTATTAAATAATTCTTTCCTTTCATGCTCACTAGGTGTCTTTCCATGAGCCCTATTGTTTCTTTCTTCTCTTAGTGTATTCAGATGATGTCCTTTTGTAACAATGCCTTCTCTAACCACACAGTCAATCATGTTCGATAATTTTGCCATATCCTTTGAACTTACATCAAGTGCTCCACTCGCTTTTTTATTTGTTAAATAGTCTTTTACGCTTGTTTCAAATATCAGCCCTAACTCAAACAAAGCTATATCAACGTTCTCTATCGTCAACAATGACAATGGCCTATTAAGCATGGAAATGGTCTTACTGTTTGCTGTATATTTTGTTATATCGATACCAATCTTTTCTACATCCTCGTTATGATAATAAACCGCATAGTAATTATTTCCTTCTTTGTACTTATGAATATCTTTCATTCTTTCCAGATACTGATAGAACGTTGGACGAATGCATTCTACGTTCTTCGATACCTCTTTAAAAAGATCTCCTTTTTTAATTGGGATATTCGGCTGCTCGAACAAAATTGATCTAATTTCTTGCTGAACCTGATCTAGGAGAAGGGTTCGTTCCTCAACCCTTGCACTCAATTCATCTATGTCTTTGCAATAAACTATTTTATTTCTCCCACCATTTTTCTGAGTTATTTGAAGCGCATTGGTAGAGCATACCCTTTGCCTAACACTTACCTCAGACAGACCAGTGGATGCAGACACGGCTCGTATCAAATCAGAAAGATCTATGGGGTTTCTATCTCCAATAACGGCTTTTATGACCTCATTAAATTCTGAAACTAGAATGTATTCACTCTTTTTGGCTTTTTCTACTGATTGGAGCCTCCATGCACTTAGAGCATACTCACCACGCCCAACTCTCGAAAATTTTGATTGGTCACTTAAATAGACTTTTAAAGATCTTGGGGAGGCATCTGGCCTAATTTTTTCTAAAGCTAGCTTTATCTCGATAAACTTAAGCGGCTTTCCCGCTGTGTGCAAAATGTTCTCAATAGCTTGCACTATCGTTATATTGGCTACATTTTCCCAAGCTGCCAGCGCCCATTCCCCGCTCTTTCCAATAGGAACAAATCTGTCATCAGCAACCAACTGATTCTTCAAGTTTGTTTCTTTGATCAAATCTGAATAAACGGATGATTTTGACAAAAAATTTATTTCCTGAGAGATCTTTGAAAAGTGCATAGGCTTTCCGGAGGATTCGAGAACGCGAAAAGCCTTATCTGCAGCGCTTCGAAGCCTTGAGAACTTTACAAGAATGCTATCATCGTGTATTTCAATATCTTTGGTGGCAGATAGCGCAATTTTTATAGAGTCATTCGAAATGCTCGATTTCTTTCCACTTTTTCGCTTTGCGCTCACTATTAAATCGAAAACAGGCAAAGAATTAGCTCTATCATATATATGATCAAGAGCTTGAAAAACAGATTCAATCTCATGCTTTTCGTATTTTTCAGCAATACACCAGGCTTCTGATATCTCCCCTCTGAATCCGACAATATTTTTAGGAAGTTTTGTGTATCCAGATACTTCCATAAGTAAATCTAAATACTCTTCACTTAGGGTTTCCCCACACTTTTCAACGAATATTCTTTCTATATCTTCTTTTAAAATCAACCACTCATATACTTTCATACTCTCTTGAAACGATTTGTAAGCTGCATATATTTGAGGAGATAGTTTCCAAGTGCTTTTTCTTAATTCGTCCATTAAAGCCAACTTTAGCTCTTTAATAGACTTTTCTTCAATTTGCCTTATCCTTTCCCGTGTGACGTCATAAAACGCACCAAGATCCTCCAATGTGTATCTTTTATTTCCATTTAAACCAAAACGCTTTTTAATAACATCAGTATCCCGTTTAATATTAGATGATTTCTTTCTTGATAGATACAGCTCAACAATCGCTGGAAATGCTTCAACAAGATTACCATTTGTCGACGAGAGAAATTCTTCTCTAGGATCAACATAGCGTTTTATTTTTTCGTCCGAAGCTGACTCGACCTCTTGTATGAATTTATAAACTGCAGAGCTTGTCTCTGCAACTGTCTTAACACCAACACCCTCCGATTCGGATAGCTCGGACAAAGCCAGAAGCACAGCTTCATAGCTATTTCGGGCTCCAAGAGAGATTAGAACATTACGAGCGCGCGTTGGTAATCCAATAACATCTATAGGAATTAGGGAGGCTCTTTCCTTAAATATTGGAGATATTTCTTGTAAAATTTCGTTTTTTCCAACATCCATAGTAGATTCGACTCCAGATTTGAAATTGTTTTTACTCAACGGAAAATCCGTATTTAATCACGGATATCTCTGCCTTTGTAAATATAATGTACAGAACACTACATTGCTTTTGCATAACTTACAACAGGTTATAGGTACAGTGGGTATTTGTGTTTGCGATAACTGAGGATGAATCCGTCTGATTAACAAAAGCCAGAAATGGCGTTGAAGCAAATTAACCAAATAAATTGCTCCGTTCCCACTTTAACGGTAAAACGATTGGTCGATATGGCTGGAAAAAAGACACCCTGGATGCTGGATCCTCGGCCAAACTCCTATATTGGGGAGTTCAGAGACGACTATACCGACCTAGACTATCACCCTAAATAAAAGAAACTCGTTATTGAGGGTCTTGGAGAGTTTTCAGCATGAAGCGGATTTTCACCTGTATAGTTATTCTGTTTTTAATTGCCTGCCAACCGGTAACCAGCTCTGAGCCAGAGTTCAGGCCCGAGCCTGTGCCGGTTTCTGCCCTTTGGATAGGTGGCGCTGATGGTGGTGTTTATGTTGATATAAGCCGCGATGATAAAAACTATTCCGGTACGGTTTACACAGACAGCACTGGCGATGTTTGGTACAGCGGCAGCTTTACCTATAGTGGCACCGCAGAGTTTGACGTTAAGTCTGCAGAATCTTATACAGGCTGGGACGGTGAAATGCTCTATCTGGCTAATGGTGAGTATCTTAAAGCAGAGTAGCTATAACCTGGCTTAGGTTTCAATAATTATCAGGAAAATAGAAAGGCCTGCTGCACGCCGGCCTTATCGTCAGCTTACGAACTAGACGAGGGAGCAAAGACAGCTAAGAAAAGTACTCCACTTCCATTGTAATGTCATGGTACCAAGCGGCTACATCGTCCGCATCTCGACGTTAGAACTACTATCTTGCAGACACTAGCGCGGTGTTTGCTTTTTAACCTGATTCCAAAGCGCATCCATTTCCGTAATGGGCGGATTGGTCAGAGGTTTTGCAAAAAAACCTGAGTTAATAATACCTCTGAGGCAACCCAACCGGCAAAATTAACACTAAAAAAACATCTTTAACATCATTAAGCAAAGTATTAAGATATCAGCAATCAAAAAATAAACAGGATTGTAGAAATGCTTGGATGGCAGCCTGCTTGCCAAAAGGCAATCGCCGTTGGCTTAGGGCTTATACTTTCTGTGCTAACAACAAAGGTGGAGGCAGGTGTGTTTGATTGGTTAAGAGGGACTGAAATCCAGTGGTCGCCGGAAATACGCGGGATCATTAGGGAAAATGGCACACCAGTTTCCGGTTTAAAAGTAGTACGGGAACTCTACTACGAAGATGACGAATTTAACGACAGTACAGTAACAGATAATGAAGGTCGCTTTAGTTTCCCACGCAAAACATTAAGAACACGTAGGGTTTTATTTGACTACAGCATAGGGTTATTTTTATCCGTGTCTGATCATCCCATTGCAGGTGGACAAAACCGTTTTTTTGATATCCGCTGGGGTAACCAACTGGATGGCAAGGCGCTCAATTTATTGATGTCAGATATGCAGTGTGAACTGACCGCAGAAGAAAAGAATTTTAGCCTTAGAAACTTAGAAACACCCGACGGTGCAGCACCTTGGTTTGGCGCAAAGTGTACCTTCACTCATGCCAGTATTGCAGTGTATTCAGATGAAGAGCTAGAAGAACAACGCCTTGAGCGAGAGCGAGAGCTTGATGAACAGGATCGTATTCTTAATGAACAAAACAAGGAAAGTAAATCATGAATACATTAACACCAAGAATAGCAGTTTGGTTAGCCAGGGAACCTTATGAAGCTCAAAAAATAGCAGCTGGGCGGCGTTTCACTCCTAAATCAGAAGCATTAACAGATTACTTTGACTTTAGCCAAACCGGCGGCGTGATACATGCTACTTCTGGCAGTGTCTTGTCGACATTGTTTAACCGCACTACTGGCTTTGCTATTGTTGGCAAAGGTAAGGGAAGGTTTAGCTCTGACGTTGCCCTGGGTATTCGTGGCACCAATATGAAAAGTGGCCGAGACTGGTTTAGTAATGCCAATGCAAGTTTAGCCACCGCCGATAACAACAGCGCTGTGCACTCCGGTTTTCAAAAGGTGTTTAAGAGCATGCAACCGGCGCTTGAAAAGCAATTGGCTCCGTTACTAAATACCAACAGTAACGGTGTTGTACATTGTGCTGGTCACAGTTTAGGCGGAGCCTTAGCCAGCCTTGCTGCTATCTGGATAAAACAGCGTTTCGGTAATCGTGTAGCGCTTTATACCTATGGCGCGCCACGGGTAGGCTTAAACGATTTTGCCCTTAAATCTTCAGGCAGCATAGATAAGATATACCGGTGTTTGCATGGCGATGATCCTGTGCCTATGGTGCCAGTATGGCCGTTCTATCATGCTCCGCTTAATGGTAGTAGCGTACTGCTGACGGCTGCAACGGGTATCAATATTTCGTCGCATTCTATGATGGAAAATCCGGGTTATGTCACAACATCTCGTGGTCAATGGGATGACTTACAACGTCGTGGTGATGTGGTTAAAGCGGTGCGTTTAGCATACGAGCGTCGTTTTGAATGTAGCTTTAGCACTCACTGGCAAGAGCGTCTAAGCCATGCATTGATTACCTTATTAAAAGACGCTGGTATGTTAGCAGCGGTATCCGTGCAAATGACTATTAGCGGCATTATGACATTTTATGATGTGCTGGCAATGACAGTAGAAAAAATTGCAAATATAAGCAGCCAGTTTGCCGAGCAGGTTAAAGGCTTACTGGGCCATATGTTGGTATTTGCCGGTAAAGTGACAACGGCGGTTACCGAGCTTACTGTTCGTTTTATTCGCTGGGTGTTTAAGGTAACACTGGAGGCTATGTATCGTGTAGCTCGCAAAGCAATTGAATTGGTGAGCTAATTTGTATTAGTCCCAACTTCAGCTTTCAAAGCATCATCGGCAAAAATAGAAAGGCCTGCTGCACGCAGGCCTTATCGTTAGCTTAAACGTAAGACCAGGGGGCAAAACCGATTAACCAGTGAAGTGCTCAGACTGCATTTTCATGTCATCCGACGAATAATGATTTTTCTTTAAAGTAGCGTAACTTGGTTTCATAAATTCCCTTTACATGCACTCAGTTCAATCAATGCTGCTTCGATTACCGATGAAGCACGCTGTTGCAGCTGCGACTCGGTTAGCTTATTAAAATAGCCATTTAAGTAATCACGCAGCGAGAGGGTTTTAAACTGCTGGTAGCTACACCAGGTTTTACCCTCAGTGGCATCCATCACGCCGAGTAAATAATGTCTTGCAGCATATTTATCAGCTGGAAGATTGCTGGTGTAAGCGCGCCAGAACATTTCAGCTGAGAGATTATTGCTATCGATAGAAATTATCTCTGGCTTTTCAAAGACAGTCGGCGTCTCATCAGCATGACCTTGGCTAAATGTTGACAGCAGCAACAGCGGCACTGCGATGACAAGTTGATAGCGAAACATAAAATCTCCATCGGTTAGAGCACCACACTCTAATGATGAAAAGACACCAAATCAACAAAATGCTAACAACTATGTTTTAACGCTTGCCACAGCGCTTCCATTTCGGCAAGGTCTGACTGCTCGGGCGTTTTGCCTTGTTCTGCTAAGGCCTGCTCTACCGCGCAAAAGCGTTTTTCGAATTTGCTGTTAGCGGCGCGCAGCACGGCTTCGGGGTCGAGTTTATGTTTACGTACGACATTTACCAGCGCGAACATTAAATCACCCAGCTCTTCAGCAAGCGCTTCACTGCCAGCTTCACACTGCTCCACTTCGATAATTTCTTCTTTGACTTTATCCCAGCAGCCTTGTACATCGGGCCAGTCGAAACCGACATTGGCGCAGCGCTTTTGTAGCTTATAGGCACGGCTAAGCGCGGGCATGGCCTGCGGGATGTTATCGAGCACGCTGTGCTGGCCGACATCTTTGCGCTCGGCGCTTTTTAGCGCTTCCCAGTTCTTTAAAACCGCTTCGGCATTGTCGGCGCTCACATCACCAAACACATGCGGGTGACGCCGCTCTAACTTATCGCAAATGGCCGCCACACAGTCATCAAATTCAAAGCGGCCTTGCTCTTTAGCCATTTGGGCGTAAAACACCACCTGAAACAGCAAGTCACCCAGCTCGTCTTTTAGCTCGTCAAAGCTCTCACGGGCAATGGCGTCGGCCACTTCGTAGGCCTCTTCCAGCGTGTAAGGCACGATAGTGGCGTAGGTTTGCTTAAGATCCCACGGGCAGCCGCCTTGCGGGTCGCGCAGGCGGCTCATAATATTGAGTAAACGTTGAATATTGTCTGACACTGCAGGCCTTTACACTTAGTGGTGGAAGCGCTTGGCTTCCACTACATCATCTATCTGGCTGATTTTACTCAGCAGTTTATTCAAGGAGTCAAGGTTATACAGCTCCAGCGTCATATTAATCACCGCCGTTTGCGCTTTAATATCCGAGCTGCTGCTCATCTTGGTCACGTTGGCCTTTTCGTTGGCTAGAATACTGGTGATATCGCGCAGCAAGCCGTTGCGATCGTGCGCCACGATGCGGATATCTACCTCATAGCCCGAGGCATATTTATCGCCCCAGGTGGCATCGACCACCCGCTCGGGGTGGCTGTCCTGCAGGGTTTTAAACTGGTCACAGTCGTCGCGGTGAATGGCAATACCGCGGCCCTGGGTAATGTAACCGATAATGGCATCGCCCGGCAGCGGGTGACAACAACCGGCCATATGGGTTAGCAGGTTACCCACGCCCTGCACCACCACGTCGCTTTTCGCCTTGGCAGGTGCCAACGGCTTAGTGATTAAACGCGGGTCAATTTCCGGCTCTTCCGCTTTGGCATACTGGCTTTGAATAAAGTGCACCACCTGGGTCACTTTTATTTCGCCACCGCCAATGCCAACCAGCAACTCTTCCATGCTGTTGACATTAAAGCGGCTTAGCACCTTGGCCGGGTATTCCATCACCAGGTTCAGCCGGGTCAGTTCAGTGTCCAGCAGCTCTTTACCGGCCGCCAGGTTTTTATCTCTGTCCTGCAGGCGGAACCAGTACTGCACTTTGGAGCGCGCCCGGCTGGATTTTAAATAGCCCAGATGCGGGTTTAACCAGTCGCGGCTGGGGTTGGGCTCGCGTCCGGTCAGAATTTCCACCTGATCGCCGGTTTTAAGCTGATAGGTAAAAGGCACAATACGGCCGGAGACCTTGGCGCCGATACAGCGATGGCCGACGTTAGAGTGCACATAGTAAGCAAAATCCAGCGGGGTGGAGCCCATCGGCAAATCGACAATATCGCCTTTGGGGGTAAACACATAGACCCTGTCTTCAATCACCTGATTACGCAGCTCTTCGGCTAAGTCACTGCTGTCGACCACGTCTTCCTGCCACTGCAGAATTTTACGCAGCCAGCCGATTTTTTCATCGTTGGCGCCGTCTTTGCCGGCGGCGGCGCCTTCTTTGTAGCGCCAGTGCGCCGCTACACCCAGCTCGGAGTCTTCGTGCATCTGCCGGGTGCGGATCTGAATCTCTACCGGCCGGCCCTGTGGGCCTAATACCACGGTATGAATAGACTGATAGCCGTTTTGCTTGGGCGTGGCAATATAATCGTCAAACTCTTTGGGCAGGTGGCGCCAGCTGGTGTGTACCAGGCCTAAGGCGGCGTAGCAGTCCTGCACCCGCTCGGTAATAATGCGTACCGCCCGGATGTCGTACAGCTGATCAAACGCCAGCTGCTTTTTCTGCATTTTTTTCCAGATACTAAAAATATGTTTCGGCCGGCCATACACCTCGGCCTGCAGGTTAGCATCCGCCATTTTCTGCCGCACACTGGCGACAAAGTCCTGCATATATTGCTCGCGGTCCAGCCGCTTTTCTTCCAGCAGGCTGGCAATTTGTTTGTACAGTTGTGGGTGCAGATAGCGAAAGGCTAAATCTTCCAGCTCCCATTTTAACTGGCCGATGCCCAAACGGTTGGCCAGGGGCGCAAAGATGGCGTTGGTTTCTTTGGCAGCCAATACCCGGGTTTCTTCATCGGCATTTTTCACTTCCCGCAGATAACAGATCTGCGCCGCCAGCTTAATCACCACAGCGCGCACATCTTCCACCATCGCCAACAGCATACGGCGCAAATTATCGGCTTGCTGCGGGTTAACACTTTGATTAGGGCCGGTGGGTATGGTGCGAATGGCTTCCATTTGCTGCACCGAGCGCAGCAGGCTTACCACCTGACTGCTAAAGGCCGCTTCTACCTGCACACTGCTGATAAGCCCGGCGTCTAACAGCGGGAATAACAGCGCGGCCTGCAGCGAGTCGCTGTCCATTTTCAGCTCAGCGAGGATTTCGACCATTTCCCAGCCGTGGCGTACTGCCGTTTCACTGTCGGTCAGCTGATGCTGCTTTAAAAACTCGGCCGCCTGCATCAGGCTGCTGATTTTTTTCTCTGTCAGTCCCAGCGAGCAAAGCCACTCCAGCGTCTCTCCGCTGTTGTAGTCTGTTGTATGCGACTGACGAACCCTAACCATGTGCGCTTTCCTCTGTACTACCGGCTGAATAAGGCCATTAACTCAAGATGGCTGGTGTAACTAAACATATCGGCGCCGCCGATTTTCTGCAGCTGATAGCCCTGCTGCAGCAACACTTTGGCGTCACGGGCGAAGGTAGCCGCATTGCAGGACACGTACAATATCTGTGCCGGCTTTAAGCGGCATAATTGCTCCACCGCGCCCACCGCACCGGCCCGGGCCGGATCCAGCAACGCTTTACTGTAGCGTGGCCGGTTCCAGTCTGCTTTAGGCCAGGCTAAATGCAAATCGGCCTGTTGTGCCACTACGTTGCTAAGACCGTTTACCTTAGCATTGGTTGCCAGCTGTTGCACCATTTTGGCCATGCCTTCCAGCGCCTGCACACTTTTAGCGCGCTGCGCCAGCGCCAGGGTAAAGTTACCCATGCCGGCATACAGCTCCAGTACGTTATCGTCAGGCGTCGGGTTCAGCCAGTGCAGCGCCTGATCGACCATCAGCTGGTTAACCGCAGCATTGACCTGAATAAAATCGTCCGGCGCAAACTCCAGCTGCAGCCCCTGCTTTAGGCCATAGCTCAGTGCCTTAGGCTGTTGCCAGTAATCAAACTGGCCGCTGTGCGCCTCACCCAGCCACAATGCTTCAGGCCAGGCGGCGATAAAGCGCTGACGCTGTTCAGTGGTGAGTGCTTTGGTATGACGCAGGATCACCACCGGCTGGCTATCTGTTAGCAGCACTTCGGCATGGGTAATGATAGTCGGATCCGCCAATGTCGGCACCAGCTGCTGTAACACAGTAAAAATCGGCTGTAGCGGCGCCGCCAGCACCATGCAGCTGGCCACATCGGTAATCTGCTTATCGCCCTGCTGGCGAAACCCGACGCTTAAGCGCCGCTGCTTTTTGTCATACCACAAGCCTATGCGGGCACGGCGCCGGTAGCCGCTGTCATCGGCTACCAACATCGGCTGCCAGGGCAGCGCACTCAGCCCGGTTTGATGGCGGATAAGCTTATCAATGCCCTGCTGCTTTAACTGCCGTTGATTGTCCGGGCTGATATGTTGCAGCTGACAGCCACCACAGCTGGCCGCGTAGGGGCAAAGCGGCGTAATACGTAACGCAGAGGCGCTTAACACCTTTACCGTACTGGCTTTGATAAAACCGGCTTTATCTTCGCTGACACGCGCCTGCACCTCTTCACCGGGCAAAGCAGCACTGATAAAAGCAATCTTATTGCCCTGCTGGCTGATGCCGTGTACTTCGTAATCGTGATCAGTGATGGTAAAAGGTAAGACTTTACCCTGCAGACTGGCTTTGGGTTTGGCTTTGTATATGTTAACCATGAGCTCTCTGTTGCTGTTTTGCGTGCGTGGCGTGTAGGCAAGCGCGATGTCTTATGTCATTATCCGGTCTTGCCTTTTTAGCATTTTGCCAGCCGGTGACGACAATGAGTTTACGTTCTTGGTTACTGCTTTGTAGCTTGCTGCCAGCCTTGCTGGTTAGTGTAAGCTGTGCCGGTTATTTTAGCTATGTTCGCTACCAGGAGTTAGTACTTTCTTTTCAAAACCGCGCGCAGGATATCGCCCTGCCGCTGGCGATAAGCAGCCAGGATTTACTCTCGCGCCAACAGCTGACCGAACTGACCAATTTACTCAGCACCGCCCACCGCTTACACTCGCCGACACTGAGCAATATCAGCCTGTTAAGCTCACAGCATCAGCTTATCGTGCAAACCAATCCGCAGCAGGCGATAGCCCTGCCAACGCCACAGAGCAAGGCGCACAGCCAGCAACGGCTTTACCCCGACAACAATGCAGAATATCTGCTGCTGTATCAGCAGTTACCCCAAGCAGAACAGGCCGCCGGCTATCTGGTGCTGCAACTGCCACTCACCACACTGCAACTGGCAAAACAGCAGTTGCTGCTGCAGGCACTGCTGGTGGCCTTCGGCTGCCTGCTCTGTATTGGTTTGCCGTTATATCTGCTGCTGCGTCTGTTATACCCGCAGCTACACAGCAGCCGCCGGCAACTGCAGCAATTATTATCCAACAGCCCGGTGCAGGCTGGCAGCCACAGCGTCATCCGCGAGTTTAATGAGCTACAACAAGGGCTTGTGCAATTAGGCCAGCGCCGGCTGCAGCAAGAGCAGGATATGCAAAGCCAGATTGAGCAGGTTACCGGCGACTTGCAGCAAAGTATGGAGCAGCTGGAAGTGCAGAATATCCAGCTGGATTTTGCCCGGCGCAAAGCACAGGAAGAAAACCGGCAAAAATCCGAATTTTTAGCCAAGATGAGCCATGAACTGCGCACGCCGCTAAATGGCGTTATCGGTTTTACCCGTCAGCTGCTAAAAACCCAGCTGTCAGCCAGCCAGCACGATTATCTGACTACCATTCAAAAATCAGCCAACAGTTTACTGCATCTGGTCAACGACGTGCTGGATTTCTCCAAACTGGAAGAAGGCCGGCTGTCGATTAACCCTGAGCCTTTTTCGCTGCGCGATTTACTCAATGACGCCATTGAGCTGCTGGCGGCCAATGCCTTTGATAAACATTTAGAGCTGGTGCTGATGGTCGATCCATCCTGCCCGGACGATCTGGTTGCCGATCCGGCGCGCTTCGTGCAGGTGCTGATGAACATTGCCGGCAATGCGATTAAATTTACCGATCACGGCAGCATAGTGGTGCGGGTGTCGGCCACCTTGTTAAACGAAGATCAGCTTAGCCTGCACTGCTCGGTCCAGGATACCGGTCGCGGTATCAGCGACGAGCAACAGCAGCAGCTGTTTTTAGGCTTTACCCCCCACGAGCAGCGCAGCCATCAGAGTGGCTCGGGCCTGGGCCTGATGATTTCACAGCGGCTGGTGAAGGCGATGGGCGGTAATATCGGCTTTGAAAGTAAACCCGCTGAGGGCTCCACCTTCTGGTTTACCATTAAATGTCTGCGCCACCAGCTGAGCGTCGCCGAGCCGCTGCCGCTGGACGTGCTGGAAAACAAACAGCTGCTGTACTTTGAACCGCAGCAGTATTCCCGCGAAGCCACGTTAAACCTGCTGCACAGCTGGGGTTTGCAGGTCACCGCCTGTGCCACCAAAGGCCAGCTGCAACAGGCGCTGGCCCACCAGCAACACTATGACATCGGCCTGATTGGCCGCACGGTAGCGATTAATCAGGTTAATCAGGTGATGGCGCTGATCCCGCAGTTAAAAGCGCAGTGCAGCTATACCTATTTGCTGGTAAATGCACTGTCACCACACCTGCGGGAAACCTTGTTAAAATCCGGTGCTGATGCCTGTTTATCTAAACCGCCCCATCAGCGCAAGCTGGCTGCCACCCTGGCACAGCCCTATTTACAGGCAAAAACGGCCCAGAGCGAGCAACAAGCCGCCCGGCCAGCCAGCCTGAAGGTGCTAACCGTTGATGATAACGATGCCAACCTGAAGCTGATTAACACCCTGCTGGCCGAGCAGGTAGAGCATATCGACTCTGCCCGTGATGGTGCCGAAGCCTGGCACAAGGCCACGCAGCACGCTTACGACATTATTTTTATGGACATTAATATGCCGGTAATGGACGGCGTAACGGCTTGTCAGCGCATCCGGCAAAGCTCATTAAACGAACACACGCCTATAGTTGCTGTAACCGCCCATGCGGTAGACGGCGAACGCGCCCGTCTGCTGACACTGGGCTTTAATGAGTTTTTAACCAAACCGCTGGATGAAAAAATGCTGCACTGCAGCCTGCAGGAATTCTGCCCGGCCAGCCGGCTTAGCGCGCCGGCGCAGCAGTGGCCCGACAGTAAACTGGTCGATTGGCCGCAGGCGCTGGAACGGGCCGGCGGTAAATGCCAGCTGATGAAAGATATGCTGCAAATGCTGCTGGCCAGTTTACCGGCCAGCCGTGACGCGCTGCAGCGCGCTGTGGCGGCAAATGATAGCGCTGCCCTGCTGCAGCAGATCCACAAGTTACACGGCGCCTGCTGTTATACCGGCGTACCCCGGTTAAAACAGTTGGCCGAACTGTTAGAAACCCAGCTAAAACAAGGCAAAAGCCTGACAGCACTGGAGCCGGAATTATTAGAGCTGGACGATATTATGCAGGCGCTGCTTGAGGAAAGTCAGCACTGGGCCCAGTGGTAACATGGCAGACCCAACCTTAGCGTGGTACCGCCAGGCCTGATGCGGCCTTATTGCCGCTCCAGGATAACCGTGGCCACCGCATAGGCCTGCTCATCACTCAGCGACAGCCAAATATGATTAACGCCCAGCTGGGCGGCGCGCTGTGCAGCGCCATCGCTCAGGCTAAGCAGTGGTGCACCGTCGCTGTTATTACTGACATGAAAATGCTGGAACGACACCCCGCGGCCAATGCCCGTACCCAGCGCCTTGGCTGCAGCTTCTTTTACGGCAAAACGTTTGGCAAAATAGCGCGCGGCGTTATCCGCGTTAGCCTGCGCCAATTCGTGGTATATCGCCTGCTCTGCTGGTGTCAGCACCCGTTTTACCAGCGCCGGGCTGCGGCTTAAGCTTTGGCTTATCCGGCTTATTTCTACAATGTCGGTGCCAAGGCCCACTATCGCCATCTTAGCGGCGCGCCTCCACCATTAGGCGTTTCATCTCCCGCACCGCCGCATCTAAGCCGCTGAATACCGCGCGCGCTACGATGGCATGGCCAATGTTCAGCTCGTGCATCTGCGGTATCGCTGCTATCGGTTGTACATTATGGTAGTGCAGCCCGTGGCCGGCGTTAACAATCAGCCCAAGCGACGCAGCAAAGGCCGCCGCTTCACTAATGCGCTTTAGCTCCGCTTGTGCCACAGCGGCCTCCTGAGTTTCAGCGTACTTACCGGTGTGAATTTCAATATAGGGCGCGCCGGCTTTGGCCGCCGCTTCAATTTGTTTGTGGTCAGCATCAATAAACAGCGATACCAGAATATTGTGCTCGCGCATTTGCGTCACCGCCTCGGTAATACGGCTTAACTGGCCAGCCACTTCCAGGCCGCCTTCGGTGGTCAGCTCCTGGCGTTTTTCCGGTACAAAGCAGGCAAAATGGGGCTTTAGCTCACTGGCAATGCCCAGCATTTCGTCAGTCACCGCCATTTCAAAATTCAGCCGGGTGGCAATAGTCTGGCGCAGTACAAACACATCGCGGTCAATAATGTGGCGGCGATCTTCGCGCAGGTGCACAGTAATGCCGTCGGCACCGGCCTGCTCGGCCACTAAGGCGGCATGCACCGGCTCAGGATAATAAGTGCCGCGCGCCTGGCGTAATGTTGCAACGTGGTCAATGTTAACACCCAGAAAAATAGGATTATGCATGCTTACTCCAGCGTAAAAATTAACGGCCAGCAAACAGGGCGCGGCTGGCCAGTGGCTTATTGCCTAATAAGGGTGCCAGCAGTTGCCGGCTTAGCTGCTTTGCTGCCTGTCGGGTGGCCGCATCCTGCCAGTTGGCGGCACCGATATTCAACAGCTGCGCGCCGGCAAATCCGCCCGCCGCCGGCACAAAACCTTGCTCGTGCTGCCACTGATAACACAGGTTTGTCGTTATCGGCTCGCCCAGTGCATCATACTGCCAGTCAACCGGCTGGCCCAGCTCGGTCAGCAAGGCAAATTCAAACTCGCGCAAACAGGGCTCCAGCTCAGCTTTGGCTTGCTGCACGGCCTGTAACTGCGTAAGGCAATGCTGATACAGCTGAAACAACTGCTCAGCAGCCAGATTATCCGGCCACAACCGGCACACCAGTTCATTAATATACAGCCCGCTGTATAACACCTTGCCGCTAAACAGCAGCGCCGGGCCGGCTTCATCCAGGCTTTTTACGGTTTTAAGTTCGCTGCGGCCCATCAGCTGCAGGCTATATAACTGAAACGGCTGCAATGCCTGGCGGGCTTTACCCTGACGCTTGCGCACCACCGCCGATAACCGCCCCAACTGCGGCAATAATAACTGCAGGATCAGCTTATCTTCACCCAGCGGCCTGCTGTGTAAAATGTAGCCTGGCCAGAGCGCTGCCTGCATAGCGGTTTAGTCTTCACCATAACCCAGGCTGCGCAGTGCCCGCTCGTCATCGGCCCAGCCCGATTTTACCTTGACCCAAATTTGTAAAAACACCGGCTGCTCCAGCATATTGGCCATATCCAGCCGCGCTTCGGTAGCGATGGTTTTAATGCGCTCGCCTTTATTGCCAATCACCATTTTTTTCTGGCTGTCGCGCTCAACCAGCACTAAGGCCGCGATATGATAGTGTTTTTCTTCCCATTTAAAGCGTTCAATCTCTACCGTTACCGAATAGGGCAACTCGTCGCCTAAAAAGCGCATCAGCTTTTCGCGCACAATTTCTGCCGCCATAAAGCGCATGGAGCGGTCGGTGACATAGTCATCCGGGAAGAAAAACTCACAGGGCGGCAGGTGTTTTTGCACCACAGCGCGCAGCGCCTCTATATTGTCGCCGGTTTCGGCGGACAGCGGCACCACATCAACAAAGTTCAGCTGACTGCCAAGCCATTGCAAATGCGGCAACAGGGTGTCTTTATCGCGGTATAAATCGACTTTATTTACCACCAGTACCACCGGCTTTTTCGCCGCGATAAGCCGGTTTAATACCATTTGATCATCATCAGTCCAGCGCGTGCCCTCGACCACAAACAGCACAAACTCAACATCTAAAATCGAGCTGGCGGCCGCTTTGTTCATCAAACGGTTAATGGCGCGCTTTTCTTCGCTGTGCAGGCCCGGTGTGTCGACATAGACGGTCTGATAATTATCCCGCGTATCAATACCGACAATGCGGTGGCGCGTGGTTTGTGGCTTTTTCGACGTAATGCTGACCTTTTGCCCCACCAGCTTGTTCAATAAGGTGGATTTACCCACATTGGGTCGCCCGACAATGGCAACCAAGGCAGCATAAGTGGGTAAGGTAGTGTTATCTGTCATTTTTTAACTGTTCCAGCGCCATGTGAGCGGCGTCCTGCTCTGCCTTGCGGCGTGAACTGCCGGTAGCGGTTATCGGGGCCATGCCGGCAATGCTGCAGCGCACGGTAAAGGTTTGCTGATGCGCCTCGCCGACAGTGGCTATCACATCGTACACCGGCAAGGCTAAGCGTAGCCCCTGCAGGTATTCCTGCAAGCGGGTTTTGGAGTCTTTCTGCTCGCCCGGGGTAATGGTGTCCAGCCGGCTGCCAAACCAGAGTAAAATCCGCGCTTTACAGGCCGCCATACCGCTGTCGAGGTAAATGGCGCCCAAAATGGCTTCTACTGCATCGGCTAAAATGGACTCGCGGCGAAAACCGCCGCTTTTCAGCTCGCCCGGCCCTAAGCGCAAATACTCTGACAACCGCAGCTCCTGGGCAATTTCAGCCAGGGTGACGCCTTTTACCAGGGTAGCCCGCATCCGGGTCAGGTCGCCCTCGCGCGCTTTGGGGAAATGGCTATACAGCGTTTCGGCAATGACCAGGCTAAGCACCGCATCGCCTAAGAACTCCAACCGTTCGTTGTGTTGGCCTTTGCAGCTGCGGTGCGTCAGTGCCTGCTCCAGCAGGCTAGTATCAGAAAACTGATAGCCCAGACGGGCCATCAGTGGGGTTAACGATTTTTGCATTACTGTCTCGTGTCTGCTGTTAGCGCGGCTTAGTGGATAGCGCCCAGCCGCTCAAAACGCACACCTGTCGGCACCCAGCCGGGTAACCAGCTGTCCGGATCGTCGCTAAATTCAAAACTCATCCAGATAAACACCGCTTTCCCCACCATATTGTGCTCGGGCACAAAGCCCCAGAAGCGGCCATCGCGGCTGTTATCGCGATTATCGCCCAGCACAAAATAGTGGCCTTCGGGCACGATAAATTCGTCTATTGCCGTGCCGCGCTGTTTAAAGAAAAACTCGGTGTGTTCACGCCGGGCTGGCGTTTGCAGGATATCAAAGCTCACCTCGCCTAACTGCTCAGTGTAACGGCGCTGCGGGTACTGCTCCTGATAAAACTCACCTTCATTTTTCAGGGTTTGCGGCACCATCTCCAGCGTACCACAATCGCTGCTTTGGCCAGCCTGACAGGCCTTTTCAATAAACAGCTGTTTATTACGGTAGATGATCCTGTCGCCCGGCACGCCGATAATGCGTTTAATGTAGTCTACCGTCGGTTGCTCCGGGTATTTAAACACCGCCACATCGCCACGCTGCGGCTTGTTGTTGCTGTACAGCGTAGTGCGCCAGACCGGATCTTTAACGTCGTATGAGAATTTTTCTACCAGTATAAAGTCACCGACCAGCAAGGTTGGCATCATAGAGCCAGACGGAATTTGAAACGGCTCATAAATAAAAGAGCGAAAAATGGTAATAAGGGCAATCACCGGGAAGATTGACTTGGCGGTTTCCACAATTTGTGGCTCTTTGGTCAGCTCTTCACTGGCCTTAAGCGGCAGCTCGCCAGCGCTGGATGCCTGCGCCAGTGCAAGCTTTTGCTGGCGTTTAGGTGCCAGTACCAGCGCATCAAGCAACCAGATTAACCCGCTGGCCAGCGTCAGCAGCACCAGAAAAATTGCAAAATAACCCGCCATGCTAAACCCTTTTATTTACCCACTTTCAATATGGCCAGGAAGGCTTCTTGTGGCACTTCCACATTACCCACCTGCTTCATGCGTTTCTTACCTTCTTTTTGCTTTTGCAGCAGCTTTTTCTTGCGGCTGACGTCACCGCCGTAACACTTGGCTAATACGTTTTTACGCATTTGCTTAATGGTGGTACGGGCAATCACGTGGTTACCAATAGCGGCCTGAATGGCAATATCAAACATTTGGCGTGGGATAAGTTCTTTCAGCTTTTCCGCCAGCTCACGGCCACGGCCCTGGGCAAAATCGATATGGCTGATAATGGCCAGCGCATCAACACGCTCACCGTTGATCAGAATATCCACCCGCTGCATGTTCGAGGTCTGGAAGCGCTTAAAGCTGTAATCCAGTGACGCATAACCGCGGCTGGTCGACTTTAAGCGGTCGAAGAAGTCCATGACCACTTCGGCCATTGGCAGCTCATAGGTTACCGCCACCTGACGGCCGTGATACAGCATATTGGTTTGTACACCGCGCTTTTCGATACACAGGGTAATAACGTTACCCAGATATTCCTGCGGCACCAGGATATGCGCTTCCACGATAGGCTCACGAATTTCATCAATATCGTTAGTAGGCGGCAGGCTACTGGGGTTGTCTACCATGACGATATCGCCGTTTTTCTTCACCACTTCATACACAACGGTCGGCGCTGTGGTAATCAGGTCTAAATCGTATTCGCGCTCTAAGCGCTCCTGAATAATTTCCATGTGCAACATGCCAAGGAAACCGATGCGGAAACCAAAACCCAGTGCACCGGAGTTTTCCGGCTCGTAAAACAGTGATGAGTCATTCAGGCTGAGTTTGGCCAGCGCATCACGGAAATCTTCGTAGTCATCGCTTGATACCGGAAACACACCGGCATACACCTGCGGCTTAATGCGTTTAAAGCCGGGTAACGGCTTTTCTGCCGCATTTTTCGCCAGCGTTAAGGTATCGCCTACCGGCGCGCCTTTAATTTCTTTAATACCGGCGATAACAAAGCCTACTTCGCCGGTTTTCAGCTCGCCGGTGTTGGTGGCTTTAGGGCTGAAGACCCCGACTTTGTCCACTTCGTAGGTTTGGCCGGTCGACATCACCTTAATTTTGTCTTTTTCTTTAATACTGCCGTGCTTAACCCGCACTAAAGAGACCACGCCCTGGTAAGAGTCGAACCAGGAGTCGATAATCAGTGCCTGGG
Source organism: Rheinheimera nanhaiensis E407-8 (assembly GCF_000296695.1). Taxonomy (GTDB): domain Bacteria; phylum Pseudomonadota; class Gammaproteobacteria; order Enterobacterales; family Alteromonadaceae; genus Alishewanella; species Alishewanella nanhaiensis. The sequence goes on from NZ_BAFK01000021.1 coordinate 55,588, forward strand.
TAGGCTGCTCCGGCTCACCTTCCGGTGGCGGAATTTTCTTCACGATAGTTTCCAGCACATCTTTAATGCCCAGGCCAGTTTTGGCTGAGCACTGCACTGCGCCTACCGCTTCAATGCCGATAATATCTTCAATTTCCTGCGCTACCCGATCCGGATCGGCCTGCGGCAAATCAATTTTATTCAGTACCGGCAGCACCTCTAAATTCATATCCAGCGCGGTGTAACAGTTAGCTACCGTTTGCGCTTCTACGCCCTGACCGGCATCAACCACCAGCAGTGCGCCCTCACAGGCGGCCAGCGAGCGGCTGACTTCATAGGTAAAGTCGACATGGCCCGGCGTGTCGATAAAATTCAGCTGATAAGTTTCACCGTCATCAGCCTTATAATGCAGCGTCACACTTTGCGCTTTAATGGTAATACCGCGCTCGCGCTCTAAGTCCATCGAGTCCAGCACCTGCTGCTGCATTTCGCGGTCAGACAGGCCACCACAGTACTGAATTAACCGATCAGACAGTGTCGATTTACCGTGGTCAATGTGGGCGATGATAGAAAAGTTTCTGATATGAGTGAGTTTAGGCATCTTGTCCGCAAAAAACAGTAGGCGTAACACAGGGCGCTATGGTGTTGGTTAACCAGAACCTGCAGCAGTGAAACGCGGGTTATTCCGATAAATTAGCGCGAATTGTACTCTATCCGGCGCGCGCTTGCTATGTGTTATTGCTGCACGCCAACCGATGGCAGCACCTGCAGGATCACCACCTGACTGTGCTTTTCCTGCTGTTTGCCGTAGCGGCGCGCCAGCATAAAACCCACTGCAGCACCCAACAGCGCCAGCAGCATCAGGTAGCCCTCGCTCAGTCCGGCGCCAGCGCCGGCTAACGCCAGGGTTAACAGCAACACCAGCGGCAGCAAATATACCATCAGGGCAGCAACTATCAGTTGTTGCTCACTCAGGCCCACTTTTACCTGCTCACCGGGTAAGAGGTTTAACCGGGTGGGGACAAAAAACTGCTGGCTGCGCGCCGTTAAGGTTTTGGCCACTATGCCGGTGCCACAATCACTGGACACCTGACAAGCGTTGCAACTGGCCACCGGGGTAGAGCTTAACCAGACGCCGCCCTGCTCGACACGCAGCACCGTCGCAATTTGCTCGACCATCAGCGCACCGCTGCCGCCAGTTGCCGGGCAGTATCAATACTGACCGGGCCTATTACCGTTACTTCCAGTTGGGCATTGGTTTGTACATAAATGGTGGTGGCACCGTCTCGATATGCCTGGGTAGGTAACCGCTGTGAGTTTTGCACAAACACCGACACCTGGTGCAAGCCATCGCTTAACAGCCAGTAACTTAGCAGGCTGCCTTCAAGCTGCGGTATGCTGGCCGGCTCTGCCACCGGCTGGTACCCTTCCGGCAACCAGGTTAACTGGTGGCTGCTGTTAAAGGCCGCGGCAACGCTGTTATCGGCCGGTTGCGGTAAGTCGGCGGCCATTAAGGCGCGTAAATTTTCCGGCAGCTCAGGGCTTATCTGCATATGGGTAACCAGCCAACGCTCCAACGCATTCTGGTTATCTGACAGGGTATCTATGCGTAGCGGAAAACCGGTTTGTGCGTCTAACCACAACCAATAGTGGTAGCGTCCGCCTTGTTTGGCGGTCAGGCGCAGCAGCTGAGCACTGCGCCCTGACATCACCGAGCTGCTGCCTGCCACGGCGTTATATAGCTGACGAATGGTGTCTTTGTCTTCAAACAACAATGCCGGCAGCTCTGGAATATGGCTGGCGCGGGTGACAAAGGCCGGCCTGTCGGTTAACAGATAATACACCAGCGCATCACGGCGCAGAATGTCTACGCCACTGGTATCGAGCGGAATAAGATGCTCTATTTCCTGCCCGGCTGTCTGGCCATGTAACCAGCGGTAGGTGTCAACTTTACTGCCTTTTAACACCACAAAAGAGGTGTCAAAGTTGTAGTGCTTAACCGCATACTGCACTTTATCAAACAACTGCCAGCCTACCTGCTCGGCCTGAGCCAGGGCAGACAGCAGCATTAATACAATGGCACTACATACGCCAGAGGTTCGCATCATTAAGGCTCGTTAGGTTTGGGTCCGTCATTGTTTTGCTGCTTGGCTTGCTGCGCCTGCTCCATTACCCGCACCTGCTGGCGATGCGCATTTAATAGCGCCTGTAGCCGCTTTTGTTGCTCCAGCATCGCTTGCTGCTCCTGCTCGGCAAAGCGGTCAGACACTGTGGTCTGGCTTAAGCTAACCGGCGTAGCAAAACCGGCGATTGGCTGGGTTTGTAACATAGGTTGCGGTGTCAGCATTTCTTCGCCCGGCTGTTGATACTGCTGCACACCTAATACAGCAATCAGTGCCACACCAGCGGCCACCGCGCCCTGCGCTACCGGTTGCAGCCAGCGGCCATTAGCGGCCTGTGCCACACCGTTTTTAATGCGGCTGAACCAGCTTTGGCTGTTTGTTAGCTGATAGGTTGGTTCATTTTGCAGCGCAGCGGCAACATCATCGGCAAAACTGGCCGGTAACGGGCTTTGCGTTTCGTGGCGTAACACAGCACCTAGCATCTGATAGCGCTCCAGTGTTTGCTGCAACTGCGCTGAACTTAGCAAGCTGTCGAGCTGTGCTTTGCTCAGTGGCTGGTTGTCGCTGGCAGCTGAGAGCCAATCCTGATTTTCTAACGACATAATGTTTCCTGTCTTAATTACTGGTTGTTGCCCTGCCCGCTAGCTTATTAACGGCTTAAGCTGCAGATCAATTGCTTCCCGAGCGCGGAAAATACGGCTGCGTACAGTGCCTATCGGGCAGCCCATCACGTCCGCAATTTCCTCATAACTTAACCCTTCCAGCTCACGCAGCGTAATGGCAGTGCGCAGCTCGTCCGGCAATTTCTCAATGGTGCTAAACACCACATGACGGATCTCGTCGGATAACAGCAGTTTTTCCGGTGAATCCTGTTCTTTTAACGCGTCACTGCCTTCAAAATATTCGGCATCTTCAGCATCAACATCAGTTGCCGGCGGCTTACGGCCATTGGCAACCAGATAATTTTTCGCACTGTTCACAGCTATGCGGTACAGCCAGGTGTAAAAAGCGCTTTCGCCGCGAAACCCTGGTATTGCCCGGTAAGCTTTAATAAAAGCTTCCTGCGCCACATCGGCTACGTCTCCGTGGTTAGAAACATAGCGTGAAATTAAGTTCGCAATACGGTGCTGATATTTTCGCACCAATACATTAAACGCGGCCTTATCGCCTTGCTGTACGCGCTGGACAATCTGCCAGTCCAATTCTTGCTCGCTCATATCTGAGCTTATCCCCTGTAATACTCGTCTTTATGCTAACTGGCGCTTATCTCGCGTGCTGTTAGGACTCACGGCCTGAGAAATAGTTCTGCTAAGTTTGACAAAAAAGCTACAATAGCCGCACTTTCATTGACAGCAAGTGTATCGCATGACGCAAGCAAATGAACATCTGTGTGACGTTTTAATTATCGGTAGTGGCGCCGCCGGGCTGTCGCTGGCGTTACAGCTGGCGGCACAGGCGAAGGTGCTGGTGTTAAGTAAAGGCCCGCTGCGTGAGGGCTCTACCTTATATGCCCAAGGTGGTATTGCAGCGGTATTTGATGAAAACGACAGTATCGCCTCTCATGTTGAAGACACGCTGATTGCCGGTGCCGGTTTATGCGATAAAACCGCCGTGCAGTTTACCGCCGGTAATGCCAAAGCGGCGATGGAATGGCTGATTGCGCAGGGCGTGCCCTTTGATCAGTATCAAGATGAAGATGGTAGCCTCAAGTACCATTTAACCCGCGAGGGCGGCCACAGCCACCGCCGTATCTTGCATGCCGCCGACGCTACCGGCCAGGCAGTGCAGATCACCCTGGTCGATAAGGTGAAAGCGCACCCGAATATCCGTTTGCTGGAGAACTACAACGCGATAGATTTAATTAACGGCCGCAAACTGGGGCTTGACCCCAAACGCTGCTATGGCGCCTATGTGTGGAATAAAAGCGCCGCTAAAGTTGAGCTGGTCAAAGCTCGCTTTACCGCACTGGCCACCGGCGGCGCCAGCAAGGTGTACCTGTACACCAGTAACCCTGATGTGGCCAGTGGTGACGGTATTGCCATGGCCTGGCGCGCCGGCTGCCGGGTGGCCAATATGGAATTTAATCAGTTTCATCCCACCAGCTTGTATCACCCCGATGCGCCTAATTTTTTAATTACCGAAGCCATGCGCGGTGAAGGCGCCTATTTAAAACGGCCGGATGGCAGCCGCTTTATGCCTGATTTTGATGCGCGTGCCGAGTTAGCACCACGCGACATTGTGGCCCGGGCCATCGACTATGAAATGAAGCGCCTGGGCGCCAACTGTGTGTATCTGGATATCAGCCACAAGCCAAAAGATTTTATTATTGAGCACTTCCCCACTATTTATGCCAAGTGCTTAAGTGTTGGCATCGACATTACCAAACAGCCAATACCGGTGGTGCCAGCCGCCCACTACACCTGTGGCGGCGTGATGACTGATTTACACGGCAAAACTGACTTAGATAACCTGTACGCTATTGGCGAAGTCGCCTATACCGGCCTGCACGGCGCTAACCGCATGGCCAGCAACTCGCTGCTTGAGTGCGTAGTCTTTGCCCGCGCGGCAGCGCAGCACATTTTGGCCCAACTGGACAGCCAGAGCCCGCTACCGGCGCTGCCAGCCTGGGATGACAGCCGGGTCAGTGATTCTGATGAAGAAGTGGTCATTACCCACAACTGGCATGAGCTTCGGCTTTTTATGTGGGATTATGTCGGCATAGTGCGCACCAATAAGCGGCTGGAGCGGGCACTGCACCGGGTAGAACTGTTACAGCGGGAAATTCAGGATTACTACAGCCATTTCCGTGTCAGCCATAATCTGCTGGAACTGCGTAATCTGGTGCAGGTGGCTGAGCTGATTATCCGCTGCGCCATGCAGCGCCAAGAAAGCCGTGGTTTGCATTACAATCTGGATTACCCACAGCAGCGTGAAGGCAGTGGCCCCAGTATCCTTGCACCTAAGTTTTAAGCCGAAAACTTAAGCCTAAAACCTGGGCTTTAAACTCAGGCTGCTGGTTGGCGCTGCCAGTTAGCCTGATTAACCGCCCGCGCCAGCGCGCGAAACTGCGCCGGTGGGCACTGATCGGCAAATACCCAACGCTGGCTTATCGCCTTGCTGTTATCCCTGCGCCAGTAAAGTTTAATGGCCCACTGGCTGACCAAACCGCCACATAATATGCCGCTGACAGCAGCAGGGCTGGCTGGCACGGTAAACCAATGCACAGTACCGTCATTATGCAGCAGCAACGCTTGTGACAGACAGAGCTGCTGATATTGCTTAACCCCCAGCCAATAGCCGCTAAACAGCAACGGCATCGCCACCAGCAAGCCCCACCAGGGCATCGGCACCAGCCAAAATAACAGCGGTGGCCAAAGTGCCGTTAGCATTAATACCATTTTCGCCCGGCGCGACGGCGCCAGTACCAGCTCAGACGCGGACACGGTCCAGGATCAGCTGAATAAGTGCCTGAATAGCGGCATCTGACGATTTAGCGTGGCCCATAAACCAGGCAAACAAATCCGGGTCGTCACAGGCCAGCAGACGCTCAAAATCCTGTTTCTGTTGCAGGCTTAAAGCGTCGTAGCCTTCTTCCACGAAGGGGGCCAATAACACATCCAGCTCCAGCATGCCGCGCCGACACGCCCAGCGTAGCCGGGGTTTACTCATTAATTCTGCCATATCTGCTTTCGTCTTCCTGTTCTGGTTAAATTGCCGCCGGGTACAGCGTCATTGCCGGCTGATTCTAACAAAATTCGGCCCCCGGGGTTGAGCTTTTGCCGCTTTCCCCCAATCATAGTGCTATTGTTTATCAGTCTTAGCGAACATCACAGTATTATGCACACATCCTGGTTAACCGCAGAACAATACGCCAGTTTAAGCACTAAAGTTCAGGGCGCCTTTCTCTCGCCGCTGCCGGCCTTTGAGACGTTATTAATCAGTGGTGCTGACAACCGCAAGTACCTGCAGGGCCAAACCACCTGCGACCTGAACAGCTTAACTGATGCCAGCTTTTTACACGGTGCCCATTGTGATGCCAAAGGCAAAATGTGGTCGCAGTTTTATCTGGCCGATGCCGGCGAGCAGTTAGTGGTTATTGCATTTCGTGATGAGCTGGCCGCGTCCAGCGCGCAGTGGAAAAAATTTGGTGTATTTTCCAAAGTCGGCTTTGAAGCCGGCCAGCAGCATTATGCCGTGTTTGGCCTAAGCTGCAGTGAAGGTACCGACAGCACTGCCCTAACCGCACTGATTCAGCAACTGGACTTTGCACGCCCGGCCAAAGGCGCCGTTAGCCGCCAGCAGCAGGCGATGTTACTGGCACTCACCGACACCCATTTTTTACTGCTAACGCCGTTACCCCAGGCGCAGCAAATCATGCAACAAGGCTTACCCCTGGCCTGCCCCAATGCCTGGCTGGTGCGCCATATTCAGCAGGGGTTTAGTTACCTGGAGCAGGGCTTAATTGGCGAGTTAGTGCCACAGATGCTTAACTTACAGGCGCTGGATGCCATCAGCTTTACCAAGGGCTGTTATATCGGCCAGGAAACGGTGGCAAGGCTGAAATACCGCGGCGGCAATAAACGGGCGGCCTTTATTTTCAAGGCGCACAGCGACGAGCTGCCCGCCGCCGGCACTGATATTGAAATACAACTTGGAGACAACTGGCGCCGCAGTGGCCAGGTCGTCAATGCTGCTAACATTAATAACGAATTATGGTTAATAGCAGTATTACCTAACGACATAACCGCGGCAGACACGTTACGGCTGCACAGCGACAGCGCGCCGCTGTTGCAGTTAATGCCGTTACCCTATTCGCTAACTTAATGAGGTTTTCATGACCATTTCTCAGGACAAAGTCGTCGCCATGCACTACACCGTTACCGATAGCAAAGGTAACCAACTGGACAGTTCAGTCGGTGGCGAGCCTTTAGTCTTTCTGTTCGGCCACGGCTCACTGATCCCCGGCCTGGAGCAAGCGTTAGCCGGCAAAAATGCCGGCGATAAATTCAGCGCTAATATTGCCGCGGCAGATGCTTACGGCGAGCGGCACGATGCGCTAACCCAGGCCGTGCCTAAGTCGATGTTTGACGGTATGGAAGTGGCCGTAGGTATGCGCTTTCGCGCCGCCGGCCCGGATGGCCGCGAACAATCGGTAATTATTCTGGAAGTGACCGAAGATGAAGTGGTGGTCGACGGCAACCATCCGCTGTCTGGTATCGACCTGACCTTTGATGTCGAAGTGGTGATGGTACGCGATGCCACCGATGAAGAGCTCGACCACGGCCATGTGCATGGCATAGATGGTCACGCTGGCCATTAATGGCTCTGGCAGACGGTTTGCTATACGCCGTCTGCCGTTTAGCTGCCGATGTCGCTAATGTCAGCTGCCTGCCCTCAAAGCGCGGTGATCGGTCAGGACGGCCTGCCCTGTTTTGGTCATTACGCCAGGCCGCCGGCTGAGCTCGGCCTGGAGCGTTTTGTTTATCGCACCGTGCTGGACAAACCCGCCAGTGCACTGAGTAAATACCTGCATTTTAAACAGTTTCAGTTCGTCAGCCTTTGCCACCCCGACTGGCAAATTGGTATTGCCATTGCCGATATCCGCTATCTGGCCAGCGCTTTTTGTTATTTTTATGACCGCAACACCGGTCAGCTGGACGAGCTGGAGCTATTAAAACCCTTTAGCCTGGGGGTTAGCATGAGCCCAAGCCCAACACAGGGCGAAGCCCGCATCAGCGGCAAGCAGCATATCAGCCTGACACTACAGCATTATAATTGGCATGTTCGTTTAAGTGGTGCCTTGCTGCAGGGCGAATTTAGTCTCAATGGCGCAGCAGATGCCTCCCCGCTGGCGCTTTGTACGCCCACCGGCTACAACGGCTGGACTTACACACAAAAACATAATGCCCTGCCGCTTAACGGCACACTGAGCTACCGCGGCAAGCCGCTGGATGTAACCGCCGCCCTGGCTGGTTATGATTTTTCGGCCGGCTTTATGCGCCGCGAGACCAGCTGGCGCTGGGGCAGTATCAGTGCCTTGCTACCACAGGGCCGCTTTGGCTTAAACCTGGCCTGTGGCGTCAACGAAACCGGCACTACAGAGAACGGTTTATGGCTAAATGGCCAGTGGCAAAGCCTGCCGCCGGTAGCCATAACGCTTAACCGCCAACAGCCACAAACACCCTGGCAATACCATGACGACAGCGGTCGGGTAAAACTGCAGTTTAGCCCGCAGCAAGTGCGGCAGCAGAAACTGGATCTGGGCGTACTGGCCAGTAATTTTCGTCAGTATTGCGGTTTTTTTTGCGGCGAAATCACCTTGGCAAACGGCGAGAAACTGCTGCTACAACAGGTGCCTGGCCTGGCAGAAGACCATTTTGCCCGCTGGTAACACCGCATTAGCAAGCGCAGTAAATTCTTGACAGCGTGTTCAAAGCCCCCTATTTTTAGCCCCCTGAGCAACCAAAAACCATTGAGCGAAAACCGGCCTGAATGAAAGATCGTATTATCATTTCTGTTTCGACAATCAATGGTACACGCCATTTTAATGTCAGTAAGCTGTTCAAACGTAACGCTATTATTGCTATGTGGCTGTTACTGTTTGGCCTGGTGATTACCGCTGCCGTCATTGAGTACCTGCTGCAAAGCGTAGCGCAAAGCCAGGCGCAGCGCGCACATCTGGCCAGCCAGGCCAGCACTTTGCGTGACGAAATTGCGCTGCTGCAAGACAACAAAAACCAGCTGGAACAAGAGCTACACCAAAAACAGGACGAAATGTTGCAGGTAATTAATCGCGTCGGTGAAATTGAACTGGCGCTGGGCCTGGAGCAGCAATATCCGCAAAATCTGGAAGAGCGCCTTGATACTGCCTCGGTGAACTCGGCTGCGCGCCTGGCCATGCTGCAACTGGTGCCCAATGGCTCGCCGCTGGAATTTAGCCGCCGCTCATCACGCTTTGGCCTGCGCCAACACCCTATAGTCGGCAAACAGCAACACCATAAAGGTGTCGATTTATCGGCTAACCGCGGCACCGAGATTTACGCCCCGGCCGATGGCGTGGTTGAGGTAGTACGCTCCAGCAGGCAAGGCTTTGGTAACCTGTTAAAGATCCGCCATGCGTTTGGCTTCTCTACCCTTTATGCCCACCTGCAGGATTTTAAAGTTAAACCGGGCCATTTCGTCCACAAGGGCCAGTTAATTGCTACCTCCGGTAATACCGGGCTATCTACCGCGCCACATTTGCATTATGAAGTACATTTCCTTGATCGGGCACTTAACCCCCAACACTTTATGGACTGGGATGCCACTAACTTCGATCTGGTGTTTGAAAAGGAAAGGAGCATTAAATGGGACTCTTTAGTAAGCATGCTGGAAACCAAGGCAAGCACTCAGTTACAACTGTCATCGCACAAGGATGCTCAATTAACGGCAGTCTCCGATTAAGCTGCGATATGCAGATAGACGGTTATGTCGAGGGTAAAATTGTCAGCGACAAGACGTTAATCATCAGTGCCTCTGGCCGTATTAAAGGCGAAGTCACTGCCGATAAAGTCATCATTAATGGCTTGTTTGACGGTGAATGTTACGCCAACAGCGTAGAGATCCTGCCGCAAGGTAAAGCCCATGGCACCATTCACTGTGACGATTTAAGCATAGAGCGTGGCGGCAGCTTTTTGGGCAAAACCCTGCCTACCTCAGCTGAGCATGTTATCGCCCTGCCAAAAGAAGAACAGCCGGCCAAATCACTGGAACAGCACAGCCCCAGCGAACACATATGAGCCTTCCCGGAGTCAATAGGTAAAACCGCTCTTC
>NZ_BAFK01000020.1 GCF_000296695.1 Rheinheimera nanhaiensis E407-8
GTGGCATGGCGCGCATTATAGGGTGTTTTAATTAGCCTGCAAGCGGTAAAGTGAGAAAAATAGCCTTTAGCAGTGCGTTTGCTTACTAATTCAACTTTTCGTGCAATTTAGCAACAATAACAGCCGAAATACTCTGTGCTTAGTAGTTGCTCTTTACTGCCTAACCGCTAAGATAAGGCTGCTTTAGCTTTATAAAGCAGTCCGATAAATAGAATAAGTGCTTAGGATATTATTATGTTACCCACTTTACGTGCTTCTTTGCCGTACACACTGGCGTTGGCCGTGTTGGCTTATCTTGCGTTTACCTTTCTGCCCGTGTTGGGCTTTACTCAGCAAGTGTTCGTTGTTATTGGTGTGCTGCTCTCAGGTATTTTGGTACCGGTATTAATAGATGTGAAAGGCAGTGCTGTTGAATCAGCTGCGGTTAGCTCAACCTCAGATGCATATAAAGGTGAAACCGTCACCTTGTATGTTGGTAATCTACCTTATCGTGCTAATGAAGATGCCGTGAAAGAGCTGTTCCAACGCTTTGGCGCCGTCGTTAACGTGCGCCTGATGAAAGATCGCCAAACCGGCCGCCGCCGTGGTTTTGGTTTTGTCGAAGTTGCCGCCAAAGACAGTAACAAGATGATCCAGAAATTAAATGACTTTAATTTTCAGGAACGCACGTTAAAAGTGCGCGAAGCCAAAGAGCGGCAGGATAGTGACGATAGCGAAGAGTAGTGAAATAGTCGTTAAGCCAACACAGGGAGACTTCGGTCTCCCTGTGTTGTTTTTGCCGCAACAAAACGGTTTCGGGTTGGCGGCAAAGGCAGTCTGTCTTAAAATAGCCGTTTTGCCGATACCGAGTATTAAATGAGCGTAGGTCAGGTTTTTCCCGAACAGTATACAGAGCAGCTAGAGAGCAAAGTTAGTCAGGTGCAACAGCTGCTGGCAGCGTTTAACCCACCAAAGCCGCACGTGTTTAGCTCCAGCCCGGCACATTATCGCTTGCGCGCTGAGTTTCGCATCTGGCACAACGGCGATGATATATATCATGCGATGTTCGACCCGAAAAGCCGCGATAAGGTGCGGATAGATTACTTCCCGGTGGCCTGTCGCACCATCGCTGATTTTATGCCGGTGCTGCTTAAGCATATTCAGTTTAACCACGAGCTGCGTTACAAGCTGTATCAGGTAGATTATCTGGCGACTTTATCTGGCGAGTTACTGGTATCGCTTATCTATAAACGGCCCCTGACTAATAGCTGGTTAGAGCAGGCTCGCATACTAACCGAAACTCTGGCGGGACAATATAAAGTTAAATTTATTGGCCGCTCGCGCAAACAAAAGCTGATGGTAACGGATGATTATGTTACCGAGCAGTTTGAACTGGACGGCCGTACCTTGCAGTATCAGCAGGTAGAAGGTAGCTTTACTCAGCCCAATGGCGAAGTAAACCGGCATATGTTGGGCTGGGCAAAAGCGCTAGCCAAAAACCTAAATGGTGACCTACTTGAACTGTATTGTGGCAATGGTAATTTTTCGATAGCCTTGGCAGCGTGTTTTGATCAGGTGGTGGCAACGGAAATATCCCGCACTTCCATTAAATCAGCCCAATACAATATTGCACTTAATAACGTAGCTAATTTGCAGGTTCTGCAGATGTCTGCTGAAGATGTATCTGCCGCTTTAGCACAAGGTAACGCACTAAAGCATATTGATTTAACCGGCATGCAGCTTGATACCGTGCTGGTGGACCCACCCCGTGCAGGTTTGGATAACGACACAGAGCAGCTCGTCAGCCGGTTTAATGACATTATTTATATTTCTTGTAACCCAATGACTCTGGCAGAAAACTTAAAACAGCTGAGTCATAGTCATTACATTGCGCAGCTGGCAGTGTTTGACCAGTTTCCTTATACCCATCACATTGAAACCGGAGTCTGGCTGCGCAAACGCGGTTAAAGCGTGCCTTGCTCTTTGGGTTTACGACCATAGCTGGCGGCACCATGTGCCAGCCAGCGCAGTTGTGTAATAGTGCGGCTGGTCAAATAAGCATACTGTGATGAAGGCGCATCCAGCGCATCAGCACCGGTATGGAACACCAGGGTAACCATAGCTTCTGCCTGTGCTCTGGCCAGCTCATCCGGGCAAGTGGTTTCTTTACGCAAATATTCCGCCAATTCGGCAACAAAGTGTTGAATTTCACGCGCTACTGCACTTCTGAAGGCGGCTGAAGTGCCAGAGCGCTCGCGCAACAATAAGCGGAACACATTACTGTTACCGATAACAAATTCCATAAAGGTTTCTACTGAGGTACGGATCACACTGCCGTTTTTTTCAATCCGTTGCCGCGCCTGACGCATTAGCTGGCGCAGCATCAGGCCGGCCTCATCTACCAGCGTTAAACCCAGCTCATCCATATCAGCAAAGTGACGGTAGAACGAGGTTGGCGCTATACCGGCTTCGCGCGCCACTTCACGCAAGCTTAAGCTGGCAAAGCTTTTATCTGCGCTAAGCTGTGAAAAAGCGGCGTTGATGATGGCACGGCGGGTACGCTCTTTTTGTTCTGCTCTGGACACGGAAATTTCTCTGTTCACCGAAAAGCGCTATTTTATACCTTGACCAGGCGGTTGTGACCAGTAGAATGAGCGAACAGTTGTAAGCTAAACGGTGTTTTTATGCAGCAAGCCCCTCTTATCTGGACCAATGTCCTGCTGTTTTCCATCACGACGCTGGTCGCGGTTATCGGGGTGCCCTGGTATGCGTTAACGGTTGGCTTCGGCTGGTTTGAGATTAGCGCAACCATTTTGTGTCTGGGCTACTGCGGTATGTCTATTACCGCCGGCTACCACCGTTTGTGGGCACACAAAACCTATGATGCTCACCCGCTATTGCAATGGCTCTTCGCTATCGGCGGCGCTTTTGCGCTGCAAAACAGCGCACTGCACTGGTCTGCCGACCACAGGGTGCACCACAAACATGTCGATAACAATGACAAAGATCCATACTCTGCCGGCCGTGGTTTTTGGTACAGCCACATCGGCTGGATGCTGCGCGACTACCCCGGCGTAGAAAAGCCCGATTACAACAATTGCCGTGACTTACAGAAAAACCGCATTGTGATGTGGCAGCACCGCAATTATCTGTGCCTGGCCATTGCCACTAACTTTGGCATTCCATTACTGCTAGGCCTTATCAGCGGCAATATCCTCGGTATGTTGCTGCTGGCCGGCGTTCTGAGGCTGGTACTTAGCCATCATTTTACCTTCTTTATTAACTCGCTGGCTCATATCTGGGGTAGCCAGCCCTACACTGAGCAGAATTCAGCGCGGGATAACGGCGTACTAGCACTGCTGACCTATGGCGAGGGCTATCATAATTTTCATCATATTTTCGAGTCTGATTATCGCAACGGCATTAAGTGGTATCAGTTTGATCCGACCAAATGGCTGATTAAAACCGCATCCTGGGTTGGCTTAACCCGCAACCTGCGCACTGTACCCGAAGAGCGTATCGCCCAGGCCAGGGCCAAAATGCAGTTACAGCGCGCAATGGCAAAGGTAAAGCAGCGGCCAAACGCCGAACAGTTATTGCGTTTACTGGAGCAGGAGTATGAACTGCTACTGGCGCGGATGCAGGATTATTATCAGGTAAAAAAACAGCTGCTACAGCAGCGCCGGCAGCAATTGGTGGCACAGTATCAGGCGGTAGATTTTAAACAAAGCTATCGCGAGTTTAAGCAGCATCTGCAACAACAACAGCAGCATTGGCAACGCTTGATCGGCGCCTTTAGCTAACAGAAAAAGAGACTTAGGTCTCTTTTTTTGTGCCCGAGACCTGATATGCTCAAATAAGTGTAAGCTAATCAGTGAGATTGAATTGTGGGTCAGAAAAAGCACAGCAGCAAACCCAGTTTCGATTACGATGCCATTGTCATAGGCACCGGCCCCGGCGGCGAAGGCGCCGCGATGTATTTAGCCAAAAGCGGTTTAAAAGTTGCGGCGATAGAGCGCTATCAATCTGTCGGTGGCGGCTGTACCCATTGGGGCACCATACCGTCGAAGGCGCTGCGACACTCGGTTAGCCGCTTAATTGAGTTTAACGAAAACCCACTGTTTCACTTAGATGAGCAGCACACTAAGCTGACCTTTTCGCAAATTTTAAAACATGCTGCCGGCGTGATCCGTAAGCAAGTGCGCTTACGCAGCGGCTTTTATGATCGCAATCAGGTGAAAATTATCCAGGGTGAAGCCCGCTTTGTCGATAAGCACCGGCTGAGTGTCACCAGTGATGATGGCAGCTGTTTTGAACTGAGTGCCCAAACCATTGTCATTGCCTGTGGCTCGCGGCCGTACCGCCCGGCTGAAGTGGATTTTAACCACAGCCGTATCTACGACTCAGACACCATACTGTCGTTACAGCACGATCCTAAGCACATTATTATTTATGGTGCCGGCGTCATCGGCTGTGAGTATGCGTCGATTTTTCGTGGTTTGGGTGTCAGGGTCGACCTGGTGAATACCCGCGATCGGCTGTTATCTTTTATGGATGCGGAAATGTCGGACGCCCTGAGTTACCATTTTTGGAACTCTGGCATGACAATACGCCACGGTGAAGAGTTTGACCGCATTGAAGGTAAAAATGACGGTGTGGTACTGCATTTAAAATCCGGTAAAAAAATGAAAGCCGATTGCTTTCTGTTTGCCAATGGCCGTACCGGCAATACAGACAGCCTTAATCTTGACACTATTGGTTTGGCAGCAGACGGCCGCGGTTTACTGAAGGTAAACCAGCAATACCAGACCAGCATCGACAATATCTATGCAGTAGGTGATGTGATTGGTTACCCCAGCCTGGCCAGTGCCGCTTATGATCAGGGCCGTTTAGCCGGCGAGGCTATTGTAAAAGGCAACCTGGATGGCCACTTAATCGCCGATATTCCCGCTGGCATCTATACCATTCCTGAAATCAGCTCGGTGGGCAAAACCGAGCAGGAACTGACCGCTGCGCGCATTCCGTACGAAGTGGGCCGCGCTCAGTTTAAACATCTGGCCAGAGCACAGATAGCCAATACCAATGCCGGCAGTTTAAAGCTGTTGTTCCACCGCGAAACGCTGGAAATTCTCGGCATTCATTGTTTTGGCGAGCGGGCAGCCGAGATCATTCACATCGGCCAGGCCATTATGATGCAGAAGAACGGCGGTAATACTGTCGAGTACTTTGTGCATACTACCTTCAATTACCCGACGATGGCAGAAGCCTACCGGGTCGCTGCACTGAATGGACTGAACCGGCTATTCAAAGATTAAGCTACTGAATTAAAACAAATAATTTAACAACAGCAAGGCCAGATATTAAATTTTGTTTTGGCTGATAAATCGTTGTAAACTCGATTACATAATAATTAAACAATAGTGTGTTGGAGTGTTTTATGGTGCAGCTTCGGTATGGTTTGGCACTGGCATGGTTAGTCATGTCATGGCAGGCAGCGGCAGATTTTCCCACCGCCAAAGCCTTGTTCGAAAAGCAGGAATACGACCTGGCCAAACCGCAACTAGAGACTTTAGCGGAGCTTGGTCACCTCGAAGCACAGTTTTTACTTTCCCGCATGTATGCTGAAGGTCTGGGCGTTGACCCCGATATGAACCTGGCATATGCCTGGACACTGATTGCCCGCGAAAGAGAGCATCCAGAGGCAGACAAGCAATACCGGCAGTTGCGCACTAAAGTTAGTTCACGATTAGAAGCCAAAGAGGTGTTTACCAGCCTGAATAATCAATTTGGTAAAAATGCCTTGCATGGCAATCTCTACCCCTCTGCTAACCGTTATGTCGCCACCAACCCAAGATTAAAAGCCATCAGCACTCCAGAGCCGTCTTATCCCAACTATTTTGAACGTGCCGGCGTTTCTGCCTGGGCTATAGTGCATTATGATGTTAATGAAGACGGTAATACCGAAAATGCCACTGTGGTGGCGTCTTTTCCGGTGGATGCCTTAAGCGAATATGTGCTGGCAGCAGTACAAAGCTGGAAATATGAGCCACCCAAAGATCTATACGGTGATGCTATACGCTTAGAAATGCAATCACACACCTTTCAGATCAAAGCACCGCTAAGTGCTAAAGCGCGAAAATTTGAACGGGAAAATGCCGAGTATCTGGATGCAATTCGCGCCGCAGCTGAAGCAGAGTCTGGCCGCTACCAGTACTTATATGCATTACTGGCAGAAAACCGTATTGTGAGTGGCGTAGATGCTATGCCCTGGTACCTGCAGGCTGCCATTAATGGTTTTCCCAAGGCGCAATACCGGCTGGCACAGTGTTTGGTAACAGGTAACGGCTGTGACCGCGACCAAAACAAAGCGGTGAACTGGCTGGCCATCTCAGCCGATGGCGGTGATGCCAAGGCGGCGTATTTACTGGCGCAAGAGCTGTTAGACAGTAATAACGTTAACTACGACCCACGCAAGGCCGCTGGTTATCTCGAAGTTGCCGCGCTACAGGAATATATGCCGGCTATTACCGAATACGCATCGCTGTTGGCCATGTCGGATGACCCAACGCTGCGTGACCCACAAAAAGCCATTCGCCTGGCAGAGCAGGGCCGCGCTATAGATGCCAACCACCCTAATTTACTCTCTACCCTGGGTGTAGCCTTTATTGAATTAGGCCAGCAAGGCCGGGGTGAGTCGATGTTACGGCAGGCGATAGATGAAGCCAGAAAACGGCGCTGGACCATTCAAAACTATGAAGATTTGCTGGCGGACTACCAAATGGCAGCCACCGATAGCAACTAAAAACAAACCCCGGCACTTTGGCCGGGGTTTTTCTTATTACTCGCGAATGTCGCTACTCATATGATAAGTGCGGCTAAACGAGTGCACAGCATCGATAAACACCGACACCCGCTCAGGATCGACATCCGGTGTTATACCATGCCCCAGATTAAACACATGGCCCGAGCCCTGGCCAAAACCGTCCAGAATCATTTGCACTTCCTGACGAATGCGCTCTGGCGAGCCCAGCAGTATAGCCGGGTCCATATTGCCCTGCAGGGCAACTTTATGCCCCACCCTGGCTTTGGCATCACTGATATTAATCGTCCAGTCCAGCCCCAACGCATCACAACCGGTGTTCGCGATAGACTCCAGCCATAAACCACCATTTTTGGTAAACAAGGTCACCGGCACCTTGCGGCCATCTGCCTCGCGGGTTAAACCATTGACAATTTGCTGCATATAGCCCAGCGAGAACTCCTGATAATCGCGTGGTGTTAACACCCCACCCCAGGTGTCAAAAATCATTACCGACTGCGCCCCGGCAGCAATTTGCGCGTTCAGGTATAAGGTGACACTTTTCGCCAACTTATCCAGCAGCAGATGCAGCGCCTCCGGCTCAGAAAACATCATTTTTTTAATAGTGCCAAAGGTTTTGCTGCTACCGCCTTCGACCATATAAGTCGCTAGGGTCCAGGGGCTGCCAGAAAAACCAATTAGCGGCACACTGCCGGCAAGCTCACGGCGGATGGTGCGCACCGCATCCATCACATAACGCAGCTCCTGCTCCGGATCAGGTATGGGTAAATTAGCAATATCGATGAAGTCGCGCAGCGGCCGCTGGAATTTCGGCCCCTCGCCCTCGCCGAAGTACAAGCCCAGCCCCATCGCATCGGGAATGGTTAAAATATCGCTAAACAAAATAGCCGCATCCAACGCATAGCGCCGTAGTGGCTGTAACGTCACCTCACAGGCCAGCTCAGGGTTTTTACACAGCGACATAAAATCACCGGCCTGAGCCCGGGTTGCGCGGTACTCTGGTAAATAGCGACCGGCCTGGCGCATCATCCATACCGGCGTTCTGTCTACCGGCTGCTTTAACAAAGCCCTGAGGTAGCGATCATTTTTTAATTGCATAAGTTATCCGTCAGTCCGCGAAATGAGGTTATTTTACCACCCCGGCGCCGCCGCGCCTATGTTTAACCGGTAAATGCTGTGTTCAGCTTTTTTCTGGTTATTGCTTGTCATCATAAAATCATTCTGCTATAACATTGCTGCGCTAGTGAAGAATAACAAGTAAGAAGCTCGTTTAAACGGGACCACGCAAACCTTAGTTAAGCCACGTTAAGTGGCTTTTTTATTTTCTGAGCCGTGCTAACTGTCTTCGCCAGCAGCCTATTCAACTGTCATTTGCGCTAACCGCGCGATAATTTGCCCCGACAAGGTTTCAAGCGGCGGCACCTCGGGTAACTCAGTGACACTAAACCAGGCGGCCTCTTCAATTTCATGCGGCTGACAGCGAATAGCACCGCCGGCATAATCAGCAATAAAGCCCGCCATCAGCGAATGCGGAAAGGGCCACGGCTGGCTGCCAACATAGCGCAGGTTACAAATATCGATACCCACCTCTTCTTTGACTTCCCGCACCGCGGCTTGCTCTAATGTTTCAGCAGATTCGACAAAACCGGCCAGAATGGAAAAAAAGCCCGCTTTATGCCGGCTGGAGCGCGCCAGTAAAATTTTGCCCTGATGAGCAATGCCGACCAGCACGCAGGGTGCAATACGCGGGTAACAGCGGTGGCCACACTTATGACACAGCGTTGCCAGCTCCCAATTGACCAGGCTCATTGCACTGCCACACTGGCCACAAAAGCGGTGTGTTTGTAAAAACAACGCTACCTGCACCGCCCGCGCCGCTAACTCAAACAGCCGCTCACCGGCTGGCAGTATGGCCCTGGCACTGACCCAGTGGTGCTCATCGGCAATTTGGTCGTTATTAATCAGTAAATACGCCGGCACGCCTTCAAGCTCGCCCAGCTGGCAAATCTGCTCCGGGGCTGCGGATAACGACAAACTGGCATAAGGCCCCTGCGGCAGCTGTTGCTGCCCGTTTAGCCAGAGGCGGCCGCGGTTGACAATAAACCACAGGCCCTGCTGCTCTGGCTTCACATGAACACTGTGCTTAATCATCTGCTGTCCTCGCTACTTACCGGCTGATGGCGTCATCATAATGCGCTTTACTGGGCTGACCAATAAAAAAACGGTTGATCTTTAGCGCAAAATTCTTTTAATTAGACGTTACTGCAGCACAACCGCTGCACTTAAGGAGAAGGCAATGTACACCCGGGTGCAGACCGCGCAAAAAAAATGGGGTGGCTCACTTACTGCCATCGATAACTGGCTGGAAGAGCGGCAGCAACTTATTGTCAGCTATTGTAAACTGGCGGCCCTACCACCGTTCGATAGCAAGCGCACCACCTTGCCCTCTCAAGCTGCTGTGCAGGAGTTTTGTCAGGTGCTGGTTGATTATTTGTCTGCCGGTCACTTTGAAGTCTATGAACGTATCGTTTCAGAATGCGCCGTTAATGGTACTGACAGTCGTAAGCTGGCTGACAGCCTGTATCCGAAAATTGCCGTATCAACGGACTTAGCGCTGAACTTCAATGATTTGTATGCTGAACATCTTAGCACCCGTCACAGTGGCGCCTTTGATCGCGAGCTGTCCGCATTAGGCCAGGCACTGGAAGAGCGCTTCGAATATGAGGATCAGCTGATTAATACGTTGTACGAGAAGCACACCGATACTAGTGTGTCTGCTTAACCACCGTACAAAATAGCCATTATGAAAAAAGCGGCCGCAGCCGCTTTTTATGCCTTAGCAGAGCTTATTTTTCTGCCGTTTCAGCTTTAACGATATCCAGCAGTTCTACTTCAAATACCAGTACGCTGTTTGGCTTAATCACGCCCATATCGCGCTCGCCATAGGCCAGCTCTGATGGAATAGTGAACTTAAATTTAGAGCCGACATTCATCAGCTGCACACCCTCAGTCCAGCCTGGGATGACGCGGTTTAACGGGAACTGAGCCGGTTCGCCACGGTCCAGCGAGCTGTCAAACTTGGTGCCATCCGTCAGGGTGCCGGTGTAATGTACTTTTACCGTGTCAGTGGCGGCTGGCTTAGCGCCGTCAGCCGCTTGCAGCACTTCATATTGTAAGCCTGACTCAGTTACGGTAACGCCTTCTTTTTTCGCGTTTTCTTCCAGATAAGTCTTACCTGCTGCGATGGCCTGAGCAGCTTCAGCTTCGGCAATAGCCGCTTGCTTTTCACGGAACTGCTCTTCCAGTGCGGTCATCATCGTTTGCACTTCTTCTTCATTCAGGGCGGTTTTATCTGCAATAGCGTCTTGCACACCACGTAAAATCAGTGCGCTGTCAAGGCTCAGGCCCATTTTGCTGTACTCGTCCAGCGTACTGTCCAGGTAACGGCCAACAGAAACACCTAAGCTGTAAGACTGTTTGGCTTCATCGGTGTCCAGCACAGCAGGTTGTTGTGCTGCTTCTTTCTGACAGGCGGCAAGGGTGATAACAGCCACTGCGACCAGTGACATTTTGGTAACTAAGCGCATTCGGTTCTCCAAGATTTACGCAGCCAGGCTGCAAAAGTATGTTTTAATAGTGTCCAATGAACTGACCTATACTAACGGTTTGTGCGGATGAGGTTAACACCCGACATGAAATATCCTGTGTTTTTTCTGCTATTACTGCTATCAGGCTGCGAAAAACTGACCACGGTAGCCCCGGTACAACAGTTTCCCCATGTAGCACAAGGCAGCTATGCGGCGGCCATTTCAGACGACGGCCGCTTTGCAGCGGTATCATCCATTCAGGACGGTGTGGCACTGTGGGACTTAGCCGACAATGCGCTGAAGTACCAATGGAAACACCAGGACAGCAGCGACAATCTGGTGTTTAGCCTGGCCATTAGCCATAACAACAGCCATGTGCTGAGCGCCGATCAGCAAACCTATGCCCTGTGGCATATTGCCAGTGGCGAAAACCAGGGCTACTGGAAGCTGGATACCGCTACTGTGCGTGATGTCGCCGTGTCGGATAATGGCGCCCACTTACTGATTGGTAAAAGTGATGGCGGTGTGCAGCATATTACGCTGTCATCGGGCCGGCGGCTGGAATTTTTAGGCCATACCGAGCGTATCAATAGTGTGGCGATGTCACCCAATGGCCGCTATGCCTTAACCGGCGGCAACGATTACAAAGCGCATTTGTGGGATACGCAAAGCGCACAGATTATTTACAGCTTTAGCCACCCCAGCCGGGTAACCAAAGTGGCGCTTGACCCGAAGGGCCGTTATGCCTTTACCGCCGACAGCAAGGATTTAGCGCAAATATGGGATATCCAAACCGGCCAGCTGGTGAGCAAATTGCAATTTATGGCCCGCCAGCAGGTATTTAGCACCGTGCGCTTTAGCCGCGATGGCAAGTATCTGGCCACCGGCGCCCCCACCCGCAAACTGGCACTGTGGGATGTACAAAGTGGTGCCGAGTTACAGCAATGGCAAGTGGGGGTAAAACCCGACAGCCGGCCACCCAGTGCCGTGGTACATGCCGTGGCATTTTTGGGCGACAATCAATTAATCAGCGAAAGCTCCAGTGGCATAGCCGAAGTATGGGAGATTAACTATGAGCGCAAATGAGCGTGACCTGCAGCTACATATTGTCGAGCTGGAGAGCAAACTGGCATTTCAGGAAGACACGGTAAACAGCCTGAGCAATGAACTGCTGGAGCATCAAAAGAAAATTGATCGCCTGCAGCAGCAGGTCATGCTACTGGCAGAAAAACTGCGCAACCTGCCGGATGACCAGGGCATATTACGGCCAGAGGAAGAGCCGCCTCCGCCGCATTATTAATATTATTCCGGTTTAAACACACCTATTACCTGCTCAGCAGCGCGGCTGGCTTTGGCTATTTGCGCTTCGGGCTGCACCATCTGGTGGCCGCATTCTACGCATTCCACTTTTTCCACGTTGTTTTCAATAAACAACATCATAGTGTCTACCGCCTTGCATTTCGGGCAGCTGGCACCAGCAATAAAACGTTTCTTTTTTCGGCTTGTCATCTTGCTTCCCGGTTGGCGCTGGCGGCTATTTTCGTCGCCAAGCCTTGGTTTGTCGGCCTTATACGGTTAAATTAGCAGCCCAATTCAGTTACACAGGAAAAAACATGATCCAGCTGCAACAGGTGGAACTGCGCCGAGGCATTCAGTGCTTATTTAAAGACGCCGATCTTACCGTATTTCCGGGCCAAAAGGTGGGAATTGTTGGTGCCAACGGCTGCGGCAAATCCAGTTTGTTTGCCCTGCTGCAGCATAAGCTGCAGGCAGACGCCGGCAGCGTTAGCATACCCGGCAGCTGGCATATTGCTACCGTAGCGCAGGAAACCCCGGCACTGGACTGCAGCGCAATGGATTATGTATTGCAAGGCGACGAGCAGCTGTTTCCGCTGTTGTTAAAAGTGCGCAGCGGTTGTAGTGAAAGCGACTTAGCCGCCATACACCTGCAAATCGAGGCACTGGATGGCTACCGCGCAGAAGCCAAGGCCGGCGTGCTGCTTGATGGCCTGGGCTTTAGCGGCGACGCCCAGCAGCAAGCAGTAAAATCTTTCTCGGGTGGCTGGCGTATGCGGCTTAACCTGGCACGCGCCCTGATGCAGCGTGCTGAGTTATTGCTGCTGGACGAACCGACCAACCACCTGGATTTAGATGCCGTGCTGTGGCTGGAAAAATACCTGGCCAATTATCAGGGTACTTTACTGCTGATAAGCCACGACCGCGATTTTCTTGATGCCGTGACCGACAACATTGTGCATATTGAACGGCAGACACTGACGCTGTACAAAGGCAACTACAGTCAGTTTGAGCGCCAGCGCGCCGAGCAGTTATCGCAGCAGCAGGCTAATTTTGACAAGCAGCAACGCCAGGTCGCACACCTGCAAAAATTTATCGACCGCTTTAAAGCGCAGGCTACCAAAGCGCGCCAGGCACAAAGCCGCATTAAAGCACTGGAGCGCATGACGCTGCTGGCGCCAGCGCATGTCGACTCGCCATTTAGTTTTAGCTTTCGCGAGCCTAAAGCCCTGCCCAACCCACTGTTAAAAATGGATAACGTGCAGGCCGGCTATGGCGATAAAGTCATTTTAAGCCAGATTAAATTTCAGCTATTACCCGGTAGCCGCATTGGCTTACTGGGCCGTAACGGTGCCGGTAAATCGACGCTGATCAAATTGCTGTCCGGCAGTATGGCGCCACAAAGCGGTGAAGTCTGGTTCGCCAATGGGGTGAGTTTAGGTTATTTCGCCCAGCATCAATTGGAAACTCTGCGGCCGCAAGACTCGCCGCTGCAGCACTTAGTGCGGCTAGACCCACAGGTGCCCGAGCAGAAACTGCGCGACTTTTTAGGCGGTTTTGGCTTTCATGGCGATAAAGCATTAGAGCCCTGTGCGCCGTTTTCCGGCGGTGAAAAGGCCCGCTTAGTGCTGGCGTTGATTGTCTATCAGCGCCCTAACCTGTTGCTGCTGGATGAGCCGACCAACCACCTGGATCTGGATATGCGCGAAGCCATAGTAATGGCGCTGCAGGAATTTGAAGGTGCTATTGTGATCGTATCGCACGACCGGCATTTGCTTAGCAGCTGCACCGACGAATTCTATTTAGTGGCGCAGGGTAAGGTAGCCCCGTTTGACGGCGACCTGGCAGATTATTACCAGTGGCTGCAACAAGACGCGCGCCAAAGTGCCAGTGCCGCTCAGGCAGATACACCCGCCAGCAGCAATGTGGTGCGTAAAGATCAGAAACGGTTGGAAGCCGAACTGCGCAATATACTGCGCCCGCTTAAACAAAAAATAGATAAGCTGGAGCAGCAACAGGAAAAGCTGACGCAAGAGCTGGCCGCCATTGAAACCCAAATGGCCGATCCGGATATTTATGATGCCAAACGCAAAGCCGAGCTGACTGAGCTGCTGGCCAAGCAGGCCAGCACCAGCCAGAGCCTGGCCAGTATTGAAGAAGACTGGTTTATGACACAGGACGAGCTGGAGCAAAAAACCAGCCAGTTTTGGCAAGCCAATGCCTGACAGCCAACCGCCTGCAGCACCCAGTGCAGAGCAGCTGTGGCAGTTTAGCCTTAAGCTGTACCCGGCCATTAAACCGCTGTGTATAGACTGGCAGGACCGGCTGGGCGCCAATGTGAATCTGTTACTGCTGCTGTGTTATCTGGAGCAGCAACAGCTAAGCTTTTCTGCCAGCGCATTAGCGCAGCTAAGCGCGCTGCTGGAGCACTTTAGCAACCAGTTTACCCAGCCGCTGCGTCAACTGCGGCGTAGCGCCAGCCAAAGCCCGCTTCTGCCAGCACAGCAACAGCAACTCAAGCAGCATTTACTCAGCGCAGAGCTGGAGTTGGAGCGCTTAGAGCAGCAGCTACTGCTGCAACACTGCCCTCAGCTGACGGCAAGCCCTGGCCCTTTGCTGCAGCACTATTTGCAGCTGCTGGGAGCCGACAGCAAGGCCGAAGCCGGGCATTTAGTTGATCTGCGTCAAAAACTGCTGCAGTTAACCTGACAGCGTGCTTTAGATTTGATCTGTATCAGCTAACAGTGACATGGCTATACCTACACTTGCTGTCACAACACAGCAAGAGGGTATGATGATGAACCTGTGGCAAGAATTTATTAACGATCCGGTAATTTTTATCTCTTTTACCGGCTTGGCGATCGTGATAGGCCTGTGCATTTTTTATGCTATCTACTTTATGTACAAAGTAGAGCACGACCAACCAGACACTAAGTAGCCCGCGCTGGCGCAGTGCTAATCAAGCTGCAGGTACTGCAGCTGCTTTTTATTCCTAATCAAGCTGCAGGTACTGCAGCTGCCTTTTACTGCTAATCAAGCTGCAGGTACTGCAGCTTGTTGGGCACCCCATTCCAGGCGTCGGCATCAGCCGGTGCCGGTTTTAGCTCACGGATATTGGGCCAAAGCTCAGCTAATTCGGCATTTAGCGCAATAAAGCCATGCTGCTCTGGCGGCACCTTATCTTCCTGCACGATGGCATTGGCCGGACACTCTGGCTCACACAAACCGCAATCAATACAAATAGTCGGGCTTATCGCCAGAAAGTTCGGCCCCTCAAAAAACGCATCGACCGGGCATACCGCTACGCAATCGGTGTATTTACATTTAATGCAGTTATCTAATACCACAAAGGCCATGGCGCTTGTGCTCCTGTTGTTTCAGGCTGGCGATCATACTGCAGAGCAATGCAAAAACAAACACGGACAATGCGTCCTGCTTGGCGTAAAATAGCGCTATCTTGTGAGTGGCAGGCCTATTGCTATGCCGCAATGACACCGATACGGAACCTTTATGCTGCGTCTTACCGAAATAAAACTGCCGTTAAACCATGAACAAAGCGCCATTAATGCGGCCATTCTGGCCAAGTTAGCTATCAAAGCCGAGCAATTACACAGCGTAAAGGTGTTTAAACGCGGTATAGACGCACGGAAAAAAACCGATATTCAGCTGATTTACACCCTGGATATCGAGGTGGATAACGAGGCGCAGCTGCTAAAAAGCTTTGCTAAAGATCCACATGTGAAACCTGCGCCGGATACCCGCTATAAGTTTGTCGCCCGGGCGCCTGCCAACTTAACAGAGCGGCCTATTGTGATTGGCCTGGGCCCCTGCGGTTTATTTGCCGGCTTATTGTTGGCGCAAATGGGCTTTAAGCCGATTATTCTCGAGCGCGGTAAAGAAGTGCGTGAGCGCACCAAAGACACCTTTGGCTTTTGGCGTGGTAAGGCGCTTAACCCCGAGTCTAACGTGCAGTATGGCGAGGGCGGCGCCGGTACCTTTTCAGACGGTAAGTTATACAGCCAGGTAAAAGACCCGAAACATTACGGCCGTAAAGTCATGAGCGAGTTTGTTCAGGCCGGAGCACCTGCCGAAATTATGTATGTCAGCAAGCCGCATATCGGCACCTTTAAACTGGTGGCGATGGTAGAAAAAATGCGCGCCAACATTATTGCCCTGGGTGGCGAAATCCGCTTTAGCAGCCGGGTGGATGACTTACATATTACTAACGGCCAGATCACTGGCGTGACGCTGTCCAGCGGCGAGCAACTGCACAGCAAGCATGTGGTGCTGGCAGTGGGCCACAGTGCCCGTGATACTTTCCAGATGCTGTACGACAAAGGCGTCTATGTCGAGGCCAAGCCGTTTTCGATTGGTTTTCGCATCGAGCATGAACAATCGATGATTGACGAGTGCCGCTACGGCCCTAACGCCGGCAACCCGATTTTAGGTGCGGCCGATTATAAACTGGTGCATCACTGCAGCAACGGCAGAAGCGTGTACAGCTTTTGTATGTGCCCGGGCGGTACTGTGGTGGCAGCAGCTTCTGAGCCCGGCGGCGTGGTCACCAATGGCATGAGCCAGTATTCGCGCCATGAACGCAACGCCAACAGCGCTATCGTCGTGGGCATCGACCCCGAGCGTGACTACCCGGGTCACCCACTGGCCGGCATTGAGCTGCAGCGCAAGCTGGAGCAACTTGCGTTTAAACTGGGCGGTGAGAACTACCATGCGCCGGCGCAGCTGATTGGCGATTTTCTCGCTGGCAAGCCTTCTACTGAGCTGGGTGAGGTGAAACCATCCTACACCCCCAATATTACCCTGACCGATTTAGCGCTGGCATTGCCTGATTTCGCCATCGCCGCCATTCGTGAGGCGATACCGGCGTTTGATAAGCAAATAAAAGGCTTCGCCAAAGCCGATGGGTTATTGACCGGCGTGGAAACCCGTACCTCATCGCCCGTTAATATTAAACGCGGCAGCGACTATCAAAGCATCAATACCCGCGGTTTGTATCCGGCCGGTGAAGGTGCGGGTTATGCCGGCGGTATTTTATCGGCCGGAATCGACGGCATTAAGGTCGCCGAAGCGGTAGCACTGGCGATATTGGCAGAGACGCGGGCGGGCACAGCCGTATAAGTATCAGCGTCTTAGCATGAACGACACAACAGCACGACAATACTATCGTAACGGCCCGCCACACCGGGCCGGTGCCGATGTCAGCTTTGCCGATCTGGTAAAAATTTTTGGCTTTAACAGCATTCATATTGGCCGCTGGGTAACCGCTGACGAGCAGCAGCGCGCCGCCAATCTGTTTTTTGATGCCCTGTGTGATTTACAGCAGCTGTTGCAGGTGCCGGCGCAGGTTATCTCACTAAATGGCAGCCTGGCACTGACCTACGGCATTGGTGGCCGCCCTGGCGTGTGTGCCCATTATCAGCCGCAAGGGCGCATTCTGGCGCTGGCGAAAAATGCCGGTGGCGGCAGTCTGGCACATGAGTGGTTTCATGCGTTTGATCATTATGTGGCAGCGAAAATGTTTCAGCCGGCGCCCAAAGCCGGGCTATTTGCCTCGCGCTGCTGGCTAAACGACGATGCGCTGCAGCCTCACCCACTCAACCAGCAATTGGCGCACGCCTTTCAAAGTTTGTTTGTCAGTGCTGACGGCCAGAGCGAGAGTGACTATTTTCGCCGCTGCCGGGCGCTGGACGAGCGCTTTAGCCAGCTGTATCTGGCTTTGCCAGAGGAAATGGCCGCCAGAGCGTTTGAGCATATGCTGCAGCGCCAAAGCCTGAAAAACAGCTTTTTAGTCGCCGGCACCTTGCAAAGCCCGCTGGCCAAACTGGGCGCATACCCAGAGCCGGCATTAACTGACACGTTAAGCCAGCTTTGGCTGGGTTATTTTAGTACTTTGGGGCAGGCGTTACAGCGCGGTTAGCTGTTAAAACAGAGTTTACCGGCTTAGGCGCTACTGCGTTTTGGCGCCACAGCTTGGTGAAGCTGCACCCGGTTACCGCCACTGCTTTTAGCCTGATACATCGCATTGTCGGCCAGTAATAGCAGCGCTTTAATGTCCTGGCTGTGGCCGGGATACAGCGCCACGCCCATGCTGGGTAGTACCTGCAGCAGGTGGCCGGCCAGCGCAAACGGGGTTTCCAGTGCACTGCGCACCTTTTCTGCCAGTGCCATAGCGCTATCGGCACTGTCCACCTGCTCCAGTAAGATAACAAATTCGTCACCGCCAAAGCGTGCCACGGTATCGCTGTGGCGTAAACTGGCGACAATACGCTTAGCGGTGTGCTGCAGCAGTTCATCGCCTACCTGATGGCCGTGGCTGTCGTTCACTTGCTTAAACTTATCCAAATCCAGATACAGCAGCGCAAACTGGCCCTGCTCGCGCTGCGCCCGGGCCATGGCCGAGCGCACGCGGTCGTCAAACAGCTCGCGGTTCGGCAAGCCGGTCAACTGATCGTACAACGCATTGCGCTGCAAGCGCTGCAGCATTTGTTTGCGCTCTATCGCCACCGCTACCTGTACCGAGACAAACTCCAGCAGCTCTATTTCACTGTGCGTGTAGGCCGCAGCCGTCGGCGCATTGTGTACCATTAACACACCAATTACCGCAGTTTGCGATTTTAGCGGCAACCCCAGCCAATTTACCGGCAATACTGATATTTGCTGGCGCAGCAGCGCCGGCAGGTCTTGTGGCTCATCCGGCTGCAGGTTAATGGTTTCACAGCGCTGCATCACCTGATGACACAGCAGCATCAGGTTATCGCTGTTATCATCCTCTGGCGCAGCGCTTAAGCGGGCATCGTGGACAAACTCCAGCTGGGCACTGTCTTTTGCCGCCAGCAGAATAGCAAAGCGCTGCATCGGCACCAGCTCAGCAATAATCTGCTGAATGCTCTGGTACAGCGCCGTTAAATCATCACAGGCAAAGGCGGCTTCAGAAATGGCATACAGTGCCTTCTGGCGCGCTTCAATAGTTTTACTGCGGGTTATATCACGCGCTACCGCCACCCGGCGCTTATCACTGGCCGACCAGCGCGCCGACCAAAGTAAATGCACTACCTGGCCATCTTTGCGGATATAGCGGTTTTCAAAGTCAATTTTTACCGCGCCGGCGTTAATCTCTGCTGCCGCTTTTAAAGTGCGCTCTCTGTCATCCGGGTGCACCAGCTCTATCATCGGCCGGCCCAACATTTCCGCCGGCGTGTAACCAAAAATACGCTCGGCACCAGCGCTGACAAATTCAAAACGGCCGAATTTATCCACCACGCATATGGCATCCAGCAGCAGGTCGATATAGTTACTCAGCGCTTTATAACTTTCTGTATTCATTGAACAGACTAACGCGGGTATAAAATTGCTTAAACCTTAGCACGGCGAAGGCGGGATAGCAGGCTATCTTTGCAAATTTACTTGTTACAACCGCCGTTAATTTTTGAATGATTCTCCTGAAGTTTTTGGATTAGCATCTCTGATAAATTTGACCCCAGTGCATCCAACTTACGATTTAAATCAAGAACAGCAAAATCTGGGTGGTTTTCTCTCACAATGCATTGAGCGACTTCACCTACAGCGAATCTTAAACTTTGAGAAAAACATCTAATCACTAATCTATCGAAACTCTATCGCCCCACGGGATAGCTGACTATGCATAACTCATCTTTGTATAAAGAGAATAAATTGTCTTTATACTCTACAAAAGGAAATGTCACATATTCAAAACTTTGCAAGGAAAGATTTATAACCAAGTATTCGTCATTAATATCAATGCGTTGAGCGAAAGAAGGTACTATACAATTATTTTTTTCTACAACTAAAAATGCTATGGGAAAGAATGACAATAAACTCATTGAACAAAAGTTTGTCCTGCTACCAATACTGATCATTTTCGCACTGATGTGTTGCTTGAGCGGATAAAACCAGTAGTAGATTTGATGTGTTTCAGAAATAGCTTTGTCATCTCCTAATACAAATCTCCGCAGCGGGCCAAAGTAAGGAGTCTCGATCTGTTCTGTTTTGCACTCCGCTTCTGATGTCGCCGACAGGATATGGCCAATCATAGAGCGGATATATTTTTTGGCGTCTATTTTAATTTTTTTAAAACTATATGGCTCAAACGGAGATTCGAAGTATTGCTTAATTACGGGTGTCAGACTCTGATAGATGCGTGCTATTTCATTGTCGCCGAAACTCAGAAGTCCATTGCATTTCTTGCAGATAGTTCTGAATTTACTGCCGTTTCTTGACACTGCACCTTTAATCTCTTTGAATGTGTCAATTGTCGATTCGGTGATAAGCCTCTGCTCTGTTTTAGTAATGACTACAGAACCTTGTGGAGGCACATGATCAAAACTCAAATCACCAAAATTACCACATATGACACAAAACCCTGTGCCATTTTTGGAGCTATACACACACCTCTTAGATATTCTGTCGCTGAAATTGCCCAAAGTTTAGGCTGCCCTTGAGTTACTTACCAACTAAGGCCGATTTAATCACATAAAGCATCGGAAAGTTAAACATTCCGACCGGCAGTAACTTGTTCAGCCATCATTTCTACTAAGTTGCTCCTGCTGCAAAAAACGCTGCCTGGCATCCTGCTGCTTTTGTCTGGCAACTAAATGCTGTTGCACCTGCTGCACCTCCTCAATCGTGCCACGTTGCACTAAATGGCGAATATCATTGTCATAACACAGGCTTTCGTTGTGTACCCACACTTCCATTGTGATGCGATTACTTAATAACGTAGTCATTGGGCACGACACGTAACCCGCCTGATCAGCTTGGCTACGCCGGTGTGATGCAATTAAAAAATTGCCACCAAACAACACCAGCAAACTGGCCAACATTAACATTGCCAGTGCTTTCTCAGCTTTTTTGAAAAAGCTTGTTTCCTTTTTCAACACACAGCGGTAAAAAAAGTACAGCAAAAATAGTAAGCAGCCAGTGACACCACCAAGCATGACTCCCGGCCCGTAACCGTGCATGGTACTAATTACGACTAGCGGTAGCCGGTCAGCCAACATGACAGTGTGCTGGTTCCATTCATGGAAAAAAATTAACAAGCCAACTAACGCCAAAGCCAACATCAAACAGCTGGCGCATAACGATATTAAGGATAATTTTAATAGAGAGTTTTTATTCACTACTGTTACTGCGACGACGCTGTTTCAGTTCTTCTTCCTGCTGTAAAAAACGTAGTCGCGCTTCTTGCTGCTTTTGCCGGGCTGTAAGATATTGCTCTACCTGCTGCATTTCATCAACGGTGCCACGTTTAACGATTAGACGGATATCCTGGTCATAGCAAAGCGCTTCTATTTTTACCCAAACACTCATAGTTATCCTATTTGACAACAACGCTGTATCGGGGCAAGGCAAGTAGCCGTAGGTCTTAGCTTTATTTTGCCAGTACTGCGACACCCCGATACTGCCTACAAACAGTAACGCAATAGCAAACAAAACACAGATACCAAGCACCTTTTCAACCAGCCTAAACAATCGGCTCTTAAGTGTCGCATTGTTACCAAAGAAGACATATAGCAAAACCAGCAAGGAACAAGTGATAAGACCCAAGAAGGCGCCCGGCAACAAGCCATGCATTGAGCTAAGCACAATCAGCTGCCGATCACTTTGAACACTGACGGTATGGTCCTGCCACTCCGACACAAACATAAAGACAGTTGCAACACTGAGAGCTAGCATAAACACGCTAACCAGCAGTTGGCTGCTGGCTGATTTCAAATGCGAAAACTTAACAAACGCCATTAGAAGGCATGCCGCAATAGTGATGCCAGATAGGCTTTTACAGATCGAATAAATTGCCGTTTTACTGCTTGGCCTGTTGATGACATTACATAGTAAATGCCTGCGGACAAATCTTGTTTAACACTTTCTTCTTTGCGCTCAAGGTGCTGAATAAGGGCTGCAGTAATGCCAAAATGTTGGTCAATTAGATAAAGACCAACAGCAACAGTAACAGCGACAAATAATCCTGCTGCAATAGGCAAAATAGCAACTGTCCCGGCAACTGCTTTGCCAGCTATCGCTGCGCCTGTTAAATAGGCAGCTGTCCCTGCTACCACACCTTTAACAACATCTGTTGTGACTGTAGCCAGCCAATCGGTCCAGCGGAACTCATCGTTAAATAGCCAGGTTAACGAGTTGATAGAAACCGAGAATATGACTGAAATTAATAAGCCGCCTTTCGCGGACGCTTTAAGTGCCTGACCACCCACGCCCATGCTCATTACTTTGGTATTATTTGCCAAGTAGCGGGTGCCGGTCAGTACTTGCCGAAAGCCTGCACGACCTTTGAAAACGATGTACTGTTTACCACCCTGCGTCTGCACGTAATACCGCCCTAACATGCTGCCCGAGCGCCGCATATCTATTGCCAAGGCAGACAACATTTTGGCATCAGAGCCGGCAGCGATCGCTGTTCCACCAAACTCACGGCCATAGTGGTCCAAATGCTTTACCAGCGGGGTTTCTGTTAATGCTAAAAAATGCGCCTGAATTTGCTGCATGTTTTTGCCAGCGCTTTTTTGCTCGGCAACCCAAACTTGAATTAGCTCATCAGCATTTAACACATAAATATCGTGTTGGTGCTTTTTAAATGCCGCATCTAATGCGTCACGTTGCATTTGCGTATTTGACATCAGACATCGTCCCTGAAGTATAAAATATATTAACAGGACGTTATTAAAGCATTGAAATAAGCTGTTGGCAATTGCGCCACACCAACGCATAGATGGTTAACTGCGGGTTGGCGCCTAAGCTGGTAGGTAATATTGAGCCATCAAATACCGACAGGTTTTGTAGTTGATGATGACGGCCGTTTTGATCGACCACGCCCTTGGCGGGATCTGCGCTCATGTTACAGCCGCCCATCACATGGGCCGATACCACGGTTTGCTTAAGCTTTTGCATCGGTAAGCTTTGTATTGCCGTTTTGGCCTCTGCCCAACTGCGATAAAGTTTGGCATCGTGGTGGATTGGCAATACCTGCTTAGCGCCAGCGGCAAATTGTAGCTCGGCCATGGCCAGCAGCGCCTGGCGCATGCCCTGCCACAAATAGTCGCTAATCGGGTAATCCAGCACCGGCTGCTGCGCATCGTCTAACTGCACAGTGCCGCCCTGGCTTTGTGGATGAAAGCCATCGCGCAGCAGCGCGATAGTGACCTGTAAATGGTTAAATTGCTGCATTAAGGCGGCGTGCGCCTCGCCATGGCCGATAAGCTTGGTAGCCATAAGTACCGGGTGCAGCGGCGGCACTTCCAGTTTAAAACCCGCCTGCTCGCTGTTATCTGGCCAGACAAACTGATCGGAATAAATCGACTGCGGTGCACCGCTATGGCCATTAATTGCCTCGTCGAACACCGCGCCGGAGATCACCGTCGGGTGCAAATAGGTATGCTTGCCTAGCCGGCCAGACGGGTCAGGCAGGTTTGAGCGTAGCAGCAAGGCTGGTGAGCCGATAGCGCCGGCCGCGACGATATAATGCTTAGCCCGGATGCTGATTTTAATGTCGGTACGCGGCTGAAAATACTGATCAACCGGCACAGCCGTCAGGCTGGTGATACTGTTGCCCTGCCAGTGTAGTTGCCGCACCGAAATACGTGAGATCAGCGTCGCGCCCAGCGCCAGCGCCGCCGGAATGGTGCTAACCAGCATCGACTGCTTGGCATTAATCGGGCAGCCCATGCCGCAATAGCCCAAATTGGCACAGCCATTGACGTTGCGGTTAATTACGCTGTACTGCCAGCCCAGTTGTTCACAGCCTTGCTGTAGTTTGGCGTTATTGGCATTGGGCGGTATCGGCCAGGGGTGAATATTCAGCCGCTGTTCGGCCTTGGCAAAGTAAGGTGTTAAATCATTATCGCCAGTAAAATTGAGGCCAAATTCGCTATGCCAGTAGTTCAGTGTCGGCTGTGGTGTGCGAATGGAAGTGGTCCAGTTTACCGTGGTCGAGCCGCCAACGGTGCGGCCCTGCAAAATGCCGATGGCCTGATCGCGGGTTTTACGTGCCGCGCCCTCCTGATATAAATTCGGGTAGGCCCAGCGCTCTTGCATGACAAAATCATCACGGCTGTAGTAAGCACCTTCTTCTAACAGCAACACCTTAACGCCAGCCTGCGCCAGCTGTTCGGCGGCGATGCCACCACCGGCACCAGAGCCGATAATAACGATATCGGTGTCAAATTGCTGATGTTGCGTAAACTGGCTGGCATCCAGGTGGTTAGTTGTCATGCGTCTATCTCATTAATCTGCTGAAAGGGGCTGAAGCGACGGTACAAGGTGTCCGCACGAAGTGTATTCAGGGTGTTGTTGTAGTTGCGACAAGGAAATTCTCACTTCGCCGCCTTCAACAGCACGTCCCTGTGCTGTCTCAGCCTGGGCGGCATCCCTGCCGCTGCTACGTAAGAACACCTTGTCACAACTTGTCGGCGCATCTGACAAGCCTATCTAAACCGTGGCGCAGTATAAGCCAGCGCCTGCCAGTGCTCGCTTTGGCCATAATAAGCACCATATAACAACTCGCGCAGGCCATGATAAGCCTGCTGCAGCAGGCTAAGATAGCTGTCGCGCCACCGTTGTAATAACTCAAGACGTTGCATAACGCTCAGCTCGGGTAAATCGCTGATCTGGCCGGTTAACCCCAGTTGGCTCAGCCGGTTGGCCAATAAATTAAACAACTGATGCAGCTCCTGCTGCTGACGCAGTGGCAGGTAAGGCATAAAATCGCTAACGGCTTGCTGGGTGCGGGCAATTTGTTGCTGCGCCAGGGTCGGATCTTGGGGTAAAACACCGTACAATAGCGCAGGTAACAGCGCGGCTAACACCCAATGCCGGTTATCCGTGTCGGGCTGCAGGCTGTGCTGCCACAGGCTAATGCCTAACGAGGCACTGGCGGCCAGGGCAATGCCAGAGAAGATAAACTGCCGCCGATCCATAACGTATTACCTTGTGTAAAAGTTAACCCATTGTTTATCAGGACACGCTAATTTGCAAACTCAAATCAGACCAATAAAGCCCGCCCCTTTCCAGCCCGCCTGGTGGCTTAAACATGCCCATTTGCAGACCATTTTTGCCAAATATTTAAGCCCGAAACAGCACCTGACCACAGAGGCCGAACTGTTCAGTTTGCCCGATGGCGACGAAATTCAGCTAAATTGGCTCGAGCAGACCGCCACTGACGATAAGGCGCCTTTGCTGATTTTACTGCATGGTTTAGCCGGCGATATTAACAGCCATTATATACAGGCGATGCTGGCCCAGTGCCACAAGCTTAACTGGCCGGCAGTGCTAATGCACTTTCGTGGCTGCAACGGCAAGCCTAATAAACTGCCGCGCGCTTATCACAGTGGCGACACTGCCGATGCAGCACAGGTAATAGCAGAAGCACAACGGCGTTACCCGAAGCGACCGCTGGTAGCGGTGGGTTACTCGCTGGGCGGCAATGTATTACTGAAATACTGTGGCGAGCAGGGTGCAGCCAACCCGCTAAGTGCCGCTGTCGCCGTCTGCCCGCCATTATCACTGGCCGCCTGCGCCAAACGCATCAATAGCGGCGCCAGCAAGCTGTATCAGCGCTATTTGCTTGGCCGGCTAAAACGCAGCACCCTGGCAAAACTTGCGCAATTTCAGCACTTTCCGCTACCGCTTACACCGGGGCAGGTACAGGGTTTTAGCAGCATAGAGCAGTTTGACCAGCACTACACGGCGCCTATTCACGGCTTTTTAAACGCACAGGATTACTACCAAAAAGCCAGTGGCAAAGCGTTTTTACGCCATATCCGCATACCTACGCTGATTATCCATGCCAAAGACGACCCGTTTTTAAGCGACGAGGTGATCCCAGCAGCAGATGACCTCAGCCCACATATTCACTATGAACTAACCCACGGTGGCGGCCATGTCGGCTTTGTGTATGGCAGCGTGCTTAAACCGCAGTTCTGGCTAAATCAGCGTATTCCACAGTTTATTATTGAGCAGTTAACACTATGATTATTCCCTACGCCGACCTTGCTGATGACACACTAAACAACCTGATTGAATACTATGTGCTGCGCGAAGGCACTGATTACGGCGAACAGGAAGTGACACTGATGGAAAAAGTGGCCGCCGTGAAACGCCAGCTAAAAAACGGCGAGGTGGTGCTAGTGTATTCCGAGCTACATGAAACGGTAAACCTGATGCCAAAGCAGCTGTTTTTGCAGCAGCAGGATGAACAGCAAAGCGCGTCATAAAAATATCACCAGCTTTACATTAAATTGTCATCACGGCGACTGACACTGGTTTATTAATTTCATAATAAACTCAGGAACTTCAGCATGTTAAAACGTTCTTTGCTGGCACTTAGCCTAGTGTCAATTTTATCTGGCTGTTCATTGGACGGCGATGATGGTGCAGCGGGCGCCACTGGCCCGGCCGGTGAATCGGGCCAAGCCGGCCAGCCGGGTAAAGACTTGCCACGCGAGCTTAACATTGAGGTGGTCGGCCGTTTTACTACCGGTATTTACGGTAAGTCAGCAGCCGAGATTGTGCAATTTCACAAAGCGTCCAACTCTGCTTTTGCCATTAACGCCGCCGAAAACCGTATTGAAGTGATTGCGCTGGCTAACCTGCCCATCGCAGCAGTGGGAAATGGTATTACCGATGATAGCCTAAGCTCAGTACCTTTCACTTTTGCTGATAGTGTGAGCGTTAAAGATGCACAAGATAATGATGTCACAGTAACCTTGGGCGAAGCCAATTCAATTGCCATTTATGGCGACATGCTGGCGATTGCCGTGGCCGCACCGCTGAAAACCGATAACGGCGCCGTGTTGTTTTATAACCTCAGTGCCACTGGCACCGGCAGCTTTATTAAAGCCGTGGCGGTAGGCGCCCTGCCCGATATGCTGACCTTTACACCGGACGGCACTAAAGTGCTGGTGGCCAATGAAGGCGAGCCGGATACCGATTACAACGCCGACCCGGAAGGCAGCATCTCAGTAATCAGCTTAACTGCTGGTGTGCCGGCTGATGTTGCCCAAACCATTAACCTTACATCAGATATGGTCTTTAGCTCTGATTTGCTCTCAGCCAGTGATTACGATACCGATGCGAAACGCCGAGCCTTACTGCAAGCCGCCGGGGTAAAATTTGCCGGCCCGGCAGGTACCACAGTGGCGCAGGATCTAGAGCCAGAGTACATCACCGTGGCAGCAGACAGCAAAAAAGCCTGGGTGTCGCTACAGGAAGCCAATGCCATTGGCATTATTGACCTGGACGCAATGAGCATAGAAGTAAAAGCGCTCGGGTTAAAAGACTGGGGTCAATACCTGATTGATTACACCAACGAAGATAAAGTAGCCTCTTTTCGCAAACTGCCAAACGTGTATGGCCTGTACCAGCCCGATTCGATTGCCTCTTATCAATGGAATGGCGCAACCTTTATTGTCTCAGCCAACGAGGGCGACTCACGCGATTGGAACGCTTACTCAGAAGATATCCGCGCTGCCGATATTATCGACCCTGACAAGCTGAACAAAACCTTTAACACTGAATTACAGGCGCTGTATGACGCCACCGGTGGTGATGATGGCTTGGGCCGGCTAAAAGTAACCGCAGCCCTGGTCGACCCCGATAATGACGGCATAGTCGACAAGCTGTACGCTTATGGAGCACGCTCGTTCTCTATTTGGGATCAAAACCTGAACCAGGTATATGACTCAGGCGATGATTTTGGCCGTATTTCCGCCGCTATTTTAGGCAATAACTTTAACAGCGCCCATACCGAGAACAAGGGTGATAACCGCTCAGACGATAAAGGCGGCGAGCCGGAAGCCATCGAAGTGGGCACTATTGAAGGCCGCACCTATGCCTTTATTGCGCAGGAGCGTAGCGGCGATTTGTTTATTTACGACGTGACTAATCCGTTTCACGCCAGCTTTGTCAGCCACTACATCAACCGCAATTTTGACGTTAGCTTTGAGTTAGATGACGACTTAGCGGAGCCTTGTGATACAGCCGAAGGTATGGATTGTACTGAAGTGCCTTTAGCAGGCGATTTAGGCCCGGAGAGTATTAAGTTTGTCGCTGCCAGTGACAGCCCGAATGGCAATCCGTTACTGCTAATTGGCAACGAAGTTAGCGGTACTGTTACCGTATATCAGGTAACCGAGCAATAATATCTTATGCGGGCCGGCAGCAAACCGGCTCGCATTCCCCCTACACTGTTAGTATACTGCTGCCGTCTAAGTAAAACGGAGTGTTGTAACCAACCTGTATGAGCCTTTTAATTGCATTTGCGGTTTTGTCAATTGCGGTATCCTTTATCTGTTCTATCCTCGAAGCAGCCCTGCTGTCGATTACCCCAAGTTATATTGCCCAGCAAAAACTGTCCCGGCCCAAGCTGTACGAACAGCTTAAAGTGCTAAAAGACAAGATTGATCAGCCGCTGGCGGCCATTCTTACATTAAACACAGTGGCGCATACCGTGGGTGCAACCGGTGTCGGCGCTCAGGTGACAGTAGTGTTTGGTGATGGTTATCTGGGTATTGCCTCAGCGGTGATGACAGTGCTTATTCTGGTGTTGTCGGAAATTATGCCGAAAACCATAGGTGCGCGTTACTGGCCACAGCTGGCCCCCGTGCTGCCGTTTTTACTAAACAGCATGATTACGCTACTAAAGCCGTTTATCTGGTTATCCGACCAAATAATGAAGTTATTTGGTGGCGGCCATCACGAGCATGATTTACGTCAGGAAATTAAAGCCCTAACCGTATTAGGCCGCGAGCTAAACAAGCTGGATGAAGACGAGCAGCGCGTTATTGCGAATATTCTCGATCTGCATGATATTAAAGTGCGCGACATTATGACGCCGCGCACCGTCTGCGAAACTGCCAGCCCGGATGAAAGCCTGGATGCCTTTGCCGAGCGGGTAAAAGTGGGGCAGTTTTCCCGCTACCCGGTACTGGATAAAGACGAAGCGCCGTTGGGTATCGCCTTTCGTTATGACATGCTCGACATTACCGATCAGCAAACCGTGGCCGATATTATGAAGCCGGTAAAAGTCATTTCCGACAAGATGAGCGCAGAACAGCTGATGACTCAGCTGATGCACGAGCGCCAGCATATGTGCTTAGTGTACGACGAATACGGCAGTTGGCTGGGGCTGGTTACCATGGAAGACGTCATAGAAACCATCATTGGCCAGCCGATTATGGATGAAACTGATGACATTCCCAACATGCGCCGTTTTGCGAAACGCCGCTGGGAACATAAGCTAAAGAATATGTCTGAAGACTAAGTCACTACACAAAAAACAGGCCGCAATTGCGGCCTGTTTTACAATTAGCAGTTTACTGCTTTAATGGCGTTTTTAGCGCTTCGGTCATACCGTTAATGTCGCCGGCTTTTAAGCCAATTTCTGACAGCAAAGAATCCAGAATGGGCGCTTGAGCACGATAGCGTAGTGCACTGTTTACTACCTGATCGGCCAGCGAGCCATTGCCGCCCTCATTGGATACGCCTTCAGCACCGCCACCCTGGGTGCCCATACCATTTACCTGCAGAATCTTAATGTCGCTGATCTGTTCCATAGGTTTTACACTCTGGGCAATAATATTTGGCAAGTGCTCAATCAGTGCCAACCGTACTTGCATGGCAATTTGCTCGGCTGACAAGGTGTTAGCTGCAGTATTAATCGCCTGCTTACCTTCTGCTTCTACCGCGTAGCTGCGAGCCTTCGCATCGGCCAAAAGCAATTCAGCGTCAGCCTGACCTTTCGCTGTTAAACGCTCTTTATCGGCCTGACCTTGTGCTGCCAAACGCAGTGCTTCAGCCTGATCTTCGGCGGCCTTTTTCTCTGCCTCTGCCGTTACCATCAACTGGATGGCTTCGCGCTCAGCTTGCTGGCGTGCCATGATCAACTCAACTTGTTTGGTCCGTTCAGCTTGTTCGGTTTGCCGCACAGTAATAACGCCTTCTTCCTGTTTTACTGCTAGAGCTCGGGCTTTATCTGCCTCGGCTTTAGCTTCAGACTCAGCGCGGGATTTCTCGGCTACCGCAATGGACTTCTCCTGAGAAGCTAATTCGACCGCCTTTTGCCGCTCGATTTCTGCTTGCTCAACGGCCCTTTGTTTAGCAATCTCCATCTCGCGCACAGCACGGTCTTTTTGGATGGTTTCGTTATCAATATCGCGCTCAGACATAATGCGTTTTAAATCAATTTCACGCTGTGAGGCAATTTGTGCCTCTTCGGCTTCACGTTTCTTCTCCGCCTGCTCGCGAGCGATTTCTGCCATTTGTGAGGCTCGGCGGATAGACACTTCACGTTCTTGCTCTAAACGGGCGTACTCTTCTTCACGGGAGATTTGCAGCTTGGCGCGTTCAGCTTCAAGGTTCTTGGTTTTGATGGCCAGATCGGTTTCCTGTTCAATATCGTTACGTATTTTACGACGTGATTCAATCGCTTGCGTTAACTTGGTTAAACCTTCGGCGTCAAACGCATTTTGCGGATTAAAATGCTCAAACGCGGTTTGATCTAAACCGGTTAAAGATACCGACTCTAACTCCAGTCCGTTTTTCAGTAAATCTTCCGACACCACATGCTGTACTTTTTGCACAAAATCAACTCGCTTCTCATGTAGCTCTTCCATCGCCATTTCAGCGGCCACCGATCGCAGTGCATCAACAAACTTGCCCTCTACCAGCTCTTTCAGCTCCTGCGGATTCATGGTTTTCAAACCCAATGTTTGCGCCGCGTTAGCAATCGCATCAGCGGTTGGTTTTACCCGCACATAAAATTCGGCGGTAACATCGGCGCGCATACGGTCCCGTGTGATTAACGCTTGCTCATTAGCGCGACGCACTTCCAGACGCAGCGTATTCATATTTACCGGGATAATTTCATGCAATACCGGCAGCACCAACGCACCACCATTCATAATCACCTTTTCACCACGAAAACCAGTACGAACAAAGGACACTTCCTTGGTCGCTCTTTTGTATAGCCGCGCCAAGATCATGCCCAGTACCAACAAACCGACCAATACCGCACCGGCGATGATCAAAATATCAATTAAATTTAATGCCAACATTAACTGCTCCTTTTTTAAAAAACCTTCCATTGTGGCAGGCAATTAGCGCTGCTCTGACAAATGCGGGTTAGGATTCAACATCGCTTTGTATACCGCGCCCTGACGCGACAACAACAGCACTTCATTGCCTTGGATAAACTCTGCAGCAGCATCATCCGGTTCCAACTGCACATAATGACTGTAGCCGTGTTGATCACGCACCTTAGCCTCGGCCGGATAACCTACCCGCGCTGTACCCAATGTAATTACCGCAATACGGCCAATCAAGCTGTCTTCGGTAACAGCACTGGTTTCATCACGCGGCATAATGGCTTG
The DNA here is from genome assembly GCF_000296695.1 of Rheinheimera nanhaiensis E407-8. Taxonomy (GTDB): domain Bacteria; phylum Pseudomonadota; class Gammaproteobacteria; order Enterobacterales; family Alteromonadaceae; genus Alishewanella; species Alishewanella nanhaiensis. Next base: position 31,095 of record NZ_BAFK01000020.1, read on the forward strand.
CAGCACACCGCCACCGAACCGTACAAACGGCAAGCTGAGTAACAGCACTATTGGCACCGCCAGCCAACCCGGCGCCAACACCCCCAAAACACTGTGTAAAACACCCTGCAACAGCAAGCCAAGTAAGCCAAAACACAGTAGAAAAATGACCAGCAGCATCAGCAGTGGTACTTCGCCTATGCGCAACCAGCCGAGAAAACGGCTTAAGGCTGTATCGCTGTCAATCTGGCCTACTTCTGCATGCGGGCTAAGTTCTGACTCCGGCAACAAACTGTCCAGCGCTGACGATACACCAGTACCAAATAAAGCCGCTACCCCTTCCAGTACAGCTATCATCAGCATCAGCACCAGTGCGATACTGAAGGCCATGTTTTCACTGGCCAGCATCAGACTAAACACTAGTTTTTGCCTGCTTTAAGTGCGGCCAAACGTTCGGCAACGCGATTCTTGCGGGCCAAATCTTCCAGCTCAGCCAGTTTGCCTGCATTACTAAGGTTAGTATCGCGCCCGGCAATGCCAGAGGCTTTCTCCAGCACCCGGCCAAAAGCGTCGCTGGCACGGCCAGCTTTATCTGCAGCAGTATCAACACGCTGGGCAGCAGTTGAAGCGGCTTGCGAACTCGCTTGCTGTGCTTGCACAAAGGCCCGCAGTTCAGCCTGCATTTCGCGCTTTTTCGCTTGTAGCGCCTGCACAAAACCTTCCAACTCTTTCTCCCGTGCCGCACCATCAGCAATAGCTGCCTCAAGTACGGGAATACGCGCTTCAATATCCATTTGCTCTGCAATACCGGCTTCGGCTAAATCATCGCGGCCATTAGCTACCGCTACCTCTAGCTGACTGGCCAGTGCCTCGTAGCGGCTGTTTTCTTCCATTAGTTTTTTACTGGCCAGGTGCTTTTGTGCCACCTGCTGACCCAGTTCGCTACGGGTATCAGCAATGGCAACATCCAGCTCACGGATGGCTTGCTCCATTACCGTTTCCGGCGCACTGTTTTCTACTGCATCTACTATCGCATTAACGCTGCCACTGACTAAGCGCGCGACACGGCGGGTTATACTTTCACTCATTGCGGTGCTCCTTGTATTGCCAATTTGTGTTCATGGATTAGGGTTGCTAAACCAAACATACCTTGTACCAGCTCGGTATCCGCACTGGCGGTTAATGCCAAAGGCATTAACAATTCATTTAAACGGCATAGTTTTATCATGACTTGCTGCTCGGTCTGTTGTAGCTCACGGCTGTTTAGGCTGCCACAACTGGAAGCCATGGTTTGCAACGTTGCCAATAAATCAGGTAGCGCATCCAATACGCGCACCAGCAATTCACTATGCTGACTTAACTGCTGTTGACGCACTAGTAGTTGGCGTTTTATTTGCCCCAACCATTCCTGCATCTGCGCCAAGTTCTGGCCATAATCGGCAAAGCCCTGATGCCGACGCCTGGTTTCGGCCAGTAATGCACGTAATTTATCTGATGGTGTATGAGCGCCATCATATTCCAGGCTACTAATAAACTCTGCATCTTCAACACTTATCCTGGCGCTGAAAGGCACCGTTTTCGTGCTCATGTTGCGCTCCTCGCCACTAGTCTGTGTGCATTTAGAGCTAATTGTATTCAAATGAATTCATAAGTAAACAAATAAATTCGTTATATTGATATTTTTGCTACCTATGTTATTAAGCCAAAAAAAACCAGAAGCAAAGTTCTGGTTTTTCATTAGACCGTGGTAATAGCCGTGCTGTGGTTACACTTTAAACTTACTTACCAGCTCGTTTAGCTGTACCGCCAGGCGGGTTAGCTCACCGGCGCTGGCTGTGGTCTGGTTAGAGCCGGCAGCGGTTTGCGCGGCTAAGTCACTGATGGTGACAATATTACGGTCAATCTCGCGCGCCACTTTCGACTGCTCTTCTGCTGCGCCAGCAATGACGTGGTTTTGATCGCTGATGGCCATAATGTTCTCTGAAATCAGCTCCAGCGCATCAGCCGCCAGCTTGGCAACACTTTGCGCATTGTCGGCATTGCCGCTGATCAGCTGCATCGCATTGACCGCTTCTTTCGCTGACGCCTGTACCTGCTGGATCATCTGTTCAATTTCACCGGTCGAGGTTTGGGTGCGATACGCCAGGCTGCGAACTTCGTCGGCCACCACGGCGAAGCCGCGGCCGGCTTCACCGGCACGCGCCGCTTCAATAGCGGCGTTCAGTGCCAACAGGTTGGTTTGGTCGGCTACGCTGCGGATCACTTCCAACACCTGGTTAATCGATGACACTTTGTCGGCCAGGGTATTAATGACCTGGGTGCTCTGGCGCACATCGGCGTTCATTTTTTCAATCACGCTGCTGGTTTGCACCACTTTTTGTGTACCGTCTTTGGCCAGATTAGCCGACTGCGACGAAGCTTCTGAGGTTTTAAGGGCTGTGCCGGCCACTTCATCCACCGCTGAGCTCATCTCAGTAATTGCCGTGGCGGCCTGCTGCACTTCATCGTTTTGCAGTTGCAGCGCTTTAGCAGACTCATCCGTAACCACATTTAACTCTTCAGCGGCTGAAGCCAGCTGACTGGAAGAGCTGGCAATATGACTGATGGCGTCGCGCAGCTTTTGCTGCATTTGCTTCAAAGCCTGGGCTAAATCGGTTAGCTCGTCATTGCCATCTACGGTTAACGGCTGGGTTAAATCGCCATCGGCAATAAAACGGGCAGATTCTACGGCCTGGGTTAGCGGCTGGCTGATACTACGGGAGATCAGCACCGACACCAGTACAGCAATAGCCACAGATACGATAATCAGCAAAATAACTGCCATTTTTGCGTTGTCATAAGTGTCAATAGCCGTGTTACGCGCATCTTCTGCCGCTTTATGATTGATATTGGATAGTTGTTCCAGCTGCTGGGTAATTTCAGCTGCCACAGGGTTAATCTGATCCAGTAAATCCTGGGCGGCACCCAGCTCTTCCTTTAACAGCAAATCTAACGCTTGTTGCTGCAAGTCAAAGTATTTTTGCCGTGACACCTTATACTGGCCAAAAATCTCTCGCTCTTTAGCATCAAAAATGGACGCTTCGTAAGGCTTCTCCAGGTTTAAAATCTCTTCCCGCAGCGCTTTTATCGTGTCAAACGCCTCGCCTTCCTGAGTAATATCAATCGACAATAATAAGCGCAGTGTTAAGGCTCTGTTGCGGTTAATGACCGTGCCGAGCGAACCAATACCAGCCAAACCCGGTACAACGGACGTTTCAACAAAGTCGGCTTGTTCGCGTACCTGAGAAATGCTTTGTAAGCTAAATACCCCTGTTATGGTTAATAACAATGCCAGGGCGCCAAAAGCGGCCAATAATCGTTTTTGAATACTTATGCTGCGTAACATTCATCACCCCTGTTTTGCCACCGGCAAATGATCTTTTTTGGCTAGCCTAGCCTAAATGGCCAGAAATGTCTTACTAAACAATATTTAGCGACCAAGCCGTTGTTAACTTTAGTCAGATTGTGACGGCGTTGCCAGTAACCAGGTTAAATTATCTTTCGCCTGCTCAACAAAGCAGCATAAAAAAAGCCGCATTTGCGGCTTTTTAACAGACAAGGCTGCAGCTTACAGCTGTGGGCCGGCAGCCACTAAGGCTTTACCTTCGGCATTGTCAGTAAACTTAACAAAGTTATCGACAAAACGCTTGGCTAAATCTTTCGCTTTTACGTCCCAATCGGCGGCGTTGGCATAGGTGTTACGCGGGTCCAAAATGGCGTTATCTTCTACGCCAGCTAAGCCCGTTGGCATCGCCAGGTTAAAGTAAGGCAGTTGCACAAACTCGGCGTTTTCAATGCTGCCATCTAAAATGGCATCAATAATAGCGCGGGTCGCTTTAATAGAAATACGCTTACCTGTGCCGTTCCAGCCGGTATTTACCAGATAAGCTTCAGCACCAGAGGCCTCCATCCGCTTACCCAGCACTTCGGCGTATTTGGTTGGGTGCAAGCTTAAAAACGCGGCACCAAAACAGCTGGAGAAGGTTGGCGTTGGCTCAGTAATACCGCGCTCGGTGCCGGCCAGTTTAGCGGTAAAGCCCGACAGGAAGTGGTACTTGGCCTGCTCTTTAGTCAGCTTAGATACCGGTGGTAACACACCGAAGGCATCGGCCGTTAAAAAGATAACCTTTTTCGCATGACCGGCTTTAGACACGGGTGTAACGATATTATCGATATGATAAATCGGGTACGACACGCGGGTGTTTTCGGTTTTTGAACCGTCGTTAAAGTCGATCTCGCCGTCTGCTAACACCGTAACGTTTTCCAGCAGCGCATCGCGACGAATTGCATTGTAAATATCCGGCTCGTTTTCTTTTGACAGGTTAATGGTCTTGGCGTAGCAGCCGCCTTCAAAGTTGAACACGCCATCATCATCCCAGCCGTGCTCGTCATCACCAATCAGCTGGCGCTTAGGATCGGTCGACAACGTAGTTTTGCCGGTGCCTGACAAACCAAAGAATACTGCCACATCGCCGTCTTTGCCGACGTTGGCCGAGCAGTGCATAGACGCTATACCCTTCAGTGGTAAAAAGTAGTTCATCATTGAGAACATACCTTTTTTCATTTCACCACCATACCAGGTACCACCAATCAGCTGAATACGCTCGGTCAGGTTAAAGGCGACAAAGTTTTCAGAATTCAGGCCATGGCGCTGCCAATCCGGGTTAGTGCACTTGGCACCGTTCATCACGATGAAATCTGGCTGGTAAGTTTTCAGCTCAGCATCCGTTGGCCGGATAAACATGTTTTTGACGAAGTGTGCCTGCCAGGCCACTTCAGTAATAAAACGCACCGCCAGACGGGTATCGGCATTGGCACCACAAAAGGTGTCTACCACAAATAAGCGCTTACCAGACAACTGCTTAGTCACTAACGCTTTTAAGTCAGCCCATACTGCCGGCGTAATGGCTTTGTTGTCATTTTTACCCTGATCCGACCACCAAACGGTGTCGCGGGTAGTGTCATCGCGCACGATGTATTTATCTTTTGGCGAGCGGCCGGTAAAAATACCAGTATCGACTGAAACCGCGCCCAGTTTGGTCAGTTTGCCTTGTTCATAACCTTGTAAATCAGCGCGGGTTTCTTCCGCAAACAGTTGATCATACGAAGGGTTATAAATAATTTCCGTGACATCTGTAATGCCGTATTGGCGCAGATCCAGATCGGACATGTTGTAACTCCTAAGGGTACTGTAGGTAAGGGTGCAGTCTCTGGCGGACTTAATTTTCTGGTGCTTTTATCACAATTCGACGTTTTTCTGTGCAAAAACCCGGCGGCATAATAGCGTTTTTTCTGCAGAAAAGATAGTTAGCAAAACGGCTGATTTGGCTAAAAACCGCGTCAGTGCTGGTTTTGCCAGACTATGCAGTTTTATTGCCTAGTTATGAAAACGGTTTGGTAATAGCCGCTGAAAGCTTTCAGCGCTACAGGCTAAGGTCACGCTCGGTGCGACGGGCTTTAATCAGATCCGGCCAGGGCGTGCTGGCCTGGCCCATTACCATAAAGTCAGGATTGGCCAACGTATCGCGCTGGTTATAGCTAAGCGGAGTAAATTCACTGTCGAGAATTTTGCCGCCGGCTTCTTCTACTATCACATGTACAGCGCCGGTGTCCCACTCGCCCGTGGGCCCAAGCCGCAGGTAGCAATCGGCCTTACCTTCCGCCACCAGACAACTTTTTAGTGAGCAGCTGCCAAGGGCAATGTATTCCACCGCATGTTCGCTGTTGAGCAAATCGATAATAGGCTGCAGCGGCTGACGGCGGCTAACAGCAATTTTTAGCGTGTCGCCCTGGTGGTGTTGGTTTACCCGGATACGGTTAATCAGGTTACGTTGCTGTTTAAAGGCGCCATTACCGCGGCTGGCATAGTACAAGATGTCTTCTTTGGGCCAGTAAATTACCCCTAATGCCGGCCAATCCCGCTCGACCAACGCGATGCTAACGGCAAAGTCACCGCTTCTGGCAACAAACTCCTGGGTGCCATCCATTGGGTCAATCAACCAGTAGCGAGGCCAGTGTTGACGCTGCATTAACGGCGCCAGTTTTGATTCTTCTGAAATAATAGGAATATCGGGTGTCAGCTCAGATAAACGCTCGATAATAATACGGTTAGCCGCCAGATCGGCACTGGTCACCGGGCTCTGATCGGCCTTTTGTTGCTGCTGAAAATCACCACTTTGGTACAACTGCCATAGCGTTGCCCCGGCTTCTTTGGCCGCAGCTTTAACAGGTTCCAGCAGTCTGCTTAAAAACATCCGGATTCGCTTCCAAATAGTGCTGCGCCAGTAACAGCGCAGCGACACTTCTGGCTTCAGTAAAATCGACCTGTTGCAGCAACGCCTCGGCCTCGGCACGTGGCCAGCTTACCAGTTCCAGCGGCTCGGGCTCATCACCAATCAGGCTTTCTGCATATAAATCAAAGGCCAAAACTATATGCATTGTAGCATTAAAATAGCCCGGAGCGAGCGCCAGCGATTTCAGCTGCACAAAGCGGTGGGCGCCAAAGCCAATCTCTTCTTTCAGCTCCCGGTTGGCGGCGGCAATAATATCTTCGCCCGGATCGATTAAGCCTTTGGGAAAGCCCAGCTGATAATCGTGGGTGCCGGCGCAGTATTCCCGCACCAGATAAAAATTTTCAGGGTCGGGGCAGGCAATGATCATCACGGCGCCACGGCCGCTACCGCGCATGCGCTCGTAGGTGCGCCGCTCGCCGTTACTAAACTTCAGCTCTAACTGCTCAATTTTAAACAAACGGCTTTGCGCCACTATTTCGGTGCCTAAAATGTCGGGCTTCTGTTTATTACCGGGCTTATCATCCTGCCGCTGCGTCATGCTGCCACCTCTGGTACAATCCAAGCGGTTACTATAAAACGATTAACAGGAAAAACCTATGCTGAACTGGGCACAAATTGATACCGTGCTGCTGGATATGGATGGCACCCTGCTCGATCTGCACTACGACAATTTTTTCTGGCTACAGCATTTACCCAAGCGCTGGGCCGAAATTAGCGGTATCAGCCAACAGCAGGCCGAACAGCAGTTAAAAGCCGAATATGCTGAGCTTAGTGGCAAGCTGGAATGGTATTGTCTGGATTACTGGGGTAAACGGCTGCAGCTGCCGATCAACGAGCTAAAACGTGAAGTGATGCACAAAATTGCCATGCGCGCCGATGTGCCGGAGTTTCTCACTGCGCTAAAACACAGTGGCCGCCAGATTGCGCTGGTGACTAACGCTCACCCGGACAGCCTGTCGCTTAAAATAGAGCGCACTGAACTGGCCAGTTATATTGATACGTTAATTTCGACCCATGAATTTGGTATTACCAAGGAAAACTGGGCACTGTGGCAGAAACTGCAACAGCGGCTGAACTTTAACCCCGAGCGCACGCTGTTTATCGACGATAGCCTGCCCATATTAAAAGCGGCGCAGGATTTTGGTATTAAACACTTGCTGGCGGTAGCTAACCCGGATAGCCAGCAGTTAAGCCGGCAGATCACCGAGTTTCCCGCCATTACCGATTACACCGTACTGCTGGATGATATCCGCAACTATCGCGCCGGCTAAGCCTGCGTCAAAAACTTAAGCGGTAACGCCCTTCTGCATCCGGCTTGCCAAGAAATTGCATCGCCTGGTGTACTTCTTCTGGCAGGCTTGGCTCTGGTTTTAGCGTGCCATTCAGCAGCAACTGCTCGGCATTCATCACCGCTTTAATATCCAGCCCCAATACGTTAGCGCCGTCAGTGGTTAGCGCCACAGTGCCGCTGTCGCAACTGAGCGTGCCGAACAGCTGTTGTAAATCGAGCCAGCTGCCGGTAGGTGTTTGCAGGCGGGCATTTTGCCAGCTGGCACTACCTGTCAGGCGGCTACACCAGGGCTGGCCCTGGTGGTACTGGGTAATATCCAAGACCAGCTCGCCGCTGGCATCGACCGGCAACGGCAATGGCAGCAGAGGCACAAGGCTGGCCACTGGCAGGCTGATCAGGCTGTTATCCAGCGCAGCACCGCCTAAGCCATAGCTGGCCACGGCGCTTAAGTAAGGCACACCGCCTTGTTGCAGGCTGCCACTTTGCAGGCTAAAGGCCAGCTTGCCACGTAGCAGTTGCCAACCCTGTAACTGCCAGCGGATACGGTCAAACTGCAGTTGTTGATACTGTGCAGCACTCACCTCGCCCTGCCATAAGGTACCGCTGGTGGCACCTAACTGCAGCTGTGGCGGCAAGGGCACCAGCTTTAGCCACCAGCTGACAGGCGTGAGTAATAGGGTAAACAACAGATAACTGATTACACCGATAACGATAAGTCTGGTCTTTGTCATACTGCCTGCTTACTCCACTACCATCCGTCGGACCCGCACTATACCGGGCTTATCGGCCAGCGCCACATCCAGGCTAACCAGCTGCACGCCATGCTGATATTGCAGCGCATGCAACCAACCCAGCAACTGCTCGAAACTGACATCTTCTAGCACCAGCGTTAGCTGCTGGTTTTGCGGCTGCATCCGGCTAACCCTGATGCCGCTGCTGCGGGCACTGTTACTGATAATTTGCGCCACACTGCCACTGCGGCTAACCGTACCCGCACCTGCTGCCTGCAGCTGGGGTAACAGCTGCTGCAGCTGGCTTAACTGGCGCTGGGCAGCCTCGATTTTTTGCTGCTGGGTATCGCGGGCATTGTGCAGCGGTTGCCATAGCAGCCAATAAAACAAGCCAATGGCCATTACCACACCGGCGCCGGCCACCAAGCGCTGCTCGCGACTTTGCAGGCTGCTCCACCACTGTATCAGTTGCTGTTTCATTGTGCCCCCCGCATAGCAACACTGCCCTGTACTTTGTCGCCATCGTTACTCAGCGCACCCTGCTCCACACTAAAGCCGGCTTGCTCCAGGGCGGTTTTCAACCGCTCAAAACTTTGAAAGCCATCTCCCTTAGCCTGAAAACGCAGCTCGGCCCGTTTGCTGTCAAAGCGTAAATTGTCCAGGCTGATATCGGGCACCTTAGCCAGTTGTTTCTGTAAGCTTTGTAGCAGGGTTAAAAAACTTTGCTGCTGCGCCCCGCCAGTGGCGGCAAGCTTTTGCTTCAATTGTAAGTTAAGGTCAAAAATGCGTTCGCCTGGAAAGGCCTGTAAATACAGCTGCCGGCTTTGTTCGCTAAGCACCGCCGCCTGGCGCGATAATTGATAACTTGTGGCGCCTAACTGTAGCAAATACAGCGCCAGGCAGCCCAGCGCCAACAGCGCCGGTGTGCGCCAGATTTGCCAATGGCGGTTTACCTGCCGCTTAGGTTTGTACTCGCCCTGCAATAAGGTGAAATCCTGCTTGTCCAGCTCACTGGCCAGCAGCGCCAGTGGCAGCTCAGGCTCTGCCAGTTGATGACTTTGCAGCAACTCTTCAGGCCAGGGGCTGTAGCTGGTTAGCATAGGCAGCGCCGCCAATTGCAGATAATCCGGCCACCAGTTAGCTTCTATTGCTGACACCTGCCAGCTGCTTTGCTTTAACAACCACTGTTGCTGCAACTGAATACAGGCCGGCAGTTGCTTTTCGGGCAGTAACAGCGCATCGGGCAGCATACGGCTAACACTAAAACCGGCGTGTTGCAGCCAGTCCAGCCACTGCGCTAAGCGCTCGCGCTGACAAATGGCCACCTGTTGACTGTATTGGCCTTCGTGCTGTACCACTTTACCCAGCGCCAAAAACAGCTGCTCAATGTCCTCTGCTTGCTCTTCTTCCAGCATGTACGGCAGCGCCTGCAGTACCTGGCGATTGGGTTTGCCCGGCAGCGCCACTTGCTTTAATACCACATCAGATGCCGGCACCAGTGCCACCACCGGCCGTGTACCCAGCCGCTCGGCCAGCTCAACCAAGGCATCGGCAGCGGGCAGTTCGCCACTGGCAATCACTTCCTGGCTATGGCTGGCCCATACCAGCCAGCTGATGCTGTGCTCTGCCCGGCTGCCAAGCCGGATCACCAACTGTTCACTCACCCCTGGCCTCCAAATCGCCGGGCCAATACTTTGACCTGATTATTATCATTTATTTTAAATACCGACGTTAATACAAAACCGCTTTCCAGATAGGCCGCGGTGGCCACTAACTGAAAGCTGTCAGACTTTAGTGTCAGCAGGCTTTTAGTCTCATCGCTAACGGTAATACCGGCTAACTCTGTACTGCTAAACACTTCATCCAGCGTGGCAAAACCCTGCTCAGGCCGGCTGGCAATCAGGTCCAGCGCCGCCTGTTCGGCTAACTCCGGAATAAGTGCCGCCAGCAGCACTGCCGTGTCTTCGGTTAAAGTATTCACGTTTAGCTGCAGGCTGCTGTCTTCGGGTATGACACAGACATAAGGCGCCAGCAACTGATAATCCGCTACCGTCAGATCCAGTATCACCCTAAGCTCTGACACGCTGGCCATCAATGTATTGGCGCTGTAATACGGAAAGCGCAGGGCGGCGTAGTCGTCCTCTTCGGCACTACCGGCACTGCTTAGCAGGCTGTCTTCGTCCAGCCAGTCTCCCAGGCGGGCGACCAGGTATTCGGCCGGCATCGACAACTCAGCCGCTTTTAACTCTAACAGCCGTAAAAACGCTTTTTGTGCCGCACTTTGCTCTACCCGGCCACCACTGGCTGGCTGCACATTTTGCAGCGCATTTAAATTAAAGCAGCTGCGTAAATCTGTCATTTCGCCGGCAATAGTGCCATCCTCCACCGGAAAGCTGGCGCCACTGAGTGCCCAGTCCTGGCCCAGGTGCACGGTTTCCTCGCCGGCTAAGGTGCGTGATAACAACACCCGGGCAAATTGCTCAGCGCCCATCGCGTACCAAAAGGCCTGTTGTTGTTGCTGCAGGTTTTGCTGGCGCTGCAATTGCAGCTGCAAACGGCCGGTCATGTTCACGGCGATCACCACCACGATGGCGATAATCATTAACACCGCCACTAAGGCAACACCCTGTTGTTTGCGCTGCGCCGGTTTGGTCATTATTCGCGGCTCCCGCTACTTACCGCTGCATCGGGCATGATAAAAATGCGCTCAATCCGGCCTAAACTTTCGTCGGTCAGGATCACCCGCACCGCTGAGGGAAAGTTACCGTCCTGCCAGCGCTCCAGCCATTCTTCCCCCTGCAGATATTGCAGCTCAAAGCCGGTTAAGCCGCTTTGCAGCGGCTGTACTTTGGGCTCGGTGCCGGTAACGGCATCCGGATACAGGCTGTACAAACGCTGTAGCGTGCCTTCCTGCAGCCGGTAGGCTACAGTTTGAATTTCGCTGCGCGGCAAAATCATGCCCGGGTTGCGCCAGCCCTGGCGGGCAAAACTCACACCGTGATCGTCGCTATTTAAGAAAAACTTCTCGCCCATCAACCGGTTCTTTTGCGGTGCTTCACCGTCAATCCGCACGTGACGCAGGCTGATCTGCATAAAATCACGCTCTAACATCAGCATGGTACGCTGCAGCTCAATCAGCCGGTTACTGGCCTGCTGCGATAGTTCGTCACTTTGTGTCACGCTGGTTAAAATCGCCACCGACGCCAAGCCGACCAGCGCAAAAATGGCCGCCGCCAACAGCATCTCGATAAAGGTAAAACCGCTATTAGTTTTACGCACCGGGCTTACCTTTATAGCTTTGCAGCTGATACAACACCTGCTCTGGCGCTTCGGCCAGACTGACGCGTATTTGCACCAAACGCAAATCATTATCTGGTACCGTGATCAGTTGCTGTTGCCACACCCAGCTGCGGTTAGCCATTTCCAGCTCGCCCTGGCGTTTTTCTGCTCCTGGCCACTCGGTATCTAACAGCGCCAGCTGCATTTGGTTGTTAGCAATGTAGCCGGCCATAGTTAACTCGTCTAACTGGCTTAAACTGCGAATATGCGCCGAGCTGGCTTGCATAATGGCCATACCGGCGGTGGCAAAAATAGCCATCGCCACCAGCAGCTCCAGCAAGGTAAAGCCACGTTTTATCATGGCAGCGCCTCTGAGGCTGCAGTGCGGCTAAGCGGTATGCTAAAGTCGGTCGAGACGCTGCTGTACAGCGGAGTTAAATCTGACGCTTCGGTAAATAGCAGCTGAAACGGGCTGATCTCACCCGACGATAAAATAAACACCTGCGGCAGCACCGGTACTTTACTGTCTGGCGCTGGCTGCTCATCGTCTTCGGTTTGCCAGTCCAGTTGGCTAAGTAAATTGGTTTCTTCGCCCGGTAAGCCCTCTAACTCCAGCTGCAGGCTAAGGTGCTCAGGCAATTTATGCCGGTCTAAACTGGCCGGCTCAGTAGCGGGTAACCATTTGGCGTCGGCGCTGCTGTAATACAAAAAGCCATAATGGTCAGGCGCTACGTACAGCCCCCACTCCTGCTGCTTTAGCATGGCGGTTTCAGCAACAAACTGAAACAACTGCGTAAAGCGCTCGGTTTCTTTTTCCAGCCGCTCTTCGCGCGACTCACCACTAAAGTTCATCACCACTGTGGTAGCTAATAAGCCGATCAGCAGCATGACCAGCATCACTTCAACTAAAGTGAAGCCGTGCGGGCGCTGCAATACCGGCTGGCGCAACATCAGTTGTTACTGTCCTGGTTGTCATCCAGGTTCCAGTTACCGATATCGTCATCGGTACCGGCAGTGCGGTCTGGCCCTTTACTGAAAATATCAATCCGGCCAACCTGGCCTGGGCTTATCAGAATGTAGTCTTCATCCCACGGGTCTTTAGGTAAACGGCGGATAAAGCCGCCTTCCGGGAAAGAACGTGGCACCGGCTGTGACGTAGGCGCCGTCACTAACGCCTGCATGCCCTGTTCGGTCGTGGGGTAAAAGCCATTACGCAGCCGGTACATATCCAGCGCACTTTCCAGCTGCTGAATGTCTACCACGGCTTTTTGCCGGGCGGCCTGTTCCTGGTTACCAATCAGGTTGGGCACCACCATACTGGCAATAATGCCCAGGATCACGATAACCACCATCACTTCCAGCAAGGTAAAACCCTGCTGTTTGTTGTTCTGTTGCCTTTGCATACTAACCACCACCTACCATATTGTTTAACGCTAAAATTGGCTGCAAAATTGCCATCACTATAAATAACACCATACCGGCCATAACGGCGACCAGCACCGGCTCAAACACTTTTAACGACACCGTAACCAGGGTTTCAAACTCACGATCCTGCGTATTGGCGGCGCGTTCCAGCATCGAGTCCAGCTGGCCACTTTTTTCACCGCTGGCAATCATATGCAGCATCATCGGCGGGAACAGCTTGGTCTGCTCCAGTGCATTACGCAGCGAGGTGCCTTCACGCACCCGGCCGGTTGCCTCACTCACTGCCTGCTTCATATAAGTATTACTAAGTACATCAGCACTGATACGCATGGCTTCCAGCAGCGGCACTGCCGAGGCATTTAAAATACTTAGGGTGCGGGCAAAACGGGCGGTATTTAACCCCTTGGTTACCTTGCCCAGCACACGGCTTTTTAGCACCAGCGCATCCCAACGGTAACGAAACGCCGGTTTTAATAGCGCCCGTTTAAACGCCACCAGCGCCAGCATAAGGGCAATTAACACAAAAACGCCATAAGCACGCAGGAAATCACTGGCGGCGATTAAAAATAAGGTGCTGCCGGGCAGGGTTTGGCCCATATGTTCAAACTGGCCAACGATTTTCGGCACCACCGCGGCCAGCAAGATGGAAATCACCAGCACGGCAAAACAGGTAAGAATAATGGGGTACAATAAGGCCTGTAAAATCTGGCTGCGCATATGCTGGCGCTGCTCGGTGTAATCGGCCAGCCGGTTTAATACCTGATCCAAATGGCCGGATTTTTCCCCGGCCGCCACCATAGAGCGAAACAGATGATCAAACACATGTGGAAACTCGGCTAAGCCTTCGGCCAGGCTATAACCTTCAACCACTTTAGAGCGCACCGTCATCATCATATTTTTCAAGCGTGGTTTATCGCATTGCTCGGCCACTGCCAACAGTGCGCTTTCAATTGGCAGCGCGGCCTCTACTAATGTAGCTAACTGGCGGGTAATTAATGCCAGCTCTGACGCCGATATTTTGCGCTTAAACCACTGGCTGCCAGAGGCCAGCAGTTTCTCTTGCTGCGATGCCAGGCCAACACTGACCGGCGTCAGCTTTTGTTCACGCAATAAACTGCGGGCATGACGGGCGTTATCGGCTTCCAGCACGCCTTTACTGCTTTTCCCTCTGGCATCCAGAGCCTGATATTCAAAGGCCGGCACTACAGATCCTCACGGGTAACGCGCAACACTTCTTCCAGTGTGGTTTCGCCGTTTAACACTTTGCTAAAGCCGTCGGCACGGATGCTGGGGCTGTGCTGGCGCACGTATTTTTCAATCGCCTGCTCGCCCTTACCATTGTGAATCAGCTCGCGGATATGCTCATCGACCAGCAACAACTCATGAATGCCGGTACGGCCGCGATAACCGGTCTGGTTGCAGTGCTCGCAGCCGGTCGCGCGGTAAATCACAACCTCGTCTTTTTTACTGACGCCCAGCAGATTGCGCTCTTCTTTGTCCGGCTCGTGCGCCGCTTTACAGTGCGGGCACAGAGTACGCACCAGACGCTGCGCCAAAACGCCAAGCAAACTGGACGATAATAAAAACGCTTCCACGCCCATATCTTCTAACCGGGTAATGGCACCTGCTGCGGTATTGGTGTGCAAGGTAGATAACACTAAGTGGCCGGTTAAACTGGCCTGCACGGCAATTTGCGCCGTTTCCAGATCGCGAATTTCACCCACCATCACCACATCCGGGTCCTGGCGCAAAATAGCGCGCAGGCCACGGGCAAAGGTCATATTCACCTTGGTATTCACCTGGGTTTGGCCTATGCCCTCCAGCTCGTATTCAATCGGATCTTCAACGGTGAGAATATTACGATCTTTGGTGTTGATTTCGGTAAGCCCGGCGTACAAGGTAGTACTTTTACCCGAGCCGGTGGGGCCAGTCACCAGAATAATACCGTGCGGTTTTAAAATAAGCTCTGAAAACGCCTGCTGCACTGACAGTGTCATACCCAAATCGGCTAAATTCAGGTGCGAGTTATTTTTATCCAGTAAGCGCAGCACCACCCGCTCACCATGGCTTGATGGCATGGTCGACACCCGCACATCCACCGCCCGACCGGCGATACGTAAACTGATACGGCCATCCTGCGGTACGCGTTTTTCGGCAATATCCAGCTTAGCCATTACCTTAATACGCGACACCAGCAAGCTGGACAAACGCCGGTTTGGCCGCAGCACCTCGCGTAATATGCCATCTACCCGAAACCGTACTATTAAGGCTTTTTCAAAAGTTTCAACATGGATATCTGAGGCGCCAAGCTTAATGGCCTCGCCCAGCATGGCGTTAATCAGCTTGATGATAGGCGCATCATCTTCATTTTCCAGTAAGTCTTCGCTTTCCTGAATATCATCAGCCAGCGAGGCTAAGTTTACCTCGTTGCCGATATCTTCCATTAGTTGCTGCGCTTCTGAGGAATCACGCTGATAACTGGCTTCCAGCATAGCTTCAAACTCGGTCGCCGACAGACGCTGAATTTGAAACGGCTCCGCCAGCAGGCGGCGTACTTCTAATACCGCATCCGGCGCTGTGGCGGCATGAATATACAGCTGCCAGCCTTGTGTTTGCCGCGCCAGCAGCACGCCGTGGCGCTTGGCAAAACCAAAGGGTAGCCGGATACTGCGACTGGCCGGCTGCACCTGCTCTTCGTGTAGCGCCTGCATTAGTCCTGCTTCCCTGGCTGCTCAGTCGATTGCTCTGGCGTGCCTTGTTTGTTCATATACTCATCAAAGGTCGGCGGCAGCGTTAATGAGTCATCCCACTCTGGCAGCACCACCTGCCTGGTGTTCGGCATTAAGCGAATGCCTTCCTCTTCACGCTTTAACTGCTCAGCGCGGATATAGTTATACTTGGTTTTCGAGATGCCGGAAATGGCCGAGCCTTCGCGCACTATGGTGGCTTTGATAAACACCATCAGATTACGTTTTTGCTTGGTAACACTGGTCGATTTAAACAAATGCCCCAGAATCGGAATGTCGCCCAGCAGTGGCACTTTCGACTCACTTTCCTGCACGTCTTCATCAATCAAACCGCCCAATACCACAGTGGCACCATCGTCCGCCATTACGGTGGTTTTAATTTCGCGTTTATTAATGGTGATATCGACCGCAGTGGCACCGCCAATGCTGGACACTTCCTGCTCTATGGTCAGCTGCACCGCATCACCTTCGTTAATTTGCGGCGTCACTTTAAGTTTAATACCCACTTCCTGCCGGTCGACCTGCTGGAACGGGTTGGTGTTGTTTGAACCCGTGGTAGAGCCGGTTATCACCGGCACTTCCTGACCGACCAGAAAGAACGCTTCCTGGTTATCCATGGTGGTGATATGCGGCGTGGCCAATACGTTAGAGTTAGTGCTGGTACGCACGGCCTGCAAAATGGCCGCCCAATCGCCTTCGTAAAAGCCCAGCATAGCGCCATTTAAACCGCTCAGCACCTGTGCCAACACCGAGTAATCGCGGTTAGAGTCCGGAGTTTTAGTGGTTGTTGAGCCACCGCCCGGGTTAGCAACTATAGTTTCGCTACCACGTGTTATTTGCGAAGCCACTGCAGCACCACCGGCTACGCTGATAATAGGTATAGTATTACCATTATTAAAGTTAGTACCGCCACCATTGGCATTTAACCACTGCACACCAAAGTCGGTGCCATCGCCTTCAAAGACTTCAACAATAATGGCTTCTACCAGTACCTGAGCCCGGCGGATATCCAGCTGCCGCAGCACTTCTTCAAGCGAACGCATCATATCCGGCTGGGCGGTGATCACCAGCGAGTTACTGTCGGCGTGCGCCTCTATACTGATCGCCCGGCCCGGGTTAGCTGCGGCTGTGCGCCCGCCCTGCGCACCGGCGGCGCCGCCCTGCACTTCAGCCACGATAGACTCACTCACGCCTTTTAATACCGGTACTAACTCTTCAGCTTTGGCGTATTTTAAATAAAACACCCGGGTGTTGCCGCTGGTTTGCAGCTCGCTGTCCAGCCGCTTGGCCAGTTCAATCACGCGCTGGCGGGCCTGTAATTCGCCGCTGACAATCACGCTGTTGGTGCGCTCGTCCGCTACGATGCGCGGCACCAAAAAGTCCGGCTGTTCGGCCCGGCCCTGGCTTTTGTAAATACTTTCCAGAATACGCACAATCTCCGGCGCCGAGGCATATTGCAGCTTAACGATTTCCAGCTCCTGATCGCCGGCTTTGTCTACCCGCTGAATAATGTCCACCAGGCGGTTAACCACCGCTGCCGGGCCAGTCATCATAATGACATTCGACGGGTCGTAGTTCACCACATGGCCGCCACCGGCCTGGTTACTAAACTGACGCAGCAGCGGCGCCAGCTCACGTACCGACACGTTACGCACCTGCACCACCCGGGTCACCATCTCGTCACCCTGGCCGGGGTGGGTATCGCTAACCACCGGAATATTGCTGGTTTTAGCGTCTTTGTTACGCACCACCTTTAATACGCCATTGTCCATTTCAACCACGGCAAAGCCATACACTTCCAGTACGTTTAAGAAAAACTGATAGTACTGCTGCTCGTTTAGCATTTCATAACTGCGCACGTTCACCCGGCCGCGCACTTGCGGGTCAACAATGATGGTTTTTTTCAGGTTCATACCAACGATATTAATAAACTCGTTGATGTCGGTGCCTTTAAAGTTTGGCGAATACATCACCTGTTCCTGTGCCACCACTGCAGCACCGGGAATAATAGTGGTCAGCGCGGTGGCGACCAGTAAGCTGGCCAGCGTGCGACGGGAGAAAAAACTCAATTGCCCTGATTTCATTATGCTACAACCAATTCGTTTTAATAATTATTGTGACAGGCTAACCAGAATGTCTCTGATCTCACCATCGCGTTCTATTTTAATTGCTGCTTCTTTGGCATCACGCAATTCGTTAATCACGTTCATTGCCTGCTGCATGTCGGTTAATGCAATACCATTAATTTCTATCGCCAGATCATTCGGTTGCAGGCCCAGCTGCGTAAACAAGGTGGCATCTTTACCCGGCATTAAGCGATAGCCCAGTAACTGCCCTTGCGGCCGGTGCGGTGACACCCTGATGTAATCAAAAAACTTCATCGGCTCGGCGATAAGCTCGTCGCGGCGGATATCCAGCTCTTCAGACAGCTCCAGCGGCTGCATTTCCATTGGCTCCGGCACTGGGGCTAAGTCTCCGCCGTTATCCTCTACCGCCACCAGTTCATCAGCGCGGCCCAGGCCGGCGTTAGCCTGGGCAATTTTGGTGTATTCAATACCGTCGAGCATCAGGGTTTCAAAGCGGCCAGCCTGTAACAATAACACTCTGTCGGCCAGCACCTGCTTTAACACCGCATTGGTGCCCTCAATAGTATCATCTACCGCGTAGGTAGCTTCACTGCCGCGGCTTTCAATAATAGCACTGCCTTTGGCCGGATCAGCAGGCAGCGCCACCACACCGGTCAGTTTAACATTCAGCTGGGTTTTCGGCGCTTCGGTCACCACCGGCTGCACCGCTTTGACCGGCTCAGAGCTGGCTTTACCAAACAGGGCAAAGCCGGTTAATGCCGGCAAACTCACACCTGAGCCTGCTGATTTGCTGCCAGCTGATGATATCGCAGGCGTTAGCGCTGTTGCTGCCGGCGTGGGCACCAGCTGCCAGCTGAAACGGGCCAGTAACCAGGCCAGCAGAATAACCAATAGCAGGTTCAGCCACGGCTGTACCCGCTGTAACGGTAGTTTATCGAGTTGTTGTAACAACTGCTGTATATCGGGTAACGGCTTCATTGCACACTATTGCCTGTAAAACGAAATTTATCTTAACCAGTTGTGTTTACACCAACAAGTCATCTGCGAACTTTTACAACATATTAACCGCATTTTTGTCCATGCTGGCACCAAATTCGCTGATTTGGCACTATAATGGCTACCTTAGTTCAGCCAGACACGATGATATGACGCAATCTAACACGCCGGCACAGTCTGACACAGCTTCATTACGGTTAGATAAATGGCTGTGGGCCTGTCGCTTTTATAAAACCCGCACCCTGGCAAAAGAGATGATCGAAGGCGGTAAAGTACATTATAATGGCCAGCGCTGCAAAGCCAGCAGAACTGTCGAGCCCGGTGCTACCGTAAGGCTGGCACAGGGCAGCGATGAAAAAATTGTCATCGTGTTGGGGCTTTCCGACAAACGGCTGTCAGCACCGTTAGCGCAGGCCTTATATGAAGAAACCGCTGACAGCATAGCACAGCGACAGAAACGGGCTGAACTGCGAAAAACCAACAGCCTGTTTGCGCCGCACCCCGACACTAAACCCGATAAAAAAGAGCGGCGTAAGCTGCTTCTGTTAAAATCGCAGCAGTAAGAGAACAGCATGAATTCAGACAGCTTATATCGTTTCTTATTCCAGCAACGCAATGTGCGTGGCGAGATGGTGCAATTAGCCGACAGTCTGGAGCAGATGTTGTTGCATCATGATTATCCGCTGCCGATCAAACAGTTGCTGGCTGAATTGGTTGCCGCCACCAGCTTACTGACCGCCACCTTAAAGCTGGATGGCGATATTGCGGTGCAAATTCAGGGCGATGGCCCGGTGCGCTTTGCCGCCGTCAATGGCACCGATCAGCAGCAGTTTCGCGGAGTGGTGCGGATGCAGGCCGAAATCCGTGGCGACAGTTTCCGCGACCTGATTGGCGAGGGTTATTTGCTGGTCACCATTACCCCCAAGCTGGGTGAGCGTTATCAGGGCATTATTCCACTGAGCGGCGACAGCCTGACCAGCACTCTGGAAGCCTACTTTGCCCAGTCGGAGCAACTGCCGACCCGCTTGTACCTGTATACCGATATTCAGCAGCATAAGTGCCGCTCAGCCGGTTTTATGCTGCAGGTATTGCCGGTAGAGCAGGACAAAGCCAAAGCCGACTTTGCCGATTTAGTCATGTTAAGCGACACCCTAACACAGGATGAAGTGTTTAACCTGCCGGCCGAGCAACTATTGTACCGGCTGTTTCACCAGGAGCAGGTCGAGTTGTTTGCGCCGCAACCGGTCAGTTTTGTCTGCGGCTGCTCACGGGAAAAATGCCGCGCTGCCATTGTCAGCCTGGGACGGGATCTGATCAGCGAGCATATCGCTCAGGGCGAGCTGACCATTAGCTGTGAATACTGCAACAAGAGTTATTTGTTTAACGTTGACGATTTGAACGCGCTGCTACAACAACTGTAAGCACGTTCAGTAGAACGACAGCGGCACAGCGCCGCTGTCAGTCAGACTGCTGGTATTTTTCCAGTTTGTTATACAGCGTTTTTACGCTGATCCCCAGCTGCAGAGCCGTATCGGTTTTATTGCCATTGTTCTCGGCCAGGGTAGATAAAATGGCCGCCTTTTCCAGTTGCTCTAACGGCACACCAGCCGGTACTTCAGCCGGCTCAGTTGCGCTGGCTGCCACGGATTGCTCCAGCAGCAAATGCTCTGGCAAAATCTGGCTGTCGGCCAGTATATAAGCCCGCTCTATCGCATGTTTAAGCTCACGCACATTGCCCGGCCAGTGGTAGGCAGCGATGTGCTCCAGTGCTGCAGGCGATAAACGCTTTTGCTGTTGCTCCTGGCTGTTACGGTAAGCCAGAAAATGCTGTGCCAATCCGCTGATGTCCTCGCCGCGCTCCCGCAGCGGTGGTACCTGCACCGGAAACTGTGCCAGACGAAAATACACATCTTCACGCAAGATGCCATCGG
Source organism: Rheinheimera nanhaiensis E407-8 (assembly GCF_000296695.1). Lineage (GTDB taxonomy): Bacteria > Pseudomonadota > Gammaproteobacteria > Enterobacterales > Alteromonadaceae > Alishewanella > Alishewanella nanhaiensis. The sequence goes on from NZ_BAFK01000020.1 coordinate 51,893, forward strand.
CGATCGCCTGCAGCGGATCACGGTTGGTGGCGGCCACTACGCGCACATTGGTCTGGCAGCTTTTATCACTGCCTACCGGGCGATATTCACCGCTTTCCAGCACCCGCAACAGCTTAACCTGCTGCTCCAGCGGCATTTCGGTCACTTCATCCAAAAATAAGGTGCCGCCATAGGCCTGGGCAAACACGCCCTGGTGGTCGCGCAAGGCGCCGGTAAAGGCACCTTTGACATGACCAAACAGCTCACTGTCGACCAGCTCCGGGCTGAGCGCACCACAGTTTATCGCAACAAAGGGTTGCTCGGCGCGGTAACTGGCCAGATGCAGCGTGTTGGCAACCAGCTCTTTGCCGGCGCCGCTCTCGCCGATAATCAGCACATTGGCCTGCGTTACCGCGACTTTGCGCAGTGTGCGGTACAGCGTTAACATCGCCCGCGACGAGCCGACCAACAAGCCAAACTGGTCAAGCTGGCTACTGTTACTGCTCACCCGGTGCCGGGCTAAAGATAATTGCTGATAAAAGTCCTGCAGCGTATCGAGCAGACAGCCCAGATCCAGCGGCTGACGAAAATGATAGCCGGCACCACAGCGCATCAGCTGATCTAACACAGGGTCAGGCTTGCCATCACTGACAATAACAAAATCCAGCTCCGCTAAAATACCGCTGTCCATCAGTTGGCTTAACGCTGAGCTTTCGAAGCGATCGGCTTGCAGCAACACCACATCCGCTTTCTGCTGCAATAACTGTTCGGGCCAGGGTGCAGCGTCGCTGCTGGCGACTACCATAAACTGCCGTACTACCGCAGACTGCATTAACTGGCGCGCCAGCTCCGTGTCCTGCACATGCATAAACAAACGCGGTTTATTCATTGGTCGGCTCTCTGTATTGGCATTTAACGCCTTGTCAGCACTGTAAATTTAACAATGCCGCCGGGTAAAACTTACCTGTCATTGGTTAGCGCTGATGGCTGAAATTTAAAATAGTAAAGTAAATCATAAATTTATGCCTTGGTACATGAATTGAATATGAACTTTAACAATCAACACCCTGCAGGAGTAAGCGATGATTGCGCCAGCTGACTTAATGCGTGCCTCCCACCCAGACGATATACCACTACTGAGGGCCGTGGCCAGTTTATGCGCCAGTGCCGGCCGCTTTTTTCAGTTGGCGGCCAGCCAGGTTAGCACAGGTAATTTACGTTACCAGTTTGCCACCTTGGCTCGTTTGCATGTCAGTGCCAGCCAGCAACTGCCTGACCACGCTGATGCGGCCGCCCTGCGGCAACTCTGCCCGCAGCTCGCTGCCGTGCAATACTGGTACCTGCAGCAACACAATAAGTTACAACAACATGAGTGTAGCCCGGCTCTGCTGGCTGAGCTGGCCATATTACTGCCGCAGCAACTGGCCGCGTTAAAGCAGCTTACCCGCTGCAGCAGCCACCGGCTACAAGCCGGCCTGGCGCACTTTACCGCGGCCCTGCAAGTGGCCTGCGACCAGTTGCTGCCACTGTTGCAAGTTTTACCGGTTAGCCGGCAAAAAATACAAACAAAAAATTAACATTGCCTGAATAAAAAAAATAAAACCAATATTCTCAATGAATTAAAAATTGGCATCATGCTGGCATTTGTCATAGCGTCTCACTACAGAAGGAGCGACAACATGAAACGTACGACTTTAGCTATGATGATGACCCTGGCCCTTAGCAGCACAGCGGTATTGGCCAATGAGTGGAAAGACAGCGCTAAAGATGCGTGGATTGATGGCAAAGCCGAAACTACGCTACTGTTAAACGGGAATTTAAACTCGTTTGACATTAACACCGATGTGAAAAACGGCGCCGTCACCCTGACCGGTAAAGTAGACTCAGAAGTCGACAAAGCGCTGGCTGAAGAGCTGATTGCCAGCCTGGACGGCGTGACCGGTGTGGATAACCAATTGACGGTAGTGGCGCAGGCTAAACCAGACCAGCAACAAAGCGGCAGTGCGCTGAAAGACGCCAAAATCGCTACCGTGGTAAAAACCCGCTTGTTATTTGAGTCAGAAGTCAGCGGCACCAGCATTAATGTCGATGCGAAGCAAGGTGTGGTGACCTTAAGCGGCGAGGTCGAGTCGGACGCGGAAAAAGACTTAGCCGTCGCCATCGCCAAAAACACCAATGATGTCAGCCGGGTGATTGATCAACTGCAAGTTGCGCAATAAGGCCCGTACGAAGCCAAGGCCGCAGCCGGTGTAAGCCCGCTGCGGCCTTTTGCTGTGCCGCTGCAGATCCGGTATGCTGGCGGCAACAGCGTTAGCGGTACACTATTTTAATGCGTATATTGCACACCTCAGACTGGCATTTAGGCCAGCATTTTATTGGCCGCAGCCGCGCCAATGAGCATCAGGCCTTTTTGCGCTGGCTGGTTCAGCAGGCACAACAGCAAGCGCTGGATGCCATCATCGTCGCCGGCGACATTTTTGACACCGCCACACCGCCCAGCTACGCCCGAGAGCTGTACAACCAGTTTATTGTCGACTTGCAAAGCAGTGGCTGTCAGCTGGTGATCTTGGGCGGCAATCATGATGCCGCTGCCGTGCTGAATGAGAGCAAAAACCTGCTGCAGTGTTTAAATACCACTGTCATCGCCAGTATCAGTGACGATCTGAGTGAGCAATTGCTGCTACTGCACAACAAGGCGAAACAGCCGGCGGCACTTCTGTGTGCTATCCCGTTTTTACGCGCCCGCGATCTGCTGCAAAGCCAGGCCGGCCAGAGCGGCAGCGACAAGCAGCGCGATCTGCAACAGGCCATCGCCACCCATTACCAGCAGTTATTTGACTTAGCACAGCAGTACAACCAACAACATCAACTGCAGCTCCCTGTTGTTATGACCGGCCATTTAACCACGCTGGGGGTCAGCCAATCAGAATCAGTGCGCGATTTGTATATCGGCAGCCTGGAAGCTTTTTCAGCCGCCGCCTTTCCGAAGGCTGACTACATCGCGCTGGGTCATATTCATCAAAGCCAACAACTTAAAGCCGACACCGACATCCGTTATAGCGGCTCACCACTGCCGCTCAGTTTCGATGAGGCCAGCCAGCAAAAACAAGCCTGGCTGCTTGAATTCAGCGCTACGGGCAAAAGCGTCAGTAGCCTGGCTATCCCCTGCTTTCAGCCGCTGTGCAGTATCCGCTGCGAACTGGCGCAGCTGCCCACGCAGCTGGAGCAAGCCTGCGCCAGCCTGACTGATGGCCAAACACTCTGGCTGGAGCTGGTGATCACGGAAACCGACGCCTATCTTACTGATTTGCAGCAGCGGGTTGAGCCGCTATTACAAGACTGGCCGGTAGAGCTGCTGCGGCTACGCCGCCAGCGCAGTAGCAATGCCAGCCTGCTTGGCACAGAGACACAACAGAGTTTGGCGGAACTAACGCCACAGCAAGTGTGGCAAGCCAGGCTTAGCAGTGAAACCCTGACTGACCAGCAAGTTCAGCAGCTGACAGCGCTTTACCTGCAGGTACAAGCCAGTGTGGAGCAAAGCACGTGAAAATATTGTCGGTGCGGCTGCAAAACCTGAACTCGCTGCGCGGTGAATGGCAGATTGATTTTCGCCAGCCCCCCTTTACTCAAAGTAATCTGTTTGCCATCACCGGCCCGACCGGTGCCGGTAAAACCACTATCCTCGACGCGATTTGCCTGGCGTTGTACCACCAGACGCCCCGGCTGAAAACCTCCCCCACCAGCAATGAGTTAATGACCCGCCACTGCAGCGAATGCCTGGCTGAGGTGGAATTTGAAGTGGCAGGCCAGGGATACCGCGCCTTTTGGAGCCAGCGCCGCGCCCGCGGCCAGAGTGAAGGCAACCTGCAGCCGGCTAAAACCGAGCTGGCGAGGCTGGACGGCACCATTTTGACCGATAAAACCAGCGATAAACTAAAGCTAATCAGCGAGATCACCGGGCTGGATTTTGGCCGCTTTACCAAATCAATGTTACTAGCGCAGGGCGGCTTTGCTGCCTTTTTAAACGCCGACGCCAACGAGCGCGCCGAACTGCTGGAAGAGCTGACCGGCACGGCCATTTATGGCCGCATTTCGCAGCAGGTATTCAGTGATTGCCGCGACTATAAAAACCAGCTAGAGCTGTTGCAGGCCAAAGCCGGAGCGGTAGAGCTACTGAGCAGCGAGCAGCAACAGCAGCTAAGTGGCGAGCTTGCTGTGTTAAAGCAGCAACAACAGCAATGCCAGCAGCGTTTAAGCCAGCAGCGCCAGATGCTGCAGTGGCGCCAGCAACTGGACAGCGCCGGCGACGAGCTGAACAAAGCCGCTGTAGCGTTAGAGGCCGCATTGGCACACCGCCAGGCCCAGCAACAGCAGCTTAGCCGGCTTGCGCAACATCAACCGGCCAGCAAACTTTCGCCGCTATACCAGGCTATGCAACAGGCCCGGCAACAGCTGAGCGACCAACAGCAGCTTGAGCAGCAGCTGCAGCAGCAACACCAGGCACTTATGCAGCAACAGCTGCGCCTGCTAGCCCAGGGTATTGCCTGGCTAAACCAGCAGCAACAGCAGTTACAGGCGCAGCACCAGGCGCTGCAGACCACCCGGCAACAACAGCAACAGCAGCAACAACAGCTGCAGCAAGACAAAACACAGCTGGAGCAGGCATTACAGGCAGTCAGTACCAGCTTAGCCGCTGTTGACCCCGGTCAACTCAGACTGAGTCAGCAGCAACTGCGCGAACAGCAGTTTATATTGCAGCAGCAACAGCAGCAGCTTGCCCGGCAGCACAAGTTGCAGCAGCAACTGACAGCCAGCCAGCAGCAACAGGCCGGCTACCAGCAACAACAGCAGCAGGTCACAGCCGCGCTTGTCGCACTGCGCCAACAATACAAACAGCTGCAGGAGCGGTTGAAAGATAAGAAGCAGCTGTTGGCGCAGCAGCAATTAATTATGCAGCTATCCGAGCACCGGGCTCAGCTGCAGGAAGGCGCGCCCTGCCCGCTCTGCGGCGCCACCGAGCACCCGGCAATCAGCGAGTACCAGCAGCTGGACAGTAACAGCACCGCCGCCCAGCTGACCGAACTGGAGCAACAGCTGCAGCAGTTGCAGCTACAAGGCGAGCAGTTGAATAAACACGAGGCCTCGCTACAGGCGTTGCTGGCGCAAAGTGCCCAGCAGCAGCAACAATTGCACACCGACCTGGCCGAGTTAACAACCCTGCTGCAGGCCTGTGCCCATGCATCACAAACGGAACTGACTGACGCGCTCAGTAACACCGCGCAGCAGCTGCAGCAGACAGAGAGCAGCCTGGCGCAGTGGGAGCAGCAACAAGCCCGGCAGCAGCAAGTAAAGGAGCAGTTGCTTACACTGACCAACCAGCTCACGGCCATCGCCCACCAGCAGCAACTGGCGCAGCAACAAGCCGAACGACAGCAAGAGCAAAGCGCCGCGCTGGCCAGCCAGTTAGCCAGCTGGCAGCAGCACTATCAACAGCACGCCCATCAAGCTGACATTGCCTCAGCTGATCTGAGTAAAGCAGAGTCTTTGTCGCTACTGGAGCCAAGATTACAGCAGGTACAACAACAGCTGCAGCAAAACCTTGGTCAGCAACAGGCGTTGCAGCGCCAGCAGCAACAGCTGCAGCTTAATGCCAGCCAAACACAGCAACGCTGGCAGCAGGCGCTGGCCGACAGTGCCTTTGCCGACGAGGCGGCCTTTTTGGCTGCGCTGCTATCTGACGACGAACACCAACAGCTGAGCCAGCTGCAACAGCAATTGCAGCAACAGGAAGCCGCCGCCCGCCACCTGCTACAAGACTGGCAGCAACGCCAGCAGCAACTGACGGCGCAGCAAATTACCCCCTTAAGCGCCGCCGAGCTTAGCCAAACCTTAGCTGAGGACGAGCAGCAACTGCAACAACTGACTGAACACAGCGGCCAACTGCAGCAACAATTAAACAGCGATGCGCGCCAACGCGAAACCCAGCAGCAATTACTGCAGCAGCTGAGTAGCCACAAACAGCAATATGATTACTGGCAGCGGCTGAACAGTTTAATTGGCTCGGCAGACGGTGCGCGCTACCGCCGCTTTGCCCAGGGCCTGACATTGGCGCAGCTGATTGTGCTGGCCAACTGCCAGCTGGCGGTGCTGCATAGCCGCTATCAGCTGGCGCGCCACCCCGAGGCAGAGCTGGAGCTGGTGGTGCTGGATACCTGGCAGGCCGATGCGGCGCGGGATACTAAAACCTTGTCCGGTGGTGAGAGTTTTCTGGTGAGTCTGGCACTGGCACTGGCACTGTCTGATCTGGTCAGCCATAACACCCGCATCGACTCGCTGTTTTTAGATGAAGGCTTCGGCACCCTGGATGCCGATACGCTGGACAGTGCCCTGGCGGCACTGGATAACCTGAACGCCCGTGGCAAAATGATTGGTATTATCAGTCACGTTGACGCCTTAAAGCAGCGCATCCCGGTACAAATTAAGGTGGCGAAGCAACAAGGCCTGGGCTACAGCAAAATCAGCATCAGCAGGTAAGATGCTATGTTCAGATCGCGTAAATTATGCCCCAGCGCTTCGGCTTTGGGGTCGCCGTAAATCTTGCGTTAACTGATGGAAACTTAACCGCTTAATAAGAAAACGCCCGCAACAGCGCGGGCATTTTTTGGCTCAGTTTGTTTAGAAGGAATAAACCAGCGTCAGTGACGTTTGCGTATCGGTACTTTTTTTACCTAACGGCACTTCAGAGTCGTTTTGTACTAAAAATGCGGCTTTCATTTGCAGAGCACCATTAATTTTTGCCAGCAACGCGCTTTCTGCAATAGTACGGGTGTTGTCATCACCGTATTCCACGCTTAAGGTTTGGGCAAAACTGGCCGACTCGCTGATAGTCCAGTTAAAGGCGGCAGCACCACGTACGATAAGGCCATTTTCAGTCTCGCCGGTAGAGCGCTCGCCGGTGAAATAACCCGGACCGATTTCCACATCCAGCGACTTATCTTCAGCATTGTAGAGACGGGTACCATAACCGACCGCCAGGGTGGTGTACTTCAGATAAGCACCGAACTGGTCATCAGTGTATGAGCCAAACACAAATAGCTTATCGAACTCTTCTTCCAGCTTGTAGGCTGCTTTGGCTGACACGAAATAACGCTCGGCCGACTTTTCCGTCACCTTGTTGCCATTTTCATCGGTTTTTTCATCTTCTTTGAAAAAAGCGCTCAGAATGTACTGGTTACTCCACTGCTCCAGTTCCTGTTTGGCATCAATTTTACCGGTGATAGAGGTACCCACTGTATTACCCGAGGTAGTAATAGCGCCCAGCTCAGCTGAGGTAGTCCACACTTTATCTGCACCGGCAGTCTCATTGGCCTGCACCTGCATACTGACCACGGCAGCGGCCAGAATAACACCATACTTCATGTTTACTCCTGCGTTTCTTTTTTGATATGAACATCCATCTGCGGAAACGGTATCGCAATACCCTGCTCGTCAAAGGTTAGCTTCACTTTTTCCAGCGTATCCCAGTACACGGCCCAATAATCGGCAGAGTTAACCCAGGGCCGCACATTCAGATTGACCGACGAATCTGCCAGTGCCGCCACAGTGACAACGGCGGCGGGTTCTTTTAGCACCCTGCTATCTTGCGCCAGGATATCCTGCAGGATCTGTTTTGCTTTGCGCAAGTCTGAGTCATAACTGATGCCAATCACTAAATCGACCCGGCGGATTGGCTCTGCCGAAAAGTTGGTAATAGCGCCACCGGTGATCTGTGCGTTGGGCACTATCACTTTTTTGTTATCCGGTGTTTTCATAATGGTCTGGAAAATTTCTATTTTATCGACGGTGCCGCTAATGCCGGCAGCGTCGATAAAATCGCCCGACTTAAACGGCCGGAACAGAATAATAAGAATGCCCGAGGCGAAGTTAGCCAATGAGCCTTGTAAGGCCAGGCCTACCGCTAAACCGGCAGCACCGAGAATGGCGATAAACGAGGTGGTTTGCACGCCCATTTGTGACAGCGCCATCAGCACAGTGGCGATCATGATAATCGCGTAAATAATACTGGCGATAAAAGACACTACTGCCTTGTCAACAGAACGGCCTAACAGCGCCCGTTCGATAAAACGCTTCACAGCGCCGGCTACCATACGGCCAAGATAAAAAATAACGATAGCGGCAACCAGCTGTAGCAAATAGCCGAGTAACACTTCATGGTTTTGCTGAAACAACTGTTCAATTTGTTCCATTAAATTCCCCTTAGGTTGTTGCTGAGCAGAAAAACAGCGCCTAGCATAGCACAGAAGCCCCCTCGCCGGTATGAAAATGGCTACAACACATTAACCTGACCAGCGCCGCAGAAAAAGGCTTGGTTGCCGGCAGATTTTTCGGTAAAATGCGCGTCCATTACGGTGACTGTAGCTCAGTTGGTAGAGCCCCGGATTGTGATTCCGGTTGTCGTGGGTTCGAGCCCCATCAGTCACCCCACTTTTTGCCTCAGCTGCTAAGCTTTAACAACCCCAGACAACACCTGCTAGCGCACGATGGACTTATCCCGGCTGCAACAACAGTTACAACAACCTCATCTGGCCCCGGTAGAGCGCTGGAACCCGCCGTTTTGTGGTGACTTGCCGATCTTTATTGATAGCGATGCAAACTGGCATTATCAGGGCAGCAAAATTAACCGCAAGGCGCTGGTACAGTTGTTTGCCTCCGTCTTACTTAAACAAGGTAACGACTACTTTTTACAAACACCGGCAGAAAAGGTGCGAATTCAGGTAGCCGATGCGGCATTTATCGTGACCGACTACCATTGGCAAACCACAGAGCAGGGCCCGGCACTGCAGCTAGAGACTAATCTTGGCCAGTCTGTGCTGGTAAGCCCGCAATACCCGCTATTACTTAAACCTTCGCCCCAGCAACAGCTGTTACCCTATTTACAGCTCTGGCGCGGCCTAAGCGCTAAACTCAGCCGCACTGTGTATTACCAGCTGGCGGAGCAGGCACAGCCAGTGAACTGTAACGGCAAGCAGCATTACCAGCTAAAAAGCGCCGGTTATCCGTTTACCTTTGCCATAATCTAAACTGGTCGGTGAAAACCTGTTGTTGGTCTCAAGCCGGTTGCCTCTGTGCAAACAGCGGCTAACACTGCTTTTTTACCCTTCATCACAAAAGGCACTACAACTATGAATAAAACGTCGCTTGCTGTGTTAATAAGTAGTCTGCTGGTTTCGCTATCTGCCCAGGCGGCCACCCTGATTTACGCCGGTAACCTGATTACCGCAGAAGACAACAAGATGTTGTCGCAGCAAACCATTGTCATTGAACAGGATAAAATTGTTGCACTGCAAGCCGGCTTCACCCCGCCGGGCGAAACCGACACCGTGATAGATTTGCGCCAGCACACGGTGCTGCCGGGGCTGATGGATATGCACACCCACTTTTACACCCAGTTCAGCCCCACCGTTTACAGCGAAGGCTTTACCATGAACGAGGCCGACTATGCGCTGCGTGGGGCGACCTTTGCCGAGAAAACGCTCTTGGCCGGTTTTACCACAGTGCGCGAACTGGGGGATAACCACCAAATCAGCACCGCGCTAAAAAAAGCCATTGCCAAAGGCTATGTTAAAGGGCCGCGTATTTATGCTGCCGGTAAATCTATTGCCACCACCGGTGGCCATGCCGACCCCACCAATGGCGTCGCTGCGGCGCTGATGGCCGATCCCGGCCCGAAAGAGGGCGTGATCAACGGGGCTGACGACGCGCGTAAAGCGGTACGGCAACGTTATAAAGAAGGCTCAGATCTCATTAAAATCACCGCCACCGGTGGTGTGCTCAGCGTGGCGAAAAGTGGCAGTAACCCGCAGTTTACTGACGATGAGCTGGCGGCTATTGTCAGCACCGCCAAAGACTACGGCATGAAAGTGGCCGTGCATGCGCATGGTAAAGAAGGTATGGAGCGGGCGATAAAAGCCGGTGTGCACTCTATCGAGCACGGCACCTATATGGACAAAGCCACCATGGCGATGATGCGTAAACAAGGTACTTATTTTGTGCCGACCATCAGTGCCGGTAAATGGGCGGAAGAGAAATCGCGCATTGCCGGTTTCTTTCCTGAACTGGTCAGGCCCAAAGCGGCCACTATCGGCGGCAAAATTCAGCAAACCTTTGCCGAAGCCTATAAAGCCGGGGTAAAAATTGCCTTTGGCACTGATGCCGGCGTGTTTGAACACGGCAATAACTGGCGGGAATTTGTCTATATGACCGAAGCGGGTATGCCAGCAATGGTGGCAATACAAAGCGCCACTATTGAAGGCGCCCGTTTGCTGGGGGTAGAAGACGAACTGGGCAGCATTAAAGCCGGTAAACTGGCCGACATTATTGCGGTAGAGGGCAACCCATTAGAGGACATTAATGCCATGGGCCAGGTACGCTTTGTGATGAAAGGCGGCCAGGTCTACAAACAGTAACCGCCGATTTTCCTGCAGCTGTGCTTTGTTACTGCGGTTGAAACCGCTGTAGCAAGGCCGCCACGTCAGCCAATATAGGCTGTTTAAAGTCTTGTTCCGCTTGTAGCCGAACTTTATCCTGCTGGCGGGTCAGGCTTTTTGCCTGCGCCTTACGCGCCTGATGTGTTGGCATATCTTTGACTACCTGATACATCTGAAACAAGCCGGGATAAGTGGTTTGTGGATCTGGCGTACGCTCTGGCACCAGATGATCCAGCAACACCCATAACCGCAGCGCGCCCTCGGACAGCTCGCACTGCTCTTCACGCATCGCTTTGCAAATCAGAATGATGCTGTCGCGCAGGTACAAGGCTTTTTCTGCTTGTTGCTGTTGCAACCGGGCAGCTTGTTGCAGCTGCTGCCGGCGCTGTTGTTGCAAACGCATCAGCAAAGTACCGGCATAAAATGCCAAACCGGCGATAATCAGGGCACCAACAGCAATAGCCAGCCACACAGCAGTCGTCACGGTTAATCCTCGTCGCCTAAAATGTCTTTACGCCAATCTTTACTTTCAAAGGCCGCCAGTGGATCAGCATCAGCGTCATCATCGCTCAGGCCTAACTCAGCCATCAACTGCTCCATGCGGGCAATTTTAGCGTTAAAGTACTTAGCATCTTTGCCGGTTAGGATCTCATCACGCTCGACCCGCTCTAACAGCGCTTGCAATTGGCTGTCGTTTTCAATCAGCGCCAGCTCCTGCTGCGGGCTTAGTGGCTGCGGCTTGGCCTTGGCCAAACTGGCTTTGGGTTCAACAACCGCGATCTGCGCGCTTTGGACCGCTTCGGTTTGCGCTAACAAAGCTATCGGCTTTTTACTGCCCAGCCGCTTATCTTTTGGTGCTGACTCGCGCTTAGCCTCCGGGGTTTTAGCCAACATACTGTTACGGCTGCCTGATTTTAAGCCAGCACCCTTTTTCTTGGTCTCTTCTTTTGGTTGCCGGGTTTTACGAATATCTTCAGCCGACAAATGCCGCTGGCCATTAGTACCGGCCGAGCGCGTTTTTTTCTTGCGAGTCATGGTTGCTACCTGTAAAAAAGGGCGCACATTTTAACCAGTTTTGCCGCTAAACACTAATGCTTTATACGCTGTAACACCACCACATCATTTGCCGCTACCTGCAGGCGGTAACCATCGCGCCTGGCCAGATAATGAAAGGTGTTAAGGTGGAAAAAGCTAACATGGGTCGGGTCCAGCTTGTAGTGCCAGTTGGCAAAGGCTTCTGCGGTAGTATAGCGCTTGGTCATAATGGCCAGGGTGCCACCGGGTTTTAACAGCCGCTGCCATAGCGCCCATTCCTGCGCCGGGTTAACAAAATGCTCTATCGCCTCACTGCAGCTGATAAAGTCGTACTGCCGCTCGAGCACTGTGTTATCGGGTGCAAAAAACGGGTCCCAGACCGCCATCTGCTGGCCAGCTTCCGTCAGCATTTTTGCCAACAACGGGCCCGGGCCACAGCCAAAATCCAGCCCCTGCAGATCGCTACGGTCTAAAGCCTCCAGCAAGGGCGTCGCTAAGCGCTGTAAAAACCGGCGATAACCGCTGTCATTAATATCATTATTATGTAACTGATACTGGGCGTGCTCAGCGGCTGCTGACAGCAGGCTGCTTCTGTCGGCAAACACCAGTTCACACTGGGGGCAACGCCAATAGCAGCGCTGCTTATCCTGATGAAAAAAAGCGCACGAGGAGGCAAAACAGAGCGGACAGCTTGGCTTAGACATACTATTAACTACAACGGCTAAAAAGAAAAAGGCGATAAGATCATCTTATCGCCCTGGATATACTTGTGTCAGGTGGACACTTCTCTCATTCGCTGTCATCTTCCTGATGTTGCTGCAACACCCTGTTTTCTGATTCCCTGTTTTATATCGCCTTCCTGGCTGAATTTTTATTCTTTACGATCTTCCTGATACTTTGGTAACCATCCCTGAGCGTGAAATCACGCGGCACATCATCCTGATGTGTATTAACAAAAGGCACCGCGCACTGGCGTACTGGTACTGACACTTCCTTGCCGCTAGTCCTTGTTATTAGGCGTTACTAAATGTAACTGCTGACAATTTACTCCAATCTGACCAGATGGCAAGCATCTGCATAAAAAAAAAGCGGAAATAACGACAAGGAATATATTTTTCCATTTAAATTCAAATAAATATGCAGAAAATGTGCTTATAAAAAAGTTCAATAAAAATCTCATGATGGCAGATTTCTCACACAATATGTAAGAGATCTCTTACAAAACCCGGCTGGAAGCCATAAAAAAGCCGGCGATAAACGCCGGCTTTTCTACGATGAGTAACCAGAAACCGCCTAGTGCAGACCACCCAAATACTGTGACAACACCTCAATATCTTCGTCTGTCAGCTTTTTCGCGATGTCTTGCATCATACCGTTTAAGTCGTTAGCGCGCTGGCCACTACGAAATTCCTGCAGCGTAGTTTTCAGGTAATTCGCGTGCTGGTAAGAAATCTTCGGGAAGCCTCCCAAACTGGTGCCGTTGCCGCGCGGGCCATGGCAAGCGATACAGGCGGCGATACCGCGGTCAGCATCACCGCCACGATACAGCTTTTCACCCCTGGCGATGACATTCTCTGGCGTGCTGCCAGCTTTCATCTTCTGCGAGGCAAAGTAGGCGGCCAGATCTTTCATATCCTGGTCGGATAACGCGGCGACCATGCCAAACATAATGCTGTTATTACGGCCTTGCTTACCGGCGGTTTCCATACCGGTTTTATAATCACGCAGTTGCTTATACAGATAAGGTGCATGCTGGCCTGCCAGCTTAGGATACATGTCAACTGCGCTGTTACCGTCAGCAGTGTGGCACGCTGCACATACCGCTGACTTTGCTTTACCTGCTTCAGCGTCACCGTCAAACGCCTGGGCTGTTCCGATAAGACCGAATAACAGCGTCAGTGGAAATAGCATTTTTTTCATTTTTTATCCGTCTCTGTCCGCATTAAACCGCCAGCATACTGGCAACCAAGTGAAATAACCTTAATTTTTATGCCTATTTTACACGAAACTGCCCAAAGTAAAATCCCATCAATGCGGCAAAAGCTTCTGCCGATCAGCCAGATCCGCTACAATAGCGCCAAATTAGTTGCCGGAGAAGGCAGTGTACAAGTCGAAAATCAATTATCAACGCGCCAGTTTTTTAACCAGCGCCCCCGATATCAATGCCTTACCTGCCGACAGTGGTATCGAAGTGGCCTTTGCCGGCCGCTCTAATGCCGGTAAATCCAGCGCACTTAATACGCTGACCCGGCAAAATAGTTTGGCCCGCACCAGTAAAACGCCGGGGCGCACTCAGCTGATTAACACCTTTAGCCTGGATAACCAGCGCCGGCTGATTGATTTACCCGGCTATGGCTTTGCTAAGGTACCACTGGCCATTAAAGAGAAATGGCAAAAGTCACTGGCAGAATACCTGATGAAGCGCGACAGCTTAAAAGGGCTGGTCGTGCTGATGGATATCCGCCACCCACTGAAAGATCTGGATCAGGATTTAGTGCACTGGGCGGTACAAAGTGAGCTGCCAGTGCTTATTCTGTTAACCAAGGCCGATAAACTTGGCCCCGGCGCCCGTAAAAAAACCTTGTTAGAAGTGCGCGAAGCCAGCCTGGCCTTTATGGGTGATGTTACCGTGCATACGTTCAGCTCGTTAAATAAACAAGGCTTAACAGAGTTAGAGCAGGTGTTGGATCTCTGGTTTGCCGCGCCGGACGAGGCCGCTGGCACTGAGTAACAGACAGAAAAAAACCGACACCCTTGGGTGTCGGCCATAGCAAACGGGGAGAAGCTATAATTTCAAATCAACAGGGTGTCTTATCGCTAAGACAACTGCATTATAGCGCAAATTTTCTCGGTTTGAAGTATTTACTCTAAAAAATCTCGTAAATTTTCAGTTTTACTCAGCCGCATGCAGCCGGCGCCCATCGTTTTATCCACTTGCGGCTGTACCACTGGCGTTGTTTAGTAAAAAAACAGAAACAAAAAAAACGCCCCACTGCAAGCAGTGGGGCGGCTAAATAAGCCTACTTTCATCGGTGCTGGCTATCGCCTGACACTGAAAGATAGAACATCTTACCTCTGTACCCTACCCGACAAATTTTAATCAGCTGGCTAAAAAATGCAAGCATTTTATGTAATAAAACTACATAAATTGGTTTTTGTTGCAGCAAAAGATTAATTTAGGTAATAAAATTACCAAAAAAAATCCCGCCATTAAGGCGGGATACGAGATGAAACAGGAGAGAGGGATAATGTAACTGCTCAGTCAGACTCAGCCTGGGCGGATAAGTTCAACCTTAATGCGCCTGATCCCAGTTATCGCCAAAACCAGCCTCGGCCAGCAGTGGCACATCCAGCGTTGCCGCCTGCGCCATCAGCTTTACCAGTTCAGGTATCACCTGAGGCACTGCTGCTTCATCGACTTCAAACACCAACTCATCATGTACCTGCATGATCATCGCCACTGTGGCGGCGCTGTGCTGCTGGATCCAATTGTCCACCACTATCATGGCTTTTTTAATGATGTCAGCCGCTGTGCCCTGCATCGGCGCATTAATGGCCGCGCGTTCAGCCCCTTTGCGCCGCGCCATATTCTGCGCATTGATCTCCGGCAAATACAGCCGCCGGCCAAACAGGGTTTCAACATAGCCCAGCTCATGCGCTTGCTTACGGGTACGCTCCATATAATCGAGCACACCGGGGAAGCGCTCAAAATAGCGGTCGACATACTGCTGGGCGTCGTTGCGGCTAACCCCAAGTTGCTTGGCCAAACCAAATGCCGACATACCGTAAATCAGGCCAAAGTTAACCGCTTTGGCACTACGGCGCTGCTCGGTACTCACCTCTTCCAGCTTGACGCCAAATACTTCTGCCGCCGTAGCGCGGTGGATATCCAGCCCGTTGGCAAAGGCCTGTAGCAAGGCCTTATCCTGCGACAGGTGTGCCATAATCCGCAGCTCAATTTGCGAATAGTCGACAGCGACTATCTTCTTACCCGGCGGGGCGATAAAGGCCTGGCGAATACGACGACCTTCTTCAGTACGAATAGGAATATTCTGCAAATTAGGATCGGTGGACCTTACCCTGCCGGTAGCCGCGACCGCCTGATGGTAAGAGGTATGTA
>NZ_BAFK01000019.1 GCF_000296695.1 Rheinheimera nanhaiensis E407-8
CTAGCTTTTTGTTATTTGGCACTGATTCTCCTAGACACTTAACGCTTTTAGCATGGGCGCCGGGTCTTTTCGGCGTCCTATGCCTAAACTTGTTAATTTCAGGGCACGAGCATAATGCTAACGGCCTTAGGATAGTCGTGAGTGCAACCATCTACGTAGAACTTAACAGTTTTTGATGTAGCTATAGCCATCATCACAACTGAAAGCGCTCGATCAGCTAGCTTTGGCTCAACAAACGCAACAAATTGTTTTTTTGAACATGATAAAGATGAGCTAAATGGATATTCAGACTTATGCTTTATATAGACACCCTCATCTGCAAATGAAAATGTATTTTGCTCAACAATTTCAAGTTGCCCGAAGTTTGCCGGCGGCAACTCTACCCACTCTCCCGAATATGCAGAAGTTGCAAATACTACTATTAGTATTGATATAAGTTTTCTCATTAGTACCTCTATGAATTTAACGCTGCCAGCAAGCGCGACGCTGTTTGGCGTCGCTTGACTGGCCTTGTTAGCAGCCCACACCGGACTTTCGCGGCTTGCCGCACTGGCAAACCCGAACAACGGCACGGCTGCTTTTATTAAAAACTAAACCAGCCAGCTGCGATACGGCGAGCCAACCGGAACCTGTAAAACTGGTTTAGCGAAGCCAAGAAGAACAACGCTGCCGCCACCACCGTTTGCAGCAAACCCGCAAACTGGCGAACCTTTACTTTTGGCGCCGCCGCTAAGAAAACCAAACGCGAGCAAGGCCGGAATAAAACTACTGACTGAAACCGTTAAAACCCGAAAACCTGCTAACGCCCCGCGCATGCGCGCGAACTTGTGAGCGTCGCAGGGGCCGCAGGCCCCGAATGCCGTGGCTTGTTAGCCATTTTTCACATTCAGATATAAATATCTTACGCTACTCAAAATCTCAATTTTCGGTATTACATCGAAGGTGAGTTTTTTCTCTCGACTTAAGATTTCCAATTTATACTCAACGATTTTATTCGGACTTATTTTTTTATGGGCCAAAAAGCCATCAATGATAATTTCATCAGTTAAAGAAGCAAATATGGTGGCTTCTTTGTGAAGAAGTTTTTCATCTTGCGATTGATTAACGTCAACTGGCTTTAACGTGAACCGTAAAATAGCCGTGCTTCCGTTAATTTCAGATTCAAAGCACTTGGCCCTAATTTTTGCCGATGTACTTTCTAGCTGAAAATAAACTGGTCTTGAACCTTTCCTTAAACTTCTGAACATTTTTTCCTTATCACGCAAAGACTAAACTATTTTCATAGTGTTTATTAGCGTCGAGCACTTGCCCTAGAGTAAGTTAAAAGTTCTTCATCGCGTCTAACTTGCCTTCGCCACGCAAGCTGGATTCAAGCTGTTCAGACATCGCCGAAAAGCTACTTAAAATTTGTTCATAACCATATTTAGACGGCAGTCTCCAACCTACACATTCAGATATAGCAGGCACTCCCGGAAGAAGTTCAAGCTGTAGGCGAGCTTTGCTATCTTTTGCAACAAATCTAATGTCATATTCGGAGTAACAATAAGGGCTTAGCGGCGTGGTTAACATCTTCCATCGAATAAGTCCCTTACCAATTAAGGTTCCGCCAGATTCGTCTTCCACTCGCAGAACAGCTTTGCTATCACCATAAGCAGTAGCAATATAATTTCTAGCCCTCTTCCATAATTCAGTTTTATCACTCCCAAGATTGATATATGTAAAAGTTTCCGCCTGCACGTCTGATTGAGATATCGGGTAATCTGGCGAATTTGGATCTGTTGCACATCCGAACAATGCCAAAGCGACAAATAAACTTACTACGTACTTTTTCATTAATTTGAATCCTTACTCAAAAATGCACGGCTAACGCAAAGCACACGGGTGACGACCGCGTAGCGGTTGGCATCCCAGCGGCCGCAGGCCGCGAGTGCTGCGCCTTGTTAGCCATACTTTACTTGAAGAACTCATTGACCCAAGCAATATGGCTTTTGTTGATATTTTTTAAAGGAGCCAAAGCGTTAAAGTCTAGCTCCCAACGTTTAAATAACACGAATAACTGGTTTATCGTACTTTGCGGTACTGGCTCATTTAGCTCAATTATTAAATCTAAACCGCGGCCTGTTACCGATTGATAATTTGGCAGAGAGTATATCCACTCAAAAAACTTATCTTCGTCTTCCTGGCACCAAAACCTCGGCCCTTTGACTGTAATCTGCACAAATGCTCCTTGTAGGGCTAACGCCGAGCGCAAATGCGCGCTGGGAGTAGATATTAATTTAACCGACTTACACCGCGTCATTTGACGTGACTTGTTATAGGGGGCAGCAATGAGAAGGGGCGGCAAAAGCTGGATAGCCAACCAAGCAAAAGAGTTTGCACTTAATAACGGTAAAACCGTTTTGGTTTGTAATAAAGAGATAACCACCTTACAGCGCAGGAAAAAACACCTGACACTGATTGAAAAGATACCTAAAGCTGAACCAAAAACAAAGGTTATTTACGACGACCATTACCTATAACGCCGCCAGCACGCGCGGCTTTGTAGTGAAGGCGAAGCCGCAACGAAAAAGCCGTCGCTGTGCCTGGCCTTGTTAACTGCTACAGCAAATTGTATTTGAACGAATGTCCATAGCGCCCCATTTTAGTGCCACCGAAGTGCCTATCGGCAACATTGAATAACTTAGGGAGCTGCAACAGCTCACCTTCTGAGGCTTGCTGTTGATAAAGATGCAGCACCGATACATAGAGAGCCGCGATAGAGTTCAGGCAATTCTTTAGATTTGCTTTGTCGAAGTGCTCATGGCGGTGATGCTTTACTTTGTTGTGATCTTGCCACCAAAAGGGAGGATGATTATTCCCCCAATCTGTCCAAGGCTTCAAAGTCAGACCATACCTTGGAAGAATCACTTCAAATTCCTGGAAGTTAGGCAATACAGTCAGTAACTCAGCTTGATAAGCATTAATTGAGCTTGCCTCGCTGTCAGGGTTCAACGCCTTGCATAGTTGCTTGAGAACAACATCGACTTCTGCGCTAGCAGCCAAAAATAGTCTGGCAATCTCAATTGAGAATGCGTCATCGTTCGCAGAGAAATCCACAAAACGCCCAAGCCTATCTAGGTCCTCTTCAATGGATAAGAAGAAGTTCCAGTGGATCAATGTCTCTTGCCTTTGAATTCCCACTTTACCTCCGGGCAGTTAACGCCGTGGTAACGGGCGGCTACGGAGCGCAGCGTAGTAGGCGTCCCGTTGACCACCTTGTTAAGAAAAATGCGGGCTTAGGTATGGCCTGAAGTGCTCAATTACCTCAAGCCCAATAAAGAACACCGCAAGCAAAATCAGGTACTTAATAATCCACATCAGCTTGCTGCCAGAAAACCGCTGGCCCCACGCTCGATCAGCCATGAAGATCGCTACAAATAGCGCCGGCAACAAAGTCACAGCGACAACATACCCAATCATTGTGACCGGTGACACTAGAAAGGTGCATGCGGCTGCGAGCAAGCCGTATCTGGCTACGCTTTGAATACGAGCTGACCATGGACTGGCCAAAAATTGAGTTCTCATCTGATTCTTAACAGCTTATTCAGAGGACCAAGACCCGCGAGTTGTGCGTTCAAGGTCCCGCAAGTTACAAAATGACCTTGAGTTTATTCCGCTAGTTAAATGTAAATCAAGCATTTTTATCTTGTAGCAATTATTAAGCATGAAAAATACGGGTTTTACACCCGCGAGTTGTTGATAAAAAACTCAAAGCAAACTACTGTTTATTTAAACAGCTGTTTTAGGTTAATTATTATGGCTTCTGCGTTTCTGAATTTCGTCCGAGAATTTATGACTACAAGGCGCTATGCCAGGCGAACAATAGACACTTACGAGCATTGGATCCGGTTTTACATTCTTTACCATGGCAAGAAACATCCGTCGCAAATGGCTGAGGCTGAAGTAGAAGCTTTTTTGTCATATTTAAGTAATCAACGAAATGTGGCCGCAAAAACTCAGGCGACTGCGCTTAATGCATTGGCTTTTTTATACCGGCATATTATTCAGCGCCCGTTATCTCTTGAGATGCGTTTTCATAAAGCGCAGGTTGCGACTAAATTACCGGTGGTATTAACCCGCGATGAAGTACAACGCTTGTTGCTGGCAATTGACCCAAAATATAAATTGGTTGCTCAGCTATTGTATGGCAGCGGACTGCGTTTGATGGAAGCCGTACGGCTACGGATAAAAGATGTTGATTACGACTATATCTCGCTGATGATTTGGCAAGGTAAGGGCAATAAAAACCGCAGGGTAACACTGGCTGCCGAGTTATTGGTTTTGCTACGTAATCAATCAGATTTGGTGCAGCAATACTGGCTGCTAGACAGGCAAAACCCTCAGTACAGCGGAGTTTGGCTACCTAACGCACTTTCGGTTAAATATCCATCTGCGCCATTTGAACTTGGTTGGCAGTATTTATTCCCCTCTGCAGTGCTTAGCGTGGATCCCGAGTCTAAAACGGTTAGACGCCACCATATTGACGAAACCACCGTCAGAAAAGCGATTAAACAAGCAGCTAAACTGGCCAAAATTCAAAAACAGGTGACTTGCCACACTCTACGTCACAGTTTCGCGACTCACTTACTGGAATCCGGTGCCGATATTCGCACTGTACAGGAACAATTAGGCCATACCGATGTGCGCACAACGCAAATTTACACTCATGTACTTAATCGCGGTGCGGCGGGCGTTCAAAGCCCATTGTCACAACTGCTATAAAAAAGGGCGCCGCAGCGCCCTTTTCAACTTACTCAAAATGGTCAGAAACAATCACCCGGTACGCGCACATACCCTTCCATTAATACCCGCGCGCTGCGGCTCATTATGGCTTTGGTTACTGTCCACTGGCCGTTGACCTGGGTTGCCGCCGCACCAACGCGCAAGGTGCCGGACGGGTGGCCGAAGCGCACGGCTTCGCGCTCAGTACCACCGGCTGCCAGGTTTACCAGGGTGCCGGGAATCGCGGCGGCGGTGCCAATAGCAACGGCTGCGGTGCCCATCATGGCGTGGTGCAGCTTGCCCATCGATAATGCCCGTACTAACAGGTCGATATCACCAGCATTTACCTGCTTGCCACTGGACGCGACATAGCTTTGTGGCGGCGCGACAAAAGCAATCTTTGGCGTATGCGCCCGCGCGGCGGCCTCAGAAATATCGCTAATCAGGCCCATTTTTACTGCGCCATAGGCGCGAATAGTTTCAAAGCGGGTAAGCGCTGCATTATCGCCATTTATCGCATCCTGCAGCTCTGTACCGGTGTAGCCAATATCGCTTGCATTAACAAAAATGGTCGGAATACCGGCGTTTATCAGCGTAGCGCTAAAGCTACCCACACCAGGCACGTCTAAGGTATCAACCAGATTGCCGGTGGGGAACATGGCGCCGCCGCCCTCGCCTTCATCGGCAGCCGGGTCTAAAAACTCGATTTGCACTTCAGCGGCCGGGAAAGTGACGCCGTCCAGTTCAAAGTCACCGGTTTCCTGCACCTCGCCGTTGGTCATCGGTACATGGGCAATAATGGTTTTGCCAATATTGGCCTGCCAGATACGCACGGTACAAATGCCGTTTTGCGGGATGCGATCTTGCGCCACTAAACCATTGCTGATAGCAAAAGAGCCAACCGCGGCAGTTAAGTTACCGCAGTTGCCGCTCCAGTCGATAAAGGGTTTATCAATCGCTACCTGACCAAACAAATAGTCGACATCGTGCTCAGCTTTGGCGCTTTTGCTTAAGATCACTGTTTTGCTGGTGCTGGAGGTAGCCCCACCCATACCATCGGTGTGTTTGCCGTAGGGGTCCGGGCTGCCGATAACCCTTAGCAGCAGGTTGTCACGCGCTTTACCCGCCACCTGGGCGGCCTGGGGTAAATCGGTCAGTTTAAAAAACACGCCTTTGCTGGTACCGCCACGCATGTAAGTCGCGGGGATTTTTATTTGAGGAGCAGCCATTACACTGCTCCCTGCAAAAAGTCCTGTGCAAAACGCTGCAGTACACCGCCGGCTTCGTAAATAGACACCTCTTCGGCGGTGTCCAGGCGGCAGGTTACCAGCACGTTTAACACCTCACCGTTGGTGCGGTGAATAACCAGCGTTAAGGTCGCCCGTGGTGTACGCTCGCCCACTACGTCGTAAGTTTCCGTACCATCTAAGCCCAGCGTTTTACGGGTGGTACCGGCGTTAAACTCCAGCGGTAGCACGCCCATACCAATCAAGTTAGTGCGGTGAATACGCTCAAAGCCCTCGGCAGCGATGGCTTCAACACCGGCTAAGCGCACGCCTTTGGCTGCCCAGTCGCGTGACGAGCCCTGGCCGTAATCGGCACCGGCGACGATAATCAGCGGCTGTTTGCGATCCATATAAGTTTCTATCGCTTCCCACATGCGCATCACTTTGCCGTCGGGCTCAACGCGGGCCAGTGAGCCTTGCTTCACCTTGCCATCAACAATCGCCATTTCGTTAATCAGCTTGGGGTTGGCAAAGGTAGCACGCTGCGCGGTTAAATGGTCGCCACGGTGGGTAGCGTACGAGTTAAAGTCCTCTTCCGGCAGGCCCATTTTGTGCAGGTATTCACCGGCGGCGCTGTCCATCATTATGGCGTTAGACGGCGATAAATGGTCGGTAGTAATGTTATCCGGCAACAGTGCCAGTGGGCGCATGCCTTTTAGCGTGCGCTCACCGGCTAAAGCCCCCTCCCAGTAGGGCGGACGGCGAATATAGGTGCTTTGTGGCCGCCAGTTGTACAGCGGGCTGATTTTTTCGCCGTAATCTACGCTTAGTGCAAACATCGGCTCGTACACCTTGCGAAACTGCTCGGGTTTCACGCTTTGCGCCACCACCGCATCTATCTCGGCATCGCTTGGCCAGATATCTTTTAAGGTAATGGCCTTGCCATCATGGTAGCCCAGCACGTCTTTTTCGATATCAAAGCGGATAGTACCGGCAATAGCATAGGCCACCACTAAGGCCGGTGAGGCCAAAAATGCCTGTTTGGCATAGGGGTGAATACGGCCATCAAAGTTACGGTTGCCGGATAACACCGCGGTGGCGTATAAATCACGCTCTACCACTTCTTTTTGGATCACCGGATCCAGTGCGCCGCTCATGCCATTACAGGTGGTACAGGCAAAACCGACGATACCAAAGCCCAGCTGCTCCAGCTCTGGCAATAAGCCGCCCTCTTCCAGATACAGCTGCACCGCTTTAGAGCCAGGCGCTAAGGAGGTTTTCACCCAGGGTTTGCGGGTTAAACCCAGTTTATTGGCGTTACGTGCCAGCAAACCGGCGGCAATAACATTGCGCGGGTTAGAGGTGTTAGTACAGCTGGTGATAGCGGCGATAATCACTGCGCCATCGGGCATTTTACCCTCTTCAAGCTCGTACTTACCGGCAATGCCTTTAGCGGCTAAATCGCGGGTTGATAAACGCGCATGCGGGTTAGATGGCCCGGCCATAGTGCGGCCCACACTGGATAAATCAAACTTCAGTACCCGCTCGTACTCGGCGGTTTTCAGGCTTTCGCTCCAAAGGCCGGCGGTTTTGGCGTAGGTTTCAACCAGTTTTACCTGCTCCGGCTCGCGGCCGGTCAGGGTTAAATAATCCAGCGTTTGCTGGTCAATGCTGAACATGGCCGCGGTGGCGCCGTATTCCGGCGTCATATTGGATATGGTTGCCCGGTCACCCAAACTTAAGCTGTCAGCGCCTTCACCAAAGAATTCCAGGTAGCTGGATACCACTTTTTCTTTGCGCAAAAACTCGGTCAGTGCCAGCACAATGTCAGTGGCCATAATGCCAGGTTGCGCTTTGCCGGTTAGCTCTACACCGATAATATCCGGCAGGCGCATCCAGCTGGCGCGGCCTAACATCACGCTTTCGGCCTCTAAGCCGCCCACGCCAATGGCGATAACGCCTAAAGCATCCACATGCGGTGTATGGCTGTCGGTACCCACTAAGGTATCGGGAAAAGCCACGCCATCGCGGGCGTGAATAACCGGCGACATCCGCTCTAAGTTAATCTGATGCATAATGCCGTTGCCTGGCGGAATGACATCGACGTTTTTAAAGGCTTTTTTCGTCCAGTTAATAAAATGGAAGCGATCGTCGTTGCGCCTGTCTTCAATAGTGCGGTTTTTCTCAAAGGCGTCTGGTTCGAACCCAGCGTGTTCTACTGCTAACGAGTGGTCAACAATTAACTGGGTGGGCACTACCGGGTTTACTTTGGCCGGATCGCCGCCTTTTTCGGCGATGGCATCACGCAGGCCGGCTAAGTCGACCAGTGCGGTTTGGCCTAAAATGTCGTGGCATACCACGCGGGCCGGAAACCAGGGGAAGTCTAAATCGCGCTTGCGGTAAATCAGCTGTTTAAGCGCATCGGTTAGCATGGCCGGATCGCAGCGACGTACCAGGTTTTCCGCGTGTACACGCGAGGTGTACGGCAGTTTGGCATAAGCGCCGGGTTCAATGGCATCTACCGCGGCCTGGGTGTCGAAGTAATCCAGGTTGGTGCCGGGCAGTTTTTTACGGTATTGGCTGTTCATGGTGATTACTCTGTCTGGCAAAAAGAGGGCTATGCCCTCTTTGAATGTATTATGGTTCTACGATGGTAGGTTGGAACCCCATTTGCGCAGCCACAGAGTGTCTGAGCCCTGCCGTAGGCATTAGGGCGAGTTGCTGTGGCGAGCACAATGGGTGTTGCAACCGATCCATTTAACCGAAACTCAAAGGCTATTTTTCTTTTACCCGCGCTGCGCAATTGGCTTCACACTACGTGGCTCTACACCAACGTAATCAGCGCTTGGCCGGATAATACGGTTATCGGCGCGCTGCTCCATCACGTGGGCGGCCCAGCCGGTTAAGCGGCTGCAGACGAATATCGGCGTAAACAGCTTGGTTGGAATACCCATATAGTTATAAGCCGAGGCATGGAAGAAATCGGCGTTACAAAACAGCTTCTTCTCACGCCACATAACCGCTTCACAGCGCACAGATACGTCATATAGCTTAGTATCACCGTTCGCCTTAGCCAGCTTTTCAGACCACTCTTTAATCACAGCGTTACGCGGGTCAGACTCAGAGTAAATGGCATGGCCAAAGCCCATGATCTTCTCTTTGCGCGCCAGCATACCCAGCAGTTTTTGCTCGGCATCATCCGGACTCACCATCTTTTCAATCAGCTCCATCGCCGCCTCATTTGCACCACCGTGCAGTGGGCCGCGCAGTGAACCAATCGCGCCGGTAATACAAGAGTGCATATCGCTAAGTGTGGAAGCACAGACGCGGGCGGTAAAGGTAGAGGCATTAAACTCATGCTCGGCGTATAAAATCAGTGACGCCTGCATCACATCGACATGCAGCTGCGCAGGCTTTTTGCCGTGTAAGGTCCATAAAAACTGCTCGGCAATAGAATCGGCGCCGGTTTCTACCTCAATGCGCTTACCGTGGTGGCTGTAGTTGTACCAGTAGTTTACCAGGCCCGGGAAAATCGCCAGCATGCGATCAGTCACGTCCTGCTGCTGGGCAAAGCTCTGTTCGGTTTCCAGGTTACCCAACATAGAGCAACCGGTGCGCATCACATCCATCGGATGGGCTGATGCAGGAATACGCTCTAATACATCTTTTAATGCCTGCGGTAAGCTGCGCAGGCTTTTTAATTTAGCTTTATAAGCGGTTAACTCAGCCTGTGTTGGCAGCTCGCCTTTTAAAATTAAATGCGCCACTTCTTCAAAGCTGCACTGTGCGGCTAAATCTTTTACATCATAACCACGATAGGTTAAGCCAGAACCGGTTTTACCCACGGTTGACAGCGCCGTTTTACCGGCGACCTGACCGCGCAAGCCTGCGCCTGAAAGTACTTTACCTGTTGACATGGTGTTCTCCCCGTTGTCTTTAAATTAAAAGCTCAATATTCAAAACTAACAATTAAGATTTCTTGCTGCTAAACAGCTGATCGAGTTTCTGTTCAAAGCTGTGGTAGTTTAAAAAGTCATACAGCTCGGCGCGGGTTTGCATGCTGTCTACCACGGCTTTTTGATCGCCATTGGCCAAAATAGACTGGTACACATTAAGCGCGGCCTTGTTCATGGCGCGAAACGCGCTAAGCGGATACAGCACCATCGCCACACCCACCGCAGCCAGATCTGCTTTGTTGAACAGCGGCGTTTGGCCAAATTCAGTAATATTGGCCAGTACCGGTACCTTAAGCGCCTTAGTAAAGGCCTGATATTGCTCTAACGTATGCACCGCTTCGGCGAAAATGGCATCGGCACCGGCGTCCTGGCAGGCGATAGCGCGCTCGATAGCCGCCTCTAAGCCTTGCTGGGCTAACGCATCGGTGCGCGCCATAATAACGAAGCTCTCGTCCGTGCGCGCATCAACAGAAGCTTTAACCCGATCGACCATCTCGTCTAAGCTGACAATTTCTTTGTTGGGCCGGTGGCCGCAGCGCTTTTGCGCCACCTGATCTTCAATATGAAAACCGGCCGCGCCGGCACGGGTCATTTCTTTTACCGTACGAGCGATATTAAAAGCGCCGCCCCAGCCGGTGTCAGCATCGACCAGCAGCGGTAAACTGGTAGCGCCGGTAATGCGGCGGATATCTTCACAGACATCGTTTAACGACGTCATGCCCAAATCTGGCAAACCAAAAGAGGCGTTAGCCACACCGGCACCGGATAAATACAGCGCCTGATGGCCGGTGCGTTCGGCCATCATCGCGGTGTAAGCGTTAATGGTGCCGACAATTTGCAGCGGTTGGTTGGCGCTAATGGCAGCGCGCAGTTTTTGTCCGGCAGTCAGTGTGCTCATGTTAGGTCCCCGTTTGTTCCAGTTGTTTTTCGATATTGCGCCGTGATGCTGCGATATGGCGGCGCATCAGTAAATCGGCCAGTTCACCATCGCGGTTGGCAATGGCATTAAGAATAGCTTTATGTTCGTCAAATGCGCGCGATACCCGCGGCCCGTTCATGCCAAGCTGCACCCGGTACATCCGTACCAGATGGTATAACTCATCACATAAAATATTGATGAGATATGCATTTTTACTACCCAGGATCACCCGGTAATGAAAGTCTAAATCGCCGGCTTCCTGGTAGTAACTTTCCCCCTCGCGCACCCGCTGTGTGCTCAGATGCTGATCGAGCAAGGCCCGTAGTTCAGCAATTTCGCTATCCGCCATATGCTCGGCCGCTAAGCGGCAGGCTAAGCCTTCCAGGGTTTCACGCAGTTGATATAAAGATAACAGGCCCTGTGTCGACAATTTCACTACCCGGGCACCGGCATTGGGAATACGCTCAATTAAATGACAGCGTTCTAAGCGGGCTAAGGCTTCACGCAATGGTGCCCGGCTTAGATCAAAGCGTTTGGCCAGCTCTGGCTCGCTGATCTTGCTACCGGCGGCAATATCACCTTCAACAATAGCACGCTGGATCTCCAGTAATACTCGGTCTGCAGCGGTAACGGCCGGTCTGATCAGCGGGGTTTGCATAAAAGATTGTCGACATAAATAAACATGCCAGTACTTTAATTAGCAAAAGCACGCTTAGTCAAGCGCAGCAAAGCAAATATTGTCGACAATAAGACTAAAGTTTGCCTACAGGACTTTACAGGGCTGGTGTATTAGCACCCACAATTAAGCTGTGGATGCCAGATTTTTTTTAGATTTTTTGTTTATTATTTAACCCGGTGATAATACCTAATAACTATAAGAAATGCCGGCCAGGGCACTGCCCCTAAAACAGGTTAAACGCAGTAAAGTTGCCGTTTTCACGCAATAAGCTGGGGATAACTTGAGGATAAGCTGGGGGCGAAAATAAAAATTAGCTGTACGCAGCACCCACTTAGCAAGCAATTTAGCTCGGGCAAAATGCTGCCGATTAACTACACTAAATCTTACCTTTTGACACCTGCAGTATGTAACGATAGCGCACGGCTCATTCCCTATGAGCCATTCCCCTAAGCCCGGAACAATGCGGATTGGTTCCGGGCTTCTTTTATCTAGCCCCTTGATTTAAGCCGCTTTTTTAACCTGCTTGAACAACTGATAAAAGTTGGCCGTGGTGTGCTGTGCCAGTTGCTGCAGGCTAACGCCTTTCACCTCAGCCACCGCTTGTGCCACTGCCGTAACATAAGCTGGTTGGTTGGTTTTACCGCGAAACGGTACCGGCGCTAAATAAGGCGCGTCGGTTTCTATCAGTAAGCGGTCCAGTGGCAGCTTTTTCACCACACTGCGCAGCTCATCGGCATTGCGAAAGGTCATAATGCCGGAAATAGAAATATAAAAGCCTAAATCCAGCGCTGCTTTGGCAGTGTCATAGTCTTCGGTAAAACAATGCAGCACACCGCCGGGGCTATCGGCCTGGTGGCTGCGCATTAGCGCGATAGTATCCGCCCGCGCGTCACGGGTGTGAATAATCAGCGGTTTATTCAGCGCTTTAGCGACATCAATATGGCTGACAAAGGCATCCTGCTGGCTAAGTTTGGCTTCTGGCGCGTAAAAATAATCCAGCCCGGTTTCGCCCACCGCCACCACATCTTTGCTACTGCATTTTTCCAGCAATAGCTCGGCAGCTACCTTATCCTGCTGATGCAGCGGATGCTCACCACAGGAAATAGACACCATCGGAAAAGCGGCGACCTGGGCGCGCATTTGTTCAAACTCAGCCAGGCTGACACAAACACACAGCATATGCTCTATGTGCTGCGCCTGGGCATGGGCAATAACCTGCTCAAGGCTTAGCCCCAACTTATCCAGCTCTAGCCGGTCCAGGTGACAATGTGAATCTACAAACAAAGGCTACTCTCAAATTTCTGTAACACCGATAGCAGCAACGGCATTAAATAGTGTGGGTCGGATCGGCCGAGTTCAGCATGCCACCCAATAATTTTTCAATCTGGGCACCAAGCTGGGCTTTATCATCGATAAAACTAATACCAATACCGGCCGGGTTAGAGCTTTGTGAGCCGTGCGGCGTGATCCAGGCAACCTTGCCCGACACCACTACCGGCTCTAAGGCGTCTGGCAGGGTTACGCTAAGCGCCAGTGACTGGCCCATTTTGTACTGCCTGGGTGTGCGGATAAACAAACCACCGTTTTTCAAAAACGGCATATAGCTGCGGTACAGCTCTTTTAAATCGTTAAAACCTATGGCTAACTCTTCCATTTTTCCTCCGCTTAACCGGCCAGCTTTTTCAGCGCGGTTAATAAGGCGCTTAATGCCAGTGCCTTATTTTGCCCTAAAATCTGAGTTTCGTCACGACACCAGCGGCTATACAGCTGATGCAGCGCTAAGGTTTTAGCGCCATTAGTGCTAAGCGCAGGCAACAACTTGCGCCGCAAGTACCAACCCAGTAAGGCGCGCAGCGCTGTCAGGTGCTCCAGCTGTTTTAGCAGCTTTGGCAAACTGAGCGTATCGGCGAAAAAGCCATCCAACGCGCTAAAGCACAGCTGAATATGCTCCGCCTCGCCCGACTCCAGCATGGCTAAGGCTTTTAGCGGCGCGCCGGCACAATAATCCAGTAAAAAATCAGGTACGGCCCTGTTGCTGTGCTGTGCCAGCCACTGCTGTGCGGCCTTGTCATACTGCGCAGCAATATGCCAGCGCTGACAGCGGCTGATCAGCGTCGGCGCCAGCGTATCCGGATGGGCGCTGTGTAAAATAATAAAGCTGTGCTGTGGTGGCTCTTCCAGCGTTTTTAATAAGGCATTGGCGGCCGCTTCGGTTAATTTGTCTGCCTCTGCCAGCAATACCACCTTATTGGCTTGTTGCTGTGCCCGCCCGGCCATAAACTGACCGAGCTGACGTATCGCATCTACCCCTATACTGGCATTACTGCTGTCTATCACCAGTAAATCCGGGTGGTTACCGGCCAGGCGCAACAGGCAGCTTTTACATTGGCCACAGGGCTTGTTACTCACCGGGCACAGCAGCAGTGCAGCCAGGTAATCGGCCAGTTGCTGTTTACCTATGCCCTGTGGGCCGGTTAGCAATAAGCCGTGCGCCAGCTTAGCACTGGTTACCAGCGCAGCCAGTTGCTGCTGATAGGCTACCAGCCAGGGTAACATTTAGCCCATCCACAGTGGCTGCAGCGCCAACGCCAGTTGTTGCTGCACGCCCGTTAATGGCTGACTGGCGTCAATAATAGCGATATTAGGTTCAGTATGGGCAATTTGCAGGTACTTCTGCCGGGTGCGCTGAAAAAACGCCAGCTGTTCCTGTTCAATCCGATCAAGCGCGCCACGCTGCCGGGCCCGCTCCAGCCCGATAGCCGGATCGATATCCAGATACAGCGTTAAATCAGGCCGTAAATCACCGAGCACCGCATTGCGTAGCTGATTAATAAACTGCTCGTCTAACTGACGGCCACCGCCCTGATAAGCGCGTGACGACATATCGTGCCGGTCGGCCAGCACCCATTGCCCGGCCGCCAGTGCCGGCTTAATCACATTGCAAATAAGCTGCATGCGCGCGGCATACATCAGTAATAATTCGGTTTGCGGCGCCACCACCTCGTCCTGCTGCACCTGTTTTACCAGCTCACGCAAACGCTCGGCCATCGGGGTACCACCCGGCTCGCGGGTGCACAACGGCTTAATTCCCTGCTGTTCAAGTTGCTGTTTAACAAAGGCAATAGCCGTGCTTTTACCGGCACCTTCGAGCCCCTCAACCACAATAAATTTAGCCTGCGCCGGCATTAACGGCCTCCCAGAATATATTTTCGCACTGCAGCGTTGTGCTGCTCTAAGGTCGATGAAAACTGATGCGTGCCATCGCCTTTGCTAACAAAGTAATACAGCTCAGTCTCAGCCGGCTGCGCGGCCGCCAACAGCGAGGCACGGCTAACCAGACTGATAGGCCCGGGTGGTAAGCCGCTGTGCCGGTAGGTATTGTACGGGTGCGGGTTATTTAAATCGGCACGGGTAATATTGCCGTTAAAATCGACCAGGCCATAAATAACAGTGGGGTCGGTTTGCAGGCGCATATTTTTACGCAGCCGGTTAACAAATACCGACGCCACCAGTGGCCTCTCGGGCGGGTAGCTGCTTTCTTTTTCGATAATAGACGCCAGGATCAGCAACTGATACGGGTTTTGCAGCGGCAAATCGCCCTGTCGCTGCTGCCAGGCGTGTTCAAGTTCAGTTAGCAGTAACTGCTGGGCCCGTTTTACCAGCGCACTTAAGCGACTGTTCGCTGTGTAGTAATAGGTATCGGGGTATAACAGGGCTTCGCTGGATAACGGCGGCTCGCCCCACTCTGGTGGCCATTGCAGCAATGCCTGCACCTGCGCGGCGGAGTCCAGATCCTGCACTAAATAAGGCGCCTGTGCTAAGCGGTTCAGGCTTTGTGCCAGCGTTTCACCTTCTATCAGGGTAATGGCAAACTGCGCTTCACGGCCACTGCGAAACAGTGCCAGCACGTCCAGCAGGCGCTTTTCAGTATTAAGCCGGTACACGCCCTGCTTTACAGCGCCCTCGCCGGGCTTAAGTTTTAAATACAGCCGCAGCAGCTGACAATCTGTGCTGCTAATAAACCCTTGTTGCTGCCACTGGCGGCACAAGCTTAGCGCCGAGCTGCCGGCATTAACCTGATGAATACCTGCCGGTAACTGAAGACCTACCTGAGCGATATGGTTAACAAGCGCAAGATAAGCGCCGAGCAGCAGCACTATTGCCGAGATAACCAGCAAGCTTAGCCATTTCAGTTGTTTTACCATACCAGTGACTCGCTAAATTGCTGTACCGGCTTAAGCGCTAGGGCTTTACCGGCCAGCATGGATACCGGCACTATGCCCATCAGGGCGTTACAAATAAACATGGCATCAATATGGTTAAGCTCTGATGGTTGCCAATTTACTTCTGTTACCGCAGTTTGTTGCATAAGATGTTGACGCATCACACCGGCCACACCGGCCCGTTTAAGTGCTGGCGTGTACCAATTATTCTCACGGTAGAAAAACACATTAGCGGCAGTAGCCTCGGTGATATAACCCTGCTGATCCAGCACCAGTAAATCATCAGCGTCAGTGCCGGCAAGCTCTTGCTTTAACAGCACCTGCTCTAAACGGTTATTATGTTTAAGCCCTGCAAGCACAGGCTGCACCGCCAGCTTTAGTTGTGCCAGCTGCATGCGCACCCCGCTGCGGCGTATCTCTTCATAATCCGGCATGGCGCTGCTGCTGATATACAGCCTGGCATCAGTTACACCGGCAGTGGCATAACCGCGGCCACCCTCGCCGCGCGATAGCAACAACTTTAATACCTGCGGTGTATCTGTGTAAGCCGAAGCCGCCGCAAAGGCTTGCTGCTGCAGCTGCTGCCAATTGATACCGGTAAACCCCAGTACGGTGGCGGCGTGTTGCAAACGCTGCAGATGCAAGGGCCACAACTGAATACGCCCCTGCTGTACCTGCATGGTGGTAAAGGTGCCGTCTCCGTAATTAAAACTGCGATCGTTCAGGCTAACTGCCATCCGCTTAACCAGATAAAATAAATCTGGCCGCAGTATGCCTTAAAATGCCGATAAAACAAAGGCCGCCCGCAGGCAGCCTTAGCGCTGTTACAAAATTAACGATTGCTGTAAAAACAGGCAATTACACTGGTTTAACCCGCGTATTAAACGCGTTTAAACAGAATGGAGCCGTTAGTACCGCCAAAGCCAAAGGAGTTACACAGCGCATAATCCATTGTTACCTGACGGGCCTGATGCGGCACATAATCCAGATCACAGCCTTCATCCGGGTTATCCAGGTTAATGGTTGGCGTCACCAGCTGATCCTGCAGCGATAATACAGTGATAATCGACTCTACCGAGCCGGCAGCGCCTAGCAGGTGGCCAATCATCGACTTGGACGAGCTGACCATCAGTTTATCTACATTGCCGGCAAACACCGTTTTAATCGCTTTGGTTTCAGCTATATCACCGGCGGGCGTTGAGGTGCCGTGGGCGTTAATGTAACTGACCTGCTCCGGGTTAACACCGGCATCGTTCAGCGCATTGCGCATGGCAGCGGCAGCGCCGGCGCCGTTCTCTGGCGGTGATGTCATATGATAGGCATCACCGCTCATACCAAAGCCCACCAGTTCGGCATAAATTTTTGCGCCACGGGCTTTGGCGTGCTCGTACTCTTCCAGCACCATCACACCGGCACCGTCGCCCAGCACAAAACCATCGCGGTCTTTATCCCAGGGCCGGCTGGCCTGCTCTGGCGCCTCGTTGCGGGTAGACAAGGCACGTGCGGCACCAAAACCGCCCATACCCAGTGGCGTTGAGGCTTTTTCGGCACCACCGGCAATCATCACGTCGGCGTCGCCATAACTGATCATGCGCGCCGCATGGCCGATATTGTGCACGCCGGTAGTACAGGCGGTAACAATACTGATATTTGGCCCCTGCAAGCCCAGCATAATAGAGAGCTGGCCGGCAATCATATTAATGATGGTAGACGGCACAAAAAACGGTGACAGCCGCTTAGGGCCGCTGTTAATCAGTTTGGTGTGGTTTTCTTCAATTAACCCCAAACCGCCAATACCAGAGCCGATAGCCGCGCCAATACGCGGTGCATTTTGCTCGGTAATTTCCAGGCCAGAGTCACGAAAGGCCTGAATACCGGCCGCTACACCGTACTGAATAAACAAGTCCATTTTTTTTGCTTCTTTCGCAGCAAAAAATGGCTCTACATCAAAATTTTTCACCAAACCAGCAAACTTAGTGCTGTATGCACTGGTATCGAAATGCTCGATCAGTGAAATACCGCTTTTCGCCTGCTGTAAACCCTGCCAGCTTGAGGCAACATCATTACCCAGCGGCGTTAACATGCCTAAACCGGTAACAACCACACGACGTTTTGCCACAAAACCCTCCGCCATGGAAATTTGTAAAGTCTTAAAACGAAAACGGGTAGCTTAGCTACCCGTTCTGCAAGCTGATAACTTACTCAGCGTGTGCTTTGATGTAATCAATAGCAGACTGAACAGTAGTGATTTTCTCAGCTTCTTCGTCAGGAATTTCAGTATCGAACTCTTCTTCCAGCGCCATAACCAGCTCTACTGTGTCCAGTGAGTCAGCGCCCAGATCGTCAACAAAAGACGCTTCGTTTTTCACTTCGTCTTCTTTAACGCCCAGTTGTTCAATGATAATTTTCTTAACGCGTTCTTCGATGTTGCTCATCTTTTCTTCCTTTTTCTCATATAAATCGCAACAATTCGTGCAATTTGGTGTGGCGCTAGTTTATGCGTAAGCCTGTTGTGTTGCAAGCAAACCGACAAGCATTTTGCGCTGGTCAAACCTGCTTGGCAACCCCAAGTTACACCATATACATGCCGCCGTTTACGTGAATCGTTTCGCCGGTAATGTACGCCGCCTGATTAGAGGCTAAAAACGCAACGGTAGCGGCAATTTCTTCCGGCTGGCCTAAACGGTTTGCCGGCACCTGGCCAAAAATCGCTTCTTTTTGCTCATCCGACAGCTCTTTGGTCATGTCGGTGTCAATAAAACCCGGCGCTATCGCATTTACGGTAATACCGCGTGACGCCACTTCGCGCGCCAGTGATTTGGTAAAGCCTAACACACCGGCTTTAGCCGCAGCATAGTTAGTCTGACCGGCGTTGCCCATAGAGCCCACCACCGAGCCTATGCTGATAATACGGCCAAAACGCTTTTTCATCATGCTGCGCAGCACTGCTTTACTTAAGCGATACACTGAGGTGAGGTTAGTTTGCATAATGTCAAACCACTCTTCATCTTTCATCCGCATAAGTAAATTGTCGCGCGTAATGCCGGCATTATTAACCAGAATATCGATTTCGCCAAACTGGTTTTTAATTTGCTCTAAACATTGTTCAATTGACGCCGTATCCGCAACGTTTAGCACCAGGCCGCAGCCGTTATCGCCTAAATAGCTGCTAATTGCTGCAGCGCCTTTTTCTGAGGTGGCAGTGCCAACGACTTTGGCACCCAGTGCGGCCAATTGCTCGGCAATAGCACGGCCAATGCCGCGGCTGGCACCGGTTACCAGGGCAACTTTACCTTCTAAAGAAATAAACTGTGTCATCTGTAATCCTTTATTCTGCGCTTAATGCCGCTTGCAGCGAGGCGACATCGCCTACTGAGCTGGTAACAAGTTCTTTATCGATACGTTTAATCAGACCGCTAAGCACCTTACCGGCGCCCAGCTCTAATACCTGGGTTACCCCCTGCGCTGATAACCACTCGATGGTTTCGGTCCAGCGCACCGGGCTGTATAACTGGCGTACCAACGCATCTTTCACCGCGGCGCTATCATTGGCTACGGCAACATCGACATTATTCACCACCGGTATGACAGCATCATTAAAACTAAGTGCCGCTAAATCCTGGGCTAATTTTTGCGCCGCCGGGCGCATTAATGCACAGTGTGACGGCACGCTCACCGGTAATGGCAGCGCACGTTTGGCGCCTGCGGCTTTACACAGCTCACCGGCCCGCTCTACTGCGGCCTTATGGCCGGCAATCACCACCTGGCCTGGCGAGTTGTAGTTTACCGGCGATACCACTTCGCCCTGCGCTGCCTGCTCACAGGCAACAGCAATGGCCGCGTCATCCAAACCAATAATGGCCGACATGGCGCCAACACCGGCCGGCACCGCCTGCTGCATATAATTCCCGCGTTTTTCCACTAGTTTTACCGCATCGGCTAAAGACAGCACACCGGCACAGACCAGCGCCGAATACTCGCCCAGCGAATGGCCAGCAAAATAGGCAGGTGTCGCACCACCCTGCTGCTGCCATAAGCGCCACACTGCCACCGACGCGGTTAACAGCGCCGGCTGGGTACGGTGCGTTTCGTTTAAATCGGCTTCCGGGCCTTGTGCCACCAGCGCCCATAAGTCGTAGCCCAATGCTGCAGAGGCTTCAGCAAAGGTTTGTTTTACTGTGTCAAATTCGGCATATAAATCGGCTAGCATGCCCACGCTTTGCGAGCCCTGACCGGGAAATACAATTGCAAGTTTGGTTGTCATAATAGATCCTGCAAAGATTAAAAATATTACTGGCTAGTGCTTAATAACGCACCAGCGCTGAAGCCCAGGCAAAACCGCCGCCGAAGGCTTCCAGCAATAAGGTTTGACCCCGTTGGATACGGCCATCGCGAATGGCTTCGTCTAAAGCGGTTGGCACTGTGGCGGCCGAGGTATTGCCGTAGCGATCGAGATTGATAACAACCTGCTCCATCGACATATCTAATTTGCGCGCAACGGCAGAAATGATACGCAGGTTAGCCTGATGCGGTACCAGCCAGTCGATCTGTGATTTATCCAGATTGTTAGCCGCCAACGTCTGCTCGACCACTTCGGACAGCTTGGTTACTGCCACTTTAAAGACGTCATTGCCTTTCATTGAGCCCCAGGAGCTGTGTACAGATTGCTCGTCACCGCGTATCGGGTTATCAACGTATAACAGCTCTGAATATTTACCATCGGCGTGAATATGCGTAGATAAAATACCGGGCTGCTCTGAGGCTTCCAGAATCACCGCGCCGGCGGCATCACCGAACAGGATCACCATGCTTCTGTCTTCCGGTGACACTAAACGGGATAAACAATCGGAGCCCACCACCAAAATACGCTTGGCAAGACCGTTTTTAATATATTGATCGGCCACACTTAAGCCGTAACAAAACCCGGCGCAGGCGGCAGCAATATCAAAAGCGGGAATAGCCGGAATGTCCAGCTCGCGCTGAATTTCACAGGCTGCACTGGGCAAGGCGCGGGAGGCACTGGTGGTGGCACAGATAATCATATCTATGCTGTTTTTATCGATGCCGGCCGCTTCGATGGCTTTTAAGCCCGCCTGCGCGCCCATAGTCGCTACCGTTTCATCGTCACCGATAATGCGGCGCTCTTTAATGCCGGTGCGTTCAATGATCCACTCATCTGTGGTTTCTACCATAGACTCTAAATCAGCGTTGCTACGAACCTGCGACGGGAAATAACTCCCGGTACCTATAATGCGTGAATACATGAGGACCTACGCTTTATCAATTAATACGTGTTCCAACCGATCTTTTATCTTAGCCGGTACCTGACGTTCAACTTCACGTACCGCTTGCCGGATGGCACTGAGAAAGGCATCTTTCGACGCATTTCCATGACTCTTCACTACAATTCCGCGCAATCCTATCAGACTTGCACCGTTATAGTGGTCGGGGTTCACACCCTGATAAAGGTTTTTAATAAAAGGTTTGATCAGCCAGCCGAATAATTGCGCAGCCACCTTATCTTTAATGCTGGACTCAAAGCGGCGCAAAATCAGTTTTGCTACGCCTTCGCAGGTTTTTAGCGCCACATTGCCGACAAAACCATCACAAACGATAACATCGGCCTTGCCGGTAAAAATATCGTTACCCTCAATGTAGCCGATGTAATTAATGTCGTTGCAATCGGCCAGTAACATAGCAGCGCGTTTAATTTGATCTGAGCCTTTGATCTCTTCTTCGCCCATGTTCAACAGCGCTACCTTGGGCTGGCTGATACCAATCACTTCTTCGGCCATTACCGCGCCCATCACGGCAAACTGAAACAAGGTATCGGCGTCACAGTTTACTGTGGCACCCAAATCCAGCATATACACCGGATTGCCTTCAATGGCGGGCAAAGCACTGATCAGTGCCGGTCGATCGACGCCGTTGAGCATTTTCAGCACAAAATGCGCCATCGCAATTAAAGCCCCGGTGTTGCCGGCGCTAACGCAAGCTTGTACTTCGGCTTTGTCGACTAAATCCAGCGCGACGCGCATGGAGGAGTCACGTTTGGAGCGCAGCGCCACCGATGGTTTGTCGGCCATCGACACCACCTGGCTGCAGTGGCGCACAGTTAATTGCGGGTGCGGAAACACGCCGTGCAGTTTTAACTGCTCGGTTAACACGGCTTCATCGCCACAGAGAATAAGCTGTAATTCAGGAAATTCGCAGACAGCTGCCAGGGCGGCAGGAATAGTAGTATGGGGGCCGTGATCGCCCCCCATCATGTCTAAAGCAAGTGTCAGCTTAAGCGGCTGCACCCGGTGCACTCAGACTTATTTTACTTTACGGCCTTTGTAGTAACCATCGGCAGTAATGTGGTGACGACGGTGCGTTTCACCGGTAGTAGAATCAACTGACAGCGTTGGGCCAGTTAATGCATCGTGTGAACGACGCATGTCGCGGCGTGCACGTGATTTTTTGTTTTGCTGAACAGCCATGGTATTTCTCCTAAACTCACTTTTTCTTTAATTCTGCCAGTACAGCGAAAGGATTGGGTTTTTCCGGTTCCGGGCCAATATCGCCGAAGCTCATCGATGCCGCACTAACGGCGCAAACCGCTTCGTCGTGCATCGGGAACAATGGCAAAGCCAGGATCAGCTCATCTTCCACTAACTGTCGTAAATTTATCTCGCCGTGTTCGTCTTTCTCGATCACGTCGTAGCGCTCGGGAATTAACTCCAAAGCAGCGTCATCATCCGGTTTAACCGGAGTGTATGCAAAATTGCAGTCCAGCGACAGTGTCATGGCATCACCACAACGCTCGCAGGTTACACTCACTTCGCAACTGGCGCTACCCTGTATTACAGTCAGGCCTTGCTGGTCAGTACCGCATTCAACTCGTACCGCTACCTCACCCTGCTTATGCAGCAGACTTTCGGTTAATCGGGTTAAATTTACCAACGGTATAACACCCTCATAATCAGAGCGTTTTTGCGCGGCTTTAACCGGATCTATAGTAACGGGCATTTTTACTTTTTGCATAAGGCGCGCATCATATAGAAGCCACCCTTTACTGTCAAAGGGATCTGGCAGTTTTTTCCGGTTTTTCTCGCGCTATTTTAGCATTCTGTTTAAAGTAGCCACAATTGAATTAACCCGGTGCGTTTATTTATGTCTGATGCGACCTTGCCAGCGCTTTATCTGGCATCAACGTCGGTTTACCGCCAGCAACTGTTAAGCAAGCTGACCCGTGATTTTGCAGCGGTTAAGCCACAGGTAGATGAAACGCCGCTGGCCGGCGAAACCGCAACCCAGTTGGTCAGCCGTCTGGCACTGGCTAAAGCACAGGCGGTGGCCGCCGGTTTAAGCTCTGGTTTAGTCATTGGATCTGACCAGGTGGCGGTATTTGACAATGCGATTATCGGCAAACCGCATAGCGTCGCAAACGCCTGCGCGCAGTTGCGCCGTTTCAGTGGCCAAAGGGTCACTTTTCTTACCGGCCTGGCGCTGATTAATGCGGCCACGGCACGTCAGCAAGTTATTATTGAGCCCTTTCATGTACAATTTCGCCATCTGTCAGCGGCCGAGATTAGCGCTTATGTTGAAAAAGAGCAGCCACTGGACTGTGCCGGCAGTTTTAAAAGTGAAGGGCTGGGTATTTGCCTGTTTGATAAGCTGGAGGGTAATGACCCTAATAGTTTGATGGGTTTGCCTCTGCTTCAGCTAAATCGGCTTTTGCTAAATGAGGGTTTTAATATACTGCTTAACAAGCCAGCTTAGCGTGGGACGGTACCGGATTGCTCTAAGTCAACCGTTGCAGGCCAGGATGGCCGAATCGAGCCCCCAGGGATGGGTTCACGGCGTGTTGACGTGGGCAACCCGGTGCTGTCCTAACACCGACAAAGACTAGTAAATATGGTCCATAAGCTCTGGTAGGCTATCAATAATGGCTTTGGGTTCAAACTGGCTTAATACCTCGCGGCCATGCACACCATGGGTTACGCCAACGCGTGGCATGGCGATCGCCTGGGCCATTTTCATATCATGGCTGGTGTCACCCACCATAATGGCCTGCTGTGCCGGCACATCCAACTGATGCAAAATTTGCTGCAACATATCCGGGTGCGGCTTAGATTGCGCTTCATCGGCGCAGCGGCTGGTATCAAAATACTTAGCCAAACCGGTTTCATCAAACATGCGGTTTAAGCCGCGCCGCTGCTTGCCGGTTGCCACTGCCAGTTTAATATTGCTGTCTTTAAGCTGGCTTAGTACCTGCTCTACCCCGCTAAATAGCGGTGTTGGCGTGGTGTCGTGCAGCATATAATGGTCGCGGTAATGCTGAAACATCAGTGCGCGCTGCGCCTCAGTAATGCCGGGGAATAATATATCAAAGGCCGGATCCAGGCTCAGACCAATAATCTGTTTTGCCGCATGCTCGGTCGGCACCTTAAGCTTAGCGATGCCGGCGGCGGCACGTAACGAGGACACTATACGGCCAACCGAGTCCATCACAGTGCCGTCCCAATCGAACACCACTAACGCGACTTTCTCTACTGCTATCTGTTGCATTACTTTCTCGTTAATTTGCTAAGTGCCTGCTCAAGCGCCTCATCCAGCGGTGCCTCTATCCGCAGGGTGGTTTCGCTCATCGGATGCATAAAGCTTAAGGTTTTGGCATGTAAAAATAACCGGTTCAGGCCAAGCTGCTGCATTTGTGCGGTAAACACATTATCACCGTACTTATCATCACAAGCGATCGGGTGACCTTTACAGGCTGTATGCACGCGAATTTGATGGGTGCGCCCCGTTACCGGAAACGCCTCTACCAGAGTGCCTTGCTGGTAACGCTGTAAAATGCGAAAGCGCGTTTCCGACGGTTTGCCGTCCTGCTCATCTACCCGTACTACCCGCTCGCCTGACTGTAAGGTATTTTTCTTCAGCGGCTCGGTCACTTTACGCACCTTGTTGTCCCAGTCACCCGCTACCAGCGCCCAGTATTTTTTCTCTACCGTTTTGTTGCGCAGCTGCTCATGTAAATGGGTTAACACCGAGCGTTTTTTGGCAATTAACAAACAGCCTGAAGTATCGCGGTCTAACCGGTGCACCAGCTCTAAATGCTTGGCCAGCGGCCTCAGTGCCCGCAGGGCTTCGATAACACCAAACTGTAAACCGCTGCCACCATGCACCGCCATGCCAGATGGTTTATTCAGTACAATCAAGTCGTTATCTTCAAATAAAATATGCTGCTCTAGATTTTTCACCAGCGACAGCTTAACCGACACCGGTTCAGCCTGGGTTGCTACCGTAATGGGTGGTATACGCACCACATCGCCCTGCTGCAGTTTGTACTCGGGTTTGATGCGTTTTTTGTTCACTCGCACCTCACCTTTGCGCAAAACCCGATAAATGACACTTTTTGGCACGCCTTTAAGCCGTGCTAACAAAAAATTGTCTATGCGCTGACCAATAAAATCAGGTTCTATTTCAACTATTTGTACAGGTAACTTGATTTCATCCGTCATGGGTTTGCAATACTCTGCTAATATTAGATTTCAGTTGCTATTGGCTGCATGTTAGTGGGATAATCCCCCCGCTAATTCTGCCAAAACTGGCAATTAGGGCGCTCAAAGTAACGTAAGAGAATTTGTGCGGCAGCGTTTGGGGGACTGATCATACCGAAATCGTGGTGAAAACCAACGTTTTTTATACCCCCGGCGTAAACCAAACGCCATTTGCCTGAGATAATGTTGCGTAATCTGTTATCAACAGCGGCAAAACATGAATTCCGGTTAACCAGAGCATATAAAGATATTGCTATAACGCAGCGCCGTAAGGCGGTGTGTTTCAGATCCAAAAACGAAAACAGTATAAACTGTAGCGCCACCACAAAAGCCCTTACAGTGACAATTTGGTTTCTTCAGACATTCCAGTCGTGAGACTGCACCCATATAGTGTTTGATAACGTCTGAACACGCAGATGCCCAGTGGGCTGCGTTGTGGCTGCAAAATTGCGAGTCACTAACGATGAAGAGAATGTTAATTAACGCCACGCAGGAAGAGGAAATCCGCGTTGCGCTGGTCGATGGCCAGAAGCTGTATGACCTGGACATAGAAAGCCCGGGCCACGAACAAAAAAAAGCCAATATTTACAAAGGTAAAATCACCCGGGTTGAACCCAGCTTAGAAGCCGCCTTTGTTGACTACGGCGCCGAGCGCCACGGCTTTTTACCCTTAAAAGAAATTTCCCGCGAGTACTTCCCTTCTGGTTATAGTTTTGATGGCCGCCCCAACATTAAAGAAGTGGTAAAAGAAGGCCAGGAAGTCATTATTCAGATTGATAAAGAAGAGCGTGGCCAAAAAGGCGCAGCGTTAACCACCTTTATCAGCCTGGCCGGTTCTTACCTGGTGCTGATGCCAAATAACCCGCGCGCCGGTGGTATTTCACGCCGCATTGAAGGCGATGAGCGCCAGGAGCTGAAAGATTCATTAGGCCAGCTGCAAATGCCAGATGGCATGGGCTTAATTGTCCGCACTGCCGGTGTCGGTAAATCCTTTGAAGAGCTGGATTACGATTTAAAAGCGCTGTTAAAGCACTGGTCTGCCATTACTGAAGAAGCGCAAAAGCGGCCATCACCGTTTTTAATCCATCAGGAAAGTAACGTAGTATTTCGCGCTATCCGCGATTACCTGCGCCGCGATGTCGGCGAAATTCTGATCGATAACCCGCGCATCTTTGAAGAAGCCAAAGTGTATATTCAGCAGTTTAGGCCCGACTTTGCCCACCGCGTTAAGCTGTATCAGGGTGAAGTGCCACTGTTTATGCATTTTCAGATTGAAACCCAGATTGAATCAGCCTTTCGCCGTGAAGTGCGCCTGCCCTCCGGCGGCTCTATCGTTATCGACAGTACTGAAGCCTTAACTGCTATTGATATCAACTCGTCTAAAGCCACCAAAGGCGGCGATATCGAAGAGACGGCGTTTAACACTAACTTAGAAGCGGCCGATGAAATTGCCCGCCAGTTACGTTTACGTGACCTGGGTGGCCTGATTGTTATCGACTTTATCGATATGACGCCGGTACGCCATCAGCGTGAAGTGGAAAACCGCTTAAAAGATGCGGTAAAACATGACCGCGCCCGCGTACAGATTGGCCGCATTTCGCGTTTTGGCTTGCTGGAAATGTCACGTCAGCGCCTGCGCCCGTCACTGGGCGAATCGGCAACGCATGTGTGCCCACGCTGCCATGGCCGCGGCACTATTCGCAGCACCGAGTCTTCCGCACTGTCTATTCTGCGGTTGATTGAAGAAGAGTCGATTAAAGACAACACCAGTCAAATTCATGCCCAGGTGCCGGTATCAGTTGCTACCTACCTGATGAACGAAAAGCGTGATGCGGTGCGCCGCATTGAGAAACGCCATGGTATCCGTGTGTTTGTTATTCCCAACGAGCACATGGAAACGCCAAACCATGAAGTGATCCGTATTCGCATTGATGAAGAAATCGATGATGTCAGCTACAACCTGGTAAAAGCACCGGAAGCAACCAGCAACCTGTACCAGCCAGCCTCTGATGCAGTGCGGGAAAAACCGGCCATTTCAGCAATTAATATTGCTGATAGCGCTACAGCGCGCCCTGTAGCAAAAGCCGAAGTTGCCGAAAAGGCAACTCCTGGTTTATTTGCGGCTATCAGCAACTGGTTTGGCAAACTGTTTGCACCAGCTCAAGCTGCCGCTGATGACACCAAAGCGAAGCCAACACAGCGCAGCAACAGCCGCAATAACGGCCGCGATGGTGCGCGTGACGGCAATCGCAACGGCGCACGTGACAATGACCGCGATAACCGTCGCCGTAATAAACCACGTCGTCGCAATGACTCAGACGATAAGCCGGTTAACACCGTGGCAAAAGAGGATGCCCAACTAAAAGCCGAGCGTCCGGCCAGAGCAGCGCAAGAGCAGCGCCCTGTGCGCAAAGAGCATGAAGCCAGAAAACCGCAGGACAAGCCAGTGGTTGCAGCGCCGGAAAAAGACGATGACGATACACCACAACGTGTAGCAGAGCGTCGTCAGCGCCGTAATATGCGTAAATCAGTGCGGATGGAAAAAACCGCTGCGGCAGAGAATCAGCCTGCTGAGCAAACTCAAGAGCAAACAGCGGTAGTACAAGAAGTGATGACCGCAATGGTAACACCGGCTGTTGTGGCTGATGCCAACACCGAAGCTGATGTTACAGAGCCTGTGGTAGTAAC
Source organism: Rheinheimera nanhaiensis E407-8 (assembly GCF_000296695.1). Classification (GTDB taxonomy): domain Bacteria; phylum Pseudomonadota; class Gammaproteobacteria; order Enterobacterales; family Alteromonadaceae; genus Alishewanella; species Alishewanella nanhaiensis. Next base: position 27,998 of record NZ_BAFK01000019.1, read on the forward strand.
AGCAACTGCTAACGACAGCAGCTCCACTGAGGACGCTGTTGATGCGACAAGCGAGAGCACTGAGCCTCGTAGCCGTAACCGCCGCTCGCCACGTCACTTGCGTGCCGCAGGTCAAAAGCGCAAAAAAGATCAGGAACAAACTGAAGTAGCCAGTGCCGATGTTGATGCCGAGCCTGCCGTTCAAGCCGACAGCGATGTTGTGCCTGAAGTTGCAGCTGAAACTGCACCAGCTGAAATACTGAGCGTTGAGGCCTCAGCTGACAGCAGTGTTACAGCAACTGAACAGAGTGAGTCAGTGGCACAACACACTGCCACTGCAGATGACACTGCCAGGCAGCCAGAGACAGCAGAGCAAACAGAGACAGCTACAGCGGATGACGCCGATAAGCCGAAAAGCCGCAGCCGGCGTAAACCGGCGAAAAAAGCGGATGCTGTAGCAGTGGCAGAAGCGCAGCAGGAAGAAAACCTGCAGCAAGCAGCGCGAGAGATACAAGCCTCACCTGCTCCAGCTACTGAAGTAGTCACTGCAGAGCCAGCAGCACAACCCGTTGCAGCCGCCCCGGCAATTAGTGCAGAAGCGACTACAGAAGCGGCTGCTCCGACGGCAGCGGTAAAAGCTGAACCACAAGTTGCAGCAAGCCATGCTCCGGCCAAAAGCCGTTATGCACAAATGGTAGTAGCCACTATGACTAAGCCAGAACTGAGCGAGAGCACAGAAGCTGCAGTGGCAGAACAGCCGGCAGTAATGCCGGCTGAAGCGCGGCCCAGCGTAGCAAGCTCGCAGCGCCCTGCAGGTTCTGCCTTTGCCCGCCAGGCCGTCAGTGCGCCAATGACCAAACCTAAGTCAGATGAATAATCAGCTTGAATTAGCACTGGTTAAATAACGTAGGGGCGCATTATTGCGCCCCTTTTTATTGCACTCTTTTAATGAAGTTTTTTACACCGCTCTTAGTCGAATAAATAATGCAGAAACAATAAGACCGCAATAAAGCGCCCTCTTTATTACAGAATCGCCTCTGCGATATAACGCAGAAACTATAAGGGCGCAATTATGCGCGCCTACAAGTAATCCCGTTTACAGCTTAGAAATCGTACTTGGCACTAAACTGGATGCGGTTCATATCACCGTCCAGGCCAGATTCTATCTCCCGGTTTGCAAATTTATACTCAATACCGAACATCAGCTTCTTTGCAGCCTGATAAATCAGGTTAGTTGTCCAGCTATTGGTGGTTTTAGTCGCCCCAGCACCGGTGAGAGCGACATCGTTATCCACACTCAGCAGTGAATACACCAGACTACTACGCCACTGACTATTCCAGTTATGTTTGTAGGCGATGGCAAAAGCTGTCGAGTCAATCGCTTCAAGCTCATTGTTAGCATCAAGCACTGCACCATTTGCGGTATTTAAGCCAATATAGCGGCCAACACCTGAGCCGGTAGTTGCAGTGATACGGATGTCGTTGTTATTACTTAACAGGATTTTAGCCGTTGCACTTACACCAAACGCAGATGTTGTGCTGTCGATAGCGCCACTCTCATAGGCAAGCTGGCGCACTAATGCCGACACTGACCAGGTCCCCCAATCCGCTTTCTGACCATACTTAAACACCAGATCCGGCGTGGCATTATCGTCTGTTGTAATACGCGGTCCACCACCGAAAGGCGTTACGGTCGTTTCCGGGTTTTCGATGGCCACCTGAAAATTGCCGCTGGTGTAGCGAATTTGCGCCTGGCGACCGAACACCATTGCATCGGTATTACCGATAAAATCTAAAGTATCAGGAAAGCCATTTAAATCCATGAAGGTGGTCCAGGTCTGACCAAACAACCAACCATCATAAGTAATAAACGCCTGGCGCAAGCGTGGTGAATAACTATTGGTAATACGCTCATCACCACCGGCGGTAACCATAAAATCCAGCTCGATATGCCCGCCTAATGTTTTGCCATTCTCCAGCTTAGTATTGGTTTTAAAGAAGAAGCGTGATTGACGGGCATGAAAATCAAAGGTACCGCCCTCATCCGCACCGCCAACAGGCGTTAAACTTGGAATATAAAAGTCTCTGCCGATACCAGTGGCGATCTGTCCATCTGAGCTATCGGTATACATTGCATCAAGTTTGACATAACCGCCAAAGGTGACATCAGTGTCACCTATGTTGAAACCATTTGCCTGCACCGCGCCACTTGCCAAAGCTATACAGGCCGCGAGGTAAGATACTGTTGTTATTTTTTTCATTTGCCGTCTCTCCATCTTCGTTCTTGTAATGGTAATTTTGCCACTCAACTTTGGTGCACCGGCGTCAATCCCGCAATTAGCCTTTAGTCGCAGTTAAACTGCCTCTACAGGGTTAACTCAGCGGGGTTAACCTGGTGTTAGCCACCCGGCGAAAAGTTGGCTAGACTAAGGTCTAATTTCAAATAAGACGCGGCTTCGATAGAAAGATCACAGCATTATTTAAGAAGCTCTCACAGGGGAAGTTATGTCAAATCCAACAGTATTTCCGGTACCAGCCAGTGCAGCTAAACGCTCGCTGCTGACCAACGATAATTATCTAAGCATGTACCAACAATCTGTTGATGCACCCGAAGCATTCTGGGCCGAGCACGGTAAACGCCTGCATTGGTTCAAGCCCTTTTCGCAGGTAAAGAACACCAGCTTTGCTGCCGGTAAAGTAAAAATTAACTGGTTTAGTGATGGCGTATTAAACGCCAGTTACAACTGTCTGGACCGGCATTTACCCGAGCGGGCCAATCAGGTTGCTTATTATTGGGAAGGCGACTCACCAGAGGTACAAAAGTCAGTGACCTACAGCGAGCTGCATCAGCAGGTGTGCAAGCTGGCCAATGGTATGAAAGCGCTGGGTGTTAAAAAAGGTGACCGGGTTACTATTTATCTACCGATGATCCCTGAAGCGGCTGTGGCACTTTTGGCCTGTGCCCGTATTGGTGCTGTGCACTCGGTCGTTTTCGCCGGTTTTTCGCCAGACGCTCTGGGCAGTCGTATTGTCGATTGTGACTCTAAGCTGGTGATTACCGCAGATCAGGCGCTGCGCGGCAGCCGGGTGACTAATCTTAAAGATAATACCGACATGGCACTGGCACATTTGGGCGCTGACTCACCGGTGCAAAATGTCATCGTCGTCAAACACGTGGGCAAAAATGTCGATATGCAGGCCGGTAAAGATGGCCGCGATGTTTGGTATCACGAGCTGTTAAGCAAGCAAAGCAGTGACTGCCCGGCAGAGCCAATGAACGCCGAAGATCCGCTGTTTATCCTCTATACCTCCGGCTCTACCGGTAAACCTAAGGGCGTGCTGCATACTACCGGCGGCTATATGGTGTATGCCTCTATGACTCACCAGTATGTGTTTGACTATCACGACGGCGATGTGTATTGGTGCGCAGCTGATATCGGCTGGGTTACCGGCCACAGCTACATTGTGTATGGCCCACTGGCTAACGGCGCCACCAGCGTGATGTTTGAAGGTGTGCCTAATTACCCCAGCGTAAAACGCATGGCACAAATTGTTGATAAATATCAAGTAAATATTCTTTACACTGCACCAACCGCGATTCGCGCCTTGATGGCGCACGGTGACGCGCCGGTAGAAGGCTGTTCACTGTCATCGCTGCAGACACTGGGCAGCGTCGGTGAACCCATTAACCCAGAGGCCTGGAATTGGTACCACGACAAATTTGGTAAAGGTCACTGCCCTATCGTTGATACCTGGTGGCAAACGGAAACCGGCGGCATTTTAATTACGCCATTACCGGGTTGTACGGCGTTGAAACCGGGCTCGGCCACCCGGCCTTTCTTTGGCGTAAAACCGGCAATTGTCGATAACGATGGCAAAGAGTTAAGCGGCGAATGTGAAGGCAACCTGGTGATCAAAGACAGCTGGCCCGGTCAGATGCGTACTGTATACGGCGACCATGAACGCTTTGAGCAAACCTACTTTAGCACCTACCCTGGTTTGTACTTCACCGGTGATGGCGCTAAACGTGATGCGGATGGCTATTACTGGTTAACCGGCCGCGTCGACGATGTATTAAACATCTCTGGCCATCGCTTGGGCACAGCAGAAATTGAAAGTTGTCTGGTAGCGCATGACGCCGTGGCAGAAGCTGCTGTGGTGGGTTACCCGCACGATATTAAAGGCCAGGGGATCTATGTCTATGTCACACCACGGGTGGGCATAGAACCGAGCAGTGAGCTGACTAAAGCACTGCGCGACTGGGTACGCGAAGAGATATCCCCTATTGCGACACCGGATCTGATCCAATGGGCACCTACCGGCCTGCCAAAAACCCGCTCTGGCAAAATTATGCGGCGCATTTTACGCAAAATTGCTGCCAACGAGCATGACCAGCTGGGTGATATCTCCACCCTGGCCGATCCGTCTGTAGTGGAGACTCTGGTTAACAACAGGTTGAACCGTAAATAAGCAACAACTGCAGTGCATGCTTGACAGTATGCTGTGCTAACCTCAGTATAAAAGGCCGCTTAAGCGGCCTTTTACTTACAAAGACCCTAATAATGACAATAAGAATAACAATCCGGCCTGGAGGATAAGATGGCAAAACTGATCGTCGCTGATGACCATCCGCTGTTTCGCAATGCCTTGATCAATGCCATCAGCAGCACTTTTGCCACTAAAGCCACCATTGAAACGGATAGCTTCGACAGCACTTGTGCAGCGCTGGAACAACACCCCGACACAGATTTATTACTTCTGGACTTACATATGCCGGGTAACTGCGGCTTTCTCGGCTTAATTCAGCTGCGTAAAAGCTTCCCCACCTTGCCTATAGTGGTAATTTCTGCCAGTGAAGAGCTGGACGTGATCCGCCGCGTCATGGCGTTTGGCGCTTCGGCTTATGTGCCTAAATCTGCGAATCCCGCTGATATCAGCGCGGCGTTAAATGCGGTGCTGGCAGGTGAACTGTGGGTGCCGGCCAACCTGAAAAAACAGGTACTGGAACAGCACAGCACTGAAGCAGAGGACGATTTGGATCTGGCTGCCAAAGTGGCCCAGCTGACCGCACAGCAGTATAAGGTGCTGTACTATCTGACCGAGGGCTGGTTAAACAAACAGATCGCCTACGATTTACACATCTCAGAAGCCACGGTGAAGGCCCATATCACCGCTATTTTCCGCAAACTTGGCGTGACTAACCGCACACAGGTGGTGATCCAGGCGCAGCGTCTGACGCTGGAGCCCCCGGTAAACAAGGCGATGGCGCAGCAATAACCGCTACGCCCTGGCTGACCGCACTGGGTAGCCTGATTATTCCGCCCCGCTGCTGCGTTTTAACATTTTCAGATGATTTAAACTGGCCCGCAGCGCTGCCGGTTTAATCGGTTTGGCTAAAAACAGTAAACCGTGCTGCTTGGCTTTCATCGCCAGCCCAGCCTCGGGCGAGGCCGACACTAAAATGCCGTTTACGTTGCCCCACGCCAGTTTAATTTTTTCGTATAACTGCAGCCCGTTTAGTTGCTGCCCCAGTTGATAGTCAATCAGCAGGGCGTCTGGCGCCGGCTGCTTGCGCGCATACTCAAGCAAGCTGTCTTCATCATAAAAACACATCACATCGGTAATTTGCCACTGCGCCAAAAGCACCTTCAACGCCTCCAGGTTGGCTGCATCATCGTCAACACAAACCACAGACAACCCCAACACCGGCCGCTGCACAGTACCACTGGGTAACGGCAGGCTTTCGCGCACCGCTGCACTTGCCAGCGGCAGGCGAATACTGAACATACTGCCTTTACCCGGCCAGGACGCTACATTTAGCGGATGCCCCAGCAATCTTGCCATGCGGTTAACCACGCCAAGCCCCAACCCTACGCCCTGCTGGCCTTTAGCTGTGGCATCAATACGGTAAAAGTCTTCAAAAATACGCTGTAAATCTACCTCGGCGATACCCGGGCCAGTATCCCAGACCTGGATTACCAAATCAGCACCGCGTTTGCGACAGCCCAATAAAATGCTGCCTTGCTTAGTGTATTTAATGGCGTTAGACAGCATATTTTGCAAAATACGTCTTAAGTAAGTCGGGTCACTCTGCACCTGATAATCAGCCGCGCGCACACTCAGTGACAAGCCTTTTTGTCGCGCCAGCAAACTAAACTCGTCAGCCAGTTGCGATAGCAGCTCATTAAGTGGTACCGGCTGCACATCAGGCGTTAGCTTACCATCGTCCAGCTTGGCAATTTCCAATAAGGTAGAAATAAGCTCTTCGGAAGCTTTAAGTGAATTATCCAGTTGGCCGATAATATGTTGCTGTTGCTGGCGCTCGGTACTGCCAGCCAGCGCTGCCGTAAACAAGCGTGCCGCATTGAGCGGCTGCAGAATATCGTGACTGGCCAGCGCCAGAAAGCGCGTTTTCGAGGCATTGGCCACCTCTGCCTCAGCTTTGGCTTGCAGTAATTGTTGCTCGGTTTCGCGCCGGCGCCGCACTTCGGCCAGCAATTCGTGGTTAATCTCTGAAATCGTATGGGTGCGCTCGGCTACCCTGTCTTCTAAATGCTGTTTCGCCTCGGCCAGCGCCTGCACGGCTTTGACATGCTCGGAGATGTCGGTAAAACTGGTAACAAAACCGCCGCCGGGTATAGGATTGCCACGCATTTCAATAACTTTGCCATCGGGCCTGACGCGCTGAAATACATGCGGCGTGCCTTTTTGCATATGAGCAATGCGTTTTTCTACATGCTCATCTGCACTGCCCGGGCCGCACAGGCCGCGCTCGGCATTAAACCGTACTATGTCGGCAATGGGCCGGCCTACCCGCACCATCGCTTCCGGGTAGTCAAACATCTCCAGATAAGCGCGGTTCCAGGCTACCAGTTTCAGCTCGCGGTCTACCACGCTAACACCCTGACTTAAGTGCTCTAAGGTAGAAAACAGTATTTTGCGCGAGAACTGGATAGCCTGGGTGGTATCGTCAAACAGGGTGACCACATCTTCAAATGCCAGTTGCCGCCCTTCCAGCACAGCGTTAACCATCGCCGATGCTGAAGATGCGCCGATAACCCCCGCCAGCTCGCGCTCTACGTGCTCTACCAGGCCGATACTGGGGTAATCGTCCAGTTGCAAAGGTTGCTGCTGGCGCCGGCCGTATTCCTGCAGACATTCAGCGGCACGGTTAGCGCCGACAAAACGCTCCAGCAGAATTTTAAGATCGGTATTGCGGATGCGGATGCGCCGTGCCGGCGTATCCTGATGGTTTACCGGCAGGTTGGGCTTAACAAAAGCGACGGCTTGTAAGCGGTCTTGCAAGGTGCCACGGGTCAGCATAGAGCCGAAAACATAAAACAGCAGGTTAAAGCCCAGTGAAAACAGCACACCATGGCTTAAACTGTCCAGCTGAAGACCAAACAGGGCGGTGGGCACCAGTGCCTGCCAGCCAAATAAGCCCGTTTGCATAATATTACTGTCTATCGCGCCGGTGCTAACCAGTTGCGGTAACATTAGGGTATAAAACCACAAGACAAAACCAACGGCTAAACCCAAGTAAACACCATAGGCGTTACCACGACGCCAGTACAAACCACCAATAACTGCCGGTGCCAACTGGATCACCAAGGCAAAGGCTAACAGCCCTGTCTCTGCCAGCTCGTAGTTACGGGCAAACATCCGGTAATATAAATATGACAGCGCCATGACGACGATAATCATGCTGCGGCGCACTAAAATGATCAGCAAGCTGTAGTCATGCCCCAGGCCCTGACGCTTACTGCGCCTAAGCAGGCCTGGCATGATCACATCGTTACTGATCATGGTAGAGAGCGCCAAGGTGGCGATAATGATCATCGAGGTTGCCGCAGAAAAGCCGCCGATAAACACCAACACACTTAGGGTATCCCAACCCGATTGCGCCGGAATTAACAACACAAAGCTGTCAGCGGCATTCAGCGCCTGCGGAAACAGCTGCATACCGCCAATAGCGATAGGCACCACCACCAGGGTTACCAAAATCAGATAGAGCGAAAACCAGCGCCTGGCATGGCGTAAATGGTGGTGCGACACATTTTCGACAAAGGCGACATGAAACTGACGCGGCAATAAAAATACCGCCACGGTAGCCAGTACGGTTTTGGTAATAAACTCAACGACACCAAATTCACTGGCGTAGTGCAGCGCCATGGCATGGTCGCTAAAGCGGCTAAGTACACTGCTGCTGTCACCCAGCACAAACACATACACCGCCAAACCTAAGGTGAGTAATGCAAACAGTTTTACTACCGACTCAAAGGCAATAGCGACCATTACGCCACGGCTTTGCTCGGTTAAATGCAGTTTACGGGTACCGAATAAAATGGCAAAAAACGCCATGGCCACTGCGCTTAAAAAGGCGCTGTCCTGCCACCACTGGCTGGCATCGTCAGTAAAATCACCGCCCAGCAGTACATGATAGGAACTGGACACTGCTTTTAACTGCAGCGCGATGTAAGGCACCACCACCACCAAACACATCAGTGATGCCATTAATGCTACGTTTTTACGCTTACCATAGCGCGAGGAGATAAAGTCGGCGACCGAGGTAACGTTTTGCTTTTTGGTGACGTAAAGCAATTTAAACAAGAATGGCTGGGCAAAAATAAACAGCAGCACCGGCCCCAGGTAAATGGGAATATAGTCCCAACCCTGGGTTACCGCTGTGCCAACAGCACCGTAATAAGTCCAGGAGGTACAGTACACCGCCAGCGCCAGGCTGTAGATCAGCCCCCCATACTTTCGTATTAGTTTATCGTCGGCATGGCGTTCGCCCCAGTTGGCGATAACGAACAGTCCACCTACGTACAACAATGCCAGTATGGCAACTACCCACGCGGCCAAGGCGCTCTCCCGTTTTTTGTTTTGTCTTACTTTGGGCTCAATGGCCGGGCCCTGTCAAATATCCGGCCGGACACTTCGACTAAAGTCGGGCTTTCACTTGTGTTAACTGCTGCTAGATTAACTTTGCAAGATAAAAATAACAAAGGAAAGGAGTGTATTTATGACAGAGCACGATCGCAATGCGGCGGCTTACTGGTCAGCGAATCTTCGCCTGATCATAGGCAGCCTAATCGTCTGGGCACTGGTATCGTATGGCGGAGGTATCTTATTCAGACCACTGCTGGCCGGCATCAGCATAGGCGGTACCGACCTTGGCTTCTGGTTTGCACAACAGGGGTCCATTTTAACCTTTATCGCGCTGATCTTCTTCTATGCCTGGAGAATGAACAAGCTCGACAAAGAATTTGACCTGCACGAGGAGTAACAGCGTCATGAGTCAATTTGCAATCAACTTGATTTTCGTTGGCGGCTCCTTTGCGCTCTATATCGCTATCGCGATTTGGGCCCGTGCAGGTTCCACCAAAGAGTTCTATGTGGCAGGCGGCGGGGTTAACCCGGTAATGAACGGTATGGCGACGGCAGCCGACTGGATGTCTGCGGCGTCTTTCATTTCCATGGCGGGTTTAATTGCCGCCGGTGGTTATGCCAACTCTACTTTCTTAATGGGCTGGACCGGTGGTTATGTGCTGCTGGCTATGCTGCTGGCGCCCTATTTGCGTAAATTCGGTAAATTTACCGTGCCAGAGTTTATCGGCGACCGTTTTTATAGTAAAAACGCCCGTTTTGTCGCCGTAGCCTGTTTAATTATTGCGTCAGTAACCTATGTTATCGGCCAGATGACGGGTGCAGGTGTGGCTTTTTCGCGCTTTTTAGAGGTAGAAAGTAATACCGGCCTGATGATCGCCGGTGTAGTGGTATTTTTATACGCCGTTATGGGTGGTATGAAAGGTATTACCTACACCCAGGTCGCGCAGTATGTGGTGCTGATTATTGCTTACACCATTCCTGCCGTGTTTATCTCGCTACAGCTAACCGGTAACCCTATCCCGCCACTGGGGTTGTTCTCTGAACACACCGCCTCTGGTATGCCTTTGCTGCAAAAGCTGGATTTAGTGGTACGCGACCTTGGTTTTGTTGATTACACCGCTGATGTGACTAACAAACTGAATATGGTGCTGTTTACCTTATCGCTGATGATAGGTACTGCAGGCTTGCCACATGTCATTATCCGCTTCTTCACTGTACCTAAAGTATCAGATGCACGCTGGTCAGCCGGCTGGGCACTGGTGTTTATTGCGCTGCTGTATTTAACAGCGCCGGCAGTGGCCTCAATGGCACGGCTTAACCTGTTAACCACTATTTATCCTGATGGCCCAACCGCTGATGCGATTGAGTACGCCGAGCGGCCAGACTGGATTAAGAACTGGGAGCAAACCGGCCTGATTAAATTTGAAGATAAAAACAGCGATGGTCGTATTCAGTTATACAACGACACTGCAGCATTTAAAGAAACCGCTCAGGCCCGTGGCTGGAATGGCAACGAGTTAACGGTTAATAACGATATCCTGGTGTTGGCTAACCCTGAAATTGCTAACTTACCTGGCTGGGTTATCGGTTTAATTGCCGCCGGTGGTTTAGCCGCGGCGCTGTCAACCGCAGCAGGTTTATTGCTGGCTATTTCATCCGCAGTCAGCCATGACTTAATCAAAGGGTCTATTAACCCTAACATTAGCGAAAAGGGTGAGCTTCTCGCAGCACGTATCTCTATGGCGGTTGCGATAGTGGTAGCAACCTGGCTGGGTATGAATCCGCCCGGGTTTGCGGCACAGGTAGTGGCACTGGCCTTTGGTATTGCGGCGGCGTCTATCTTCCCGGCGCTGATGATGGGTATTTTCTCTAAACGGGTAAATAACAAAGGCGCCATTGCCGGTATGCTGGCAGGTTTGCTGTCTACCGTTATTTACATCTTCCTGTATCTGGGCTGGTTCTTTATCCCTGGTACTAATACCTTTGAAAACGTACAGGCTAACTGGCTATTTGGCATATCGCCACTGTCGTTTGGTGCTGTAGGCGCAGTGATTAACTTTATTGTCGCCTTTGCCGTGTCTTCTGCAACAGAAGCGCCACCGAAGGACATTCAGGACTTGGTAGAAAGCGTACGTTACCCTAAAGGTGCGGGCGCCGCGACCGGCCATTAATGGCGAAGCCTTGCAATCAAGCGGTTTGCAAGGCAACAATGACGACACGGGCTTTCATGGTGAAAGCCCGTCTTTTTCGGGAATAACACTATGATTTGGGAATTGATTGCTACAGTTTGTGCTGGCCTTGGCGCTGCAGGTATGGCACTGCTGCTGCGTAAACTCAGCGCTAACAAAGCACCGCGCTGGTTAATACCGGTCTTTGCCGGTGCGGCTATGCTGGGCTTTCAAATTCACAGTGAATACACCTGGTTTGAGCATCATCGCAGCCGGCTACCGCAAGGCGTGATGGTGGTAAAAACCATTGAGCAAACCGCCATTTGGCGGCCCTGGAGTTATCTGTATCCACAAACCTTACGCTTTATCGCCGCTGATATTGGCAATGCCTCGGCTAACCAGCAAGACCCGGCACTGAAACTGGTTGATTTATATTTCTTTGAACGACGCGCTGCAGCGCGCCGCGTACCGCAGGTGGTTACCTGTACCCACCAGGCACAAGCCGATTTTACCGCTGAACTGGCCCTACCCTCAGCCGATAGCGCGCTGAGTAAAGATTGGCGCCCACTGGCGGCTGATGATCCACTGTTACAGGCACTGTGTGGCAATAAAACCAGCTGACAATAAGCGGAGAGCACTATGGAAGTGGCTGATGTTATTAATTTTCTTGCTGATACCACGCCATTTAATCAGCTTGATAACGCTTCCCTTAGCCAGTTAGCGGCCAACATCAGTGTGTATTACCATCAGCGCCAGGACGAGGTGGATATCAGCAGCGAGCGGCTGCTGATTGTCCGCACCGGCATTTTTACCCTGTACAGCGATCAGCAACAATTGCTGACCAAACTACAAAGCGGTGACTTCTACGGTTACCAGCAGCTGCTCACCGGTTTAACCGATGACGATACCCTGCTATGTGAAGAAGATGGCTTAGTCTACTGGCTAAAAGCCGATGCTTTTCACCACTGCCGCTATCAGTATAAAAATGTTGATATCTTTTTTCAGCGCCTGTTTAGCCGCCGCTTACACCAGTACCGCGAGCAACAGCAAGGCAGTCGCTTTACGCTGAAAATCAGCGATATTGTGCAGCAACGTAAAATTGCTATCCGGCCGGAGCAAAGTGTACAAGACGCTGCCCGTTTAATGTCAGAGCAGCGGGTATCCTCTTTGCTGGTGGAAGAGCAGGACAAACTGGTGGGCATTATTACCGACCGCGACCTGCGTAACCGGGTACTGGCACACGCCCTGCCTGCCAGCACCCAGATAAGCCAGGTAATGACGCGCCAGCCCCAGCACATTGACCGCCATGCCTATTTGTACGAAGCCGTGCAGCAAATGAGCCAGCATAATATTCACCATCTGCCGGTGATGGAGCACGGCGTCTGCTGCGCTATGCTGACCGCCACCGATATTATTCGCAGCCAGCAAGACCATCCGGTGTATTTAATCGGTGAAATTCACCGCCAAACCAGTGTCGATGGCTTAGAGCGCTGTAGCCAGCAAATTAGCGCCCTGGCGTTAACTTTAAGTAAGCAGCAGGTACCCGCTTATGAGGCTGGCCATATTATTACCACTATTACCGATGCCATTACCCAGCGTTTAATCTTTCTGGCGCAGCAACAACTGGGCGAGCCGCCCTGTGTGTTCAGCTGGCTGGCGTTTGGCTCACAGGCCCGGATGGATCAAAGTTTAAATGCCGATCAGGACAATGCGCTATTGCTGGAAAAACAGCCGCAAGGCGACATTGCCGACTACTTTGCTGCTTTAGCCGACTTTGTCTGTCAGGGCCTGGCCCGCTGCGGCATTAGCCTGTGCCCCGGCAATATTATGGCGTCTAACGCAGAGCTGCGGCTGAGCCTGAAGGGTTGGTCAGGCCGCTTTGCCCGTTGGATAGCCACCCCAACACCAGAAGCCCTGTTAAAAGCCAGTATCTTTTTTGACTTGCGGGTAATAGACGGCAGTAAAGGCTTATTTAACGCCCTGCAGGAAGATATTTTTCAGCGCACCGCACAAGCACCGCTGTTTTGGTATCACCTGGCACAGGCGGCATTGCAGCGCACTGCTCCGCTGGGATTTTTCAAAAACTTTATCTTGGAGCAGGATGGCAAACACAAAAAAGGCTTAGATCTGAAAAAGCGTGGTATCAGCCTGATCACTGATTTGGCGCGGGTTTATGCGTTGTCTGTTGGCCTGCATGAAATCAACACGCGTAAACGGCTGCAACAGCTTGCAGCACAAAATGTATTAGACAGCAAAGACAGCCAAAACCTGTTAGATGCCTTTGACTTACTGGCCCAGCTGCGCTGGGAGAAACATCAGCACGATTTACAACAGGGCCATGATGTGACCAACCTGCTGGATCCGATGGAAATTTCCGGCCTGGCCCGCCATCAGCTAAAAGACAGCTTTGCCGTCATTAATGAGGCGCAAAGCAGTTTAAAGCACCGCTTTTGCCGGGACATGTAAATGTTTGGCTGGCTGTTTAATAAAAATACCGCCCTAGGCGCTGTGGTAGACCGTTTTGCTAAAACGCCGTTGCCTGCGGCCAATACGGGCGTAAAACAGGCCTCGTTTCTGGTGCTCGATTTGGAGCTTACCGGCTTAAACCCGAAAAAAGATCATATTGTCAGCATTGGCTGGGTGCCTATCCGCCAGCAGGAAATTATCCTATCTGAAGCCAAGCACTATTTAATTGCCAGCCCGGTCAGTGTTGGCCAAAGCGCGGTGTACCATGGTTTGCATGATCATCAGTTAAAACAAGGCGAAGAATTAGCCACCGTATTAACCACTTTGTTAAGCAACTATGCCGGTTATGTGTTTGTTGCCCATCACAGCGGCTTAGACGAGCAGTTTTTACGCACCGCCTGTCAGCGCTGCTTTGGCAAAATGCCACGCTTTAAATTTATCGATACGATGAAAATGGAGTGGCAGCGCCTGCTGCGCCAGGGCAAAGTGGTCAAGCATGACGCGTTAAAACTGCCAAACTGCTTAAAACGTCATGGCTTGCCTGACATGGCCAATCACCACGCGTTAGAAGACGCTTACAGCAGCGCCCTGCTGCTGTTAAGCCAGCTTAAACTGGGTGGCAACAATATGACGCTAAGCGACTTATATTTGCTGTCACGCTAAGGTGATTGCTCGGTAACCGCTTTAATGACACGGCACGGATTACCCGCTGCCACGACACCAGGCGGAATATCCCCGGTGACCACGCTGCCTGCGGCAACCACACTGCCTTTGCCAATGCTAATGCCCGGTAACAAGATGGCACCGCCGCCAATCCAGACATCATCTTCAATGACGACCGGCAACGCCTGTTCAATCAGCGTGTTGCGCGCTTTAGCGTCCAGCGGGTGCTTTACCGTGTAAATTTGTACCGCCGGGCCAAAAAATACATTGTTGCCAATTCGTACTTCCGCCACGTCCAGAACAACACAGTTAAAGTTAAAAAACACTTTAGCGCCGGTTGTTATGTTGTAGCCATAATCACAAAAAAACGGTGGCTCAATATACAGATGTTTACCGCTGTTGGGCAGCCACTGCTTTAACAGCGCACTGCGTGCCGGCGCATCATCCGGCGCACTCTGGTTATACTGCTGCTGCAGTTTACGTGCTGCCAGCCGTTCAGCACTTAACTGTTTATCCAGTGGGTTATACCACTGGCCGCTTAGCATTTTTTCTTTTTCAGTGTTCACTTTGCCCCCTAACAAAGATAAAAAAAGGCGCCGAAGCGCCTTTTCTAACCTGCCAGTATTACTTGGCGCGGCTACGGTACTCGTCAGTACGGGTGTCGATTTCGATTTTGTCGCCTTCTTCAACGAAAGCCGGCACCATCAGCTCAAAACCGGTTTCGATTTTCGCTGGTTTCATCACTTTACCTGAGGTGTCGCCACGGGCGGCTGGCTCGGTATAGGTTACAGTACGAACTACGATAGTTGGCAGGTCAACAGAGATTGGACGCTCGCCGTAGAACACCACTGAACACTCCATGCCGTCTACTAAGTACTTTAACGCACTTTCCATAGACTCAGCTTCGATTTCATACTGGTTATATTCCTGATCCATAAATACATACATAGGATCGGCAAAGTAAGAATAGGTTACTTCTTTAGTTTCCAGCATTACCTGCTCGAACTTGTCGTCAGCACGGTAAACCGTTTCCATGCCCTGACCGTTCAGCAGGTTTTTCATTTTCATTTTTACAACGGCAGCGTTACGGCCAGATTTGTTAAATTCTGCCTTTTGGATCACCATTGCATCGTTGCCAACCATAATCACCTGGCCAGCACGCAGTTCTTGAGCTGTCTTCATCATGACTGAAATATCTTCTCGTTAGGAAAAATTGCGTCGCATTATAAATTTTTTTTCAACAAAGTGCACGAGGTTGCTGGCAAGATCTCCGTTAGCGGTTAGTTGTGCGCGCCAATTCAGGTTATAGTCGGCGATTTGCTCACTCTTTGCAGCGAATTGCTGCCAACTTTCAGCTAACGGCGTGTCGGTATTCCAGGCCAGCCAGAAGCTTTTCACTGTCCCGGCCAGATCGGCTGGCATTGCACTGCAATAACGCTGCATAAAAGCGTTGAGTTTTTCCAGATGTGCTTGCTCAGCTTGGCGGTAAATTTGCCAGATAAACGGCTTGGCCGCCCAGTGCGCGCGGATAACCGAATCTTCGCCACGCACGAAGTTAATATCACAGGCCGCCAGTAGTTTGTCGTAATCGTCCTGCGGCATAAACGGCAGGATCACCAGGGTTAGCGCCCCCAGGGTCAGGCTGCGCTGTGCGCCAAACTCTGGATACAACGTTGTCAGTTGCTGTGCCAGCAGGCCCTCGGGGACCAGGCACAATAACGGTGCGCTGTGCGCTTGCCAGCAGGCCAGCAGGTTTTCAAGCTGTGGGTGATCGTAAGCAAATAACGAGATTTTTTGCTGATAGATACTGCTGTTGTTAATGCCTAAAGCGGTCCAAAACTGCTGCTGTGCCTGCAGATCAGCGGCAAAAGCGGCTAAATGCTGTTGCAGCTGAGCTTCTTGCAGCAGGCCACCGGTGGCGCCGGTAAAACCGGGGAAGAAAAAGTATTTATTCAGAGGTAAATTTGGCTGCGGTGATGGCAGCGCATGGCAGCTTTCAATCCAGTCTTCTGCCGATAAATACTCCAGATTCAGCCACAATGGCATGGTACTCTGTGCCGCCATCGCCTGCTGATATGGCATGGGTATGGTGCAGGCTAAAGCCTCTATCACAACGTCGGCGACCTGCTCTGCTGCCCAGTCTGTCTGCTCAGACCACAGCCTTACCGTCACACCGCTTAGCTGCTGCTCTGTCTGGCTGATATCCAGCTTGGGACAAATTTTCTTAAAGCTGGCCAAGTCGTCAACCCAGAGCCTGACACTGATACCGTGCTCAGCGGCTAACTGCCGGCTTAGCCGCCAGCAAATACCAATATCACCAAAATTATCGATAACCGCGCAGAAAATATCCCAGCGCACAGCAGCTTGTGTCATAACGGCCACATTAGCTAAAAAACAGGGCGGCTATTATACCTTTAAGCGTGCGCAGACCAAGATAAACTGTAGCAAGCAGCAGCAGTGAAGTGAAAACAGCCAACAGGTAATAGCCCATATACAACAATTTGCATTTGAGCTTTTGCCATAAACCGCTATCTGCGCGCTCCTGCGGCAGGGGCTGGCTGAACAGCACAGCCCATAGCCATAACAACATCGCGCTGACCGCCAACACTACAGCGCTTAACTGCCAGCGCCGGCTAAGCTCGCCCCCGGCAATCAATAACCCGATAAACGCAGAGAGTGCCAGCATCGCCAACAGCACAAATAGCCAGCGTAGCGGATACAGCTTGTGCGCCCAGCGCTGATAAAACGCCAACATCAGCCATGCTCCAGCACAGTTAACGTTGGCGGATAAAGCGCCAGTATGCCGCTTTGGCCCTGCATATCGCCTATCAGCCAAATCTGTTCAAACGGGTGCTGTTTTGGCATATGTAACTGGCGGTAGTGCTTGAGAATGTCGCGCCGGGTCCACAGCGGATTGGCATTACGGATCACCAGCCAGACACGGTCGGTATGGTAGTTTTTTTCTGCTTTGTTGCAAATCAGCCGGTTAAGGCCGGTAAGTAAACGGTGCTGTGCCGGCGTGCGTAGCAGAGCCAGCAACTCTTTATGGGTATTTTCACCCAGCTCCCGCCCTAAAATATGCATGGCTTCTACTTCACTGCCATACAGATGGGCAATTTCCAAGTCCAGCTTCTGATCGTCGTAATAACAGGACACGTCGGGCCGCGCCGGCTCGTTATGCCAGATATGGCGCATTTTAATGCCAAAACGCTGCTCATAAAGCCGCATAAACAGCCGCGCGGCTTCATGCTCCAGTTTTACTTTTTCTTCACTGCCGTTCATTGCTGCGAAACCCTGCCCGGTTCTACACCTGCGTCACCGGAGTAAAATAATAACGCCAGATCTCCAGTAACACCGGTACTACCGATAACACTAAAATAATGGCCATGGTGATGTTAAACAAGCGCTGAAACAGTGCTTTAGTCAGGACTTTACGCAGCACAGCACCAAACACCAGCCAGACACCAACACAGGGAAAGGCTACCAGTAAAAAGGCGGCAGTGATAATACTGACTTCCAGCCAGTACACGCCACCTACGGTGGTAAAAGCCGCAATGGCGCCACTGGCCATTACCCAGGCTTTACCGTTAATCCACTGAAATAGCGCAGCCTGCATAAAGCTAAATGGTTTACTTTTGCCCTGCTCTATCGCCTTGGGCTCAGCACTGGCAATACGCCAGGCCAGCCAGAGTAAATAGGCCACGCCTAATACTTTAATCAGTTGGTGCAAATGTGGGTAACGCTCAAATACCACGCCAAACCCCAGCCCAACCAATAACACCATCAGCGGAAAACCGACACAAATTCCGAGCCAATGTGGCAGGCTGGCTTTAATGCCATAGTTTACGCCAGACGACATGATCATCACATTGTTAGGTCCGGGCGTAATGGTAGTAGAAAAAGCAAAAAACAGCACCGCAAATAACAAATCCATGCTAAACCTATATCTTGATTGGACATTTGCTACTGATAATACCAGACTTAATCGGCTTTAATAGTGGTTTATCCGCGCTAAGTGCCGGTTTATAACGCCGGTTAAAACAACAAAAACAGGGAGAACGAGATGAATAAAATTATTGGCTTAGCCGTGCTGGTGGCCGGTGTAGTGCTTTTGTACTTCGGCTATACCGAGTATAACTCTACCGCGTCACAGATGACGGAAATGGTTACCGGCAACCCAACGGATAATGCCATCTGGTTTTTAGTCGGCGGTGCTGTGGCGGCCATTATTGGCCTGGGTTTGTTACTGAAAAAATAACGCCTAAGCCTGACAACAAAAAAGGCCGCATTGCGGCCTTTTGTCTGTAACAGCTCAGGGCTTTTATTCTTCCTCTTTACCCCAGCTATCGCGCAGGCCAACAGTACGGTTAAACACCAGTTTATCGGCGTTTGAATCACGGTTATCGGCGCAGTAATAGCCTTCGCGCTCAAACTGATAAGCCTGCTCGGCCATCGCCTGTTGCAAAGATGGCTCTACCAGGCCCTGCTTCACCACCAGCGAATCGGGGTTTACCACCGCTAAAAAGTCATCCTCTGCTGCCGGGTTGGCCACACTGAATAAGCGGTCATACACGCGAAACTCCGCCGGCACGGCATGGCTTGCTTCCACCCAATGAATAACGCCGCGCACCTTGCGGCCATCAGCCGGGTTTTCCCCTAAGGTTTCCGGCAGGTAGCTGCATTTAAGCTCGACAATGTTACCTTCGCTGTCTTTTACCACTTCATCGGCGTGGATGACATAAGCATTACGCAAACGTACATCGCCATTTAATACCAGACGCTTATACTTTTTATTCGCTTCTTCGCGAAAATCAGCACGGTCGATATAAATTACCGGCCCAAACGGCAATTTACGGCTACCCATAGTGTCGTCTTTCGGGTGATTGGGTGATTCAACCCACTCGATACCCTCAGCCGGGTAGTTAGTAATAGTCACTTTTAGCGGATCCAGCACCGCCATTGCACGGGGTGCTTTGGCATCTAAATCTTCACGGATACACGCCTCTAACGCGCTCATTTCAATCACGTTATCTTGCTTGGTAACACCAATGCGCTTGGCAAACTCGCGAATAGCCGCTGGCGTATAACCGCGGCGACGCAGGCCGGCGATGGTCGGCATACGTGGGTCATCCCAGCCAGACACCACGTTTTGCTCGACTAAGGTTTGCAGCTTACGTTTGCTCATTACCGCGTATTCCAGATTTAAGCGGGAAAACTCAATCTGCTGCGGGTGGCAATTAATGGTGATGTTGTCCAAGATCCAGTCGTACAAGCGGCGGTTATCCTGAAACTCCAGTGTGCAAAGCGAATGGGTAATGCCTTCGAGCGCATCGGAGATACAGTGGGTAAAATCGTACATCGGGTAGATGCACCATTTATCACCGGTTTGGTGATGATGGGCAAACTTAACCCGGTAAATTACCGGATCACGCATACACATAAAGCTGGACGCCATATCAATTTTGGCACGCAGCGAGCACTCGCCCTCTTTAAAACCACCGGCGCGCATTTTTTCAAACAGCGCCAGGTTTTCGGCCGGGCTGGTATCGCGCGTTGGGCTGGCTTTACCGGGCTGGGTTAAATTGCCACGGTACTCGCGCATTTGTTCATTGTTTAAAAAACAGACATAAGCCAGGCCTTTGTTGATCAGCTCGACGGCGTAGCCATACAGCTGCTCAAAATAGTCAGACGAGTAGCGTACCGCGCCATCCCATTGAAAGCCCAACCAATTTACGTCGCGTTGAATCGACTCAACAAACTCAACGTTTTCTTTTTCCGGGTTGGTATCGTCAAAGCGCAGATTACATTTCCCCTGATAATCCTGCGCGATACCAAAATTAAGGCAAATAGATTTAGCATGACCGATATGCAGATAGCCGTTTGGCTCGGGCGGAAAACGGGTTTGCACACTGCTGTGCTTGCCAGAAGCTAAATCGGTATCAATGATCTGCCGGATAAAATTTGTGGGGCGATGTTCTGCGTCCGCCATAGAATGCGCTGTCCTTTTGTTACGGGATCTCAGTTAAGATGCGGCATTATAGCAGCAGAAATGCCGCTGACTACTGCCTGTGATGCGTTGTGTTATTATTTTGCCCAGTGCCGGCCGTGCTAACTGCCGGCGCCATTAAGCAGCTGTTCAACACTGGCGATACATTGCTCCATGCGTTGGTAATAATCGGCCGCTGCTATCACCACGAAACGCTCGGTCGCAAAACCATAGTGCTGATACAGCGCCATCAGTTTATCAAAGCTCAGCGCCCGCACTTCTGGCGACCCCAGCTCGCGCATACCATCGGCCACCCAGGGCACTGTCGGTTTAAGCGCAATCACCAAATCGTATTTGGGCGGATCGATAAAACTCTCTACCCGACTGGCCACTTCACCTAAAAACACCTGGCTGAAAAACGCGGTCACTACGGCATCGGTATCGAAAAAACACACTTTATTGGCGCTGCGAAGCGCCTGTAAGTCTTGCTCGTACTGCAAATGAGCAATTCGGTTAAAGTCTTCCAGGTCAAATAAATCGCCGTTACCCCCTACCACGTCATGCTGATAATCACGGCCGAGCTCTTCCGACCAGGAGCTACAGTACACCTTGGCCAGCTTGCGGGTTAAGGTAGTTTTACCACAGGATTCAGGCCCGGTAATAAGCACTTTGCGGGCAAAAAACGGTCTGGCGGCGCCGGCAATATAATCCCAGTGTTTGTAAGGGTGCTCGCGAATTTCAGTGCCGCTAATTGGCCACTGCGTACGCTGTGGGTCCAGCACCTGATAATCAATACCAGGGAAAAATTGGTTATGCCCTTCGCGGTAACTTTCCTCACCGCCAAAAATGACGCTAAAAGGCTCTGGCACTGTCTGTTTAAGCTGACTGGCGTATTGCGCCCAGCCCAGTGGGAAAGGCGGCGCCGCATCATCGTTTTGCAGCAGTACGTCAATACCCAACCCCTGCAACTCTTGTGATAACCAACGCTGGCGCAACACACCATTGATATAAGGCAACCCAGCCTGACGGCACAGCTCACCATCTTCTGACGTGCGCTCACTAATTACTACATAGAGTTTGTCACACAGCGCATGGGCGCGCAGTATGGCGGTAATATGGCCGCGATGCGGCGGTAAAAACTTACCCGGAAAAACACCTGTTTTCATAGCTCGTTATCCAGCCCATTTTGCTGCGATGTTGTAGCGCATTAAAGCTTAATTTAGCCACAGCGAGAAGCGTTTAAGACTTTTTTAATGTGTTTTGAAAACAAAAAACCCGCTAAATCAGCGGGTTTTTTACATTAGCTACCACTATTACCAGCCAGTAACTTCTTTTAATGCTTTACCGATGTCAGCTAAGCTCTTAACGGTTTTAACGCCGGCATCTTCCAGTGCAGCGAATTTTTCATCAGCTGTACCTTTACCGCCAGAGATAATGGCACCAGCGTGGCCCATACGCTTACCAGCAGGTGCAGTAACACCGGCAATGTAAGATACAACAGGCTTAGTCACGTGAGCTTTGATGTAAGCTGCCGCTTCTTCTTCGGCAGAACCACCGATTTCACCGATCATAACGATGGCTTCAGTTTGTGGATCTTCCTGGAATAACTTCAGGATGTCGATGAAGTTAGAACCTGGGATCGGGTCACCACCGATACCAACACAGGTAGACTGGCCGAAACCGTAATCAGTCGTTTGTTTTACCGCTTCATAGGTCAGCGTGCCTGAACGTGACACGATACCGACTTTACCTGGCTTGTGAATGTGGCCTGGCATGATACCAATTTTACATTCACCCGGTGTGATAACACCTGGGCAGTTAGGGCCGATTAAGCGTACGCCTAATTCGTCACACTTAACTTTGGCATCCAGCATATCCAGTGTAGGAATACCTTCAGTGATACAAACGATCAGTTTGATACCACCGTTAGCTGCTTCCAGGATAGAGTCTTTACAGAACGGTGCTGGTACGTAGATTACTGATGCTTCTGCACCCGTCGCTTCTACCGCTTCTTTTACCGTGTTAAATACCGGCAGACCTAAATGCGTTTGACCGCCTTTACCTGGCGTAACACCGCCAACCATCTTAGTACCGTAAGCAATCGCTTGCTCAGAGTGGAAAGTACCCTGGGCACCAGTGAAACCCTGACAAATGACTTTGGTATCTTTATTAATTAAAACGCTCATTGCTTACCCCTTATGCCTTAGCCGCTGCCGCTACAACTTTCTGTGCAGCGCCAGTCAGGTCTGTATCAGCGATAATGTTCAGGCCGCTTTCAGACAGCACTTTTGCACCCAGTTCAGCATTGTTACCTTGCAGGCGAACAACAACCGGTACTTTAACGCCAACTTCTTTCACTGCGCCGATTACACCTTCTGCGATCATGTCACAACGCACGATACCACCGAAGATGTTGATGAATACGGCTTTAACAGCGTCATCAGACAGGATAATTTTAAACGCTTCAACCACGCGCTCTTTGGTCGCGCCGCCGCCAACATCCAGGAAGTTAGCAGGTTGGCCACCGTGCAGTTTAACGATGTCCATAGTACCCATTGCCAGGCCAGCACCGTTAACCATACAGCCGATGTCGCCACCTAAAGCTACATAGTTCAGCTCCCATGAAGCCGCGTGCGCTTCACGTGGATCTTCCTGTGATGGGTCTTGCATTTCTTTTAATTCAGGGTGACGGTACAGGGCATTGCCGTCAATAACCAGTTTCGCATCTAAGCAGTGTAAGTCGCCGGCTGGGGTGATAACCAGCGGGTTAACTTCTAACAGCGCCAGATCTTTTTCCTGGAACAGTTTGGCTAAACCTAAGAAGATTTTCACGAACTGGTTAACTTGCTTGCCTTCCAGGCCCAGTTTGAAAGCCAGTTCACGGCCCTGATATGGCTGAGCGCCTACCAATGGGTCGATTGCCGCTTTCAGAATTTTTTCCGGGGTTTCGTGGGCTACGGTTTCAATTTCCACACCACCTTCAGTAGAGGCCATAAACACGATACGACGTGATGAGCGATCTACCACTGCACCTAAATACAGCTCTTTAGCGATATCGGTACAGGTTTCAACCAGAATACGGCTTACCGGCTGACCTTTTTCGTCTGTCTGGTAGGTTACCAGGTTTTTACCCAGCCATTTCTCTGCGAACGCGCGGATTTCATCTTTGCTCTTAACCAGCTTTACACCGCCCGCTTTACCACGGCCACCGGCGTGAACCTGAGCTTTGACAACAAACATGTCGCCGCCGATTTTATCTGCAGCTGCTACCGCTTCTTCAACTGTAGCTGCGGCAATGCCTTTAGATACAGGCAAACCATATTGGGCAAACAGTTGCTTACCCTGATACTCGTGCAAATTCATGGCTATTTTCCGTTCATTTGAATATGGAGACTGCCCTTGTGGTACAGCCTGATGTTTGATCGGCGCATATTATAGTGCCAATCGGTTCGATAAAAAATGCTGTTGCCCTAAAACAACAGCATTTTTAGTTACTATTTCTGGATAATTAGATATCCAGCAGAATACGGGTTGGATCTTCCAGCAACTCTTTGATGGTCACCAGGAAGCCGACAGACTCTTTACCGTCGATAATACGGTGGTCGTACGACAGCGCCAGGTACATCATCGGCAGAATTTCCATCTTGCCATCTACTACCATCACGCGGTCCTGGATTTTATGCATACCCAAAATGGCTGATTGTGGTGGGTTGATAATGGGTGTAGACATTAATGAGCCAAACACACCGCCGTTGGTAATAGTGAAGTTACCGCCGGTTAAGTCATCCATCGCCAGCTTGCCATCACGGCCTTTAACCGCTAAGTCTTTGATGGCTTTTTCGATTTCAGCCAGGTTCATCTTATCGCAGTCACGCAGTACCGGTGTTACCAGACCACGCGGCGTAGACACGGCGATGCTGACATCGAAGTAGTTGTGATACACGATATCATCACCATCGATAGCAGCATTGACTTCCGGGAAGCGTTTTAACGCTTCAGTTACCGCTTTTACGTAGAACGACATAAAACCTAAACGGATACCATGACGCTTCTCAAACACGTCCTGATACTGCTTACGCAGATCCATAATTGGCTTCATGTTCACTTCGTTAAAGGTGGTTAACATGGCGGTAGAGTTTTTCGCTTCCAGCAGACGGTTAGCGATGGTTTTGCGCAGACGCGTCATAGGCACACGCTTCTGGCTACGATCACCGGCTACTGCCGCCACAGGAGCAGCAGCTGGTGCGGCGGCTTTGGCTGGCGCGCCGGCAACAAACTTCTCCACATCTTCTTTGGTCACACGGCCGTTTTTACCAGTGCCTTTAATTTTGCTGGCATCTAAGCCTTTTTCTGCAATCATCCGACGTACTGACGGGCTTAATGCATCATCGCTGCTGTCATCAGCTTTGGCATCAGAAGCTGCAGCTTTACTGTCGTCTTGTTTTGCCGGTGCATCATCTTTTTTCGCCGCCGGTGCGCCACCGGCTTCCATCTTACCGATCACCTGCTCTGCCGTGACAGTAGCGCCAGTATCATGAATGATTTCGCCCATTACGCCATCGGCCTGCGCAACCACTTCAAGTACCACTTTGTCGGTTTCAATATCAACTAATACCTGATCACGTGTCACGGCTTCGCCGGTTTTTACGTGCCAGGTGGCGATGGTTGCATCTGCAACAGATTCTGGAAGTACGGGTACTTTAATTTCCACTTTTTCACCTTTTAGCGGTTGGTCTTATTTGGTAAACCAGCCCGCAGCGCGGGCCGGACAATCAATTTAGCTACAGCTTATTTCAGCGTCAGGGCGTCGTTAACCAATGCCTGCTGCTGCTTGTTATGTACCGACAGATAACCCACTGCTGGCGACGAAGAAGCTTCGCGGCCGGCATAAGTTAAGTAACCGGCTTTTGGAATAGCAGCACGGAAATGATGCTGGCTGCAGTACCAGGCGCCCTGGTTCTGCGGCTCTTCCTGACACCAGACAAAGTCTGTCACATGCTGGTATTGGCTTAATACTTCAGCCATCTCGTCGTGCGGGAACGGATACAACTGCTCAACACGGACAATGGCGACATCGTTTTGCTCGCGCTTGCGGCGCTCTTCCAGCAGTTCGTAGTACACCTTACCGCTACAGAACACCACACGCTTAACATTTTCTGGCTTGATGTCGTCAATCTCGCCAATCACGTTATGGAATTTACCGGCGGCCAGCTCGTCCAGCGTGGATGTCGCTAACGGGTGACGCAACAGTGACTTCGGCGACATGACGATTAACGGCCGGCGCATTGGCCGCACCATCTGCCGGCGCAGCATATTAAACACCTGTGCCGGTGTCGTCGGTACGCACACCTGCATATTGTGATCAGCACATAACTGTAAGAAGCGCTCTAAGCGGGCTGATGAGTGCTCCGGGCCCTGACCTTCATAACCATGCGGCAGTAACAGGGTTAAGCCACATAGCCGGCCCCATTTTTGCTCGCCTGAACTTAAAAACTGGTCAATCACCACCTGGGCGCCGTTGGCGAAGTCACCAAACTGGCCTTCCCAAATCACCATAGCGCGTGGCTCCGCCGTAGCATAGCCGTATTCAAACGCCAGTACCGCCTCTTCTGACAAGGCAGAGTCGTACACCTGAAATGGCGCCTGCTCAGCACTGATATGCTCAAGCGGCGTATAGGTGCTGGCATCAGTCTGGTTATGCAGAACCGCATGACGGTGGAAGAAAGTACCACGGCCAGAGTCCTGACCGACAATACGAATGCGGTGACCTTCGGCAACGGTGGCAGCATAGGCCAGAATTTCGGCAAAGCCCCAGTCGATTTTCTTCTCGCCTGCCAGCATCAGGGCGCGGTCTTCATACACCCGACCGACCTGACGTTGCAGTGTATGGCTTGATGGAATAGCGGTGGCTTTTTTACCCAGTTCTACCAGCTTGTCTACCGACAGGCTGGCATCATAGGTGGCGTCCCAGTCGTGACCTAAAAACGGTGTCCAGTCAACAGAGCTTTCTGTCATTGGCCGCCACTCTTCTACCACGCAGTCGCCTTTATCCAGCGCATTACGATACTGCTCGGCCAGCTCACTGATTTGGCTGTCGCTAAACAGGCCTTCAGCCACCAGCTTTTTGGCGTAAATGTCGCGCGGTGTTGGGTGTTTCTTAATTTTCTGGTACATCAGCGGCTGAGTCGCGTTTGGCTCATCGGCTTCGTTATGGCCATTACGGCGGTAACAGACCAGATCAATCACCACATCGCGTTTAAAGGTGTTGCGGTAATCCACTGCCAGTTGGGCGACAAATACCACGGCTTCCGGATCATCACCGTTTACGTGGAAAATAGGCGCCTGCACCATCTTAGCAATGTCGGTACAGTATTCTGTTGAACGGGTATCTTCCGGATTCGAGGTGGTAAAGCCCACCTGGTTGTTAATAACAATACGGATAGAACCGCCCACTTTAAAAGCGCGGGTTTGTGAAATATTAAAGGTTTCCGCTACCACACCCTGACCGGCGAAAGCCGAATCGCCGTGAATGGTAATTGGCAGAGCTAAAGAGCCGTCTGTACAGCCACGACGGTCTAACCGGGCACGCACTGACCCCATAACCACCGGATTAACAATTTCCAGGTGCGAAGGGTTAAACGCCAGCGCCAAATGCACATTACCACCTGAGGTAGCAAAATCAGACGAGAAACCCATATGGTATTTCACGTCACCGGCACCCACCACTTCATAGCGACCGGCAAATTCGTCAACCAGTTTTGATGGGTTTTTACCTAACACGTTGATTAATGTGTTTAAGCGGCCGCGGTGCGCCATGCCGATAACACAGTCTTTCGCGCCCTGCTCGCCAGCGCGGTGAATCATCGCCTTAAGCATAGGAATCAGCGCATCACCGCCTTCTAAACCAAAGCGTTTGGCGCCTGGGAATTTCGCTGCCAGGTATTTCTCTAAACCGTCAGCTGCCACTAAGCCATTTAAAATACGGGCTTTAGCGTCTTTATCATACGAAGGTGCAGACTGAATTGACTCTAAGCGCTGCTGGATCCAACGTTTTTCGTCGGTAGAGACGATGTGCATATACTCGGCACCGATAGAACCACAGTAGGTTTTTTCCAGTGCTTTATGCAGCTCACCCAGTTTCATCGTTTCTTTGCCGATAGCAAATGATCCAACATTAAACTCGGTATCGTAATCACTTTCCGACAGGTCGTGATAAGACAACTCTAAATCGCGCACACGAGACTGTTTCCACAAACCCAGCGGATCAAGATTGGCCTGCTGATGGCCACGGAAACGGTAAGAATTAATTAGCTGTAATACCTTGACCTGACGGCTGTCAGAAGCAGCACCGGTATTTACCACCACCACTTCGCGGTGCTTATTACGGGCCAGTTCGGCAAATTGCTGTCTGACGTCAGAATGACGGGTTTCTAAGTCAACACCATCGATCTTAGGTAACTTGGCGAAAAATTCACGCCATTCGTCACCAACGCTGGTAGGTTCAGCTAAGTAGGATTCATAGAGCTCATCAACGTAGGCCATGTTGCCGCCGCCCAAATGGGACGACTCTAACCACGCCTTCATTACACCTTCGTGCATTTAGTTTCCCTTAATTTCCGCGCACCTGGAAAAAGTAGCAAAAAAACGGCCTGGTTGCACCCAACCAGGCGGTTTTTCATGCACATACCAAAAAAGGGCGCATTACAGCGCCCGGTTTAACAACATAGATTTAATTTCACCAATAGCTTTGGTGGGGTTTAACCCTTTTGGACATACGTTAACGCAGTTCATGATGCCGTGGCAGCGAAATACGCTAAATGCATCGTCCAGATCGTTTAACCGCTGCTCAGTGGCCGTGTCACGGCTATCCGCCAGGAAGCGGTAAGCATGTAACAAACCAGCCGGGCCGATAAACTTGTCCGGATTCCACCAGAACGACGGGCATGAGGTTGAACAGCAGGCACACAAAATACACTCATACAGGCCGTCCAGCTTAGCGCGCTGTTCCGGCGACTGCAGATACTCACCGGCTGGTGGTAACTTGCTGTCGTTAATTAAGTACGGTTTTACCTTCTCGTATTGGGTGTAGAACTGGCTCATATCAACCACCAGGTCACGCACTACCGGTAAACCCGGCAGTGGCCGCACCACAATTTTACCGCCTTTTAAACCGGCAGCCGACAATGGCGTAATACAGGCAAGGCCGTTTTTACCGTTAATGTTTAAACCATCAGAGCCACACACACCTTCGCGGCAGCTGCGGCGGAACGATAAGGTTGGGTCCTGCTCTTTTAACTTCAGTAGCGCATCCAGCACCATCATGTCCCGGCCTTCCGGGTTATCCAGCGTGTAATCCTGCATGCGCGGCGCTTTGTCGACATCAGGGTTATAACGATAGATGGAAAATACTAACTTCTGCATCGCTGTCTGCCCTCTTAATACTTACGCGCTTTCGGTGGGAAAGCTTCACGGAATTTAGGTTCTAAATTCACTTTACGCTTAAACATCGACTCGGTGTCCGGCGTGTAAACGCTGTGACACAGCCAGTTTTCGTCATCACGCTCAGGGAAGTCAAAACGGGCATGAGCACCGCGGCTCTCAGTACGGAAGTTGGCCGCAACGGCAGTAGAGAATGCGGTTTCCATCAGGTTGTCCAGCTCCAGACATTCAATACGCTGGGTATTAAAATCTGAGCTCTTATCATCCAGACGGGCATACTTTAACCGTTCACGAATTTCTTTTAACTGGGCTAAGCCATCTGCCATCGCCTGGCCTTCACGGAATACCGAGAAGTTAAGCTGCATGCAGTTTTGCAGATCTTTCTTGATTTGCACCGGGTCTTCACCCTGGCCTGGCTTGCTGTCTTCCCAGCGACGGGTACGCGCAAGCGCTGCGTCCAGATCTGACTGGCTGGCAGCACGGCCTTCTGAGGTAGCAGCCAGCGCTTCACCTAAATGTAAACCGGTAGCGCGACCAAATACGACTAAGTCTAACAATGAGTTACCGCCTAAGCGGTTAGCACCATGTACCGATACGCAAGCAATCTCACCACAGGCGAATAAACCCGGTACTATGGCTTCTGAGCCATCAGCTTTGGGCGCGATAACCTGACCATTCACGTTGGTTGGAATACCGCCCATCATGTAGTGACAGGTAGGAATCACCGGAATAGGTTCTTTTACCGGGTCAACGTGGGCAAAGGTACGTGACAGCTCACAAATACCTGGCAGACGGCTTTCTAAAACCTCTTCACCTAAGTGATCCAGTTTAAGTTTAATGTGCACGCCCCATGGGCCATCACAACCGCGGCCTTCACGGATCTCCGTCATCATGGCGCGGGCTACCACGTCACGGCCGGCTAAGTCTTTCGCATTAGGCGCATACCGCTCCATAAAGCGCTCGCCGTCTTTATTCAGTAAGTAACCACCTTCACCGCGGCAGCCTTCGGTGACCAGCGTGCCGGCACCGGCAATACCGGTTGGGTGGAATTGCCACATTTCCATATCTTGCAGTGGCACACCGGCACGCAGCGCCATACCGACACCGTCACCGGTGTTAATGTGCGCGTTAGTGGTAGAGGCATAAATACGGCCTGCACCACCGGTAGCTAATACCGTCGCTTTAGCTTTGAAGTAAACAATTTCGCCGGTTTCGATATCAATCGCTGTACAACCTACTACAGCGCCATCCTGGTTTTTCACCAGATCCAGCGCGTACCACTCAGAAAACACCTGGGTTTTATTTTTTACGTTTTGCTGATACAGCAAATGCAGCAGAGCGTGGCCGGTACGGTCAGCTGCCGCTGCAGTACGGGCGGCTTGCTCGCCACCGAAGTTTTTCGACTGGCCACCAAACGGACGCTGATAAACACGGCCGTTTTCAAAGCGTGAAAACGGTAAACCCATATTTTCCAGCTCAGTAATGGCTTCAGGGCCGGTTTTACACATGTATTCGATCGCGTCCTGGTCACCGATGTAATCAGAGCCTTTAACGGTATCGAACATGTGCCATTCCCAGTTATCTTCATGGCTGTTGCCCAGCGCAACGGTAATACCGCCTTGTGCAGATACAGTGTGAGAACGGGTTGGAAATACTTTAGATAATAAGGCGCAGCTTAAACCAGACTGCGTAATTTGCAGTGCAGCACGCATGCCAGCACCACCAGCACCAATCACAATGGCGTCAAATTCTCTTACTGGAATAGTCACTTAAGCACCCCACAAAACAAACAGGCCAACGGCAACATAGGCAAACGCCAGCGCATACAGGAAGAATTGCAATACGGCACGCAGTGCAGCTGATTTAATATAATCAGTCAGCACCTGCCATAAACCGATGCGGGTGTGCACGGCAATAGAGACTAGGGCTAACAAGGTAAATACTTTAACCAGCGTATTGGCAAACAGCGCCTGCCAAACCTCAAAGGTAACTTCCGGTGTAATAATGAAGAAACCTAAAATAAACACACTGTACAGCGCCAGCACTATGGCTGTTGCCCGCAGTGATACATAATCCTGCACACCATCGCGTTTCAGGCTTGCCTGATTTAGAACCATAACCATACTCCTGCTACTACTGCTAATACTACCCACAGTGCGATCGCCAGTTTGGCGCTTAAATTACCGGATTTCAGCTCTTCCCAGTGTCCCATGTCCATAATCAGGTGACGGATACCGCCCACCAGATGGTAAATAAGTACTGTGATAGTGCCCCAGGCAATGAATTTCGCCAGATGTGATGTCATCAGCGCTTTAACATAGTCAAAGCTTTGCTGGTCCTGTAACGAGTAGGCCCAGGCCCAGATGACGAATATCAGTGCGAAAAACAATGCTACGCCGGTAACCCGATGCAGGATTGACGCTATGGCAGGTGCCGGAAACGATATGGTAGAGAGGTCGAGATTTACTGGTCTTTGTTTTTTCACAGTGCTTGCCCATCGATGCCCATAATCGAGCTCTTGTTGTCATTGTCGTTGTCATTGCTGTATAAACAGTCAACACCCAACACTTTTACACCCTATCGCTCAAGCTGGATCAGTGCGGCCAGGTAAGCAAAAAGTGCTTGCTGGGTGAACTGTTTAAAAACCGCAATAGTATATATTTCGCGTCTCGCTATTACAATTTTTGTTTGGTTTTGGCTGAAAAAATCCGTAAGCGCAAAATTACACAGTTTGCGAGCAACGGCAATAATACTAGAGTCGAATACTTATTAAGCACAAACGCATTAAAATTGACTTTATAGGGTCGTTTGTAGGTAGAATAGCGGCCAATTTGCTAAATTCCTTTAACCCGATACTACAACAACAGGAGAAATCCAATGGCAGATAAAAAGGCCGTCGTGCAGGTCGATGGGAAATCGTTCGAGTTGCCAATTTACTCTGGCACTGCCGGCACTGACGTAATTGATGTTCGCGCCTTGGGTCAGCATGGTTATTTCACATTCGATCCGGGTTTTATGTCTACCGGTTCATGTGAATCTAAAATTACCTATATCGATGGCGATAACGGCGTGCTGTTGCACCGTGGCTACCCTATCGAGCAGCTGGCAGAACATTCGGACTACCTGGAGCTGTGCTACCTGTTATTAGAAGGTGAATTACCACAGGCTGAGCAATACAATCAGTTTAAAAACACCATTACCCGCCATACCATGGTGCACGAGAAAATCGCTGCCTTCTTCCAGGGTTTCCGCGTTGATGCGCACCCAATGGCGATGCTGTGTGGTGTGGTCGGCGCTATGTCGTCGTTCTACCACTCAGATTTAGATATCAACGACCCAATGCAGCGTAAGCGCAGTGCGCACCGCTTAATTGCCAAGCTGCCTACCCTGGCGGCAATGGCATATAAGTACACTGTTGGCCAGCCGTTTGTTTATCCGCGTAACGACTTGAGCTACGCTGAAAACTTCCTGCATATGATGTTCTCTGTACCAGCAGAAGAGTATAAGGTAAGCCCAATCCTGGCCAAGGCGATGGACCGCATCTTTATGCTGCACGCCGACCACGAGCAAAACGCCTCAACCTCTACCGTGCGTTTAGCCGGTTCATCTGGTGCTAACCCTTATGCCTGTATTGCGGCCGGTGTTGCGTCACTGTGGGGCCCGGCACATGGTGGCGCCAATGAAGCTTGCTTAAAAATGTTACAACAGATTGGTACTGTAGACCGTATTCCGGAATTTGTCGCCCGTGCTAAAGATAAGAACGACAGCTTCCGCTTAATGGGTTTTGGTCATCGCGTCTACAAAAACTTTGACCCACGGGCCAAGGTAATGCGTGAAACCTGCCATGAAGTGCTGCAAGAGCTGAACATTAAAGATCCACTGCTGGATGTGGCCATGGAGCTGGAGCGTATCGCGCTGTCAGACCCCTACTTCATCGAGAAGAAACTGTACCCGAATGTTGATTTCTACTCTGGCATTATCTTAAAAGCCATTGGTATTCCAACCAGTATGTTCACGGTGATTTTTGCCATGTCGCGTACTGTTGGCTGGATCTCTCACTGGGATGAAATGCTAAGCGAAAAAGGCCATAAAATCGGCCGTCCGCGTCAGCTGTACACCGGCTATACCACGCGTGATTTTACCCCGCTGAATAAGCGTTAAGCCTGATACTGACAAAGTCATACTGAAAAAGCGGCTGTGGCCGCTTTTTTATTGCCTGTTTTACGTTAGCCGTTAAACAGCACATTTGCGCCAGTAGGTAAAAGCAGGCAAAATCGCGCCACCACGCCTAAACCGTTGCGCTTTTTACCATGTTTGATGTTAGCTCGTTTCGCCGCCAGTTTGCTTTTTTTCACCACCACCCAGATTGGGTGTATCTGGACAACGCCGCCACTATGCAGAAGCCCGACGCGGTCACAGAAGCCGTCAGCAGGTTTTATCAGCAAGACAACAGTAATGTGCATCGCGGTGCGCATCAGCTAAGCCAGCAGGCGACAGCACAATTTGAACAGGCAAGACAAACTATTGCCCACTACATAAAGGCACAGTATGTCCATGAAGTTATCTTTACCAGCGGCGCCACTGCCGGCTTAAATCAGCTGGCATTTGGCCTGATGCATACCGTGCTTAAGCCGGGTGACCGCATTTTACTGACACAACTGGAGCATCACGCCAATATCGTGCCCTGGCAGCTGCATTGTCAGCGTTATGGCGTCATTATTGATGTAGTGCCACTGACCGCTGACCGACAGCTAGATCTTAACGCTTATCAGCAGTTGCTGGCGCTTAAACCCAAACTGGTCAGTTTTAGCCATATTTCTAATGTGCTGGGCCATATTCAGCCGGTACAACAAATGGTGGCGCTGGCCAAAGCGGCCGGTGCCATTACCGTTGTCGATGGTGCTCAGGGCGTGGTGTATCAGCAGCCCGATATGCGCCAGCTAGACTGCGACTTTTATGTGTTTTCCGGCCACAAACTGTACGGCCCGACCGGCGTTGGCGTGCTGTATGGTAAAACACAGTGGCTGGAACAGCTCACCCCACTGTGTGGCGGCGGTGAAATGATTGATAGTGTCAGCTTTGTTAACACAACCTTTAACAATTTACCCTTCCGGTTGGAAGCCGGTACACCCAACATAGCCGGCGTTATCGGCCTGGCCGCCGCCATTAACTGGTTACAACAATATAACAACAAGCTAATAATTGAGCATAAATCGCTGTTATTAAACGCCTTCTTTCAGGGCGCGCGTCAAATCAAAGGCGTAGCAATTTTGTCTATGCCTGTGCATAATGCCGGCATAGTGGCATTAAATGTTGACGGCGAACACCCCTCTGATGTGGCAGATATTTTAAATCAGCAGCAGGTGGCGGTGCGCGCCGGACAGCACTGTGCCATGCCGTTGTTTGATTATCTGGCGCTTAATGGTGCGGTACGTGTTGCCTTTGCCGCCTATAACACGCTGGACGACGTGAACCAGTGCCTGCTCGCCTTGGAGCAAGCCGTGGAGATTTTAACTGCATGAACCTAGAACAATTATTAGCAGATACTGATATCGCATTGCAGGCGATACAGCAACAGGCATTGCCTGATATTAAACAGGCAAAAGACTGGCAAACCAAGTACCGTATTCTGATGCAGCTGGGTAAACAGCTGCCGCCGCTGCCAGAGAAAATGAAGCAGCAAGAGCTGCTGGTAAAAGGCTGTGAAAGCCGGGCCTGGCTGTTGCACTATCATGATAAGAAGCGGGATAAACACTTCTTTGTGCTGGACAGCGATGCCAGAATTGTCAAAGGCTTAATGGCGATTATGCTGTGTCTGGTCAATGGCATGAACAGCAGCGAGCTGGCTAAGTTTAACTTAAGCCAGCAGTTTGATGAGCTAAACTTAAAACCCTATTTAAGCCAGTCTCGTGGTAATGGTTTAACCGCTATGGCTGCACACATTAAAGCCTGCAGCAGCGCTACATAGCCAGCTTTTTTAATACCCTGGACACCGCCGCCAGCCCAAAGCTGGCGGTTACCACTGTTACCGCGCCAAAGCCGCCGCTGCAGTCCAGCCGCATACTGCTTACCTCACCCTCAGCGTTAACCTGAGCCGTTTTTTGCTGACAGACACGGCCATCCGGCTGCGGATAAACCAGCTGCTCGGTGGAATACACACATTCAATGCCAAAACGCCGTTTCGGGTTACGGCTGTAGTGATAATCACGGCGTAAACTGTTGCGCACTTTAGCGAGCAAAGGATCGTTAATGGTTTGGGTTAAATCGGCAATCTGAATTTGTGTCGGATCGGTCTGACCGCCAGCGCCGCCGGTACTGATCAGTTTAATTTTGTTGCGTTTACAGTGTGCCAGCAGCGCTACTTTGGCTTTAATAGAATCTATCGCATCCACTACATAATCCAGCTGCGGTGTAATCAATGTTTGCAGGTTGTCACTGCTGATAAAATCTTCGACCTGATGCACTACACAATCCGGGTTTATCGCCAGAATACGCTGTGCCATCACCGCCACTTTGTCCTGACCTATTGTATCGCTTAGTGCATGCAGTTGGCGGTTGACGTTACTGATACAGACATCGTCCAAATCAATTAGGGTAATTTCACCTATCCCCGAGCGTGCCAGCGCTTCGGCTGCCCAGCTGCCCACCCCGCCAATGCCCACCACACAGACATGGGCGCGGCGAAACTTTTCCAGTGCTGCTGCGCCGTACAGGCGGCCAATACCGGCAAAACGTAACAGATAATCGGACATGGTTAATTACTCAATTTCTGGGGTAAGGTGTAAGCCGGCCAACTTAGTAACCAGGGCGTTGACCAGTCTTGTGGCAGGCCGCTTGCCAGCAACTGCTGAAAATGTACGCCTTGCCCGGGCAGGCGCACATAGCTGTAGCACTGACCGGACAAATAAAACCGCAGCGCATAAGCATGCAGATACACCCGGTCGGCTGCACTGCCCTGATACTGGCTGTCGCCCAAAATAGCCGCGCCCTGGCTTTTCAGCGCCACCCGGATCTGGTGGGTTTTACCGCTGTAGGGTTTCACCAAAAAGGCGCGAAACGGCAAATCGCTATAGCCCTGGCTGATAAAGTACGTAACAGCAGGGTTATGCTGGCTGCTAAGCAGCTTCCAGCTGCCACGCCGTGCCGCGGTCATATCGCCTTTAACCCAACCCTGCTTTTTATGGGGTTTGCCCTGGGCTAACGCCAGGTAATACTTTTCAACCTGATGCGCGCTAAACAGCGCAGTCAGCTCGGCGGCAACCAAGGCGCTTCGCGCCAGTACAATAATACCGGAGGTTACTTTATCCAGCCGGTGCACCGGATAAAGCGGATAGCCTAGCTGCTGAGCGGCCTGCACCACCAGGCCGGCGCCATCATCAGAGTGAAAACTGACGCCGGCCGCTTTGTCCAGCACGACAAAACCGGCTTGTTCATCCAGTAAGGTAAAAGGTGGCTTCATTTAGCTTAATGTGGCGGCATAGCGGCGGGCATGTGCCAGATCGTCCGGGGTATCAACACCCACTGGCGGCGTTTGCAGCGCTGTATCAACATGAATAGCCTCGCCCTGCCACAGCACGCGCAGCTGCTCCAGGCTTTCAATTTGCTCCAGCGTAGAGGCTGGCCAGCTGACATATTGCTGAATAAAACCGGCACGGTAAGCGTAAATACCAATATGGCGGCGGTAATGCTGCGCCAGTTGCTGCTGGAACTTGCCGTCACGGTCGAACGGGATCACGCTGCGGCTAAAATACAGCGCATAACCGTCTTTATCACTGACCACTTTGACAATATTCGGGTTACTGATTTCACTGCTATCTGTGAGCGGCACCGCCAACGTTGCCATACGGGCTTTTTGCTGCGCCGCCAGATTTTGCGCGACCTGGCGGATAATTAGCGGCGGAATAAAAGGCTCATCGCCCTGCACATTTACCACCACCGTCTCAGCAGGCAACACCAGCTTGCTGATCACCTCGGCCAGGCGCTCAGTACCCGAGTTATGCTCTGGCCGTGTCATACAGACTTCACCGCCAAAACCGTCGACCACGGCGGCTACCCGCTCATCATCGGTTGCCACCACTATGCGGCTGGCACCGCTTTGCAGCGCCTGCTGATAAACACGCTCAACCATGCTTTTGCCGCCAATATCAGCCAGTGGCTTGCCCGGTAACCGGCTGCTGGCATAGCGCGCCGGAATAACCACTACGAACGCCATTGCTCTACCTCTTCCAGGCTCAGTTCACGCGCTTCATCTGCCAGCAGTACCGGAATATTGTCACGAATGGGGTAAGCCAGACGGTCAAAGCGGCAAATAAGTTGCTGCTGCGCCTGATCGTAGTCAAGTTTGCCTTTACACAGTGGACAGGCCAGAATTTCGGTTAATGCAAGTTTAAGCGCCATAGCTGCTCCGCAGACGGGTTATCAGGGTTGTAAGTTTAGCTTCAAGCGGCTGCTCCAGCCTGGCTTGTACGCCGAGGCTAAACCAGTCGGTGCCGGCAAAGGGGCGACACTTTACCGCATCTTTTTCAGTCATCAGCACCGGGCCGGTAATATTGGCAAAATCCGCCGCGACAAACTGATGATGATCAGCAAAATAATGTTCGCTGCCGATAGTAAAGCCGGCTTGCTGTGCCGTGCGGGCAAAGCGTGCCGGGTTGC
This sequence comes from Rheinheimera nanhaiensis E407-8, assembly GCF_000296695.1. GTDB lineage: Bacteria > Pseudomonadota > Gammaproteobacteria > Enterobacterales > Alteromonadaceae > Alishewanella > Alishewanella nanhaiensis. Next base: position 65,246 of record NZ_BAFK01000019.1, read on the forward strand.
CAATAGCAGCCACCAGCGACACAGCACAGGACGAGAGCTCCGTATCGCCGCATAAGGCTTTTGCCTTACCAGGCACAAGCTGCATCAGGCCGTGAGCTTGCGGTAGCATTTGGCTGTTTGCCACCACCAGATCCGCGGTTTTTAACCGCCAGGGCCCTTCGCGCAATGGCCCGGCAGGCAGCAGTTGGCCATTACCTAAGCCACGGCAGCCATCGAGCAGAATAATCTCCAGATCGCGCGCCAGGCGATAATGCTGTAAACCATCGTCGCTGATAATAATATCGCACGGCGTTTGCGCCAGTAAAAAATAACCTGCCGCGACTCTGTCGGGGCACACCACCACCGGGCAACCAGTTTGCTGGTACAGCATTAATGGCTCATCACCCACTTCGGCTGCACTGGCGCCCGCCGTCACCAACAGTGGCGCTTTAATGTCGGCACCATAGCCACGGCTGATAATGCCCGGTGTATAGCCTTGTTGCTGCAGCAATTTACACAGTGCCAGCGTAAAAGGCGTTTTACCGGTACCGCCAACGCTGATATTGCCTACCACGATAACCGGCACCGGCAGTTTTTTTGCTGTAAGCACCCCAAAACGAAACATTAAGCGGCGCAGTGCACTGATAAGTGCAAACAGCACACTTAGCGGCAGCAGCAGGTAATAGGCGCCATAGCCCTTATAGCCCTGATACCAGATCCGCTCAATAAAATCGCTGCGCTGGCTCACTGCTGCTCGCCAAATTGCAGTTTATATAACTGGGCATAGGCGCCATTTTTTGCCAGTAAACTGGCATGGTCGCCTTGCTCAAGAATACGGCCATGATCCATCACAATAATGCTGTCGGCGTTTTCAATGGTGGATAACCGGTGGGCAATGACAATGCTGGTACGGCCTTGCAGCAGGGTATTCAGTGCAGCCTGAATTTTACGCTCAGACTCAGTATCCAGCGCCGATGTGGCCTCATCTAAAATCAGTATCGGTGCTTCACGCAGCAAAGCTCTGGCGATAGCGATGCGCTGGCGCTGACCGCCGGATAAACTCACACCGTTTTCCCCCACTATCGTATCAAGCCCCTGTGGCAGCTTTTCGGCAAACTCCAGCACATGGGCTTTTTCAGCCACCGCCATCAGCTGCGCTTTGCTGACACTGTGTGTCATACCGTAGCAAATATTGTTGGCGATGCTGTCATTAAACAGGGTGACATGCTGGGATACCACAGCGATTTGCGCCCTGAGCTGCGCCAACTGGTAGTCATTGATATCGTGACCATCCAGTAAAATACGGCCATCCGTTACCGGGTAAAAACGCGGGATCAGGCTGGAAATAGTGGTTTTCCCACTGCCGGAACGCCCTACCAGCGCCACGGTCTCACCCGGCTTTACACTAAAGCTGATATCGGACAACACTTGCTGCTCGTGGCCTGGATAACGAAAGCTCACCTGTTCAAACCGAATATCACCGCTGGCGCGCGCCAAGCTTAAAGTGCCGCTATCCTGCTCGGGTTGCTGATCCAATACCTGAAAAATACTCGACGCTGCTGCAATACCGCGCTGAAAATCACTGTTTACTGTGGTCAGCTGCTTTAACGGTTTTAACAGCACCACCATAGACGTGACTATGGCCGAGAAACTGCCGGCACTGAGCTGGTTTAGCATCTCTGGCGAGCTGGCCATATAAATTACAAAGGCCAGGGCAAAAGAGGCAATCAGCTGAATAATGCCCGAGCTTATCGCCTGCGCCGCATCCATTTTTATGCCCTGAGTACGGGTATTATTATTCACCGTAGCAAAACGCTGATCTTCCAGGGCCTGGCCGCCAAAGGCCAAAATCACTTTATGGCCGTTCAGCATTTGCTCTGATGAGGTGGTTACCCCGCCCATTGCCTGCTGAATACGCCGGCTAAGCTGGCGAAAGCGTTTAGAAACAAAGCTGACAATCAGTGCTATGACAGGGGCTATCAGAAAGAAAATCAGCGACAGCTGCCAGCTGTGGTAAAACATCACCGCTATTAAACCAATGACAAAAGCGCCTTCTCGCACCAGCACGATCAGCGCCTTGGTTAATGATTGCTTCACCTGCTCGACGTCATAGGTAATTTTTGAGATTAACTCGCCGGTAGAGTGCTGATCGTGAAAACTAACCGGTAAACGCAAAATATGGCTGAATAACTGCTGACGGATATCTTTAACAATGTGACCACCAACCCAGCTGATACAGTAGGTAGCTATAAAATGGCTGGCACCGCGCAGTATAAACATCAGGATAACCACCAGCGGTGCGTATTTTAGAAACTCGGTATCTTTGTCCTGAATACCATGGTCGATAAAGGGCTGGATCATCGAGATAAAAGCCGCATCAACCAGGGCATAGCCAATCATACCGACAATGGCAACGATAAAACCGGCCCGGTACGGTTTGGCGTATTGTAACAAGCGCTTATACACAGCGACGGGGTTGCTAACCTGTGATGTCAAAATAAAATCCTGCTGGCAAAGATGCCGGCTATTCTAGCGTGTTGCGGCCAAGGTTTCAGCATTTCCAACCGGCTTTTGTAGCCAATAGGGTATTCTTTGCGCGCGATACTGCTCCAGCTGCAGCATTGGCTCAGTGATTGTCAGCCGGATAGCACCGCTTTGCGCAGTATTCACCAGCGGTATGCCAAGCTGCGCTAACCGTTGACGCACCGGGTAAGCCGGGTGCTGATGCCGGTTATACAAACTGGCACTGTTTAACGCCCAGATGGGCGCAAGCTGGTGCAAAAACGCATAATCGCTGGAGCTGTTACTGCCGTGATGCGACAGCACCAATACCTCGGCTCTGAGTGTCGGGTAACGTGCCAGCAGTTGCCGCTCAACGCCGGCACCGATATCACCCGGCAGCAAAATGCGCCACTGATACAGCTCTATCAGCAGCACACAGGAGCGGTCATTCTTGCTGCTATGCTGGCCGCCGGTATCCAGCATAGTCAGTCTGGCGGCGCCGTATTGGGCGGGCAGTTGCTGACAAGTTGCGTTTATATCACTGTGCTTGATATCGCTAAACACCTGCAGCTTGGGATAATGGCGCTTCAACAGCGCCCAATCGCCGGTATGATCGCTGTCATCATGGCTTAACATCAGATAGTCCAGCTGTTTTATGCCCTGACTGCGCAAATAAGGCAGCACCTGCGCGGCTGTCGCACTATGGCTGGCATAACGCGGCCCGGCATCATATAACAGGCCGCGCTCATTGTGCTGCAACAACACTGCCAGGCCCTGTCCAACGTCAATCAGATGCAGCTGCCAGGGTGCCTGCCGGCTAAACACCAGCAGCAGCGGCAGCGCGCTTAGCACAACCAGGCTGTACAGCCAGCGTTTTTGCTGTAAATACAAGGCTGACAACAACAGCGCCAGTACTACCACCACAGCAATGGGTAAGTCTGGCACTGCCCACCAGGCCGGCATATTCGCGCACCAGTTCAGATACCAAAGCAGTGGCGAGAACACGCCATCGCAAGCCAGCCACAGCCACTGCCGGCCGGGAATACCGCTAAGTTCTGCCAGCAAACACAGCAGTAACAGCGGAATGGCCAACAGGCTGCACCAGGGCACAAACAGCAGGTTAGACAACAATGACAAGGTGGCACTACCGCCAAACATTAACAAACTCAGCAGCGTCATAAACACAGTCAGGTTAAGATGAAAGCGCAACAAAAACCACAGCCGTTGCCGCCAGTTGCTGGCATGAGCGCTCTGCAGCCAGAGTAAAAAGAAAATAACCGCTACCGCCAGTATGGATAACCAGAAGCTTTTACTCAGCGCCCAAAAAGGCTGCGCCAGTAACAGCAAAGCACACAGTAGCAGCCAGTAATGGCTATAGCTTAAACTACGCCTGAGCAGTAAACTTAGCACCAACAGCGCCAGCGCCACCGCCGCCCGCACAGTAGGGATGGCAAAACCGGCTAACCAGGCATACAGCAAAGCTGCCGCTAACGCCCCCAGCAGCGAGAGCGGCCGCTGCCAGCGTAATAACGAAAGTGGCAGCGGTAACAGCCTGAAGACTAACAAGCTCCAGCCAAACACCAGGCCAATGTGCAAACCGGAAATAGCCACTAAATGCGCCAGACCAGACTGTTGCAACCCCAGCCAGAGCTGATCAGTAAACTGCCGCTCGCCCAATGTCAGTGCCAGCAATAAAGGTGCCGATGACAACGCCTGGGTAGCCTCAGTAACCTGGGCCAGAATACGCTGGCGTAAGCTGGAATATTCTCCTAACAGCACAGGCTCTGCGGCGTCTGTTACACTGCCCTGCGCCAGTACGCCGCTAACCAATGCCATCGCTTCCCGGTTTGGCCCGGCAGGGTTAGCCACCCCAGCCACCGGCCTAAGCCTGGCGCTAAGCTGCCAGTGCTGGCCGCTCTTTAGCGCTTGCGGCGGATAGCTCCAGTTTAAATTCAGCTGATAACCACGCCCGGCACCGCTATCTAACTGCAGTTTAAATTGGCTATACTCAGCATGCTGCTGCACAGTCCCGACGATGAAACCGGTTAAGGGTGCTTGTTGGCTGAACAGTTGTTGCTGCGCTTGCAGATAGCTATGATACTGCCAGGCCCAGCTGATAAGAAATGCCAGCATGCCGGCCAAAAAAGCACAACGCCACCACAACAACATGAAAAAGGCGGCCAGCAGCAAAAATACTGCGAAAAAAGGTGGCACTATTGGCAAAAATAATGACAATAGGCAACCAGCGAGCACACCGAAACAAAAAGATTTCATGTTTGTTTTTTGTGAATAGGTTGTAATGCCAAAGAACATTATTAAGAAATATCTACCATCGCCGGAGAAAATCAAGCAGCAGAAGCTGTTAAAGATCTTCGGCTCGTTATTGCATGATGGTAATTTGTGGCATTTAAACCGCCGCTCGGCGCGCGGTGCTTTTGCTGTCGGATTGTTTTTTGCCTGGATGCCAATCCCCTTTCAGATGGTAGCATCGGCGGCAGTGGCTATACCCATGCGGGTAAATCTGCCATTGTCGGTAGCGCTGGTGTGGATCACCAATCCGCTAACCATGCCAATATTATTCTACATCGCTTATCTGGTGGGTACGGTAACGCTGCGCACACCGATGGAGCCTTTTGCCTTTGAAGCCAGTTGGGCCTGGTTACAGCACAGCATTACCACCATTGGCAAACCCTTTCTGACCGGTTGTTTTTTAATGGGGATCTGCTCGGCAATCGTCGGCTATTTTGTGATTGACTGGCTCTGGCGCATCTCGGTCAGAAAATCGCAGTTACTGCGCGCATTAAAGCGCAGGCATCATAAAACGCCTGACGACAAGCAGTAGCGCTAACCTACAAACGCTAACGTTGGCCTAAGATACGCGCCGGTTGCACCTTGCTGGCGCGCCAGGCTGGGTAAAGCGTCGACAGCAAACTCATTAGCAGCGCTACCGTAAGCGTAAAACCCACATCCTGCCAGCGTAATAATGAAGGTACAAAGTCGATAAAGTAAATACTAGGGTCGAGCAAGGAGTGACCCAGCAGTTTAGTGACTGCAGCAAATAACGGCTCTATATAACTGGCTAAAAGCACACCAACGATAGCCCCTGTTACACTGCCAATCAGGCCGTTAAGCCAGCCCAACCACATAAAGGTAGCAATAATACTGGCCGGCGAAATGCCCATGGTCAGTAAAATGGCGATATCACCCTCTTTTTCCCGTACCGCCATCACTAGCGTGGCGACGATATTAAAACAAGCCACGGCGATGACCAGTGCCAGCACCAGATATAAAATGCCGCGCACCATTTGAATATCCTGATAGACATGGCCCTGGCTGCGAAACCAGTCCAGCAGATAGACATAATCTTCCGATAGGCGGCCAAGTTCACGCGCCAACTGCGGCGCAGCAAAAATATCATTAATGCGAAATGCAAAGCCCTGAATGCTGTCGGGGGCAAAATCCAACAGCCTGGCCAGCGTTGGCAGGTTTAGCCAAATCTGGCTGTAATCAAGCTGGCCACCAACTGCAACTATGGCACTGACCGTTAAACTGCTGCTGGCATGGCTGGCCAGGCGGCCATCGTCGGTCAGCTTGGGTAACATCAGCTGCACCTGCTGGCCGACACTGACGCCAAGCGCATCAGCAATCCCCTGGCCTAACCCCACTTCGTTGTCATTCAGGCTTTGCAAACTACCGGCGCTGACATA
>NZ_BAFK01000018.1 GCF_000296695.1 Rheinheimera nanhaiensis E407-8
TGCCGCCAGTAGTGGTTAATTGTTAGCAAAAAAAAGACGCGCTGTCAGGATGACAACAGCGCGCCAAAGTGGAGCCGGGGAGGCAATACAAACAACTACACACTGCGACTTAGCTAACACGACGCTACTGGCTGAGCTGTTAGTTGAACGCCGTAGTGTTGTAACTTACGTCAAATAAATCATAGGCTTGCATTTGTGGCAGCGCCTGTTGGATCTGGTTTTCCAGCAGGTCCAGTTGCTGCAGGTTGGCGCACATGCTGTCACCACGTTGTTCCAGTGCCTGCGCCTGTATGTCCATACGGGCTTCTAAATCTTCACCAAAGCGCTCCATACGCTGGCCAAAGGCCTCCATCCGCTGCTCAAAGGTGCCCTCGCCGCTGGCCATCGCCTTGCCGATGATCGTAAAAATACTGCCCATCGAACTGGTCACCGCCTGTTCAATCGCTTGTTCAAACTCCGGGCCAAACGCCTGATCGATAGTGTCAAAGCGGCTGCCATAGACATTAATGGTATCGCCACTGCGCTCCACCACGCCGGCGCTGGTGCTGCGGATCTTATCCAGCGCCTGCTGCAGGGCCGGGTGATTATCCAGCGTTTCACCGGTTAATTCGCTCAGCACAGCGTTCACTGCATCGGCCGCCAGCACCAGTGCATCTTCTACCAGCGCAACCGTTTCCAGAGTTTGCGTGCGGATACCGGCCTGATAATCACGCAGTAAAGCTTGGGTGTCGGCATCAGTGTCTACCGCCTTGCCCTGCAGCCACAGCTGGCCGTTATCGTTAATGCGCCACAATTCCGTACCTTGGTGCTGCAGCGCCACCTGCTGGCTGCTGATGGTTAAATCTTTATCAAAATTAATGTTGCAGCTTTGGCTGTCATGCGCCATCACCGCAGTGCTCAGGCTGGTTAACACAAAACCGCTGGCGATCATTAAGCTTTTCATCGTGGTTGTCCTTTTGGCATGAGTCTGTTGATTACCGCATTAGCATTACAAGCTTAATGCCAAAATTTAAGTCGATGTTATTTATGGAAAAGTTTACACAGGCATAAAAAATAAATTTTTCAGGTTAGTCAATTTAACTACTTTTTAGCCATTTTAGTGCTAGAGGCTAACGACAGCGGTAGCGGTTAACCGGGCTTTTTAATTACTTATTGGAATAAAGAAGAGATTTCCATTCTTTTACCGGCATACATATAGATGGCTAAAATGCCCACAATTATAGTGTGGCAGGATCTATTATGCTTTTATCTTCGTTGGTGGCGCAGGCCAGTCCGTTATCCGAGCAGCAGGTGCAACAGCTGCAGGGCTTAGTTAGCCAGTTAAACCCTATTCAGCAAGCCTGGGTCAGTGGTTATCTGGCCGCCAGTGCCCAGCTTGCAGGCCAGGTCGCCGGCCAGGTGGCCCCCGCTGCGGCGCAGGCTAATGCCGGCCTGACCATTTTATTTGGCTCGCAAACCGGTAATGCCCGTCATGTTGCCGAGGTGCTGGCCAAGCAGGCGCAAGGTAAAGGCATCGTCGCCAAAGTAGTGGATATGGCCGAGTACAAAACCAGCCAGCTGAAAAACGAGCAATATCTGGTTATTGTTACCTCAACCTACGGCGAAGGTGAACCGCCGGAAAATGCTATAGGCCTATATAACTTTTTATTCAGTAAAAAAGCGCCCAAGCTTAACGGCTTAAAATATGCGGTGCTGGGGCTGGGTGATACCAGCTATGAGTTTTTCTGTAAAACCGCACAAGACTTTGATCAGCGTTTAGCCGAACTGGGCGCCACCCCGGTACAAGCCCGGGCCGATTTAGATGTTGATTATCAGGCGCAGGCCGATAGCTGGAGCGGCGAAGTTATTGCCAAGCTAGAACCTGAGCTAAAAGCTGCTACGGCGCCGTCAGCCCAGGTCATAGCCTGGCCAGGTAGTGACGCCACAGCAGGTGCAGCCAGCCAGTACACTAAGCAAAACCCCTTTGCCGCAGAGCTGTACACTAACCAGAAAATCACCGGCCGCGATTCAACCAAAGATGTGCGCCATATCGAAATTTCACTGGCCGGCTCTGGCTTAAGCTATCAGCCGGGCGATGCGCTGGGCGTATATTTCTCTAATGATGTAGCTTTGGTACGTGAACTGTTGTTGCTTACGGCGATTGCCCGCGATACGCCGGTACAACTGGCAGGTGAAACCCTGACCATTGAACAGGCACTCACTGATACGTTGGAACTGACGCAGTCGTACCCCGCCTTTGTCGAAAAATACGCCGCCGCTACCGGCAATACTGCTTTGGCTGAATTGGCGGCAGACAAAGCGGCACTACGGGCCTATCTAAGCGAACGGCAAATTATTGATATCGTGCGGGAGCACCCGGGCCTGTTAAGCGCCCAGCAACTGGCTGACGCGCTGCGTAAACAGCAGCCACGGCTGTATTCTATCGCCTCATCACAAGCCGAAGTGGAAGACGAAGTACATTTAACTGTCGGCGTGGTGCGTTACGACGCTTACGGCCAGCCACATTTGGGCGGCGCGTCGGGCTTTTTGGCCGAGCGGTTAGCCGAAGGCGATAAGGTAAAAGTATTTGTTGAGCAGAATAATAACTTCCGCCTGCCACAGAATGATGACACACCGGTGATTATGATTGGACCCGGTACCGGTATAGCGCCGTTTCGCGCCTTTTTGCAGGAACGAGACGCCCGTGGCGCCAGCGGTAAAAACTGGCTGTTTTTTGGCAACCCGCACTTTACCCAGGATTTCCTCTACCAGCTGGAGCTACAAAATTACTTAAAGCGCGGTGTATTAACTAAGCTTAATGTGGCCTTTAGCCGCGATCAGGCGCAAAAAGTCTATGTGCAGGACAAACTGCGCGCGCACGGTAGCGAGCTATGGCAATGGCTTGAGGACGGTGCCCATCTGTATATTTGTGGTGACGCTAACCGTATGGCCAAAGACGTGCAACAGGCGCTTATCGATATCGTGCAGCAATACGGCGGCAAAACTGCCGAGCAAGCGCAAACCTATTTAGATGAATTACGTGTCGCCAAACGTTATCAGAAGGATGTGTATTAATGAGCCAGTATACAATTAAACCAGAGCTAGTCGCACCGGGCGCACTGTCTGATAACGAGCGCTTAAAAGCAGACGGCGACCATTTACGTGGCACTATCGCTTCTGACCTGAAAGATGACATCACCGGCGGCTTTAACGGTGATAATTTTATGCTGATCCGCTTTCACGGTATGTATCAGCAGGATGACCGCGATATCCGCGCCGAGCGTACCGCGCAAAAGCTGGAGCCGCTGCATAATGTGATGCTGCGCGCCCGCATGCCGGGCGGCATTATTACACCGCAGCAGTGGCTGGCGATTGATAAGTTTGCTGCCGACAGCACACTGTATGGCAGTATCCGCTTAACCACGCGGCAGACGTTTCAGTTTCATGGCGTGCTAAAGCCGAACATTAAACCGATGCACCAGTTTTTACACAGTATCGGTATCGACTCTATCGCCACCGCCGGTGATGTTAACCGCAACGTGCTATGCACCTCAAACCCGGTCGAGTCTGAGCTGCACCAGCAGGCATACCAATGGGCAGCGAAAATCAGTGAGCATTTACTGCCAAAAACCCGCGCCTATGCCGAAATCTGGCTGGATGAAGAAAAAATTGAAACCACGGAAGTGGAGCCCATTTTAGGTGATACCTATCTGCCGCGTAAGTTTAAAACGGCTGTAGTGATCCCACCGCATAACGATATTGATGTGCATGCCAATGATTTAAGCTTTGTCGCAGTTGCCGAAAACGGCCAGCTGGTGGGCTTTAACGTACTAGTGGGTGCTGGCCTGGCCATGACCTGGGGCGATACCGCTACCTACCCGCGGATGGCGGATGACTTAGGCTTTATCCCGCTCGAGCATACATTAACAGTGGCCGAGCACGTGGTAACGGTGCAGCGCGATTACGGCAACCGCTCCAACCGTAAAAATGCCAAAACCAAGTACACCATTGACCGCATTGGCCTGGATGCGTTTCGCGCTGAAGTGGAAGCACGCACCGGCGTGGCGTTTGCACCGGTACGGCCTTACCAGTTTACCAGCCGTGGCGATCGGATTGGCTGGGTCGAAGGTATCGACGGTAAACAGCATTTAACGCTGTTTATTGAAAACGGCCGTATTCTGGATTTCCCCGGCAAGCCGTTAAAAACCGGCCTGGCCAAAATTGCTGCTATTCATCAGGGCGATTTACGCATGACGGCGAACCAGAACCTGATCATTGCCGGTGTGCCCGCCGCGCAAAAAGCCGACATTGAAGCCCTGGCCCGTGCCCATGGTTTAATTGATGACAGCCACAGCGAGCAGCGCAAAAATTCGATGGCCTGCGTGTCTTTCCCGACCTGCCCGCTGGCGATGGCAGAAGCCGAGCGTTATCTGCCGGAACTGGTAACTAAAACTGAAGCCTTGCTAAGCAAGCACGCCATAGCTGACGAACACATAGTACTGCGCGTGACCGGCTGCCCGAATGGCTGTGGCCGCGCCATGTTGGCGGAAGTTGGCCTGGTCGGCCGTGGGCCGGGTAAATATAACCTGTATTTAGGCGGTAACCGTGAGGGTACCCGTATTCCACGCCTGCTGCTGGATAACGTCGGTGAAGCCGACATTTTAGCCACCCTGGATGGCTTAATTGGCCGCTGGGCCACAGAGCGTAATGCCGATGAAGGTTTTGGTGATTTTGTTATAAGGGCCGGTGTGGTTAAACCGGTAGTGGTGCCAAAAGATGACTTCCACAGCTAAAATCGCCCACACCGATTATCGCAACATTCTGCAGCAGGATGCCGCTACCCAGCAGCGCTGGCTGGCGGAGATTAATCACCTGCTGACACCGCTAAGCGCGGCTGAGCGGGTGCGCTGGGCGCTTACCAACCTGCCACAAACCCCGATGCTAAGCTCAAGCTTTGGCATTCAGGCGGCGGTGATGCTGCATCTGGTGACACGCCAGCAGCCGGATATCCCGGTAGTGTTAACCGATACCGGTTATTTGTTCCCGGAAACCTATCAGTTTATTGATCAGTTAACCGGGCAGTTAAAGCTGAACCTGAAGGTGTACCGCGCAGAGTTGAGCCCAGCCTGGCAGGAAGCCCGTTTTGGTAAATTATGGCAAAGCGCCGAGGGCATTAAGCAGTACAACCAGCTAAATAAAGTAGAGCCGATGCAGCGCGCGCTGCAGGAACTTAAGGTTGGCAGCTGGTTTACCGGCTTGCGCCGCAGCCAGAGCAGCACCCGCGCCGATAAAGATATTGTCGAAATTAGCCGTGGCGTGGTGAAAATTCAGCCGATTATCGACTGGAGCAATAAGGCCGTGTTTTATTACTTAAAAGAGCACGGCTTAAGTTACCACCCGCTGTGGGAGCAGGGTTATGTCTCAGTGGGTGACACCCACTCTACCCGCAAATTAGAGTTAGGCATGAGCGAAGAAGACACCCGCTTTAACGGCTTTGGCCGCGAGTGTGGCCTGCATATTGACGGTGATGGCATTTAGCCATCACCAAATCCTTTAAATAAAGCAATTTTTAGAACTCTCTCCGCTCCTATTTAAAATCATGATTACTGGAATGTTTCCAATAATGCGATGGCTTTACTCTGATATTTTATACACTCCTGCAAACTTATAACGTCTGGACGAGTGTTATCAGGAAAAGGTTGGGCATCTTCTACATAGAGATCCTCTAGAAACTGCATCATTCCAGCATTTAATTGTGACTCGGCGTTATTAGATCTCTTGCTCGCAACAAACAATTTTTCCGCAAGAACAATCGATACAGCTTTTTGCTCATCAGTTAATGTTTTTGTCGTTGTTGAGCACATTGTCAAGCCGCCACTTATCAGCCCCGCGTCGAACCACGGATCTGCTTTTGCTCGAGGAATACATAACAATACCAATAGCCACAAACAAGACTTAACGTACACTTCGCCAAACTCCCACAATTAACAGAACAGCGTGAACTAAAAAAAGTAACAACAGTGTAAGATCGACCGGCCATGGCAAATCAATTTGCAAAACATGTAGTAGGGAAACGGTTGCCCACCAAAACAACAGCGCCGCCGATACGGCGTAGGGAGCGAGCGTCAAAGGGTTAAAAACTTTGTCACGGCATAACAGAATTATTGCTGCCGCAAAAAACCAAGATGCGGCAACTAAAGATACCAAACCCCAAATCGCATAACTGAGCATCACATGGCTTCCATGTCCAATAAGCCACGAAGTATAAGCTCTTTCTTCGCATTTTTTGCATTAGTGGTAGTTGTAGCGAGTAATACCGACGCGAACACGGTTACCACAGCCGCAGAAAAAGCAGCATTTTTTATACTTGATTGAGCAGCGTTAGATGTCGAGGCAATTTCTTTTGTAAGCGAATAATTTGTAGCTGACGCAGCTACCGATTTTACGCCATCCAATGCGCCATTTTTATACAAACTAAGTACAAACCCAGCTAAACCTGAAGCGGTAAGTAGCCCTTTCAGGTCATACCCAATGTAACTTAATGCAGAACTCGCTTCGTCATTGAGGCTGAAATGATTCCTTAGCTCTTCGTCGGTCAAGCTCCAGCAAAACCAGTACGGGTTGACTGAAAGAAATCCAATAATGCCGTATAAATGAGAGAAAAGCGGTCCATCGATATCTTTTAACTGCAACACACTAGCATTGATCCTTTGTTTGTCATGATGATGCAGGCAGCGATAAGTAACGATTCCAGTAAGGATATACATTGCATTGTCCAGCTTTTCCAACTGGTTACTGAATTTGTTCAGTTCCATCAGTTTAATCAAAAACTTGAGTGGGTTTTGCTTGTATTGGTGATGTACGTAACTAGATTGCATCTTCAATCTCCCTATGTTTAGTTGCGATAAATCTCTCGTTACTAGTAGGGGAAAATACCATAAAGCAAACAATATTTAAATTATCATTAACAATTTTGCTTAAATGTTAAGTGTAGAACGGCCAAGGGCATCAGAAAGAGAAGTTGATGTATCAGGGCTACATTCACGACCGATTATGTTACAGCGGGAGTCCTCTCCGCTGATGGACAGTGATGGTATTCAGCCCACTTTAATCGGATAAAACCATTGAGCATGCCGTCAATCTTCAGGGGTTGTCGGTCAAAGCCGACGCCGATGACGCCTATCAGCAGCTGGCTGAGCGCTACCTGAGTCGCGCGAAAACCGATTAAGGCTGAGCGACGAAACGGTACTCAGTGTCATCTTTGCGCAATACCAACACCTTATCTTCCACGCTCAGCGCCGGTTTGTTTTGCAAAAACTGCATAAAGGCCTGCTCGCGCGCCATGGCTTGCTCACTGCACGCCATCATGGTGCCGGCCAGTTGAGAAACCACTAACACGCCCTTATCTACACTGAAGCCGCCCATGGCGCGGTTGCAGCCGGTAAAGCCACTTAGCCTGTCCTGCTCAAATTGCAGGCTAAGCGCTTTGTCGCCCTCGGCCGGGTTAAGCTGTAAGTACTGGCCACTGGGCAGTGCTGCCGGCTGACAGGCAACAAGGGTAAGGGCTGCGCCCAACAGCGTCGCACGGCGGATTAAGGTGATCATAGAAACTCCTGCTAGGTAAAAGGACGGATGATGATGCCTGAGTATAGCTAAGTGCCGGCTGAACAACTGTGATAAAGTTTTAATCATAAAAATTGATTAAAGTAATTTGTTTTATTCGTTTTGACAAAGCATGCTGAAGCGTTACACTGCTCAGCGTTGAAACATGAACTGTTAACTCACACAAAGGAGCAAGACTATGTCTTCTATTATCAATACTAAAGTTAAGCCATTTAAAGCGACTGCGTTCCATCAGGGTAAGTTTGTTCCTGTTTCAGATCAGGATTTACTGGGCAAATGGTCTGTTGTGGTGTTTTATCCAGCAGACTTCACGTTCGTATGCCCTACTGAGCTGGGCGACCTGGCTGATTTCTACGCTAAATTCCAGGAAATCGGTGTAGAAGTATACTCAGTGTCAACTGACACCCACTTTACGCACAAAGCCTGGCACGATGCGTCTGACACCATCAAGAAAATCAACTATCCAATGATCGGCGACCCAACTGGCACTATCACCCGTAACTTCGGTGTGATGATTGAAGAAGAAGGTCTGGCCCTGCGTGGTACTTTCGTGATTAACCCAGAGGGTGAAATCAAAGTCGCTGAAATTCATGACCTGGGTATCGGCCGCAGCGCAGCTGAACTGTTCCGTAAAGTACAGGCAGCGCAATATGTAGCTAGCCACGACGGCGAAGTATGCCCAGCCAAGTGGACGCCAGGCGAGAAGACCTTAGCGCCTTCACTGGACCTGGTAGGTAAGATCTAACCTTGCTGCAAACTGCAGGCAACTGCAGTGCCGGAAGCGGCAAACAGCTCCTGTCTTAAGAAGCTGTTTCCAGCTTCCCCACTGCGACTTATTGTGTTTGCACGGGCTGGCGTAACGCCAGCCCGCTCCCCTGCGCCTGATATTTTTGCACTATCTGAAAAACGTATTACGGAGTGATTATGTTAGATACTAACCTGAAGCAACAATTACACACTTATCTGCAGAACCTGAAAACGCAGGTTGAGCTGGTGGTATCTTTAGACGATAGCGCCAAGGCAGCAGAAGTAGACGCACTGGCTAATGATATTGCCAGCCTGTCGGATTTAGTTAGCGTACGCCGTGACGACAGTGCAGCCAAGCGCACCCCTGCGATGCTGGTACGCTCAGTGGCGAAAGACACCAAAATTACCTTTGCCGGTGTGCCGCTGGGGCACGAATTTACCTCGCTGGTACTGGCATTGTTACACTCTGGCGGCCATCCGATAAAAGTGGATGCCGATATTATCGAGCAGATCCGCCAGTTACCCGGCAGCTTCGCCTTTGAGACCTATGTGTCATTAAGCTGCCAAACCTGCCCGGAAGTGGTGCAGGCGCTGAATATTATGTCAGCAATTAACCCGAACATTACTAACGTGATGATTGACGGTGCCATGTTCCAGGATGAAGTGGCGGCGAAAAACATCATGGCAGTACCATCGGTGTACTTAAACGGCGAGTTGTTCTCACAAGGCGCTATTACGCTGGAAAAAATCATCCAGAAAATCGACGTTAACGCGGAAAAACGTCAGGCTGAAGCACTGAAAAACAAAGCCGACTTCGATGTGTTAGTGGTCGGTGGTGGCCCAGCCGGCGCAGCTGCCTCTATTTACGCCGCCCGTAAAGGCTTAAACACCGGCATTGTCGCCGAGCGCTTTGGTGGCCAGGTGGCCGATACCGTAGGTATTGAGAACTTTATTTCAGTGCAGTACACCGAAGGCCCGAAACTGGTCAACAGCTTAGAAGCGCACGTACGTGAATACGGCGTCGACATTATGAACAACCAGCGCGCGGTAGCGCTGCGTAAAGACGGCAAAGTACAGCTGGAGCTGCAAAACGGCGCCGTGCTAAACAGCAAAACCGTCATTTTAACGCCGGGTGCGCGCTGGCGGGAAATGAACGTACCGGGCGAACAGCAATATCGTGGTAAAGGCGTAGCCTACTGCCCGCACTGTGACGGCCCGCTGTTTAAAGGCAAAAAAGTGGCGGTTATTGGTGGCGGTAACTCGGGTATTGAAGCCGCCATTGACTTAGCCGGTATTGTCGAGCATGTCACTGTGCTGGAATTTGCCGCCGAGCTGCGCGCCGATGCGGTGCTGGTGAAAAAAGCCAACTCTATGGGCAATATCACCATCATTACCGAAGCCCAGACCACCGAAGTGATTGGCGATGGCAACAAAGTCACCGGCCTTAACTACACCGAGCGTAAAACCGGTGCAGCCAAACAGGTCGAACTGGCCGGTATCTTTGTGCAGATTGGTTTGGTTCCGAACACCGAGTGGTTGCGCGGTGCGGTAGAGTTGTCACCACGCGGCGAGATCATCGTTGACGAGCGCGGCCAAACCTCAGTACCTGGCGTATTTGCTGCCGGCGATGCCACCACAGCACCGTACAAGCAAATTATTATCGCCATGGGCTCAGGTGCTAACGCCGCCTTAGGTGCCTTTGACTATATGATCCGTAACTAATCCTTTAGTTAAAACAAGCTCGCGCAGTGATCGTTAACAGCGCGAGCTACGTTAACCCTTTTAGCTTCACTCTCTCTGTAGCTTTAACGGCAACTTCGGTTGCCGTTTTTTTATCTCTGATCTGTAGTCTCTTATTCCAAACTCGCCATTAATTCCTTTTAGTTATATCTGAGCGTAATTAACTATTTTATTAAAGCCATGCAGACGGCTATTCTGCCCAACATAAGCTAGAGTTAAGTCCCAGTATCTGTGGTGCCGGAGCCGTTGTGCAGTATTTACCCTTATTTGTAAAGTTAACCGATAAACCGGTGCTGATTGTTGGCGGCGGCTCAGTGGCGCTGCGTAAAGCGGGTACGCTGTTAAGTGCCGGCGCCAGGCTAACCGTGGTAGCACCGGATTTTGCCGAAGAGTTTATTCAATGGCAGCACGAAGGCAAAGCGCAGCTGATTAACGGCTATTTTGCGCCAGAGCTGCTGGATGGCAAATTGTTAGTGATTGCCGCTACCGATAACGATGCAGTTAACGCTGCCGTGTATGACGCCGCCAGCGCGCGTAACATGCTGGTGAACACGGTGGACGACCAACCCAAGTGTGGCTTTATTTTTCCGTCGATCATCGACCGTAGCCCTATTTTAATTGCCATTTCCAGCTTTGGCACTGCACCGGTATTAGCCCGCAGGTTGCGTGAAAAGCTGGAAGCTCTACTGCCACAGCATTTAGGCCCGTTGGCGCAGTTAGTCGGCCGCTTTCGTGACCAGGTTAAAGCCCAAATACACGGCTTTGCCGCCCGGCGGCAATTTTGGGAGCAGGTGTTCGACTCTGACGTAGTGCGTGATGTGCAGGCCAATCAGCTGCAAAGCGCCGAGCAGCGTCTGCACACTATGCTAGAGCAGCCACAAAGCCAGGCCGGAGAAGTGTATGTGGTCGGCGCCGGCCCCGGCGATCCGGAGCTGTTAACGTTAAAAGCGCTGCAACTGATGCAACAGGCCGATGTGGTGGTGTACGACTATTTAGTGTCGCCGCAGATCATGGAATTGGTGCGCCGTGATGCCGAGCGTATTTGTGTCGGTAAAAAAGCCGGTGACCACTCGGTGCCGCAGCAGGATACCAACCAGTTACTGATTGATTTAGCCCTGGCCGGTAAAAAAGTCTGCCGCTTAAAAGGCGGCGACCCCTTTATTTTTGGCCGTGGCGGTGAAGAAATTCAGGCGCTGTTGCCGCATAACATTGCCTTTCAGGTGGTGCCGGGTGTTACCGCAGCGGCCGGCTGTGCCGCCTATGCCGGCATACCGCTGACGCACCGCGACTATGCGCAGAGCGTGCAGTTTGTTACCGGCCATTGCCGGCCGGATGGCAGCGAACCCGATTGGCACAGCATGAGTAAGAGCAACCAAACGCTGGTGATTTATATGGGCCTGATCAAAGCAGCGCATATTCAGCAACAATTGATCAGCGCCGGGCGCAGCGCCAGCACGCCGATAGCCATTATTGAAAACGGCAGCCGGCCCGAGCAGCGCATTGTTACCGGTACCCTGGCACAACTGGCCAGCTTAATAAATCAGCACCAGCTGGGCTCACCCGCTTTGCTCGTTATAGGCGAAGTGGTAAGCTTGCAGCAGGACTTACATTGGTTTGGCCAAAGACCGCAAACAGCGGTATTTAGCCAGTCCATTACTCAGATGGAATGAGGATCACACTATGTCTGCATTAACAGGCACCTTGTCACACCTGCAGCAATTAGAGGCGGAAAGCATCCACATTTTCCGCGAAGTGGCGGCCGAATTTAAAAAGCCGGTGATGCTGTATTCAATCGGTAAAGACTCATCGGTACTGCTGCATTTGGCGCGCAAAGCCTTTGCACCGGGCAAAATTCCGTTCCCGTTGCTGCATGTCGATACCAACTGGAAGTTTCGCGAGATGATTGAATTTCGCGATCGGCTAGCCAAAGAGTACAACTTTGAACTGCTGGTGCATAAAAACCCGGAAGGGTTGGCGATGAACATTAACCCCTTTGTGCATGGCAGCGCCAAACATACCGACATTATGAAAACGCAAAGCTTAAAACAGGCGCTGAACAAGTACGGCTTTGATGCTGCTTTTGGCGGCGCGCGCCGCGACGAAGAAAAGTCGCGCGCGAAAGAGCGGGTGTATTCGTTTCGTGATAAACACCACCGCTGGGACCCGAAAAACCAGCGGCCGGAACTGTGGAATTTATACAACGGAGCCATTAACGAAGGCGAAAGTATCCGCGTGTTTCCGCTGTCGAATTGGACAGAGCTCGACATCTGGCTTTATATCCTGCAGGAAAACATCGACATAGTACCGCTGTATTTAGCCAAGCCACGGCCGGTGGTAGAGCGTAGCGGCACCCTGATCATGGTAGATGACGAGCGCATGCCGTTGGAGCCGGGCGAAGTGCCACAAATGAAGTCGGTACGCTTTAGAACCCTGGGCTGCTACCCCTTAACCGGCGCTATTGAATCTACCGCCGATACGTTGGAAGGCATAGTAGAAGAGATGCTGCGCGCCCGCACATCGGAGCGCCAGGGCCGGGTGATCGATCAGGATCAATCAGGAATGGAACTGAAAAAACGCGAGGGCTATTTCTAATGTCAGCAACTGTTACCTCGTTAAACGAGCAGCTAAACACCTTAGGTATTTGTGGTTATCTGCAACAGCATCAGGATAAAGGCCTGCTGCGGGTGCTGACCTGTGGCAGCGTCGATGACGGCAAAAGTACCTTAATTGGCCGCCTGCTGCACGACAGCCAGCAGTTATATGATGATCAGCTCGATGCGCTTAAGCGCGACCATAAAGGCCGCAACAGCGACGGCGAGCTGGAACTGGCCATGCTGGTAGACGGCCTGCAGGCCGAGCGCGAGCAAGGTATTACCATAGATGTGGCTTACCGGTATTTTTCTACTACCGAGCGTAAATTTATTCTGGCCGACACGCCGGGCCACGAACAGTACACCCGCAATATGGCCACCGGCGCCTCTACTTCAGATGTCGCGATATTGCTGATTGACGCCCGCTACGGCGTACAAACGCAAACCCGCCGCCACAGCTTTATTTGTTCCTTGCTGGGCATTAAGCATTTAATCGTGGCGGTCAATAAAATGGATATCGTTGGCTACAGCGAAGATACCTACAACGCCATTAAGCAGGATGTGCAGGCGTTAATGGCGCAGCTGCAGGTACCTACTGTAGATGTGGTGCCGATCAGCGCCCTCAAAGGCGAGAACATTCTGACCTTATCGGCCAATATGCCCTGGTACAGTGGCACTGCCCTGCTACCGCTGCTGGAAACTTTGCCGATACCACAACGTGGCGGCGCAGCAACACGCTTTCCGGTACAGTATGTTAACCGGCCAGATCTGAACTTCCGTGGTTTTGCCGGTAACTTAGTCAGCGGCCGCTTAGCCGTAGGCCAGACCGTCACTGCTTATCCGTCCGGTAAAAGAAGTACCATTAAGCAGATTGTGACCTTTGAAGGCGAGCAGCCCTCGGCCATTGCCGGCCAGGCCATCACCATTACGCTGAATGATGAAATTGACGTCAGCCGCGGCGACTGGCTGGTGCCATCAGATGAAACGGTTAACCTGACCAACCGCGCACTGGCCTATCTGGTGTGGTTTAACGACCAGCCGCTGCAGACCGGCCGGTTGTACGACTTAAAACTGGCAACGCGCAAAAGCAGTGTCAGCATTAACCGGCTAAACCATAAGGTAAATGTGAATACGCTGGTGCAAGAAGCCGCTGAGCAAGTGGCGATGAATGACATTGCGCTGGTTGAGCTGGAGCTAACTGAAACCCAGCCGCTGGACACCTTTAAAAACCAGCCGGGTACCGGCAATTTTATTCTGATTGACCGCCTGACCAATGCCACAGTAGCGGCGGGGATTATTCAGAACGTGCTGGCAGAAGAAAAACCGGTCGCCGCCGACATCAGCGCCTTTGAGCTGGAGTTAAATGCACTGATCCGCAAACACTTCCCGCATTGGGGAGCGCAGGATGTGCGCGAGCTGTTTAAGGGTAAAGCCTGATGACGTATCAGCAGTATGGTGTGATCCTGCTGCTGCTGGCGCTGGTAGCGGCACTGATCTTCAGTAAACGCTCACCGGCGCTGTGGTTTGGTGGTGCCCTGTTGCTTAGCTATCTGGTCGGCTGGTTACCGCTGGACAAAGCGCTGGAAAATTTCGCCAATCCGTCACTTATTACACTGCTACTGCTGCTATTAGTGTCGATTGGCATTGAAAAATCGCAATTAGTCAGCTGGTTAAGCCGCGGTTTTGCCGGCAAGCGCCTCGGCAGTGTGATTGCCCGGCTTAGCTTATCCAGTGCTTTTATGTCGGCCTTTATTAACAACACGGCGGTGGTGTCTACCTTAATGTCGTCGCTGCGGCATCATAACCATTTTGCGGCGTCTAAATTGCTGCTGCCGTTATCCTACAGCGCCATTTTAGGCGGCATGTTAACGCTGATCGGCACCTCGACTAACTTAATCGTTAACGGCTTTGTCGAACAAAGCGGCCACCCGGGTCTGGGCTTTTTCGACTTTACCCTGCTCGGGGCTCTGGTGCTTACCGCCGGTATTATTGTGCTGGTGATTGGCAGCCGCTGGCTGCCGGACAACAGTAAAAGCATTGAGCAGACCACGCCCTACTATTTAACCGCGCATGTCCGGGCCGACAGCCAGTTAATTGGTAAAACCGTAGAGCAAAACCAGCTGCGTGAGCTGCAGGCACTGTTTTTGGCTGAAATTCAGCGTGGCCCTGAGCGGCTGTGTCCGGTAACACCAGACACCATTATCGCCGCTGGCGATGAGCTGCGCTTTGTCGGCGATTTAGCCGCCGTATCACGCTTACAGCAGTTCCCCGGCCTGGAGTTGCTGCGCCGCGATGAGCATCAGGGCGAACTGCTGGAAGCCGTGCTCAGTTACAGCTCGCGCCTGGTGGGTAAAAGTTTAAAGCAAATCCGTTTTCGTCATGAGTATGATGCGGTGGTAATAGCAGTGCGCCGCGGCCATGAGCGCTTGCAGGGTGGGCTGGGTGACTTGGTGCTGCACGCCGGCGATGTGCTGATTTTATCAGTCGGTAAACATTTTCCCGGCCAGCATCAGCTAAACCAGGAATTTATCTACGTTAATGGCCTGTCTATTGCCACGCCATTGCCGAAACAGCGCAGCCATTGGGTGCTGGCCAGTTTTGCGCTGGCGCTGACGCTGTCTGTCGTTGAGGTTATCCCACTGATTAAGAGCTTGCCGGTGTTGCTGTTGCTGTATGTCGCAGGCGGTGCGGTCAGCGTTAACGAGATTAAAAGCCGCTTTCCGCTGGAGCTATGGGTGATTGTTGGCTCGGCTATAGGCCTGGCCCAGCTGATGATCGCAACCGGTGTGGCGGGCAGTGTTGCCAACGGCTTAATTAGCCTGGTCGAGGGCTATGGCGCCTATGGTGCCCTGGTGGCGGTGTTTGTCGCCACCTGGCTGTTTACCGAGCTGGTGACCAATAACGCCGCGGCGGCACTGACCTTCCCGATTGCTTATGCCATCGCACAGAATTTAGGCGTCGATCCGGTGCCGTTTTTTATGGCGGTGGCCTTTGGCGCCTCAGCCAGCTTTATCTCGCCCTTTGGTTATCAGACTAACCTGATGGTGTACTCGGCCGGTAACTATCAGCTAAAAGACTACATTCGTCTGGGCGTGCCAATGGCTCTGGCGTACTCGTTAGTGGTGCTGATCTTTCTGCCGCTGATTTATCCGTTTTAAGTGAAGTAACTGCATGAACGCAAACAATATTAAATGGCAACAACACGACATTAATTCCCAAAGCCGCGAGGCGTTATTTGGCCATAAAAGCGCGGTGATCTGGTTTACCGGCTTATCCGGCTCGGGCAAATCGACTATCGCTAATGCGCTGGAGCAAGCGTTAGCCGCACAAGGCAAGCACACCTATTTGCTCGATGGCGACAATGTGCGCCACGGCCTGTGTGCCGACCTGGGTTTTAGTGCACAGGACAGAACCGAGAATCTGCGCCGTGTCGGTGCCGTCGCCGGCTTAATGGTCGATGCCGGTTTGCTGGTATTAAGTGCTTTTATCTCGCCCTACCGTAATCAGCGTGAACTGGTAAAAAGCTTTATTCCACAAGGTAAGTTTATTGAAGTGCATATCGCCACGCCGCTGGAAGTCTGTGAGCAGCGCGACGTCAAAGGCCTGTATAAAAAAGCCCGTGCCGGTGAAATCAGCCACTTTACCGGTATTTCCGACCCATACGAAGCGCCCGAAGCAGCCGATTTGGTGCTGGACACGTCAGTGACCTCGCTACAAGATAGCGTGCAGCAATTGCTGGCATTGCTGAAAGAAAAGCAGATTATCAGCTGATGCCAAGGCGCAGCGACAAGGTGTACTTTCGTAGCAGCGGCAGGGATGCCGCGCAGGCTGAGACAGCACAGGGACGTGCTGTTGAAGGCGGCGAAGAAAGTATTTCCTTGTCGCTACGCTTAAAACTGAGCTGAAAGCTCCGACTTTCAGGTGTAATGCCCAAAACAAAAGGTTACTTAGATGAACTATTTACCCGCCATTATCGATATCGCTGAACAAGCCGGTCAGGCGATCCTGGCGGTCTATCAGCAAGATAACGCCGCCTTTAATATCACTGGCAAGGCCGACGACTCACCGCTTACCGCGGCCGATTTAGCCGCACACCAACTGATTGTTAAAGCGTTAACGGCTCTTACACCCGAACTGCCGATATTGTCAGAAGAAGCGGCCGATATCAGCTGGGATATCCGAAAGACCTGGCAGCGCTACTGGTTAGTCGACCCCTTAGATGGCACTAAAGAGTTTATTAAACGCAACGGTGAGTTCACGGTAAATATTGCACTGATTGAACAGGGCGAGCCGGTGCTGGGCGTTATTCATGCGCCGGTATTGAACAAAACCTACTATGCCGCTAAAGGCCAGGGTGCCTTTTTAAAACAAGGCGCCACTAGCAAGGCCATTGCAGTAGCCACGCCGGGTGATGTTGTACGTGTAGTCGGCAGCCGCAGCCACCCCAGCCCCGATCTAGCCGGTTATCTGCAGCAGTTTGCCAGGCATGATATGGTGCCGGTCGGCAGTTCGTTAAAGTTTTGCCTGGTTGCTGAAGGCGCTGCCGATGTGTATCCGCGCTTTGGCCCTACTATGCAATGGGACACCGGTGCCGGCCATATAATTGCACTGGAAGCCGGCGCCAGCGTGCAGTTTGACGGTATTGCCAGCCAGGTGTATCAGCGGGAAAACCTGCGCAACCCCAACTTTATTGTCTCGGCGCTAGCCGACTAAATAGCGACTACTCGCCTTAAAATGGTTACACTAAGCGCAACATAAGTAGGTGATGTATGCGTTTAGATAAATTTATATGTGACTGTACCGGTGTAACCCGCAGCCAGGCCGGTAAATTAATTCGCCAGGGGCTGGTAACGCTAAACGGCGAAACGGTAAAACAGGCTGCCTTGCAGGTAAAAGATACCGATGTGGTCTGTTTGGACGACGAACAACTACAACTGATTGGCCTGCGCTATTTTATTATGCATAAGCCGCAAGGCTATGTCTGCTCGACCGACGACCCCGATCACCTTACCGTATTCACACTGATGGATGAACCTTTGGTTGAGCGTCTGCATACCGTCGGCAGATTAGATTTAGATACCACAGGCCTGGTGCTGCTCACCGATGACGGCCAGTGGTCACATCGTATCAGCAGCCCCAAGCATCATGTGGCGAAAACCTATCGCGTCTGGACGGCAGACCCTATCCCGCCAGAGGCGGTGCAGCAATTTGCTGCAGGCGTGATGCTGCGCAATGAGAAAACCGCCACCCTGCCAGCCGAGCTGGAACTTACCGGCGACAGCGAAGCCCTGCTCACTATCCACGAAGGCCGCTACCATCAGGTAAAGCGCATGTTTGCTGCTATCGGTAATAAAGTGGTGCGGCTACACCGCGAAAAGATAGGTGGCCTGCAACTGCCGGATGATTTGGCAGAGGGTGAGTATCGGCAACTGACAGCGGCTGAATTGACGCTGCTTAAGGTATAGCCAGATGCGGGCAATGTTGTGTGGCTTACTACTGTTTAGTATCGTGACGTCGGCGCAACCGGCGGACTGGCAGTTATATAAAGCTGATGACGTTACCACTGTAGAGTATCGCCGCAGCGATGCTCAGTTGCTGCAAATCCGCGCGGTTACCGAAGCCGATTCTAAGATCAGTGCTTTTTTGCACCTGTTAGAAGACACTGCCAGTATCAGCAACTGGGTCGCCAATAGTGAAAAAGCTGAGTTGCTGGCTAAGCCAGATGGCAACACCCATCTAGTGCATACTTATTTCAGCGCGCCCTGGCCGGTATCAAAGCGCGACATGGTAACGCAATCAGTCTGGCAACAGGACGCCGCTTCTGGCGTATTGACACTATTAATATCCGATATGGGTGAGCATTTTCCGCCAGTTAACGGATATGTGCGGATGCAACAGGTACAGGGGCAATGGACACTAACCCCGCTAGGGAATGGCCGCATTAAAATTGCGTATCAGGGCCAGGCAGACCCTGCCGGAAAATTACCCCGCTTTATCGCCGATAAAGTGGCGTTAAAGGCGACATTGTCTACATTCAAGCAGTTGTCACAGTTACTGGCGCAGTACCAGAAGCCCTATTCAGGGATTTCGGAATAGCCAACTTACCAAGCAAAATTAAACTTTATATTCTTACCACAACTTGAAACTAGTTACTTCTTAAAGTACATTCTTATCGCGTTGATAGCGCCCGGATATTGAGTTGCAAAGCAAGGATTGCTGAAATAGACCTTCTTTTCAATCTTACCTGTGTCAGGTTAAAAATATCCGCCTCAATATAAAAAACAAGGATAATAAAAATTGAAAATGATTCGTCTGATAGTGCTTTTTATTGGTGTGACTCTTATTGCAGGTTGTACTATTAAACATCCTATTGCTAAGGATTATTCCCAATATCTTGCAAATAATAAAGGTGAAGTAACTTTACCAAAATCCACATTAGAAGCTGATTATGAAATTGATTCAGCCACAGAAACGCATCGGTATGAGTTCCGCGCCGCTACTGTCGGCTATGCCCATTTGTGGATCGTGGAATTTGGTCAGATGTTGGAGGCTACGCTGCAATCTGATGATGTACAAGCTTCATTTGGAAAATTGAGTAAAATCAATGGAACACCACAGAATTCAGGACTATTGCGCTTTAATCTTGAAAACTATGAGTTTAAAGATCATATGGCTCATGTAACTTTGAATATCAGCTTGGAGCAGGACGGTAAAACAGTACTGAACAAAACCTATCATGCCAAAGGAAAGTCGCAAGGCGGTAAAATGTTTTTTGGCGGTCCTTTTGCCATGAAAAATGCAACACAGCAGTCTACCAAATTTGCTATTGACGAAATTCTGCGGGATTTTATCAACGATACTAAAGCGGCAACTGTCGCAGCGCGCTAATAGCATATAGCGAAGGCGCCAAAAATCGGCGCCTTATCGTTAGAATTTTACGAGATCACCTTTTAAAGCGACACCGGCCATAATGGCACCGGCACCACACTGAAATTCCGTCGCGCTGCTGAATTCTTTGTTCTGATAATTAGAACGGATATTCACCACAGCATCATACCCGCGTTGCTGCGCGGCTTCCTGCAACACTTTTAATGCTGATAGCAACACCCACTGACAGGCTTCTTCATCTGATTTGCCAAAAGCATTGGTTTTGCGGCTGGTAGACGTTTCGCCCCAATTTTTGCTGATTGCCGGGTGTTCCTGGCCGGCAAAATATACCGGCACATTGTGTAGCGCCTGCTTGGCTTTTTCGGTGCCGATAATGCTGTCCAGCGGTAAAGTCAGCACGTCGTTACGGGCCTGAGCGGCGCCACTGACTACCGCGGCAGATAACGCCAGTAGGGTGATAATTTTATTCATCGAAATATCCTTGTTGGTTAAAAATCCATGCCAGTACCACACCAAAGCTGGCGTTATGCTGGCGTTGAAATAAAGGGCTATCGGCAAAACTGACGCCCTGCAGGTTATCGTAGCGGACAAAAGCCCCCAGCCACCGGCGTTTATGCTGCCAGGGCGTTAGCATAAAACAGAACCGCATAATGCCAAAGCGGCGCATCTAACCGCGCCACCGTTTAAAGATCAGTGACGTATTAATGCCACCAAAGGCAAAGTTATTACTCATCACATAGTCGGTATCGAGCTCACGGCCACTGCCGCGGATATAGTCGAGCTCGGCGCAGGCCGGATCGACTTGCTGCAGATTCAGTGTCGGGGCAAACCAGTTGTCGCGCTGCATCATAATGCTGGCCCAGCTTTCAATGGCGCCACAAGCCCCCAGCGTATGGCCCAGATAACTTTTTAACGAGCTGATCGGCTGTTTGGCACCAAACACTCTGGCGGTAGCCAGGCTTTCGGCGATATCACCGCGGTCGGTCGAGGTACCATGAGCATTGACATAACCAATAGCGGATGCCGGTAAGCCAGCATCCTGCAATGCCAGCCGCATTGCTGTTTCCATGGTGCTGTCGGTCGGCTGGGTGACGTGTACACCGTCAGAGTTGGTGCCATAGCCGACGACTTCAGCGTAAATAGTAGCGCCGCGTGCCAGTGCGTGATCCAGTTGTTCCAGAATCAAGGTGCCGGCACCTTCGCCGATTACCAGACCATCGCGACCGGCATCAAAAGGCCTGGGCGTCAGCTTTGGCGTGCTGTTTTTTGTGCTGGTGGCGTACAGGGTGTCAAACACTGCCGCTTCGGTCGGGCACAGCTCTTCGGCGCCGCCGGCGACCATCAGCAGCTGCTTGCCATACTTTATCGCTTCGTAGGCATAACCAATACCTTGTGAGCCGGAAGTGCAGGCTGAGCTGGTGGTATGTACCCGGCCTTTAATGCCAAAAAATACCCCGACATTTACTGCCGTAGTGTGGCCCATCATCTGGATATAGCTGGTGGCCGTAACGCCGGTCATATCGCCGGTGGCCATCATGCGGCCAAAGGCCAGTACCGGCTCAGTGCTGCCGGTGGACGAGCCATAAGCAATACCACAGCGGCCGTCTGTCAACGCCGGATGGTCTAGCAAGCCGGCATCCTGCAGCGCCAGTTCAGTGGCGCGGGTGGCCATTAAAGACACCCGGCCCATTGAACGGATTAACTTACGCGGATAGTGCGCTGGCTTCACAAAATCGGTAACCGGTGCAGCCAGTCGGGTGCTCATATTGCTGTACAGATCCCACTCTGGCATTACCCTAACAGCGTTCTGGCCCTGTTGCAGCGCCTGTTTAAACTGCGGCCAGTTATCGCCCAGTGCCGTCACAACTGACATGCCGGTTACTACTACCCGCTGCATCAGACTAAGCCGCCATTAACCGAAATAACCTGCCGCGTAATATAAGCAGCCGGTTCAGAGCATAAAAATGCCACGGTAGCGGCGACTTCTGCCGCACTGCCCGCGCGGCGTAGCGGGATCATTTTCATTAGTTCTTCCTGCGCCACGTCTTGCAGCATATCAGTATCTATTAAGCCCGGTGCTACGCAATTTACGGTGATTTTGCGTTTTGCCAGTTCCAGTGCCAGCGCTTTGGTGGCGCCAATTAAGCCGGCTTTTGACGCACTGTAATTGACCTGCCCCCGGTTGCCGGCAATGCCCGACACTGAGGCGATAGTTACGATGCGGCCACCACTGCGCAGTTGTATCATTGGCATGACCAGCGGCTGCAGTACATTGTAAAACCCGTCCAGATTAGTGTGGATCACGCTGTCCCAATCGTCTTCCGTCAGCGCCGGAAAAGCACCGTCGCGGGTGATACCAGCGTTACACACTGCGCCATAATAAGCGCCGTAGCTGGCGATATCCTGCTCCAGAGCTGCCCGGGCCGCCGCGCGGTCAGCCACATCAAACTGTAACAGGCTGGCATGGCGGCCTAAAGCCCGGATCTCGGCCACCACAGCCTCAGCACTGGCGCGATCACTGCGACAATGCACCGCAATGGCAAAACCATCTTTGGCCAGTTGCAGGGCGATAGCTTTACCAATGCCACGGCCAGAGCCGGTGACTAATACTCGTTTCATCGTTACTCCGTTAACCAAACCCGGTAATCTTCCGGTTCAAATACATTAAGTTTGGCGTTTACCAGCACCTCGCCGTGCTGCGAAATCTGGCAGTCAAATACGCTAAGGCCCGACTCGTCCATCACCACTTTAGTGACACTAACATTAAGTTCTGCGCCTTCAGCAAAGGCCGGCACTGCAGGTTGATATTTACGACAGCCGAGCAAAAAACCTAAGCGTACACTGTCACCTGCCGCCAGCTTATGTGCTCCGGCATAGGCGGCAATAGTCTGCGCCATATACTCGATACCGACATAGGCCGGCACTGAGCGGCTGGCAGCGTCAAAAAATGCACTGCCGGCACTGATATTCACTTTACATACCGCATGCTCGGTGCCGGCTTCGATAAAATGGTCCAGCAGGATCATCGGCTGCGCATGGGGCAATATCTGCTCTATCGGATAACCCGTTATCATGCTGTAGTTCCTAAAATTACTGCAACATTATTGCCACCAAAGGCAAAAGAACTGGATAAACAATAACGTAGCTGTTGTTGCTGGCCCTGTTGTACCAGCTTAAGCTGTGGTAACTGCGGGTCAGCTGCGTTATCCCAACAATGCGGGATCAAATAATGCTGTGGATTATAGTCGGACAACATCAGCCAGCAAAGCGCGGCTTCAAGTGCACCGGCGGCGCCCAGTGTGTGGCCGGTCATCCCTTTGCTGGAACTGGCAGCCACCTGCTGCAGGCCCAGTGTTGCCAAAGCGGTACTTTCCATACTGTCGTTAAGCGCTGTCGCCGTGCCGTGCAAGTTAATATAATCCAGTTGCTGCGCGCTAATGCCGGCGCTTTGGCAGGCCTGGTTAATTGCCGCTATTGCGCCCAGCCCGTCTGGCTGCGGAGCCGACATATGGTGAGCATCGCTGCTGGCACCACCGCCGAGCAAGGCAATGCCGCTGTTACCGCGCTGCATAACAAATAACACGGCCGCTTCGCCAATATTGATACCATCGCGATTGGCACTAAAGGGCTGACACAGGCCGGCCGATACGGCTTCCAGCGCGGAAAAACCGCGCAACGTCAGCTGACATAATGAATCGACACCACCTACGATCACCGCATCTGCCAGGCCGGCTTGCAGCAGGCTTTGCGCGCTGAGTAGCGCCCGGGCGCTGGATGAGCAGGCTGTAGATATGGCATAAGCCGGCCCACGGACATCAGCCAGCCAGCTGATAAATTCGGCCGGTGCCGCCATTTCCTGCATCTGATAATCAAAATCCGGCGCAAACTGCTGCTGTTGCATCTGTAGCGCTAAGGCCTGCTCGCCTTCAGCAATACCTGAAGTGCTAGTGCCAATAATAACGCCAATGCGTTCAGCACCAAACTGGCTGCGCAAAGCACTAACCTCGCTGGCAATCTGGCTAAAGGCGAATGCCGCCAGCTGGTTATTGCGGCTACGATAACGCGCTGGCCAGGCGCTGTAGTCAGGCAATGCCGCCCTGACTTCACCAACTATGACACTCTGGCCTGCGGTCAGTAAATCGGTGCGCGCTCGCATACCGGCGCGGCTGGCGGCAACGGTATTGTGCCAGACTTCGCTTTTGCTGTTGCCTAATGCGCAGCACAGGCCAAGTGCGCTTAAGCGGCTAAACGTTGTCATAACAGCTCCTGCAGTAACGTAGTGATCTGCAACTGGTAGCCCGCGCTACTAAGCTCAATCTGGCTGCCGGGCAGCAGTTGTCCGGCCTGTTTGATGCTGAGCAACACTGAGCCATCGCGGCGTACCAGCTGACGCAAACTGTCTTGCTGACGCAAACTAAGCTGTTGCAAGCGGCCGGCTATCAGTGACGGCTCCAACAGCGCCAGCTGCATTTCCGCCAACAGGCGGCGGGCAAATTCTGGCTGATCAAACGGCGGTATCCCCGATACGCGAAGCTGATGGCCATGGCTATATTGCAAACGCCATAATTCATGCCCCAGCGGCGATAAGGCCACCAACAAATAGCCATCGGGCTGTAACAGCGCCGTCAGTAAAAATTGGTGCTGGCGCTGGCCGTCTTGCCAGTGTAGCTGTTGCACCAATTGCTGCGGTGCGCCAGGCCAGTTGTCCAGTAACTGAAAATGGCCGCCATCCAGCGCCACCCAGCCCGCCTCAGGCGGCAGCCGCCATTGCTGGCAAGCGCTTAGTAGCAACAGGCAAATGGCGAGTATTACTCGGCGTCCAGACATAATTCCCTTAACACATTTAACCGCCGCTCCGGCTCTGCCACATAAGGGTTAGCCTGATCCCAGGCATAACCGGCCAGTATTGAGCTGATCATCGCCGTGACTTTTGCCTGGCGCTGACGGCTGAAAATCACATCCTGAAAGCGGCCGTCATACCAGGCCGTAACAAAAGCACGGAAGGTATCGATACCTTTGCGCAGTGGCTTACTGTACTCGGTGTCCCAGTTGGGCTGCTCACCGTTAAGCTGACGCAGCACCAGCGGCACTGCCATCGCCGCTGAGCGCAGTGCTATGGTGACACCAGAAGAAAACACCGGGTCGAGAAACTCGCCGGCATTGCCCAATAACGCAAAGCGGTTACCGTGCAGGCTACGCACATTGGCAGCATAGCCGGTTAAACTTTGCGCTTCATTAACCGGTTCGGCCTGCGCCAGCAACTGTGCCAACTCGGGTGTTTGCTGCACATGCTGCCATAAGTTGTCAGCGGCACTGCGGCTGGCGTCGAAGCGCTGTTGCTTACCCACTACGCCCAGGCTGGCGCTGCCATCGCTAAACGGGATCAACCAGAACCAGACATCCGGCAAACTGGAGTGCACGGTGATCAGAATTTTATTGCGGTCAAAGCGCGGATCACTGATGTTATCGCGGATATGACAAAAGCTGGCCTGACGCACCGGAAAATCGGATGGCTGCTCCAGATCCAACAATTTTGGCAACACGCGACCAAAGCCGCTGCCATCCAGCACAAAACCGGCACTAAGCTGATACTGCCGGCCATTATCATCGCTGACTTGCAGTAATGCCTGCGCCGCGCCGGTTATATCCACCTGCTCTACTGTGACACCGTAACGAATTTGCAAGCCCTGCTCTGCAGCGGCGTCGGCCAGTATTTTATCAAAGGCGGCCCGCTTTACCTGAAAGGTAGTACCGGGGCCAGGGCTGAATTTGTCCGTAAAATCAAAAGCCGTACGAAAATCATTTTTTAAAAATGCCGCGCCGTTTTTAAACTGAAAGCCATGCGCGGCAGCCTGTTGTTGCAGTGCTGGTTCCAGCCCGGCTTCGGCCAGAAATTGCATACAGTGTGGCAGCAGGCTTTCGCCAATACTAAAACGCGGAAAATGCTGTTTTTCGACACACAACACCTTTTTACCGGCCTTACGCAGCAAGGCACCGGCACAGGCACCGGACGGGCCGGCACCAATTATCACGACATCAAAGTGTTCCACCAGAGACAGGCTCCTTCTGACTTAACAGGGTTAATAGTGGCGCCAGCAGGGCAGACAACGCAACGCCGGAAAAGACCGTAAAACCAAAGCTGGCAACGGCCGGTGTCTGGCTGAAACTTAACATACCGAACGCCAGGCAACTGGTGGCAGCCGATAACAGCACCGCTTGCATTACTTCCGTCTTACGCAGGCTGGAAGTGAAAAACACCGCATAATCCAGTGCCAGCGCCAGCACCAACAACGCTGCCACCAGATTAAATACATTAAGTTGCTGTTGCCGCCACAAACTAAAATACAGCGCCGCCCCTATCGCCAGCGTCAGCAGCAGGGCACTGGCCAGTGCAGCCTTAATACCGCGACGCCAGCTTAGCACCGCAATACTTAGCAGCAGCGCCAAAGCCAGCCAGATTAACAGCTGAACACGCAAATGCTGCAGGCTGCTATTGGCGTCGGCAATCGGATCCAACAGGTAGACCGCCGGCAGCTGCGCCAGCGCCTGCTTTAACCGCGCTGTATCGCTGACACCACGCAATAGCACTACTGCGGCGGTTTGGCCTTCAACACTAAAATGCTGCTGTAGCAGCGGTGAAGTAAAGTTGTCTGGTGTTAAATAGTCGCTGCGCGCTGCCGGCGCAGCTAACTGTAACTGTGTCAGGTAAGCCTGCACCGGTGCGCTTTGATAAGCCCGTTGCAATAATTGCTGGTGCAGTGCTTGTTGTTGTTGCGATGCCAGTTGCTGGCTTAGCCCTTGCCACTGCGTAAACCAACCCTGCTGTTGCCACTGCGCCAACTGTGCCTGCAGTGCCTGCTCTTGTTGCAGCGCCTGCTGCGGCGTGTCGGCCAGCAGCACCAGAAAACGGCTATCCCACTGCTG
Organism: Rheinheimera nanhaiensis E407-8; assembly: GCF_000296695.1. Lineage (GTDB taxonomy): Bacteria > Pseudomonadota > Gammaproteobacteria > Enterobacterales > Alteromonadaceae > Alishewanella > Alishewanella nanhaiensis. Next base: position 26,493 of record NZ_BAFK01000018.1, read on the forward strand.
GGCCCCCAGAGCGCGCACTTCAGCTTCCTGCTGCAGTAAACTGGCCGGACTTTGGCTGAACAAGCGGACATCGTCACTAAAGCGGCTCTGCAACAGTAATACTGTCAGCAATACCGCGCTAACGCCGATACCTGTCAGCCAGACCGGTTTGGCCGGTAAACCCTGATAGCCGTGGTTAATATAGCGGCAGCCCTGTTGCAACCAGTGGCTGTTGTGCAATTGTTGCGGTGCCAGCAGCAGGGGTAACAGCAGCCAGACGCTGATAAAGGCCACCAGCAGACCAGCGAGCATAAACAGCGCCACCTGTTGCAGCAAACCAAACGGCAGCCACAGCAACGCCAGATAGCCGAGCAAGGTGGTAAGCAGGCCCAGCGCCAGGCTGGGCAACATGGCGCTAAAGGCCGCTTTACCCTGATTGGCAGCTAAGATACCGTGAAAGGAATAATCTATCGCGATGCCAATTAGCGTGGTGGCAAATACCAGTGCCAGTACATGCGGTTGTTCAAACGCCAGTAACAGTGCCGCCAGGCCGGCAATCACCGCCGGCAGCAGTACCAGGCTGGCCAGCAGCAGTGGCCGGGCGCTGCGAAAACATAGCACTAACAGTAGCAAAATCGCTAACAGTGAGATGGCGCCATAAAACTGCATCTCAAAGCTGGCATTATCGGCCGCATGCACAGCATGAAACAACACGCCGCTGCGTGCCAGCTGCAATTGGAGCCATTGGCTTTGCAGTGCGGACAGTTGTTGCTGCAGTGCCTGGTGCAGCGCGCTGGCTGGTGCGCGGTCAAACGGGTCTGCTGCGGTTTCGCCGTACAATACGATGGCATCGCCCTGCCGTGTTTCAAACCAATGCTGTTGTAGTGTCAGGGTGCCTGCGCTTTGCTGCTCCATAAACTGTTGCGTCAGTAACAAGGGGTCCTGGCTTAAGGCGTTGCTTAGTAAAGGTGCCGGGCTGTATAACCGCTGCCAGGCAGCGTCGACTAAGGCCTGATACTGGCCCTGTTGCAGCAAGTCGCTGGCTTGCGCTGATAGCAGTAAAGACTGGTGCTGCTGATACTGTTGCTGCAGCTGTGTCAGCATAGCGCCCGGCTGGTACCAGCTTAGGCCACTGATGTTATGCTGCAGTAGCGCGCTGGCAGCGTCGCGCAGTTGTGGCAGCGGCAGGCCGGATAACTTAAGGGTCAGCTGCCGGCTGCTATTCACCTGTGATAGTAATTGTTGCTGCCAGGGTTCGGCGGCGGCAGGTAACAAGGCCGTGATGCTGCTGCTCCACTGCCGCTGTGGCAACTGCAGTAGCAGATAGGCCAGCAGGCACAGCACTAGCGCCAGCCAGCCGGATGCTGCCAGGCGGGGCAGCTTAGTCAAGGCTGGCCTCATGCTGCAAATCTATCGTCGTGCTATTGCCGTTGGTTTCCAGCAGCACAATTTGCTGCAGAGTACTGCCGCCACACAGGCGGATCTGCACAAACAACTTACTCAGCGGCGCCTGTAACGGTTGCAGCAATTGACAGCCGCTGTCATCGTTGCTGAGAACAAAATGGCTGCTGATAAACTGATGCTGCTGTTGCAGCACCGCCAGCATCAGTTGGCCGACAAATTCACTACCGGCAACGGCAACATACTGTTGTTGCTGCCACTGGCTGACACCGGCCGGGCTAACCTGCAATTTGCTGTCCACTGGCGTGGTGGTGTGCCACAGCAGTTGCTCGGCTTCAAGCTGAATATAACCGCTACTTTTCAGTGCAACCGGCAGGCCCTGCAATTGTTTGGTTTGGTTGAACTGCAGCTGGCCCTGCAACGGCTGAAAGCGCAGTTGCGGGCTGTCGTCCGCCTGAACGGGCAGCAGCAAACCAAGGAGTAACATTGCGTAAATTCGCATCATGGTCGTGACAGCCCAAGTTTGTCAAACAGCACCGCCGGGCTTTCATAGCACATTTCCTTGCTGTTCATGTCGATAGCAACCTGGATGGTACTGGCTTTGGTCAGCTTTTTGCCGCTGGCGACATCGGTGATTAGATAGTCTATTTTCAGCCGGTTTTGCCATTCTTTCAGCGTAGCGATAACTTTGATTTTATGCGCGAACAAGGCCGAACCGACATACTTGATCTGCATATCAACAATAGGCCACATATAGCCCGACGCCGACATCTCGGTGTAGTCGTAATTAAAGCTGCGCAATAGCTCGCAGCGGGCCACTTCCAGATACTTCACGTAGTGGCCATGCCATACAACCTGCATCGCATCGACATCAAAAAACGGCACATCAATAATGATTTCAGCGCTGCGCATCAGTGTTCTCCTGATATAGCGGCCAGTGTTGCTGCTGTAACTGCGTCACCAGCAGACGCAATTCGGCTTCCAGCGGCCGGTCTTCGCTGATCTGCGCATGTTGCTGCTGCAAACTGTGCAGCATCTGCTGCAGTTCAGCGGTTAAACTGCTAAAACACAGCTCGCCCCGGGCGATACGCAGCTGCACACCTTGTTGCACCGCCAGCAGCGAGGCCGCCACCACCTGCTCGGTTAACTGCAGCACCCGCAGACAATCGCGCGCTGCTATGGTGCCCATGCTGACCTTGTCCTGGTTATGGCATTCAGTAGAGCGCGAAAACACGCTGGCTGGCATCGTCAGCTTCAGCGCTTCGGCAGTCCAGGCACTGCAGCCAATCTGTACGGCCTTAAAACCGTGATTAATATAGCGCCGCTCCGGCGTTGCGGCAGATAAGTTTGATGGCAAACCATTGTTAAACTTAGTGTCCATCAACAATGCCATCTGACGGTCATGTAAATCGGCCAGGTTGGCCACCGCCGTTTTCATGGTATCCATCACCATCGCAATATGGCCGCCATAAAAATGGCCACCATGCAGCACATGCTCACCGATACCGTCGATAATAGGATTGTCGTTGGCACTGTTCAGTTCGTTCTCAATCGTCTGCTTAAACCAGGGCAGCGCATCGCGCAGCACACCAATAATATGCGGCGCACAACGAATAGAGTAGCGGTCTTGCAAGCGGCTGGAATTGCGCGGGTGCTCATAGTGGTTTAAGTCGTGGCGGATCCAGCCGGCCACTTCATTTTGCCCCTGATGTGGCTTAACACTGAATAAAATATCATCAAAATGATGGCTGTTGCCTTGCAGCGCCAGGCTGGCCAGTGCGGTGATGCGGCTGGACATCCGGGTTAGGTATTCTGCGCGCTGGTAAGCCTGGCATGCCAGCGCCGTCATCACGGCCGTGCCATTCATAATGGCCAGACCTTCTTTGGGTCGCAAAGTGACCGGGTTCAGCCCGTAAGCCGCCATCACTTCTGCTGCCGGGCGTATTTGCCCCTGATGAAAAACATCCCGCTCGCCAATTAACGCCGCAGCAACATATGACAACGGCGTTAAATCGCCACTGGCACCGACGCTGCCTTCCTGTGGAATACAGGGCACGATATCGTGATTTAAAAATGCCACCAGCAAATTAAGCAGTTCAAAACTGACGCCGGAATAACCCTGGCTGAGCGAACATAAGCGGGTAGCCAGAATGGCACGGCCCTGTTCAGGCGTAAAGTGTTCGCCAAGGCCACAGCCATGAAAGCGGGTAAGATGAATGGGCAACTCATACACCTGAGATAACGGCACCTTTACCGTTACACTGTCGCCGTAGCCGGTGGTAACGCCATAGATTACGCCATCTTCCTGCAGCAGCTTATCCAGAAAGGCCACGCCGGCATTAATTTTCTCTGCAAAGTGGGCGTCGTCACTCAGGCCTACCGGTGCCGCCTGGCCGGCAATCGCATTGATCTGCTCGATGCTGATGCGGCCTTTGCCAAAGCTAATGACCGGCTTAGCTGTCTGGGCTGGCTGCGATAAACCGGTTTCAAGTACTGCTGTCACCTGGCGCTTCCTTCTGTTGACTAAGTTTGTGCTGACTGGCCGCTGGCAATTGCCAGAAGTCATAAAAATTAAACCATTGCAACGGGTAGCGACAGGCAACCTGTTCCAGTTGCTGAGCATATTGCTGCACGGCATTTTGCAGTGCCTGTTGCCGGTCTTTACGCGGTAGCTTAAGCTGCCCGGCAAAGGGTTCAAACATCAGGTTGTAGCCGTTATCCTGCCGCATGCAAAACATCAGATAAACCGGACATTGCAGTATGCTGGCCAGCACCCAGGGGCCGATGGCAAAAGGGGCCGGTTTACCAAGAAAATCCGCCCAGATGGCACGTTCCGGCGCCTGCACTGAAATACGATCGCCAACAATCACCACCAGCTCACCGCGTGCAATACAATCACTGAGCATCACACCGACGGCCGGGGTCAGCTCTGTCACTTCAATCAGTTGCAGATCCACGGCACTATTGCTGTCCTTTAAGATACGGTTGAACGCAGCAGCGTGACGGGTATGGGCCAGTACGTTAATTTTTACCGGATATTTGCTGCGCACCAGGGCGCGACACACTTCGAGGTTACCTAAATGGCTGCCAATTAACACTGCGCCTGTGTCGTGCTGCATAATAGTGTCAAAACCAACACTACCGCCGTAATACACCTGTTTGCCGTCCAGCCGGCCCAGCCAGGCATCTATTTTCGCCAGCGCCGCCATGGCAAATTGCCAGAAGTGGCGATAACTTTGCCAGTAACCCGGCGGGCGCTGAAACGGGCTTAGTGGCCCTTTAAAAGTATGTACCTGTTGCAAAAACTGCCTTGACGCGGTGCGGGCGCTGCGATCTTTGATAAAAAAATAGCCAAGCACCGGCACCATAACCAATAAAATCAGATATTTACCACCAAATCTGTACAAACCCAGCAGTAAACGGATGGCCAGATAACTGCCATTTTCACGTTTTTGCGCCCAATGACTGCGTTGCGCCGTTGTCATGCCTGGCTCCATTTACGCCACAACAGCACCGGCGCGCGCCATAACATGCCAAAAAACAGCCGGGTATGCATTTTGCTGATCAGCCAGTTGTCACGCAGCAGATTAAAGTGCGAGCGGCCACCTTGTGGGTACACAACCTTAGTCGGAATAAACTGTACCGGCACGCCTTGCCAGTACAACCGCACCATAATTTCAATATCAAAATCCATGCGTTGGCCCAATTTTACCCGGTCCAGTAGCGCGACAGTAGTGGCCAGCGGATACACCCGCAGCCCCAGCATAGAATCTTTAATATCTCTGGACAGGGTTTCAATATGTACCCAAAAGTGCGTAATATGCCGGCCTATGCGCCGGCTGCGCGGCATAGAGTCGTCATACAAGGGCGCGCCGCTGATCAACGCCAGCGGCTGTTGTGCGGACAACTGCCAAAACGCCGGTATATCCTGAATGTCATGCTGGCCATCGGCATCAATTTGCAACGCATGGCTCAGGCCGGCAGCCAGAGCATGGCGCAGGCCGGCGCTTACTGCCGCGCCTTTGCCGCCATTTTCGGCCAGCGTAAGCAGTTGGATCAGGCTGTGCTGTTGTGCCAGTTGTGCCAGTACCTGTTTGGTCGCCATATCAGAGCCGTCGTCGACAATAATCAGCGGTAACTGATACGGCAGTAAGGCCGCAACCGTTGCGGCTATGGTTTCATGATGGTTGTAGATCGGGATCACAAAGCAATTACGCATCGCTGGTCAGGCTCCATTTTAACCGGCCAGACGCAACCTTTTCACCGTTACGGCTGTAACTGAACAAGCTTGTCTGTTCGGCACTGCGCTCCAGTACTAACAGCAGTTGCTGCCCCGGTCTTATCATCTGCTGAAACTTCAGCACTTCTACCGACACAACCTCGGCGAATGCCGAAAAATACCGCTTGCTGTAGTGCACTGCCCAGTCCAGCTGGGTTACGCCAGGCAGTACCGGCGCATCGGGAAAATGACCGGCAAACCAGTGAATATCAGCACTGATCTCCAGTAGCAAGCTAACCTGTTGCTCAGTCTGGCTTACTAGCGTCAGCGCGGGGAATAACTTAGTCATGCTAAAACAACGCCTCCAGTAGCGCGCGCGGTAATTTACCCTGCGCATTGTACGGCAACGCCGTTAAATAACGAAACCGCTTAGGTAGCAAGACCCGTTCAAAGCGTTGTAGCAGGTGCTGCCTGAGCAACTGATTCAGTGCCAGCTTACCCTGAGTCTGCAATACCGCCTGCCCGGCCGCTGATAACACAACGACCAGCGCCAGCTGTACTTTTGGCTGTTGCAGGATCAAGGCGGCAGCAGCACTAACCAGTTCACTGTGTTGGCAAAACTGTTCCAGCTCAGGCAGTGACAAACGTTTCTCTTCCAGTTTAACAATACGGTCCAACCGGCCTTGCAGCATAAAACTGTTGTCTGACAGCAACTGTACTTTGTCCTGCGTCTGGTAGCAGCCATTATCCGGCAGATGCGGTGATTGCAGCACTAAGGCGCCTCGCTCGTCGCTGGCCAGTTGTACACCGTTAAACGCCTGCCACGGGCTGTTGCTATGCTGGCGCTGGCGAAAAGCAATGCCACCGGTTTCAGTACTGCCGAACACTTCTGTCGGCAGCAGCCCTAACGCCTGCTGATAGCGCGGCGGCACAACATCGGCTAAAGGGCCACCAGAGCTGAAAATAGCGCTGATCCTGTCAGCCAGCGGTGCCAGTTTAGTAATATCGTCAAAGCGCGCCAGATGCGCCGGGCTGGCAACAAAAACAACCTTGTGTTGTTGCAATAAGGCTTGCCATTGTTCCAGATAGCTAAGCTGCTCAGGGTAAAACGGCCGGTTGTTGCACAGTGGCCACAGCAAGCGAAACAGCAAACCGTAGATGTGCTGCAGCGACACTGTGCCGGCCACCAGTGTCACCTGTTGTAGCACAGCACCAAATTGCTGTTGCAGCGTCTGCACTTCGCACAGCAACTGTGACAGGCTTTTGCTGATCAGCTTAGGTGCGCCACTGGAGCCGGAGGTAAAAAAACTCAGCCGGCATTGCTTGCTTAACTGCAGTTGCAGCTCTGCTTGCGCTGTAGCCGGGTTTGCAGCGCCACTAAAGGTTTGCCCGGCCTGCCAGTCACAATGCTGTGCCGCCAGTGCCAGTGTGGCCGGTTGGCCATCGGCAGACAGCACTATATGCTTGCCGGCTATCGCCAGTGCCACCAGCCAGATACTAAACTGCAGGCCGTCCGGCTGATATAGCAACACGCTATCGCCATCCTGCTGCAGGATATGTTGGTAACACTGCTGTACACTGTGATACCAGCGCTCATAGTTATAATGTTGGCCATGGCTGTCCAGTGCGATAATTTGCTGTGCCGACGCCCAGCTTAGCTGCCAGGTATTATTCTGTTGCTCTAACACGACGTCTTACCAGCCATTCTGCTGCCATTAACAAACCCATCAGCAGATAGGCAATAAAACCGTTATATAACACCCACAGATCCCAATCACCCCACCAAGCCGTCAGGGCCGCTATGCTGCCATTTAGTAGAAAAAAACCACACCAGACCTGAGTCACTTTACGGGTATAGGCCACGCCTTTGGCATCCAGTTCACCTTCAACCAAACTCGCCAGCCGTTCAACCACCGTCGGCGGATAACATAGCGACCAGCCAAACAGCAATAACATACCGCTGTTAACCCATACCGGGTAATACAGCATGGCTTGCTCGGCTTTACCCAGCACACTGGCAGCCAGCAGGATAATGGCGCTGAGTAAAAAGAAGCCGCGTTGTGACAGCGTACTTTGGCCAAATATCGCCTTCACCAATGCTATTAGCACCAGTGGCGTTAAGGCGGCTGTCGGATGCCAGTGACTGACCGCCCACCAGATGTAGAAGGGGTAAGCCAGCAGAGTCAGTTGCAACAGCACTTTGATCAAAGGATGTTGCAACATCAGGCGTCGATCAGGGCGTATACTTCATCAACTACGTTAGCTACAGTGCGTACAGCTTTAAAGGCATCCGGTTCAATTTTCTTGCCGGTCAGCTCGCGCAGCTTTACTACCAGGTCAACGGCATCAATGCTGTCCAGATCCAGATCTTCGTACAAGTGAGCGCCCAGGTGTACCTGCTCTGCATCCAGTTCAAATTCCTTTACCATTAGTTGTTGTAATACGGCAAAGATGTCCTGTTTTGTTTTCATTGTTGTTGCTCCGGTTACTGCTGCTGTTGCTGCACATAAAGCGCCAGATTACTGATGCTGGCAAAGTGCTGTTTATTTTGTTCGGCGTTGGCGTCGGGTTTAATCTGGTATTTTTTCTTTAACGCCTGGCCCAGTTCTAAAGCGTCGATTGAATCCAGCCCAAGGCCGTCACCAAATAAGGGCGCGTCATCATCTATATCTGCGGCAGTAATATCTTCCAGCTCCAGCGTTTCGATGATCAGTTGTTTTAGTTCGTGTTTTAAAGCGTCCATAGTTAACTCAATACCTGCTGATAAAAACCTTGTAAATCCCTTGTCAGCTGTCTGGCAGCAAGCGAAGGGGACGACAGATTACGGTAGCTTTGTACCGCTATCGGTTTAATAAAGTGAATAGCCAATGTCGGCTTGCGCTTGGGTACGTTATACCAGTGTTCTTCTTTGGTCAGGGTGCTGGGCTGGCAACTGATGCGCAGTGCCAGATAATCACAGCCTGAGCGCAGCGCTATATTGGCCGCGCCGCGTTGAAACTGCAGTGCCTGGCCAGGCTTGCTGCGTGTGCCCTCCGGAAAAATAATCAGGTTGTTACCCTGTGCCAACGAGGCCGCGCAGTCATCCAGCAACTGATCCGGATCAGCATTACTGATATAGCCGGTACTGCTGATCACACCGCGCATAAAGGGGTTGCGAAACAGCTGCGCCTTTACCACGCAGTCAGCATTAGGCGTCATGGCGATTAAGGCAACCACATCAATCAGGCTGGGGTGGTTGGCAATAATAATCCGGCCACGCGCCTGGCGCAGCGTTTGCTCGGCGCTAAAATCAAAATTAAAGATCTGTAGCCACTGCATCAACTTGATAAAGCTGCGAAAAGTAAGATGCACTGTATGGCGGGCGCGGCGTTTACGTTGTTCGGCATCACGGATGATACAACGCTGTAATGGCAACACAGTAACTGACAATAAAACGCTACCGACACCAAAGGCAATAAAGCAAAAGCCGGTGGCCAAAATGCGATACCAGTGATTCAGTGCTTGCATCTATCAGCCCCTTTGCCACTGCCACAGACATTGACGACCGGCTATGCTGACTGACTGACATTGGTGCTGCAGCCAGGGTAATAATTGCTGCGTTTGTTGCTCAGATGCCAGCTGCGTCGGTGCACTGTGGCGGCTGAAGCAGACTTTCTCGCCGTCACTGCGGCTAAGTAACAACGCCAGTGCCACCGGTTGTGCCGGGTCCTGACAATACTGTTGATACACTTGCGGCACAGGCTCATCGGCATACAGCACCAACACCTGACTGAGGCCAGGCTCAGTTTGTAGCCTTGCGGCCGCTTCCAACACCGCATAGTGCAGGCTATCAGCCCCAGCGGCTATGGCATTACTATCGGCGCGGTTTTGGCTGAATAAACTTAACTGGCCAATAATGGCATTGTGCACTGACAAAGCGAATTGCGTCGGAGACAGCGCTTCTTGCTGTGCCACCTGCTGCAACAATCCCAGCGTTTTATGTAGATCGCCATGACGGGAGGCAAAAATCGTACTGATCTGTTGTTGCACTACTGACGTATCAGTGTTTGCTTGCAATTGTAAGGCAACCTCAAACGTCAGCTTGGTCAGTTTGCTTAAACGGCGGCGGGTCATGGCTGGCACCTTTGTCAAGTCAGGCACAGAACAAGCACCCAAGCCGGCATCACCCTGGGTTAAATCCGGCGTCCATACCGCCCAGTCGGTTAAGAAAAATTCCATCACAAGTTACTACTCAGTACGCTAAGATTTAAGCCGCCAAAAACCGCATATCATATATAAAACGGAGGCTAAAAGTAAATAAAGATGCTGTTTAAATCTACTTTGCTATCAGGATACAATCGGATTTATTACTACCGGACCAGCCATAATCATTCACTTATGTTAGCTCGCCGGCCATTATAAAATTTAACGACATCGCAAGCGCCGGGTTATTAATTATGATTAGCTTCGCCTACCGTCTTACGCTACAGACGCCAGAACAATGCAAACCCTGGCTCACCGCAGCTGAATGGCAGTACAGTCAAGGGTTAAGCGCAAAACGACAGGCGGAATTCAGTAACGGCAGAACTTTGGCGCGCAAAATGTTGATGCAGAACAATCTGCTGACAATAGCCGACATCGCTATCGACCTGCCATCGGAAAGTGCGCCCCGGCTGTTAGTACAGCGCAAAAAGATGCAGCTAAGTATAAGCCACAGCGGCACAGCTATTGCGGTTGCCCTTAGTGACCAACCCATAGGACTGGATATAGAGCAGATAAAGTGTCGTGACATTAAGGCGCTGACCGAACAACTGCCGGCAATGGCTGGCGTAACAACATTACAACAGTTTTATCAGCGTTGGACTGGCTGTGAAGCCTACAGCAAATATAGCGCTGACTCTATCTGGCAGACTCTGCAACGGCCTTTGCCAAAACAGATCTCGTTGTATTACTTGCCTTTATCAGACTATATGCTTTGCTTATGTTATCGCAAAAGTGATGTAGCAATACAAAACATCGGGGAACTACGATGAACTTTATTATGTTTTTAATTATCGGCGCTATCGCCGGCTGGCTAGCCGGTACCATTATGAAAGGCCGTGGCTTTGGCTTACTGGGCAATATGGTGGTGGGTATTGTTGGCGCCTTTATTGGCGGCTTTTTATTCAGCGCGGTGGGGCTGGCCTCTTATGGCTTAGTGGGCTCGCTGATCACGGCTACCGTTGGCGCTGTAGTACTGCTGTTCTTAATCGGCTTAATTAAAAAAACCTAGCTTGGGTTAAAACAAATCCAGTGACTCGCCACTTGGCCGAGCGTCCTGCTCTTTTTTCGCTTTAGCATTAAGCCGCGCCCGGCGCTGTGCCAGTAGTTTCAGAATGTGGGCGCGCTCTTCCACCGGCTTTTGGTGCCAGTTAAAACGTTCCTCACGCGAGCGCAGACAGCCAATGCAATAGCCACGGCTGTTGCTTTGGCACACGCCGATACAAGGATTGGGCAGGTCAAACAGCTCTAACTGATCCACGCTACTACCGCACTGGTTAATGAGTAGTTTAAGTGTACGTTGTGACTAACGTTGCGTGCAAATGGCTATGCATTCGGCCTAACAGCGTAAACCGGATTGCTCTAAGACAACCGTTGACGGCATGGATGCCGGAATCGAGCCTACAGGGACGTATTCACGGCGTGTTGTCGTGGGCAATCCGGTTTTAAGCCTTCACTAATGGTTGTTCAACTGACTATTTTTTAGCTAATCACAAAAATCTGTTGACTTCAGACTGATAGACGGCTATTTCTAATAGCAATTCGATCTGCCTGACAGATCAATATAACTAAAACGATTTTTAACCAAGTAAATAAGTAAGAATCATAAAATGCGTTTAGCTGCTGTTCTGAACATTATTGTCCTCGTGGTCGTGGTGATTATTAATCTCCGCGGGGGCGGTGTTTTGGAAAAAAAGTAGCCTAAAAAGCGAATTCCAACAAAACCCCCGCTCCGCAAGGACCGGGGGTTTTGTCGTTTCCGGGCCTTGAAAAAAGCGGTTTAGCATAACAAGGATACAGAAAATGAAAGGCGCAGAATTGGTACTTAAGGTGCTGCAACAACACGGGGTCGATAGCATTTTCGGCTACCCCGGCGGTGCCATTATGCCGATTTACGATGCACTGTATCAAAGCAGCGTTAAACACTATCTGTGCCGCCATGAACAGGGCGGTGCCTTTTCCGCCATCGGCTATGCCCGTGCTTCCGGCAAGGTAGGCGTCTGTATGGCGACCTCAGGCCCGGGCGCCACCAACTTAATCACCTCACTGGCCGATGCAATGTTGGACTCGGTACCAGTGGTGGCCATTACCGGCCAGGTGTCACAAGCGGTAATGGGCACTGACGCCTTTCAGGAAATTGATGTTTTGGGCTTAAGCCTGGCCGTCACCAAACACAGCTTTATGGTGCGCAGTGTCGACGAGCTGGCCGCCACGCTAAACGACGCCTTTGCCATCGCCCTAAGCGGTCGCCCCGGCCCGGTGCTGGTGGATATCCCCAAAGATGTACAGCTGGCAGAGCTTGATTATCAGCCTGAAGCTACCACCAGCGTTAGGCCTGTGCCTGTTGCTACTTCACTGGCCAATGCGGCTAAAGCCCGGGCCTTAATTGCTGGTGCGAAAAAACCTGTCGCCTATATTGGCGGTGGTGTGCATATGGCCGGCGCCATGCCACAGCTGCAGCAGTTTTTAGCGGCTAACCCTATGCCGTCGGTTACTACGTTAAAAGCTATGGGTTCGGTGGCGAAAGACAACGCGCATTACCTGGGCATGCTGGGCATGCACGGCACTCAGGCGGCGAATTTAGCGGTGCAGCAGTGCGATTTACTGATCTGTTTAGGTGCCCGTTTTGATGACCGGGTCACCGGCAACCTGCAAAAGTTCGCCCCGCTGGCCAAAGTCATTCATGTTGATATCGACCCGGCTGAAATTAACAAGGTACGCTTTGCCGATGCCGCCCTGCTGGGCGATATGCAGCAAATATTACCGGCTATATCTGCCGGCACTGACTGCGCAGACTGGCTAAACCATTGTGCCCAGTTAAAGCAGCAATACGGCTGGCGCTATGACCACCCGGGCGAGCGCATTTATGCGCCCTTGATGTTAAAGCAATTAAGTGAGCGGATGCCGGATAACAGCGTAGTGGCCTGCGATGTGGGCCAGCACCAGATGTGGGTAGCGCAGCATATGCGCTTTAGCCACCCGCGTAACCATTTATCCAGCGGCGGTTTAGGCACTATGGGCTTTGGCCTGCCGGCCGCTATCGGTGCCAAGTTAGCCCGGCCGCAAGATACGGTAATCACGGTAACCGGCGATGGCTCTTTTATGATGAATGTGCAGGAGCTGGCGACCATCAAGCGGTTTCGGCTGCCGGTAAAAATAGTCGTTATTGATAACCAACGCCTGGGCATGGTGAAACAGTGGCAACAGCTGTTCTTTAATGCGCGCTACAGCGAAACCGATTTATCTGACAACCCGGATTTTGTTGCGCTGGCTGCCGCCTTTGCCATACCGGGCCACTGTATAACGCGCAAAGATGAAGTAGAAAGCGCACTGGAAGCCATGTTTACCTGGCCCGGCCCTTATCTGCTGCATGTGTGTATTGATGATAAAGACAACGTTTGGCCGTTAGTACCGCCGGGCGCCGCTAATGAAGACATGATCACGGAGGCAAAAGCATGAACCATATCCTGCATATCACCGCCAGTAATACCCCGGCCGTTGTTGAACGCCTGTTACAGGTGACCCGCTATCGCGGTTATCAGCTGACCGGCCTGCAAATGACACCGCGCGCAGACAGCCGCAGTGTGGCGATAAGATTAAGCGTTAGCGGCGACAAGCCGATTCATTTATTAACCAGTCAGTTGCATAAGCTGTATGACGTGCAGCAACTGGAACTGGCTGGCAGTGAGCTGGCGGTATTAAGCGCCTGAGCCCAATATTAACTCCAGCTAACCCTATACTTTTTATTTACCGAACACACGGAGTACCACAATGCCAAAGTTAAGATCTGCCACCGTTACTGAAGGGCGCAATATGGCGGGCGCCCGCGCACTGTGGCGTGCCACCGGCGTAAAAGATACCGATTTTGGCAAGCCGATAGTGGCGGTAGTGAACTCTTTTGTTGAGTTTGTGCCCGGCCATGTGCACTTACGTGATTTAGGCAAACTGGTGGCGAGCAGCATTAATGAAGCCGGCGGTATCGCCAAAGAATTCAATACCATAGCGGTAGATGATGGCATTGCCATGGGCCACGGTGGCATGCTGTACAGCCTGCCGTCACGCGAGCTGATTGCCGATTCGGTCGAATATATGATCAACGCCCACTGTGCCGATGCCATGGTGTGCATTTCTAACTGCGATAAGATCACCCCCGGCATGTTAATGGCCGCCCTGCGCTTGAATATACCGGTGATCTTTGTCTCCGGCGGGCCGATGGAAGCCGGTAAAACCAAATTATCGGATCAGATTATCAAGCTGGATTTAGTCGATGCCATGGTGTCGGCCGCTGATCCTAAAGTCACCGATGCACAAAGTGAGCAAATTGAGCGCAGCGCCTGCCCGACGTGTGGCAGTTGCTCGGGCATGTTTACTGCAAATTCGATGAACTGCCTGGTTGAAGCTTTAGGCTTAGGCCAACCGGGTAATGGCTCGCTATTGGCCACCCATGCCGATCGTAAAGAGCTGTTTGTGCAGGCCGGCTTCAGAATAATGGAGCTGTGTAACCGCTGGTACAAACAGGATGACGCCTCGGCACTGCCGCGTAGCATTGCCAATAAAGCCGCCTTTGAAAACGCTATGATGCTGGATATCGCTATGGGCGGCTCCACCAATACCGTGCTGCATTTACTGGCGGCCGCGATTGAAGCGCAAGTTGATTTTGGCATGAATGATATCGACCGTTTATCGCGCATCGTGCCGCACCTGTGTAAGGTGGCGCCGTCGACGCAAAAATACCATATGGAAGACGTGCACCGCGCCGGCGGGGTAATCGGTATTCTGGCCGAGCTTAACCGCGCCGGTTTATTAAACCCTAACGTGCCGCATGTCGCCGGCCCCAGCTTAGCCGCCGTGCTGGAGCAGTGGGACATTAAAACCACCGGCAATGAAGACGCCAAACAAATGTACCTGGCCGGCCCGGCCGGTATCCGCACTACGCAGGCATTTTCACAAAACTGCCGCTACCCGACCTTGGATGATGACCGCGTTGATGGCTGTATCCGCAGTAAAGAACATGCCTATTCGCAAGATGGTGGCTTAGCCGTGCTGTTTGGCAACCTGGCACCGAATGGCTGTATTGTTAAAACTGCCGGTGTTGATGAGGAATGCTTAGTCTTTACCGGCCGGGCGCGCATTTTTGAAAGCCAGGACGACGCCGTAGAGGCCATCTTAAAAGGCAAAGTGGTCGCCGGTGATGCGGTAATTATCCGCTACGAAGGCCCTAAAGGCGGCCCTGGGATGCAGGAAATGCTGTACCCGACCAGCTATTTAAAATCGATGGGCTTAGGCAAAAGCTGCGCGCTGATCACCGACGGCCGCTTCTCTGGCGGTACTTCGGGTTTGTCCATCGGCCATGTCTCGCCGGAGGCCGCCAGCGGCGGTGCTATCGCGCTGGTGCAGGAAGGCGACAAAATTGAGATTGATATCCCGCAGCGCAAAATTGGCATTGCTATCAGCGATGACGAGCTGGCGGCACGCCGCGCCGCGATGGACGCCAAAGGCAAGCAAGGCTGGAAGCCAGAAAACCGCCAGCGCGTGGTGAGTGCGGCATTAAAAGCCTACGCCCTGCTGGCCAGCAGTGCAGATAAAGGGGCGGTGCGTGATTTAACTAAGCTGGAGGATTAATGAGCAACCTGGCAACAGTACAAAGAGCACAGACAGATACCGAGTTAATGCAGCAGTATCTGCGTGAAATTCTGCTGTCGCCGGTATATCAGGCTGCGGTAGAAACCCCGCTCGATGCCATGGCAAAGCTAAGCCAGCGGCTGGGGCACAATGTGCTGTTAAAGCGCGAAGACAAACAGCCGGTGTACTCGTTTAAACTGCGCGGTGCCTTTCATAAACTGCATAAAGTACAGCAGCAAAACCCCGACGCCCGCGTGGTGTGCGCCTCGGCCGGTAACCATGCGCAGGGCGTAGCGTTATCGGCCAGCAAGCTGGGCCTGAATGCCACTATTGTGATGCCGATCACTACGCCTGAGATAAAAGTCGCTGCGGTAAAAGCGCTGGGCGGCAATGTGGTGCTGCACGGCACCGCCTTTGATGAAGCCAACAGCTACGCCATTAATCTGGCCAACACCGAAGGCGCGGTCTATATCCCGCCGTTTGATGATAACGACGTGATTGCCGGCCAGGGTACCGTAGCCAAAGAGCTGCTAAGCCAGCATAACCAGTTAAACGCCGTGTTTATTCCGGTTGGCGGCGGCGGCCTAATGGCCGGCATGGCAGTGTATATCAAGGCGATACAACCCAATGTCAAAGTGATCGGCGTCGAGCCGGAAGATGCCGCCTGCTTAAAAGCCGCGCTGGATGCCGGAGCGCCGGTTACGCTGTCGCGGGTTGGTTTATTTGCCGATGGTGTGGCGGTAAAACGCATCGGTACAGAAAATTTTAATCTGGCCAAACGCTTTTGCGATGAGGTAGTTACCGTTAGCAGCGATGAAATTTGCGCGGCGATAAAAGATATTTTTGATGATTTACGCGCGGTAGCCGAACCGGCCGGCGCCCTGGCGCTGGCGGGCCTGAAGAAATACAGTCAGCAACTGAAAAACAGTACCTTAGCCAAGCCGCAGCAACTGGCGGCCGTGTTAAGCGGCGCCAATTTAAACTTTGATACGCTGCGTTATGTGTCAGAGCGCTGCGAGCTGGGCGAGAAAAAAGAAGCGGTATTTGCGGTGACCATACCGGAAGAAAAAGGCAGCTTCCGCCGTTTTTGCCAAACCTTAGGCGGCCGGGCAATAACTGAATTTAACTACCGCTATGCCAGCGATAACAAAGCGCATATCTTTGTTGGCATTAAGCTGCGCCACGGCCAGCAGGAGCTGAACACAGTAAAGGAATTACTCAGCAGCGCTGGTTATGCATTTCAGGATCTATCGGATGACGAGCTGGCCAAACTGCATGTCCGGCATATGGTCGGCGGTATGCCACCAAGACAGCTGCAGGAGCAGGTGTATCAGTTTAACTTTCCGGAATACCCCGGCGCACTGATGAATTTCTTAAACACCCTGGGCGAGCACTGCAATATTACCCTGTTTCACTACCGTAACCACGGCGCCGCCACCGGTGATGTGCTGGCCGGCTTTGAAGTGGCCAGCCACAGCGATATTGCCAGCTACCTGGATAAGCTGGGTTATCAGTACCAGCAAGTTAGCCACAACCGCAGCTACCAAACCTTCCTCACGGCCGGCTAGCCGCGCCAGATGACAGTCATAGCAGTGCGATAAGTGAAAATAATTCACTTGTCGCATTTTTTTTTATCGTTTGTCAGTTCTGGAGCTTTTGCTCAAACTTACTCCTGCAGACCGACAGCGGCTGCCTGGATGGGAAATTGGGAGCGACACACTATGAAAGCGAGATCAGTTAAATTAGGCAGTACTTTGGCGTTGATGCTAATGGCCTCAGGTTCATTTCTCGCATCAGCCAACACCAACGGCTATAAAATGGTCCTTATTGAAGATACCCCTGGCGTGGCAGCCCTGCAGGCTGGCCAGTTTGACCAGGGTATAACGGAAACACTAAACAGCAGCGTTGAAGTGGATAACTTCTCACGCCAGATGAGCCTGTGCGTAGGCTTTACTAAAAGCGCCCAGCTGGATAAAGCCGCCACGGCCTGCGACAGCGCGGTATCTGCCGCCCAGCAGCTGCACTTAGTCAGCAGCAGCGAAAAGCGTGAAATGCGCGCTTATGCCCTAACCAACCGCGGCGTACTGCGCCTGTTACAAAACAACAACCTGGCAGCCCTGGCTGATTTTAGCCGCGCCGCGGAATTAAACCGCAGCGACGTTAATCTGCATAACCTGCAGCGGCTGGAGTTAGCATTAAACAAAGCCAACAACGGCTTAGACCTTGCCATGGTATCGGCTGACTAGCCCACCCTATTCTGCTACCTGCAGATAGTGGCCCGGAGTAAGCGCCCGTGCCACGCTTCAGCTAACAGAGTAAGCGCCTGTTAACTGATGTTTTAACTACACTCCCCCGTGTGTATGCAGCGTTATCTCCCCGGATAACGCTGTTTTTTTATGCTCGGACAAATTGGGCTTTGTACGCCTCTGTTACATCCTGCAACTGGCCATTATGCAGCTGCATAATGCGCTGTGCGTTAATAATGGTTTCTGGCCGGTGGGCAATAATAATACGCGTCATATTTAACTGTTTTATCGCCTGGTTGACATAGTGCTCCAGCTGTACATCTAAATGGCTGGTGGCTTCGTCCATAAACAGAATTTTCGGCTTACGATACAGCGCTCGCGCTAATAATAAACGCTGCTTCTGGCCGCCAGACAGTGAACTGCCCATATCGCCGACCAGGGCGTTATAGCCCATTTGCATAGCGGCAATATCCTGGTGAATACCGGCCAGTTGCGCGCAGGCTATTACCTGCTGCATATCCATTTGGCTGTCAAAAAAGCTGATATTTTCCGCCAGCGTGCCGGACATTAACTGGTCGTCCTGCATTACCGCAGCAATTTGGCTGCGGTAATGGCGCAGCCCTAAATGGCGGATATCCACACCGTCTACTTCTACCTTGCCGCTCTCCGCTGGCAATAAGCCCAGCATAATTTTCATCAGGCTGGTTTTACCGGTGCCGGAAGGGCCAATAATCGCCACATTCTCACCGGCTTGTACTTCCAGATTTAAGCCGTTAAACAACAACGGGTCATTGTTGGCATAACGAAAGCTAATATTGCTCAGGCTAAGCTGGCCGCTTAGCTCGCGGCCATCGCTGGCACTGCCTTCATCTTCTTTGTCGGTTAGGGCAATATCGGCCAGGCGATCTAAATGCAGTTTGGTCATTTTAACCTGCACCACCAGGCCAATCAGCGCCGACATCCGACCGGTGAACTGGCTTTTATATGCCATAAAGGCGAACAGCATGCCTACTGTCATACTGCCATCCATCACAGCATGCGCGGCTAAATACACTATCAAAATACCCTCAATGCCAAACAAAAGTTGGTTGGCCGTACTGGCACTAATTCCCCACTTAGCCAACCGATACCCACTGTTTATCGCTTCAGCATGGCGGTTTTGCCAGATATTCAGGCGTTGGGTTTGCTGACCAAACAATTTGATACTTTGCATGCCACGGATAGTTTCCATAAACACCGAGTCTTCCTTGGCGCCGGCGACAATGCTCTCTTCGGTTAACTGGCGCATCGGCCAATAAAATGCCCAGCGGATTAAGCCATACAACATAACCACTATCACTACCACCAGACTGAGCTGCGGGCTATACAGATACATCATGGCGAAGACAATGACCACCATAATGCCATCTAAAATACCTTCAACCAAACTGTTAGTCAGCAGGGTTTGTACCGCTGACAGCGAGCCAAAACGCGAAGTGATATCGCCCATATGGCGCTTCTCAAAAAACGACATCGGCAAATGCAATAAATGACGAAACAGGTTGGTCACCATCTGCATGCTCATCATGATGCCAAGGTGCAGCGAAATCCAACTGCGCAGCACGCTGACAACAACCTGAATTAGCATTACTAAGCTAAAGCCCAGTGCCAGCGCGGTAAGTAAAGGTTGGTCCTGACTGACAATAACCTCATCCACCACTAACTGGGTGTAATAGGGTGAGGCTAACGCGAAAATTTGTAGCAATAACGACAGCGCAAATAACTTAATTAGCGCCGGCACCACGCCTTGCATTTTCGACCAAAAGGCAGTTAACCCAAGCTGAGCACGTTCATCTATTTTTTTAAATTCAATGCCAGGGGTAAGCTCCAGCGCTACGCCGGTAAAGGCTTTGTCTACCTCGGCAACGCTTAAGCGCCGTTCACCCATCGCCGGGTCAAGAATGGTAATGCCATTACGGTGTACTTTTTTCAGTACCACAAAGTGGTTCATTTCCCAGTGCAATATGCAGGGTGTGCGCAGTTTTTTTAAGTCGTCTAAATCCAGCTTTAACGCCCGCGCTGTCATATTCAGCTGGTTGGCAAGCAGCATAAGCTGCTGCATATTGGCGCCTTTTAATGACACGCTATAGCGGTTGCGTAGAGTAGTTAAGTCCAGCTTATGGCCATGATGATTGGCTACCATAGCGATACAGGCCAGGCCGCACTCCGCAGTTTCGGATTGGTAGATCACGTCAACAGAGAACCTTAGTTTACTAAGAATACGCTAAATAAATTAAATATGTAATAAGACAGGCAAGCGAACCGAATATTACAGGGGCTAATGAAACAAATACATTTTGCCACTCACTTTGATATTTTGGCCATGCAGAAAACAATTTAACACCAAAAAGTCTCTTACCGAGCCAAGCGATTGTAAAATTTAAAATTATCAGTATGCTGAACCAAGCAATTGTTTCCATAGTATGCCTTAATTTAGTTATATAGAACGGCCCATTCTCTATGGGCCGCTCAAAAATAGACCTAAAATCAGTTTTGATTAATTATATATCCAGAGACACCTGCACCAACGTAACCAGCTGCAGTTCTCGCCGCTGACATTACTCCTGTCGCAGGGTTTAATGCACCTTGAATACCACCCGCGGCGGCACCAGCTAATATTACTGTAAGAGGGGTACCCTCATTGCTACCTCCTGAATGAGCCATGATTGCTGCTGCCGCACCACCCAACGCACCAGCAACGCCTCCAACAATATTGCCAACTATAAAGCCATTTCCGCCACCGCCATCCATGTGACGTATAATTTCCCAAGGCGCAGCAAGACCTGTAAATCCACCACTCACTTCTTCAACTTGCTCAAATGTTAACTCTTGCATACTATCTCTCCTTGAGACGCTTTTAAGTTTAAAGGTTTGCTCGTTACGAGCGTTATAACCGCCCTTTCAGGCTTAAAACCGGCTCGAACAACCAGGCTAACAGGCTGCGTTGTTCCAGCACGATATCTGCGCTTAACAGCATGCCCGATTGCAGCGGGACACTGTTGCCATAAGCGCGGATGTGTTGTGAAGCCAGGGCTACCTCTACCCGGTACACTGGCTCCTGTACGGCGACAGGCATATCGACTTCTCCCGGAAGTACGATAGCCTGCGCCGTTTTTATTACTTCCCCTTCGTATAAGCCAAAACGCTGGTACGGAAAGGCGTCAAAACGTAAACGGGTATGCTGGCCCGGTTGCACAAAACCATAGGCGCGGGTAGGCACTAACAGTACGGCCTGCAATTCGGCGTTATCCGGCATGATGGTCAGCAGCGGTAAGCCCTGCTGTACGTTATTACCCACCTCTGCCACTAAGTTAGTTACCCGGCCGCTAATAGGTGCGGTGATCAGCAGTTCGCCCCGGGCGGCCAATTCGGTTTGCTGTTGTTGTAACCTGGCAATATCGCTGTCGAGCAGCGCCAGCTGTTGTTGCTGCTCGTTAGGAAGGCGCTGCAATTGGCCGCTCAGTTGTTCTATTTGCGCTTTTTGGTTTTGCTCACTGGCATTAAGCTCAGCCAGTTGCTGCTGAATATTCAGTACCAGTTCGTGTTGCTGCTGCAACTCGTTGGCAGAAATAGCGCCCTGCTGGCTTAGGCCGTTAAAGTTGTGATAGCGCTGCTGGTTTAGCTGCAGGCGCTGCTGCAACAGTTGCTGCTGGGCGTGAATATCATCTAACAGGTTGCGGCTTAACGTTAGCCGGGCGTTGTACTCGGCTTGCTGTTGGTTAAACTGGCTGTGTAATTGCTGTTTACGCAGGTTTACCAGCTCAGTTTGCTGCAGTAAGCCCTGCAATAAGGTGCCGGTTAAGCTGTCACCGGCCGATAAATGCTCGGGTATGGCTACCAGCGCCAGCCTGTCGCCGGCCTGCACTTGCTGGCCGTCATCGACATAGAGCTGCTGAATAACACCGGCACGGGACGACACTACTTTGGCCAGGCCAATATCAGGCTTTAAATAGCCGCTGACGGTTTCTTTGCGGTTGAATGATGTCAGGCTAAGAAAAGCAACAATAACAATCACCACCAACAATAATGTCACCGTCAGTACAGTACTGCTCAGCGGCTGGGCAATAATCACCTCACCGTCTAACCGTGCACTTTGTTGTTTAACCGCATTAGCGCGAAACAATCCTTGTCCTGCCACAACAACCTCAAACTTCTATTGTGTTAACAATACAACCAAATTTGTTAGGCGCGCACCTTAACTGAACAGCAAATTAACACTCAATAAATTGTTATATTCTTTTTTGTTATATAACTATCGCGTTAATAAATTAAATACTGAGCAGGGAAGATAATTCAATCACTTAACGAAGAGATAAAAGCGGGACAAGATGAACGACGCCCAACCAATTGCCGATTATTTAACCAACTGGTTGGGCCAGCATGTCGTTTTGTGCTTTAACCAAACTGCTGCAATGCACCGGCGGCGATATCAGCCTGGTTATACACGCCGGTGTCCAACACCCAGCCGGTGACCAGTGCTGCCGGGGTTACATCAAAGGCCGGGTTAAATACCGGTGCATCTTGTGGTGCCCAAATAGCCTGGCCAAAGCCGCCGCTGACACCGCGCACTTCATCGCCGTGGCGCTGCTCTATCGGTATCGCGCTGCCATCGGCGCAGGCTAAATCGACCGTAGTGTGTGGCGCCACCACATAAAACGGCACTTTGTGATAATGCGCCAGTACGGCTAAGGAGTAAGTGCCGACTTTATTGGCAAAATCGCCGTTGACGGCAATGCGATCTGAACCAACAAAGATACGGTCTACCTGGCCACGCGCCATCAGCATGGCGGCCATATTGTCGCAGATCAGCTGATACGGAATGCCCAGTTGCTGGCATTCCCAGGCCGTTAAACGGCCGCCTTGCAACAATGGCCGGGTTTCATCTACCCACAGGCGGATGTTTTTGCCTTGCTGATGCGCCAGGTTAATTACCCCCAGCGCTGTACCGACGCCGGCGGTGGCCAAACCGCCGGTATTGCAATGGGTAAGTAACTGCTCGCCCTGTTGCACCAGCGCCGCGCCGTGCTCGGCCATGCGCTGGCACAGCGCGACATCTTCGGCAAACAGCTGCTCAGCACAGGCAATGGCAGCGGCTTTAAAATCCGGCTGTTGCAGTGCGGCAATCATGCTATCGAGGTTATTCATCAGGTTTACGGCAGTGGGCCGGGCGGCGCGCAGCACTTCGGCATCCAGCAGTAGCTGCTGGCGGCTGTCGCCGACACTGGCCCGATACGCCAGCAATAAACAGGCGCCAATACCAATGGCTGGCGCACCGCGCAGCTGCAGCGCTTTGATCATGGCCACCATCTCGGCCACCGTGCGACACGCCAGCCAGCGCTGCTGCTGTGGCAGTAAGGTTTGGTCCAGCACATACAGCAGGCCCTGCGCGGTTTTCAGGCTAAGGGCGGTAAGGTTTTTCATAGCTTATTCCTGTTTGGCGTTGCAGACGTCTATCAGGTTTGCGATTATGCAGGCCGGCGTTTATCAACACAAGTAAGAGACTGCAATGGCTGAGTACCATACTTTTAGCACTGAAGATGCTATGCGTTTTGCCGATGAACACAGTGGTTTGTTTGGCGATCACAGCAAATTAAGCTGTGAGGAATTTGGCGACGGCAACCTGAACCTGGTGTTTCGGGTAAGTAATGACAAAGGCACCAGCCTGATTGTGAAACAAGCGCTGCCTTATGCCCGTTGTGTCGGCGAAAGCTGGCCATTGACAATTGACCGTGCCCGCATTGAAGCGCAAGTGCTGCTAAAACACCGCAAACTCTGCCCTGAGCACACAGTAGAAGTTCTGCACTATGATGCCGAGCAGGCCGCCATTTTAATGGAAGACTTAAAGCACTACCGCATTTTGCGCACTGAGCTAATTAGCGGTAAACAATTTGCCCACTTAGCGCCACAAATGGCGAGCTACCTGGCCAATACGTTGTTTTACACCAGCGACTTTGCCCTAACCGGGCCGAATAAAAAGCAACAGGTGGGTAAGTTTTTAAACCCGGAGCTGTGCCTGATCACCGAAGACTTATTTTTTACCGACCCCTATTGCAACCACGAGCGCAATAATATCCATGCCGAAATTCGCCAGCAGGCGCAGCAGCTTTGGCATGACGAAGCGCTGCAGGCCGAAGTGGCACAGTTAAAAGCAGATTTTTTATCCAAACCGCAGGCACTGCTACACGGCGATGTGCACAGCGGCAGTATTTTTATTAACGAAGAGAACTGCAAAGTTATCGACGCCGAGTTTGGCTTTTATGGCCCTATTGGTTTTGATGTTGGCAGTTTAATCGGCAACTTGCTACTAAACTATCTGGGCCACTTCGGCCTGACGCAAGACACTGACGCCCGGCAACAGCATCAGGACTACCTCGTGTCGCAAGTACAAAGCTTGTGGCAGGAATTTTCAGCACAGTTCACGCAGCTGATGCGCAGTGAATGCCATGAGCCGGCACTGCAAAATAGCCTGTATCAGCAGCGTTTTATGCAGCAGCTGTGGGCTGACACCTTAGGCTACGCCGGCTGTGAGCTGATTCGCCGCACGGTAGGCTTAGCCCATGTGGCCGATCTGGATAAGATCAGCAACAGCACAGTGCGCGGCCAGTGTGAAGCGAAAGCGCTACAGCTTGGCCGCGACTTAATTATGCAGCGCCACAGCCTGGCTAATATGGCGCAGCTTATGCAGTTGCTACACTCATTGTCTGAGCGCTAACCGCTGCAGCATGCGACAGTGCACATGCCGGGCTAGCGTTTGCCGGTATTAATCCGTGGAGCTACGCCATGACAACATTGCAACTGCAGAGCGTTAACTGTATCTGGCAACAGGCGGCACATAACGCCTTTACCGATCTGGTCGAGTTTAACGGCGCGCTCTGGTGCGTGTTTCGTGAAGGTAGCGACCATGTATCCCCCGATGGCGCCTTTCGACTGTTGCGCAGCAGCGATGGCTTAAACTGGCACAGTGCTGCACTGATTAGCGATAACAGCGCCGATTTACGTGATGCCAAGCTTAGCGTAAGCCCAGAGGGCAAGCTGTTGCTGCTGGGCGCTGGCGCCCTGCATGATCGCAGCGCGTTAAGCCATCAGTCTTATCTGTGGCAATCGGCTGATGGTTATCACTGGCCAGCGCCGCTGGCAGTTGGCGAGGCCAATATCTGGCTGTGGCGTATGGCGTGGCAGCAAAAAATGCTGTATGCCCTGGGTTATAAAGTAGGCCAGCCGCGCCTGGTACGCTTGTATCACAGTAACAATATGCATGACTTTACTGCGATAACAGACGTATACAGCGGCAGTTATGCCAATGAAAGCGGCTTGCTGTTTACCACTGACGGCACGGCGCTGTGTTTGTTACGACGAGACCCTGAACATGGCTTATTTGGTCAAAGCGCCCCGCCCTACAGCAACTGGCAGTGGCAGGATCTTGGTTGTCGTATTGGCGGGCCACAGTGGTTGCAACTCCCGGACGGCCAACTGCTGGCCTGCGTGCGGCTGTATGATGACAAAGTACGCACCAGCCTGTGCTGGATAGACCGGCAAAGCGGTAAGCTAACCGAAGCGTTAACGCTGCCCTCGGGCGGCGATTGCAGCTACGCCGGCATGGTGCGGCGCGGCAACAAGCTTTATATCAGTTACTACTCATCACATGAACACACCACCGCCATCTATCTGGCGGTGGTTATTCTACAGCAGCTAGCCAGTTAGTATTTGATGCTGCAACCGTACGGCTTAGTCACTGCCGGATCAGGCGCCTGACCATCTAACACCGCTTTGGCTGCATTGGCAAAATAGGGTGTGGCTTTGGCAATATCGTCAACCTTGGCCGACGGGATGCTGTCGATACCGCCCATATACTGCAGTACACCGGCCTTGTCGATCACATACATATGCGGTGTGGTTTTCGCATCATAGGCTTTACCCACTACGCCGCTTTCATCAAACACTACCGCCGTTGGCAGTGCACTGCGGCTGGCCGTCAGCTCATCGGCCTTGGCACCGCTGACATGGCCCTGTTTGCCCGGCGCAGAGGAAATGACGCTAAGCCATACCACGTCCTGCGCTTTCATTTCGGCCTGTAGCGCCTGCATATTACCGTTGTAATGTTTCTTCACGAAGGGGCAGTCATGGTTGGTCCACTCCAGCACCACATTTTTGCCGGCAAAATCTTTTAAACTGTGGCTGATGCCTTTGGAATCGACCACGGTAAAGTCCGGTGCCGGTGCGCCGACCTGAGGTGCGGCGGCCAGCCCGAGTGACAACACAGCAGCAGACGCTGCCAGAACCAGTTGACGTACTTTCATCTGCATTACTCCTGTTTTGTTGCGTTGGGTAGATTAAAGTTGCCGACTCAGTCGCTCCAAGGTGGTAGCGAGGGTGTCGGGGGTTAAAATTTGCGGCAGCACTTCAGGTGGCTGCCCGGGCCAGTACAGCACGTACAGCGGCACACCATCGCGCTGGTACAAACGTAAATACTCGGTAATGGCGCTGTCGCGCAGCGTCCAGTCACCTTTTAAGTAGGTCACATCGTATAGCGCCAGCGCCGCCTTACTGCTTTGTGTATTCAGCGCCACCCGCTCGTTAACTAAGCAGGTGATGCACCAGTCGGCGGTCATATTCACCAGCACCGGCTTACCCTCTGCCTTTAGCTGTTGCAGCTTTGCTGCCGACCAGCTTTGCCAGTGCTGACTGCTTTGCTGCTGCACCGGCGCATTGCTGACAGCAGGTGTCAGCGCCGGCAATAACAGCGCCAGCAGCAACAGCAGCAGCGCCAACACCATGTTCACCTTACCTGCCTGGGCCAGCTGTTTACGGCCCCATAACCAGCAGGCCGCGGCAACACATACCACGCCAATTAACAGCAGCGCCTGCGCATCAATACCGGTTTGCCGGCCATACACCCACAACAGCCACACCGCGCTTAAATACAGCGGATACGCCAGCCACTGCTTAAAACTTTCCATCCAGGCGCCGGGTTTGGGTAACAGGCGGGCAAAGCCCGGCACAAAGGCCAGCAGTAAAAATGGCAGCGCCATGCCCAGGCCTAAGGCAACAAACACCGTAAGCGCTACTACAGCACTTTGGCCGACCGCGTAGCCCAGCGCCGTGCCCATAAAGGGTGCGGTACAAGGGCTGGCCACTACTACGGCCAGCACGCCGGTAAAAAAGGCCCCCTTGCCACCTTTGGCACTGGCTAAACTGCTGCCGCTGTTCATCAGGCCTAAGCCAAACTGCACTACGCCGGACAAACTTAAGCCCAGCGCAAATAGCAAATACACCAGCAATGCCACTAAATAGGGGTTCTGCAGCTGAAAACCCCAGCCCACGGCCTGCCCGGCAGCACGCAGCGCGATCAATAGCAATGCCAGTAGCGCAAAACTGAGCACCACACCCGCGCTGTAAAGCAGCGCATCCCGTTGCTGCGCCGACCGCTGTTGACCGTTACTGGCCAGGCTTAACGCTTTTAATGACAACACCGGAAACACACAGGGCATTAAATTCAGCAGCAAACCGCCACTGGCCGCCAGCAGCAAAATAAGCCACAGCGGCGTAGCCGTCTGTTGGCCCTGGGTGATCAGAATATCGGTGCTGCTATCACCGGCTTGAGTAAGCAGCACACTGTAAGCGCCGCTGTCGGTTACCAGCACCACTTCAAGCTGATTGGGCGCAGCGGAAAAATAGGTATTTAGCCCCTGCTGCAGCATCAGCTGGTTATTATTCAGCGTAATTTGCTGGTCGGCCGCGTGATCAACCAGTTCAGTGGCGGCGACAAAAAACCGGCTGACATTAAGCCCCTGTGGTAAGTCAATCAGCGCAGAAAAAGCGGCACCCGAGGTATCAAAGCGGCCGCTGGCGTTAAGCGGTGTAGGTAAGCGCGTTTTAGCCTCGGTAAACAGCGGCTGATACTGCTGAGCTAACACTGCATTCGCGCCAACCGGCAGGCTTAAACTGAAACTGGCGCTGGCCGGAATACAGACTTCTTCGCACACCAGCCAGTCTGCCGTCAGGCCAATATCCAATGTATCGGCGCTATAACCAGCCGGCAGGCGAAGCTCTGACAGCAGTATGGTCTGGCCTTCAAAGCCGTAGTTCATCAAAGGTGGTAAGGCAATGGCGCTGGGTGTTGGCCAGGCGATATCACCCACCGTTACGCCGTCAGGCAACTGCCAGCTTAAGCTGGTGGCCAGGCCAGAATCGCCCGGGTTTTGCCAGTAGGTATGCCAGTGCTCATCCGGCACAAAATGCAGCGCCAGCAACGCAGACTGGCCCGGCACCAGCTGTTGGTACTCGCTGACCAGTTCGGCTTTTAAATGGCTGGCACTTTGCCAGCCACTGCTGGTGGCAACTGCCTTAACCGGCACTAAGGCGATACACAGCAGTAACAGCGCTACAATCAAATTTGGCATAAAGCTCTCGCGGGTGGTGATGCTAACCTATACGAGCCTACAACGATTTTGATCAGAGTGCTTAGAATGTACCCGCCAAACGTCGTCAAATTGAGCATTTTGTGCGACAAACTGCTATATTAGCCTACGTTTAGCCTTAGCGGCCGCTGTGGTCACTCCAGCAATTTGGCTGCTACTAAACACACACAACTTCACAAAACTTATCAATAAAAGGTTCACCTTAATGAAACCATTTACCAAGTCAGCGTTGTCAGTAGCTTTACAGGCTGCCCTGTTTGGCGCAGCCGTTAGCCTTTCTCCTGTGCTGGTGGCACAGGAAAGTGACAAAGGCACCGAAGCGAAAGAACAGGAACTGGAAACCATTACCGTTACCGCCCAGAAGCGGGCGCAGAGCATTCAGGAAGTGCCAATTTCTATCGCCACTTTATCCGGCGAGAAATTCGATGCCATTTTCTCTTCAGGAGACGACATCACTGCCCTGGCCATTAAAGTACCGGGCCTGTATGCCGAAACGTCAAATGGCCGCGCCGCACCGCGCTTTTATATTCGTGGTTTGGGCAACACTGACTTTGACTTAGCCGCCTCGCAACCGGTATCCATTATTATGGATGAGGTGGTGATGGAGAACGTGATTTTAAAAAGTTTCCCGCTGTTTGACGTACAGCAGGTTGAGGTGATCCGTGGCCCGCAAGGCACGCTGTTTGGCCGCAACACCACCGCCGGTATTATTAAATTTGACAGCGTAAAACCACGGCAGGAATTTGATGCCTATGTAAAAACCACCGCCGGCACTTTGGGCCAGTTTAATCTGGAAGGTGCAGTGGGTGGTGGCTTAACCGACGAGTTATCTGCCCGGGTATCGTTGTTATCGCAGCACCGCAGCGACTGGGTGAATAACAGTTTCACCGGCGAAAACGATGCCATGGGTGGCTACAATGAACGTGCCGGCCGGGTACAGTTTTTATACGAAGCAGCCGATTTTGATGCGTTGTTAAATGTGCATTCGCGTAATTACGATGGTACCTCGTCGCTGTTCCGCGCGAATATTCTTTCACCTGGCAGCGACAAGCTGAACGATAACTACGACCGCGATACCGTGGCGTACGACAACCCTACCGCCAATAGCCAAAGCTATGATGCCTGGGGTGCATCGTTAAAGTTTGATTTCCGCTTTGATGGCATGACGCTGACCAGCATTTCTGCGCTGGAGCGCGCTGACGGTGGCGGTATTGGTGACATTGACGGCGGCACACCAGATGGCCCTGGCGTTATCCCATTTCAGGCGGTGACGGAAGATCAGTTAAAAGATTTAAAGCAATACACGCAGGAAATCCGTTTAGCCAGCGACACCAGCGACGCCTTAAGCTGGCAGGTGGGTGGTTTCTACTTCGACTCCACCTTTGGTGTTAACAGTATCGATGGTTTCTTTGGCGCCACCGAAGTGTTCCACGGTAACACCAGCTGGGCGCTGTTTGGCCAAACCTCGTATAAAATCAACGACAAACTGGATGTCACCGGCGGTATCCGCTATACCGACGACGTGAAAACCTTCTCTGTCGGCAACCAGAACGTTGACGGTTTCGCGCTGGTGATTGGTGCAGCACAAATTCAGCAGTACGATCCGATTAAAGTGTCTGATGATCAAATTAGCTGGGAGCTAAACGCGAACTACCGCTTAACCGACAAGACCAGTTTATTTGCCCGTGTCGCTGATGGCTTCCGCGCTCAGTCTATTCAGGGCCGTGATGTGGCCTTTGAAGCACCACCGTCTGTTGCCGAGTCAGAAACCATTTTGTCTTGGGAAGTGGGTGCAAAATCAGATCTGCTGAATAACACCCTGCGCTTAAACGCCGCCCTGTTCTACTACACCATTGATGATATTCAGTTATCCGCCATTGGTGGCCAAACCCAGGGTAACCAGCTGATTAACGCCGACAAAGGTGTCGGTTATGGTTTTGAGTTCGACTTTGACTATCGTGTACTGCCAAACCTGAGTGTGGGCGGTGGTTTTAGCTACAACAACACCGAACTGCAGGACGATACGCTGACCGTAGCGCCTTGTGGCTCAGGCATGTGTACCGTGCTGGATCCGTTAAATGCGCAAAATCTGGCACTGATTGACGGCAACCCGTTCCCGCAGGCACCGGAAACCATCCTTACATTGAATGGCCGTTATGATTTCCCGATTGAAAGTGGTGAAATTTATATTTACGGTGATTATCAAATTCAGGGTAAAACTAACCTGTTCCTGTATGAATCTGCCGAGTTTAAGTCAAACAACAACTACGAAGCCGGTTTACGCGTAGCTTATATCAACTACGACAATAACTACGAAGTAGGCGTGTTTGGCCGCAATATCACTGATCAGGACAACTTAAAAGGCGCCATCGACTTCAATAACCTGACCGGTTTTGTGAACGAACCGCGCACCTTTGGTGTCGACTTTAAGATTAATTTCTATTAATCCTGAATAACATGACAAAGGGCAGCATCAGCTGCCCTTTTTATTGCAGCCAATTATTTCAGCGAATAGTGCTGCGCTTTAAGCCATTCTGATTGCACAAGATGCCATGCCGCCTTAGTCTGTCTGCAGAATTTTTGTGGAGTACACCATGGCCGATTTTCGCAGCGACACCGTCACCCAACCCTCATTAGCGATGAAAGAGCGTATGTTCAGCGCAGCGCTGGGCGATGATGTGTTTAACGACGACCCCACCACGCTGGAACTGCAGCGCACTGCCGCCGACATGCTCGGTTTTGACGCGGCATTATTTGCCCCCAGCGGTACCCAAACCAACCTGATTGCCATGATGAGCCATTGCCAGCGCGGTGACGAGGCTATTGTCGGCCAGCAGTGGCACACCTACAAATGGGAAGGCGGCGGCATGGCGGTACTCGGCTCTATTCAGCCACAGCCGCTGGAACTGCAAGCCGATGGCACGCTGGCGCTTGCCGATATCGCTGCCGCCATCAAACCGGACGATCCGCATTTTGCCCGTACGCGCTTAATCGTGATTGAAAACAGTGTGGGCGGTAAGGTGCTGCCACTGAGTTATATGCGTGATGTCGCCGCGCTGGCCAAAGACAAAGGCTTAGCCTGCCATATCGATGGTGCGCGCTTAATGAATGCCGCCGTGGCATTGGCACCAGAGCATGGCTTAACGCCACAGCAAATGGCACGCGAGCTATGCCAGGGCTATGACTCGGTATCCTTGTGTTTATCCAAAGGCTTAGGCTGTCCGGTCGGCTCTTTGCTGCTTGGCTCACACGACTTTATCGCCCGCGCCAAACGGATACGTAAGATGCTCGGCGGCGGCATGCGCCAAACCGGTATTCTGGCCGCCGCCGGTTTATATGCACTGGAGCACAATATTAACCGCCTGGCTGATGATCATGCCAATTGCCGCTATTTAGCCGATGGCCTGACTATTCTGGCGGCGCAATTACCCGCCTTGCAAGGCAAGCTTACGCCGCTGCCGGTGCAGACCAATATTTTATTTACTGATGTTGAGCTTAAGCTGGCAGAGCAGTTAGTGCCGTACTTAGCACAGCGTGGCATTAAGCTGACTGGCAGTAACTACCAAAGCGCCAATGGCAGCATTAAGCGGCTGCGCTGGGTGTGTCATCTGGATATCAGCCGCGACGATATCGAGCGCACACTGCAAGCGGTAACGGCGTTTGCGCACAGAGCATAGTGAGCCGTCTTACTCACACCAACACGCCGTGAACCCTTCCCTGGGGGCTCGATTACAAACTTCATCCGTGAAGTTTGTCCGGTGGACCTGCTTCGCTGTTCAAATTCGCTCCGGGCGAATTTGTCAGCATCCTGGCCTGCAACGGTTGGCTTAGAGTAAGTCGACGCACCTTTGCAACCGTGGAAAGATTTTGCACCTTTTGCCTGTCTATTACGTAACATCAGTGAAGTAACAACAGGCAGAGGTAACCATGTTTAGCAAGCTTATGCAGCTGTGTGCGCTTAGTGTACTGTTTGCCAGCAGTGCAGCGGCCAAGATGCCCGCCACTGAACATATCGACAGCATTGTCGTCGGTGCCGGCTGTTTCTGGGGCGTAGAAAAACGCTTTGAAGCCATGCCTGGCGTAATCGATGCGGTATCCGGCTATGCCGACGGTAACGGTGTTAAACCCAGCTACCGCGTCATTACGCAAAAACGCCATCAATTTAACCCCAATAACCATGCTGAGGTGGTGAAAGTGCGCTTTAACCCGGCACAAATCAGCCTGGATACCCTGCTTAAACGCTATTTTGAAATGCACGACCCCACCCAGCTAAACCGCCAGGGCAATGATATTGGCACCCAGTACCGCAGCATAATTCTGACCAATAGCGAAGCGCAATCTGCTGCAGCGACCCGGTTAAAAGCCGAATTTCAGCCACTGCTGACAAAGGCCGGTTTTGGCGCTATTACCACCCAGATTAAGCCGCTGCGCGAGTTTTTCCCGGCCGAAGACTACCATCAGGACTATATTGCGAAAAACCCTAACGGCTACTGCCCCGATCACAGTACCGGCGTGCGCTTTGCTGATACGCCAGTGCCGCAAACGGCCAGCGTGGATAACAGCGCCCTGTTAACGGGTAAGCATATACTGGTGATCGATTCTGAAAGCTACTGCCCTTACTGCGAGAAATTTAAAGCTGAAACCGGCAATGCCTATCAGGGCGATATTGCGCTGCATTACCGTTATGCCAGCCAGTTGCAGGGGCTCAGTATCAGCTCACCCACCTGGGCCACACCAACCGTTATTCTGCTGCAGGATGGCAAAGAACTATTTGGCCGCCAGGGTTATGTAAGCCCGGAGGAATTTTATTTGCTACTGGGTAAGTTTAAACTCGGCGCCAGTGAAGCCTTCGAGGTGGCCTTTGATAAAGGCACCGATGCGCGCTTTTGTCAGCAGTATGAAATCTTCAAAAATACGCCCGACGGCGTCTTTGTCGATAAGTTAAGCGGGGTGCCGCTGTTTGACACCCGCCACCGCTTTGACTCCGGCACCGGCTGGCTGTCGTTTACCCGGCCGGTGGCAGGGGCGGTAGTTGAAAAGCCGGATAACCGCTATGGTATGCGCCGCACTGAAATCCGCGCCAAGGTGTCGGGCATTCATTTAGGCCATGTGTTTGACGACGGCCCCAATGGCCAGCGCCGTTACTGCATTAATGCCACAGTGCTGGATTTTATCCCGCGCGGTTAGCACAGGTGCTACAGCTTAATCGCCTCAGCCACCGCCACCACCGCTTTGGCTGGCTTATGCCGCAGCGCCAGCAGCAAGCCGGTGGCGATAATCAGCAACACACCGCCCTGTTGCAGCGCGCTTAGGCTTTCAGCAAATAACCACCAGCCGGCCAGGATTACCGTTACCGGCTCTGAATAGGCCAGCGTGGCATACACCCTTGTCGGCAAATGCTGCAGCGCAATAATAGCGCAGTAAATGGCGATAAAGCCGGGCAACAGGCCGGCCAGCGCTATCCAGATCAGCTCATCTACTTTAGGCACTGTGATGTCGGTTAAAAACGGTAAAACGCAGCAGGCGCCAATCAAGAGTTGATAAAAGGTGCGCTGCAGCTGCGAATGCGCCGGCAGAGCACGGCGGTTAAGCAGCAAAAAGCCGCTGTAGGCAAACAAGGATAGCAAACCCAGCAGCAAGCCCGGCAGCTGCGCAGCATCCAGCACCAGATCAAACTTAAACTGCTGTAACATGGCAAAGCCGAAAAACGACAGCACGATCAGGCTACTGTCGGGTAAATCGAGCTTTTCCTGTAATAACCAATGGGCAATAAAGGCCGACAGTGGCGGCGCCAGATACACCAGCATAATAGCATTGGCCAGGCTAATGTATTCAATAGCTGACAGAAAGCTGAGCATAAAGCCGGCAAGCAGCACGCCATTAACCGCCATGCGCCAGTCGGGTTTACCTTTTAGTGCAGCAAGCTTACCGGTCAGCGTAACAAACAGCAGCAAACACAGGCCACCGACAAATAAGCGGTAAAAGGTCAGCTCGGCTGCCGCTAAGCCACTAAAGCGGGCAATAATGCCGCTACTGGCCATTGCCACCGCCGATACCAGTGCAAAAACTACGTATCTGCTCATTGACTGCCTCAAAATAAAAACCGGCTTATTATGCCGGTTTATTAGTCATCTGTAATAGCCTGATACACTTAATAAGTCATCTGCCTGATACCAATACGCAAATTTTGTAGGTGTATAGGCATGTCATCAGGGTGGATATGATAAACGGCGCTCCAATTCAGGATAGCCTGTACACCTTGGACTCTATTGTAACGTTCACCGGTCAGTAGATTGTGTACATCAATGTGCACACTTATCGCAGGCATGGTGCCTTTTCTGCTATCAAGTAGAAAATTAGGTGGTAAAGCGGTTTTGTCTTCTATGCTGTCCCAACGGGCTTTATCGCCGGAATATTCTGCTATAGCTTTTGCAAAATGCAAGGACAGCAATACGTCTGCCTGGTACTTGTGCCGATACTCTGCAATAACGCTGTTATCTAACTGTTGCTTCAATTCGTGATTAAATCTGCCGGTTACTGCGTCATAAAACTGTGTGTTTTCAGGTATGATTTGTTGCGCAATCTTGGCATAGTGTTCAGCAGCTACCACACGACTGTAGCCTTGTGTCGGCAAATAATTAATCAGATCAGTCTCAACTTGCTGAAGAAAACCGGCAGGCAATTTCAGCTCTTTGTCAGCCGATAGCTTAACTATACCTACAACTTTCTCCTTGCCGGTGACCCAGGGGTTGTGGTCGCGCTGCGTGATGCGAGGCTCTGGTGTAATGCGGCAGCCAATCAGTAGTACTACTGATAGCAGAAAAACACATCCTGTTCCTAACTTAACTTTACTTTTCATCAAGCAGCTTCCTTAACGCTTCTGTGACAGAATACGCCATAGTGTTGCTATCTTGCAGCAGCTCAGCTACAGGTAGTGGCTCAAACTTGTCTTTATCGTTTAACTTGCTTATCAGTTGAATACCTCCTGCCCCCATATAAAGCTCTTTTGCATTTACATCGTTGATAAATACCAGATAGGAAATGGCAGGCAGACGGCCTGAAGTTTGCTGCACCATAGAGCTGAAGAAATTAGCTACATCGCTGTTATTTTTCTCATACGCTTCTGATTGCCCATCCCACTCCGCACGATATTGACCAAAATTGGCATTCCGCACCCGAATATCATGGTAAAGCACCGCATCAATATTGTGCGTTTGCTTCAAACGGGCCAGCGTTTCAAGCTGAACCTTGGCAAATTTTTCGTCGTCACGCTGACCGGTTTGCGCATCAAAGTAGCCACCATTAGTGTCACGAATTTCATTAAAAGCGCTGTAATACACCTCAGGGTCAACTATCTGGATGTTATTACGGGCAAATATCTCTTTGATTTGTTCCAAATAATAACTACGTACATCTTGCCTGTGCTGTATAGCCTCCGGCAGGCTCAAATCGGTCAGCACCACCGTCTTGACCTGCATTTTAAAATCTTGTTTTGATACAGAACTGCGATGCACCGCAGTTGAGCAACCAGCTATAAATGTTATGGCAATAGCTAATAACGTTAATACAACCCTTTGCATTACAACTCCTTTTAATAAAAAGTTACAATTCTAAGGATTACTTTGCTAAAGGCAATAAAAAACCGCCAAAAGGCGGTTTTCCAGAAGGCTGCTAGCCTGAATTTCGCATACCGGCGGCGATACCGGCGATGGTCACCATTAGCGCCCGGCTAATCATCGGGTTTACCCGATCCGGCTGGTGTCGTACCCGGTGCAGCAACTCGGCCTGCAGAATATGCAGCGGGTCAACGTAAGTGTTGCGCAGCATTATCGACTCGCGGATCCAGCTCTCTTTCGCCATTAGTGTATCGCTGTGAATAAGTTTTAAAAGCAGCTCACGGTCAGCGGTCAGCTGCTCGCGCAGCTGCTGGCCTAAATGCTTCAGCTCGTCCGGCACCAGCACCTTGTCATAGTAAGCGGCAATATCGCTGTCGGCTTTTAAAAACACCATTTCCAGCATCGACATGCGGGTGGCAAAAAACGGCCACTGCTGCTGCATTTCATCCAGCAGCGCCGCGTTATCCTGCTCGGCGGCTTTAGCCAGTGCCGCGCCGGCCCCGAGCCAGGCCGGTAACATTAAGCGGTTTTGTGACCAGGCGAAGATCCACGGTATCGCACGCAGGCTTTCTACGCCGCCGGTCGGGTTACGCTTGGCCGGCCGGCTACCGAGTGGCAGCTGGCCCAGCTCCTGCTCGGGCGTGGCGGCACGAAAATACGGCACAAAGTCTTTATTGTGCCGCACTACGGCGCGGTAAGCCTGGCAGGAATCTTCAGCCAGTTGGCTCATCAGCGTACGCCAGCTTTGCTTGGGTACCGGCGGTGGTAACAGCATGCCCTCTAACACGGCACTGGCATACAGCGCCAGGCTGCGCTCAGCTAATTTGGGCAAGCCGAATTTAAAGCGGATCATCTCGCCCTGCTCGGTGACGCGCAAGCCGCCGGCTAACGACCCCGGTGGCTGCGATAAAATCGCCGCATGGGCCGGACCGCCGCCACGGCCGATAGTGCCGCCGCGGCCATGAAACAGCGTCAGTTGCACTTTGGCCTGCTGGCAAATGGCCACTAAGGCTTCCTGCGCGCTGTATTGCGCCCAGGCGGCAGCGAACACACCGGCGTCTTTGGCCGAGTCGGAGTAGCCAATCATCACTTCCTGTTTGCCGTTAATATAGCCACGGTACCAGTCGATGCTGAGCAGCTTGCGCATACAATCGGGCGCGTTTTGTAAATCGCTTAGCGTTTCAAACAGCGGCGCCACCGGCATCGGGAAGCTGATGCCGGCTTCTTTTAGCAGCAGCTGCACCGCCAGCACGTCAGACGGTTTACCGGCCATTGAAATGACATAGGTGCTTAGCGCTTCGCTGCCATGGCGGGCGACAATATCGCAGGTATCCAGCACTTCCTGCACGTCACTTGAAGGCTGCCAGCCTTTCGGAAACAGCGGCCGGCGGTTGGCCAGCTCGGCCAGTAAAAACGCCTGGCGGGCGCCTTCGTCCCAGGCGCCATAATCGCCCAGCCCCAGATATTGGGTTAACTCGCTGAATACCTGGGCATGACGGCCGGCATCCTGGCGGATATCCAGCTTTAACAGTGTCAGGCCAAAGGCATAAGCGCGGCGCAGCGTATCCAGCAGCTTGCCGTTGGCAATCACCGCCATACCGCAATCGAGCAGTGACTGATAGCACAGCAACAGCGGCTCAAGTAACTGCTGATTATGCCAGATCAGATCCTGCGGTCGCTGCAAGCGGTCGTGTTTTAATGCTTCGGTTAGCCAGTCGCGGGTGTGCAGCAGGCCGCTGCGTAATTTATTCAGCACCAGCCGGTACGGCTCACTGGCTTCACCTGCCACCTCAGTGAGCGCCGGGCTGGCCTGATACATCGACAGCTCACTGCTAAGTAAATCTAAATCTTTGGCAAATAAATCGGCGGCTTTCCAGCGGCTGAGCAATAGCACCTGGCGGGTAACTTTAGCGGTAACAAAGGGGTTACCGTCGCGGTCGCCGCCCATCCAGGACGAAAACTTTACCGGCGCCGCATCCAGTGCCAGCCCCTGGCCGGTGGCGGCCAGTAGTTTGCTGTCCAGCTCGCGCAGAAAATCCGGTATTGCCTGCCACAGCGAGCTTTCAATCACCGCAAAGCCGGATTTAGCCTCATCGACCGGGGTTGGCCGCTGCTCGCGGATTTCATTGGTGTGCCAGGCCTGGGCAATCAGCTCACTTAAACGCTGCTCTACCCGCTGTTGCTGCGCCGGCGTTAAGTCCTGCTCCAGCTCGGTTAAACAGAGCGCAATTTCGGTCAGCTTATGAATAAGGGTGCGGCGCGACACTTCGGTCGGGTGTGCGGTAAGCACCAGCTCTATTGATAAATTAGCCACCGCCTGCTGTACCTGCACCCTGTCCAGTTGTTTATCAGCCAGCAAACTAAACAGCTCTGCCAACGGCTCAGGCTTTTCAATGCTGGCCTGGCCAATACGGCTAATGCTGTAATGCTGCTCGGCCAGGTTAGCTAAATTAAGGAACTGGGCAAAGGCGCGTGCCACCGGCAACAACTCGTCGTCCGTTAAGCTTTGCAGCACCTGTTTTAGCTTATCGGCCTGCAGCTCTTCGCCCTGACGCGCAGCTTTGGATAACTGACGGATCTGCTCTACCCGCTCCAGCAGCGCATCGCCTAACTGGCTGCGAATGGTGTCGCCCAGCTGGGTGCCCAGTAACCCGACATTGCTTCTCAGTGCTGCGTAATGGTCCATCTTGCTTACCTCGGTTCGCTTATGTTTTATCACCCTAGCGGTTAATTCATTGGTACTCAACCATGATTGATTACAAAATGGGCAACGAAATTGGTAAGACCAAATAACCATAGATATTTTTCTGCTGAATTGGAATAAGGCAGCTGATCAGTTCGTTATCGCTATGTCAATCACGACATCACGAGGACACTAAGATGAAAACACTACTCACCCCAAGCCTGATTGCCGCTGCCTGTTTTTCAGCATTATCGGTTGCCGCTGACGTATCCTTCACTGCGCAAAGCAGCACCTCAAGCCAGCAGCAAGTTAATCAACACAGCGGTGTTGCTGAGGTAAACAGCGACCAGCACGCCGGTAGTAATGTTAGCGTCAGCGCGCGGCCAGTGTCTGGCGCCGCTGCTGCAGGTAACTCAGACACTCAGGTCGCAGCTGAAAGTACTGCTACCCTGGCCACACCAGAGCAGCCTCAGACAGCTGAGGCAGAGAGCACACTGCTGGCAAACCCGGCCACAGACAGCACTGCGACACTAGCCGGTGCAGCAGAGAGCAGTGCCGTCCTGACACAAAATTTGCTGATGCAAGGTGTACAAAATGGCACGACGTTAACCGACGCAGCTACAGCACAACTTAGCAGCAGCACCAGCCAGTTGGTACAACAAAATGCCAGTGCAGCCGTGGCCCAAAGCGTGAGCCAGGCGGTATCTGCAGAGGTCAACAACACGGTGCGCAACACCCTTAAATTGTCTACCGGTTTGTAACCCCCAGCGCGCCGGTGCAAACCGGCGCATTCCAGAGCAGCAGGAGTTCCCTTATGGCGACTTTCATCCGCATAAAAGCGGCAGCGGCAGCCTTGTGCCTGTGTTTTAGCCTGCCGATGCCAGCAAATGACAATATAAGCTTTAGTGCCAGTGCGCGTGCCGGACTGGAACAACAGTCTAATGTCAATATTAGCGCGCTTGAGCAAGCCAGTGGCCAGGCCGATGTGGCCAGATTATTTGAGGCCGATGCCCGCATACAGTGGCAAAGCACGCCAGCACTGCGTGTTGAAGCCGGCTACAGCCTGCAGGATAAAAACTATCGTCAGGCGGATGACTTTGACAGTCGCCTGCAGCTGGCACATCTGGACGCCAGTTATCAGATTGGCGCTCACAGCCTTGGTAGCAACTTTTACTATGCGAAGGCCGATATCGCTCAGACACCTTTTCTCACGCTTAAGCAAGCTAGTCTGTATAGCATGCATAGCATCGGTGCCAGCAGGTTTATCCGCCCCTCTATTACGCTAAGCGAGAAGATCTTCGACCAGATTAGCCAGCGCAATGCCAGTAACACCAGTGCCAGCATCCAAACGTTTTGGTTTTTTGCACAGGCGCAGCGCTTTGTCACACTGGGCCTGCACTATGAAGATGAAAGCAGCCGCGATAACGCTTTTAGTTATCTGGCGCCCGGACTGAGTGTCCGGTTTTCTGCCCGCTGGTCGCTATGGCAATTTGAGCAGCAAGTGCAGTTTGGCGCCAAATGGTCGCAGCGCCGCTATACCGCGCGCACCGCGACTGACAATAACGCCGATAACAGCCGGCGCCGCGACAACCATAGTCAGTTCGACGCGCACTGGCAGCTTAACCTCAGCAAAAACCTGGCCACATTAATCAAGCTTGAGCACGGTAACTTTAGCTCCACCCTTGCCAGCGCTGATTATCGCGAAACCCGCGGCGCACTGGCATTACAGCTGAGTTTTTAGCGGGGCGGCCAGCAAGCCATAACCAAATTGCGCATCTTTACCCGGCCCGCCTAAATCGCGGGCCTGCTTTATTAGCTGCTGCTTAATATCGGCTAACGTGGCCCCTGGTGTTTGCGCCCGCAAACATGCCACCGCCGCACTCACCACCGGGGCCGCTAGTGAGGTGCCGCTTTGCACCGCCCAATCACCACCGGCCGTCAGGGCCGGCACTTTTACGCCCAGCGCGGCAAAATCGATATAGTCGCCCTGATTGGCCCAGCGATATAAACCCGCCTGGCTATCCACTGCGGTGACAGCCAGCACCTGCGCATAAGCCGCCGGATATAACGCCGGTGCCGCGGGCCCGGCGTTGCCTGCCGCCGCCACCAGAACCACCTGCTGGCGGGCCAGGCCGTCAATAGCAGCGGCCAATACCGGATTAGCCGGGCCGGTCAGACTCATATTAATCACACCTACCCGCTGCGCAGCAAGGTAGTTAAGCGCCTGTATAATATGGGCCAGGGTGGCCGATGGCTGATAGTCATTACTGGCGTAAAACGCACTGGCACTGTACAGCCTGAGTTTAGGCAGCAAAGCGGGTTGCCCGCCATGTCTGGCAGCGAAAACACCCGCAACGGCTGTGCCATGGCCGTAACTTTTGGCAATATCCCCAGCGACAAAGTCTTGTTGGATGATCTGCAAGCCAGTGCCATCCTGCATCAATGCCGGGTGCGATAGCGCAATAGGCGTATCAACCATGCCAACAACCACCGGCCGCTCGCACATGGTGACGTTTTGCGCTGCTGACGGCACAGATGCCGCAGGCGTGCTCTGCGGCTGATACAGATGATTGCGCCCGGCGATAGCGGCTAACTCGGCATTAAATTGCTGTTGGAGCAGCGCTGACGAATCCAGCTGCAAAGGCACTTTAAGGCGAATTAACAGCTGGTTAAGTGCCTCCAGCCGGGTTTGCGACTGCACAAAGCCGCTCAGCTGGGGCCAACGCTGGCGAAGCTGCTGCCACTCAGCGCTGCTGAGCAGCAACAACCACTCCCGTTCTACCGCGCGAAAGCCGTGTTCAACCTCGACCTCACGCCAGGCCAGCTGGCCACTTTGGGTTCGCACATCCAGTTTTAGCGGCAAGTCAGATAAAGGGTCCGGCAAGTTAGCCTTTTGCTGCAAGGTGTCGGCTAACTGCTGTGGCGACAACGCCTGCGGTATTGGCTGCTTAAGGCGCTGTGTCTGCTGCTGGATTTGCCTGGTTAGGTCGGGCACTGCCTGTGGCAGTGGCTCCAGTGGTGCCACCTGACCAGCACAGGAAAAAGCCAGGCCGTATAATGCCAGTGCATAAGCTCGGTGTAACTGCATAGGGTCCCCTGCCATTTCGCTAAATAAATACAACAGTAACGGCTGGCAGAAAAAAAAATTCCGTTTAGGCTGGAATAAGCTTCAGCGCTGAGCCGTTATCAGGGTAAACAGGAGTATAACCTAACCATGAAAACCGAACTTAAGCTTTTACTGCCCGCCCTGCGCCGCTTCGCATATTCGCTGACCGGCAGCATGGCCGACGCCGATGACTTACTGCAGAACACAGTGCTGCGGTTGTTAAACTCACCCCCTGCTGCCGGTGTGCCCTTAGCCCAGTGGGCGTTTAAAATTTGCCGCAACCTGTGGATAGACGACTACCGGGCACAAAAAGTGCGGCACAATGCTACGCTACAGGCTGAATTACAACAGGAAAACTTCAGTGATGGCGAGCTGGACATGCTGAATCAGATCCAACTGGATGAAGTTAACAGCGCAATGAATACCTTGCCAGACGAGCAGCGCGAAGTTTTATCGCTGGTGGCGGTGCAGGGGCTCAGTTATCAGGAAGCCGCCAGCGTGCTGGCGATACCCGCTGGTACTATTATGAGCCGGCTGGCACGGGCGCGCGCAGCCATGGTAACTGCCCTTAAGCTAAACGGAGGTCTGGCATGAAACCTACTGATGAAGCACTGTCGGCGTTTCTGGATGCACAACTAAACCCCGAGCAAATGGACAGCCTGCGCCAGCAACTGGCCGAAGACGAGCAACTGACCGAACGGCTGGCTGATTTAGCCATGGTCGACAGTCTGGTGCAGCAATACTACGCCCAGATTGACCAGCAGCCGATGCCAGCAGCAGTGCTGCAACTGTTGCAAGACGAACAGCCCCCCGTGGCGACGGTAATTGCTTTTCCCTGGTGGCGCCGGGCGCAGCAACAACTGCAACAGCATGCGGCGGCCGTGGCGTGTATCGCGCTAGTCGCCGGTTACGGCGTGTCACAACTGAGCGGGCCAGCCCAACCGGTGCTTGCTGGCGTAAGTACTGACGTTGTTAAGTTACTAAATAGTGCCGCCAGCGGCCACAGCTACCCGCTGGCCGAGCAACAATTAACACCGCGGTTAAGTTTTACCAACCAGCAAGGCAACTTTTGCCGGCAGTATGGTTTGCAGTCAGCCTCTGGTCGCAGTGAGCACATTGCCTGTCGCAGCAACGGAACCTGGCAACAACACGCCAGCCTGAGCCTGCCAGGGGCGGCACATGCGGCAGCGTACCAAACGGCCAGCGGCGGCAGCCTGCTAGACAGTGTACTGGACAGCATGATGGCTGGCCCGCCACTAAATGCAGCAGCCGAACAGGCTTATTTACACGGTAAATCTGACTAACGCACACCGGAGGTACCACTATGCGTATTTTTTCTATTAGCCCTG
The DNA here is from genome assembly GCF_000296695.1 of Rheinheimera nanhaiensis E407-8. Classification (GTDB taxonomy): domain Bacteria; phylum Pseudomonadota; class Gammaproteobacteria; order Enterobacterales; family Alteromonadaceae; genus Alishewanella; species Alishewanella nanhaiensis. The sequence continues at coordinate 69,410 of NZ_BAFK01000018.1, forward strand.
TGCTGTTGTTCGCAACCATGCTGGTGGCCTGCAGTGGCCAGCCCGATTACCGAGCGGCCAATGGTAACAGTTACGGCTACAGTGAGCAGAAAATCAGTGACACCTATTACCGGGTAACATTCAAAGCCCGCGGTGGTGACAGCGACCAGGCCAGAGCCTACGCGCTGCGCCGGGCGGCGGAGATCACCGATGCTCAGGGCTATGATTGGTTTGTTGTGGTGGACAAAGAAACGCTGATTGCACGCCAGCAAGACGACCGCAGCCATCTTGGCGCCGGCTATCAGCAAACCACGGTGCAGGACTGCTCACTGTTAACCTGCCGCAGCCAAACCCTAACCAGACCACAGTATAACGTTGGTATTCACGGAGGCGGCCGCGAGCACGTAGAAGCCGTACTGGAGATCCGTTTAGGTAAAGGTGTTATGCCGGACAGCGCTAACGTTTACCCCGTTAACAGCCAGTGACAACAAAAAACCGGCGGCCCGGGGAGGAACTGCCGGTTTGCTAAAGCTGTACTACTACAGCAGGCTGCAGTAGGAGCTGTCTGGCTTAGAACTTTTGTTCGATACGCAGGAACACCGTGCGGCCCAATACGTCGTACAAGCCGGTGTACACATCACGGTAGCCGACAAAGCCGTCGTACCAGGTCGGCGACTTTTTATCAAAGGCGTTGTTCAGGCCCAGTGTGATACTGCCGTTATAGTCGTGGCTATAAGACAGCTGCACGTTGTGCTTCACATAGCCTGGAATATCGGCCAGGTAGTTGGTACCCCAAACGTCATTGCCCGACGCCTGATCGCCAATGTAGTAAGTAGTCCAGGCTGCGCCCCATTTATTTTGCGACCAGCTTACGCCTAAATTACCGCGTAAGTCCGGGTAATCCTGCAGACCAGCGTAATCGATGGCTTCTGCATCCGGCGCCGACTGTGACACATAGTCTTTCACGTAGGTCAGTTCACCTTTAAAAGTGAAATCACCGTAGTTGGTCGCCAGCTTATAAGCCGTTTTGAAGTCATAACCTGAGGTCGTCAGGCCGGCGATGTTTTGATCAAAACTGTAGATGGTTTCAATTTTGCCACTGTCATCGCGGATAATGGCCGGGTGATTGCCAGCGCCTAAATCCTGTTCTTCGCTTAACAGACGCGCCACGCTGATAGAGCCGATTTTGTTATCCAGCTTCACTTTGTAGTACGACACTTCGGCAGACCAGTCGTCGGTGATGTTCCATACCGCGCCCAGCGTTAGCGATTCGCCATCTTCCGGCTTAAGATCCGGGTTACCACCAAACCAGGTGCGGTGCTGCTGCGAGCCGTTCGGGTTACAGTACACTGCATCGGCACCGGCATTACCCTGGGTGTCACACCACAGCGTATCATAGGCTTTTTCAAAGCTCAGCGCCTGAGTAGAGAACATTTCGCCCATGTTGGGTGCGCGGAACGACTCACCCCAGCTGGCACGCACTAACAGGCTGTCCAGCGGACGCCAGGCCACGCCTACCTGAGGTGCGACGTTGTCAAACTTACCGCTGACAAAGTTAGCACCAACATCACCTGATTGATCATATTCGTCATAACGCAGTGCAGTGTTAATATCGATATTGCCCGGCAGCGCAAATTGTAACTCGGCGTACATCGAAGTACGGTCACGGGTGGCAAAGACGTCGTCACCGCCTGAGCCGCCGGAAACACGGCCAGAAGCCGATTGCGGATCGCTTTGCTGGGTAAAGTCGACCGTTTCAAACTCGGCACCGACCACACCGGCAATAGTGACCAGCTGGTTCTCAAACAGCAGGGTGGACACTACTGCATCAATCTGCTCGCTCTCATACTCGGCGCTGTATAAACCAGTGTGCGCGGCTTTGCCGTAGAAGCCTGCCATCATCGCATCCCAGTCGCTGATGCTCATGCCACTGGTGTTGAAAATATCGTACTCGCCGCTGTCGATCAGCGTTTGTACGATGTCATCATTCACCAGGTTAAAGTTAAACGAGTTGGTTTTTGACCGGCTCAGCTGGGCGTTCACTTCCCAGTCGATACCGTTCGCCACGTCTACAAAGCCCACCAGACCGCCGAAGAAGTCGATATTGCTAATCTCAGTGCGGGTATCACGGGCGCCAATTTGCGCTGAACGCATACGCAGGCTCAACGCTTCGCCCACCGGGTTAAACGGGTTGTCAGCCGCCATTACCGGGTAGTTGGTCGATACCGGAGTGCCGGCATAACGGCTGTCGGTTTTGGCAAAAGAGGCGCTGGCGCGGCCACGGAACTGAATATCGTCGGTCAACGCGTAGTTAAAGTTACTTAGCAGTGAGTTTTGCTCTACGTCACCAAACAGTTTAGTCACCATGCCGTGGTTATAACCACACTGGGCACCGTCGCCCAGCACCACAGTGTTTTCTACCGTGCCGCACATCTCATCGTTAAAGTACCAGCTGCCATTTGGCCGCACACCGTTAGGCACTGAGCTAAAGCCCGAGTAATCACCATAAGTGGCATCGTCCATCGCCCAGATATCACGGTCCATTACCGCGTCAGTTTTGTAGTGCTCAAACGTCAGCATCAGGTTGCCTTTGTTTGAGGTAAAGCCGCTGGTGACCGAGAAGCGGTTGCTGTCACCACCTTCTTCACTTGGCCGCTCGGTGTCGTAGCTTAGCGCCACGCCGTCAAAATCTTTTTTGGTGATAATGTTAATAACACCGGCTACTGCGTCAGAGCCGTATACGGCTGAGGCGCCTTCGCGCAGAATTTCAATGCGCTCGACAATGGCCATTGGAATACGTGAGGTATCGGCAGAGGCGCCGGCGCTGGAGCTGGTGCCCGGCATACGGCGACCATCTAACAATACCAGCGTGTAGTAAGACTCCAGGCCGCGCATCTGTACGCTGCTGGTAGCGCTGGCGCCAGAGCCGTAGCCCGACATACCACGCCATGAGCCAAAGCTGTTGACTGAAGTGTTGTTCAGTACATCGGCCACGGTGGCCTCACCGGATAACTGAATATCGGCGGCGGTAATTACCGTTACCGGGGATGAGGTTTCCATATCAATTTGCTTGATACGAGACCCTGTTACTTCAATGCGCTCTACTTTAGCTTCTTCGGTTTCTGCGGCGTGCGCCGCTGATAAACCGGTAAGTGCCAGTGGTGTGGCCAACAAAGCGCTGCGCACTGCGTTATATAAAGATGTGGTTTTCATGTTACTCCCTCTGGTGGCAGGTTAACCTGCGCGGTTTTCGTTCTAATGGTTTTTCGCCAGCCGAAACTAATGGCGTTACCAGAGCGATACCAGCACTAAGCCACTAAAGCGGGGCACGGTGTGACTAACGGAGGGATTAGCGCCACGGCAGTAAAAATGCGGGTTTTACCCATTCTGCCAACGGCCGGAAATACGGGTTTAACGCTATACATCCATGGCTGTATTTTTATTACACTGCGGCTATCAGTAGTAACAAGCGCGCAATTCTTTCCCGGCCTAACCGGCAAATAGCCGCTGTTTAAAGTAGAAGCACCATGAAATTACGTTGTTTAATTGCCGACGATGAACCGCTGGCCCGCGCCGGCATCAAGCATTTGTTAAGCAGCCAGCCCCAATTTGAGGTGATTGCCGACACCGGCAACGGCCAGGACGCGCTACGTTTGGCCAGGCTGCATCAGCCGGATATTATCTTTCTGGATATTCAAATGCCGGGGCTGGACGGCCTCAGTGTGCTTAAACAGCTGGCCAGCAAGCCGGCAGTGATTTTTTGCAGTGCCTATGCCGAGCATGCCGTCACCGCCTTTGAGTTAAGCGCGGCGGATTACCTGCTAAAACCTTACAGCGCCGAGCGCTTTCAGCAGGCACTGTTTAAAGCCTGTGGCAAAATTATTAACCACTTAAGCGCGCCGGTAAGCAGCACAGCTTATGCCGACCGGCTTACCATTCGCGATCCGGGCCGGTTACGCATAGTGGATGTCAGTGACATTAGCTGGATCGGCAGCGCCGGTAACTATGTTGATATTCACCTGTATTCGCAAAGCAAAAGCCTGCTGCTGCGCGATACCATGACAGCGATCGAGAAAAAGCTCGACCCGGCGCAGTTTGCCCGCATTCACCGCTCGGCCATAGTGCGCAAAAGCGATATTGTCGAGCTGCGCCCCGGCGATAAGGGCGATGCCGAAGTGATCTTAAAAAATGGCGCCAGCCTGACCCTGTCGCGCCGCCACCGCGCCGCCCTGGCCGAGCTGTTTGGCCAGTTAAACTAAACAAGCACCGAAGCCGTTACTTTGCATGGCAACAAAGCTTGCTATACTGGCGCCTTGTTTGGTCACCATACTGGTTTGGAAACACACGCATGACAACACCGCAGCAAAGCGCACCGGCGAAGAAAAAGTCTGGCCTTTTACCTAATCTGATCATTAACGTGGTAATACCGGCGCTTATTCTAAGTAAGTTAAGCGGCGAAGACGCATTAGGCCCGGTGTGGGTCGTGGTGGTGGCGCTGGCGTTTCCGCTGCTGTTTGGCATTTGGGAGCTAAAACAGCACGGCAAGGTAAACTTTTTCTCGGTACTGGGCATTATCAGCGTGCTGCTAACCGGCGGCATTAGCCTGCTGCAACTGCCGCCGTCGTACATAGCCATTAAAGAAGCGTTGGTGCCGGCACTGATTGGCATTGTCGTGCTGGTTAGCCAATACACACCCTACCCGCTGGTAAAAAAACTGCTGATTAACCCCGAGCTGCTGGATATGCCCAAATTAGAGCTGGCACTAAGCGCAAAACACAACCTGGCCGAATTTGACCGCCGTATGGGCAAGGCCGGCTATGTGGTAGCGGCATCGTTTTTCTTATCGTCGCTGCTTAACTATATTCTGGCCAAGGCCATCGTCGTCAGCCCGCCCGGCACCACTGCCTACGCCGAAGAGCTCGGCCGCATGACCTGGCTTAGCTACCCGGTAATAGTGGTGCCCACCATGATCATGCTGATGGGCGCCATTATTTATATGTTTAAGCAAATTGGCCGGCTTACCGGCCAACCGCTGGAAGATTTTATTCTGCAGTAGGTTTGTTAAGCATGGCACGCAGCTGCACCAGCTCTTGCTGCAGCTGCTGCATCTGGCTTAGCAGTTGCTGCTGGGTTGCAACGTCGGCCGCATGCTCGGCTTTATGCTCTTCATCGTGCATGCTTTGCACTGCATTCACAATAACGGCAATAAATAAATTCAGCATGGTAAAGGTGGCAATAAGAATAAAGGGCACAAAAAACGCCCAGGCGTAAGGGAATTGCTCCATCACCGGCCGCGCTATACCCATAGACCAGCTTTCCAGCGTCATCACCTGAAACAGCGTATACAGCGATGCGCCTAAACTGCCAAACCAGTCTGGAAACGCCTGCCCAAACAGCTTGGTTACCATCACCGCCGCCACGTAATAAATAAGCGCCAGCACCATGGCAATAGACAACATGCCGTTAAGCGACTGAATAAGGGCGCCGACAATTTTGCGCATTGACGGCACAAAAGTAAGCACCCTAAGTACGCGCAGCACCCGAAGGGCCCGCAGCACCGCAAAAGGCCCGCTGGCCGGCACCAGCGCTATGCCCACTACGATAAAGTCGAACACACTCCAGCCGTCTTTAAAAAACGCCAGCCGGTGCACAAACAACCGAATAGCAATTTCCAGCACAAACACCGCCAGTATGGCTTTATCCAGCGTGAGCAAATAGCCGCCTATGGCAGCCATTACACCGGGCATAGTTTCCATGCCCAAAATCACCGCGTTAATTAAAATCAGCGCCAGCAACACACGCTGCACGGTGTTGTGCTCAATAAACTGCTTTAACCGCGCCCGCAAGGTTGGTGCGCTGACCAGGGCATTACTACTCATAAAACGACCTTAAGCAAAGTGGCTGAAATTGGCGCTATTGTATGCTAGCGGCACAAGCCGTCAATGGCTTTGCTGTGGCGATAGGCAAAGGCGTTACAGCAGCTGCGACAACGGGCTTTTTACCCCGGCAGCACCACGGTTTAATACGTGGGTATAAATTTGCGTGGTACGCACATCGGTATGGCCCAGCTGCTCCTGCACCGTGCGGATATCGGCACCGGATTCCAGTAAATGCGTGGCGAAACTGTGGCGCAGCGTGTGGCAGGTAACATTTTTGCTGATACCGGCCTTTTTTGCGGCAATTTTTATTTCGCGCCTAACGCAACTTTCGTCCAGGTGGTGGCGGCGCAATAGCTTAGAATCCGGATCGACACTTAACTGCATTGACGGAAACAAATAATGCCAGCCCAGCTCTTTGGGTGCATTGGGGTACTTACGTGCCAACGCATAAGGCAACCAGACCCCGCCATAATCAGGGTTTGCCAAATCGGCCTGAAAATATTGCAACACAAACTGCGTTTGCTGTTTAAGTGAGGTCACTAATTCTGCGGCCAAAGTCGTGCGGCGGTTTTTATTGCCCTTACCCTGCCACACCATGACCGACAGGTAGTCGTAGTCAATATCATGCACACGCAACCTAACCGCCTCCATCAGCCGCAACCCACTACCGTACATTAGCTGCGCCAGCAGCTTATAGCGCGGTTCAATAACCCTTAGCAGGGCAAAAACTTCGCTGCGGGTGAGCACTACCGGTAACTTAGGCGAAAGCTGCGAGCGATTAAAGTTTAGGTTTAAAGACAACGGCTTTTGCAGAACGGCTTTATACAAAAAGCTCAGCGCATTAAGCGCCGACGCCTGGGTGCGTGGTGCAACATTACGCTGGTTGGTTAAATACGATAAAAAGCGCTCGACATCCTGCTCGGTTAACTGTGCCGGATGCTGTTTTTTGTTAAACAGGATATACATCTTTATCCAGTACACATAACCATCCACCGTTCGCTTGGCATAACGGCGGGCATACATAAACTCAGCGATATACTGCAAAAACGGCGACGCCATAACACTCCCCTTAAAACAAATTTACGTGTACATATATACAGTAGTTGGTAAATTTATTGTAAGCAAATTAATCGCGAGGTCTAAACCCGCTTTCTACACACACCGACAGGCAAACCGTTAAAATTCTGTTGATTTGGGTAGGGTTATTGGATAGTTTGTTGCCAATTATTAAAGATAGAAGGGAGCAAGCACTGCGTGAAAGCGTGCTTGCTCCAATTTATTAAGCTGTTATATGCTAATGGTGATGCATGAAGCGTAGATGTCCCAAATGCAAACAAGCAACGGTAAGCGTGTGGGGGCTAATGGGATTCGTTGGTTCCAAATGCAACTCGTGCAATATCAAAGTCAAAGCACATTGGCTGCTTGCTACTTTGTTATTCATGGTTGGATTTTTTTTATTATTGCTTCTAACAATTTGGTCCACTAGTGAATATGGCGCAATTGGCTTATTTGTTAGCTTGTGTATCTGGTTTTGTTTTGACTTAACTTATGCGGTCATTGTGCCTTTAGAGCAAGTTTAATGTCGCATATAACAAGGCGCATCACTCGCGCCCTTCGGTCGCTGGGATGCCTACCGCTGCGCGGTCGTCACCCGTGTGCTTTGCGTTAGGCAACCAAGGGAAATATGAAACCTATCGAGAAAGCAAAAGCTCAAAAGCTGGTGTTGAGGCTACAATCTGGCGACTTTGACGAAAATGACGTCGATAATATCTTCATGCGTCTGAGGGCATACTCGCATGGGAATCGGATATTTCGTGAAGTGGCTGATTTTGTTGCTCGCAATGATGAGAGAAATCAGGGCGTCGCCGCTGAATCGCTAGAGGCTTTTTACTTGAGCTTTAGGTATTTTCTAGAATATGTCTCGCCAAAGATATCGCTCGATATAGGAAAGCCTTTTCCACTTTACGTGAAAAAGCTGATGAAGTATCAAATTGACAAGTGCAAAGAGTCTGACCTTAAAGAAAAGTTCAACGTTACTAAGCAGCGCTTGAAATCAAGAATTGATACTATTTTTTCCGAGGACAAGAAAAATAATAAAGCTTTTATGAAGAAGCCGAAAATATCGGAAGATACACTTAATGCACTTCAACACATATTAAGCTTTATAGGGAGCCATCCTGCTTTCGACCAAGATCAAGTGATTTCAGCGCTTTTGGCAGTAATAAGGGCTAATAAACTGGATGTAAATGATGATGAGCTACTAAAATATTCCGACAGAATAGCAGCGTGTGTAGTGTTGCTTTTGCATGAGGCTACATTTGAATATGGGGCTCACAAACAAGGCTACTGTAAAGTTTCATGCGAAAATACATCAATATCTTACAATCAAAAATTTGTAGATCAAGACGGGAATCCTGTAGAACATAAAGAATCATTTGGTAATCTTCAGGTTTTAGGTCACGTAGTATTAGAGAAAGATGGAAAAGATTTGACCGTTTGTTATCCGTTAATGACAACAAATCTATCAACTGAGGATTGGTGTGATGAAGGAATGTTTGTCATCAAACCAATAACAGAAGATCACCCAAACTACTTGCATAGAAAAATAGTGTTTGATCAGCAACTTTGTTTTACTGAAGGTGGCAAGATTGGGGGTTACCATGCCTAACAAACGGCTGCACCGGACAAATTTCCGCTGTCACCTTTTTTGCAAAAACACGCAAAAAAGCCGCCATCAAAAATTTGCTCGGTGAGCCGGGCGTTAGAGCTAAGGAAAGTCATGAGTATCACACTGGAAGAAGTTACTAGTTCAAATTATGAAGCGGTTTGCGACTTGGATGTCACAGATGAGCAGCAGGAGTATGTTGCCAGCAATATGTGGTCGCTAGTTGAAGCACATTATTGCCAAGGCCATACCTGCAGAGCAATATACCAGAACGACATCCCTGTAGGTTTTTTTATGTGGGTATCTGAAACGCCTGAGAAAGTATCTATCTGGCGTTTTATGGTTGATCAGCGCTATCAAAAAGCAGGGATTGGTAGAGCGGCTTTAAATTTGGCTTTAAATGAAATCAAAGCTTGCGACAAAGTAAAAGAAATAGAAATTTGCTATGACCCTGAAAACCCAGTGGCCAAAGATTTTTACTCAAGTTTTGGCTTTCAGGAAGTGGGTTTGGATGAAGATGGTGAAGATATGTTGGCAATAATCAAGCTGTGAGCTCTAACAATCGCCAGCACAACGCGCCTGCGGCGCTCGACTCGCAACAAGTTGCTCGCGTATGTGGCGGGCGTTAGAGCTAAGGAAAGTCATGAGTATCACACTGGAAGACGTTACAAGTTCAAATTATGAAGCCGTATGTGACTTAGATGTCACGGATGAGCAGCAGGAGTATGTTGCGAGCAATATGTGGTCTTTGGTTGAGTCACATTACTGCCAAGGGCATACATGCAGAGCGATCTATCAGAACGAGAAACCGGTCGGTTTTTTCATGTGGGTATCTGAAACGCCTGAAAAAGTGTCTATCTGGCGTTTTATGGTGGATCAACGTTACCAAAAAATGGGTATTGGTAGAGCTGCTCTAAATTTGGCGCTCAATGAAATCAAAGCCAGTGACAAAGTAAAAGAAATAGAAATTTGCTATGACCCTGAAAACCCAGTGGCCAAAGATTTTTACTCTAGCTTTGGCTTTCAGGAAATGGGTTTGGATCAAGATGGTGAAGATATGTTGGCAGTCATCAAGCTGTGAGCTCTAACAATCGCCAGCACAACGCGCCTTTGGCGCTCGACTCGCAACAAGTTGCTCGCGTGTGTGGCGGGCGTTAGCACGTAAGGAAAATGCATGAACACATTTAAATACAAGCCTTATTACAAGTATGACGGCCCAACGCCCTCAAACCCTTTGCGTGAAGAACTATCTCCAGAAGAATCAGAAGAGCGCGTAAGGTGTTTTTTTGAAGATATTGTTCATTACTTTGAAGAGAATATCTCTATCAATAAAGAGGGCGACATCGTTTCGATTTCTGGCGATATTGCACAATCAGATTGTGATGAATTAGTGAAAAAATGTTTAAACAGCCTAGATCTGTTTGCGCATAAAGTACCATGATGTGTGCTAACAAGGCCCAGCAATACGCAGCCTTTGGCTGCCGGACTCGCTACGCTCGCCGTTGTGGGCGGCGTTATGCATAAGTGGAGCTTCTGCGCATGTATCTGAAAGTTAAGGGCAAGTACGCAGACCATGAACTTCAACTTCTGTCAGAGCTCTTAAATATTCTTGACGGTAAGGTGGTTGAGGTTAGCAGCTTGATTACTAAATCACTTGACCCTGAATCAGACGGACTGACTGACCGAGGAGAGTATTTCATAGGTGTAGGATTCTCCGTTATACAACAATATTTGACTGATACACTCACTTTGACTGGGGTAAGCAAGCGATCTGCTTTCGATATTGGTCCTCGTTATTCAGAAGATTTTACCTTTGTTGCTGTAGTTAATGCAGCCGCAAACTGGTGGAAACACTCCGCTGAGTGGGTGGGGCAGGAAGCAACGAATGGGCTGGCATTACAGACACAGCATATTGTGGCCGAGACTGCTGAATCTCTGGATTACCCACTCAGCAATCTCCTTGCCAAGCTGCTGGGCACAAATGAAATTACGCTCAGCGCATTGCTTCCAAATTTGGTTCTATGGAGGTCAGCAGTGGATACTGAGAGGCGTAAAAATGCATAACAATTCGCAGCAGTTCGCGGCCTGTGGCCGCCGGACGCTCGTAAACTCGCGCCGCTGTGCCGGGCGTTAGGGCTCATGGAGTAGCCGATGCATAAATTTTTTGCCTTGATATTATTATTCGTTACAAATGAAGCTATCGCATGCAGTTGTAAAAAAGCTGAGCCTTCCGAGTATTTTGCTCAAGCTGCCAACATAAATTATGGTCGGGTTGTTGGTTTAGAGATACTTATTGATGATAGCGGTAGTGAGTTCCAAAAAGTATTTATGGCTAATCCAGAAACATTAAAAGGAGAAAATACGTCAGTAGTCTTCTCTCGATTAGATGATGGATCATGCAGAGGCAATAGCTACATGCTTGGTTATCATTATGTGATATTCACCACCGAAGATAATTGGACAACTGGTGTATGTGGTGGGACAGAAGTTATATTGCCACAAATGAGTTTTTCCCAAGATTATTTAAATAAATTACGTGAAATCAGCCCTAACAAGGCAATAAAGCCGGATTCGTAACAGTTTGCTCGGTTCCGCTTCGCTTCACACTTTAGCAAACTGTCACTCACCGCTTATTGCGGCGTTAGCTTTCGCCGGAGTCCAAACGTGGTTTCCAAAGAAGAAA
>NZ_BAFK01000017.1 GCF_000296695.1 Rheinheimera nanhaiensis E407-8
GAGCTCGTTATGTCTTTTGAGCAGTTTGAGACACTGAGTTTATGGCTTGGCCTGGGGATTTTGTATGTTTTTATCGTACTGGCTATTCACGACGTACTGAAAAAAAGCAAGGCACCCAAACTGGGGCAATTCTTTGTCTGGCTGGTACTGTTTTTATCACCGGCGGTATTTATTATCAAAAGCATAGTGCCCTATTTTCTTGAGTAGTAAGGTTGGTTAAATGGCGAAGATTGCCACTGATCGCACTACGATTGATTTGTTTGCACAGGATAAGCGCCCGGGTCGGCCAAAAACCAACCCTCTGCCCCGGGAAGAGCAACTGAAACTGAATAAGCGCAACCAGATCAAGCGTGATCGCAGTAAAGGCTTAAAACGCATTGAGTTTAAAGTGTCCGACCAACTGTATAACGCCTTAAGTCAGCAGGCTGAGCAAGCCAACCTGACCCGCAGCGCGTATATAGAGCAGATTCTGACGCAAGTTTTAACCAGGTAAGAAGGTTAGATTGAATGGCAACTGTAGGCATTTTTTTCGGTAGTGATACCGGTAACACTGAACATATCGCCAAGATGATCCAGAAAGAGCTGGGTAAACACTTGTTTGACGTGCGCGATATCGCCAAAAGCAGCAAAGAAGATATCGCTGCGTTTGATTTATTGCTGCTGGGTATTCCTACCTGGTATTACGGCGAAGCCCAGTGCGACTGGGATGATTTTTTCCCGGAGCTGGAAAACATCGACTTTAACAACAAGCTGGTGGCCATTTTTGGCTGTGGTGATCAGGAAGACTATGCTGAGTATTTCCTCGATGCGATGGGCACGCTGCGCGATATTATCGAGCCTAAAGGCGCCATCATTGTTGGTCACTGGCCTACCGCAGGCTACAACTTTGTGGCATCTAAGGCCCTGGTAGATGATAAGCATTTTATCGGCCTGGGCATAGACGAAGACCGCCAGCCAGAGCTGACCGAGCAGCGGGTTAAGCAGTGGTGTAAACAAATTTACGACGAGATGAGCCTAAAAGAGTTCGAAGGGTTGTAATACAGAGAAACCGGCAGTTTGCCGGTTTTTTTATTCGCGCTATTAGCCTGGCCGGTATTTGGCTTTTTTGCGTACATATAAAGTGCGGTTTACTTCAGCGACGATCTGGCCAGTGTGGTCTTTAATATGCACCAGAAACTGCGGAAAATGCTTGTCGCCCGACTCGGTGGCCGCTTTAATGGCATCCACGCTGGCATCTGACAGCCAAAACTCAGCGCTGAGACGGCCTTTACCCGGCTTAATAAAGTCGATATCGGCTTGCTTGTCCCACACCAGATACTCTTTGCCCAGCGCGCCCATCAGCATTAATGGGTATATAGGATCGGTCATCGCAAACATGCTGCCACCAAACTGAGTGCTATTAATGTTGCGCGTCCAGGGCCGGGCTTTTAATTCTACCCGGCAGTAGTGGTAGTCGTTGCCAAGCTCTACCACTTTAATGCCGGGAAAAAAGAACGGTGGCCAAAAGTTTAATAAGTGCCGCATTACAGCGGGGTTAAATGCCCATTTCATCTAAAATACTCTGGTATGACCTGTTTTACCTATTGTACTTTGCTGTGTTCTGCACACAAGTGGCGACAGGCTTAACCGCTTAACTATTTTTGCCATTTCATTCTGTGGCTAATGTCTTTATAATCTTTGGCATATCAAATTTACGAGTATCGATAGCTATGTCAGATCACAACAGCGAATTACGTAAAGCCGGCCTTAAAGTGACATTGCCGCGGGTAAAAATTCTGGAGATCCTGCAGGATCCGAAGAATCAACACATCAGTGCCGAAGACGTATACAAGCTGTTACTGGAAATTGGCGAAGACATAGGTCTGGCTACGGTATACCGGGTACTTAACCAGTTTGATGATGCCGGCATTTTAACCCGCCACCACTTTGAAGGCGGCAAATCGGTATTTGAACTGACCGGCGGCAGCCACCACGATCATCTGGTGTGCCTGAAGTGCGGCAAGGTGATTGAGTTTGAAGACGACGTGATTGAAGCCAAGCAACTGGAAATTGCCGAGAAAAACGGCATTAAGCTGACCCATCACAGCCTGTACCTGTACGGCGAGTGTAAAGATACTGTGCAGTGTAAGAAAAATAGTGAAGCCAACTAAGGCTGACTAACACAAACAAAAGGCACCCTCAGGTGCCTTTTGTTTTAACACCTCGCAGGTAGTAACCTGCTTAAACAGCTGCGCTGTTAATACGCGCCATACACAAGGCGCTGACATAGTTACCGTACTGAAAAGCAAAATCTGACAGCTCGGCTTCCACTTCAAAACCAAAGCGCTCGTATAAGGCTATGGCGACTTCGTTGCTGCTGTACACCGTAAGCTCCAACCGGCGGATATTCAGCCATTGATCAGACAGCTCTAACGCTGAGCGCAGCAATGCCGAGCCAATACCCTGGCCCTGATAATCTTCTGCCACGCCCATGCCCAGCTCGGCCACATGCCGGCGTCTGGGGTTTTGACACACCTGCAGCCCCAACTGCCCCACTACTTTGCCCTCAAGCTCGGCCACCAGGTTATAGAAACCCGCACCGGCGTTATACAACCTTTGCCAGTTCGCTACCGGCTGATAAGGCAGTTGTAGCGTATTGGCATACACACTGGGCTGGTCGTAAATAGCTTTAATGGCATCAATATCAGCAGGTTCAGCATGGCGGATCAGAACGGGCATAGCGGCTTCCTTGTAATGGTCGGTGTTTATCTTAAGCGGCTAACAGCTAAAGCAACAAGAGGCAGGCATAAAAAAGCCGGCATGACGCCGGCTAATATCATAAGCTGCGCTTTACAGCTGCTGCTCCAGCTCTGGCAGCACAGTAAATAAATCGGCCACCAGACCGTAATCAGCTACCTGGAAAATCGGCGCTTCGGCGTCTTTGTTAATGGCAACGATCACTTTAGAGTCTTTCATACCGGCCAAATGCTGAATGGCGCCGGAAATGCCGACCGCGATATACAGTTCAGGCGCGACGATTTTACCGGTTTGTCCAACCTGCATATCGTTTGGCACAAAGCCGGCATCGACAGCTGCGCGTGAGGCGCCAATAGCCGCGCCCAGTTTATCGGCAATACCGTTTAACAGCGCAAAGTTCTCGCCATTTTGCATACCACGACCGCCGGAAATTACCACCCGCGCCGCGGTCAGCTCTGGCCGCTCTGATTTGGTCAGCTCTGCACTGACAAAGGCTGAAACGCCAAGATCGTGTACTGCAGATAGTGCTTCCACTGGTGCCGCGTTACCGATTTTAGCAGCGGCAAAGGCAGCCGGACGTACCGTCAGCACCTTAATTGCATCGGCGGATTTTACGGTGGCGATGGCATTACCGGCATAAATCGGCCGCACAAAGGTGTCGGCGCTTTCAATGGCAATCACATCGGAGATTTGCGCCACATCTAACAGTGCCGCCACCCGTGGCAGGAAGTTTTTACCTGTGGTGGTGGCCGCCGTTAAAATATGGCTGTAGTTTTTGCCCAGCTCAGCAACCAACGCAGCGATATTTTCTGCCAGCTGATGTTCGTATGCGGCATTGTCAGCCACTAATACTTTGTCAACACCGGCAATGGTTGCCGCTTCATTGGCTGCTGCGGCGCAGTTAAAGCCTGCGACCAGAACAGTGATATCTGCACCAATGGCTGTTGCTGCCTGTACGACTTTATGCGTTTCCGCTTTCAGGCTCTGATTGTTATGTTCTGCAATGAGTAAAATCGCCATTAGATCACCTTCGCTTCATGCTTTAATTTATCAACCAGCTCTGCTACCGACTCAACTTTAATACCGCCCTGACGTACGGCTGGCGCTGTAACTTTAAGCACGCTTACCGCCGAGCTCAGCGACACGCCATAGCTGTCGGCGGCTTTAACCTCTAATGGTTTTTTCTTTGCTTTCATAATATTGGGCAAGGAGGCATAACGCGGCTCGTTTAAACGCAGATCGGTAGATACCACCGCTGGCAATGTCAGCTGTACGGTTTGCAAACCACCGTCTATTTCCCGGGTTACCGCGACTTTACCAGCAGATAAGGTAACTTTTGATGCAAAGGTCCCCTGCCCCATGCCGGTCAGTGCCGCCAGCATTTGGCCGGTTTGGTTGTTATCGGAATCAATCGCCTGCTTGCCTAAAATCACCAGGCCTGGCTGCTCATCTGCCACTACCTTGGCCAGCAACTTTGCTACCTGCAGTGAATCCAGGTTTAGCTCAGTGTCAATATGCAGCGCACGGTCGGCACCCAGTGCCAGTGCGGTACGCAGCTGTTCTTGCACAGCACTGCTACCGATTGATACCACCACCACTTCAGTGGCGCTACCGGCTTCTTTTAATCTGACGGCTTCTTCTACGGCGATCTCACAAAACGGGTTTAAGGCCATTTTGACGTTCGTGAGGTCGACCCCCGTCTGGTCGGCTTTTACCCGCACTTTTACGTTGTAGTCTATTACCCGTTTTACCGGTACCAGTATTTTCATAAGTTCCTCGTTCTTGTGCCGTGCCCTGCCATAACATCTGCCAGGTTTACGTTAAGGTAAAGCTATAATAGGTTATTGAGCGTCAATCTACTTACTGTTGACGTTAACGTCAACCTGCAATACCCTAAAGGCCCCGATAAAAGCGGCGTCTGCTGTAAATATTAAACTCCAAGAGGTCAGTGCTGTGGAAAGAGAATCAATGGAATTCGATGTAGTGATTGTAGGCGCCGGCCCGGCCGGTTTAGCCACCGCGATCCGCTTAATGCAACAGGCAAAAGCCGCCAACACAGAACTGACCGTGTGCGTCGTAGAAAAAGGCTCTGAAGTCGGCGCCCATATTTTATCCGGTGCCGTATTTGAACCGCGCGCATTAAACGAATTACTGCCCGACTGGCAGCAACACGGCGCTCCGCTAACGGCAGCAGTTAGTCAGGATGATATTTACCTGTTTAAAAATGCTGAGCAGGCCAGCAAACTACCGGGCTTTATGGTACCCAAAACCATGCATAACCACGGCAACTATATCGTCTCTGTTGCCAATTTATGTCGCTGGCTGGCGCAGCAGGCAGAGCAGTTGGGCGTGGAGATTTTCCCCGGTTTCGCTGCCAGCGAAGTGCTGCTGGAAGATAACGTGGTAAAAGGCATTCTGATTGGCGATATGGGGCTGGATAAAGACGGCAAGCCTAAAGACAGCTTTGTACCGGGCATGGAGCTCAGGGCTAAATACACGGTATTTGCTGAAGGCTGTCGTGGCCATTTGGGCAAGCAGTTAATCAAACAGTTCGCTCTGGATGAAGGTAAATCACCGCAACATTACGCGCTGGGCTTTAAAGAAATATGGGACGTGCCTGCACAGCAGCATAAGCAAGGCTTAGTAGTACATTCCGCCGGCTGGCCGCTCACCAATGACACCAGCGGCGGCGGTTATTTGTACCATGCTGAGAACCAGCAAATTGTGGTAGGCCTGATTGTCGATTTAAACTACAGCAACCCACATTTAAGCCCGTTTGAAGAGTTTCAGCGTTACAAACAGCACCCGGTCATTAGCCAGTATCTGAAAGGCGGTAAGCGGGTGAGCTACGGTGCCCGCGCCATCGCCAAAGGCGGTTTAAACAGCCTGCCTAAAATGAGCTTTAACGGTGGCTTACTGGTGGGTTGCGACGCCGGCACGCTAAACTTTGCCAAAATAAAAGGTAACCATACCGCAATGAAATCCGGCATGTTGGCGGCTGAAACCCTGTTTAGCGCCCTGTCACAAGGTGATGAAGGCGGTAACGATTTAACCGGCTTTGCCGAGGCGATTAAAAACAGCTGGCTGTACGATGAGCTATACCGCTCGCGTAATTTTGGCCCGGCACTGCATAAATTCGGCACCTTCTGGGGCGGTGCCTTTAACACGCTGGAGCAAAACTGGTTTGGCGGCAAGCTGCCTTTTACCCTGAAAGACGACAGACCGGACCATGCCCAGTTAAAACTGGCCAGTGAAGCGCCGGTAATAAACTACCCTAAGCCGGACAATGTGCTAAGTTTTGACCGCCTATCGTCAGTGTATTTATCTAACACTAATCATGAAGAAGAGCAGCCTTGTCATTTAAAACTCAAGGATGCGCTGATTCCCATTAACGTTAACCTGCCTAAATACAATGAACCGGCACAGCGTTACTGCCCGGCAGGTGTGTATGAAATTGTGCAGGATGAAAACAACGAACCGCATTTTCACATTAATGCGCAGAACTGCATTCACTGTAAAACCTGCGATATTAAAGATCCGGCACAAAACATTACCTGGGTAACGCCGGAAGGTGCCGGCGGCCCGAACTACCCCAATATGTAACGGCTATGTCTGGCCTGCTTAACACTAAGCAGGCCAACATTCTCTAAGCTATTGTTTTAGCTTGCGCTATTATTATGTCTCCTGCTCAATAATCTGCTTACTTTTTTCATTATTTGATTGCCTTAATTTTCTGCAGCAACTACCTTTAGTACTGACCGTTATGCAATATTGTGCAGTAATGCCTCGACAGAGACAGGAAGTAGCCTAATGACCAATAAAATAAAAACCGAGCTGACACCACAAGATGATGTAGTGGTGGTAAAAACCGCGCTAAAAAAATCCACGGCCTCTACGCTGCCACCGTCTTTTGCCAGTGACCGTTACATGTACTTTACCGAACGCGACCTGAACAAAATTCTGACAAATTTAGATGCACTGCGTAGCAGCGTGTTTCCGGCGCCTAACCCGGATAATGAAATTCAAAGCCGTAAACAGCAGCATTTTCCATCGGTGTGTTTAATTGGCTTGGGCCGCTGCGGTTCAAATATCGCGCTGGATGTGGCTTCACTGGTGTATAACGCGCGCAATTTCTACTTAAATGAATTTAATAACGAAGAAAAGCAAAACCGCGAGCAGGAATACCGGCCCATGCGCTGGATAAAACGCAGCCTGCATTTAGCCACTGAGCAAGCGATTAAGCCGGTGTTTTTAATTGAACCGCTGGTGATGTTAGGCGATTTGGACAAAGACATTGAAGGCCGCATTCGTTTTTCCCATAAAGGTGAAAAAAGCGGCTTTTTACATGACTACACCAAAATGAAAATTATGGATCTGTCTGAAGTGCATGCCGGTGGTGCCGGTAATGCGCCTATTCTGGGCCAATATCTGGCCAAGATTATCCTCAATAAAGACACCCAACGCTTTGCCAACGCCGATTGGAAGTTTATTCACTCCTACCTTATTGATTCTTGTGGCATTAAAGCTAACCAATCACGGCTGTATTTTTATATTTTCAGCGCCGGTGGTGGCACTGGCTCCGGGATGGCATCGGAGTTTGGCCTGGCGCAGCAATACGCGTACATGAGTAAAACCTTTGACACCCGGATGATGGCCGAAGATGAAGAAAACCGCGGTCATTCATTTGTGTTTGAACCTATATTTACCAGCGGTATTTGTATCCTGCCGAACATTTCAGACCATGGTGTTGAGATGTCAGAAGCATTGCACATTAACGCCGGGCGCTTACTGTGTAAATATCTGGCCGAAGAGTGGGACTTCTCTTACAACTTTGATAACGAAGACAGCAGCGAGTCCAGCGTAATGCACCGCATCCGGCCCTGGAATGCGATGATGCTGATCTCAAACGACATTATGCGCTACGCCGAAGAAACCGATGACGGCGGTATTCAGCATATTGATGTTAATGCCATGGAGAAGTACGCCAACCAGTACATCTCGCAGCAGATCTTTAATATCTTAACTGCCCAGGCGGTGACCACCGATTACGACGAAAACTATTTCCGCCGCGCCGGCATTGATATCGGTGAGACTATACGGCTGGATGCCAATGATTTATTTATGAGCCTGGCAGGCCCTGTTGCCGTAGCTTATGCCGAATCGGTGGTACCGACCGACAATGGCGGTGAAAAGCTTAAATTGTTTGATAAAGGCACGACGGGGCTGAATATCGACGATCTGTTTTTCCGCTCAATTGACTTACCACATTTTAATAAGGTAACCCAGGCGATTGAAGGCATCAGCCTGCTGCCTATTGAATCGGGCCGCTACCGCGAAACCTTAGCCAACTATGTGAAAAACGGCTATAACGCAGGCGAGCTTAAAGATCTGCACTTCTTTAAAAACTGCTCGTCGGTGGTGTCTATCGTGTCGCTACCAAAAGACTATAAATTGTCTTACATGGATTTAAACCGGCTGAAGTCCCACTTAAATGCGCTGTTCCCCAACACCACGTTAAAGCGTTATGCGCTGGTCATTGGCGCTTCTGCCAATATTTCACTTACTACGCTGATCGTGAAAAGCCCTTGTCTGAGCGACGATTTCTTAACGCTGATTGTGGCCTTTATTAAGCGCTGCTTTGCCAAAGACAATTTCCGCTTTGATGAGCAGCTCGATAAAGCCATGCTGGACTTTATCCGCGCCGACGAGTTTGATGAACAGCGGCTGGATGATATGCTGCATGAGTTTGAAAACCCGGCCAAAATTCTCGATACCAACTGGTATGCCATTAAGCCGATGTACGAGAAAAAATACCGTGAGCTTATTCACAACAAAGACAAGTTTGTCTCGATTAACGATATTCGTTTAAGCCGTGACAGTGTGAAAAAGGCCATTAAATACCTGCGGGAAATTTACCGGCATAAAATCAGTAAAACCAAAGTTATATCGCTTAATAATACAGCGACAAGCAAACAAAGCAGTAAAACGCCTCCTCAGAATGAGGAAAAGTAGATTAAATAAGTACAGTGTTTTAACTGCTAAAAACAGACCCGCCAGCCGGGTCTGTTTTTTTATCTGCCTTAAGGTAAAGCGTGGCCACGCCGGCTAACGTACAGCTGATACCAATGCTCGCGGCTAAGGCTAATACCCACCGCCTCTGCGCAAGCAGCAATGCGTGCAGGCTTAGTGGTGCCAATAACCGGTTGCACGCGCCCTGGGTGTCGCATCAACCAGGCCAGCACTATGGCTTCACGGCTGCAGCTATAGTGCTCAGCCAACTGGGCCACCAACAAGGCTGTCGCCTGATCTGTTGGCTGCGGCTGGTCACTGCTGTAACGGCCCTGCGCCAGGCTGCCCCAACTTTGTAGTTGCACACCGTGCAGCGCGCAATACTCCAGCGTGCCATAACCAAAATGATGCTGGGCACCTTGCGCCATACCGGTCAGCACGGTTTCTTCCAGCCAGTCGATGTCGGCCAGGCTCATTTGCAGCTGATTAACCAGCAGCGGCTGTGCCAGCGCTTGCTGCAAGTATTGCATTTGTGCCCAGCCCATATTGGACACGCCAAAATGCCTTACTTTGCCCTGCTGACACAGCTGCTCAAACGCCTGCGCTACTTCATCAGGCTGCATTAACGGATCGGGCCGGTGCAACAACAAAATATCAAGATAATCCGTTTGTAAGCGACGCAGGCTTTGCTCAACACTTTGCATAATATAGGCCGCAGAAAAGTCATAACGGCCGGGCCCCTGTGCATCGGCAAAACGGATGGCGCATTTGCTTTGAATAAACAGCTTGTCACGCTGCTGTGGTGCCTGTTTCAGATAATCACCGAACACTTGCTCGGCTTTGCCCAGGGTATAAATGTCGGCATGGTCAAAAAAATTAATGCCGTGCTCCAGCGCGGCGTCTATGGCTGAAAACGCCTGCTGACGCTGCCCGGCTGTGGTGCTCTGGTTATCCCAGCTGCCGCCAAAACCCATACAGCCCAGCACCAGTCGGCTGATGCCGGGCAACTGTTTTGCTAATGCTAACATCACAATCTCTGTTGGTTAAAACAGCGCTCAGTGTAGCGAAAAAATGGCTAAACCCCTACACTATAGCCACTTTATGTTTTGGGATGAGCACAACCAATGTCTGAACTGCCGCTATACCGGTTAAATAAATTTATCAGCGATACCGGCATTTGCTCGCGCCGTGAAGCCGACAAATATATCGAGCAGGGTCAGGTTAGTGTAAATGGATTAATTGCCAGCGTGGGCACTAAAGTCAGCCGGCACGATACCGTACTGATTAACGGCAAACCGCTGCCAGATAAACCGAAACGGGTCTATCTGGCTTACCATAAGCCGGTTGGCATTACCTGCACCACAGAGCGACATATTCAGGGCAATATTATCGATGCGATTAAATATCCCCAGCGCATCTTTCCTATTGGCCGGCTGGATAAACCGTCAGAAGGCTTAATATTTCTGACCAATGATGGCGATATCGTTAATAAAATCCTGCGCGCGGGCAATGCGCACGACAAAGAATATGTGGTAACCGTGAATAAACCAATCACAGAGCGTTTTATTCAGCAAATGAGCAAAGGCGTGCCAATATTAGACACTGTTACCCTGCCCTGTGTGGTGACGCAAAAATCGAAACAAAGCTTTAGCATCATATTACAGCAAGGGCTAAACCGGCAGATCCGCCGCATGTGTGAATATCTGGGCTATGAGGTACAAACCTTAAAACGCACCCGCATTATGCATATCCGCCTGGCGGGGTTAAAAGCCGGCCAGTGGCGTCTGTTGGACGATATCGAAATAAAAATGCTGGAAGCGCAGTTATTGGACTCGAGTAAAACCGCCGGTTTTACTGCCCCCGCCGATAGCTTTGAAGACTAACAGGCAGGCTAATGAGCAGCATTAAATTGCCATTCTATGTAAATTTACTGGCCGGGCCGTTACTGTTTCTGGCCGTGCTATTTAGCGAGCCTCTGTTTGCCGGCATGTCGGATAACGCCTGGCTAATAACGGGGTTAACCGCCTGGATGGCCTGGTGGTGGATAACCGAGCCCGTGCCTATCCCGGTTACCGCTTTACTGCCAATAGTGTTGGTGCCGCTGCTCTCACTGGATAGCATCGGCAATGTCACCGCCCCCTACGCCCATCCGCTGATCTTTTTGTTTCTCGGCGGCTTTATGTTGTCTATTGCTATGGAGCGTTGGAACCTACATAAACGTATCGCCTTGTGCACCATGCTGCTGGTAGGCAGTAAACCCAGTCAGCAAATTGCCGGCATTATGCTGGTCACCGCATTTTTATCCATGTGGATGTCAAACACCGCCACCGCCGTTATGATGCTGCCTATTGGCTTATCTATTATTGCCATGCAGCAAGAGCAAGGCGTGACTGACGACAAGTTTGCCAAAGCCACCCTGCTGGCCATTGCCTATGCCGCCAGTATCGGCGGCGTTGCCACCCTGATTGGCACGCCGCCTAATGCGTTACTGGCAGCCTATCTTGAGCGTACTTATCAGATACAACTGAGCTTTAGCGACTGGATGTTATTTGGCGTGCCGCTGTCAGCCAGCCTGTTGCTGGTATGCTGGTTTTGGCTCACTCAGCTGCATTTTAAGCTCAATAGCAGCAAAGCCGTTGACACTAAAGCCTTGTACCGGCAAAAACTGTCTGCCCTTGGCACTATGCAAAGCGCAGAGAAACTGGTGTTATTGATCTTCACTCTGGCCGCGCTTAGCTGGATGTGTCGCAGTCCATTAAGCCGCCTGACGGGAATTGCCCTGGATGACACCTTAATTGCGATCTGTGCTGCCAGCTTGCTGTTTATTGTGCCGGTATCATTAAAAACCGGCCAGCGCATTTTACAATGGCAAGACTGCCAGCAATTACCCTGGGGCGTACTGCTGCTGTTTGGCGGCGGCCTGACCCTGGCCGGACAAATAGATAATTCTGGTTTATCAGCCTATATCGCCGGGCAAATTGGTCAGCTGGGCCAGCTTAACTTGCTGCTGCTGATTGTACTGGTCACCACAGTCATTATCTTTTTAACCGAAATTACCAGTAACACAGCAACCGCAGCGGCGTTCTTGCCACTGTTGGGGCCTGTCGCCGTATCGCTGAATGCACCTGCGGCTATGCTGGTGATCCCGGCGGCAGTGGCAGCCAGCTGCGCCTTTATGATGCCGGTGGCCACACCACCCAATGCAATTGTATTTGCCTCAGGCAAGCTGAAAATTATCGATATGGTAAAGGCCGGTCTGGTGCTTAATCTGGCAGGTATAGGCCTGATCACGCTGGCGGTGTGGTTTTTAGCCCAGCGCATTTTTACGTTTTAATGCTAATTTTCACGCTGTAACGCGATGGACAAGCTGTTGAAAAACAAAAACGCAGCCATCAGGCTGCGTTTTTGTTTGTTTGGAGCGAGTAACGAGGTTCGAACTCGTGACCTCGACCTTGGCAAGGTCGCGCTCTACCAGCTGAGCTATACTCGCATAAATCTGGTTAGTGTCTAATGGTGCCCGGGGCCGGACTTGAACCGGCACGGGGTTTCCCCCGAGGGATTTTAAATCCCTTGTGTCTACCGATTTCACCACCCGGGCAGACAACTTTTCTGTGTAGCAACGTTTTAGCTATGTTATGGAGGCGGGTCCCGGAGTCGAACCGAGGTGGACGGATTTGCAATCCGCTGCATGGCCACTCTGCCAACCCGCCAAACAAGCAATTTATACTCTTTGTAAGAGTTGGAGCGAGTAACGAGGTTCGAACTCGTGACCTCGACCTTGGCAAGGTCGCGCTCTACCAGCTGAGCTATACTCGCATGCTTTTGGCCATCTGCCTTAACACGAGACGCATTCTACTGTTTTAATTGTGTCAGTCAATAATAAATTTTTTCTTTTACAACTGACTGATTAAAATTTGACTGCATTGGTTTAATTAGCAGCAAAAACAGCGATTAATGCACCAGATCGCGCCAGGCAGCCTTTAAATACACCGCCATAGACCACACCGTTAATACCGTAGCGACATAAAGCAGCAGCATACCGGCCGGCGTAAACCAACTGACCAGCCAGTGCTCTGGCCGCCAGATCAAACCAATTAATGCCAGCATTTGGGCAATGGTTTTATACTTGCCCAGATTGGACACAGCGACATTGGCCCGTTTACCCAATTCAGCCATCCATTCGCGTAGCGCTGAAATAACAATCTCCCGGCTAATCATAATAATGGCCGGTACCGTTACCCATAACGACAGGCTATCGACAGCAATCAGTACCAGCGCCACAGCCACCATCACTTTATCGGCGACCGGATCTAAAAAGGCACCAAAAGGCGTAGATTGCTGTAACCGCCGGGCCAGGTAACCGTCCAGCGCATCGGTAATAGCGGCTAAGCAAAACACAAAAGCAGCCCAAAAACGGGCATGTTCAATACCAGAATAAAAACAAAGAATAAAAACCGGAATTAAGCACAGGCGAAACAGGGTTAACAGATTGGGGATATTCCACATCTTAGAATTCTCTACAGCATCTATGCCGCTATGCTACTTGTTATGACAGGCTTGGTAAATCTTTTCTGCCTGCGCCTTGGATATACCGGGTACCGAGCTTAATTCGGCCACAGAAGCCCGCATTACGCCTTGCAAACCACCTAAATATTGCAACAATGCCTGCCGGCGTTTCTCGCCAATACCTTTTACTTGCTGCAGCGGGCTTTGTAACATGGCCTTCCCCCTTTTACTACGATGCCCGGTAATAGCAAAGCGGTGCGCTTCATCTCGAATCTGTTGAATTAAATGCAGTGCCGGCGCATCATCGGCCAGGTTAATACTGCGCCCGGAGTGTGCCAGTATCAGTGTCTCCAACCCTGGCTTACGGCTGGGGCCTTTCGCCACCCCAACCAACAGCGGCATTTTCTCGTGCGGCCAGCTGCTAAAAAAGTCAGTCGCCACGCCCAGCTGCCCTTTACCACCGTCAATAAAAATGACGTCAGGTATCGTTTCCAGCTCTTGCAGCTTGCCGTAACGTTTCTCCAGCGCAAAACGCATAGCGCCATAGTCATCACCAGCAGTAACACCGGTGACATTATAACGCCGGTACTGCGCCTTATTTGGCCCCTGACCGTCGAATACCACACAAGATGCGATAGTCGCCTGCCCCATGGTATGGCTGATATCAAAACATTCCATTCGCGTGATGGGCATCGCCAATTGCAGCAGCTGTTGCAATTGCTGATATCGCAGCGTCATTTTTTCACTCAGTGACTGTTTAGTATCGCAGGACAACTGGGCGTTCTTCTGCGCCAGGCTTAAATACTGCGCTTTTTCACCGCGCTGGGCATAGGTTAATTTCACCTTACGCCCGGCCACTTCACTGATTGCCTGCTCTACCTCAGCGTGCTCGGCCAGCTTTTTGCCAATGATAATGTCCCGCGGCGTCTGCTGTGCACCATAGCCATCCAGGTAAAACTGCAACAAAAACGCGGTAAGAATTTCATCTTCACTGGTGTCGCTGGGCACCTTAGGAAAATAAGCCTTACTGCCCAGCACCTTTTGCTCACGGACAAACAGCACATGCACTGCAGCAACTCCGTGCGAATAGGCAAAGCCTATCACGTCCATCTCGTCGTGCTCGCCACTGACGCTTTGCTGCTCCTGCACTTTTCTAAGCGCAATGATTTTATCGCGTAGCTGGGCGGCGTGTTCAAACTGCAACTGCTCGCTGGCAGCGCTCATCTGCTGCACCAAATCATCAATAACCTGCTGGTCCTTACCTTGTAAGAACAAGCTGGCCAGCTTTACCTGCTGCTGATAATCCTCATCAGATATTTTGCCAACACAGGGTGCAGAGCACAGTTTGAGCTGATATTGCAGACAAGGCCGGGTACGCGCGCGGTAAAAACCGTCTTCGCACTGGCGGATAGGAAATATTTTCTGCAGCGTTTTCAGGCTTTGCCATACTGCGCTGGCGTTAGGATAAGGGCCAAAATACTGGCCTGCTGTTTTACGTGGCCCGCGATGAGAGCTAATGCGCGGGTGTTTATGGTCACTGATCAAAATATAGGGATAAGATTTATCATCCCGCAGCAGCACGTTATAGCGCGGCATAAATTGTTTGATCAGGTTATTTTCCAGGATCAGCGCTTCGGTTTCGCTGTGTGTCAGAGTGAACTCGATGTGCGCTATCTGGCTGACCAGAGAGCGGGTCTTCACACTGTCGACCTGAACACGGAAATAACTGCTTAGCCTGGCGCGTAAATCTTTGGCTTTACCGACATAAATAACCTGCTGGCCGGTGTTTAACATACGATAAACACCGGGTTGTCGTGGTACTTTGGCTAAAAAGGCTTTGGCGTCAAACATCAGGCTTTAGCGATGTCGATCATTCCGTGGCGCAGGGCAAGGTGCGTCAGTTCAACATCCCCACTGATGGCCAGCTTTTCAAACATGCGATAGCGATAAGAATTTACCGTTTTGGCGCTGACATTAAGCTGCTCAGCGATGTCGGTCACTTTTTGTCCCTGGGTGATCATCATCATGATCTGTAATTCACGATCAGATAAGTCATCAAACGGGTTAGCACTGTGGTTATTCACTTTATTCAGTGCCATTTTCTGTGCAACTTCATCAGAGATATGCCGCACGCCGGAGTACACCTTACGGATAGCCGCCACCATTTCACGCGGGGGGGAATTTTTTGAAATAAAACCCGCCGCGCCCAGTTGCATTACCTTAGTGGGTACCGGTTCTTCACAGGACACTGACAGTGCCAGTACCTTGATATCCGGACAGTAATGCAAAATGCGCTTGGTTGCTGTCATACCGCCCATGCCGGGCATATTCATATCCATCAGCACGACATCGGGTTCGTGTTGACGGCAAAATTGCAGTGCTTCTTCGCCAGAGCCAGCTTCGCCTATCACCTTGATACCGCGCTCATCCATTAGTATGCGACTGATCCCAGTTCGTACAAGCTCGTGGTCATCAACTAACAGAACGTTAATCAATTTCGCTTCTCCGCTTCACTGGTTTTTAGAATTATTATTGAGGTTTAGCATAGCCGAGCAACGCCACTTTTGCTAACCCTAATATGCCGATAATATCAGTTTTGACCGGTTGCTGTGCAGTGTGCCAGAAAGGTTAACATTATGAAACTAAAGTTTAGTTAACAGGCGATAAAAATAGAGGTTTTGTTGATCTTAAGGCTGGCTGTAACGTGGCGGAGGGAGAGAGATTCGAACTCTCGGTGGGCTATTAACCCACGCCGGTTTTCAAGACCGGTGCATTAAACCGCTCTGCCATCCCTCCGCGTTACAGGGCGCATATTAAAAACAGCCTGCGGCTTTGTAAAGGGCTTTTTTGTCAATTTTAACCGTTTGCCTAGTAAATCAACAACAAAGCCAGTATTTAAACAAATTTAACCCGGCAACCCCCTGGCTGCCTGACCCATTTCGCTAAAAACAAAAAACCACCGCTAGGGTGGTTTTAATGGCGGAGGGAGAGAGATTCGAACTCTCGGTGGGCTATTAACCCACGCCGGTTTTCAAGACCGGTGCATTAAACCGCTCTGCCATCCCTCCGGCGACGCGTATATTAATCAGTTAACCTGATAAAAGAAAGCATTTAATTAAAAAAAATGTCAGGACAATGAAAATATGGCGCCAGGTACTGGTCTGAACGGAACTTCCTGCGTATTATGCTGCCAAAGCAATCAATAAACCTATGTATCAGGAGAACATAACATGTCATACAGAGATACAACTACCCTCAGTACCGCCGGACGCAGTATTGAAGTAAACAAAGTACTGCGTAACACCTATTTTCTGCTGGCAATGACACTGACATTCAGTGCCGTAGCTGCAGGTATTGCCATGGCGATGAATATGTCACCTGTGATGTCACTGGTGTTTTTCGTTGCGGGCTTCATCACCCTGTTTATCGTTAACAAAAAGGCCGACAGCGCCAGCGGTATCTTTTGGGTATTCGCCTTTACCGGCCTGATGGGGGCCTCCCTTGGCCCTATGCTGAACCACTACGCTAGCCTGGCCAATGGTCCGGCGCTCATTATGCAAGCACTTGGCGGTACAGCATTGATTTTCTTCAGCTTGTCAGCTTATGCCTTAACCACCCGCAAAGACTTCTCTTTTATGGGCGGTTTTTTAATGGTTGGCTTAATTGTGGTGTTGGTTGCAGCACTGGCGAATATCTTTTTAGCTATTCCAGCCCTGAGCCTGACCATCAGTGCCGTAATTATTTTGCTGATGTCGGCGCTTATCCTGTTTGATACCAGTCGTATTATCCACGGCGGTGAGACAAACTACATTCGCGCCACGGTAGGCTTGTACCTGAATGTGTTTAACATTTTCGTTAACCTGCTGCAGTTATTGGGCGTGTTTGGCGGTGATGACTAAGCGCCAGGCTTTGCCTTAACAGCGATATTCGCTAAAATGCCCCGCTCGCCGGGGCATTTTTTATTGCGGGCTCATATTCAAGGCTTTTAATCCAGGACAACAGCATGGCACGACTTGGCCTATTGATAACTTCAGATTGCTTTGCCAGCCAGACACTGAGCAGTGTGCTGTGTTTTGCCAAAGCCGCGCTGGCACAGGGCCATCAGCTTGATCATGTATTTTTATATCAGGATGCCGTTTACGCAGTCGCTGCAGAGCAAGACTTGCCGGCTGACGAGCCCGATGTCAGCGCTGAGCTGTGCCAGTTTTGTCAGCAGCAGCAAATAGACTTACTGTTTTGTGTTACTGCTGCCGAAAAGCGCGGCGTTATAAGCCCAAGCCGCCCGGCTAAAGCGGGCTATATCGCGGCCGGCCTGGCCGAGTTTGCCATGCGCCAGGCCAATATTGATAAATTGGTGCAATTTTAATGGCGAATATTTTACTGCTACAACACCATAGCCCTTTTAGCAGCAGCCATGGCCGCGAAGCACTGGATCTGGCGTTGGCACTGGCGGCGGTTGAGCATAATGTCAGCATCTTGTTTAGCGGAGATGCGGTATATCAGCTGCTGCCAACAGCCACTCATGCCGACTTTAAGCTAAAAGCGTATCCGCGCAGTTTTGCCTTATTTGAGCTGTATGATATTCATCAGGTGTATGTGTGCCAGCCATCGCTACAGCAACGTGGCATTAGCGTTGACCAGTTAAGTCTTGCTGTTACAGCACTGGCGCCAGTGGCGCAAGCGGCGCTGATGGCAGAGCAACATCAGGTAATTGGTAGCTAATGAAACTTATATCACTGATAAATCCGCTCACTGACTTTAATGAACTTGCAGCGCTGTGTACGCCGGCTGATGCCTTGTTATTGCGCCAGGATGCCGTGTATTTATGCTTACGGGCAAACGTGCAATGGCCGGTTAGCCAGTGTTATGCACTGGATATTGATGTACAAAGCCGCAATATCACCGTGCCGGACAGTGTGCAGCTGATAAATGCCGCGCAGTGGGTTGAGCTGGTAGTGCAAGCAGAGGTAAACCTGTTATGGCCGAGCTGATTGTTGGCAACCAGCATTTGCCGCTGGATAAACACGGTTATCTGTTACAGTTAACCGATTGGAACGAACAGGTCGCGCTGGCATTTGCCGCACTGGAAAATATTACCCTTAGCGAAGCGCACTGGGAAGTGGTGCATTTTGTCCGCCAGTTTTATCTGCAATTTCATACCTCACCGGCAATACGCATACTGGTAAAAGCCATGGCGCAACAACTGGGGCCGGAAAAAGGTAACAGCAAATACCTGTTTATGTTATTTCCACAAGGCCCGGCTAAACAAGCGACACGTATTGCCGGTTTACCCAAGCCCGCTAAGTGCCTCTAGCTGCGCTTACATAGCGTGTTATTACCTAAAACGTGAACGGCGTTAGCCAAAGGCATCTGTCACTATGCTGATAATGGCTTCCAGCGTCACGATAGCAAAGACTGCTACTATGCCAACTATAATGGCCCAATATATTGAACGCATCAGCGCCGGATTGGTTTGCTTCAGGCTTTTACGTGGTTTGGCGGCCATGCCCTATCCCTGCGCCGACATCATAATGCCATTAGTATAGACAGCAATAAAAAGCCCCGGCAAACCTGATCTGCCGGGGCTTTTTAGTTAATTTCAGCTAACGGATGTATTTTTCGCCCCATTAGTCAAATTTAGCTACCCTAGCTTTTCCACGCCGCCCATATAAGGCCGCAGTACCTCAGGCACTATGACGCTGCCATCGGCCTGCTGGTAATTCTCTAAAATAGCCACCAGGGTGCGGCCAACAGCCAGTGCCGAGCCATTAAGCGTATGAATCAGCTCCGGCTTTTTCATTTCTGCACTGCGGTAACGCGCCTGCATGCGCCGCGCCTGGAAATCGCCCATATTGCTGCAGGATGAAATTTCGCGGTAGGTATTTTGTGCCGGCAACCAGACTTCCAAATCATAGGTTTTGCATGAGCCAAAGCCCATATCACCGGTGCACAGCAGCATGACACGGTATGGCAGGCCCAGCAACTGCAGCACTTTTTCGGCATGACCAGTCAGCTCTTCCAGCGCCTGCATCGACTGCTCTGGCTTAACTAATTGCACCAGCTCCACTTTGTCAAACTGATGCTGACGAATAAGGCCACGGGTATCGCGGCCATAAGAGCCGGCTTCACTGCGAAAACAAGGCGTGTGCGCCGTGTATTTAATCGGTAGTTCGCTGGCGTCAAAAATAGTGTCGCGCGCCAGGTTAGTTACCGGCACCTCCGCGGTGGGGATAAGCGCCATGCCCTGCCCCTCTTCGGTCGCCGGCTGAGTGTGAAACAAATCGGCGCCAAATTTTGGCAGCTGGCCGGTACCGTACAAGCTGGCATGGTTTACCAGATACGGCACATAGACCTCGGTGTAACCATGCTCACGGATGTGTAAGTCCAGCATAAACTGGGTTAAAGCGCGGTGTAAGCGCGCGACCTGACCACGCATAACGACAAAGCGCGAACCGGCAACCTTAACCGCACTTTCAAAATCCAGCCCTTTGTCCAGCGCTTCGCCCAGCGCCACATGGTCCTGAATGGTAAAGTTGAACTCGGTTGGCTCGCCAACGCGGCGCACTTCAAGGTTCTGGGTCTCATCTTTGCCAGCAGGTACCGACAGATCCGGCAAATTCGGCACACTCAGCGCTATTTGCTCAACCTCGGCCAGCACAGCATCCAACTGCTGCTTGGCAGCATCAAGCTGGGCGCCCAGGCCATCGACTTCAGCCAGTAGCGGCGTAATGTCTTCACCGCGCCCTTTCGCCTGACCGATCGCTTTAGATTTGGTATTACGCAGGTTTTGCAGCTCCTGCGTGTCAACCTGCAACTTGCGTCTTAGCTCTTCGAGCTCACTTAAGCGGGCCACATCCAGCACAAAGCCACGCTGAGCGAGCCGGGCGGCAGTTTCGGTTAATTCGGTACGTAAAAATTTCGCATCTAGCATAGTAATTACTTCATTGAACCCAGTTTAAGCCCTAACCAGGCAAGCGTTAAACATAACAACACATTGAAAAACACGTTGGCGATTGCCTTTTGCCACTCGCCTTGTTGCAACAGCAACACGGTGTCCAGCGAAAAGGTTGAAAAGGTGGTAAAAGCCCCTATCAGGCCGATAGCCACCAACGCCCGCCATGGCGAGGTAGCCAGTAAGCCTGCGCTAAACAGGCCATATAACAGCCCCAATACAAAAGAGCCCAGAATATTAACCAGCAAAGTGCCAAAAGGGAATGACTTACCCAAAACATTCAGCGCCAATTCGTTACAGGCATAACGCAAACAGGCGCCCAGCGCGCCGCCACAGGCCACGGCCAGATAGGTTAGCATGGTTCATCCC
The DNA here is from genome assembly GCF_000296695.1 of Rheinheimera nanhaiensis E407-8. Taxonomy (GTDB): domain Bacteria; phylum Pseudomonadota; class Gammaproteobacteria; order Enterobacterales; family Alteromonadaceae; genus Alishewanella; species Alishewanella nanhaiensis. The sequence continues at coordinate 20,573 of NZ_BAFK01000017.1, forward strand.
GCTGCTTTGTACTTTGCGCGTCTAATTCTCGCAGGTAGCGCAGTTTTTCTGCCAGCTGCTTTTCCATACCACGCTCGCTTGGCTGATAAAAGCGCTGGCCACGAAGCTCGACCGGTAAATAACGCTCGCCGGCGGCATAAGCACCGGGCTCATCATGAGCATAGCGATAACCTTTCCCCATCCCCAGCTGCTGCATTAACGCCGTTGGTGCGTTACGCAAATGCATCGGCACCTCATACGCTGGCTGATCGCTGACCAGTTGCTTTAACTGGTTAAAAGCGCTGTATACCGCGTTACTTTTCGGTGCCAGCGCCAGATAAACCGCGGCTTGCGCAATGGCGCGCTCGCCCTCGGCCGACCCAACCCGCTCAAAGGTATCCCAGGCATTCAGTGCCAGCGTTAAGGCGCGCGGATCGGCATTGCCAATATCTTCACTGGCAATGGCCAGTAAGCGGCGGGCAACATACAAAGGGTCACCACCGCCAGCCAGAATACGGCAGTACCAGTACAGTGCCGCATCGGGATCCGAGCCGCGTACTGACTTGTGAAAAGCGGATATCAGGTCATAAAACATATCACCCTGATTATCAAAGCCAGGCAACTGGCGCGGCATTAACTGTTTTAACGTCTGCACACTGATGGTGGTGGCCTGGCCCTCAGTGTTGTTAAGCTCAGCCGCTTGTTCAAGTAAATTCAGCAGCCGGCGCGCATCCCCCGCGGCCAGCTGTAACAATAAAGCTCTGGCGGCATCGTCTAACTGCACCTGCTGTTGGCCTAAGCCACGCTCGGCATCGGTTAATGCCTGTTGTAACACCTGGCCTAATTCAGCCTCAGTCAGGCTTTTTAGCACACAGACACGGGCGCGTGACAAAATAGCGTTATTTAGCGCAAACGACGGGTTTTCGGTGGTGGCACCGATAAAAATAATAGTGCCATCTTCAATATGGGGTAAAAACGCATCCTGCTGGCTTTTGTTAAAGCGGTGCACTTCATCGACAAACAGCAGAGTGCGCTGCGAATATTGCTGCTGGCGCTGCTGCGCTTGAGAAATGGCGTCGCGGATCTCTTTAATGCCCGACGTTACGGCCGACAGCTTAATAATAGCGGCATCGGCATGGCTGGCAATCACCTCGGCCAGCGTGGTCTTGCCGGTGCCAGGCGGCCCCCATAAAATAAGTGAAAACACCCGGCCGGCTTCTATGGCTTTTCGCAGTGCAGTAGCTGGCCCCACCAGATGCTGCTGGCCGACATATTCGTGCAGATCGCGCGGCCGCATTCTTGCCGCCAGCGGGCGAAAATCGTCACTAAAATTAAACGGCAATGAAGTCACGGTAATTATCGCTGGCGCTGATCGTCAATATCAGTATGCTCTGGTGGCACAAACTGAAACAAACTGTCGTCCAGGGTAACGTTCAGCTGCATCAGGGTAAAGTTAAACTCGCTTTGCTGCTTATTCACGTCTAACACCTGCATGGCAGAGAGTGCATCGCCGGAAAAACGCAGTGTCAGTTGCTTTACCGGGCTATCGGCCTGCTTGGCGGTAATGACAAACTGCTCTGCCTGCTGGGTCACCTCGTACTGCGCCCACAGTTCGGGTTTGGTTGAGGTTAACAGCACAAAGGGCGTACGGTTAACTTCAGTGGCTGCATCATAAATGGTCAGCTGCTCCAGCGCTTCGTTATAAAACCACAGGCTTTGACCATCACCGATAAATAAATTGGCCTCAGGCTCGGTGGTTTCAAAGCGAAAACGCGCGGGCTGTTTAATTAACAGCTCGCCTTTACCCTGCTGCAATAACTGGCCATCATGGTCCACTACCCGTTGCTCAAAACTGGCGGCAAAGCTTTTAATGGTGGCCAGTTTACGCTGCAAGGTACTCTCGGCAGTTTGCGCCAGCACCGGCACACTGGCACACAACATCAGGCTTAGAACAACACGCGCTAACATTTTAATATCCCTTAGGTGGCGGTGGCGCCATCACTTCACGGTTACCATTATGGCCGGGGCCACTGACAATACCACTGTGCTCCATCTGCTCAACCAGACGGGCGGCACGGTTATAGCCGATACGAAACTTACGCTGCACACCCGACACTGAGGCGCGTCGACTTTCGGTAACAAAGGCTACCGCCTGATCATACAGCGGATCAGCCTCGCCATCTTCACCCTCTAAGGTTTCGCCGGGCAGCAAATTCTCTTCGGTGGTTTCACCGCTTAAAATCTCAGGTATGTAGTTGGGGCGACCGCGTTTTTTCCAATCAGCTACCACAGCATGCACTTCATGGTCATCCACAAAGGCACCGTGCACCCGGGTTGGCACGCCTGAGCCGGGCGGCAAATACAGCATATCGCCCTGGCCTAACAAGCTCTCAGCACCCTGCTGATCTAAAATGGTGCGCGAGTCTATCTTCGACGACACCTGAAAGGCGATACGGGTGGGTATATTGGCTTTAATCAAGCCGGTGATGACATCGACCGATGGCCGCTGTGTCGCCAGGATTAAATGAATACCGGCCGCCCGCGCTTTTTGCGCGATACGGGCAATCAGCTCTTCAACCTTTTTACCGACAATCATCATCATGTCGGCAAATTCATCTATTACCACCACGATAGCCGGCAGTTTTTCCAACAGCGGCGCTTCGGTACGCATATCGTCTGATGGCCGCCATAACGGATCTTTTAACGGCGTACCATCAGCAAGCGCTTCTTTTACCTTAGCGTTATAACCCTTTAAGTTACGCACGCCCAGTGCCGACATCAGCTTATAGCGGCGCTCCATCTCACCGACACACCAGCGCAGGCCGTTAGCGGCATCTTTCATATCGGTGACCACTTCGGTCAGCAAATGCGGTATGCCCTCGTAAATCGACAGCTCGAGCATTTTCGGGTCAATCATTAAAAAGCGCACATCGTCGGGCGTTGATTTGTACAGTAAGCTACAAATCATCACATTCACGCCCACCGATTTACCCGAGCCTGTGGTACCAGCCACCAGCAGGTGCGGCATTTTGGCTAAATCGGCTACCACTGACTTACCGGCAATATCTTTACCCAGCACCATGGTCAGCGCCGATTTTGACTGCTCAAACACCTCATCGCCAATGACTTCAGATAAGCGCACAATTTCACGGTGCTGGTTTGGCAGCTCCAGGCCGATAAAGGACTTACCTGGTATCACTTCTACCACCCGCACACTGATAGCGGATAACGAGCGGGCTAAATCTTTGGCTAAACCGGTAATTTTACTGACCTTAACGCCCGGTGCTAAATCAAGCTCAAACCGGGTAACCACCGGCCCCGGGTGCACCCCCACGACTTTGGCTTCGACGTTAAAATCCAGCAGCTTGGCTTCTACCAGCCGTGATACCCGCTCTAAATCGGCCGGATCTATCGGGTTAGTGGCTTTATCCGGGCGGTCAAGCAGTGCCAATGAAGGCAGTTCATCTAACTGATGCGACACTTCCTGGCTGTCATCTTCTTCTTCACTGCCAAGGCTTGCCATCAGCTCGTCTTCGGCCTCTGGTGGTAAATCCAGTTGTTGCAGCGTATCGGCCCAGCGCGCGTTATCCGGCTCATCTATGGCACTGAATGACAAGGCTTCATCGGCCAGGGTATCCACACTGTAAAAGGCTTTAGCCTGGGTTTTTACATCCAGCGGCGTTATCGGCAGGCTGTCTGACACTGTCTTAACAGGTTGCGGTTTTGGCAAAGTTTTGCTTAGCGGCGCCTCTGTACGGGCAGTTTTCGCTATTGCTACAGGCTCAAGGTCCGCCTCTTCTTCAGCAAAAGGGTCATAGTCGTCAGCCTGGCGTGCTTTTAGCCTGGCCGGCACGCTTATCACAAACTGCACCGCAGTATAACAGGCTGCGCCCAGCGCATCGGCGACTGTTAGCCAGGAGATGCCGGTCATCAGGGTTAAGCCGGTGGCAAAACCGCACAGCAGCAGCAACACGGTACCAATAAAATTAAACGCCGGCAGCAGCGCACCAGACACGACATCGCCAATTACACCGCCAGAAGAAAAATAATAGATGTCGTTAAAATTCATACTGCTAATGGCGGTAGCGCTTAATAACGTCAGTACCAGGCCAATCAGCCGCAAACCCAGGATCAGGTAATCCAGGCTCATCACATGATGAAAGCGTTTAAACAACAAATAGCCGGCAAAGGCGACTAAAAACGGCAGTAAGTAGGCTATCCAGCCAAAACTAAACAGTAACAAATCAGCCAGCCAGGCACCGACCGGCCCGGCATAATTGTGCACGCTGTGCTGATAACCGGTTTGCGACCAGCTGGGATCGGCCGGGTCGAACGTTAACAAGGCCAACAATAAAAACAGGGCAAAGCCGGTAAACAGAATTAACCCGACTTCCAGCAAACGCTGTACCCCATTTAATGGAAAATAAGCTCGGTTTTGCAAATGAAATGCCCTACCCTTTTATCGTTATAGTGGTGCAAGCGCAAACTGTTGTTAAGATACCAGAGACAGTGTAAAAGTGCATCCGTGAAGCATGGCTGAACCGCCAATTAGCAGTTAAATGCCAGCCGCTAACTGCTGATCGCCACAAAAGTGGTTTGCTTCACCTCTTCCATTACCACATAGGTGCGGCTTTCACGCACACTGGGTAAGCGCAGCAGGGTTTCTCCCAATAGCTCACGGTAGGCCGCCATATTGGCCACCCGGGTTTTTAACAGAAAGTCGAAACTGCCCGAGACCAGATGGCACTCCTGAATTTCTTGGAGCTTTTGTACCGCTTTACTAAATTCGTCAAAATCTTCCGGCGAGGTTTTGCTTAAGGTAATTTCGACAAACACCAGCAAAGCAGCACCCACTTTATGTGGGTCAACCTGGGCGGTATAGCCTAAAATAACCCCTTCAGCTTCCAGCTTGCGTACCCGCTCCAGGCAAGGTGTCGGGCTTAGGCCAACCCTGCGCGCCAGCTCAACATTGGCCAGGCGGCCGTCTTGCTGTAGCTCGGCAAGTATTTTGCGGTCAATTCTATCTAACTTCTTGATACTTTTACTTAAAGAATACATAGCAGCGTAAAAAATTGCTTTTTATATTTAAACAGAATTTTGCACTACCAAAGCGCATTAAAACAAGCATTAATTCTATATATTTAGCAGTATACTGCGCACAAATTTTACCTTGGCCAACCAAAACCTGATAAAAGGGCATAAAAACATGATTATTGGCGTACCAAAAGAGATTAAAAACCACGAATACCGTGTTGGCATGACACCGGCCAGCGTGCGTGAACTGATTAACCACAAGCACAGCGTGATTGTTGAGACTAATGCCGGTATCGGTATCGGTTTCACCGACGAAGACTACACCGCTGCGGGTGCCACTGTGGTTGCCACTGCCGCTGAAGTGTTTGCCAAAGCCGACATGATAGTGAAAGTAAAAGAGCCACAGGCTGTTGAGCGCGCCATGCTGCGTGAAGATCAGATCCTGTTCACCTACCTGCATTTAGCACCGGATTTGCCACAGACTGAAGATCTGATCAAATCAAAAGCCGTTTGTATCGCTTATGAAACCGTTACCGATAGCCGTGGTGGTTTACCGCTGTTAGCACCTATGTCAGAAGTAGCCGGCCGTATGTCTATTCAGGCCGGTGCCCGTGCGCTGGAGAAATCCTGTGCTGGCCGTGGCATGCTGTTAGGTGGCGTACCGGGCGTAGCGCCGGCCAAAGTAGTGGTGATCGGTGGTGGTATGGTAGGTACTAATGCTGCGCAAATGGCGCTGGGTTTAGGTGCAGATGTGACCGTACTGGATCGCAGTGTTGATGTACTGCGCCGTATCAATGCCCAGTTTAACGGTGCGGTCAAAGCCATATACTCGACCGCTGACGCGCTGGAGCAGGAAGTGCTGGCGGCCGACTTAGTCATCGGTGGTGTACTGGTGCCAGGTGCTGCCGCGCCTAAGCTGGTGACTAAAGATCATATCAAACGGATGAAACCAGGCTCTGCTATCGTGGATGTGGCGATTGACCAGGGTGGTTGTGTGGAAACCTCTAAACCTACTACCCACGCCGACCCAACCTATATTGTGGATGACGTAGTACACTACTGCGTTGCCAACATGCCAGGTGCGGTACCACGCACGTCAACCTTTGCCTTAAATAACGCCACGCTGCCGTTTATTATTCGTCTGGCCAATAAAGGCTACAAACAAGCTTTACTGGACGACGCCCATTTAATGAATGGCCTGAACGTGATGCACGGTAAAGTGACCAATCAAAGTGTGGCCGAAGCCTTAGGTTTTGCCTTCGTTGAACCCAAAAGTTTATTAATTGCTTAATGTTCAATAAATAAGCAACTTGCTTAACAGGCCGCTGCAGCGGCCTTTTTTATTGCTGGTAGTTTTTTATTTGTCTGACAACGGTTTATTTGCATTTTACTATATACATTCGCTGCAGACCTGTTATAGTGCTCTCCGGCCTGTAAAGCAGACCTATGTAACAAAATGTTTATGAACACTTCGCTACACAGCTTCATTGTAAGTCATGTCCTGAAGATTCACGCACGTTTGGCCGCATAAGTAAGGTAACAGTCAGGCTAAAAGCGCAATTAAGCGTCAATTAGTTTATTAAAATTTTTAGGAGTCATTCATGGCTAAAGTAACTGGTGTAGTTAAGTGGTTCAACGCTGATAAAGGTTTCGGTTTCATCACTCAGGACAACGGCGGCGCAGACGCTTTTGTTCACTTCCGTGCAATCCAGACTGAAGGTTACAAAACCTTAAACGAAGGTCAGCGCGTATCGTTCGAAATCGAACAAGGCCAAAAAGGCCCACAAGCTGCTAACGTTACTGTACTGTAATTTAAGCGCTTGCTAAAAAAAGGACACTCAGGTGTCCTTTTTTATTGGCTGCCATTTAGCCGTAGTCACATTACGCTTTCTGTTCTCTGACAAAAGCGATATCGGCAAACCCCATACGGGCAAACTCCTGCTGGCGGTAATTTTTAACCGCAGCACCGCGTTTGGCTGTCATGGCTACCTGTTGCTCCATTGCTAAAAAGCGGGTTAAATCTATGCCCTCAGCGGCCGCCACCGCCTCATACATATCGCGGTGTTTATCATAGCTAAAGTTAATCACTTTACGCTGTTTATTAAAGCTGTAACTAATTTGTCTGGCCATGCAGCGCCTCTTTGCCGTTTGTACACAATTTACAGGATAGCACCAGCAGCACTGAACCTAGCGCCAGGGTACTGATATTTTCCTGCCGGTTCCACAGCAGAATGTTTACCACTAAGCCCGCCGGGATCAGCATATTATTCATCACCGCCAGTACACCACTACTCACTTGGGTGGCACCTTTATTCCACCAGTAATAACCGCCGCCAGAAGCCACCAGGCCAAGCCATAACAGCACTGACCACTGCACGTTGCTTTGCGGATAATTACCAGCGCCAAGCAGCCACCAGGCAGGCACTGCAATAAACAAAGCGCCAAGATAAAACCAGCCAAACAACTGGTGTTGTTGTACGGCTATCGGCTGCTGTGCTATCAACCGCTTGTACCCCACCTGGCCGATGGCAAAACACAGGTTAGCGCCCTGCACCACGGCAAAGCCCAACCAGTAATCACTGCTTAGGCCCTGATAACGCATAATGGCCGCGGCCAGCACGGCCAAAACAGCCGCCAGTAAAAACCGCAACTGAAAGCGCCCGGCCAGTAAGTCGTGCAGTAAGGTGATATACACCGGGGTAAAGATGGTAAATACCAGCACTTCAGGCACGCTTAACAGCAAAAAGGACTGATAGTAGAACAGATACATCAGCCCCAGTTGCACTGCGCCAAGTAGCATTAACTTAGCCACCAGCACCAACGGCTGTGGCCGTAAGAAAGGTAAAAACACCAGCAGCGCCAGTAGTACCCGGCTTAGTACGGCAAAATAGGCATCTACCTGCCCGGCCAGATAAACGCCAATTAAGCTAAACGAAAACGCCCACAGCAGTGTGACGGCAATCAGATAGCTCACTGGCTGCTCTCTTTATCTGACGTTAGGGGCTGCTGTGACGTTAGGGGCTGCTGTAAGGCTAACTGTTGCTGTTTCACAAGAGGCGCGGCATACAAGGCGCTAAGCATTGGTGCGGCACTGGCCGGTAGCTGCTGCAAACGCTGCTGCCACAGCTCGGCGACTTTTTCGCTGATGTCACTGTGTTGCTGGCCGGCGGCTAAATAGTTTACCGGATATAAGCGGTACTGCTGCCAAATTTGCTGGTCAATCAGGCTGGCCAGCTGCTCCGGCTCGGCCGGAATATCGGTTAAGGGTTTACCAAAGGCAACATGCACCCTGCCCTTAAAACCAACAATGCCTTTGATAATACTGTCGATATCTTCAAACTCGCCTTTTTGATACGAGCCCTGGGTTTGTTTTTGCCACAGCTCGTTTATTTTATCGATATCGCAAGGGTCGTACTCATAAGACAGGCACACCGGCACGATATTCAGCCCGGCCATATAGCTGGCAAAGTCTTCACCGCGCTTTTTGCCTTCCATATAGAACATCTTCAGGATAGCAGGATCGGTTTGATCGTTGCCGTCTTTGGCGCGGCCCTCTTTTTGCGCGATCCAAATAGCATGTTGCTCTGACAGTGACTGCTTAATGTAGCCGGACAGCTGCGATAAGTTTTTCAGCATCTCACGCGGGCCTTTCGCGCCACGTTTGACGATAAAACTTTTGTTTAACTTCATCAGCTCAGTGGCACAGGGTTTACGCAGCAAGTTATCACCAATGGCAATACGTACCGTATCAAAACCATGGTGATGCAAGCACCAGTTAACCAGTGCCGGATCCATGGCGATGTCACGGTGGTTTGACACAAACAAATAGGCCTTACCCGGCGTTAACTGCTCAATGCCCGACACACTGACATTATTGGTGGTGCTGTCAATCATGCGGTCCATAAAACCAGCCACTTGCTGCTGTACCGCCAATACCGTGGTCAACTTAGCCCAGCGCCGTTTTAAGGCAAACTTCACCAGCGGTGATAACAGCCAGCCAAAAGGGCCGGATAAATGCGGAAAGCGATAATGTAAAATGGCCTGAATAAATTCATCATCGGCAATTAAGCGGGCTATAGCCGGTGCCACTTCATCATCATTGTAAGGCCGGATATCGGCAAAAAGATCTTGGTCTGACACAACAATCACTACGTAAATTAGCCAACAAGCGCCACATTTTACTGGCTTAAACAAAATTCACCAGCAAAGATACATAATTGTTTCTGCCAGAATGCGGATCGCGCCCAGCCAACATAACAGTACAGCGCTTTATCGCAACCAGGTTGCCGCGAGCATTCGCTGTGCTGACAATAACGCCAACACCAACTAAGGGATTAACACCATGCGAAAACTTCTTACTGCCGCCGGCTTACTGTTAAGTTTTGTCAGTAGCGCCAGCAGCTTTACCGTTAACTTTACCAGCCAGGCGCCGGCTAACAGCGACACCTTGCTGATGCTGGTAGCCAGCAATACGCCGCTAACCGATGCCGGCCTTAAACAACTGGCCGACAGCGAAAATTTCAGCGGTAACAGCGGCCAGCACTTACATTACCTGAAACCCGCCTCGCCTTTTGAACGCTATCAGCGCCTGATGCTGGTTGGCGCTGGCAATGCCAGCGAGCACAGTGCCAGCAAAGCGGCTTTTATTGGTGGCGATATTGCCAGGCTATTAAGTAAGTCTGCGGCAAAACAGGTGGTTATTGATACCAGCGCCCTTAACAGCAGCTTAAGCGACACTGAGCTTGCTGCCCAACTGGCGTTTGGCGCTAACCTGGCCAGCTACAAGTTTAACCGTTATCTGAGTAATGCAACCGAACCGACGTTGCCGGCGCTGCATTTTGTCGTGTCGGATGAAAAAGCCGCGCAGCGGCGGCACCAGCAATTAACTGCCGTTGCCAATGGTGTGCGCCTGGCGCGTGATTTAACCAACGAGCCGGCCATGGGTTTGGCACCAGCCACCTTTGCCGCCAAAGCGTTAGAGCTGAAAAAGCTGGGCGTTAAAGTAACGGTATTGGATGAAAAAGCGCTGGAGAAAAACAACATGGGCGCCATTTTAGCCGTAGGCCGTGGCAGCGCCCGCCCACCGCGGCTAGTCATAGCGCACTGGCAAGGCAGCCAGCAGGCACCGCTGGCCATTGTCGGTAAAGGCATAACCTTTGACACCGGCGGCTATAACCTGAAAACCCAGGCTGACTCTATTATTCGTATGACCAGTGATATGGCAGGCGCCGCTGCGGCACTGGGAACCGTGGCAGCGCTGGCAGAGCAAAAAGCGCCGGTGAATGTCGTAGCGCTGCTGGCCCTGGCCGAGAATATGATTTCCGACCGGGCTTATCTGCCGGGCGATGTGATTAACACTGCTGCCGGTTTAAGCGTAGAGATCATCAATACCGACGCCGAAGGCCGGCTGGTGATGGCTGACGCGCTCTGGTATGCCGAAAACACCTTAAAGCCACGCGCTATTGTTGATATCGCCACCCTGACCGGCGCTAAAGTTACCGCCTTGGGGGCTTATTATGCCGGCTTGCTTACCCAGCATGAGCCGCTGGCACTGCAGCTGCAGCAAGCTGCCGACAGCGTAAACGAGAAACTCTGGCGCTTGCCACTGAGCGACGACATGCGCCCTGAGCTAAAAAGCAGGATTGCCGATTTGCGTAATACCGGTAGCAGCGCCGGTGCATCTACCGCAGCACTTTTTTTACAGCAGTTTGTAAAAAATACGCCTTTTGCGCATATCGACATTGCCGGTAATGCACTTACCGGCAGCAGTAAAGGTATTACGCCGGAAGGCGCAACCGGCTTTGGTGTACAGCTGTTAACAGAATGGGCGTTAACCCAGCCGTAAGGCGTGTATACCCCGCCCACTTCTGCCTGAGGCAGTACTTGTTGCCTCAGGCCCACATTACCGCAATGGCCGCCAGTACAATTAGCAGTAAGCCCCAATGGTCAGCGCGTTGTAGCCTTTCTTTAAACACCAGCGCTGAAATCAGTAGCATAAACAGCACTTCTATTTGCCCCAGAGTTTTTACCAGCGCCACCGATTCCAGACTCATCGCGGTGAACCAGCCGACAGAGCCAACACAGCTGCAGACACTCACCGCCAGCGTCAGTTTCGGCCGCTGCCACAGCGCGGCTAAAGTCGGTCGCTCGGATAGCAGTATATAAACGGTTAAAATCAGCGTTTGCAGCAGAATAACCAGCAGCAATACCCAGGCGGCGCCATGAGGGAAAGGCAACCCCAGCACCAGGCTGGCCTGACGCACCCACAACGATGTCAGCGCAAACGCCAAACCACTTAACAAGCCAAGCAGTAATACCGGCCAGGATAACTGACGCCAGCTGGCACCACTGAGCAAAAATACCGCCACCGCGCCAAGCCCCACCCCACACCAGGCCAGCAAACTTAGCGACTCACTAAAAAACGCCACGCCAAGTACCGCTGCTAAGATGGCTTCACTTTTCGCCAGGCCGGCGCCAATAGCATAGTTTCGTAGTTTAAACAACTTAACCATCAGCGCTGTGGCCAGTATTTGTGCCAGCGCCGCCGCGATAATAAAACCGGTAAACGGCAAGCTGAATTCAGGCCATGCCACCGGCTGCCACTGATATAAACTAAACAGATAGATGGCCGCCAGCGGCGATGCCCATAAAAACCGCGCCAGCGTCACCCCGGCAATACTGACCTCTTTGCTAAGTTGTTTTTGAAATGCATTACGCCAGGCCTGCATAAACGCAGCCAGCAAGGTAAAGGGGATCCACAGCACAATAACAGACTCTGTAAGACGTAAAGATGGCTAGGATATCAAGGCAGCAGCCAACTGGATAGCAGCTAAAAGCGATAGTGAGTATACAGAGGGCTAATTAGCGCTAGCCCTCTGAATTTTCGGCCTTGTTACTCAGTAAAGTTAAGCTCTACTGCAGTGTTGCTGGCGGGGATCTGAACATTTTGCGTTTGCAAAAACTCAATCGGATCTGCCGCTTCAGGGTCGTCGCTAACATCACAGCTTAACGCCGCGGTGTAACTGTCAGCATCAATATAGCCAATGCTGTAGTTATACTCGCTGACACCATCAAAATACACATTGGTACTGGCATAAGGCTGGTAGGTATTATCACCGCCGTTATCAGACAGTTCTGCTATGGGGCGGTCAGCGCCCTGATACAGATACACGGTTGCTACCGGCAGCGACGCATCGGCTGGCGCCACAGTACAATTGTTGTTGGTCAGGATAATTTCATCAACCTGGCCGGTTAAATGGCCAATTTCACTGTTATTTACCAGCCTTAAGCCGGTGGGTTTTAACAGGTAACCATTTTGGCCCGGTGGGTTCACCATAGCTTTGCGCAGGTCAAACTCCAGGGTGTAGTTAAAAGTACCACCGGCCGATAAGGTCACGCCGCCCAGTTTCAGTTCATTAGACGGTACCCGCAGTGGCTCGCGCATACCGTCTTCCAGTTCAACATAGCTGCCCTCTGCAATTTCCAACCGCAGCTGGCCATAATTGCCGGCTTCAAATTCAGCGCCGGTGACTAATGCCTCAGACTTAGCGCCATCTAACAACAGCAAATCGATACCGCGGGTATTGGGGATCACATTGCCCTGGCCATCCCGGCAATTGTCATTCGCTTCAGCGGCAACATCATCATCGCCTATGGTAAAGCTCTGACTACCAACGCCATTGCCGCTAAGTTCTATTTCGTTAAAGCAAACCATCACCACTTTAGCGCCATTTACCGGCGCATCGCTTACGCCCAGGCTAAATTTGGCAAACATAGGTTCAGTGTCAGACGAACCGCCACAAGCGGATAAAACCGTTACCGACGCAACCACTGCGCTGGCTAAGAGTGCTTTTTTCATTATGTTACCCTCCATCAACTCTGCCTAAGTTATAACAAGCCAGCCTGAACCACTACTTAATCAGTCGCTTCACTACTGGCTTTGGCGAAAATTGCGCCAGTCAGGTAATACAGCATTGCATTCTGGCCGGGAATCATTATGATACGCCCTACGTCGGTACGTAGCGCAGCTTGGTAGCGCACTGTCATGGGGTGTCAGGGGTCGGAGGTTCAAATCCTCTCGTACCGACCATTTTTGCTCAAACCCTTATATCTATTGACTTACACAGTCGCCATCTCTAAAAATACATTCATTTAGAACTGCTGAAACCTCTGGTTTACGTCACTTCCTGGGGCACGTTCAGCTCTGTTTACGTTTTAGAACGGTTGCTACCGATTATCACGGCTTGGTTTGAATAGCCGCTTAACCTCAAGAAAAGCAACTCAGCTCCAGCAGCAGGACAGGTAGGACTATAGGGGGATAAACGCACGCAAATGATTGAGAATGTGCTCAAATTTTCCTGGTGAAAATTTTATCAAAATTAATATTTTAAAGATTGCTACTCTCTAAAAGCAAAAGAGAACTTAGAGCTCTGTAGCATGTTCAGTACGAGACCTAGATATGAGCATAGATTATGTATAAGCCCTATGTAACTTGGTCAGAATGTTTAAATTTTTTTCGTAATTACCAAAGCGCTGTGAGTAATCAACCACTTGAGAACACTTGATTTTTTCGTTAATCTCGACGTAAGTTCAAATATCAACGATTTAGCGTAAGGGAGAGTACACGCTGTTCATTTTAATTTAATGTTAAAAAGAATAATTTAAGAGAATTATAGATGTCTTCAAAAAACGAAAGAAAAACGGAAAACCTCGTTCGAGACAAACTGCGTGAGTATGGATATTATGAGCCTGAAAATGGCATAACTATAGAAGAACAGAAGTCTGAAATTGCAAAAATTAAGACCTTGTTATCCAAAGCAAGCAAGAACGCCAAAGGCAACGCCGGTTATCCCGAATTTATTATATCAAACAGAAAAGATACATCATTTTTGATTGTTTTCGAGTGCAAACCGGATGTTAAGAAACACCAAAGTCCGACGTTCGATAAGCCAGTTGAATATGCTGTTGATGGTGCTTTGCATTACGCTAAACATCTTGCTAAGCAATACACGGTTTTGGCCGTAGCAGTTAGCGGCTCCACTGCGAGCGCCATGAAAGTATCAAACTTTCTAGTTCCAGCAGGCAGTACTGAAACTAAAGAGCTTGTTAACGAAAGCGGCGCTTCAGTTCAAGACATTATATCTTACGATGACTACTACAGACTGGCATCTTTCGACCCAGATGTTGCAAGGAAACGCCACTCTGATCTGCTTGCTTTTTCGAAAGAACTCCACGAACTGATTTGGACTAAGGCAAAGATCTCCGAAGAAGACAAGCCTCTTTTGGTTAGTGGCACCCTGATTGCTCTGATGAACGCACCTTTCATGAAGACATTTGGCTCGCTACCTGCTGAAGATATTCAGGAATCCTGGCTACTCGCAATCAAGAAGGAGCTAGACAAGGCAGATATTCCGCAAGCCAAAAAAGACACCATGCTACAACCATACTCAACAATTGCAGTACATCCAAATCTTGGTGAGCCTGACAGTAAAACAGCTAAAGAATATCCTGACGGCGTTTTCAAAGAAATCATTATGCGAATCTGTGATAACGTCTGGCCATACATAAACGTCTATCATGATTTTGATGTTGTTGGACAATTTTACGGCGAGTTCCTGAAATATACTGCCGGCGATAAGAAAGCACTTGGCATAGTCCTAACCCCTAGACATGTTGCTGAGTTGTTTTCATTGATCGCAAATGTCGGACCAGAGTCAAAAGTCCTCGATATCTGCGCAGGTACTGGAGGCTTTCTTATCTCCGCGATGCAACACATGCTCAAAAAGGCGGTCACAGAGGAAGAACGTTCTGACATTAAAAAGAATCGTCTACTAGGCATAGAGAATAATCCCAAGATGTTTGCTTTGGCCGCAAGTAACATGATTCTTCGCGGTGATGGTAAAGCAAACCTTCATCAAGCTAGCTGCTTTGACGATGCCGTAATCAAGGCCATTAAAAAGCTGAAGCCTAATGTTGGAATGCTAAATCCTCCGTACGCTCAATCAAAAAGCGACGCAGAGTTGCACGAACTTTACTTCGTTAAGCAGATGTTAGATTGCTTGGAATCAGGCGCAATTGGTATCGCAATTGTTCCAATATCTTGTGCGATTGCACCAAATCCAGTTCGAGAAGAGTTGATGAAACATCACACTCTAGATGCTGTGATGTCGATGCCACAGGAGTTATTTTATCCGGTTGGAACTGTCACCTGCATTATGGTGTGGATTGCTGGTAAACCTCATGCAAAATCAAGTCGAAAAACTTGGTTTGGTTATTGGCGAGATGATGGATTTGTGAAGACTAAACACAAGGGGCGAATAGACCAGAATGAAGTATGGCCATCTATCCGCGACCGCTGGGTCGAAATGTATCGCAATCGCGAAGTACACCCCGGTGAAAGCGTAACCCAAAAAGTCACAGAGCTTGATGAGTGGTGCGCAGAAGCTTATATGGAAACAGATTACAGCAAACTCACTCGAGAGGATTTTGAGATTGTTGTGAAAAATTATGCAATTTATAGACTACTTGGTAGCCAGTTAACTGGTGGAGGAGAAGATGGTTCCTCTGAGTGACATATTTGAAATATCCTATGGCCATTCACTAGAGTTGAATCGCTTGTCGCTAATGAGCAGAGACAGAGGGGGTGTCCCCTTCGTTTCAAGGAAAATGGGTGATAACGGTATTTCAGCTTACGTATCACCGATTGAAGGCGTCAGGCCAGCTCCAGCTGGAGAGTTAACGTGCGCATTGAGCGGTAATGGTGTGCTATCAACCTTTTTACAAGAAGCTCCGTTCTATACAGGATTTCACGTAGCAAGGCTAAAGCCTTTGGTGAAATTGACGAAAGAGCAACTTCTTTATTATTGTGCATGTATTGCTTCGAACAGATATCGTTTCAGCTACGGACGACAAGCTAACAGAACACTCAAAAACATCTTGGTGCCGGCGATAGACGAGATACCTGCTTATGTAACGCAAATAAACATCAGACAATATGATGGTTGCGGAACGCCTGCGAGTCACAAACCTCAACCTGACCTGGTCACTGACAAATGGTGAGAATTTAAGTTATCTGACTTATTTGATATCCGGAAAGGCTTACGACTAACAAAGGCTGACATGCTGCCAGGTAAATTGCCATACGTTGGAGCATCTGAAACTACAAACGGCGTTACAGCGTACATTGGACAACAGCACATTCACAAAGGCGGAACCATTAGCGTGAGTTACAATGGCTCTGTAGCTGAAGCATTTTACCAACCAGTAGAGTACTGGGCCACTGACGATGTTAACGTGCTTTACCCAAAAGACTTTACCCTCACCCCAGCTGCAGCGTTGTTTATTTGCACTATCATAAAAATGGAAAAATACCGTTTTAACTATGGTAGAAAATGGCATTTGGAGCGTATGCGGGATTCAATTATCAGATTGCCTGTCACAGCCACAGGCATGCCTAATTGGGATTTCATGGAACAGTATATTAAGACTCTGCCTTATAGCTCGCAAATCTATTCATAAGTAATTTAATACACAGCTCGCTAAGATGAATTAGGTAGCCCTTTAAGCACAAAAATTGATTTTGCTAAATCGTGCAAAGCGGCCTCCAGCTAGCCCGAGATATTCATTAAATATAATCCTTTACTACCCAAAATCCCCGCTTTTGCGGGGGCAGCTGTTCAATTTTAAACCACTTTAGGCTTTGCTTTGCGCCATAGAATTCACGGTGTTTGCAGAGTCCTGCTGAATACACTGAATACGTGTGTTGATAGGCCTTCGTTCAGCGAATTCAAGCAAGCACATTTTAAATGAAATTATTTTGTAACCATTGTGTTATAAAAGCAAGTCATGTATGCTGCGCAAGTTAAATTGATACAGGGAGGTTGGAAATGAGCTGGATACATACTGGTAAGACTCAGGCGTTTAATTACACTGGCCTGGATAAAAATATGTCACAGGAACATGGCATTCGGCTACCAGCTCAATACCTTGTCAATAAATGGCAACTGACTCATCAGGCATTGTTGATGCTGGCCAGTCTGAACGATTATGACCAGCAGCAGGTCATGAAAGAGATTGAATATGTTACCCGTTACCCAAGCACAACCTACTCTACCAAGCACAGTTTAAACCCGTTCCGTCGTATCTACCGCACCCGGTATCCGTTTCGTAGTTACCATTATTTAATTGAATATCGCACGGCGGCCAATGGTCAGGTTGTGATTGATGAAATATTTTTTGATAAAACTCTGGCTGGCGAAAAAACCAATACTGCAGCCGAGCGCACCATGCTATATCATATAGGTAGAGACGCTAACCAACGTTATGATCAAGCGAAAGATGAGAGGGGTATCGACGCTTTAGGTCTCTCAGTACAAAATATCGAACCAACCAATCAGGTTCGCACCGAGCATGCTGCGGTAAATGGCATGTTGAACGATTTAAATAAAGCAGCCTGGTTAATGGGCGTGCATGCCCAGACGGCTTATAGCTCGGATACGATATCCGCCTATACGTTGTTTCATAACCCCACTGATGGCGGTATGTTAGACCTGACAGAGTGTTTATTTGATAAACTTAGCCGCACTAAATCCCATAATGCGCAATATATAGCTGCGGTGCTGGCACAAGTGCAACAGCAAGGCAGGTCTGTAAAATGGGTAGTGCATAGCCAGGGCGCGATTATTTTTAATGCCGCATTATTACATTACCGGGCGCATTATGGTGGCCGCTTAAACCTGCAACAGTTGGCGATACATGGTAGTGGCGCAAATGTACAACGACTAACCAGTATGGCCAGTGGCTTAGGTATAAAAGTTAACGCCGTAAGAAATAACCCCTTTGATCTGGTACCCAATATAGCAGGTGGTAACGATTTATCACCCAGCAGTTTATGCCGTAGCTTAAAATTCTGCGGTTTGGTATTTGGCCCAAACTCAGGCCCAGGTGTAAGCCCACATACGTTGCCTTATCTCGGCATCGAAACTTACAGGCAGCAATTATGGATGTTGGGTAATCATAAAAAAGCGGCACAGGTACAACGATATATTCAGATGCATGCAGGTAAGGTTCGCTAATGGGCTTAGTTAAAAATGTGTGGCAGGGTTTTGCCGGTGGGCCAGATTTAAATCGCCAGCAAACACACCGGTTTTTACTAGAAGATATTCAGGTGCAAGTGCGCTTGCCGCATTCTAATGTCGAAACCATAGCATCACCACGTCTTGTTAATTTTCCTTATAAAACGCCGGGCTGGTTTGAACGTAATATGGAACAACAAAGACAACATTATTACGTGCATTTGCAAACTCGCTGCTGGTTTTATATGTTCCCTTTACTACGTTTTGGCGATGGTGAACTAGGCCACTTATTTTGTTCTCTCTGGCTAAAACGGGTTCCGTCTGACGTAAATGCATTAGATCGGCAACAATTGGCTGACTACCTTATTCGCGAATATGATGAACATTATAACGCCGAAATAACACGGGATGATTCCTGCGAACAAGCTAGGGGGGTGAATACCCGTACCAGACAAAAGATTCGCGCTGAAGCAGAATTAGCTGCCTCCAGAGGGTCTACCAGCCGGTTAGATAATCTTGAAAAACATATTGCCTTATCCATTAATTACCCACCTCTGGAACCAGCAAAAATCATTACAATACATGGTATGGAATGGGTGTCTTATGTAGACAAACCCTTTCCTGCTTCATTAAGAGGGGTAGATTATTACTGCCTGCCGTTGAGCGAACAATTTTGCTTTGCAATTAGCTTTACACTGTACGCCCCTGGGTACGGCAATAAGCGCTGGCTTAAACACGCCAAAGCGACCCAACAAATGGTGCTGGATAGTTTAAAAGTAAGCTCGGTCGATAATACATCTGATAACCTGCTGGTTCATACGGTCAACAAGGCAGAGTAAAGTTGCTAAAAAACTGGTGGCAGGGGTTCGCTGGTGGGCCCGATTTCAACCGCCTGCAAAAGCTCAGCTTTTTGCTGGAAGATTATTCTGTTCAGCTCACACTACCTTACTCCAATATTAGCTCTGACGAGCCACCAAAGCAGGTTAATTACCCGTTTCACTCTAACGGCTGGGTTGAGCAATACCAGCAACAGAAAGATCAGCACAAATATGTGTCCATACACACTGAGGGTTGGTGCTACTTAGCCCCCCTATTACGTTTTGATGGCGGCGAGTACGGCTGGCTGTGGTTAAGCGTCTGGTTAAAGAAAGTACCAGACGGTATTGATGCGCTTGACCGCCAAGCGCTCGCCCAGCATGTGATTAACGAGCATGATCAGCATTACAACTCTGTTGCAGTTGGCGCGGAGGGCGAATACGGCCTTGGCCACAATACCGAAATTGAGCTAGAACTGAAAGAATATGCAGAGCTTCGCGCATCCCGAGGTTCACCATTTACTGAAGAACGCTACCGCGACGAGCTACAAGGCCGGATCAACAATTATGGTTACCCTCCACTACAACCAGCAAAACTAATTACCCTGCAAGGTTTTGAGTGGGTGTTTTATCAGGAAAAGTACGACCGGCACCCAACCCGAACAGACTTTTACTGCCTGCCGCTTAGCAGCAAGTTTTACCTTACGCTTGGTTTCAAACACCGGGTTGATAATGCCGGCGAGAAATCCTGGCAGAAAGATGCGGAAAATGCCCAGCAAAAAATATTAGACAAATTGAATGTCTCAGTTATGTTTGACAAGGCAGTGTTGGTAAATTCATCAGTATAAAAATGCAACCTGTTTAAGCATTTCAAACTAGGCGCTGGGTACTGGTTTCAGTTAAAAACAAAGCCTCGCTAATGCGAGGCTTTGTTTTTCAGCGCTTAATAAGCAGAGCGACAGTTTTGCTTGGGGAGATAACGCCATTAAAAGCTATTTAACTGCTCTGTTAGCCGGTCTATTTCTACGTCTATTGCTCTGATATCAGTATCGTACTGGGTAGCCACCGCCGCCATTTCTTTGGACAGGCTTTCTTGCCATACCGCGCCAGCCAGGTTGTTGGCAGAACGCTGCTTCGAGTTTTTCAGCTTAGCTAATTTTTCATCACGCTCGGCCTGTTTATTGGTTTTATCCGATTTCAGCCGGTTAATGGCTATTTGCATATCACGCTTTTTAATTGACTCACTCAGCCTATCGATAGTGGCCGCGGCGCTGCTGGCTTGCTTGGCCTCTGCTGCCGGCAATGAAGGCTGAGGCTGATCTGTTGCATAAGCGGTCACTTCCGCATCTTCGCTACACGGTAGCTGACTGTAGGTAACAACGCCGTCAACCTCACATTTATACACCTTGGCTGATACAAAAAACGGCAGCAACAAAACAATTAACACCGGCTTCATCTTAATTTCCTTAACATTAACGTAAAGCCATAATAGATAATTAGGTACAAAATTGCATCCTAAAACATGGAATCCATCGTTTTTCAATGTCTGGTTATTTTTACGGCTTACAACTTAAAGCCGCTGAGCGATGTTTTCATTTCGCTGGCCATCTGCCGCAGTTGCTGGCTGGCGGTGGATAACTCTGCAGATTTTGCCGTAGTGCTTTCTACAGCGTTAGCGATATTCTCCATGTTCTCGTTAATGGTGCCAGATACCACGGCTAACTCTTCAGTGGCACTGGCCAGCTGATCGTTTACGTCAGTAATGCTGGATACCGCCGCGTTAATCCGGCTTAACGCTGCATTGGCTTGCTGCGAGCATTGAATGGTTTGCTCGGTTTCCGTTTTACTTTGTGCCATCGATTCAACGGCGTTTGCCGAGTCTTGCTGTATACCCTGAATACGCTGGTTAATATCCTGCGTAGAGGCCTGAGAGCGGCTGGCCAGAGTACGAACCTCGTCAGCTACCACAGCAAAACCACGGCCCATTTCGCCGGCGCGGGCCGCTTCTATTGCCGCATTTAGCGCAAGTAGGTTAGTTTGCTCGGCGATAGCGCCGATCACATCGGTGACCGCACCGACTTCTTCACCCCGCTTCGATAACTGGGCAATTACCTCGGACACTTGCTCTAACTTCAGTTTCAGCGCATCGATGGCACTGATCGTTTGCTGCACTGATGTTACCCCGCTTTGGGTTTCCTGATCAGCATCCCGTGCGGCTTTAGCTGCGGTGGTGGCGCTGCGCGCCATATCCTCACAGGTCGCTGTCATTTCATTAACGGCAGTGGCAACCTGCGCCGTCTGATCCATCACACTTTGCAGTATTTGCTGGGTATGCTGGCTGGTATCATCCAGCGCTTCAGATTGCTGCGCCAGTTGCTCGGCCATCGCCTGCTGCTTACCGATAATGCCTCTTAACTGTGCTACTAAGCCACTAAGCGCCGCCAGCAAACTGTCGTTATCATTGCTGGCCAGATTAAACTGCACCGAAAAATCGCCTGCTGCCACCTGTTGCACCAGCGCTTTGGTGCTGGCTACCTCGCCGCCCAGTGCCTGCAGCAGCCAGCGGCGGATATACAACGACATGCCGACCGTCAACACGACAACCAGCAGCACCACCAGACTGATTTGCGTTGCCACCGCCCAAAATGCCGCATTCACATCATCAATATAGATGCCGGAGCCTAACACCCAGCCCCAGTTGTCGTCTTTAGCCACGTACGATAGCTTGGTGTAACGTTCTTCTGTCACTCCGCCGCCTTTTAACGGCTTAGGCCACTGATACTCGACAAACCCATTGCCGTAGCGGTTTATTACATCAACAAAACTGACGAACAAGTTGGCATTGGCCAGGCTTTGCTGCTGGCTGCCATCGCGGTTACGCATTAGGGTGGCGTGATTAAAGTTTGGCCTATCCAGCACAGTGCCATCCAGCGCCGGTACGGTCGGGTGCATTATCATCTTTGGAATGGGCCGGCCAGTGTCGTTGATCCAGATATATTCGGTGCCGTCGTAGCGAATGGCCTTTATCGCCGCCATCGCTTGTTGCTGCGCCTGCTCCTGGCTTAAACTGCCGTTTTGTTGCAGCGCCTGGTAATGCTTTAGGATACTCAGGCCGCTATCAATAACCGCTACCACGCGATCTTCGCGCCCTTCTATCAAACTGTGTTGCAGTGCACTCAGCGCCACCATCGCCAGCACCATAAAGCCGGTTAAGGCCAGAACAGAGATGCTGAGCAAGCGCCCGCCTACCGTTTGCCAAATTGCCATAATGCTACCCATGAGTTGTTATTAAAATTTTTTGATTGCCAACAAAACTTGCTTTATAGCAAGTAGTTAGCAGTTGTTACTCAGCATAGACGGCGCTTTGGTTTTTGTCACACCTTGTAATTAACGGCAAGGCAAGGTAGAACAGTATTGTCATTAACGGAGGGGCTTATGTTGGCGCTACGACACCTGATTATTACTGTGTTATGGCTAAGCTTTGCGGTGCAAGCCGCCCAGGGCAATGATGGCCGCGGTGCAGTTGCTTCACCCGACCGCTATGGTGCCGACACTGCAGAGCTTATTTTACGCCAGGGTGGCAATGCGGTAGATGCCGCTGTAGCAACCGCCTTTACCCTGGCGGTTACCTACCCCGAAGCTGGCAATATAGGTGGTGGCGGCTTTATGACGCTGTGGTTTGACGGCAAGCCCTACTTTTTAGATTACCGCGAAACGGCGCCGGCTAAAGCCCACCCTGATATGTATTTGGATGCCGATAAACAGCTTATTCCTAACCTTAGCCTTATTGGCCATCTGGCCAGTGGTGTGCCGGGCACCGTGATGGGGCTGTGGCAGGCACACAAGCGCTTTGGCAGCTTGCCCTGGGCAGAGCTGCTAAAGCCTGCCATTGGCTATGCTAAAAACGGCTTTATCGTAGCAGAAAACCAATATCAATACCGGGCAGACTTACTGCAACAACTGGAAGGCAAAACCAATTTTGCCCGCTATTTTGCCCGCATGCAGGCCGGACAGAATTTTACCCAACCAGAGCTGGCCGCCACCCTAACCCGCATTGCCAAAGAAGGCCCGACAGATTTTTATCAGGGTGAAACCGCCAGGCTTATTGCGGCGCAAATGCAGCGCGGCGGCGGCCTTATCACGTTGGACGATTTAGCCGGCTATAAAGCAGGCTGGCGCGAGCCCATTATTACCCCCTGGCGTGGTAAACAGCTGGTGACGACAGCACCACCTAGCTCAGGTGGCATAGCGCTTAGCCAGCTATTAGGCTTAAAGCAGCGTTTGGCAGCGCATTTTGACGGCGTTGCCCTTAACAGTGCGCAGTATGTGCATTTAATTGCCGAAATTGAAAAGCGTGTCTTTGCCGACCGTGCCGACTATTTGGGCGACCCTGACTTTACTTCAGTGCCACAGCAACAACTGTTAGATGCCGCCTATCTGGATAAACGCGCCAGTGAGATTAACCCCAAACAGCTATCCGCTACCGCTGCAGTAAAACCCGGCCTGGAAGGGTATCACACCACCCATTTTTCTATCTTAGACAAGCAAGGTAATGCGGTATCCAATACCTACACTTTAAACCTGGACTTTGGCAGCGGTGTGGTGGTGGAAGGTGCCGGTTTTTTACTGAACAACGAAATGGATGACTTCTCGGCCAAGACTGGCGTGCCCAATGCCTTTGGCGTAGTGGGTAGTGACGCTAATGCCATCGCGCCGGGTAAACGGATGTTATCGTCAATGACACCCAGCCTGCTGGTGAATGATGAGCAGGTAGAGCTGGTAATTGGCACGCCGGGCGGCTCGACCATTTTTACCTCAA
Organism: Rheinheimera nanhaiensis E407-8; assembly: GCF_000296695.1. Taxonomy (GTDB): domain Bacteria; phylum Pseudomonadota; class Gammaproteobacteria; order Enterobacterales; family Alteromonadaceae; genus Alishewanella; species Alishewanella nanhaiensis. Next base: position 44,293 of record NZ_BAFK01000017.1, read on the forward strand.
TATTTCAGGTGATCACTAACCTGTATGACTATCAGCTGTCATTACAGGATGCGGTTGCCGCGCCGCGGTTTCATCACCAATTGCTGCCAGAGCACCAAATTACTATGGAGCCTTATGCGCCATTACTACCCGAGGTGCAGCAGGCCTTACAGCAGCAAGGTTATAACCTGTACACACAAAGCTGGAGCCTGGGCGATATTCAGGCAATACGGGTAACAGGCACAGAAGTGGAGGCTGTGGCCGATCCGCGCTCACGCGGTGTGGCGCGCGTATTTAGTTACTAAGCTGATGTGTTGTTTATAGCAAGTGTGGTTATTACCCTGGCCTTAGGATGTCGATAAAAACCGTATTACTTAGTATCACCCTGATGGGTAGCACACTGCCGGGCAGCGTAGTGCAAGCGGATGTGCTGGCTACCCAAGGCGTGCCCGCCGCCGTTACGGCAGTGACACTGCGCTTTTGTTACGAGGACAAACAGTTACTGCCTTATTACGCCGGTAACAGCGCTGCAATACCAGAGCAGCCCGGAGCCACCATTGAACACTTGCGCCGTGCCACCGCTGCCGCCGGGCTAACGCTGGAGCTGGTGCGTATGCCCTGGTTGCGCTGTCTGCAACAACTGGAAGACAACAGTGTTGATGCGCTGGTAGCCGCTTATGATAAGGACCGGGCCCATTTTACCCGTTACCCGACCCGGCCTGACGGCACGGCGGATCCAGGCCGCGCCATTAATCAGCTGGGGCTGTGTCTGGCCTATCGCTTTGATAATAATCTGGCGGAAAAAATCAGTAGCCAAAGCGCCATTACGGTGTCACGACCGCTGGGCTATCGCCCTATTCCGTTTCCGGCCAATACGCTACTGGTTCCTGTGCATTCAGCCGAGCAAGCGCTGGAGTTGGTGGTGTCAGGCCGGGTTGATGCCACTACAGTGTTGTGTCAGCTCAATGGTGTTAATGCCCAAGAGCAGCATATCAACCGTATCCCCGTGCTACTACTTTACCCCCCACTGTATCAAAGTGATGGCTATCTGATGCTAAGCCAGGACTTTTATCAGCAGCATACACAGCATGCTGAACGCTTATGGCAGACGCTACCGGCCACGCTGGATAAAAACCGCTATCTGCAATACCTGGACTATCCGTTTTATTAACGGCTGTTCAATGCTTTATGCTCTTTGTGTAATAACCAGTAAGTTACCCCTAACGCTAACACAGTGACCGCTACTGCCAAAATGTACTCTGCCGACATTTTTTCTACATCAAGCACGATCACTTTACGCGCAATAGCCATTAATGCCGTGGCAACCACTAACTTAACCGGAAAGTCGTTAGACTCCAGGTATAAGCGGATGTTAATAAATATCTCTATTGCTATCAGCACCGCCATAAAGGCACCGAAGGTGTAGAAAATATCGTTAATATTGAGCAAGAACATCGGCGGTGTCATCAGCCGCTGATACAAAACATAAAGTACGTCGCCAATACCCCAAATAATGACCGCTACCATCAACACAGCTAATACACGAACACATTGCCGGATAACGCTGTGCAGATGAGTAATAAGTGGATCGATATGCTCTTCAGGTAATTCTTTGTGTTGTTGATTTTTATTATCTGTCATCCTCTACTCTCCATTAATGTCTGCCTTGCTCACCAGGCTGTACTAAAGCCTTATTGCCGCCGGATGGTTATTTTGTCATGGTTGCCATAGCGTAGTTTATTTTCAGGAGTCACCATGCCACGTTACGTACTTGCAGCTCTGCTCTTTGCTGCCACGTCTCAGCCTTTGGCTGCAGATACCGACACCCTGCCCAAACTGACATTGCAGCCAAACATTACCCTATCAGGTCTCTCAAGTGGCGCTTATATGGCGGGTCAATACCACCTGGCCTTTGCTGAACAGGTTGACGGTGTCGCCATGCTGGCGGCCGGCCCGGTGTATTGTGCGCAGAATAGTCTGGGCCTGGCGCTAGAGCATTGTTTTAACAAGGCGAGCAGCGCACCCGACATGACTGCGATCAATAGCTATTTAAAAGACCAGCAGAACAACGGCAACCTGGCTCCAGTGACAGCGCTACAACAGGATAAAGTATGGATTTTTCACGGTAGCAAAGACGCCACTGTTTATCCAGGTCTGGCTGTGACGCTACAAAAGCAATATCAGCAATGGCTGGCCGAGCATAATATTGCCTTAGTGAACGACAAAGCTTTTGGCCATACCTTCCCCACTGATCGCACAGATTTAGGCCACTGCGTGGTGTCCGAGCCACCTTTTCTTGCCAGTTGCACTTATGATGCGGCCGGCGAATTGTTAACCTTTTTGCTGGGTAAGCAAAACCCGAAAAGCAGCCGCGCTGCAGGACAACTGCTCAAATTGGATCAACATAAATTATCAACGGCTGCGCAAAACACACTGGCGCAAACCGGCTATTTGTATGTGCCGGCAAGTTGTGCCGATGGCCAAAGTTGTCGCTTGCATGTCAGCTTCCACGGCTGTAAACAAAATGCCGATAGCGTTGGCGAGGCTTTTGTCACCGGCACTGGCCTGAATCAGTATGCTGACACAAACCAGCTGGTGGTGTTTTACCCGCAAACCCGTGCCAGTAACATTAACCCCTTTAACCCCAATGCCTGCTGGGACTGGTGGGGCTACACCGGGCCAGATTATGCCACCCGTAGTGGCGCACAGCTAAGTGCGGTGCAACAAATAGTCAATAAGCTGCTGGCCAACTAAACCAGAGCGATACTGATAACACCGGCGCTAACAATTGCCGCCGTTGCCAGCAGCACTTTATTGGCCAGCGCCCGTGCGCCCAAGGTGTACACCAGCGCACATTTCACCACGGTATTACTCAGCGCCGCTATGGTAATAGCCACAGCGGCTGTCGTCAGGCCCTCAGCAGCTTGGCGGCCATATTCGGACATTGACAAGGTAATGGCATCAACGTCAGTTAAACCGGCTACCGCGGCCAGCAGATACAAGCCCTCTTCTGCGGCGTAGTGTTCGGTGAGTTTTACCAGCAGCAAAATTGCCGCAAATAAGGCGCCGAACTTTATCGCGGCCAGCAAACTAAAGGGGTTGGTCACTTTTACCGAACTTTGCTGTGGTGCCTGATAGCGCCGGCTGCCATGCCAGTAAAACACCGCGGCCATCACTGCTGTGGTACACGCCATCACGCTAAATGGCAGCCACAGTGCTGCCAGCAGCGGTTTAAATACGATAGTTACAGTAACCATCACGCGGATAAACATCACCAGCCAGGCCAACAGTAAACCACTGGCCTGGGTATCGGCCGCCAGCGAATCGCTCTCAACTTTACTGCTGCGGGCAAAGCTTAGCGTTACGGCGGTAGACGACGCCAGGCCGCCGCTGATGCCGGTAACCACAGCACCATGCGCTGCGCCCAGCCAGCGCACAGCGACATAACCGAGCAGCGACATAGACGAAATCAGGATCACCAGCAGCCACAGTTTGTAGGGGTTAAGCGCTTGCCAGGGATCTACCGGCGTATTGGGCAATAGCGGCAACACAATAAAGCTGGCGATCAGCAGCTTTAAACCGGCATACAAATCGTCCATGCCAATTTTGTTTACCAGCCCATGCAGCGGTTGTTTAAAGGTTAAAATCGCCGAGGTCAGAATGCCCAGCATTACCGCCAGCTCAGCATAACCAAACATTGCCGCACCACCGAGCAAGGTGACCGTAATGGCGCTGATTTCACTGGTTAAGCCCAGCGAGTTGGGGCTATTACGATTTTCCAGCACATAGGCGATTAACACCGCCAACGCGACGACCAATACCGTCACTACGAACAACCAGGATGACTGCATATGCAGTGACAACCAGGCCGACACCGCGCCCGCCTGGGCAAACAGAATATAAGTACGCAGGCCGCCAAAACTGTTTGGGTGCTCGTCGCGGCGGTGTTTCTCCCGCTCAATACCTACCAGGGCGCCAAGCAGTAGCGCGATAACAAAATTTTGTATCATCGCAAAATCAAATGCCGACATCGTTTGTAAACTCAACCATTTAGCTCGCTTTACCACAGCATAGCGCAGTTTTTTGTGTCATGGCATAGCCGCGCCGGCAAAAGCCGTTAATTGAGCTGCATGGCACTTCAGGGTACACTCGCCCACCAGTTCGCACGCAGTGAGACAACCTTATGGCGCTGAAAGCCACCGTATTTAAAGTGCAGTTACAAATCGCCGACATGGAGCGGCATTACTATCAAAGCCATAGCCTGACGCTGGCCCAGCACCCGTCAGAGAATAACGAGCGCATGATGGTGCGCCTGCTGGCATTTGCCTTAAATGCGAGTGATAGCTTAAGTTTTACCAAAGGGCTAAGCGCTGAAGATGACGAGCCGGAGCTGTGGGATAAAAGTTTAAGCGGTGACATCAACCTGTGGGTAGAATTTGGCCAAAGTGATGAGAAATGGTTGCGCAAGGCAGCCGGCCGGGCCAGGCAGGTCCAGCTATTTTGTTATGGTGGCCGCAGTGTGCCGGTGTGGTGGAAACAAAATGAACAAGCGCTGCAGCGCTATCAAAACCTCAGCGTGCTGGAGATCAGCGAAACCTCGGTAGCTGAGATGGCCAAACTGGTTAACCGCACTATGCAGCTGCAGTGCAATATCAGCGACGGCCAAATATGGTTATCCGACGCTGAGCACAGTGTATTAATAGAGCCGCTGTGGTTAAAAAAGGCCGGCTAACGACGGGCTTAACCTAAACGCGGGTCGCTTACGGCAACGCCCGGCTGCTGACTGTTGGCCGCGACAAAGGCTAACAGCGCCGGGTAATCATCCAGCTCAACCAACTGGCGAAACAGGGTCCAGTCAATCAGGCTGTACAGCGCCATGCTAACGTAGTGCCACTGACTAAACTCGCTATTGGCTGCCTGCTGCTCTAACACATAAAGACAGGTAGCAACCCGCTCTTTTTGCAGGTCAAAAAACAACTTATCTTCGCTGGTATCAAAGCCGCTGCGGCTGCATTGTAATAGCATTACCAGCGAATCATTTACCGCGTTAATCACCGTCAGCTGGTTTTCCTGATACCAGCTAAGCGCGGTTAAACCCAGTTGCGCGGCCAGGTAGCGGTAGATCACGCCGGAGTCGAAAATCACCTCGCCGTCATGCTCCAGCATCGGAATGCGCAGCGTCGGGTTAATGGCAGCCAGGGTTTGCCGGTCTTGCCCGGCAAAAATATTCAGATTGATAAAATCATGCGGCTTATCGGCCAGTAACAAGCGGATCCGTCTGACATAGGGTGAAGTTTGTGAGCCATAAAGTTTCATTGCGTCTCCTTTGCCGGGGTAAAAAGTGCAGTAATACGAAAACCGGTTACCAGCATAGTACCGATAATAACAATAGCGGCGCCAAATAGCGTATGCCAGCCGACCGCTTCATGCAAAAACAGGTGCCCCCACAACACACCAAATACCGGAATTAAAAAGGTTACGCTAAGCGTTGGTGTGGCGCCAAGGTCTTGCACCAGACGAAAATACAGCAAATACGCCACACCGGTGCAAAGCACACCCAGTGCCAGCACGGCTAACAGGCTGGTCGCGGCAGGTTCAGCCACCGGGGGCGGGATAAACCATAACAAAGGCAAAAGCCACAGGCTGGCCGCCCACATACTGCCATGAGCGTTACTAAAGGCCGGCACCGGTTTGGCTTGCCGTGTATACCAGGTAGCTATGCCATAACAGCAAGCGGCCGCCGCTGCGGCCACTAATGCCCACACACTGCTTTTGTCTGTTACGGTGCCGTCAAACCCCACCAGGATACCAACCCCTGTGATACCAAGCAGCAGACCTGCTGCCAGCCTGAGCGACATAGGTTGACGAAAGAACAGCCAGCCAATAATAGCGCCCCACAGCGGTGCCGTGGCGTTGAGCACGGCCAGTAAGGAGGCGGTCAGGCTTTGCGCCGCATAGGCAAATAACAAAAACGGCAAGGCCGTGTTAAAAAAGCTCAGCAGCAAATAGTGTACGGCATATTGCCTGAGCGGCAAACGTTGCTTTAGCGCCAGCGCAACCAGCGCTAAAAACACTGACGCCATAAATACCCGGCCAAACATCAGCCAGGCCGGCCCCAGCTCTGGCACACCCAGACGCATAAACAAAAAAGACGCGCCCCAGATAGCAGCCAGTAACACTAACCGCAAAATACTTGCTGCACTCACCAACCGCTTCCTGTTTTACTACCGCCTGACACAGCCTGTAACACCACTTATCGGTATAACCAAAACCACACTGCCGCAGCGGCTAACACCAGCAGCAGGATAATTAAGCCCCAGGGCTGTTTTTTCTCGGCAAAGGGATCAGTCATCGTGCGTTTGGCGCCTTTGGGTAACGTGGCCAGCCCTGTTAACGAGGCACCAAAAGGCACATTAATACGCGCCCGGGTGTTTACTGCCCAACCGTTTGCATCAAGTAAAGGCCCCAGGTTACGCCGGCGCAATGTCATGTAAGCCATCAGCATAGATGGACAGGAGATCAAAAGCATAACGCCCAGCAGCACCAACGGCACTTGCCATAAAGGTAAAGCAAACAGGCCAGACACTATCGCCGCTAATGCCGTGCCCAAGGCGCCCACTGCCAGGCCGATAGCAGCAAAAATACCGGCAAACTTGGCAATATCAAAACTGCTGGCGCCCGCTGCTGGCGCTGCTGCAATATCCGCCGTGGTTTTAGACTCGATATCTTTATCCCGGCTGGCGGCAAATTTTTGTAGCTGTGTTTCAATAAAGGCCGCCACCCTTTTATAGGGTGACCAAAATGCCTGGCGGATACTCACCGGTTGCGCGACAACTTTAGTTACGCTGGCTTTCCAGTCCCGCCCCTGGCGGTCATAAAATACGCCGTTACGCCCGGGCACCATTAATTCATCCACATCGCCACCGGTTAAAGCGGCGACGATATTCACCGGTGCTTCACCGCTGCGCACACAACTGCAGTACACCAGATAACAACCACTAAACGGCGCCATAGTGGCATGCCGGGCCTGATCGTTAACATAGAGCACCAGCTCACAGCTACGCTGGTCCAGATACAGGGTACCCGCCTGGAAAATCGCCTTCTGGTGGCCTTGATAGAAATCACTCAGCGAAACAAAGTTGCGCAGCAAAGTCACCAGATAACGCTGAAAATGCACTAATCGCTCGGCATTATCGACATTATCGGCAAAGGTTTTTTCCGCTTTATCAGCAACTATCAAGGCTTCTAAACGCGAGGCAAGATCCGAGTTGATGATCTGCTGCAACCGCGCTGTCGGCAGCTGGTGTAAGGCAGAGTCAGGCTTGCTGGCCTGCCAGGCGCGCCAGCTGGCGAGCTGGGCAGAAATAGCCGCCCAGTCGGCATACTGCAGGCTGTCAGTGTCTTTGCCCAGTAACGGCTGAACCACCTTAGTGCTAAATTGGGCTATGGCGCCGGCCCAGGCCGGGTTTACGCCGCTGCCAAGCGGTAAAGGCCGCTCTGGTGCCACTTCTGCTAACGGTAAGGCGGCGATATCGCTATCTGCGCTGGCAACGGCACGGTTGGCCAACACTGCATAAACGCCGGCTTCAGGGTTAAGTGCCGGTGTGGCCCGGCTATCAAACGCGGCTAACTGACAGCGGACAAAAAAGTCATCTATTTTGGCCTGCACTTGCTCAAAGGCGGCGACGGCATCAGCCGTCGCGCTGCCTAATGGATGCAGCTCGGTGGAGCCGGCCTCACCGGCCTGATGCCAGTCGACGATGGCCTTAGCATCGGACATAAAACCGGCCAACAGGGTTTCATCCACACCCAGGCCACCGCTGCGATCCGCCACGCCACCGGTCACACTGACAATATCCGTGATCAGCTGTTTCACTTCTTCATCGTCGGTCAGCTCGGCCATCACAACGCCATCACCGTTAAAATGGTCGGCCGAAAATAGCCGGGCTTTGTCGGCAAAGTCTTCAGTTTGCAGTAAATCTTGCGCGGTTTTGCCACTGTATTGCAGCACACGCTGGGCGGCGGTTTTAAGCGCCTGCCCCTCTTCGTCCTGATCATTGATGGCTGACAGCGGCACGCCAGGGCTTTGAAACATCAGATCGGCATCCAGCAGACGCTGGCAGCACCAACGCACAGCAGATTGCACTTCAGGGATCCGCACCTGGCCATCGCCATCGCTGTCTAATAGCGCCAGGGTGCGGTTGTCAAACTCCAGCCCGGTGGTCGGGCAGTTAAGCACGGTCCACAGCTTGGGATCTAACTCGCTTAAGTGTTGTAAGTCTGCCCCGCGCTCCAGCGCCACCTGATCAAAACCACCACTGCGAAAAAAATGCCATTTATGTTGATTTTCGTTCACTGACATCGTTTTCTCTCCCTGATATTAAAAGTTAACTGAGCATAATGCACAGTTATTACATTTACCACGCAGCCAACCCGTTGATGCAGAATTTTTGCGCACAGCTGTTGCCAAGCTATGCAACTTTATTGCATAATCATCCCGCTTCATTTTTGCTTTATAGCTTTTGGCCCACGCTTTGCGTGGGCTTTTTACTTTCAGCCACTTAAGATGGTGTTAGCCTTTATCATCATGGCCAATACGGCTTGCTACCGCACCGGTTTGTTGCTGATATTTCGCATCGGTTCTTTTGTTGTAAGGTCGCGCTGCCGGTCCGGTCATTAACTCAAAATTCAGTGCACCAATTTTCATTTTCGGTCTAAGCGCCAGCGGCAATTTACCGCTGTTGTAGAACTCCAGCACGATATTACCCGACCAGCCCGGATCGATACGGTGAGCGGTAACATGCACCATTAAGCCTAAGCGGGCTAATGATGAGCGGCCATCCAGCCAACCGACTATATCATCCGGTAACGTTACCGACTCCAGCGTCATCGCCAGCGCCAGCTCGCCCGGGTGCAGAATAAACTTATCGCCATCGGCAATGTAAATCTCATCGCTCATCACGCTGTTCAGCGCTTTGTCGACTTCGGCGCGGGGGCCGCTTAAATCGATATAAGGCGCGGCATGGGCCTGAAACACGCGGAACTTATTACCCAGGCGAATATCGACGCTGACACCGCTTATCATGTCGGTGTCAGGCATAGGTGCAATGCTAATTTTACCTTCGGCTAAATAGCGCTCTATATCACGGTCACACAGTCTCATTCTAATCGTCCGTTATGATAATTTCAGGTTGGCGGCGCTGTTGCGCACTGGTCTGCCAATGCAGCGCCAGCATAATTTGCTGGCCGATTGTACGGTAAATTTGCGCCACTGGCTGCTGTTTTAACACCACCGGCACACCGGCATCCGCCTGCTCGCGGATGTGCTTTTGTAGCGGCAATTGTCCCAGCACCGGCACCTGATAGCGCTCTGCCAGCGCCACACCGCCATCAGTGCCGAAAATATCATCCTGTGCGCCGCACTGGCTGCACTGGTAAAAGCTCATGTTCTCCACCAGGCCCAGCAGCGCAATATTCACCTGACGAAACATGCTAATGGCTTTTTGTGCATCGGCCAGCGCCACATCCTGTGGTGTGGTGACCACTATGGCCGCAGTAACCGGCAGCTTTTGTGCCATCGTCAGCTGAATATCGCCGGTGCCCGGCGGCATATCAACAATTAAATAATCCAGCTCTGGCCACAGGGTTTCATTTAACAGTTGCAGCAACGCCTGACTGGCCATAGGCCCACGCCAGACTGACGCCTGCTGCGGGTCAACTAAAAAACCTATTGATTGCACATACACACCGTGGGCAAACTTAGGCTGCATCAGCTTATTATCCGGCGAGCTGATTTTCTCGCCACTAAGCCCCAGCATAGTAGGAATAGACGGGCCATAAATATCCGCATCCAGCAAGCCGACTTTAGCGCCTTCCAGCGCCAGGGCAGCGGCAATATTCACGGCCGTGGTCGATTTACCAACACCGCCTTTGCCGGACGCCACCAGAATGATCTGTTTAATGCGGTTAAACACCGGCGCGATATCCAGCTCATAGCTTAGCTGTAAGGCGCAGCTAAAACCGGCCTCTGTCAGCGCCTGCTGCAGTGGCTGCCGGATTGACAACAGCGGCAGTTGCAAACTTAACTGCAGGGTGTTTTTTTCCATCCTGGCGCTATGCAGCAACAGAGATAACGGCACACCGCTGCCCGGCAGTTGCCATTGTTGCAACAACTGTTGTAACGCTTCCGGCAGCACTTGCGCTTGGTTTGCTTTAAACCAGTTAAACATCAGCACCTTTCCAATTTCAGAGTTAACGCGTTTTTTTGCCCAATCCGCTGCTTGGCGGGTGCGCAACGATGACGGCTAGTGTATCATTTAGCGAAATTTTTTCAGTTATTTATGCAAAAGAGCACCGCTTAATGTCGACACGGAAAATACTGGTAACCAGCGCTTTACCCTATGCCAATGGCCCTATCCATTTAGGCCATTTACTGGAATATATTCAAACCGATATCTGGGCTCGCTTTCAAAAAGCACGCGGCCACCAGTGTTACTACGTTTGCGCCGACGATGCCCACGGCACGCCTATTATGCTTAAAGCGCAGGAGCAAGGCATTACGCCCGAGCAAATGATTGCCAAAACCAATGTTGAACATCAGGCGGATTTTGCCGGTTTCGCTATCGGCTTTGACAATTACTACTCGACCCACAGTGAGGAAAACCGTCAGTTTGCCAGCCAGATCTACAACAAACTCAATGATGGCGGTTACATTAAGCGCAAGACCATCAGCCAGCTGTTTGACCCGGAAAAGCAGATGTTTTTGCCCGACCGCTTTGTTAAAGGCGACTGCCCCAAATGTGGTGCGCTGGATCAAAACGGCGACAGCTGCGATGTCTGCGGCGCCACTTACAGCCCGACTGAAGTCAAGAACGCCCGTTCAGTGGTATCAGGCGCTACGCCGGTACTAAAAGACTCTGAGCATTACTTCTTTGACTTGCCGGCCTTTGGTCAAATGCTGCAAGACTGGACCCGTAGCGGCAGTTTGCAGGATGAGATGGCCAATAAACTGCAGGAATGGTTTAAAGACGGCCTGCAAATGTGGGACATCAGCCGTGATGCGCCCTATTTTGGCTTTGAAATTCCAGGCGCACCGGGCAAGTTTTTCTATGTTTGGTTAGATGCGCCTATTGGCTACCTGGCCAGTTTTAAAAACTTCTGCGATAAAACCGGCATTAACTTTGATGAGTTCTGGCGCCTAGACTCTGACGCCGAGGTGTATCACTTTATCGGCAAAGACATTATTTATTTCCACAGCCTGTTCTGGCCCGCCATGCTGCACGGCGCCGGCTTTAGAAAACCCAATGCGATTTATGCGCACGGCTTTGTTACCGTTAATGGCGCTAAAATGTCCAAGTCGCGCGGTACCTTTATTAAAGCCCGCACCTATCTGGATCATTTAAACCCGGAATACCTGCGCTACTACTTTGCCTCTAAACTGACCAGTGGCATTACTGATCTGGACTTAAACCTGGATGACTTCAGCCAGAAGGTAAATGCCGATCTGGTGGGTAAAGTGGTCAATATTGCCAGCCGCTGCGCCAGTTTTATTACTAAGCGTTTTGATGGCAAGCTGTCAGCCGCTGTTGCTGAACCTGCGCTGCTCGCTGAATTCGTCGCTATGGGCGACAGCATTGCCGACAGCTTTGAAAAGCGTGAATTTGCCCGCGCGATCCGCGATATTATGGCGCTGGCCGATAAAGCCAACCAATATATTGATGCCAAGGCGCCCTGGGTGCTGGTAAAAGATGAGAGCAAACAGCAAGAAGCGCATGATGTCTGCTCGATGGGCATTAACCTGTTCCGCGTCCTGATGCACTACTTAAAACCGGTATTACCGCTGATGGCATCCGAGACCGAAGCCTTTTTAAACAGCACCCTTTGCTGGAACACTTACCAGCAACCGCTGCTAAACCATGCCGTTAACCCGTTTAAAGCGCTGATGCAGCGGGTTGATCCGCTGAAAGTGCAAGCCATGCTGGAGGCATCAAAAGATAACCTGCAACCGCAAACCAGCACTAAACCGGTAGCTGAACAGGCCGCTAAAACTGATACCAAAGCCGCAGCCAGTGCACGCGAGCCGATTAGCGAAACCATCAGCATTGATGATTTTGCCAAAATTGACCTGCGGGTAGCGAAAATTATTAAAGCTGACGCCGTTGAAGGCGCGGATAAACTGGTGCAGCTACAGCTGGATATCGGTGGCGGTGAAGTCCGTCAGGTATTTGCCGGCATTAAAGCGGCCTATGCACCAGAGCAGCTGGAAGGTCGTTTAACGGTGATGGTAGCCAATTTAGCGCCACGTAAAATGCGCTTTGGTTTATCTGAAGGCATGGTGCTGGCAGCCGGCCCCGGCGGCAGTGATATTTTTATCCTGTCACCGGATGACGGTGCTACACCAGGTATGCGGGTAAAATAATACGCAGGCAGCCTTGGCTGCCTGTATTTTTTAAAAAGGCAACGGATGTCCGGCAAACACCCCTATCGCAGTTTTAGCGCATTATTTTTAACCACCCTATTGATGCTGGTGGCCCAGGGCAGTTTATCGACCTACCTGGGCTTATCGCTGGCGCAGCAGAATGTCGATTCCACCTGGATAGGTGCGCTGATGTCCTGCTATTACCTCGGGCTGGTGCTGGGCTCTAAGCTGGGCCATAAAGTGATAGCCCGGGTCGGTCATATTCGCGCCTTTGTCGCCAGTGCGGCCATTGTCAGCACCTGCGCGATGAGCCATGTGCTGATAGACGAACTGGCTATCTGGCTGGTACTGCGGGTAGTGGTTGGCATGGGCATGATGTGTCAGTACATGGTGCTGGAAAGCTGGCTCAATGAGCAAACCGAAAGCTCACAGCGCGGCACCGTGTTCGCCTTTTATATGATTACCTCTTACCTTGGCATGATCGGCGGCCAGGCTATGTTAAGCCAGTTTCCTGAGCTTGGCACAGCGCCGCTGCTGATCATCAGTATGTGTTATTCGCTGTGCATAGTGCCGATAGCCCTGACCCGGCGCATTCACCCGGCGCCACTGCAACCGGCACCACTGCAAATATTCATCTTCTGGAAAAAAGTACCGCAGTCACTTACCGCTATTACCGTGGCCGGCATGATGGCCGGCTCGTTTTACGGCCTGGCACCGGCCTATGCTGCCAGCAAAGGTATGAGTACAGAGCAGGTTACCTTGTTTATGTCGGTGACGATACTGGCCGGTTTGCTGGCACAGTGGCCGATGGGCAAAATTTCTGACCGCATTCCGCGCAGCCGCATTTTACGCTTTAATGCTGCGGTACTGACCATCCTGACGTTGTTAATTGCGCTGCTGCCGCTATCAGGCTTACTGCTGCTGTTCGCTACTTTTTGCTATGGCATTCTGGCCTTTACGCTGTATCCGATTGCTTCGGCTTTTGCTAACCAAAATGTCGAGCAAAATGATCGGGTGGCGCTGTCTGCCACCGTATTACTGACTTTTGGTTTGGGTGCCTGTTTTGGCCCGCTGCTGGCCTCAGCCCTGATGCAGCTGATTGGCCCATCTATGCTGTATGCTTTTATCAGTTGCTGTGCTTTTGCGCTGTTCTTACGCCTGCTACGGGTAAATTACACGCAAAAGCAAGTGAAGCGCATGATGGACGAGCAGCAAAATGCCCAGTTTAAAATGGGCTCGGGCGATTTAGTCTCCTCACCACTGGCCGCTGCGCTGGACCCGCGGGTGGACGAAGAAGTGGTGCTGGCACAAATGCATGATGAAGAATATCAGGCTGCACGCCAGCAAGTGCCGGCCGGCTATGATGAAGATGTCGAGCTTGATAAAAGTGATGACAGTTTTGAGCAGGTTGATGCTGACGGCTCAAAAGCCAACAAACCGGTGGACGACAGCTCGTTGACGGACAGCTCTGATGACACTAGCCCAAAGGCCGATAAGCAGGCTAAACAACAAACCTGACGGCGATAGCCGCTGTCAGCAGCGGCTAGTTGTTGTGTATGACCACTTTATTCCACAGGTTTTGGTTTTTCACGTAAGAGAAATACTCATCCGGATGCCAGCACTTGGGCAGCAGCGGCATATTTTTACGCTCTTCAAAGTTTGATACCAGCTTGCTGAGTATCTCCAGCAGGCGCTCTTCACTGATTTTTTCCAGCTTTTTGCGTGCCGGCGGATAATACAGGTTGTTCTCGACACTGATAATGCAGCCCTGGGCCGACACGTTATAAGTCAGGTTGCGCGTTACCATACGGCAGATGGGCTGGCGAATATCAGCCGGATACAGGCCGGTAACTATGGCATATTCGTAACGGTCCAGATCCTGCCGGTCAGAGTCTTTCGGAATATAAGTTACGCCAAAGCCCTGCGGAAACACGCCGGTAATGGCCAGCAGTGCTTCAACCGCGACTTTACTGTAAATGCCTTTTTCTACGCCTTTCTCTAACACCAGCGCCACCTTGGGTAAGGTGTCATAGGCATAACTGCTTTTAGTCGACAGCACCACTGAAGTGTAAATTTGCGGGATTTTTAACAGGTTGCCAATACCATGCTCAGGCTTAATGGCATTTTTTAGCAGCATAACGACAAAGTTTTGCCGCTCGGCCTCCAGCTTCAGATGCTGCTCGCGCTCCTGCTTCGAGTTACCGGTATATTTTTCCAGCCCCAGGCCCTGCACCACGTATTTCAGGCTTTCCCGATAGCTGATTTGCAACAGCGCTACCCGCTCATCATTATCTAATACCCGAAACTCATCAGCCTTACCATCCGGGCCTTTTAAAATCAGTTGGGCGTCGGGATGACAAGTGCCAATGTCCTGTAGCAGGCCTGCCATCAACAGTGGCAACTGTACATCATCCCGAAACGGGTGATACTCATCTTTTAGCGCTTTTTTGCCTTTGCTGGCATCCAGCCGCTGCTGCACGTAAGCATTATTCAGCTCGCCATCGGCCAAGAGTTTATCCAGCAGGCGCAGTGATAAAATGGCCTTGTACAGATGTTTACTTTTCTGGTTGCTGGCTGCAATCTGCTTACCTTCGGTGGGCGACAACAATTGGATAGTGCCCAGCAGCTTGGCGCTGAGCATATTGGTTTCTTCCACCGACTCGCCCTGACACAGCTCCAGAATATCGCGGCACAGCCGTTTTAGCGCCGCCATACGCACGCTGGCTTCTTCTTCTCTGGCCTGGGTAAACGTTTGCTGCTCGGTTTGCGCCTGCTTTAAATTACGTTCGACCAACGCCAGATCGCGCTGACTTACCTGCTGCTGACGGCCCTCGAACAACATGACCTGCTGCGCCAGCTCGGTTTTTTCGGCTTGCTGTGCCAGCGTTTGCTGAAAATACAAGGCCGCCTGCTCATATACCGAGTCGGCGACCGGCGTTGCGTCATAAATGCGGTTAATCAGTACGCTGACTGCCTTACTGTATGTTGATTTACCAATACTTCCTAATGTCATTCGGGCCGGGTGTCCTGCATATGTCAAAGATAAAACGCACTTACTCAGTTTACCCAAGCGTTGCGATTTTGCCAGTAAATCAGAATGTTAACACAAGCTTACCAATAGTCGTATTGCTGGCCATTAACTGATGTGCCTGCTCTGCCTGTTGCCAGGGAAACTGTTGCTGCAATACCGGCGCTATCTCGCGCTGCGCCAGCGCTTTGCCAAAGCTTTGGCTAAAGGCCTGAGTCAGGTTGGCTTTATAACGGTTACTGCGGTTACGCAAGGTTGAGCAAATCAGCAGGCCGCGGCGTTTAAATAGCGCGGCCAGATCCAAAGACGATACCTCACGTCCGCCCATCATGGCATAAACTACCAGTTTGGCGTCCATCGCCAGCAAGGGAATTTCCCGGCTAATATACTCCCCGGCTACCGGATCCAGAATAAGCTGAATACCGTCCGGCCACTGCTGTGCCAATACCTGCTCAAAGGCTGCACTCTGGTAGTTAATGGCAATATCCGCACCTAATTGACGACAGGCCTCAAGTTTGCTGTCGCTGCTAGCCGTAACAGCCACCTGCGCGCCCAGCGCTTTGGCCAGTTGAATAGCGGCCGTGCCAACACCACTGGCGCCGGCATGAATAAGCACGCGCTGACTGCTTTGCACATTGCCAATAGTAGATAACAGCTGATATGCGGTTAAAAACACCTCTGCTGTGGCAGCCGCTTCCGCCATCGAATAGCCATGAGGCAGCGCCATCGCATGGCCGGCCTGCATCAGCGCATATTCGGCATAGCCGCCACCGTTTACCAGGCCAAACACTGCTTTGCCAAGCCAACTTTTATGCAAAGGCCCGGCTGCCGCCACTATGCCTGCTACTTCCAACCCCAGGAGCGGGCTGTCATTGGCCGGTGGTGGGTATAAACCGCGGCGCTGCATTAAATCGGCCCGGTTAATGCCGGCGGCGGCGACTTTTATCAGCAGCTGATCGGGCCCGGGCTCAGGCGTTGCCAGCAGCTGCGTTTGCAGCATACTGTGTTTACCCGGATTGACTACCTGTATTGCCTGCATCATTGCCGGTATTGTTGCCAAGGTATGCTCCTGCTGTTTATCTGTGCCACGCGCTAACTAAGACAAATTCTACTTTAGCTTTGGCCGGCGCTTCTCTACAATGCGGCCTTTAGTCTAGCACAGTGTAAAAAAGTCAATGAACAAGCCAGCACACCCAGCCGCTATGCCCAGCCTGACGCTACAGGATAGCCGCGAAAAATCGTTAAAACGCCAGCATCCGTGGATTTTCTCTAAAGCCGTGCACAAGGTTCATGGTAACCCTGCCGATGGCCAGACGGTGGCAGTATACAGCAGCAAAGGCGACTGGTTGTGCTACGCCGCTTACAGTAGCCAGTCACAAATTCGTGCCCGTGCCTGGAGCTTTGCACAAACTGAGGTGATTGACGAGGTGTTTTTTCAGCGCCGCATTGCCCGCGCCTGGCAGCTGCGCACCGAGCTATATGATTTAACTGACACCACTGGCCTTAGAGTGGTTGCCGCTGAATCTGACGGCCTACCCGGCGTAACCATTGATAAATACGACACTATTTTAGTTTGTCAGCTGCTTTCAGCCGGTGCTGATGCCTGGCGCGATGCTATTGTCAAAGCGCTGGTAGCGCTGTTTCCCGGCCACAGCATTTATGAGCGCTCTGATGTCGATGTGCGCAAAAAAGAAGGGCTGCAGCCTACTACCGGTTGGCTGCACTTACCGCGCCAGACTGGCGAAGTGGTGATTAAAGAGCACGGTATGTCACTGCTGGTTGATGTAATACAGGGCCACAAAACTGGTTTTTATCTGGATCAGCGCGCCAGCCGCGCCGCCGCTAAGCGTTATGCCAACAATAAAACCGTGCTTAATTGCTTTAGTTATACCGGCACCTTTGGCGTTGCCGCACTTCAAGGCGGTGCCCTGTCGGTGACCAATGCTGATCTCTCTGAGCTGGCACTTAACACAGCGCTTAAAAATGCTGAATTAAACCAATTAGACTTAACCAAGATCGACAACGTCAGGTTTGACGTATTTAAACTGCTTCGCCAGTACCGGGAACAGGGTAAGCAGTTTGATATGGTGATACTCGATCCGCCAAAATTTGCTGAAAGCAAAGCCCAGTTAATGGGCGCCTGTCGCGGTTACAAAGATATCAATATGGTGGCGATGCAGATTGTTAAACCCGGTGGCTTGCTGCTGACGTTTTCCTGCTCTGGTTTGATGGAAGACAGTCTGTTTCAGAAAATCGTTGCCGACGCCGCGCTTGACGCCAAACGCGATTGTTTATTTATCGAAAAACTCAGCCAGGACAGCGACCACCCTGTCGCCAGTTTTTACCCCGAGGGCAGTTACTTAAAAGGCCTGGTGTGTAAGATCTACTAACCCTGCTTATTTGGCGCTGGCAGTACCTTGCGTTAAGCTAACGCCACTAAACACTATTGGAGGAACCTGATGAAAGTATTCACGATTGCACTGGCACTGGCCAGCAGCGGTGCCCTGGCCACTAACTGGCAGTTAGACAATAGCCAGTCGGCGTTACATTTTGTTTCGGTAAAAAATGATGTGGTAGCAGAAACGCACCGCTTCAAGCAGCTAAGCGGCCAGTGGGATGGCAGCAAGGTGGAAATCAGCATAGCGGTAAACAGCATGGATACGCAGATCCCTATTCGCGATGAGCGGATCTGGCAATATGTGTTAAACGCCGGGCAATTTACTGCCATCAGCGTAACAGCGCCGCTGGCATCAGATAAGCTGGATAATCTTTCAGTAGGCCAGTCTAGCGTGCATACAGTGCCGCTGAATGTGAACATAGCCGGCCAAACCAACGAGCTGAGCGCACAAGTACGTATTACCCGCTTAACGGATAAAAGCCTGCAGGCCAGCACAGAAACACCGGTTATGCTAAACACTAACAGCTTTAATTTGGCTGCCGGTGTGGCCAGGCTGCAGGAGCTGGCGGGGTTAAAACGTATCGAGCCATTAGTACCGGTAAGTTTTACCGTGCTGTTTAATCAGCAGTAGTTGTCGCTTAACCATAAAAAAAGCAGCCAAGGCTGCTTTTTTTATGGTTGTAAGGAGCTTCAGGCTTAGTTTAACTCCATAAAGGCCAGGCCCAGCTGATACAAATCTTCACTTTCCTGTGCGCAGCGCATCACCTTGGCCACGGCATCCAGTGGTGGAATGCTGGCATTGGCTGAGTCGAGCCGCACCCGAATCAGCGTGCCCATTTCCAGTGGTTCATCAATTTCAACCGCCATACCCGTAGCACTTAAATCACGGCAAATACCATCAATAGTGCGGCCGGCTTCAGGATCGTTAATCAGCAGTTTTACGTCTGCGTTTACCATCATCCTGAAATAATGCCGGTTATCTCCTTTTGTTAACATAACGCCTCCCCAAGCGACAACAGCGTTAAGTTATAGAACTTTCCACTGTGACTGTAAAGCCTGCTGTCCAACATTACCGTATTAGCCTTTAATGTCGGCCACCGCATGCAGCACCCGTTTTACGGATACCGGGTAAGCCGTGCCCAGCTGCTGCGCGTGCAGTGATACCTTAAGCTCCTGCAGCATCCAGTAAATAGCCTGCACAGGCTCAGGCAGCAGCTTGCTGCCGCTAAATTTGCCCAACAGCTTGTGATACGCGTCCTCTGCTTTTTGATACTCGTGCATCAATAAACGGTCACGCTGGGGGTCGACCGGCAGTTTCTCCAGCCGTTTTTGCATTGCCTGCAGATAACGCAGTATGTCATCCAACCTGGCGGTGCCATGGCTGCTGACAAAGCCTTTAAATATAAGCTCGTCCAGCTGACGTTTAATATCGCCCTGCGACTGCACATGGGCCAAATCGACTTTACCTTTCAGCCGTTTTTGCATGTCATGATACAGCGTCAGAATTTGCTCTACTTTTAATGCTATCGCCAGTACCGTATCGCCAAGCTCGGCGCGAACCAGCTCTTTTAGTGCACTAAACTCTGTCTCGGTTTGCGGCAGCGCCTGCTGGGCGACCAGCGCATCAACACCAGCGGCAATACAGTCGTCTATCAGCTCCAGCACCCGGCCAAAGGGGTTAAAATAGAGCCCCAGTTTGGCTTTGTTCGGCAACGACTCCTGCAAATATTTCACCGGCGAGGGGATATTTAACAGCAATAAACGCCGAAGCCCCTGCTTGCTGGCATGCAGCGCCTGCTGCGGGTTATCTAAAAGCTTAATCGCGACCGAGTCACGCTCGTCCACCAACGCCGGAAAGGCTTTAATCTCATAGCCAGCCTGCAGTTTAATGTACTCGCGTGGCAAGGTACCAAAGCTCCACTGCGTTAGCTTATCCTGCTCTATGCCCTGCTCGGCTACCTGGCTTAAACTTTGCTGCACTTCGCCCTGTAAGCCCTGCTGTAGCAGACTTAACGAGCGGCTTTGCTGCAAGGTGGTGCCTTTATCGTCCACCACTTTAAAATTCAGCTTTAAATGTGCCGGTATGCTGGTGAGGTCCCAGGCATCTTCCGGTATGGTGACGCCTGACATGCGCTTTAACCGCTCCGTGACCACCGCCAGCAGCTTGCCCTGCTCTGGCGCGATACTTTGCATAAGCGCATCAGCATAGTTGGGCGCCGGCACAAAGTTGCGCCGGTATTGTTTGGGTAGCGATTTAATCAGTGCCACTAACAGCTCATGACGCAGCGCGGGAATAAGCCAGTCAAAGCCGTCATCTTCCAACTGATTTAACAGCGCCAGCGGGATGATGAGGCTAACACCATCGTCTATCTCGCCGGGGGCAAAGTGATATTCCAACGGTAGCGTTAAATTACCCTGGCGCCAGCTTTCCGGGAATTTATCCGCGGTAATATCACTGGCATCACGGTTAAACAGGCTGCTTGGGTCAAAATTTAAGTAGCTGGCATCTTCGCTGCGCTTTTTCTTCCACCACTTAGCAAAGTCGATACGGTTATTGGCCCACTGCGGAATGCGCTCGGCATAAAACGCCGCCAGTGTTTCTTCATCGACCAGAATATCGCGCCGGCGCGACTTTTCTTCCAGCGCAGTCACATTGTCTATAAGTTGCTGGTTGTGCTGTAAAAATGCTTCGTTAGTGCCAAGCTCCTGCCCAACCAGCGCCGCACGGATAAACAGGGTATGACATACCGCAGGATCGATTTTACTGTACAGCACGGCGCGCTTGGGCACGATCACAAGGCCATACAAACTGACCTGCTCGTAAGCGATAACCGCACCACGTTTTTTCTCCCAGTGCGGCTCACTGTAGCTGCGGCTGACTAAATGCTCTGCCAGTGGCTCTATCCACTCGGGCTCAATTTTAGCCAGTGTACGGGCGTACAGCTTACTGGTTTCCACCCATTCGGCCGCCGCCACCCATTTGGGTTTACGTTTAAACAAATGGCTGCCGGGGAACACATAAAAGCGGGTTTGCCGTGGGCCCAAATAATCGGCCTCAGAGTCTTTAAAACCGACCTGGCCCAATAAGCCACTTAACACCGCCTGATGAATAGCCTGATAACCGGCACTCTGGCTGTTTACACTGTAACCCTGCTCCTGCATTAATTGGGTTAACTGGCCGGTGAGGTCCTGCCACTCGCGCACGCGCAGGTAATTTAAAAACTCCTGGCGGCATAACCGGCGAAACTGGTTATTGCTCAGCTGCTCTTGTTGCTCTTGCAGGTACTGCCACAGTTTTAACCAGCTGGCAAAATCAGAATCCGGATCGGCAAAGCGGCTATGGCACTGATCGGCTTTTTGCTGCTTGTCTAATGGCCGCTCACGCGGATCCTGAATTGATAACGCGGCGGCCAGCACCAGCATATCACCTAAGCTGCCATTGTCAGCGGCAAACAGCACCATCCGGGCTAAACGCGGATCTATTGGTAAACGCGCCAGTTTTTTACCCAGCTCAGTAAGCTTAAGCCCAGTTTTATCGCGCTGAAGCGGTATAGCGCCAAGCTCCTCCAGCAGTTTAATGCCGTCGTTAATAAAGCGGCTGTCCGGCTTTTGCAAAAACGGAAAGGCAGCAATATCCCCCAGCCCCAGTGCCAACATCTGCATAATGACCGAGGCTAAGTTAGTGCGCAGAATTTCCGGATCGGTAAATTCCGGCCGGCTGTTAAAATCCTCTTCGCTGTACAGGCGAATACAGATACCGGCCGCCACCCGACCGCAGCGGCCTTTACGCTGGTTGGCACTGGCCTGGCTGATGGCTTCTATCGGCAGTTGCTGTACTTTTGAGCGATAACTGTAACGTGATAACCGTGCGGTACCCGGATCTATCACATAACGAATACCCGGCACGGTTAATGAGGTTTCTGCCACGTTGGTAGCCAGCACAATGCGCCTGCCGGCATGGCTTTGGAAAATACGGTTTTGCTCAGCCGCGCTTAAACGGGCGTACAGCGGCAGCACCTCGGTATGCGGCAGCTTGAGTTTTTCCAGCGCATCGGCGGTGTCGCGAATTTCACGCTCGCCGTTTAGAAAAATCAGAATATCGCCCGGCGGCTCGCGGTACAGCTCTGCTACCGCATCAAAAATGCCTTGCAGCTGATCGGCGTCTTTATCGTCCTGCTCGCTCACCGGCCGGTAACGGGTTTCTACCGGGAAGGTGCGGCCGGAGACTTCTATTACCGGTGCATTAAAAAAGTGTCGCGAAAAGCGCTGTGGGTCGATAGTAGCCGAGGTGATAATCAGCTTTAGATCCGGCCGTTTCGGTAACAGCTGCTTAAAATAGCCCAGCAGAAAATCGATATTCAGGCTACGCTCGTGCGCTTCATCAATAATGATGGTGTCGTACTGGTTTAAAAACCGGTCCTGCTGAATTTCAGCCAGCAGAATACCGTCGGTCATCAGCTTAACAAAGGTGTTATCGCCAGTGTGATCGCCAAAGCGGATCTTATACCCCACCTGATTACCGACCTGACATTGCAGCTCTTCGGCAATTCGGTCACAGACACTGCGCGCCGCTAAGCGCCGTGGTTGGGTGTGGCCGATCATACCGGCAACACCGCGGCCCAGCTCCAGGCATATTTTTGGTATTTGCGTGGTCTTACCGGAACCGGTTTCACCGGCGATAATCACCACCTGATGGGCCGCTATCGCCGCTTTAATGTCGTCTTTTTTTTCAGATACCGGCAGCTGCGGCGGATAGGTAACCTTAGGCAAATTCTCTGAGCGCGCGCTACGTAATGCTTCAGAGCGGCTGATATCGGCAGCAATGCGGTTAAGCTGCGCCGTTAAGGCGTCATCTGTAAGGGTTTTACAGTGTTGTAGCCGGCGACGCAGGCGAAACTGGTCTTTTAACAGACAATGCGTAATACGGGAATGCAGTTCAGATACAGAGATAACAGCTTCAGACAAAACAACGCCCTCATTAACAGAGGGCGCCATGCTACCAAGAGCGGCAGGTAAAGATCCAGCGCTACCGCTATCCTACCTTGCCATAATGCGAGTGCAGCTCTTTGTCTATCGCCCCCAGTACATCAGAGCGGGTAATAATGCCCAGTAGATGGCCATCGTCATCCACCACCGGATATAGTTTAGGTTTGGCCCTCAACATGGTTTGCGCCAGATCGATAATGCCATCGTAACTTTTTACCGTCAGCACTTCGGTGTTCATCACATCGGCCACCCGCGCCGCTTGCTGGTCGTGATAAGTCGACATTAACATGCGTTGCAGGCAATCCTGCTCAGAGATAAAACCGATGATTTTTTTCTGCTCGTCAATTACCGGCCCACCTGTCTGACGCCCACGAATTAAGCGGTCTACCGCCATCTCTACCGGCATTTCGGCACTAAAGGTTACCGGATAGCGGTTCATATAATCTGCGACTTTAAGTAAATCCATGCTTCCCCCTGCACTAACACTGTGAGCATCAGGCTCCTGTTAAGGTTAGCGCAAATTCACCGCTTTGCTGTAAATTCAGTTGCCTTGTGCAAAGATTTCACTGACCGCCTTACCGCCCTCGGCTTTTAATGCACGGTACATGCCTTCGGTGTTAAAGGTCCAGCTTAACTGGCCTTTATGGTCTACCACGATAACACCGCCATCGCCCCCCACCGCTTTTAACTCGGCCAGCACTTCTTTGGCCGCCGCAGCTGCTGATTTTCGTTGATATTTCGCCCGGGCGCAGATATCGCTGGCCACCTGATAGCGGATAAAAAATTCACCATGGCCGGTGGCCGACACCGCACACTGGTTATCGGCAAAGTTACCTGCACCGATAACAGGGGCATCGCCAATACGGCCATAACGCTTGGCGGTCATACCACCGGTAGAGGTGGCCGCCGCCAGGTTACCTTTACGATCAATTGCCACGGCGCCAACCGTCCCCATCTTCCAGGCCGGATCATAGGGTAATGCCGCCTGATGCGGCAACGGCGCTATCGCCTGTTTCGCCCGTTTTAGTGCTTCATAACGAAATTCAGTATTAAAGTAGCTGTTATCTACCAGTTCCAGCTGCTGCTCTTTGGCAAACTGCTCGGCGCCCTTACCGGCTAACATCACATGCACCGATTTTTCCATTACCGCCCGCGCCAATAAGATTGGGTTTTTCACATTAGTGACACCGGCCACCGCACCGGCATTACGGCTTTTGCCATCCATAATGGAGGCATCCAGCTCATGCGTTTCATCAAAGGTATAGACCGCACCTTTGCCGGCATTAAATAGCGGTGAGTCTTCCAGTATGGTAACCGCAGCAGTCACTGCATCTAAACTGCTGCCACCGCGTTCTAACACGCTGTAACCCTGATTCACCGCATGGGTTAGCATGGCATGGTAAGCCTGCTCTTGTGCCGGCGTCATGCTGTCACGGCTAATGGTGCCGGCACCGCCATGGATCACTATGCCAATAGGCGCTTTAGCCTGGCTGGGCAGCGCTAAAACGGTCAGTACAGCAGCGAATAATAGTGTTTTCATTGAGCAATCCTTGTGCTGTGTTGCCATTCTTTGTACTTGATCTATCACAAAATCACAACCAGTCATCACACAGCACCCGGCAAGCCTGGCCACACTTTGCTACACCTGACAGCAGATAATGACCGCTGAACTATACTGTCACTATCGCACCGCCGGGAGTTTGCGATGATAAATCGAACCTTAGCGGCACTTAGCATCCTGATCAGCCTAAGTGCCTGTCAGACCATACCTGCTGCGACCAGCAACGACGGCAAACCACTATTAGTGGCACCAACGTTTTTTAGTGGCCAGATCTGGCCAATTGAAAACCCGGAGCAAATTTATGCGCTGCCCGAGCAGACAAAAGCCGAATTACTCAGCCTGCAAAACAATAAGCTTGATATGTCCAGCCGCTCTAAAGCCATGATCCGGCATATTTTTTCTTATGCCAGACACGATTTGTTATACGACAGCAGCGCCACCCGCACCGTGAGTGAAACCCTAACCGCAGGTAAAGCCAATTGTTTAAGTTTGTCGATACTGGCGTACAGCATGGCAAAAGAGCTGGGGCTGGACGCGGTATTTCAGGATGTTGATATACCAGAATATTGGACCAGTGAGCTTAACACCACCTGGCTAAACGGCCATGTTAATGTGCGACTGCGCCAAAGCAGTACACCACACAAGCAAAGTGGCACTATTTTACTGGGCCATGATGTGGTGATTGATTTTGACCCGCAAATACTGCGCCAGCATTTTAAAACCAAAGTCATCACCAAAGATCGCGCCACGGCAATGTTTTACAACAATAAAGCAGCCGAGCAGCAAAATTTACAGCACTATGCGCAGGCTTATCAGTATTATCAGGCTGCAATAGCTGCCGACCCGGAGTTTGCTGTTACCTGGGCCAATCTGGCCGTACTATACCGCCAACACGGGCTGCTAGAGCTTGCCGAACAGTTGTACCGACACAGTTTGGTCTTGGCACCTGACTCACTGAATGCCATGGCGAATCTGGCAATCCTGTATCAGCTCACCGGCAGAGAAAACCTGGCCGCACCGCTATTACAGCAGGTAAGCAAAGTGCGGCTGGCCAACCCCTATTATTACGTGATGCTGGGTAACGAAGCGTTGCGCCGCCAGGACACCACCGAGGCCATTAACCAGTTCCAGCAGGCGCTAAAGCTGGATCGAAAAAACCATGAAGCTTATTTTAGTCTGGCGAAAAGCTATTACCTGGCTGGTAATACTGTTCAGGCGCAGCGCTATTTGCAGCAAGCCATCAGAACATCTGTCGCCCAAGATAAAGCGCGCTATCAACGTAAGCTCACCGCCTTGCTGCAGTAACTCAGGCTTCTGTCAACACGCGCTGCTCTGGCATCCCCATACTCAAGACAAAGGGTATACTTGCCTGTTGTGCCTCGGTAAAGTCCTGCTTCGAACTCATACCCTGCCAACCAATTTGAATCAGGCTTTGCGCTACCGCGCCGCCTAAACTGGCGCCCGGCCCGAGTAAAATAATATGCTCTGGGGCAAATTCTTTGACCGCCACCTGCAGCGCTTTACTGAAGTCATAGGTCTGGCATACCTGATGCTGCAAGGTGTAGCGCTGCAGCGCGGATAAATCAGTGCCCCAACCTGGCCAGATCTGGCCGCGTCCATCAATTAGCGGCAGTTGTGGCTGGCTAAAGCGCGAGGCTGGCCAAAGCGCCAGGGCGTTGTCCGAGCCATGTTGCATTAATGGGGTGTGAAAGGCGGCATGGCCTGGCAGCAACAGCGGGAAACGCTCATCACAAGGCGGTAAAGCCGCCATTGCCGCTTTTACCGCGTTATCAGTGCCGGCCAGTACCGCATAACCGCCATAGACTATCGACATAAAAAGCGCGCCGCCATGTTGCTGCAGTTGCTGCTGTACCAGCGCGGTGCGCCGGTTATCGGTTTGCCAGTTATCGTCAATAAGCGGATAAATAAACTGCATACCGGCGCCATCTGCGGTAAGCCGCGCCATATCACTGACCAGTTGCATGCCGCTATCGGCAGCCAATACCCCGGCACAGCCCAGCGCGGTGTACCAGCCCATCGAATTGCCGGTTACTGCCACGACGTCAAACTGCTCTGTATCTATACTGCGATAATCCTGCATACCGGCGGCAAAAATCAAGGCGGCGGCATTTTCTGCTTTTAAATGCACGCTGCGGCTAAACTGCGCGGCGCCATCCAGCTCGCTGACACCGGCAAGGCCAAGCCCGGTTCTTACCTTATCAAAGCCAGCTAACAAGGTGCGGTCTTTAGCATGCTGTGCAATGTAACCCAGTTCTGCCTTGTTGTAAGTGCCACGCCCCGGGCATACCACCAGCGCCGTTTTTTTCATAACATCACCTGTTCAGTGGCTACCGTTAGCAGGCTAAGTGCCTGTTGCACAATTTGCTGCTTCGATGGCAAGACGGCATAAGCCGCAGCCCCCAGCGGAACAAAGCTGTCCTCGGCGCACAGCCGCGAAATGCTAAAATGCCCCGGTTTAGCCTCGTGTAAGGCGGTAAACAGCTCTTCGCTTAACGAGCCACGGCGGCGGCACTCATCGACAATCAGCACCTTGCGACAGCCAGTTAAGGCTTTGATAATTAAATCCGTGTGCAGTGGCACCAAGGTACGTAAATCCAGTACGCGTAACTGATAGCCCTGGGCAGCCAACTCCAGCTCGGCCTGCCGGCTTAAGTAATAACCATTGCCGTAACTGATAATGGCCAGCTCATCGCCATCGCCGTATACCGCTGGCTCTCCCAAAGCCGGTAGCGGCGTGTCAGGCGGCGGATAATCATGGCACCATAAAGCATCGCCCGTGCTGACTAAATCACGCGTCATATAAAGCGCTATCGGCTCTAACAAGATCACCAGCCGTTTTTGCTGATGCGCAAGCGCAACTGCCTGACGCAGCAGTAACGCAGCGTCATAACCATTTGACGGGCAAAGTAGAATCACACCGGGAATATCGCGAAACACGGCAAAAGAGTTGTCATTATGAAAATGGCCACCAAAGCCACGCTGATACGCCAGGCCGGCAATACGAATGACCATGGCATTATGATACTGGCCATTAGAGAAGAACGGTAAGGTTGCCGCTTCACCGCGAATTTGATCTTCCGCGTTGTGCACATAGGCCAAAAACTGAATTTCCGGGATCGCGATAAAGCCCTGCTGCGCCAACCCTATTGCCATACCGAGAATACTTTGCTCATCCAGCAGGGTATTAATCACCCTGTTACTGCCAAAGGCATGGACTAAATGCTG
The DNA here is from genome assembly GCF_000296695.1 of Rheinheimera nanhaiensis E407-8. Taxonomy (GTDB): domain Bacteria; phylum Pseudomonadota; class Gammaproteobacteria; order Enterobacterales; family Alteromonadaceae; genus Alishewanella; species Alishewanella nanhaiensis. The sequence goes on from NZ_BAFK01000017.1 coordinate 71,909, forward strand.
GGTAACACCGTAAACACCGCCTTTTTTGCCGACATCTTCGCCAAACACCACGGTATTGTGGTACTGCGCCAACACATCATGCAGCGCCCAGTTTAACAGCTTTGCCAGATGCTGCTTTTTACCCATATTATGCTGATCAAAAGCCAATAGCTGCTGACGTGCTTCAGCGTTTGGCACTGCCGGTATAGCTTGCGCATCACGCACTGGGGCAATAGAAGCCATTACCTGCGCTGCATTGGTCAGCTTTGGCCGGCTGCTGGCAATGGCGGCCACCCGGCTAATTTGCGCCACTAGCGTATTTAGCTGCGCCAGCAGCTGCTCTGCACTCACCTCGCCGCTGGCCAGCAGTGCCGCCGTACTGCTAAGCAGCGGGTCCAGCTCCAGCTCAGCCTCAATTTGTGCCTTGGTACGGTACGCCGCTTCGGCATCGGCGCCGGCATGGCCAAATAAGCGTACTGTCGATAAATGCAATACCGCCGGTTTACGCTTGCTGCGCACATAATCGGCTGCACGCCTTGCAACATGGTAGCTTTGCGCCAAATCGCGACTGTCGGCAGCAAAATACTTCAGTGCCGGCCTGTCGGCCAAATCCTGCTCTATCCAGCCGCTGGGCGTGGGTGTAGAAATACCCAAGCCATTGTCTTCGCAGACAAACAGTACCGGCACCGGCACCTGCTGATAAGCGGCCCAGCAGGCTGAGTTAATCGCGCCCTGCGCGGTGGAATGATTGGCTGAGGCATCACCAAAGCTGCACAGCACTATCGCATCGGTGGGCCACTGGCCGGTTAAACCAAGCCTTTTGCTTAGGTCGATTGCAAAGGCCGCACCAACGGCTTTGGGCAACTGCGACGCTATGGTGCTGGTTTGCGGTGGAATATTCAGCGCCAGGCTACCCAACACCTTGTGGCGACCGCCGGAGATGGGGTCGTCACTGCTGGCACAAAACGACAACAACATATCATACAGCGGGGTACTGCCTGGCAGCTGTTTGCTGCGCTCGACAAAGAACGCGCCACTGCGATAGTGTAAAAACGCCGGATCGGTAAGCCTTAACGCCGCTGCCACAGCAGCATTACCCTCATGGCCAGCGCTGCCTATGGTGTAAAAGCTTTGGCCTTTGGCCTGTAATAATCGTGACTGCAAATCCAGCAGCCGGCTACATAACTGGCTGTGCCAAAGCTGGTACAGCGTTGAAAAATCAATACTGTGGCTGCTACTGTGCAGCGGCAACTTACCGCTGCTTAACCGGGCCCGGTATTCATTAACCCAGGGATGTACTGCTTCTGACATTAGACTGACTCCGCTGCTATTGCTGCTGATTTGGCTACCGATGCGGCAAAGCGGCCCGCTTAAGCGCCGCTAAACGCCTGCATGCCGGTTTGCGCGCGGCCTAAGATCAGCGCATGCACATCATGAGTGCCTTCGTAGGTGTTCACCGCTTCCAGGTTCATTACATGGCGTATTACATGGTATTCATCAGCAATACCATTACCACCGTGCATATCACGGGCAATACGGGCAATATCCAGTGCCTTGCCGCAAGAGTTACGCTTAATCAGCGAAATTGTCTCTGGTGGCAGCAGGTTTTGATCCATCAGCCGGCCCGCCTGCAAACACGACAATAAGCCGATGCTGATCTCGGTTTGCATATCGGCCAGTTTTTTCTGGATAAGCTGATTAGCCGCCAGTGGCCGGCCAAACTGAATGCGATCCAGCGTGTACTGCCGGGCTGCATGCCAGCAAAACTCGGCCGCCCCCAATGCGCCCCAGGCAATACCATAACGCGCCTTGTTCAGGCAGCCAAAGGGGCCTTTTAAACCACTAACATTGGGCAGCAGCGCCTCTTCGCCCACCTCAACGTTATCCATGACAATTTCACCGGTAATAGAAGCGCGCAGCGAAAACTTGCCTTCAATTTTCGGTGCCGATAAGCCTTTCATGCCTTTTTCCAGCACAAAGCCGCGAATGTCTCCGTCTAATTTGGCCCATACTACAAATACATCGGCAATCGGTGAATTGGTGATCCACATTTTGCTGCCGTTTAACACGTAACCGCCGGCGGTTTTCTTCGCGGTAGTGCGCATACCGGCCGGATCTGAACCGGCATCCGGTTCAGTTAAACCAAAGCAGCCGACCCACTCGCCGGTTGCCAATTTGGGCAAATACTTCAGTCGCTGCGCTTCGCTACCGTATTCGTGAATAGGATGCATCACCAGGGACGATTGCACGCTCATCGCGCTGCGATAACCGCTGTCTACCCGCTCTACTTCGCGCGCGACCAGGCCATAACAAACATAATTGACCGCAGAGCAACCGTACTTTTCCGGTAAGGTGGCCCCCAGCAGGCCCAGCTCGCCCAGCTCATTCATAATTTCGCGATGAAAATGCTCTTCACGGTTGGCCATCAGCACCCGCGGCTGCAGCTTTTCCTGACAATACTGGTGGGCGGTATCGCGGATCATCCGCTCTTCTTCGGTTAGCATGTTGCTAAATGCAAAAGGGTCCTGCCAATCAAAATGTGCACGTGCCATAGCAAATTCCTCAATAAAACCAGCGAAATATTTTTAGTTATCGCCAGAGTAGCCTGCTTTAATGTACAGTTAAAATATAATAATTCTGTATCAGGTATAGTTTATAACTATGGATATTCGCCAACTTAGCTACTTTGTTGCGGTGTATGAGCAAGGCAGTGTCAGCGCGGCAGCCCGTCAGTGCTGTGTTGCCCAGCCATCGCTGTCAGCGGCACTGCGCCAGCTGGAGCAGGAATTGGGCGTCACCCTGTTTATCCGCCTGCCCAAAGGAGTAACGCCAACCGAGGATGGTGAAAAGCTGTACGGCCATGCCGGGCGCTTGCTTAGCCAGCTGCAGTCACTAAAAGCGTCGTTCAGTGAGCCGGTAGCAAGGGTAAAATTCCGCCTTGGCCTTATTCGGGCGTTGGGTGTAGAGCGCATGAGCCAGCTATTGCGGGAATTCAGTAATAGTGTGCCCGGGTTAGAGCTGCATTTAGTCGAGCCGGATGAGCCCTGTGATGCACGTATTATTACGCCGCAACTGCTTAAAGCCGGTGAAGCCTTTGCGCCAATATGGCATGACAACTACCTGCTGGCGCTGCCACCCGGTGCACCACTGAGTTTACAACAACAGATAGCGTTAGAGGATTTTGAGCAGTTGCCGCTGATCAAACGTACGCCCTGTGACGCCTGGAACACCCTGTATCCGGAATTAGTGCGTCGTGGCATTAAGGCCGATATCCGCGCTGATATTCAAACCATTGAATATGCGCTGGGCTTAGTTTCTGCCGGTGTCGGTTGTGCCCTGGTGCCCAACTTTGATTCATTACTGCAGCGTCAGGATATCGTATTACGCCCGGTGGCACAGTTAAGGCTGCAACGCGAAATTGGCCTGGCCTATGCAAAAAATCAGGATTCTGCCTCTCTGGCCGTACTGCGGCAACTCTGCCAGCCAGCCCGATAATTATTACTCTTGGCGTACCTATTTAATCCCGGCTTGATCTGACACAAAGTACGCTGAGTGACTAAGAGTTATAGTCACGGCTTTATTTGCTGTTTCAGGTGCGCTATGTCTGCCGTATCACAATTAAGCCATGATGATAACGATCCGATCGTTGCCTCTATTCTGGGTAAAAAGCCCGTGTGCTGCAGTGCCAGACAAAGTGTAGGTGATGCCTCAAGGCTGATGCGGCAATACGCTATCAGCTGTATTTTGATTACCGAAGATGACGGTACTGTATGTGGCATCTGGACGGCGGCGGATGCCCGTAAGCTGGATTTCAGCCAAGCGGATACGGCCAAGACACCTCTTAGCCGGGTGATGAGCTCGCCGGTACGCAGCATTAGCGACACCACCAGGCTAAGCAGTGCCACCAGCACCATGTTGCAATATGGTATCCGCCGTTTGCTGGTAACCGATAAACACAACCGCGCTGTGGGTCTGGTGACACAAACGGATATTATTCGCCAGCAGAAAATTGAATTCTATTTGCAATTCCGTGATGTCGGCTCTTGCCTGAACTCGGCGCCGCTGCAACTGGGCGCCCAGTTACCGCTGGGCGATGCGGTTAAGCAGATGCAACAACAGGATGTCGATGCTGCCGTAGTGATCTTTGCTGACAGCAGTCAGGGCATTGTCACTGAGCATGATCTGATCCATTATCTGGCCCAGCAAAAAAATTGTCGCACTGTTGGCGAGCTGGCCAGCCGGTCTGTGCTCACGGTAGGTCACACCACCACATTAGTGCAGGCGGTAAAATTATTAACCGAGCACCAGCTAAGGCACTTAGCGGTAAAGCAAGGCCAGACACTGCAAGGCATTTTGTCCTTTACCGATATCCTGCGAAATGTTGAACACGCCTATGTTGATCAGCTGCGAACAGCCTTAGTGGCGCGCGACGCCGCACTGCGTACCTCGGCAGATTATTTACGCTTAGCACATAAAGTGATTGATGCCTCGCTGGACGGCATTATGATCACCGACAGCAAAGGCATTATTCAGTCAGTTAACCCCAGCTTTAGCCAGATCACCGGTTTTAGCCGGCATGAGGTTATCGGCCAGAGCCCGCGCCTGCTTAGCTCAGGCCGGCATCAGGCTGAGTTCTATCAGCAAATGTGGCAGATATTACTGCAGCAGGGGCGCTGGCAAGGTGAGATCTGGAACCGGCGTAAAAACGGCGATATCTATCCACAGTGGTTAACCATTACCGCTATTCGCGACGAGCAGCAACAAATCAGTCAGTTTGCCGCCATTTTCAGTGATATCACGACACGCAAACAGCAAGAGCAGAAAATCCACCAACTGGCCTACATTGATGAGTTAACCGGGCTGGCCAACCGACGGATGTTTTTCGACCGCCTGCAGCTCAGCCTGGCCAATGCCCACCGCCATCAGCATAAGCTGGCGGTGATGTTTCTTGATCTGGATTTATTTAAGCGTATTAATGACACCCTGGGCCATCAGGCCGGCGATCAGGCGTTAAAAGAAGTGGCCAGGCGCATTGGGGCAACGGTACGTGAAGGCGAGTCTGTCGCCAGGCTGGGCGGCGACGAGTTCACTATTTTATTGCCTGAGCTGGATAACAGCAGCTCTCTGGCGCAACTGGCCCGACGTATCATTGCGCAGATTGAACAACCGGTAAACTTGCTTGGCCAGGAGTTCTTTCTTACCACCAGCATTGGTATCGCAATTTATCCACAAGATGGCGAAAGTGCCGAACAACTGGTAAAACACGCCGACGTGGCGATGTATCAGGCCAAAAGCAGTGGCCGTAACCAGTTTTGCTTTTATCAGGCCAGTGCCGGCCAGCAAAATGCCGATGAATTAAAACTGGAGCAGGCCCTGCGTGAAGCGTTAAAACATCAGCAGCTGCAGTTGCATTATCAACCCAAATTCGCGCTGGCCAGTAACCACATAGTAGGTTTTGAAGCGCTGGTACGTTGGCAGCACCCACAGCTGGGGCAGGTATCTCCTGGCCGCTTTATTCCACTGGCAGAAAAGCTTGGCTTAATTTCTACGCTGGGCGAGCAGGTATTACAGCAAGTATGTCAGCAGCAACAGCAATGGCAGCATCTGGCACTGCCGGTGTCGGTCAATATCTCCGCCCTGCAACTGGCCGATGCCGACTTTGTCTCGCGTTTGCAGCATATAGTGCAACAAGCCGGCATAGCACCCGGGTTGCTTGAACTTGAACTGACCGAAAGCTGTCTGATCCACGAGCAGGCAGAGCAAACGCTGAATCAACTAACCCAACTCAAAGCACTGGGGTTTAAATTATCCATAGACGATTTTGGCACCGGTTATTCTTCGCTGTCTTACCTGCGCCGCCTGCCAATTGACACGTTAAAAATTGATCAAAGCTTTGTGCAGGATCTGCCGGGCAATATCAGTGCCTGCCAAATTGCCAGCGCCATTATTGCTATGGCCAAAGCGCTCGGGCTTGATGTTATTGCCGAAGGCATTGAGCACCAGCAACAGCTGGACTTTTTGCTGCAGGCAGGCTGTGATAAAGGCCAGGGTTATCTGGTGTCAGCGCCACGGCCGGCGCAGGATTTTACCAAAGCGTTATCTGCAGAAAACTATTAAGCCGGTAATCTCTGCGTAAGCCAGCTTTGCATAGCGGAGGCTATTGCCTATATTTAACTAAGTTTTAGTTAAGGTAAAATAACCGCATGACGCGTCCAAAGGATACTGAACCTGAGAACCGTTCACCAGCTAGCCAACCTAAACAACACAAGCCCTTATCGCACCGGGATGCTGAAGCTGCCTGCCCTGACGACGGCTCTGTTTGTGGTGAAGAAGATCCGGGTTCGGCACTGGAGAGCCTGATGGATGATGATAAGTAAGGCGTTCATATGGATATGAGAGAAATAACAAAGGGGGATAACGTTGATCCTCTACCCAATCGTACCGGTTATAAATCGGCATAGCTCGTATGCATGAAACCGCCCTGGCAATAGCATTCTTTTTTGCTTCGTATTAGCTGCATCGACGACCTTGCTCCCTAGCTGTTACACTACGGCTAAACACCTGGTTTCATCATTAGCCAAATCAATATTTCACATTACAACGCAGGATATAAAAATTGAACCAACAGCCTACGTTCTATTTTCACGACTATGAAACCTGGGGCGCCGATCCTAAACGCGACCGCCCGGCGCAATTCGCCGGTATCCGTACCGATTTAGACCTGAATATTATTGGCGAGCCGGATGTCTGGTATTGCCAGCTGGCCAACGATTACCTGCCGCACCCGCAAGCCGCACTGATTACCGGTTTAACCCCGCAGCTGTGCAATAAAAAAGGCCTGAGCGAAACCGAGTTTATGCAGCGCATTCTCTCGCGTTTTAGCGAGCCAAACAGCTGTGTGCTGGGCTATAACAACCTGCGCTTTGATGATGAAGTCACCCGTTACAGCTTGTACCGCAACTTTTACGAGCCTTATGGCCGCGAGTGGCAAAACGGTAACAGCCGCTGGGATTTAATCGACATGGTACGCGCCTGCTATGCCTTGCGCCCCGACGGCATTAACTGGCCACGGCGCGAAGACGGCAGCCCCAGCTTTAAACTGGAAGAGCTGACGAAGGCTAACGGCTTAGCGCATGAAAATGCCCATGATGCGCTATCTGATGTCTATGCCACCATTGCCATCGCCAAACTGATAAAACAAAAGCAGCCGAAACTCTTTAGCTATTTATTTGAGCTGCGTAAAAAGGCCAAAGTAGCCGAGCTGATTGACGTGGCAGGTATGACACCGCTGGTACATGTGTCATCCAAGTTTCCTGCTACCCAAGGCTGTGTTAGCTGGGTGGTGCCGCTGGCATTTCACCCGACGAATAAAAACGCGGTGATTTGCTACAACTTACAGGCTGATCCAACCCCATTGCTGGAAGACGATAGCACCACCCTGCAGCAAAAGCTGTACACCAAAACCGCTGATCTGGCCGATGGCGAGCAGCGCCTGGGCTTAAAGCTGATCCATTTAAATAAATGTCCGGTGTTAGCACCGGCAAAAACCCTGACGGAAGAGCGCGCAGCACAGTTTGGTATTGACCGGGCACAGTGCCTTAAGCATCTGGATTTTTTACGCCAGCATCGCGCTACCCAGGCCAAAGCCATTGAGTTATACCAGCAGCTAAATGAGTTTCCTGTTGAAACCAACCCGGATTATCAGCTATACAGCGGTTTTATCAGCGATGGTGATAAACAGAAAATGGCGCAATTACATCAGCTAACGCCAGAGCAACTGGCGGTAAACGCGCCGGTATTCAGCGACGAGCGCTTAAATGGCCTGCTGTTTTTATACCGTGCCCGTAATTACCCCTACTGCCTGACCGACAGCGAGCAGCAAAAGTGGCAGCGCTACCGCACTGATAAACTCATGCATGGGCTGGATAACCCCAATTTAACGATGGAAGACTTTAGCCTGGCGCTGGAAAATCTGGCACATGAGCATGCCAGTGACGAGCAGAAAATGAAAATTCTTAAGTCGCTTTATTTATACGTGCAGAGCTTATAACTCTATCCGTCATGCTGCGCAAAGCGAAGCCGGTAACCCCGTTTGCGCAGCCACAGAGTGTCTGAGCGAACAACCTGAGCGACAAATTCGTCTGGAACGAATTTGAACAGCTTTAGCTGGCCTTGGTGCCGGACAGGATAGTCCGGCATAGTTGCTGTGGCGAGCACAACGGATGTTAGCGGCTCAAGCTTTTAAACATCGCTATTGAATTTCGTTAGCAATAAGTGAATACTTAGCGCCATCTTGTCGGAGTGCCCAGCTGTTTACAGCGGGCTGAGACCGTGAAAACGGGATCCGTTGAACCTGATCAGGCTAATACCTGCGAAGGGAAACAAGGGGAACTACAGCATTTAACCCAAGCCAAATCCGTCCGTCGGATCGGCTGACTGTTATAACCTGCCCCCACTCCGGACAAGCAACCTCAACTTGTTAACCGGAGTTTGCTATGTCTGCTACACCTTTATCAAAACGTGAGTTACGCGCCCATGCCCGTGCCTATATTCAGGCGCTGCAAGGCGAAACCTTTCCCGGCTCCAGCCGTCGTTACCTTGAATGTGAACAAAGTGGCGTTAAAGTGCCGGTACGGGATATACACCTTAGCCCCAGCCGCCTGGCTGACGGCAGCGAGCAAGCTAACCCCAGTTTGCCGGTGTATGACACTTCAGGCCCTTATGGCGACCCCATGCAGCCGTTAGATGTACTAAAAGGCCTGCCAAAGCTTAGGCTGAACTGGATTACCGCGCGAGGCGATGTGGCCCCCTCACCCGAGCTGCCGTTTGCTGATATTGCGCTGGACGAGCAAATCACCGAGTTTGACCATCAGCCGCTTAAAGCCAAGCCTGGCAAAACTGTCACCCAATTACACTATGCCCGTGCCGGCATTATTACACCGGAAATGCACTTTATTGCGCTGAGGGAAAATATGGCCGCAGCAGATGATGGCATCAGAAGCCATCAGGGCGAAAGCTTTGGCGCGGCTATCCCTAAGCAAATCACTGCAGAGTTTGTGCGGCAGGAAGTGGCCGCCGGCCGCGCCATTATTCCGGCCAATATAAATCATCCGGAAGCCGAACCGATGATTATTGGCCGTAACTTTAAAGTCAAGGTCAATGCCAATATCGGTAACTCGTCAGTAAGCTCCAGCATTGAAGAGGAAGTAGAAAAACTGGTGTGGGCCACGCGCTGGGGCGCCGATACGGTAATGGACTTATCCACCGGCCGGCGTATTCACCAAACCCGCGATTGGATTATCCGCAACAGCCCGGTGCCTATCGGCACAGTGCCGATTTATCAGGCGCTGGAAAAAGTAAACGGCGATGTCAGCCGGCTGAACTGGCAGGTATTTTACGCCACCTTAATCGAGCAAGCCGAGCAAGGCGTGGATTACTTTACGATCCATGCCGGGGTGTTAAAAGATTTTGTTGCGTTAACGGCGAAACGGGTGACCGGCATAGTGTCGCGCGGTGGTGCCATTATGGCGCAGTGGACCAGGTTATATAACGAGGAAAGCTTTTTATATCAAAACTTTGAGCAAATTTGCCAGCTCTGCGCGGCTTACGATATTTCACTGTCCTTAGGTGACGGCCTGCGCCCGGGCAGCATTGCCGATGCCAACGACGAAGCGCAGTTTGCTGAGCTGCGCACCCTTGGCGAGCTGACTAAAATTGCCTGGCGCTATGATGTGCAGGTGATGATTGAAGGCCCGGGCCATGTGCCAATGCAGCTGATTCAAGAGAATATGACCGAGCAGCTAAAACACTGCCACGAAGCCCCGTTTTATACGCTGGGGCCGCTGACTACCGATATTGCGCCGGGCTACGACCATATCACCTCCGGCATAGGCGCAGCGATGATTGGCTGGTTTGGCTGCGCCATGCTGTGTTATGTCACGCCGAAAGAGCATTTAGGCCTGCCCAATAAAGAAGATGTAAAACAAGGCCTTATTGCCTACAAAATTGCTGCCCATGCGGCAGATCTGGCTAAGGGCCATCCGGCGGCGCAGCAACGGGACAATGCGTTGTCTAAAGCCCGCTACGAATTTCGCTGGCAGGATCAGTACCATCTGGCGCTGGATCCGTTCACCGCTAAAGCTTATCACGATGAAACGCTAAGCCACGAAGGCGCCGACAGTGAACAGTTTTGCTCAATGTGCGGACCGAAATTCTGTTCAATGCGGCTTAACCAGCAAATTCAGCACGAAGAGGCATTACATGATGCCTGAGCACACGTCTGAAGCCAAACCCATTGTCTGGACCATCGCCAGCTCAGACTGTGGCGGCGGTGCCGGTATACAGGCTGACTTACATACCTTTGCCGCGCTGGGTTGCCATGGCTGCAGTGTTATTGCTGCGGTAACAGCGCAGAACAGCATTGAGGTGGTTGGCTATGAAAGCGTCAGCCCAGCGCTGTTTGTTACCCAGCTAAATTGCCTGCTGCAGGATATGCCACCCAAAGCGATTAAAATTGGCCTTATCCCAGATGTAACTTTGCTGGAGCAGCTAGCAGCCTGGCTGACACAGCATAAAGCGCAGCATCAGTTTGTCGTTATCGCCGATCCGGTGCTTAGCAGCAGCAGCGGCTACCAGTTTGCCCGTCAAAGCCAGCTCTGTATCTGGCGGCAACAGCTGTTACCACTGGTCGATTTGCTGACGCCTAACCTGCCGGAGCTGGCGTTACTCAGTACTATGCCAACGCCTAACGATGAGATGCAGGCAGCACAATTGCGGCAATTTGGCTGCGCGGCCGTGCTGATAAAAGGTGGCCATGCTACCGATCAGGCCGACAGTTGCGACCATTATCTTGGTGTAGATCAGCAATTTAGCCTAAGCTTACCCAGGCTTTGCAACACGCATAACCACGGTACCGGCTGTGTGTTATCCAGTGCCATTGCCGCTGCCTGCGCCCAGGGTTATGCCTTAGCCGACAGCGTTATTATCGCCCGCGCCTATCTGCAGCAAGCGCTGGCTAATGGTTATGCCACCGGCAACGGTGCAGGTAGCTTACAACACCATAGCTGGCCGGTTACGCCCAGCTATTGGCCGTTGCTTACATGCGATAATGAACAATTTGCCGGTGCAACACAGCCTGACAACCTGAGCTTTGCCGGCATGACAACGCCAATAGGCTTGTATCCGGTGGTTGACAGTGTCGCCTGGCTAAAGCGGCTGCTCCCCCTTGAGCCCGATGTTGTGCAACTGCGCATCAAACAAGGCAGCGCAGCTGATATCGAGCGGCAAATTGCCGAGGCCGTGCTGTTAAGCCGCGACTATAAGCTGCGGCTGTTTATTAATGACTACTGGCAACTGGCCATTAAGTACGGTGCTTATGGCGTGCATCTGGGGCAGCAAGATTTAGCCTCGGCCAACCTCGCCGCTATTGCCGCCGCCGGATTGCGCCTGGGTATTTCCACCCATAATTACACCGAGCTTACGCGGGCACGGCAAATCAGGCCGTCCTATATTGCGCTTGGGCATATATTTACCACCCAAACCAAACAAATGCCGTCCAAGCCTCAGGGGCTGGTAAGGCTGAAATATTATGCCGCCTTGTGTCGTGACATTCCAACGGTGGCCATTGGCGGCATTGATGCCACGCGGTTAGATGAAGTACTGGCATGCGGCGTCACCGGCGTTGCGGTGGTCTCTGCTATTACCGCACAGCAGCAACCGGAGCAGGCTTTTTTAACGCTTAAACAGCGGGTCGAACAACATTATGCACATCAGATTAAATGAGCAATGGCTGCAGTTAACCGCCAGCTGCACGGTGGCCGAGCTGCTACAGCAACAGCAAATACCGCCGCAGGGGCTGGCAGTAGCCATCAACAACACCGTCATTGCCAAACGGCAATGGCCAGCGCAGCAGCTTAACGACAACGACTGCGTAAACATCTTTCATATCGTAACCGGGGGCTAATAATGCTACGCATCGCCGATAAAACCTTTAGCAGCCGCCTGTTACTGGGCAGCGGGAAATTTGCCAGCCCGCAATTAATGCAGCAGGCCATAGCCGCCAGTGGCACCCAGATGGTCACGCTGGCGTTAAAACGGCTTCAGCTGGATAAACCACAGGATGACTTACTGTCACCACTTAAGGCAATGAATATTCAGCTGTTACCCAATACCTCGGGCGCCAAAACCGCACAAGAGGCCATTTTTGCTGCCGAGCTGGCACGCGAAGCGCTGCAAACCCCCTGGCTAAAGCTGGAGATTCATCCGGATCCGCGCTACTTAATGCCAGATCCTATAGAAACCCTGCTGGCAGCTGAGCAACTGGTGAAGCTGGGTTTTGTCGTACTGCCCTACTGCAGTGCCGACCCGGTACTGTGTAAACGGCTGGAACAAGTAGGCTGCGCCGCTGTGATGCCGCTCGGCGCTGCTATCGGCAGCAATCAGGGCCTGCAAACCCGCGCTATGCTTGAGATTATTGTCGAGCAAGCCACAGTGCCGGTGATCATAGACGCCGGCCTTGGCGCGCCCTCGCATGCCGCCGCGGCAATGGAGCTGGGCGCCGCAGCGGTGCTGGTTAATACCGCCATCGCTGCAAGCGCAGATCCGGTTGTTATGGCCGGTGCTTTCTCGCAAGCAGTAAACGCCGGGCGCACCGCCTACAAAGCGGGTTTAGCAACAACACAGCTACATGCTACCGCTTCAAGTCCGCTAACAGATTTTTTGGCGGCACTATGAGTTTTAATACACAATGGCAACAACAAGACTGGTTCGAGTTACAGCTACAAAGCCGCAACTTTTCAACAGCTCAGGTGCATACAGCACTGCATAAACCGCGTTTAACACTGAGTGACTTACAGGCGCTGCTGTCTCCGGCCGCTTTGCCTTTGTTACCTGTGCTGGCAACCAAAGCACAACAGCTAACCCGGCAACGGTTTGGCCACAGCGTGCAGTTTTATGCGCCCTTGTATCTATCTAACCTTTGCGCCAACGAATGCACTTACTGCGGTTTTTCCCTCAGTCAAAAAGTAAAGCGGCGCACCTTAAACCTTGCAGAAATAGAGCAGGAATGCCGCGCTGTTAAAGCACTGGGTATAGATCAGGTGTTGCTGGTAACCGGTGAGCATGAACGCAAAGTCGGTATCGACTATTTTTGCGATGTGTTGCCATTAGTCCGCAGATACTTCAGCAGCGTGCAGCTAGAAGTGCAGCCGCTAAGCAGCGCTGAATATGTCCGGCTAAAACATCTTGGTGTCGATGCAGTGATGCTGTATCAGGAAACCTATAATGCTGCAGCGTACCAGCAGTACCATTTAAAGGGTAAAAAAAGCGATATCCACTGGCGGCTGGATGCACCGGACAGAGTGGGCCAGGCCGGTATTGATAAAATTGGCCTCGGTATTTTACTGGGTCTTAGTGACTGGCGTACCGATGCCATTATGCTGGCGCAGCATCTGCAATATTTACAAAAACACTACTGGCAATGCCGTTTTAGCTTATCCGTGCCTAGAATACGCCCGTGCAGTGGTGGTAACGAGGTAGTAAATCCAATCAGCGATAAAGAACTGATCCAGCTGATTTGTGCCTTTCGCCTGTTTGCCCCTGAGCTTGAGATCAGCCTGTCCACCCGCGAGTCTGCTATCTTTCGCCAGCATGTGGTGCCACTGGCTATCACCAGTGTCAGTGCCGGCTCAAAAACCCAACCAGGCGGTTACAGTGTTGAGCCACAGAACCTCGAGCAATTTAGTATTGACGACAACCGCGCGCCGGCAGAGGTAGCCAAAGCTCTGATGCAACAAGGTTTACAACCGGTTTGGAAAGATTGGGACAGCTTTTTAGGCCGCTAAACGCAAAAAGGCCTACCGGTTAGGGTAGGCCTTTTGCTTGAATTGGGAGCCTGGCGGTGAACTACTCTCGCATAGCGAATGCTACAC
>NZ_BAFK01000016.1 GCF_000296695.1 Rheinheimera nanhaiensis E407-8
GGACTTTAAATACGGCCGTTTTGAAATGCGCGCCAAGCTGCCATCTGGGCAGGGCTCCTGGCCAGCATTTTGGATGCTGCCAACCGATGAAGTCTATGGTGGCTGGCCAAAATCCGGCGAAATCGACATTGTTGAAGCGGTAAACCTGAAAACGGTGAATGCCGAAGGCGTGGCCGAAGCCAATGTGCACGGTACCCTGCACTATGGCCGCGACTGGCCTAACAATGAAAGCTCTGGTAAAGCCTATTTGCTGCCGGATGACATTAACCCGGCCGACGATTTTCATACCTACGCCATAGAGTGGCAGGAAGGCGAAATTCGCTGGTATGTTGACGGTTATCTGTATCAAACCCAGCGCGCCTCTCAGCTACGGCGTAATGCAGACGGTGTACCAGTGTCTTTAAGCCATCGTGGCTGGTTTGCCGAGTACTTTAATATTGCTACCGGCGAGCTCGAGACGCAGTGGAATGCGGCGCCTTTTGATCAGCGCTTTCACCTGTTGTTAAACCTGGCTGTCGGCGGTAACTGGCCAGAGAATGTGAATAACCTGGGTATTGATGCTGAAGCCTTTGCCAATGGCCAAACTTATGAAATTGATTATGTCCGTGTGTACCAGTGTGGCCAGGATTTAGACAGCGGCAAAGGCTGTGAAACCATACGCGCAGGTTACGATGACGCCGAGACGTTAGTAGAAGGTAAGGCGCCAAACCCGCCGCCACCGCCAAGTGGCATTCCACAAAACCTGACCATTTTCAGCGGCACACCTAACCCGAACTGGCCCGCCTGGGATTGCTGTGGTGGTTCAACCCCTGCTTTAGTGGACGATGCCGAGTTTGGCAGCGTGTATGAGTTTGTCGTCGGCGCCCAGCCTACGGTAAACGGTTTTATCAGCCGTACCGAATTTATTACCGATGAAAATGGCCAGGCCAGCCCGTTTGATGCATCACCATTATTAGAGCGTGGCAGCCTTAGTTTTGATATGCAGGTGGTGTCAGCGCCGCCTAGCCCGGATGCGGTATGGTTACTTAAAGTAGAAAGCAATAACAATAGCAACACCGGCTTTGCCGAAGTAGCGCTTAGCACCAGCAATGAAGGTGTAGCACCGGTAACTGGACAGTGGCAACGTTACACTTTTCCGTTACAAATGCTGCAAGATGCCGGTTTGGATTTATCCGGTATTGATGTGGTGATGGTGTTTCCGTCTTGGGGGCAAGGTGAAGGCGCTGTGTATCGCATTGCCAATTTAACTATTGCTCAGCCAGTAGAGAATATTGCGGTAGATATTTTTACCGACGGTGAAAATGCCGCCTGGGCAATGTGGAACTGCTGTGGCAACAATGCGCCTACCGAGCAGTTTGATGATGATGCCCATGGTTTAGTGGCCGAGTTCAGTATTGGCGCCGAGCCAACAGTCGTGGGTTTTAACAGCCGTGAAAATATCGGTGCTGGCGAGCCTTTCGATGCCTCAGCCATACTGGCGAACGGCCTGGTGCAGTTTGAAATGAAGGTAGTGAATGCGCCGACTAACCCGGATTCGACCTGGATGTTTAAAATTGAAGCGACCACCGGGGAAACTGTGTCAGCAGTAGAAATACCGTTAAGTAACGGTAGTGGTGGTGTGGAGCCGGTCACCGGTGAATGGGCCACTTACACTTTTAGCCTGCAAAGCCTGTTTGATGCCGGCTTAGATATCAGCGCCATTGACGTGTTAATGGTGTTCCCCGCCTGGGACACCGGCGAAGGCGCGGTATTCCGTCTGGATAACGTACGCATCTTTGACCCTAATGCCGTTGATAGTGAAATTACCCTGTTCCGTCATAACGTGGCGGCCAACTGGACTTTGTGGGATTGCTGCGCGGGCTCTACGCCACAGCGCGTGTTTACCGACGAGCCCTACGGTGCGGTAGCCCAGTTCGAAATTCTGGGGGCGCCAGAAACCGTGCTGGGTTTCCTGGCTAACACCAACGTGTCGCACGATGCCTCAGCCATACTGGCCAATGGCAGTGTCAGTTTTGACATGCGCGTGGTAGAGGCGCCGACTAATCCCGACTCAACCTGGCTATTTAAAATTGAGTCTTCTGGTGCGGCCACTGCCGTCGAGCTTCCGCTAGCCAATGGTAATGGCGGCCAGGCGCCGGTAACCGGCGAGTGGGCTACCTATACGTTTAGCTTACAGAGTTTATTTGATGCTGGTTTGGATATCAGCGATATCAACGTGCTGATGGTGTTCCCGACCTGGGGTACCGGCCAGGGTGCGGTGTATCAGATTGATAACGTTGAAATTTCTAATAACTAATTCAGCACGGTGAGATAATAAAAATGCGTAAATCAACTTTATTTACTAAAAATCGCGTCGCGCTTGCCGTGTCTGTGGTGTTAGGTGCCGGCTTGCTGTTGCCTGTGCAGGCGCAGCAAACGGAAAATGACAACGAAGCCAAAGACGTTAATGTCGAAATTATACAGGTAAAGGGTATTCGCGGCTCGCTGGCGCGCTCAATGGACATGAAGCGCGATGGCTCGGGCGTGATGGATGCCATTTCAGCGGAAGAAATGGGTAAATTCCCCGACACCAACCTGGCCGAATCGTTGCAGCGTATTACCGGCGTGTCGGTAAGCCGGGCCAACGGTGAAGGCAGCCAGATTACCGTGCGGGGCTTTGGTCCTGAATTTAACCTGGTGACACTCAATGGCCGTCAGATGGCCGGTACGGGTTTTTCCCGCTCGTTTAACTTTGAAAACTTATCTTCCGAGGGCGTCAGTGCATTAGAGATCTACAAAACCGCCCGCGCCGATGTACCGACAGGCGGCCTGGGTGCAACGGTGAATATTGTTACCGCCAAACCCTTGCAAAACCCCGGCGAGCGCTACTCGATAATGGCAAAAGGGCTGCATGACAGCTCGAATAAAGCCGGTGATGATGTGACACCTGAGTTAGCCGGTATTTACAGCAATACCTTTATGGATGACCGTTTTGGCGTTAGTGCTAACTTCTCCTTCCACCGCCGGGATTTCCAGCGCCAGTCGGCGAATGTCCGCTCTTGGCAGTTAAACCCGTCTTTGTCGGTGGATGCGGCAGATATTGTTGATGGCCGGCCGGTAGATGCCAACGGCGACGTTATTCCCCGCTTTTGGAGACCCGACGAAAACGGCGATTTACAGCCTGTTACGGCGGCATTTTTTCCGCAGGAAATCAGTTTCGCCCGTGAGGATATTCAGCGCGAGCGCACCAATGGCCAGGTAACCTTTCAGTTTGCCGCTACCGATAATGTGATCTTGACGCTGGATCACACTATTTCCAATGCAGTGACCGGTAATAACTCGCTGTCCTGGGGGGTGTGGAACGGTTCTTTCGGCGGCAACGCCAATGCCTATGAGTTAGATGAAAATGGCACGGCCATTTATTACAACTCATCCGGGGATGACGGCTCTTTTACCGGCTTTAGGGAAACTGCCGAAGTCGACTCCAAAGCTACCGGCTTTAATCTGGCCTGGGCGTTTTCTGATACATTAAGCTTTAACTTTGATGCACATACGTCTAAAACCACCACAGACAATGGCAAGGATAAGGGCATAGGAGCACAGGCGCGGGTTATTCTGGGCTCGGCTGCTTTGTCATCCAAGGAATATTTTTTCCGCGACGGTGATATTCCCGGCTACAACATCCGCTGGCTAAACGGCAGCAATGAACTTAGCCCGAATGAAATAGGCTCAAACTTCAGCATCTTCACCCGTACGCCGGGTGAATCAGAAGTTGATCAAGTTCAGTTTGGCGGCGAGTGGCTGCCTGAACTGGGTTATGGCCTGGCAGCTGTGTCCTTCGGTGCGGCGTACACCAAGCAATCGCTGAGCGGCTCTGGTGGCTCTAATAACGCCAACGCGCCGGGCTTTAACAACGGCACCTTTGCAGAAATTTTCCCGGATAGTATGTTTACCCGGGTTGACCTGAGTGACTTTTTGGATGAGTTCTCCTTTGGCGCCGGCGGCGTATCGCCTGGTTATGCCTATACCTTTAATATCGATGAAGCCATTACCCGGCAACTGGCAGCCCTGACAGAGGATGTGCTGGGCGCTGATGCCTACGAGATAGGCACTTTCGGGCCAGATATGTTCCCGGTGAATCGCATCGAGGAAGAAACCGTTAGCTTGTATCTGTCAACCGAGTGGGAATTTGAAGTTAAGGGCTACTATGTCGATGTGAACCTTGGTTTGCGCTATGAAGAAACCGACATTGTCAGCCCGGCGAAAAGCCGCGTGCCAGAATATGTGTATTGGGCCGGTGGTTCAGAGTGGCTGACACAGTTTGCCAGCGGTGGCGAACTGGTAGAGGTTGAGTTCACCGGTAACTATGACTTGTTGCTGCCGATGTTTGACGTGAAAGTCGATATCACCGATGACTGGGTGGGGCGCTTCTCGGCCGGCAAAACCATCACCCGGCCCGGCTTGGGGCAAATGCTGGGCAATCTCAGTCTGACGCCTTCACCTAAGATTGGCGCCCGAAGTGGTAGCCGTGGCAACCCTAATCTGAAGCCATTTGAGTCAACCAACCTGGATCTGTCACTGGAATATTACTATGGCGAAGCGAGCTACGCCGCCATAGGGTTGTTCTGGAAAGACGTTGACGATTGGATTGATAACTCACAAGTTACTACCACCTTCGAGGGCTTGCATGACGTGTATCTGGGCCAGCGCTGGAATGCGGCGGTTGCGGCCATCGAGGCACGTGGCGAGCAGGCTACCGACGGCGCTATTTACAATGAAATCGTTGCCAATGGCGTGGGTATAGGTGAAAACAACCGGGTGTTGCCAGACCCTAATACCGACCCCTTGATTCAGTGGACCATTAACTCGCCTGAAAACGTCGGCGCCCGGAAAGTGAACGGCCTGGAGTTTGCGGTACAGCATGTGTTTGGTGACAGCGGTTTCGGTACCGGCATCAACGCCACCCTGGTGGATGGTGATGTGGAGTACGATAACGTCGTGCTGGCGGCACAGGCGATTCTGCCGGGCTTAAGTAACTCGGCCAACTGGCAGGTGTTTTATGAAAAACACGGCTGGTCAGTCAAGTTAACCGCCGCCTGGCGTGACGAGTATCTGGCCGGCCAGGGCCAGCCAGACACCACCGACGCGCCGCCTAACTATGTTGAAGAATACTTACAGTGGGATTTAAGCGTTAACTACGCGGTAAACGACAACCTGACGGTATTTTTCGAAGGCATTAACCTGACCAACGAAACCGAGCGCAGCTTTGGCCGGTTCGAACGGCAGTTCCTAAGCGCTGCGCAATACGGCCCAAGGTATGCCATAGGTGTCAGATACACCCTGGGCAATTAATCCCAACCTAGCCTGATTCTCCAGGCTGGTAAGGCAGGCATCAAAGCCTCACTTTTAGCAGTGAGGCTTTTTTTATGGCTAAAAAGGTGCGGATAATTAGGTGGCGACAACCGCGTAGCATCTGATACGCTATACTGCACCAATAGTGTGATTATTGATGAGGGCTGGTTTATGACTGTAGTCAGAAAAACGATTACCTTAACTGAGCAGCAAGGTGAATGGGTTAAAACGCGCATTGCCACGGGAGACTTTACCAACGACAGTGAGTATTTCCGCGATTTAATTCGTCGCGATCAGGCCCGTAATGCAGAACTTGAGGTAATCCGCGCTGCCTTGGTTGAAGGAGAGCAAAGCGGTGTCAGCACGCGCTCGGTTGAAGACATTTTACAAGCAGCAAGAGCCAGGTTGAAACGCGATGGCACGATACCAGCTTAGCCGGCGCGCAGATCAAGACTTATTCGATATCTATATATATGGGGTACAAAGCTTTGGGTTTAAACAGGCCGATGCCTATATCACCGGTATGCAAGAGCGCTTTGAACATATTGCCGCAGCGCCTTTGTCATATCCTGCTGTTGATAGCATCAGAGTAGGGTATCGTCGCTGCGTGTACGGGGTTAACACAATTTATTACCGGCAAGAGGGAGATAATGTGTTAATCGTCCGTATTCTTCGGGCTCAACATGTTGGCAAAGCGCTGTCGGAAGATATCAGCTGATTGGTTAGTGTTTTATTTTCTGCAGATAAAAAACTGCCGGCTTTCGCCGGCAGAACACACACGAGAGAAATTGCTGGGGTTGTTAGTCGGCAGCGCAGCGCAGATCGGCGCTGGCGGCTTTGCCGGGCTGCAAGCGGATATCGGTGAAGCTTAACTCTGCCGTGCCACTGGCTTGCAGCGACAGCGGGGTGAAAATTTGGCTAAAGTCGGCGCCCTGTTTGGCAAAGCAGGCTAAATCGACGCTCAGGCTATGCCAGCTGTTAGCGGCCAGCGCTTTGAGCTGCGGCGCAATATTAATGCTGCTATTGCAGCTTTGCGCGCAGTCCATCCCCAGCAGTACTTGCTCTGGCACCGTGCCGGTATGCTGCAGTTCTATCACCAAAGCGCTGCCGCTTTCCTGATAAGCGCGCAAATCGGCCGGAAAGGCGCTGGTTAAGCTCACTTTAGCCGCACCGCTAAAGCTTAAGCGGCGGGCATCTTCCTGCACCTTGTTATCAAAGGTGCGCACGGCGATATTAGCCAACTGCGCCACACTGCTGTCCATGGTTTTACTGTCATCATTACTGTGTAACACCAGCTGATACGGCGGTTTTACCGCCCGCTCAAACAGCACTAAATCGTCCAGGCTGTTATCGGCTGCTACCTGCTCGTTCAGGCTGTTGCTTAAGCTGCCAGGTTTGCCATAGCGCAGGCCAAAGCCATAGGGCAGCAATGGCTGATACTCCGCATCACCGACATTCGCATGCTGCTGTGGTGTGGCGGGCCAGCTGAAAGATAACTTACCGTGAAAATCCATATTCACACTGCCATCGGCTTTGGCCATCACCACATCGGCCACGCCGACACCTTCACTGCCTGGCAGCCACACCGCGACAAAGGCATCTGACGCATTCAGCTCCGGGTTTACCCACAGCGGCCGGCCGCTGATAAACAGTGACACCACTCTAATGCCATCGGCTTTAAGTTTACGCAGCAGGGCTAAATCGGCTTTGTTACCGCGCTGGTACTCGAGGTTGTCTAAATCACCGTTACCTTCGGCGTAAGGCTGCTCGCCAAATACCACCACCGCCACGTCAGGTTTTTGCTGGTAGCGGCCATCGCGGCTAAGTTCTACCTTGCCGCCGGCAGCGTCAACCGCCTGTTTAATGCCATCATAGATTGAGCTGCCACCGGGGAAGTCACTGTTACTGTTGCCGGTGCCCTGCCAGCTAATGGTCCAGCCGCCCGATTGCATACCGATATTATCGGCACCCTCACCGGTGACCAGAATGCGCTGGGTTGGGTTAAGTGGCAGCAAATTGTCGTTGTTTTTCAGCAGTACCAGTGACTGCTGCACGGCCTGGCGCGCCACCGCGCGGTGCTCCGCCGAGCCAATCAGCTCCGTTTTACCCGACAGTGGCCGCAGCGCCGGGCTGGGTTTATCAAATAAACCCGCACGCAGTTTAACGCGTAAAATACGCCGCACCGCATCGTCGATGCGGCTTAGCGGAATGATACCGCTCTCCACTTGCTGAATTAAGTTGTAATACAGCGGCTTCCAGGCCGGCGTTGGCACCATATACACATCCAGCCCGGCCAAAGCCGCCTGGGCGCAGTTGTCATTAGTACAGCCCGGGATCTGGCCATGGCCGTTCCAGTCGCCCACCACAAAGCCGTCAAAGCCCATGCGATCTTTTAGCACCTCGGTTAGCAGGTAGTTGTCACCATGAATTTTGCTGCCATGCCAGCTGTTAAACGATGCCATTACCGTTTGCGCACCCGCCTGCAGGCCGCCGACATAGCCCTGGGCATGAATGCGGAATAAGTCTGCTTCGCTGGCGATATTATCGCCCTGATCGTCACCGCCAACGGTGCCACCATCGCCGACAAAGTGTTTTACTGTACTGATCACCCGTTCGCTGCCTAAAAAATCAGCGTCAGCCGCGCCCTGTAAACCGGTTACGATAGCGGCAGCGTAGTCGTGTACTATGGCCGGATCTTCTGAATAACCCTCGTAAGTGCGGCCCCAGCGGTCATCGCGCACCACGGCAACGGTAGGGGCGAACACCCAGTCAATGCCGGTCACCATCACTTCGCGCGCGGTAACGCGGGCAATTTGTTCAATTAACTCCGGGTTATTGGCTGCACCCAGGCCGATATTGTGCGGGAACAAGGTGGCGCCAATCACATTATTGTGGCCATGTACCGCATCGGTACCCCACATAGTCGGAATAGTGCTGCCGTCCAGGCTGTCGTCAACAGACGCCTGGTACATGGCTTCGGCCAGCGCTATCCAGTCGGCCGGCGTGGCGTGTTTGTTATCGTTCGGGAAGGCGCCGCCGCCGTTTAAAAAGGAGCCAAAACCGTATTTACGCATATCTTCAACGCTAATATCGCGGATTTCCGGCTGGATCATCTGCGCCACTTTTTGCGCCAGTGTCATGCTGGCCAGCATCTCACTGATACGCTGCTCCATCGCCGCGTCCTGTGCCACCGGTAAGGAGAGCCTGGGCCACATCTTGTCGGCACGTTTAGTGTCGCTGCCTGCCGTGCTATCAGGTGCTTGCGGCTGGCTGCAGGCAGCCAGGGCTAAGGCACAGCTAAGGGCGAGTAAGGCGGGTTTAAACTGAGTGGTCATTCTCCTCTCCTTCAGGCAGGGATTTTGGGTTTGCTGCCCACAGCGCCGTACCAGGCAATATAGACATAACACAGCAGTGGAATAATAAAGGCCAGTTGCACGCTAAAACTGTCTGCCAGTGCGGCCTGCGCCAGTGGCAGCACAGCGCCACCAACTATCGCCAGACATAAAATGCCCGAGCCCTGGCTGGTGTGCTGTTTTAAGCCGGCAATCGCCAGGCTGAAAATGGTCGGAAACATAATAGAGTTACACAGGCCCACTAACAGCACGGCAAACATCGCCAGTTTGCCTCCGGTGGTGATAGTCACTGCCAGCAATAACACCGCGCACAGAGCGTTAAACGCCAGCACCTTGCCCGGAGCCAGATATTGCATCACCACAGCGCCGATAAAGCGGCCTAACATGGCGCCACCAAAGTACCAGGCGATGTAATGTGAGGCGGTTTTGGCCTCTAAGGCGCCAATATCCGGCTGGGTAATAAAGCTGACTAAAAAGCTGCCAATGCCCACTTCGGCGCCAACATAGACAAAAATGCCCAGCGCACCCAGCACCAGATGGCGGTATTGCCAGGCAGCGCCGCTAATATTCACACCCGCGTCTTTCTTACCCAGTTTCGGCAGGCGTAAAAAGGCAAACACCAGCGCCATCACAATCAGCGCCGCTGCCAGAATTAAATACGGCAGCTGCACTGTTGATTCGGTGACTTCACCCGGCTTGGGTGCATCCATACCGCCAAAAATTAACCAGGCCCCAAAAAACGGCGCCACCGTAGTACCCAGCGAGTTAAAGGCCTGTGTCATGGTAAGCCGGCTGGAGGCGGTTTCGGGTTTGCCCAGCACGCTGACATAAGGGTTAGCGGCTACCTGCAAAATGGTAATGCCGCTGGCCAGCACAAACAGCGCCAGTAAAAACAGCGGGTAATAATGCGCAGCGGCCGCCGGGTAAAACAGCAAACAGCCGGCACCGGCGATCAGCAGGCCGGTGACAATGCCCGACTGATAACCAATACGGCTGACTAAGATGCCGGCCGGTACCGACACGACAAAATAGGCGCTGAAAAAGCAAAACTGAATCAGCAGCGCCTGGGTGTAACTGAGGTCAAACAAGCCTTTTAAATAGGGCACCAGGATGTCGTTTAAACAGGTGATAAAGCCCCAGATAAAAAACAATGAGGTAAGTGAAGTAAGCGCAAAGCGGTAATTGCTCTGGCCTGTTGACGCTGTTACGGCGTCATTGGTTATTGGTGATGCTGCCATCCTGCCCCCCGGCGATGTGTGTTTTTAATTGACGGCGTAAAAACTGCCGTCTAGTATAATGTAAGCGCTTTCATTTATAGCATATATCACGCTGTTGGCAATATTTTTATTGTCTGTGCCTGGCACCGCAGCCCAGATGGAACCTAGCAAAACAGATGAACATAACCTTAAATGCTAACTCACCTCTGCTACAACCCAACTTTGTGTTTGGTGTGGCCACTGCAGCCTTTCAGATTGAAGGGGCGGCCGAACGCCGTGAGCCCTGTATCTGGGATACCTTTTGTGCCACCCCAGGCCGGATTAAAGATGGCTCTGATGGTCTGGTGGCCTGCGACCATGTTAACCGCTGGCGCGACGATGTCGAGCTGATTGCCGCGCTGGGGGTAGACGCCTATCGCCTGTCTCTGTCCTGGGGCCGTATTATCCGCCGCGATGGCAGCATCAATACCGAGGGGCTGAATTTTTACCTGCAGCTGTTGGATGCGTTAAAAGCACGTAATATCAAAGCCTTTGTTACGCTGTACCACTGGGATTTACCGCAGTACCTGCAGGATAACGGTGGCTGGTTAAACCGTGACACCGCCTATAAGTTTGCCGATTACGCCAAGGTGGTGGCGCAGGCGTTTGGCGACAGGGTGTACTCTTACGCGACGTTAAATGAGCCGTTTTGCAGCGCCTATTTAAGTTACGAGGCCGGCATTCACGCGCCGGGTGTGCAAAACCGCCAGCAAGGCCGGCAGGTAGCGCATCATTTGTTACTGGCACATGGCCTGGCCATGCAGGTGTTGCAGCAGTACGCGCCGCATGCGGTGAATGGCATAGTGCTGAACTTTAGCCCCTGCCACCCGGCGACAGACAGCGCAGCCGATCGCCGTGCTGCGAAGATGGCCGATCAGTACCACAACCACTGGTATATTCAGCCGTTATTAGAGGGCGGTTACCCGCCGCTGCTGGACGAGCTGGCGCCTGGGGATAAGCCGGTGATACAAGACGGCGATATGGCCATTATTGCCCAGCCGCTGGATTTTCTCGGTATTAATTACTACACCCGCACTGTGTACCGCGCTAACAGCAAAGGCTGGTTTAGTGATGTACCGCCAACTACGCCGCCACTGACCGAAATGGGCTGGGAAATTTACCCGCAGGGCTTAACCGAAATTCTGTTGGCGATGCACCAGCGTTACCCACTGCCGCCGGTATACATTACCGAAAATGGCGCGGCGATGGCGGATAGCCTGCACGACGGCCAGGTGGCCGATGATGACCGCGTGGCGTACTTTCAGCAGCATTTGCAGGCCACTGAAGATGCGATTAACGCTGGCATGCGGATCGACGGCTATTTTGCCTGGAGCCTGATGGATAACTTTGAATGGGCCGAGGGCTACGCCAAACGCTTTGGTATTGTCTATGTTGACTATCAAAGCCAACAGCGTACGCTAAAACACAGTGCCATGGCGCTGCGCGACCTGTTCGCCGGCCGCAAAAAATAACAGGCGGAGCTGATGCTGACCAAACGCGAAAAAGTGGCCTATGGCCTGGGCGATACCGCCAGCAATATCGTGTTTCAGACGGTAATGTTGTTTTTAACCTTCTTTTACACCGATATTTTTGGTATTTCACCGGCTGTGGTCGGCACTATGTTTCTGCTGGTGCGGATTATCGATGCCGTAACAGATCCGCTGATGGGCGCGCTGGCCGATAAAACCACCAGCCGGCATGGTAAATACCGGCCCTATTTACTCTGGCTGGCGCTGCCCTTTGCGCTGTGCAGTGTACTGGCCTTTACCACGCCCGACTTATCTGCCAACGGCAAGGTGATCTATGCCTTTGCTACCTACACCCTGTTAATGCTGGCCTATACCGCCATTAATATTCCTTATTCGGCACTGGGTGGCGTGCTAACGGCCGAGCCAAATGAGCGCGTATCCGTGCAGTCGTACCGCTTTGTGTTTGGCATGCTCGGTGGCCTGCTGGTCACCGCCTGTACCCTGCCGCTGGTAAATTTTTTCGGTAATGGCGATAACGCCAAAGGCTATCAGCTGACCATTGCGGCCATGAGCGTGCTTGGGCTGCTGCTGTTTTTGCTCTGCTTTGCCGGCACCAAAGAGCGGGTTAAGCCGCCGGCCAATCAACAGTTAACACTGCGCGGTAGCTTTGCCTCGCTGTGGCAAAATGATCAGTGGCGTATTTTGTGTGTGGCGGCATTTTTCCTGCTCACCGGTATGGTGCTGAAAAACACCCTGGCGATTTACTATGTGAAGTACTACCTGCTGCGGGACGATTTAATCACCACCTTTATGACGCTGGGTATGCTGGGTAATATTGCCGGCTGTGCGGTAGCGCAGTGGCTTAGCCGTTATGTCGATAAAGTAAAAGCTTATATTGGCCTGCAACTGATCTCGGCGGCTATTTGTATCGGCAGTTTTTTCATCTCGCCACAGCAACTGTGGTTAGCCATTACGCTCTATGTCGGCTGGTGTTTTTTCCTGCAAATGGCCACACCCCTGCTGTGGGCGAAAATGGCCGATACCGTTGACTATGGCCATTATAAAACCGGCATCAGAATTACCGGTCTGGTGTATTCGTCAATTGTGTTTTTTATCAAACTGGGGCTGGCACTGGGCGGGGCTTTGGCCGGTTGGCTGTTGGCGTTTTATGGTTATCAGGCCGACAGCGTGCAAACGCCGGCCGCTGCGCAGGGCATACTGCTTAGCTTTACGCTGTTTCCGGCGCTGGGCTCCGTGGTGGTGGCGCTGGTGATGAGCCGCTACCGCTTAACGGTGGCGCGGGTACAGGCTATTCATCAGCAGCTGCAGTCTGGGCAGAGCGCGCCGGCGCATGCTAAAGTACCAGCCTAAACCAACGGCTGCAGGCAGAGCATGGCAACCATTTATCAGGTATCAGAATTAGCGGGTGTGTCGCTGGCCACCGTATCGCGGGTAATGAACAACAATGCACGGGTCAGCGAAAAAACCCGCAGCAAGGTGTTAGCAGCGATGGCGCAGCTGGGTTACCGGCCCAACTCTATTGCCCAGTCGCTGGCGTCTAACCGCTCTAACAGCGTGGGTATACTGGTATCTGAATTACATGGCCCCTTTTATGGCGATATGCTGGCCGGCATTGAAAACGAGTGCCGTGCTGCCGGCAAGCACGTTATTATTGCTGCCGGCCACAGTGAGGAAGCCAGTGAAATAGACGGTATCGAGTTTCTGATCAGCCGCAGCTGTGATGCGCTCATTCTGCACGTTGAAGCGGTGTCAGATGACTATTTGATCAAGCTGGCGGCGGGTAATATTCCTATCGTGCTGATTAACCGTTATATCCCGCAACTGGCTGACAACTGTATTTGTCTGAACAATGAATTAGGTGGTTATCTGGCCACCAAACAACTGTTGCAACAAGGCCACCGGCAACTGGCGTATATTGCTGGCCCAATGTGGAAAAGCGATGCTAAAGATCGCTATGCCGGCCATTTAAGGGCTATGGCGGAATACGGGGTAACATTTAATCCGGCGCTGTTTGCCGAGGGCGATTTTCAGGACAGCAGCGGCAGTGCCTGTATGCAGCAATTGCTGGCAAAAAAGCTGCCATTTACCGCCTTAGTGTGCGCGAACGATGAAATGGCCGCCGGTGCGATAGAAGTGGCGCGTGAACATGGCTTGCAAGTGCCGGAGCAACTCTCGATAGTGGGGTTTGATAACCTGATTTTAGCCCGCTATATCCACCCTAAACTGACCACCATCGATTACCCGATCGGCGAAATGGGCCGCATGGCAGCGCGTTGGGTGCTAAAGCATATTTATCAGCACCAGGCGCTGGCGCTTAAGCATCTGTTTGAGCCAGTGCTGGTGTGCCGCGAGTCGGCTTGTGCACTCAATGTCTAAATTTTAACACCAGGCCATACCCGGCTGCAGCAGCTGTATACCGCCGGCTTGCCAGCCCCACCAGGCGGCAGCCAGCAGCAGAGCCAGTAACAACCACAGGGCTTTTAACCAGTGCTTTTTCATGCGTTTACCAGTTTGGTTGTAGCGGCGTGCTCTTTTACCGGTAAATTCAGTACTGCCGCCATCACACTTAGTGCGATAGCGATATACCACACCAGATCATAGTTGCCGGTCCGGTCATAAATATAGCCGCCAAACCAGCCACCGAGAAAGGCGCCCAGCTGATGAAACAAAAACACGATACCGCCCAGCATCGACAAATAGCGCACACCAAAAATACTGGCGACAGTGCCGTTGGTCAGCGGCACCGTCGATAACCACAGCAACCCCATCGCCATGCCAAACAGGTAGGCGCTCCAGTTGGTTAACGGTGCCAGTAAAAAGGCAACAATGACCACGGCACGCAAGCCATACAATGCACTTAACAGTAGCGGCTTAGACCAGCGTCCACCCAGCCAGCCGGCGCTATAGGTACCAAAGATATTAAACAGGCCAATCAGCGCCAGCACTGTGGTGCCCACGGCAGGGGCCAGCTGGTGGTCCAGTAAGTAAGATGGTAAATGAATACCGATAAACACTACCTGAAAACCACAGACAAAAAAGCCCAGCGACAGCAGCCAAAAGCCTTTATGCGCCGCCGCCTGGCGCAGCGCCTGCTCGATACTTTGCTGTGGCCCGCTCGGTACCTCGCTAACCGGTGTGCGCAGCATAAAAGCCAGCGGCGCTATTAATAGCGCCAGCAGCGCCAGTGCAGTTAAGGCGGCGGCCCAGCCCAGTTGGGTGATCAGCAGCAAACTGGCCGGCAGCATAATAAACTGGCCAAAGGAGCCGGCTGCGCTGGCAATGCCCATCGCCATACTGCGTTTTTCCGCCGGCACTGCCCGGCCGATGGCGCCAAGAATAATGGTAAAAGAGGTACCCGACAGCGCCAGGCCAATTAATACACCGGCGCTAAGTGCCAGTGTGACGCCGCTGCTGGCCAGCGCCATGGTGGCCAGCCCCACGGCATAAAATAAACCGCCAGCCAGTACCACTTTTTTTGCGCCGATACGGTCGGCCAAAGCACCGGTTAATGGCTGGGTCAGGCCCCAAATCAGGTTTTGCAGTGCTATGGCCAGGGCAAAGGTTTCGCGGCCCCAGCCAAATTCATCACTCATCGGCGTTAAAAACAGGCCAAAGCCATGACGGATGCCCAGCGCTATGGTCAGCACCACAGAGCCACCTAACATAATGTAAAACGCCGATTGCGCTTTTGCTGACATGGCCAGGCTCCGCGAAAATAAACGCTTGTTGCGCTAACAGGTCGCCAGCTTAGCAGTTTCGCGCCAACAATGTTATTGGCTAATCGTCGTAAGCTCTGGGCTAATTGACAAAGTGACCGGCGGTCACTAACCTGCAAAATATAAATGACCAACAGTCAGTTTTGAGGGGTGTATGAGCCAGCCTGTTACCGATAGTAATAACCATCCGGCTTTTGCCCGCTTTGCCGCTTGTCTGGCGCAGCAGCGCGCGGCGTATCATGCCAACCCGGTGCCAACGCTGGCACAAAGGTTGGCCGATTTAGATGCGCTTAAAGCGCTAGTCCGTGATAACGAAGCGGCGCTGGTTGAGGCGGTAAATGCTGATTACGGCAGCCGTTGCCGCTTTGAAACGCGTTTTGCAGAAATTTTAATGGTGCTGGAGGATATCAGCCGCACGAAAAAGCAGCTGAAAAAATGGTTAAAGCCGCAACAGCGCCATATCGACCGGCTGCTGTTTCCTACCTCCAGCTGCACTGTGATGCCACAGCCGCTGGGCGTGGTGGGCGTTATCGTGCCGTGGAACTTCCCGATTATGCTGGCACTGGCGCCGCTGGTGGCCATTTTTGCTGCCGGCAACCGGGCGATGGTGAAAATGTCCGAAAACTCAGCGCAGTTAGCCAGGCTGCTGATTGAACTGACGCCTAACTATTTTGCCGCCGATAAACTGCAATTTTTCGCTGACGATAATGGCTGCGGTCCGGCGTTTTCGGCCCAGCCGTTTGATCATTTATTTTTTACCGGCTCGGCGCAAACCGGTCGCGCGGTAATGGCCAATGCAGCCAAAAACCTCACCCCGGTCACACTGGAGCTGGGCGGTAAATCCCCGGCGGTGGTGGCGCCAGACTTTGCGCTGGATAAAGCGGCTGATCGCATTCTCTGGGCCAAAGCCTTTAACGCCGGCCAAATTTGCACCAATGTCGATTATCTGTTTCTGCCAGCCGGCAGCGAGCCAGCTTTTACCGGGCTGGCGCTTAACCTGATAGCACAGCGTTACCCTGATATAAACAGTAACGATTACACCGCCATTATCGACGAGCGCGCTTATCAGCGTTTGCAGACGATGCTGGATGATGCAATGAGTAAAGGTGCCACGGCAGTAAACCTGATGCCCGGCCAAACGGCTGTGCCGGGCTTACGCAAATTTCCGCTTACCCTGCTGTTTAATGTCACCGATGAGATGCAGGTAATGCAGCGGGAGATTTTCGGCCCACTGTTGCCGGTGAAAACCTATAACGATGCCAGCGAAGTGATCGCTTACATAAACAGCAAACCCAGGCCGCTGGCGTTTTACCCCTTTACCCACGATAAAGCCCTGCAACAGCGCTATTTAGCCGAAGTGATGTCCGGTGGCGTTACCCTTAACCATGCTATCTTGCATGTGGGGCAGCATGACTTGCCCTTTGGCGGTATCGGCGACAGCGGTATGGGGCATTATCACGGCTATGAAGGCTTTTTAACCTTCAGTAAACTGCGGCCGGTGTTTAAGCAGGGCGCTTACAACAGTGTCAGTATGCTGTTGCCGCCCTATGGCAAGCTGGCGGAGAAAATGACCGACTGGCTGATTAAGCTAAAAGGGTAAGCATGAAACAAAATGCCATTAGCCCAGAGGCCAAAGCGCAGCGCCGCGCCGATTTTCTGCGCTCAGCCAGAGCGCTGTTTTTACAGCAGCAACAATTGCCGGCGGTGGCTGATATTGCTTTTGACACTGGTTTAGCCAAAGGCACGGTGTACCGCTACTTTCAAAGCAAAGAGCAAATCTTCCTAGCGCTGTTAAGCGAAGACTTTACCGCTTTGTTTCGCCAGCTAAAAAGCGTGATTGCCAAACTGCCAACGCCACTGAGCGCCGCAGCCGGGCCTTTTGCCAAACAGTATCTGCAGCTGCTGCAACAATCGGACAGCTTACTGCCACTGCTGGCGCTACTTAATGCTGTGTTGGAGCAAAACCTGCCACAGCCGCAGTTACTGGCATTTAAGCAGCAGCTGGCGCAAGCGCTGGATGGCTTAGGCACCCAGCTGGCTGCACGTTTTACCGAGCTGACGCCGGCCAGTGCCAGCCAACTGTTACTGCACAGCTATGCCTTAACGCTGGGCTTGTACCAAAGCACGCACATGCCTGCATCGGTGTTGGCAGTGGTGCAACAGGCCGGGCTAAGCCAGTTGCAGCGTGATTTTGTCACCGAGTTAACGCAGGCGCTCACAGCGCTCTGGCGCGGTGCGGCTACCCAAGGGTAGGCCTATTGTGGTTGCAACTGCAGCCGGTAGATATCACCCTGTAAACCGCTATGGCGGGCATAAACGGTGATTCCGTCACGAACATTGAAGTGCCGGACAAAATGCGACGGCTCGGCAAACCAAAGTGTAGTATTTAAACCAGCCAGATCTAACTGATAAATACCCTGGTCTGGCTGATAGTAATACAAGTTACCTTGTTCTATCTGCCAGTTTAACCAGTTAATTTTGTCAAACTGTGCCAGCAGCAACTGCTCCTCATTTCCGGTCAGAGCTTTGCGCCACAAACCATCCTGATGGAACTTACTAAAATACAGTGCATTTTGCCAAATGCGGCCACTGTAACCACCCTGCTCGGTTAGTTGCTGGAATACCTGAGTCTGGCGGTCATATAACCACAGTTGCCAGTCACCACTACGGCGGCTGCTAAACAGCAGCTGTTGCGGCGTTGCGCCAAAGTTAATCACACCGACCTGTTGCTCAGCAGGCAGTGCTGTACTCAATGTGCCCGTTGCTACATCCACCAGGTAAGCGGCATCGTCTTTGCTAAATAGCAGTTGTGTATCATCGGCCGACCATTCCAGTCTTACAAAGCCGGGCTTACCGGGTAGCTCGGTCAACAGGCGCTCGGTGCCGGTTTCATCCTGCAACCACAGCTGGTAATGTCCCTGTCGGTTACTTAGAAAGGCAAGCTGCGTCGCCTGATGTGATAGGCGTGGCATGGTATCGTGCCGGGAGCTATCTACCCGCAGTGTTGTCTGGCCCTTGCTTTGTTGCCAAATATCACTATTGAGCTCTGTGCTACTGAAATAAAGTTGCGTGCCGTGTGATACCAGCGTATTCAATGGTGTAGCGTTATGATACACCATGTTCAATTTGCGGCTGTCCAGCTGATATCGGTACAGCTGCTGCCCGGCGACTAATAGCAGGGTGTTATCGTCATACCAGATTAAACTGGTAAACCGCTCAGGTAACTCGTGGTAGCTGCTAATACGTCCGCTGTCGGGTGCCAGCAACAACAATGCTGTGCTGGCGGGTGACAAATAACGCAGTACTGCCAATTGCGATGCTGAGGCTGCCAGCGCAATATCACCCGAGCCGTTATAGTCAGTATGCAACAGCGTTAACTGGTGTACCGCGCCACTGGCCAGCGTTAGCTGATAAATCTGGTATGGCTGGGTTTTGTCTGCGCGTTGGCGAAAGTAAAGTACCTTACCATCTGGTTGCCAACTAAGCAGCGGTACATTATCGACCGGACAAGTGTGTAATACGCTGGATGTGGTGGTTCCGTTGTCATTCAAATCCAGTGGCTGTAGCAACACCTGACAACGGTGGCTGTCCTGTCGGACAAAAGCAAATTGGCTACCATCCGGGCTAATAGCCGCATTACTGCTTTCCAAGTGCGATTC
Source organism: Rheinheimera nanhaiensis E407-8 (assembly GCF_000296695.1). Lineage (GTDB taxonomy): Bacteria > Pseudomonadota > Gammaproteobacteria > Enterobacterales > Alteromonadaceae > Alishewanella > Alishewanella nanhaiensis. The sequence goes on from NZ_BAFK01000016.1 coordinate 18,806, forward strand.
TGTAACTGCCTTGTGCTGCATATCTGTCAGGGTATTCAGCCAAATCTGCGTTACACCTTGGTCTGACTGCCGCTGATATAATAAACGGTCGCCGGCTAGATTAAGGCTAAGCTGTCTTTCAACACCATTGAAACTGGTGTGCGGTATGGGCTTAGAGAGGTGAAGGCTCACTGGCTGTGTGTTGAAAAACCAAACTGCCAGAATAATAACAAGCAGAGTAGTTAGCCAGACCAGCACAGGCCGATGGTAACAAAAGCTGCGCCAGCCCTTCGGCCGCGGCACGTGCACCATGGCAGCATCCGAGAGTGGTGGTTGCAAGCGATAACCCAATTTGGGTACTGTTTCTATGTAATCCTGCTCTGGATGCACAGCATTAAACGCTTTACGTAGTACTGATACCGCGCGGTTTATTGCACTGTCACTGACGATACGACCTTGCCATGCCTGGCTGATCAATTGTTCACGACTGACAACTTGCCCCGGTAACTGCAACAGGCATAACAAAAGTTGGTGCTGGCGAGGCTCAAGATACAATTGCTGCGAGCCCATACCCAGCCGACGTTCCTTAGCATCATAGTGTACAGGCCCAATTTGCCAGCAATCATTCTGGGGTTGCTCAATTGTCATAACGGTGTCGGTAAGCTTTTCATCACAATATCATCACACTTTACATCACGGCAGATGGCGGCATAGTGCTTATGCTAGCGCTGTTACAGGTTAACAGGAAATTAATATGAAACGCTACATCAATGCTTTACTCGTCATATCCCTAATGACGCTGACAGCCTGCCAATCATCAGAGGATAATGCGGATACATTATCTAACTCCACGGCAACGAAAATTGAGCTTAACGGCCGCAGCTACTTATTAGCGTTGCCACAGCAGTATCAGCCGGGTAACAGCTATAAACTGCTTTTAGCTTTTCACCCTTCAGGCGGCTCGAGCGAGTTCATGCGAAGTATCAGCCAGTTTGAAAACCTCAGTGCGGACTATATTGTTGCCTACCCTAAGTCAGAACAAATCGAGTGGAATGAGGGCTGTGACTGCAACGTAGCACATCGTCTGGGCGCTGATGACCTGGGTTTCACCTTACAGGTTATCAATGATGTCAAAGCACGGCATCAGGTAACCGAAGGTGAGGTTTATGCTGCGGGTTACTCACAAGGTGGACTTTTTGTACAGAATCTGGCTTGCAACCTCAGCGCCAGTTTTAAAGCTGTTGCCGTGGTGGCTGCGCCTATGTCGGTGCAACTGGCTGAAAGCTGTGCACCCCAGCAGCCGGTCTCGGTGATGATGGTGCACGGCACGGCTGATACGGCATTGCCATATCAGGGGCTGGTACACAGCAACTTTGGCTTGATTGGTTCGCCGGATACCATCGCCCTGCTGGCCGGTAAGAATGACGGGCTACCCTATGCGTTAGATAAAAGCCTGAGCAGTAATGTCAGCCTGCGTAGTTACCATAATGGCCGGCAAAAATTTCAACTGTACAGTATGAAAAACGGCGGCCACAACTGGAAGTACACTGATTTCGACACCAGTAAAGAAATTCTGCGCTTCTTTGCCAGCGCTGAGCAGCCAGAATTGCCCGAGCATTCGCGCCTAATCAATACAGAGCAAGGCCAGTTTCATGTCAGAGCAATGGGACAGAACAACCCGGGCCCAGCTGTGGTGTTATTGGCTGGCCCCAATTACAACTATCATAGTGACAGCGCCTGGTTTGCTGCACTGCAGCCATTGCTGTCTGAGCAGTATCGGGTTTATAGCATAGACCGGCTGGGTAATGCCTACAGTAGTAGCAGCGATGAGTTATCTTACCGCCGTTTTGCCGATGATCTGGCACTGGTACTGCAGCAACTGGAAGAAACACACATTACCGTGGTGGCGTTTGCCAGTGCCAGTATCAGTGCACGCTGGTTTTATCAGCTACACCAGCAACAGTTTGATATTAACGCCATGTTGTATATCGATCCGGATATCCCACTGCCACATTCTGTAAGTTTGTATCAGGGCTATCCGGCTGATTGGTACAAAGTCAATCTAGACGCTTTACTGCCGCATCTGGCTGCTGGCAACTGGACACAAAGAACGCGGGATAAACTGACACTGGAATATCAGGAAGTACAGCAGTTGGTCAGTAGCAACGACATAGCGATAGATTGGAGCTATTTTGAGCAAATTATGCAATTGCGTTTACTGATCCCACAACAACAAGCCAGAGCCAGAGAAATTGCCGCTTACAGTGCTGATTTAGACAGTTACGCCACACTGCCGATGATTACCTCAATACCGGTAAGCGTGATCGATAGTGACTTTGAGCAGCAGCAAATTGCGCAGGTGGACGATGATGCAGAGCTACTGGCAGCATTAGAGCAATGGCAGCAGGAAGGCAGTGCCTGGAGCGCCGAGCAGGCTTCAGTATCTAACGGCCAGTATATAGCGCTGACCAACAGCGACCATCTGGTGCCGCTTGAGCAACCATTGCAAATTAAGCAGGCGTTGGATTGGCTATTCAGTCAGTTACAGCTTGACTAACGCTGTTCGCCCGGGCTGGTTGTGCTCCTGTGGTTAGCAATCGGCTAACCACAATTGCCCAGCCATTTGCCCTGTTGCTGCATGGTCAGCTGTTGTGGCTGGCCTTTTACCTGAGTGTGCACCCGCATGGTGCCTTCATAGGCTTTAGGGCTTAGCAGGCGAAACTCACCTTCTCCCTGGCTGGGCGGGTTGCCGCTGCACTGAAAGCTGACCTTGTAACTGCCGTTGTGTTCGGTTAGTTGCTGCTGGCAGCCGTCTTGTTGTGGCAACTGGCCTTTGGCAATATCGTCGGCGGTTAAGCAAACTTCAATGCTGCCGCCGCTTAAATCCAACTGCATGCCCTGGCTTTTCATCATCGCTTCCATCATTTGCCGTTGCTGGGCGGGCATCGCTGCCAGTTGCTGTTGCATCTGCGCCATGGCGCGCTCTATTTCGCCATCGGCGCTTTGCAGGGTAAAGCTGTGTTGCCATTTGCCGGGCGTCATATCCAGTTTTGGGTTGGCATTAAGCCCCTGGCTTACCAGCAGGCTGACGCTAAGTAGCAGAAGTCGCATCGTGTCTCGTCCTTGTTGGTGAAAACTGACGATAACCTTAGTTGCAGTTGCCGGCTTTTGCCAGCCAGCTAGCGGCAGCTTACCAGAGTTTGGTATTCGTCAAAGGCAAAGTGATCGGTCATGCCGCTGATAAAATCCTGTAGCAGACGGCAGCGGTAATACAGCTCCAAAGCGGTATCCTGTTGCGGTAATGGTTCGACCGCCAGCTGATAGGCCGCCAGGTGTTTTTTCGGTAACCGGTGCGCCAGGCGCTGCGCCACGGCAAGCTGATAGCCGTTGTTGCTCAGCACAGCAGTAAAGTCGGCGCGCGATAACTGCAGTAACGGCAAATAGCTATCGAGCAGGCCACTGATAATGCGAAAGCCCTGCAGTTCCAGCGTTTCAACCTCGCTCTGGTTAAAGACAAACTGGCGCGCCACCTGTTTAAAGCTGCTGGTAATGGCATGGTACTGGCTGCCATCTTCCAGCAGGGCCCGGTTTAACGTGCCGTGATAGACCGGCTCGATATTCGCGACAAATTGCTCTGCCGCATGACGCACCAGCGGGTGAATAAGCTTTACGCGCAGGCTGATAAAAAACGCCGACGTTTTATTGATCGGCTCCTCAGTGGCGCTTTGCATCGCACTGTGCAGCAGCGCCGCGAAACTCTCACTGCCGCCGCTGTGGGTGGCAATCAGCCGGCCGTGCGGCTCTAGCCCGGCAAAGGCGGTATTCAGCTCTGTCGCTAACTGTTCAAGGCTGAGCAGGCCTTTTTCTACTGCATCTTCAATATCGGCCAGACAATACGAAATATCATCGGCCGCTTCCATAATGTAAGTTAGCGGGTGGCGACAGCCGGGTGCGGTATTTAGCTGCTGCCACAGCTGCTGCACCATCGCCTGCTCGGCAAAATAATAGCCGGGCTTTTTCTGCAGGTAGCTAAGTGGCTGATCTGGCGCTGGTTTAGCGTCGCCAGCCTGGCGGGTGTATTTTAAAATGCAGGCCAGCTGTGAGTAAGTCAGGTTCATCCGCTGCAGGCTGTGCACCAGCCGGATCGCCTGGGCATTACCTTCAAACTGTGCCAGCTCTGCGCTGAGTTGTTGCCAACGGCGGTCATCTGTCAGGCCATGTTGCTTACTCAGTGCCGGCAAGGTGGCAGCAAACCACTGATTAATAGCAGTTTCACCACTGTGGCCAAAGGGCGGGTTACCAATGTCGTGCAGCAGGCAGGCCATTTCCACTAAGGATTCTATCGGCCGCTCTAATCCGCTTAGCCCATAGTGGGCTTGTTCAGCGGTCGATAACAGCCGAAACAGGCTTTGTACGATAAAGCGGCCGCTTTGCTGTACTTCCAGCGAATGGGTTAAGCGGCTGCGCACTGCGGCGTTGCGCTCCAGCGGAAACACCTGGGTTTTTTGCTGCAGCCGCCTTACGGCCGCAGAGTGAATAATGCGGCCGCGATCACTTTCCAGTGCTAACTGCAACTCAGTAGTGCGGCTTTGCAGCGGCCGGTCGGCTTTAATTTTCAGGCGAAAATCCATGCTTAGTCCCTGCTGTTGATAAACTGCGGCAAATCAAACTCACTGAAACAGCGGATTTTATGATCGGCAATGTCAAACTTACTGTGCTGCCACTCGTGTTCAGCCGGAATCGCTACTACCGTCATGCCCGCCGCTTTAGCGGCTGTCACGCCGGCGAATGAATCTTCAAATACCAGGCAGTGCTGTGGTGCAACAGCCAGTTTTTCTGCCGCTAACAGATAAATATCCGGCGCCGGTTTACCCCGTTTTACCAGCTCCAGATGACATTGCGCGCTAAAGTAATGACGGATAGCCAGCCGCTGCAAGGTGGTATCGAGCAATTGTTTTGGTGAATTGGTCGCGACCGCCATTTTAAGCGACTGCGAGGCAATGGTATCAAGTAAGGCCGGCAGGCCGGTTTTGGCTTCACCGCTGGCGGCAATACCACTGGCGACAAAGTCGATAATGTGCTGGTGCACCTGCTCGGGCGACAGCGCTGGCCAGGGTTGGTGCTGATACCAGTGCGCTATCACGCTGGCGGTAGTGAGGCCAGTGCTTTGCAACAGCGGCGGTTGGTTAAAATCTACCCCCAGGCCGCCTAAAATAACCTGCTCAGCCTGGGTCCATAACGGCTCTGAGTCAATCAGTACGCCGTCCATATCAAAAATAACCGCCTGAAATGCCACGCTGTTTATCCGTTTGCTGTGCTTTTGCAGCAGCATAACATGGCATTATTTACTTTGCTGCTACAACCAGCCTTTTTGCCGGGCAATGCGCGCCGCATCTATGCGGTTGGCGGCATTGAGTTTGCTGATGGCTTCCGATAAATAATTCCGTGCTGTGCCTTCGGCAATATACAGCGCCGCGGCAATCTCGCTGCTGCTGTGGCCCTCTGCTGCCAGTCTGAGCGCCTGGCGCTCTTTATCGCTTAGCGGGTCTTGCTCGCCCAATGAATTTAACAGCAGTTCGCTGTCTATTACGCGCTTGCCGGCCATTACCTGGTTAATTGCACTTACCAATTGCTCTACCGGGGCATCTTTTAATAAAAAGCCGCCGATGCCGGCATCAATGGCGCGTTTGACATAGCCGGCGCGGCCAAAGGTGGTAATAATTACCACCTTGGTCGCCAGCTTTTGCTGCTGTACATATTGCGCCAGCTCAATACCGCTTTTACCCGGCATTTCAATATCGCTTAGCAGTAAGTCAAACGCTTGTTGTTTCAGTAGCTTAAGGGCGGCGTTGCCGTCTGCGGCTTCAGTGACCTGAAAGTCGGCTTCAAGGCGCAACAAACTGGCCAGCGCGGTGCGCACCATAGCCTGATCTTCCGCCAGTAAAATATGCATTATGCGCTCTCCTGCCGTGGCCCTTGGATAAGGGCGGTTACCCCGTCGTGCTGTTGTAACGCCAGCGTGGCGCCAATGGCGGCTAGCCGCTCGCGCAGGCCAAGGATGCCGTTGCCTTCTTTAATCTCACTGTTTTGGCCGTTATCGTGCAGGCAGATAGTGAATTCAGCGCCTTGCTGTAAAAAGCTCAGGCGGCAACTGTCGCCCTTGCTGTGGCGAATGACATTAGTAACCAATTCGGTCAGGGCTAGAATTAGCGCGGTTTCGCGTCTGGCGTCTAACTGCGGTATATCACCTGTTAGCACCGCCTGAAAACCGGCATCACGCAAACGGCTAAGTAACTTAGTGATTTCTGCACTCAAGCCCTGATGTTTATAACCCGACACACTCTGGCGCACCTGGCTAAGCGCATCACGGGCGATCTGGCTTAGTTCACTTAACTGCTGCTGTGCGGCATCAGTATGCTGGCGGGCCAACAGTTTTTCCGCTAAATCGGCTTTTAAAATAATGCTGGACAAGGTGTGGCCCAAAATATCGTGCAAATCACGGGCGATGCGCTCGCGCTCGACTATGGTGGCCAGCTGTTTAATCTCATCTTCGCTTTGTTGCTCGGCCAGCCGGTGCAACAATTTAGCTTGCTCGGCGCGCCCCAGCAGGCTGACACCCAGCACTATCGGCAAGCCCATTACCAGAAACAGGTTCCACTTAATATCCAGCAGCAGATACAGCAGTATTAATAGTGCACTTAGCAGCGCCATCACGATCAGATAAGGTCGCAGCCTGTAGGCGTAACCAATAAAAAAACCGGCATAGGCAAACATGGCGATAGAGCCCGGGTTAACCGGCGTGATCAGCGTGGCAACCAGCACAATACCGGCTATCGGCCAATGCATTTCCCGGCGGCTACAACGATAGGCCCAGAAGTAGCAACATAAAAACAGCAGCAGCGCTGCTGCCATGCTGAGATACTGCCACAGTGCAAAACGCACGTTAAATAGCGGAATAATATAAAAAATCAGGTTTATCAGATAAACCCAGCTGAGTTTAGTTTCCAGCTTGTCGTAAGGCGTCATCCGTCGCTCCCGCTGTTGGCCGGCGCTCAGTGTAATCAGCTTGCGCCCTGGTGCGCCAGTGACAAAGGTCATATTCCATCATGACAGTTGTCAGGCGCAATTGCTGACAACTGCCAGCTGTGCCCTCGCGCCGCCCCACTTACACTGGCCACAACAACAAGGTACTTAACCATGCAACGGGGCAACCATTATGAACACATTCAACAGCAACATCCGCACCTTAGTACTGGCACTGGGCTTAACTGGCAGCCTAATCAGCCTGCCGGCGACAGCACAGCCGCAAGCCATAAGCACGGAGCAACAACAAGCTTGTGCGTGCTTTGCGGTAAAGGTCGTGGGCCAGGGCCCGGCGGTTATTCTTATTCCGGGCCTGGCATCATCCGGCGAGGTATGGCAAAGCACGGTAGCGGCGTTAGAGGCAGATTATCAGCTGCATATTTTTACCCTGGCCGGTTTTGCCGGTGTGGCGCCTATTCCGATGCAAAGCTGGGGTGAGGGCTATCTGGCCACTCAACAGCAGGCGATTTTGCGTTATATCAGCGAACAGCAGCTGGATAAGCCTGTAGTGATTGGTCACTCACTAGGCGGGTATTTAGCGCTGGCCCTGGCCGCTACCGCACCCGAGCAGATTGGCGCGGCGATAAATGTGGATGGTTTACCGGCGCTGGGGGCGCTATTTGCTGCCAACCAGGCTGATAACAGTGACAACAAACAGCCACAAGGCGGCTTTGACCCTATGGCTATGGCGAAAAGCATGACCAATAATGAGCAGTGGCAGCTGCGTATCGTGGCGGATATGTACCGCTCGGACGGTGCGACCTCGGGCCGGGTGATGGGTGAGTTAATGCGGGCTGATTTACGGCCGCAACTGGCAAATATCCGCGTACCGGTGCTAACGCTGGGTGCCCTGCAACATGGCGCGCCTTACAGCACACCGGCACAGGTACAACAAAACTATGAAACCCAGCTGGCCAATGCCCCGGCGCAATACCATAGCTTTGCCTTTGCCGGTGATGCCAGGCATTTTATTATGGCCGACGCCCCCGACTGGCTAAACCAGCAGATTGCGCAGTTTTTACAACAACACTCTGTTGGAGGTAAACCGTGACGCCTCTGGCATCCGCCCGGCACCTTCAGCATTAAAATAGCCTACGACAACCGTCAACGCCTGAGTCTGCAAAACAGTGCTGCCTGAATGTTCAGGCAGCAAACTGCAGGCCGTACTGGTTGCCTTTTTTCCACACGCACAGGGCGTTACTGTTGCCAAAATGACTGCTGCTGATACTCAGGTTGTCGCCTTTTTTCAGCGCGCCATTATATTGAATGCGCGCGCCGCCGCCCTGGCTGTAGTCCAGCAACTGGCACTGTTCGGCAAACTCTTTTAACGTTAGCTGGGCAATCGGGGTGTCAGTAATAACAAAGCGTGATTTGCTGCGCCGGTCAGACAGTTTATCGGCAGCAGGAAAATCGGGGTTTTGCGGCTGATAATACCCGGCAGCGATACGCTGATACACGCTGTCGTGAATACTGATGTTCAGCGGTGGGTTGGCCGGATCGCCATAAAGGCGGCGTACCGATTCGCCAGCGCCGAGCTTTTCCAGCAGTTTATAGCCGGCAGAGTAGGAATTGTGTGGTGCCATCGTTAAATCGGGCTCACACAGCTCCAGCAGGTAGTTGTCGTTAAACTCCAGCCCCAACGCGCTGGCTTTAATCAGCATCCACTGCAGGGCAATATCGGATAAACCGCATTTCTCATAGCCACCCCCGATATCAGAATGGGCACCGGAAAACCAGCACTGCTCGACATGTTGGTCGTCATTAATGTTGCCGGTCCATAAATCGGGTTGAAACGGTGCGCGCCGCTCGTCCAGCGCCAGCGCATGATAGGCATGTTTTACCTGCTGACTTAAGTGGGTGTTAAAAAAACCGACCCAGCCGCGGGTCAGCTTACCTAACAGCGGCGTCGGTGCGCCCAGCGCGCCTACCGTGTCAAACACGCCCACCATGCGGATATCGGGCCGGTAGTTGTCGTCGTAACTGCCGGCGGGCCTCTTGTCTGGCTCAGTGCGGTAGTATTTATAAGCGGTTTTTAGCTGATCCAGCTGTGGCTTTTCCAACAAGCCCACCGCATGGATAAAACCAACAAAAGCCCGTGCTGTGTAAGCACCACGACTAAAGCCAAAAGCGTATATTTCATCGCCCAGCTCGTAGTTGTGTACTAAAAAGCGGTAGCAATCCAGCACGTTTTTCTCCAGCCCGCTACCAAAGGCGCCGCCGACAAATTTGTCTATGCTGCCGCCGGTGCCAACCCCCTGATCGTAAAACACCACCTGATGCATACCATCACTGGCGGTAGGTTTAATGCTGCGCACCAGCTTGGTGACATTAGTCGGGTTTTGATCCGGTTCGTTCCAGGTACCATCACAACAAATAATAATACGTTTTGCCGCTGCCATAACCGTGCTCCTGTCAGGATAGGCGCCAGGCCGACGGTCGGCTACTGCGCCAGAACATGGCTAAGTATAGTTTATTCTGTACAAAAAATAGCCAGGCCGAGGTTGGCTGTTTGTCAGATAGCGTTGCTGCTGCCGCAGCTGAACGCGATACTTGAGAATTCATCCGCGCCATGCTTCACTGCTATAACAACAGCAGGAGGCGCGGATGTCAGATAACTCTCCAGCAGCACGGCCTTACACTGCCGGTGCTGAAACCCACCAGGTGTTTAATCAGCCATCATCACTCACGCCGTTTAACAGTTGGCTTAGCGACAACACCCTGCAGTACTGGGTCAGCCGTTTTGGCGCAGCGCACAGTGCCGATCTGGCCAGTTACGGCGGTTTATGTGGTGGCGCGCTCGCTGAAGCTGGCTTTCTGGCCAATAAATATAAACCAGAGTTTCACAGCCATGACCGCTTTGGTAATCGTATTGACGAAGTGCGCTTTCATCCGGCTTACCATCAACTGATGCAGGCGGCGGTAACCTTTGGCCTGCCGTCAGCGCCCTGGGTGAAACCAGGCAAAGGTGCCCAGGTGGCCCGCGCCGCCCTGGTGTATCAGCATATGCAGGCCGATGCCGGCTCCGGCTGCCCGTTAACGATGACCTACGCCGCCGTACCGGTGCTTAAGCAAGCGCCCAAAGGCGCGGCCGACTGGCTGGGAAAAGTATTAAGCGCAGAGTACGATCCGGCGAATAAACCCTACTTTGCCAAAGCCGGCCTGACTATCGGCATGGCGATGACCGAAAAACAGGGTGGCTCAGATGTGCGCGCCAATACGACACAGGCGCAGCGGCTAAGCGATACTGAATACGCGCTGGTCGGGCACAAATGGTTTTGCTCGGCGCCGATGTGCGACGGCTTTTTAACGCTGGCACAAACCGATGCCGGCTTAAGCTGCTTTTTATTACCGCGCTGGCGGCCAGATGGCAGTAAAAATCAGTTTTATATCCAGCGTTTAAAAGACAAACTGGGCAACTGCTCTAATGCGTCATCTGAAGTGGAGTTTCGCGGCGCCTTTGCCTGGCGCATCGGTGATGAAGGCCGCGGTGTGCGCACTATTATTGATATGGTGGCGCTGACCCGGTTTGACTGCATGACAGGCTCTGCCGGGCTAATGCGCGCCGCCTTAGCGCAGGCGCTGCACCACAGTGCCGGGCGCAGCGCCTTTGGCAAAAACCTGCAGCAGCATGCGCTGATGCAAAATGTACTGGCCGACCTGACGCTCGACAGCGAAGCTGCGCTGGCGCTGAGTTTACGGGTGGCCTATGCGCTGGATAACCAAAACGTGGTTAGCGAACAGCAGTTTGTCCGCCTCGCGACGGCTATCGGTAAATACTGGATATGCAAACGCGCGCCGCAGTTTTGCTATGAAGCGATGGAGTGCCTTGGCGGCGTCGGTTATGTCGAAGAGAATATTCTGCCGAGGCTGTACCGTGAAGCGCCAGTCAATGCCATCTGGGAAGGCTCGGGCAATATTCAGTGCCTGGACGTACTGCGCGCCATGCAAAAAGAACCGGCAGCCTTAGAAGCCTGCCTCAGCGAGCTGCAAAGCGTAACCGGGCGCAACAATGACTACGACGCCGCCTTTGCCCGGTTGCAGCAAGCGCTGCACGACAGCAGTACGCTGGAATACCGCGCCCGCAGTATAGTTGATCAACTGGCACTGCTGTTACAGGCCAGTGTATTGCTGCAATATGGCGAGGCCATGATAGCCGAAGCCTTTATCCGCGCCCGGCTGATACCGAACATCTGCAGCAATTACGGCACCTTGCCAGCGGAGATTGATTGTATGGCGCTAATCACCAGAGCACAGCCGAAGGTGTGACAGTCTGCGTTAAGCGACTTTAAGACGGTCGCCTTTTTTTAAATCGAATCTTTTAGACAACCAAACAGAGACGATGATCCGGTATTTTCTCTGCCAGCTGCGGCTCACGCTCTGGTGTAGCGCCGTGTTCAACCACGGTGCAGTGAAAGGTTTGGCTATTCTGCACGTTAAAATAAGGCATAGCGTTTTGCCGCGCTTTGCACGGCGGTGGTGTCTTTACCCGGCAAAGCGGTTAAAGGTAATAACGCCAGCCTGGGACAAAAACAACAACACCAGAGCAGACAGCAACTTGGTATAAATTACTATCCAGACCGCATCTTTAAAATCGGCGTTAATCACCCGCATTAGCAGATAAATATAGGCAATAATGCTCAACAACCAACCCCAGCCAGGGATTAATGCCACTAACGACACCACAAACACCACTGACAACAGCACTTTAAGCTCGGCTTTAACCCAGGCTAAGCGGCTGGCCAGATAAACGCAAAACGAGGTTAACAGCACATCAAGGGCAAATATTATGGCGGCAACGCCCATGCGGTAATCCTTTTACTGCAGTACACCGGCGCTCAGGCTAATACATTATTACGGCGCTGGCAATTTACTGCAGCAGTTGGGGCGGTAGGCTCCAGCTTGTCGTTAGTAGCTCACCCTGCCAGGTTTGCAACGTTAGCCAGACTTTGTCGTTGGCGCTTAAGGTTTTGGGTGCTATCGCATGCACATGCTGGCCGTGGCGGCTGCCGTGCAGTATACCCTCTTCACCTTGTTGCAGCTGTACCAGAGGTAACGCCGCCGGGCCAATATTGATATAAGCCTGGCGAATGCTACTGATATCACCCTGGCTAAAGGTCAGGTAAAAGTCTTTAACGTATTCATCATGATGCGCATAAGGAGGCTCTAAATTCAGCGGCATAGGCGCAACCTCGAAACTGCCCAGTTGCTGTGCCGGCCAGGCAGGTGGGAATTGCGGTGTCAGTGACTGATATAAAAACCAGCATGGCAGCACTAATACCAAGCCATTGAGCTTATATTTGTGCCGCTGCCAAAAACCTTTATTTTGCGCCATCATGCGCCTCCTGCAATACTGTGCTTGCGCGGCTGGCGCGCACGGCCTTCACAGTGCGGCTGCCCCAAATCATAAAACCGGTAATCGACATGCCGGATAACAGCAGGCCAAACAAAAACCAGATGGCTTTGGTCCAGATGCCACCTAAAGTGCCGTAATGTAGTGGGTCGGCAATATGCGATATGGTTTGCAGCGCACTCATAGTTGCCGGCGATTTTTCCTGCGCAATGTCGCCGGTCCAGGGGTTAATGCTCAGGTTGTACGCGTACTGATCATAAAATATGTGGTCGCCGCCACCCATCAGGTTATACATGCCACGGTTATGCTCGGGTAGCATTAAATAGCTGGGCTGAAAATCCGGGAAGCGCTGCTTAGCAATCTGCATCGCATCGGCAAAACTGACCGGTGGCGTTTGCTGTGTAGCCGGCAATTGCGCTGCCGCCACCAGCGGCGCATGCGGTTCGATATCAATATCGGCATGCCACATGACGGCCTGCACCAGATACCACAAACCGGTAGCACTCATGACGATTAAAAACCAGATTGACCAGACGCCGGCCAAGCGGTGTAAATCGGTAAGCACGGTTTTTTTGCCCTGGTTAAAACGGATTTTCGGTTGGGTAAAGCTACGCCAAAAGCTTTTGTAAATGATCAGCCCGGTAATTAATGCCCCCAGCATTACCAGCGCCATGGCTGATACCAGGTAGTAGCCAATGCTATAACTGCTTTGCCACGGAAATAATAGCCAGCCATGCAGGCTGCGCATAAAGCCAATAAAGGTAATGCCTTGATTTACCTGTTGAATTTCACCTGTGTATTGGTTGACGTAGGCAATCGCCTGCGGCTTGTCATGGTCGGTAAAAATAACGGCATTCACCAGATAAGGCTCAAGCACCATTACACTGCCGACATCCGCTGTCGGGTAGGCCTGCTCCACCGCGGCGATCAGTTCAGCAATGGGTTTGGCCGTTAAATTGTCCGGGTTAGTGGCGCGCGCTGCCGGGTTAGTTAGCCAGGTCAGTTCATGGCTGACCACGGCTATAGTGCCGGTGATACAAACAAAGCAGAAAATCAGCCAGATCGGCAGTGAAAACCAGCCATGTAGCTGAAACCAAAAGCGATTACTAAGTTTTGCCATATACCACTGCCTTTGTACCCTCAATTCCGACACACAGTTTAATCTTAATAAGAATACTTATCAACCATGCTTGTAATTGATATTTATTCTCAATTAGAATAAGGCGCCATTTTAATCAGTGACAGGATCAGTAGGTTATGAAGTATTCAATACTGGCCGCGGGTATTGCCAGCGCGCTGACGTTTTCTGCCTATGCAGAACATAGCAACACCGATGAACAAGCAGTTGAAGTGATTACGGTAAAAAGCTCACGCGGGTTAATTTCGTATGTCAGTGCGTCTGGGGCTAAATCAGACACACCAATTATTGAAACGCCGCTGTCGGTGTCGGTTCTCACCGAAGAGCGCATTGCCGATTTGGGCGCGCTGACGGTGCAGGACGCACTGGGTTATGTGTCGGGGTTATATAATGGCCCTTACGGTTTGGATACCCGCGGTGACTGGGCGCAAATTCGCGGTGTGTCGCCGGTGCAGTATCTGGACGGTTTAAAATCACTGTTTGGCTATTACAACAATGTGCGTATTGCACCCTATGCGCTGCAACAAATTGAAATTTTAAAAGGCCCCAGCTCAGTGCTGTACGGCCAGGGCTCGATTGGCGGTATTGTTAACTTAGTCAGCAAAAAGCCCGAGCCGGTGACCAGTGGCCAGCTATGGGCGCAACTGGGAAATTATTCGCGCAAACAACTGGCCGGCGACATTACCGGCGCGTTAAATGACGATGCCTCCCTGCAGGGCCGCATGGTCGCCTTGTGGCGCGACAGCGACACCCAAACCGACTATGTGCCGGATAACAGTGTGGTGCTGGCACCGTCGTTTAGCTGGCAGGCCAGCGATGCCACTAAAATTACCCTATTGGCGAATTTCCAGCAGAATGAATCCGGCTCCAGCACGCAGTTTTTCCCGCATCAGGGCACGCTATTGCCAAATGAATTTGGCCAGATCCCCAGCAACCGCTTTGTCTCTGAGCCAGGCTTTGATAAATACGATACCGAGCAAACGGCGTTAACAGCGATTATTGAGCACGATTTATCTGCTGATTGGCAGCTGCGTTTAGCCAGCCGCTACAGTGACAGCCATGCCGATTACCATACCCTGTACGGCTGGCCACCTGTGCTGCAGGACGATAACCGCAGTGTTAACCGGGTAGTGTATTTAAGTGACGCCGACGCGCGCGCCCTGACCAGTGATGTGCAGCTGCACGGCATACTGCAAACCGGCGCGGTGCAGCATAGGCTGGTGGCTGGTTTTGATTATCAAAACGCTTATACCGACAACGACAGCTTTTATGCCGCCACCGGTGGTTTACTGGACTTGTATAACCCGGTATATGGCCAGGTCGCTAATCTGCCCACCGAGGCCAATATAGCCGATAACCCGTCCAGCACCGTCTATCAGGCCGGCGTTTACATGCAGGATAATATGAAAATTGCTGATAAATGGTTAGTGTCAGCCGCGCTGCGCCGTGACCGCGCCACCACTAACCCGCAAAACGGCGCCAGCACGACGCAACATGCCACTACCGGCCGTTTAGGCTTAATGTATCTGTTTGACAGCGGCATCTCGCCCTATATCAGCTTAAGTGAGTCGTTCGAGCCACTGCTTGGTACCGATGCTTTCGGCAAGCCATTTGAACCGAAAAAAGGCCGGCAGTTAGAAGCCGGTTTAAAATACCAGCCAAAAGGCACTGAGCATCTGCTAACGGCAGCGGTATTTGATATTACCGAGCAAAACCGCACCACCACCTTATCGGCGGCGCAGGCAGCGGATCCGGCGCTAATTAACCCCAACGGCCAGGTGCAGGACGGTGAAGTGACCTCTAAAGGTGTCGAGCTGGAAGCCCAGCTGGCCTGGGACGAGCTGGATATTTACGCCAGCTATGCCTATATCGATGCCTATGTCAGCCAGAGCAACCGCATGGGTGAGTTGGGGGCCACCTTAGCTGCGCAGCCAGAGCATTTAGCCTCGCTTTGGGCGACGTGGCGCCCGGTGCTGCTAAACAACTGGCAGTTTGGCGCCGGGGTGCGTTATGTTGGCGAAACCTCAGACGGTACTGCTTATGTGGCGCAAAATGGTGTGGTGCTAAATGAGCCGCTGACCACCGACAGCTATACGCTGTTTGATGCGATGGTCGGTTATAACTTTGGTGACTACCAGTTAAGCCTGCAGGCACAGAATATCACCGATAAAACCGTGATTACCTCCTGCCTGGCACGCGGTGATTGCTTCTACGGCCAGCGCCGGGCTATCAGCGCTAATCTGCGCTATAACTTCTAAGCAGGTGCGAAAATGCATGACTGGTTTGCTCTAAATCAACCGTTGGAGGCCATGGATGGCCGGAATCGAGCCTCAGGGATGATTTATTGCGTGTTGATGTGAGCAAACCATGTCATGCAGAGTTTGTCAGATTACACAGACAAAAATGGCCGCATCTGCGGCCATTTTTACTGCTGATAATCAGCTTAGAACGACCAGGTAGCGCCTAAGCTAAAGTTACGCGGCGCACCGAAGTTATACTGCTGGGTTAAACCGTTGTAGTAGGTTTTATCAAACAGGTTATGCACATTCAGCTGCAGCGATAATTGCTTATTCACGTCATAACGCGCCATCAGGTTGGCCAGTACAAAGCTGTCTTGCTTCACCTGATAGGTTTGCTCGCTTAACAACAGCGGTATGACATCACTGTACGACTCGCTCTCCCAGCTTAAACCACCACCCACAGTCAGCCCGGCCAGCGCATCGCTAAACGTATAGGTAGAGAACAGGTTCAGCTTTTTGCGCGGGTGGTTAACATTAATATCTGCGCCGTTGCGATCTTCAGCATGAAATTGCGAGTAGCCCGCGCTAAGGTTCCAGTTGTCATTAACCCGGCCTATCAGCTCCAGCTCGAAACCTTTGCTTTCTGAACCGCGGGCGGCAAACGACGGGAAGAAATTGTTCGCCGGGTCGTTATAGGCAGCATCGGCCTGCGCCAGGTTATCCTGCTCGATACGAAACACGGCAAAGGCGGTTTGCACAGCGCCATCCAGGAAGCTGCTTTTTACGCCGATTTCCTGATTGCTACCAACAATGGCATCGAGGAAGTTGCCATTGCGATCATAGGCATTTTGCGGCGTAAAAATCTCGGTATGGCTGGCATATAACATATGGTCTTCGGCAATCTGATAGGTTAGGCCAACATAGGGCACAAACTTATCGTCACCAAAATCCAGCGCAGCACCGTAGTTTAGGCCGGCACGTTGCCACTCGGTGTAGCGGCCACCGGCAATCAGTTTAAGTTGTTCCGTGATAGCAAAACGGGTTGCGGCATAGAGGCCAAACTGCTCGGTAGCAAGATTTACCGCCTGCTCTGGCGTTGTGGCCCAATCCGGCTCTGCCACGCTGCCATCCCACTGGTAAAAGTTACCGGTACCGGGCCACACCAGGGCGGCATAGGTTTGCACCTCTGATTGCTGCCGGCTGTCTAAGGCGCCAACCACAAACTCATGCTCGCGGCCGAGCAGGCCATAGCTGCCCTGCAGCTGAACATCGACACTGGTTTGCTTGCTAAAGCCGTCACTGTTGTACGGCCAGGCAAATAAGCCGGTGCCGCTGTCTTTATCCGCTGCACCATAGATATACAATAAGCGGGTGTCGGCCGTATTTTTATTGTGATTCAGGTTAACTTTGAGCTGCCAGCCGTTATTAAACTGCTGGGTTAAACTGATAAAGTGGTTTTTGCTGGTCGAATCCCAGCGCGTCCAATCTGCTGCTGTGGTGGTACCTCTGTCCCAGTCGGTTGGCGTATCGTCGGTAAACAGCGGTGGCAGTGCACCCCAGGTCGACGCCGTAGGGTTATTGTCCTGATAACTGCTGCCCAGGCTTAAGGTCATGCTGTTGCTCAAATCGGCATCCAGCACGCCGTATAGTACGGTTTTGTCTTCTTGCGCCAAATCACGGAAGCTGTCGCTTAGCTCTTTTTTCGCCACAAAGCGAACACGCACATTTCCCTCTGCATCAATTGGCGTGGTGACATCGCCGGTGACAAAGCGTTTATGCCAGCTACCAATACCGCCATTGATATAACCGCTCAACTCACGGGCATTAGCATGTTTACGCACCAGGTTAACAGAGGCCGACGGTTCACCGACACCGGTTAACAGGCCGGTAGCGCCACGCACCACTTCAATGCGTTCGTAAATGGCCACGTCGGTAATGGTTTCGCCCGAGTCACCGGCCAGACTCCAGGCCATCGGCACGCCGTCAAGCTGAAACTTATCGATATCAAAACCGCGGGCACTGAAGGTATTACGCGTGCTGTCAAAGGCTTTGGATGATAATCCCGGTGTTTGCATTACGGCATCGGCAATAGAGCTGATGTCTAAATCTTTGATCCGCTGCGCTGTCATTACGCTGACCGACTGTGGCGTTTCCAGTAGGGTTAGGCCCAGGCCGGTGGCGGTGTCGATAGTTTCATTAACGGTGTATTGGCCACGCACACTAATGGTTTCGACAGCTGTTTCCGCCGTACTGTTCGTGTCAGCCTTGACAAAGGCCGGCACCAGCGCCAGTTGTACCGCCAATGCCAACTTAAGTTTATTCATGGTTAACTGCATCATCACCTCCGGAAAGTTTCGAAGATGATACATTAATGATAACCATTATCAATATTGTTAAGGTTAGCTTGCGATAAACCGCCGTTGCTGGCCGTCAGACGCTTTATCGGTTACGGCCCCTTATTGTCGGGGCTCAGGCAAAACTCAGCACCAGGCTAATAATCACCCCGGTAACGATTAGCTGCAGCAGGCAGTAGCCCATAATATCTTTCGCTTTGAGCCCGGCTATTGCCAGTACCGGCAAGGCCCAGAAGGGCTGGATCAGGTTAGTCCAGGCATCTCCCCAGGCTACCGCCATCGCAATGCGGCTAACATCGGCGCCCAGTTCCAGTGCCGCTGGCAGCATTACCGGTGCCTGCACTGCCCACTGGCCGCCGCCAGAGGGCACAAAAATATTCACAATACCGGCGCTGATAAAGCTCCACAGCGCCAGCGTTTCTGCGCTGGCGAAACTGACAAACCACTGCGACATGCTTTGTGCCAAACCCGACTGCACCATAATGGCCATAATGCCGGCATAAAACGGAAACTGGATAACAATGCCGGCGCCGCCCTGTATTGCCTGGTGCAGGCTATGCAGCAAACGCCTGGGTGTTCCGTGCAGCACTATAGCGAGAAATAAAAACAGGAAATTAACGATGTTCAGGTTTAAGCTGCCGCCTTTGCCAAAGTACTGCACCAGATAAGCAATGCCGGCAAAACCCACTAACAATGCCAGTAGCAGACTGTTTTCCAGCTTATCGGCCGGCCGGTCAATACTGGCTGCGGGCAGGCGGTCTTGCTGTAGTTTAGCCGCATCAACATAAACGCTATCAGCAGCGCTGGGTCGCATCAGGTAATTCAGCAGCGGTACGGCAATAAACAGCAGCGCCACTAACAGCAGGTTAAAGCCAGCAAAGATAGTGTCGCTGGTTGGGATAATGCCAATTTGCGCCTCACTAAAATGGCCCGGCGTAGCAATAGTCAGCGGAATAGAACCGGCTAAACCACCATGCCAGACAATAAAACCGGAATAGGCGCTGGCCACCAGTAAGCGGTAATCCACTTTAATGCGCCTTGCTAAGGCTTTGGCAAATAAGGCGCCGACTACTAAACCAAAACCCCAGTTAAGCCAGCTGGCAATTAATGAGATTACCGTAACCAGCACAATCGCCTGACCAGCGCTTTTCGCCAGTGCTGCCAACCGGTTTAACAAGCCGGTTACCAGCGGCGTGCTGGCCAGCATAAAGCCGGTCACCAGCACCAGCAGCATTTGCATCGAAAAACTCAGCAGGCCCCAAAAGCCGTCGCCCCAATATTGCAATACCTGTAGCGGACTGTGCTGTTGCAGCAGTACCGCCGCAGCGAACACAACAATACTTAGCAGTAATACAAAGATATAAGGGTCAGGCAGGTAGCGTTCTACCAGTTTAACGAAGGGTTTGGCCGCGGCGTTTAGCATAATGGCTTCCGTTTAAGCTGTTATTATGCAGCTACTTTAGCCAATACCCAGCAGAATATACAGGCCGCTGCTTAATAAGCTGGCAGCGAGCCAGCCGCCAACAAAACGCTGTGGCTGGCGCCAGGCCAGATACCAGCTAACAACAAAGGCAGGTAGTAACAGCAGTAACAGACTGGCTGGCGGCCCTAACAGCGTCAACAAGGTGCCACTTAGCAAACCTAACAGCAACGGTGGTAAAAACTGCCACTGTTTCAGCACGGGTGGGTACAACTGAAAAAACAGCTGATACAACTGCACAGTGTTATTACTGTTAAGTTGCATACTGGCGCTGACCAGCAGTAACAGCAAACCGGCGCTATAGCTGATTAGCGCCGCCAGATCTGGCCGTTGCTTAAGGCTAATGTAAGCAATAAGCAGGCACAGCAGTATCAGCATGAGGCGGCTTAACCACTGCGCCATTTGCTGACGCCACAGCTGGCACCAAAACAACAGCGGGCTGTGGCTGCTGATTTTCGGCAGCGACAAGCGTATTGGCAGCAGGCTACACAGCCAAATTAAGGCCAGAACACCCAGGCCGGTGCTGAAAGGCAGCGGTAATAACAACAAAGCCGGTAAACACAGTAACAACAAAGTGACTGTGGGCCGTGGCCGGTACAGCGCACTTAGCGCAAACAGCAGCTGCAATAAGGCAAAGCACAGCTGAGGCAGCACAGTGTGCCACTGGCTGAGATCGGCACCGGCGATGATCAAAAGATGCAACACCAGAATAGGGCTGCATACGAACATCAGCAGAATATCGACGCTGCGCTGCCACAGCGGTGTAATGGCGAAACTACGTAAAAACAGCCGGTAACGGCTGGCCAGAATGGCCTGCTGATACAACCACAGCAGTAAAGTTTGGCCGCTGAGTAAACACCAGCACAGCAATAGCCGCTCTGTTGCAGCAAGCCCAGGCTGATACAGTAAGCCCAATGCCAGTAGCAACATAAAGCCCAGCGCCGCCAAAGCCGGTCCCAGCAATACCAGTATCCATAGTACTAATTGCTGCAGTTGCTGTATTAATTGTTGGCTGGCGGCATAAAAACAGCGCCAACGTAGCTTTAGGTAAGCGCTAAACCTCATGCAGCGCAACCAGTGTAAAACCCCTAGCCGCGTAGAGGCCGGCTTCATTGCTGGCAGCAATAATGTCGCCATCAAAACCGGCTATCAGCTGCCACAGCGTCTGCTGCGCTGCGGTATCGAGCGCGATATTGGCTTCATCCAGCAGTAACAGCGCCGGCTGGCGCATAAAAGCCAGAATTAGCTGCAGCTTTTTCAGGTTGCCGGTGGATAAACTGGCGCACCGGGTATCCAACTGAGGGGCAAAAGCAAAGCCATCAATTAATTTTTGCGGCCAGCTTAATTGCCACAACTTTTGCGTTAACAAAATAATATCGCTGGCGCTGGCAAACTCCGGCAGCAGGATGGCGTCGCTGGCGATGGCAATATCAGCGTGGGCCTGGCTTATCAGGCTGTCGCGCCAGTGAATAGTGCCACTTTGGTAAGGTAAAATGCCGGCAATGGCACACAGCAGGCTGGATTTGCCACTGCCATTGGCGCCGGTAATACAGCTGCGAGATTGGCTAAACTGTTGCTGATACTGCTGCAACACCACTTTGTCGCCGCGGTATAAACTAAGGTTACTGATTTTTACTGCCATAGCGCTCAACCGTCCCTGAAACTGCGCTACCCGGTGTTAGCGTCTGGCGCTCACCTTAAAGCAGTGTCTGCGTAAAAACAATAGGATATCAACATGCTGCTGACATCAAACTTACAACATCAATTAAGCCCGGCCAGCCTGTTGCACTATCAGGCGCTGGTTACTCAGGTATTGCAGCGGCTACAAGCGTTGCCCAAGCCTGCTGTTATCGGCATTAGCGGCGCTCAGGGCAGTGGTAAAAGCACCTTGGCGGCCAAGCTGGTGGCGCAGCTGCAACAGCTGGGTATCAAGGCGGCCACGGTGTCGCTGGATGATTATTATCTGAGTAAAGCCCGGCGCCAGCAGCTGGCATTGGCTATTCACCCGTTACTGGCGCAACGTGGTGTGCCGGGTACACACGATATTGCCCGCGCCATTGCTAACGCTAAAGCGGTATTAGCCGGATACGAGGTCAGCTTGCCGCAGTTTGATAAGGCACAGGATGAACCTGCCGCCGCTTTACCGGCGCAGCAACTGGATGTGTTAATTATCGAAGGCTGGTGCCTGGGTGTTAAGCCACAAACCAGTGCCGAGCTGGCTGAGCCGGTGAACGC
Source organism: Rheinheimera nanhaiensis E407-8 (assembly GCF_000296695.1). Classification (GTDB taxonomy): domain Bacteria; phylum Pseudomonadota; class Gammaproteobacteria; order Enterobacterales; family Alteromonadaceae; genus Alishewanella; species Alishewanella nanhaiensis. The sequence goes on from NZ_BAFK01000016.1 coordinate 40,665, forward strand.
GCTGGAAGCCAGCGAAGATAGTGATGGCCGCTGGCGCCACTATGTAAATACACAACTGGCCGGGCCTTACGCAGCATACTGGCAGCTACTGAAACCGCTGATCTGGCTTAACGCACCCGACTGGCAAAGCGTGTGCCGCTGGCGCGCCAAACAAGAGCAGCAGCTTTGGCGTGAGCGTGGCCAAGGCATGACAGCAACCGAGCTTGCGCGCTTTATGCTACCGTTTCAGCGTTTAACGTTGGCCAGCTGGCAACAGCTGCCCGCTATTGCTGATATGGTGGTTAGCCTGAACCAAAACCAGCAGCCAAGGCTGGCTTAAAGTCGCTATAATGGCCACCGATATTATCGCTGCTGACTAAAGCCTGATGCGTACTTTGCTATCCCGCTTGCGGGAAGATTACCTGTTAATTGTGTTGCTGCTTCTGCTGCCCGTGCTGTTATGGCTGCAGCCAACAGCGCCGGCGGGTATTGTTGCTTTAGTGGACTGGCATACCGTTACGGCACTGGCCGGCTTAATGCTGCTTAGCCGGGCGCTGGAAGACAGCGGTTACTTAGCCCGCTTTGCTGCCTGGCTATTGCCGCGTTGCCATTCTGAGCGCCTGTTAGCGCTGCTGATGTTAGTGTTTGCTGCCCTGCTGTCGGCCATTGTTACTAATGATGTGGCACTGTTTATATTGGTGCCAATCAGCCTGAGTATTGGCCGCCTCACAGGCCTTCCGGTGGGCCGGCTGATTATTTTTCTGGCGCTGGCAGTCAATGCCGGCTCCAGCTTAACGCCGATTGGTAACCCGCAAAATTTGCTGCTGTGGCAGGCCTCCGGTTATAGCTTCTGGCAATTTACCTTAATGATGGCGCCACTGGCGCTGAGTTTGTTGCTGGTAATTCTGCTATTAAGTGGCCTGGCATTTAGTAGTAAGCAGCTGAGTATCAGAGTGCCGCATAATAACAGTAGCGATAACCGGCGTTTATTTGCCTGGTCGCTGGCCGGTTATCCGCTGTTTATCCTGGCGATGGAGTATCAGCTGGCGCCTTTTGCCGCGCTGGTCATACTGCTGGCATATGGGGTGTGTCAGCGCACGGTAATCAGCGGTATCGACTGGTTGCTGCTGCTGGTATTTATGCTGATGTTTATTGACCTTGGCTTACTGGCACAGATGCCGCTGATGCAGCAGCTAGCGGTGCAGCTGATGGCGCTGCCCAATGGTAGCTATAGCGGCTCGGCGCTGTTGTCGCAGCTTATTTCCAATGTACCGGCAGCGATTTTTCTGCAGCACTTTACCGCTGACTGGCGCGCGCTGAGCTGGGGCGTGAGTGTGGGCGGCTTTGGCCTGGCCATTGGCTCGCTGGCCAATTTAATTGCGCTTCGGCTAAGTAAACAGCCGGGCCTGTGGCGCGAGTTTCATTATTGGTCGCTGCCGGTATTTGCCGGCAGTTTATTGCTTGGCTGGCTGGTTTTGTAAACTGCATGCTGTACAAAAGCGGTTGCAATTCCCGCTATGCTCGCCACAGCAACTCGAGTTTACTGGCGTAAACTCTCAGACACTCTGTGACTGTGCTATCGGGATTCCAACCTCACTTATGTTTAATCCAATACATCCAGGCAAAGCATTACTCACTTTGCGCAAAATCTTCTGCCAGCGCTTCTAATTGCACTAACTCAGCACCTTTTAACCGTATTTTTTGCTGCAACCGGTAAATACCAAATACACAGGCTGGCGCTACAATCAGGCTGTAAAACAGCAGTATGTTTAGTGGCGTATTTTCCAGCTGTAGCACATGCACTAGCCACAAGATCAACGTAAACAGCACCAGTGCGGCGCAGCTTAGCTGGGTATAACGGTAATAGCGCAAGCTTAGCTGGCAGGTTTTAACGCGAAAGCCTAGCAAGCCGCTGCTGCTCCAGTTGTCATAGGCCAATATCGGCCGGTGTACCTGCCAGCTGATATATGCCGTGCTTAATGCCCCCAGCGCCAAAAACAGCGCTGCTATGCCGCCCAGTAAGCCGGGCAGGTTAACCACTAGCCATACTGCTGCAGCGGCCATAATCAGTGCGCCCAGCCATTCACCGTACATCAACAGTTTTTGCTCGCGCTGGCGCTGGCTGGCCTGGGCTAAATCCGCCGCACTGGGCGGGGTTTCTTCGGCCACCGTTTGCTGCTGCCAGCTTTTGGCCAGCTTAGCAAAATCAAAATTATCGGCCATTCTGCATTAACTCCATTAATTCGGTTTTGGCGCGGTTCAGCCGCACCCGCACTGCGCCGTGGCTGATCTGCAATATGGTTGCAATTTCTGGTGCATCTAAATCTTCCATCGCCAGTAATATCACCTGGCGGTTGGCGGCCGATAAGCGCCGCACCGCCTGCATTAGTTGCTGGCTTTGCTGCGCCTCGCCCAACTGCTCGGACGGGCAGTTATCCAGTAGCTGCTGCTGGATATCGTCATCCAGTGGTTGCCATTTATGCCGCTGTGCGCGGGCAATATGATCAACTGTCACGTTATGCACTATGCGAAATAAATACGCCCGTGGTAGCTCTGCTGCCTGTAAGCGTTCAGCTGCCTGATGCAGGGCGAGGAAAATATCCTGCTTTAAATCCTGCCGTGCTGCCGGGTCGGCTTCATTGGCCAATAGGCTGCGGCTTATCGCGCCCTGATGCTGCTGCCATAGCTGTAACACAAACTCGGTAGCGCTTTGGCTGTTATTGCTTCCTGTGATCAAACCCTGCTGCCTTGCTGTTAAGTGCGGTGTCTGGCTATGCCGCTGTTTATTGCGCATACCCGTTAAGTCTGTTGCTGGCTGCCAAGTGTTACACAAAAAAATAAAAAAATATTCTGTAACAGCTAAAGAAATTTCAACGACTTAACTTGCAACAACAGAACAAAACCGGAGCCATATGATGAAAAAAGAATTTACCTTAACCGTTATTGCCGCGCTGTTGAGTGTGTCGGCAAGCGCACAACAGCCAGCACAGCACACCGTGCTGTACCACAACGCGACCTTGCTTAACCCGGCCACCGAGCAACAGCTGACCGATGGCTGGCTACTGGTGGAAGATGGCCGTATTACACAAATAGGCCAGCAGCAGGGTACTGCCGTATTGCCTGAGGCATCAAAGACGGTTGATTTACAGGACCATTACCTGATGCCGGGTCTGATTGATGTACACCTGCACCTGACCGCCGGGCCAATGCGGGTTGAAATGCAGCAAGGTAAACCGGTAATTACCTTAAAAGGCCACAGTGAACTAACCCGTTACCATGCCATTACTACACTGGCCACCGGTGTGACCACAGCCTTTAGCCCGGCGGGTGAAACCGAGGCTAATGCTGAATATGTCCGCCAGCAGCAGGCTGGTAACTGGCCAGGCCCTAAATTGACCTATGCCGGTTTTGTATTTGAGCCCACGCCGATACTGGGTGGCTCGGTGTATCCAAAAACTGAAGCCGACTGGCAAGCCGAAATAGCCCAGCAAAAAGCGTTGGGCGCACAATACATAAAACTTTATCAGGGCTTGAGCAAAGACGAAGTAGCGATGGGGGTTCGCTTAGCGCACGCTGCCGGGCTGAAAGCCATAGCGCATCTGGATGCTGTTAGCTGGCAGTATGCCGCCGATTTGGGTATTGATGCGCTAACCCATGCGCTGCCCACCAGCGCCGAGCTGTTAACCGGCGAGGGCAAGGCGGCTTATCTGGCCGAGCGTAAAAATCCGCACAGCGGCCGCTTTACCTATAGCTGGTTTAAGCATGTTGATTATGACAGTGCCCCTATGCAGCGGTTGCTCGTTACGCTGACGCAGCAGCAAACCCGGCTTGATTTAACACTGGTGGCGAACGAGATGATTTACTTCGCCCGCGAGCTGGAAACCTTATATCCGGAGCCGGATATGTGGGTGTTTCACCCGCAAATGCGCAAAGGTTGGCGCACTACCCTGGCAGCACCCAGTTATGACTGGACGGCTGAAGAGGTAACCACCGCCAAACAGCAAATGCCAAAAGTGCAGCAATTGCTTAAGCGGTTGTATGACGCTGGTGTGCCACTGGCGATTGGTACCGACAGCGTGGCCAGCGGGCCGTTTTATCTGCGCGAGTTGCAACTTAGCCAGGCGGCCGGCCTGACCAACTGGCAGGTGTTGCAACTGGCGACGGTAGGCGGTGCCCGCCATCTGGATTTGCCCGATACCGGCCAGCTGGCCGCAGGCTTTGTTGCCGATTTTATCGTGCTGTCGTCTAACCCGGTTAACGATCTGAGTGCCCTATCCAGCGTGCATACCGTGGTACAGCAAGGCAAAGCCCATCCTGTTGCGGCGCTTAAAGCTGAGCTGGACAAGCTGAGTAACACTGAACTGTAAATCTAAACTCAAAACACTTTAAACCCTGCGAGGAAAGAACTATGGAAACCTTACAACAGTTAATAACGCCCTTTACTACCGCCTGGCAGCAGGCCGATAGCCACCAATTAGCTTCTTTCGGCATCTTCTTTGCTGCCATGTGGCTGATTGCGATGGTAATTGAAGCTGCCGTAAAAAAAGCCACTAAGGAGGACTAACAGATGGAAACGTTAAACCAATTTATTGCCGCCATGAGCAGTGCCTGGCAACAGGCCGATGCAGTGTTTTTAGTCGGCTTTGGGGTGTTGTTTTTCGCGGTGTGGTTTTTACCCAGCTTGCTGGCACTGGCGTTTAACCGCCAGCACCTGGGCAAAATTGCGCTGCTGAATATTCCGGCCGGTTTGTCCTGGGTTGCCTGGCTGGCGCTGTTGGTATGGGCGGTAACCGGTAAACTCAGTAACAAACTGGCGGCAAAGGCGCGGTTAAAGCCGGTACTGTAACCACATACTGTTACAGGGCGACACTGTCGCCCTCATTTAAAATCAGTAGCGGCACCTGGCTATTCAGGTGCTGCTGCATATGCAGCAAACGCAGCAGTGGCGAGTGCGAGCTGATATCACCCATCTGCCAGCTGGCATTACCATAGCCCCAGGGGATCATCACCTTGCAGCCCAATTCCTCTGCCGCCACTAACGCATCTTCCGGCGTAGTATGCACATAGCGGTACCAATCTGGCTGCTTGTCACTGTGGTAAGACGCTATCGGCAACAGGCAGATATCAATATCGCCATAACGCTGCTGAATATCCTTAAAGTGGTTGGAATAGCCAGTATCGCCAGCGAAAAACAAGGTTTTGCCATTCTGCTGCAATAGCCAGCCGCCCCACAGTGCTTTGTTGTCGTCATCAAACAGCTTGCGGTTGTTAAAGTGATGCGCCGGTACCAGATGTAGGCTTAACTCACCGCGTTCACTTTGGCTGTACCAGGCTTTTTCAATAATTTGATAGCCGCCTTGGGGCATATAGTCAGCCATGCCCAGTGGCAGATAATAGGTGGCGCCGGTGCCTATTTGTGCAATGCTGGCATGGCTGAAATGATCATAATGCAGATGCGAATACAGCACAGCATCGGTGGCCGCCAGTTTTTCGGCGCTCAGTTTGGGTGTATAGGGCCTTCTGATAATACCTACCAGATGCTGCGCCCAGTTTACCGGCCAGTCAAACTGGCCAAATACCGGATCAAATAGCAGTTGCTGGCCATCCGGCGTGTTAACTAAGAAGCTGGCATGCCCCAGCCACTGCAGGTTAAAACCGGTAGCGAGCTCTGGTGACTGCTGCGAGCCGGTATACTGGCAATTCTGGCCATGCTGTTGGCAGCTGACATCAGCATGGGCCGGATAGCAATCATGCTCGCAGCTTGCCGGGTAGGCAGGCCAACCCTGCTGTGGGCGCTAAAGGTTATGAAAGCGGCCAGCGAGTTCGCCGTCGGCAAAGCGTTTAATAACGGCCTGCTCACCGATCTGCTGCTTAATGTGGTTTGGGCTGCTGCATGAGGATAAAAACACGGTGCTGCATAACAGCACCGTGATTGCTGAAAACCTGCAACGGCTATCAGGCATCGGACAATTTACTGAGCTTTTTCTCCAGCTTTTCAATTTTTTCCTGTGCCTGTTCGCGGTAGCGGGTTAAGCGTTCTATCGTGGCTGCAGCGTTATCTTTTACAAAGCTAACTTGCTGTTCCAGTTGTGATTTTTGCTTTTTAAGTTTGTCCTGCTCCAGCTGCATATCGGCGACCATATCACGCTGTTGCTGTAGCTCTTCGCGCAGCTGGCGGATAACTTCACGTTGCTCAGCCTGATGGCCGGCAGTGATAGCGCTTTGCTCCTTTAACATGGCGTTATTGGCGCGCAATTGCTCCAGTGTGGCCTGGATATCCTGCGAGTCGTCAATTTCGGTGCTTTGCGCTTTTTGCATCGCATCTAACTGCTGCTCAGCTTTAAGGGCATTGTCGCGCTGTACTTCGGCATCGCGCTGGCTGTGGTCTAACTGTTTGGTCAGCTCGCTTAGCTGCTTGCTCAGGGTGTCAACTTCTTTCTCTAAGCGGGCGATGGTTTCCTGCGCGGCCTGTTGCTGTGCGTCATCAACTACCACTTCAACCGGGGCTTCGCCCTGTGGTATTTGCTCCAGCTTAGCCTGCAGTTGCTCTCGCTCGGCTTGCAGTTTTTCGGCCTGCTGCTGCGCCTGCGTTAATTGCTGTTGCACTTCAGTGAGTTGTTGCAGGGCCTTATCACGTTCTTCCGCCAGCGCCGCTTGTGCGGCTACCAGGGCGGCCTGATCGGCGGCCTTGCCACCTTGCTCCTGCACCGAATTTTGCAACTGCTCCAGTTGCGCCTGCAGTCGCTTATTTAACGCCACTGCCTGGGTTTCAGTTTTAGTGGCTTGTTGTAACTTGGTTTCAAACTCATCCAGCATGGCCTGCAGTTCAGTCACGTCATGCTCGCGGGTTTGTAAGTCTTGCAGGGCTTTTTTCGAGGCTTGTTGTGCGGCGGCCAATTCGGCTTTAACACTGGCTTCAGATTGCTGTAATGCACTCAGTTGCTGCTCGGCAGCTTGCGCCTTGGCTAACTGCTCTTTCAACGGTTCCAGCTCTTGCTCTGCTGCCGCCAACTCGTCTTGTAGCTGCTGTAATTTTTGCTGGTGTAACTGCTGCTCGTTTTGCAGTTGCTCTTCCAGCTCATCCTGGGTTTGTTGCGCGCTGATCAGTTTTAACTGAATTTGCTCCGCCTGCTGCTTAGCTTGCTCTGCCTCTTGCCGGGCGGCAGCCAGCTGCTGCTGTGCACTCTCCAGCTCGCTTTGTTTGCTATGCAGTTGTTGTGTTGTGCTGTCGAGCGTTTCTTGCAACTGTGCCAGTTGCTGCTCGGTATCAGCCAGGGTTTTTTGCTGGCTTTGGCTTAATTTAACGGCCTGGTCGCGCTCTTCCGTTAAGGCGGCGTACTTTTCTGCCTGGGTGGAAAGCTGCTGTTGCTGCTGCGCCAGGCTGATTTCCAGCTCGGTTTTACGTTGTTGTAACTGTTCAACTTCAAGTTGCAGTTCGCGGTTGTGCTCGGCGGCTAATACTTCGGCCTGCATGGCTTGTTGTAACTGCTGGTTAAGCTGGTCGGTCAGCTTTTTAGCATGCTTTTCAGCCTCGTTCTGAAACGCAGTGATAAAGTCGGCACTGAACATACTGTCCCCCGTTACTTCGGCTGGCGCCGGTGCGCGGTTTGCCTGCTCGTTACGCCACTTTTGATAGTGTACAACCAGACTGGCCTGTGCGCCGGGTACTTTTGAAATTAAATAATCTAATGAAACGGGCTTGCCGGTCTTGTGCAACTCATCACAGATTTTTTTAACTTCACTATATTGCATCGTAATTTATCCAACTGACGTGGGTGAAAATACCAGAGCTTAACGGGTGTAACCGAATCGCCATTTTAAGCACTTTTGGCCTAAAGCCAAATTTTAATTACATTTTCTTTGCATCTTACCGCAGTGGCAGCTAAATTACTGTATAAATGAACAGTTAAGGCGGTGCCATGATCCTTTATATTGCCGAAAAACCCAGCCTTGGCCGCGCTATTGCTGCCGTATTAGCCAAACCGCAGCACAAAGAGGCAGGTTGTATCCGCCTTGCCAATGGTGACGTGGTCAGCTGGTGTATCGGCCACTTATTACAGCAGGCCGAGCCGGAAGATTACAACCCCGACTACAAACGCTGGCAAATGGCTCCCCTGCCGATAGTGCCGGATAAATGGTTATTGAAAGTACGCAAGTCAGCTGAACAGCAGCTTAACGTGTTGAAAAGGTTACTACGCCAGGCTGATCAGATAGTCCATGCCGGAGACCCTGATCGTGAAGGACAATTGCTGGTGGATGAAGTGCTGGCGTATTGCGGTGTCAGTGCTGCCAAACTGGCTGATACTCAGCGCTTATTAATCAATGATTTGAACCCACCGGCGGTGAGCCGGGCACTTAAGCAATTGCAGCCCAATAAGCACTTTGCCGCCCTGTCGACGTCGGCGCTGGCGCGCAGCCGGGCAGACTGGTTGTACGGCTTAAATATGACGCGGGCTTACACCCTGCAGGGGCAAAAAGCTGGTTATCAGGGGGTGTTGTCGGTTGGCCGGGTACAAACGCCCGTATTAGGTTTAGTAGTGAAACGTGACCAGCAGATTGCCGATTTTTGCAGTGCAACCTACTACCAGGTTCGGGCTGAGCTACACACAACAGAGCCCGCTTCGTCAGAGCAGCAGGCATTTCACGCACTTTGGCAACCCAGCAGTGCCTGTGTTCGTTGGCAAGATGAGGAAGGGCGGGTGCTAAGCAAAGCGCTGGCCGAAAAGGTACAGCAAAAAATCAGTGGCCAGCCAGCCAGTGTTACCACCGTGCAGCAGCAGGATGGTAAACAGGCACCACCCTTGCCGTATAATTTATCGGCGCTGCAAATTGATGCGGCTAAACGCTATGGCCTGAGCGCACAGCAGGTGCTGGACAGTTGCCAGCAGTTGTATGAGCGGCACAAGCTGATTACCTATCCGCGCTCTGATTGCCGTTATTTACCACCCGAGCAACGAAAACTATCAGCGAAGGTCTGTGCGGCCATTGGCGCAAATGATCACAGCCTGGCCGATGGTGTAACCCGGGCTGATATGACACTGGTCAGCAAAGCCTGGAACGAGGCTAAGGTGCTGGCACATCACGCTATTATCCCGACCGAAAAACAGTTACCCCTTACTAAGCTGAGCCTGACCGAGCAGCGTTTGTACCGGCTGATTGCCCGTCAGTATCTGGCGCAGTTTTACCCGGTTTATCGCTACCGTGATCACAGTGTTGAGCTGAATATTGCCGGCGGTGCTTTTATTGCCAAAGCGCGCACAGAGCAAAGTGCCGGCTGGAAGCAATTGTTTCGCGGCCCGGCAGAGGACAGTATGGCACCTGATAGTAAGGGTGCTGCACCAGAGGCCGGCGATGATGCGGCAGCGCTAAATAGCCGTTTGCCGGCTCTGGTTGTTGGGCAGCCGCTGACCTGCACTGCTGCTACGGTGTTAGAAAAGCAAACCCGGCCGCCGGCGGCTTTTACCGATGCCAGCCTGTTAGCTGCAATGACCGGTATCAGCCGTTTTGTAAAAGATGACAAGATCCGCAGTATTTTGCGTGACACCGACGGGCTGGGGACCGAGGCTACCCGCGCCGGCATTATTGAGCTGTTGTTTAAACGTGGTTATCTGACGCGCCAGGGTAAACAGATCCATGCTACCGCCACCGGCAAGGCGCTTGTCGCGGCATTACCCGAACAGGCGGTACTGCCAGATATGACAGCGCGCTGGGAGGCGGCGTTAAATGCGATTTGTCAGCGCCAGCAAAGCTATCAGGCCTTTATGCAGCCGCTGCAGGCCGAGTTAACCCAGCTTATTGCGGCGGCGGCAAACAATGTGCCTGTCGGTTTGCCGCCACAACCTAAGCGGCCCTGGCGGGGCAAAAAGGCCGCGACCAAGCCGGCGGGCCGCGGCAACCGGCGCAAGAAAGCGGCTGACCTTGATAGTCGTGTAACTAAGCGTAATTAATTGTAAGCGCAGTGGATTTTAACTTGCCGGCTGTCTTATGCTGCCTGCCAGTTAACGTTGCGGAGCCTAAAAGCTGTGAACAAAAAAACCGTAAAAGCAATAGCCTGTGCTGCCGCCGGCTGGCTAGCGAGTGCCGGCCTGGCACAAGCTACCATCGTCGAAGTGACGACCAATGTCGGTAAGTTTGAAATTAACCTGTTTGACGAAACCACACCGGTCACGGTGCAGAACTTTCTGAATTATGTCAGTGCCGGCCGTTATGACGGTACTGTCATTCACCGTTCGGTACCCGGCTTTGTGATCCAGGGCGGGGGGTTTACCTTTGATCAGCAGTTGCCACTGAAAGCCATCAGCACCAATGCCGCTATTGTTAATGAGCCAAAATGGTCAAATGTGCGTGCAACCGTGGCAATGGCAAAGCTGCCGAATAACCCTAACAGCGCCACCAGCCAGTGGTTTATTAATCTGGCGAACAATGGCGCCAATCTGGATGTGCAAAACAGCGGTTTCAGTGTATTTGGCCAGATAAGCTCGGCCGATATGGCGGTAATAGATGCTATAGCGGCGTTGCCACGCTACAACTTTCCCGGTATCGATGATTTACCGCTGCGTAACTACAGCAGCAGCGATCGGGACGATAACAAGCCGCTGGCGGCAGATAACTTAATTACTATCGAATCGGTGGTGGTCGTGGATGCCCGCAGCAATACTGCCGCAGCCTTAAGCTTAGTGCCTAACAGTGCGCCGCCACCGGCTAGCAACGACAGCGCCGGCGGTAGCCTGAGCTGGCTGACATTGCTGCCACTTGGCCTGCTGCTGTTACGCCGCCGCGCTTAAACGGCCTGAACCGGCCGCTGATTTTTTACAATGCGGCTAACACTAATGCCTTGCAAAGCATTTAGTTAGCCGTAATTCTTTCGTCAATTTACTGGTGTAGTTGCCGTTGTCATCTACACTTATCTGCACGGCCCTGTCAGCAGCCTGACAGCCATAAGTACAGATGAGGGTAGCCCGATGATTTTGTTAGTTGGTGGTGAAAAAGGTGGCAGCGGAAAAAGCTGTCTGGCGCAAAATATTGCGGTGTACTTTTCCCGTGAGCGAAGCGCCAACGTGATGCTGGTCGATTGCGACCCCCAGCGCACGTCTTCAGACTGGGTGCAGGAACGTCATCTGGACCCATCCTTACCCTGGATTAACTGCGTACAAATGTACGGCAAAATCCGCTATGAACTGAAAAGCCTGGAAATGCACTACGACGTGGTGATTGTCGACTGTGGTGGTCAGGATAGCGTGGCGTTACGCTCGGCCATGGTGGTGGCTTCGCATGTATTGTTTCCGCTTCGGCCAAAGCGGCGTGACCTGAAAACGCTGGAGCATCTGGAAGATTTAGTCAGCGCCTGTAATGTGGTAAACCCTGAGATGATTGTCGGCTGTGTGATTACCCAATGCCCGTCGTTACCGAATCAGGCCAATCGTATTCTTGAAGCCAAAGAAGTATGTAAATCGTTCAATATCCGCGTGCTGGATGCTATTACCTACAACCGCAATGCCTATGATGACAGTGAAGAAAAAGGCCTGTCAGTGATGGACGTTGAACCTGATGGCAAAGCCGCGCAGGAAATCCGTGATATAGTAACCGAGTTACTGGCAATGAAGGCGATACAAGAAGATGGCGCTGACCGATCTGAAGAAAAAGTCGCAGCCGCCCGGTAAACCCGGTTTCACGGCTGACGAGTTTATTGACGATGCCACCAATTATGCGTTGGGCATGCCGCGTATTGTCAGCATGCGCCAGATGCTGCCTGATGAAGAAGACGACAATAGCCGGCTGCCAATGCGCCACGCCACTTTCACTTTAAGCCAGGAAGCGATTGACGCACTGAATGAATTAAGCCGTGCCACCGGTGAAGCCAAGTCTAAATTAATCCGCAAGCTGATCCTGCAGGCGACTAAGCCGGTCACGCGCAGCCTGAACCGGCCAAAAAAGTAAGGCAGTTTATTTCATCAGGTAAGCATAACCTGCTACAAAGGCAGTTTCCTGAAACACCTTCAGCCCGGTGGCTTTAAAGTCTACCGGCAGCGGGTGGCGTTTTAGCTGCTCTTTAATCTCGCTGGCACTGATCACCGCACAGTTACAGCCGGCAATCAGTTGCAAGGCGGCTTCAATTTTAAAGCCCACGGCGCCGCCGGCAAATTTGCCTTTTTGCGGCCGCTCTTTAATCACCAACTGGCTAACCTGATAATCTTCAATAAATTTGGCAAAGGTAAACTGAAAATGGCGCATTTGCTGCTGGTCACTGTCATTGCTTAGCACAAAACGGGTCTGCCGGCAGTCTGGCAGCTCAAACAAGCCATTTTTCAGGGTCATCAGGCAGATGATGGCCTCGCTGCCTTTAATTTCGATACCGCAGGTACGCATGGGCTGTCCTCTGCTTAGGGTTTGGTTAAATTGTGGTAGTTATTTTCAATAATGCTGCAGCTTTGCCGCAAGGGCTCACCGAACAGGATCGGGTTGAAGTCTTTGTTAACACAATAATCACGGCGAAAGCGCTGCAAACTCTCCAGACTGCTGCTGGCTTTTTCCAGTTGCGCCCGCTGACCCTCTCCCCATTGGGCAGACAGTTCTAACAATTGTTTACGGGTTCTGCGCAGCGCGGCCTCGTTATCGTCAGCGGCAATAGCGGCCTTGTCCAGTACCAGCTCGAACAGCTGCTCTTTATAGGGGCGGATCAGGTCATGATCAGAAAAGGTGATCAGCAGTAAAATGATGACCACTAACCAAAAAAACTTCTTCATCTGGGAGTACTCCGCTAACAACAGGCGGCCATTGTAACGGATTACCGTGCATAGTGCATCGCTCTGCTGTTGATAACCGCTGTCAACCTGGTTGTCAGTTTAGCACTGCTGTTGTCACACAGGTTGTCAGTGGCTCAGGGAATAAGGCCGAAAAGCGCTGTATTGCTGCAGGCACAGAAGTTGCTTTGCTACAGGTCAAAATTTTTTGCCGCTAAACTGTTATACTCAGCGGCACATGCAGTAACGGGGACCGTCGTGGATCAGCAAAAAATAGATATTAAAAACATTCCTGTGCACGTTGAGGTGCATAAACCCGACGCCGGCAAAGCTGCTGTCTATCATCCGCGCGACCGCATTTACGTGCGGGCGGTAAAGGGCTTACACCAGGCAATACGGCGCTATATGGGCTTTGTCTTTATGGGATTGTTTATGCTGTTGCCCTGGCTGCGTTATGATGGCCATCAGGCCATATTGCTGGATATTGGCGAGCAGAAATTCAATATTTTTGCCTTAACGCTGTGGCCGCAGGATTTCACTATCCTGGCGTGGATTTTTATTATCGCCGCTTATGCGCTGTTTTTTGTCACCACTTTTTATGGCCGGGTCTGGTGCGGCTATTTGTGCCCACAGTCGGTGTGGACTTTTATTTTCATCTGGTTTGAAGAGAAAATTCAGGGCACACGCAATCAGCGCATGAAGCTGGATGCCGATCCCTGGTCGGTTGGCAAGTTTTTCAAAAAGGCGGCTACCCACTTTTGCTGGTTGGCCTTCTCGCTACTCACAGCACTGATTTTTGTCGGTTACTTTACACCGGTGGCACCGCTATTTGTCGGGTTTTTTACCCTGGAAGCCGGTTTCTGGGCCGTGTTGTCCGTGCTGTTTTTTACCCTCTGTACCTACGGCAATGCGGGCTGGATGCGGGAAATTATGTGTACGCACATTTGCCCTTATGCCCGTTTTCAGTCGGCGATGTTTGATAAAGACACCTTTACCGTGACTTATGATGAGAAGCGCGGCGAAAACCGTGGCCCGCGCAGCCGCAAAGATAAAGACTATAAAGACAAGGGGCTGGGTGATTGTATCGACTGCAACCTCTGTGTACAGGTGTGCCCCACCGGCATCGACATTCGTAACGGCCTGCAGTACGAGTGTATTAACTGCGGCGCCTGTATTGATGCCTGCGACGACACCATGACGAAAATGGGCTACCCGACTGGCCTTATCAGTTACACCACCGAGCACAGTTTAAACGGTAAACCGACTAAGGTATTGCGGCCAAAACTACTGGGCTACCTGTTGGTGTTACTGGTGGTGTGCAGTGCCTTTGTCTGGACCTTATACAGCCGGGTGCCGTTTGAGATGAATATTATCCGCGACCGTGGCGCTTTGTACCGCATCAGTAATGATGGCTTAATTGAAAATACCTTTACCTTAAGTATTTCCAACAAGTCACAGCAGGCGGTTACTTTCAAGCTGTCGGTGGCAGCTGAAGTAGAACTGGGCTGGATTGGTGAGCAACAGGTGAGTTTACAGGGCGGGGAAACGCGCAATGTACCGATAAGCCTGGTGATGGACCCTTACGCCAGCACGGCTAAATCATTGGATATTAATTTCAGCGTGGCGCAAAGCGACAGCGGCCAGGTGCTCGAGCAGCACAGCCGTTTCTTTACCGGTAATCCTTAATGGCCAGTTTTGATTTCGCGGCGCTGCAGCCGGATCTGATCATCGACGCGCTGCAGCAGTATGGTCTGGACATCAGCTCTGGCCTTAGCGCACTGAACAGCTATGAAAACCGGGTGTACCAGTTCAGTGCCTGGCAGGGCGAGGCACTGCAGGCACAAAAGTATGTGGTAAAGTTTTACCGGCCGCAGCGCTGGAGCCCGGCACAGTTACAGGAAGAGCATGACTTTGCTTTTGAGCTAAGCGCTGCCGACATTCCACTGGTGGCGCCGCTGCGTATTAATGGTCAGTCGTTGCTGCAGTACGCCGGTTATCAGCTGGCCCTGTACCCCAGCCGTGGTGGCCGCACGCTGGAGATAGACAACGACGACCAGCTGGCCATGTTGGGGCGGTTTTTAGGCCGCATGCATCAGGTGGCGAAAACCAGGCCGTTCAGCCACCGGCCTGCGCTGAGCATCGACAGCCACCTGCTGCAAAGCCAGCAGGTGTTAAACAGCCTGGAGTTTATTCCGCCTTACCTTAGACCCGCCTTTGATACCGTGCTGAAGCAGGTCATTGACGAGTGTGTACGGCAATACAAGCCGCGTCAGCTGATCCGGCTGCATGGCGACTGCCATGCCGGTAACCTGTTTTATCATAATGAAGGGCCGTTTTTTGTTGATCTGGATGATTGCCGCATGGGCCCGGCTATTCAGGACTTGTGGATGATGTTATCGGGTGACCGCCAGCAGCAGCGCTACACCTTAGAGCTGATGCTGGAAGAATATGAGCAATACTGCGACTTTGACCCGGCCGAGCTGAAGCTGATTGAGCCGCTGCGCGCCATGCGGATGATCCATTATATGGCCTGGCTGGCCAGGCGCTGGCAGGATCCGGCCTTTGTGCTGAACTTTCCCTGGTTTGCCACAGACAAATACTGGGAACAACAATGCCTGGCGCTAAAAGAGCAGTTGTATTTACTGCAACAGCCACCACTTTCACTGGTGCCAGACTACTGAGTTTTTGCTAAGCTGTGGCCAACAAGCCTAATGAAGGATGTAAAACACAATGAAAAAGCTGTTATCTGTTATTGCAGTTGCACTGATGTTACCACTGGCGGCCTGTGCTGACAGTGCGCCCAAGTTTGAACAAGGTAAGCACTACGAGGTGGTGGCCGAACAGGTAACTGCGAAGCCGGAAGTTAAAGAATATTTTTCGTTTTATTGTGGTGGTTGTAATGCCTTTGAACCGGTAGCGCAGAATTTGGCAAAAAACCTGCCAGAGGGCGTCGAGTTTAAAAAGGTGCATGTCGACTTTATCCGCGCTGCCTCACCCGAGCTACAAAATGCGCTGGCCCGCGCTTATCTGGTGGCGAAGAACCTGGGTAAAGGCGATCAGGTCGCCAACGCTATTTTTAACCAGATCCACCGCGCCCGCGCGCCTTTTAGCAATGAAAACGATATCCGCAATCTGGTGCTGGTGCATGATATTGACGGCGAAACCTTTGATAAAGCCATGAAGAGCTTTTCTATCCGTGGTGCGGCCAACCAGATGAAGAAAGAGCAGGACGAGCTGTCTAACCGCCGGGTGTTAACCGGTGTACCGCTGCTTATCGTCAATGGCAAATATAAAATTAATAACGCGGCGCTGAGCCAGCGTAATCTCAGCGCTGAGCTGCAGCAACTGGTAGAATACCTGTTGCAAAAAGACGCTTAACGCTGGCGTTATAGCGTGAAAAAGGCAGCTGCGGCTGCCTTTTTGCTATTTAGCGGGGAACGTCAATCCGTTGCTTAACATACTTTAGCTGGGCAACGATGGTAAACGTCATGATGACTAACATTGACCATGAACTCCATTTTCCCAGATGTACTGCTGACCAGGCACCAAGTTGGTTCGGGTAGCTCCATAAACCCATAAAAGTACTAATGTTTTCTGCTAACCAAATAAAGAATCCGACCAGGATAAACCCCAAAAGTAGTGGCATACTGCGTTCTCGATCCAGTGGTGTAAAGTAGACAACAGTGCGGGCATACAGCCCCAGTGTTGCAGCAGCGATATACCAGCGGTAATCACCAATGTAATGATGAGTAAAGAAGTTGGCGTAAATTAGCACTGCCACCAACACTGCCATCCAATATGGCGGGTGATGCGCAACCCTTTGCTGCATGAGACGCCAGCTTTGAATGATGTAGCTGCCGACGGCTGCATACATAAAGCCGGCAAACAGCGGCACACCAAACACTTTACTGTAAGCAAAATCCGGGTAACTCCATGATTGAATAGCACCGGAGGTTTTAAACACCTCAAGCGCAAACCCGACCAGGTGAAACAGGCAAATTGCTTTTAGCTCATCAACCGTTTCGAGTTTACTCCATACCATCCAAACCTGAATTATCAGCGCCAGTATTAACAACACATCATAACGAGGCAGGCCGATAATACCACTGCGTGGCACCAGCAATACTGCGGCAAAAAATAATGCAACAAATAAGCAGGCACGGGCCTGCTTCAGACCAAAAAACCAGAATTCCCAGCAAAAACGGCGAAAACCAACGGTATTCTCAGGCGGCGAGATCTGCATTAGCCAATTATCCAGCCGGTTTATCGTGGTGACAGTAACAGATGACATAAGCATTCCCTGGCGAAGTGACAATCAAAATTACCCTGCAATACCATACAGAGCAACCGCTTATGCTACAGTAACCGGTTTATTGAAGGCTGAGCAAATCAGGAAATGCATGTTATGACAGGTGCTGCACAAAACGGTATCGGGCTGGGCGACGCCGGGGCGCAGGTAAATGTTTACATAGCGAACAAACCGCCAATGGCCGAGTACGCCGATTTACAGCGGGTAGAGCCGTTGCAGTGCGGCGAAATTGAACTGATTTACCGTGCCTGTGGTAATGGCTGGCGCAAAGTGTTTAATGTGTATGCCAAGCTGTTGTTTGCGCTTAATACACAGCAGGCCGCAAGCTGGCAGCAGTACCGTGACCGGCAGTTGTTGCAGGCGGGTAGCCAAACTGCGTTGCTATTTAGTGCGCCTGAGCTAACGCCCGCAGAAAAAACCGTGCATATTGTTGCCGGCCGCACTTATGCTAAAACCTTGCTGGAGGCTGGTTTGCCGGCTCAGCTACACTGGTTGAATAATGAATTTGCTATAGATCAGCACCACCGGTTGTTGGTTTGCCCGTATTTTGACTATCGTCAGCTCAATAATGAAAAGCTGGTCTATCTGGCCCAACTAATAAAGGCGTTAGATGAAACACCCTGAGTTAAAGACGCAGTTACAACAGCTTTGCGCCCTGCTGCAACCGTTTCAATTTGGCATCGGCGGCAGTTGCCTGCTGTGGCAACTGGGGCTGGAGGCCGCGCCAAATGATATTGATATCGTCTGCGCTGAAGCAGACTTTGCCGCGATTTGCGCTGTGCTTAATGCCAATTTCAGCTTGCAGCCGGTCGCGCCTCACCCGCTTTATATGTCAGCCCACTTTTGCCGTTTCAGTCGCTCAGGCTGGCCAGACATAGAGCTGATGGCCGGTATTGCGGTGGCACAGCAGCAACAACAACAGCAGTGGACTTTTGTGCCGCAGCGTTGCCACTGGCAAGACGGTATCTGCTGGATGCCACCGGCCGACTGGCTGCAATTGTATCAGCTGTTTAACCGGCCAGAGCGGGTAGCACAGTTACGCCGCTATTTAGTGCAGCTTAGGCTAAATAGCCTGAGTTAACGCCGCTATCAGAATAAAGTCCCCTTTTAAGGTTAAAAAGTAGCCATTTGGTTTATTTTGTAAAATAAAATTGAACTTTTATTTTACATTCAAAGCTGCCCTCTGTAGTATGCGCGCCGCTATCACCAACTTAGGGATCTGAAACAATGACGTTAAAGTATGCATTACCTGTTATCGCTCTGGCCGCCACGACTGCCGTATCTGCAGAAGAGTACCAGTTGTTCACTGAACTGCGCGCTGACCATGTCCGTGTTAGCGGCGACAACGAAACCAACTGGCATGTAAACGGCACTTACTTCTTCGATAAAAAAGTGACTTTAGGCCCGTTAGATCAATTCGAATACATCAATAAAGTAACCAACATTAATGCCGGTTATTCCCGTGCGTTTGACGAAAACTTCCTGCGCCTGGGCGGCGAGTATTTCGCAGCGAACGGCTTAGTGGTATCTGCTGAGCACAACCGCGTAAGCGGTGACTATATTAACCAATTTGGCCTGGGCTACCTGGTATCAGATAACTTTATTGTGCGGGCCCGTGCGGTTAAGCCTGAAGACGAAAGCACCACTTACTGGTTCTCTGCCAGCTACAACCACCAGCTGCAAGGCAATGATTACGTGGGTTTTACTGCTGAAGTGGACGACGAGTTTGACTACTTCACGTTAAGCAGCAAGTACTTTGCGGCGCTGAACGAAGGCCGTTATATCGCGGTAGGCGTAGCGTTAGCAGACAACGATGGCCGCTCAAGCTGGGCAGCCGAAGCCGATTACTACTTCAGCAAAATGACCTCTGTTGGCCTGTCGTACGACAAAGCTGACAACTACAGCCTGAATGCCAAGCACTTCTTTAACAGCAACTGGGCGTTAGAAGCCCGCTTTGCCAGCAATGCTGACAATTCAGCTCGCAAAGTTTACAGCTTAGGCGTTACCGGCCAGTTCTGATTTTCTCTGGTAGCTACACTAGCGTTTTTGGGGCAACAATTGTTGCCCCTTTTTTATGCCTGCTTTTAATACCAGCTTTGTTATTTTTGCACTTTTAAGCTATCATTTGTGCGATGGCAACATTGGAGGCGTTATGAGTGCATTGTTACAACCCGTCAGCAGCGCCGATGAGGTACTGGCCAAGGCGGTGCTAAACGCTGCCGACCAGCTGGGTTTAAAGCAGGCCGAACTGGCCGCCGTGTTAGGCGTGCACCGCACCGCAGTCAGCCGGCTTAAGCAAAAACTGGCGTTAGACCCAAACTCAAAACAAGGTGAGCTGGCGCTGCTGCTTATTCGTATTGCCCGCGCGCTGTATGCATTAACCGGCGGTGATAAAAGCTGGACCCAGCACTTTATGCAGACACCGAATCAGCTTAGCGGTGGTATACCGGCGCAACAGGTACAAAGTGTGCATGGTTTAATGCAGGTGCTGCATGTGGTCGATGCTATGCGGGGTAAGCAGTGATCTGGCAAGCCTGCAATGGCGAGCAGCATATCACTTCACTCAGCGGCACCCTGTTTCGCCTGGTAGAAAGCCAGGAGCAAGCCGCTACCCTTAGCCTGGTCGATACGCTGCAAGAGCAGGCGCTGTTAGAGCAGTTATTAGAGCAAACCAAACCGCCGGTACCGCCGCCAGCTGAAGGCCTACATTACTTGCTTAAAACGCCGTTTCGTTACCCGCCGTTAAAGTGGGGCTCGCGTTTTGGCAGCGTGTATGAGCCGGGTATTTTCTATGCCGGCTGCACAGTCGCGGCCACCCTGGCTGAATCCGCCTATTACCGGCTGATTTTCTGGCAGTCGATGCCAGCGCCGGCGCCCAAACCCATACTGCGCAACGCCCATACCTTGTTCAGCGTGCGCTACCAAACAAAGCGCGGCATAGTGCTGCACCAGCCACCTTTTAGCCAGCATCAGGCAATGCTGACCAGTAAAACTGACTACCAGCACACCCAGCAGCTGGGCAGCGCCATGCGCAGTGCCGGCGTTGACGCTTTTGAATACCAATCAGCCCGTGCCGCGGGCAATGAGTACTGTATTGGCTTATTTAACCCCAGCGCTTTTACTACCAACCAGCCAGAACACAGCAGCCAATGGCTGTGCGAGCTAAGCGCACAGCAGGTAGTGTTTAAACAACACGGCGAAACCCAGCTACATAGCTTTAGCGCAGAGCAGTTTTGGCTAGAAGGTAAATTGCCGCTGCCAGCGTGATAAGTTGAGCAATAACATGGTTTAATAAGCTAAGTTAGTAAACTGAATATGTAAAACGCGTACAAGGAAACGTGAATGGCGGTATCACACTGGACCAGACAGCAAAGCTTAGTGGCATTTAGCTTGTATTGCCGCCTACCTTTTGGCCGCTTTCATTCCGAAAATCCCGAAATTATCCAGTATGCTAACTTAATTGGCCGCACACCTTCAGCTTTGGCAATGAAGTTGTCGAATCTTGCCAGTTTAGACCCTGCTATCACATCGACAGGCCGCTCGGGTCTAACCGGAGCCTCCGCTGCGGATAAAGCTCTGTGGCAAGAAATGCAGCAAGATTGGGCTGCTTTTGTTATTGCTATGGCGCAAGCCGAGAAAGAGTTTGGTGCAGAACAAGGCATTGCTCAAAGCAATATTGCTGAAAAAAGTACCTCAAAGTTAGCCGAAGTAACAGTGCGCATAGGCCAACAGTTTTTCCGCAGCGCTGTATTAAGTGCCTATAACCAACGCTGCTGTATCAGCGGTTTGGCCAACCCCAAGTTATTGGTTGCCAGCCATATAGTGCCTTGGAGCCAAGACGAAGTGAACCGACTAAACCCCCATAACGGCTTAGCCTTATCAGCATTACATGATAAAGCCTTTGATCTGGGTTTAATTACCGTCGATGACGACTATCGAGTGGTGGTATCAAGCCAAGCTACCGATGCAACAGATGCGTTTTTTATGTCAGCCATTGCCAGTTTTCATGGCAAGCGCATCGCCTTGCCAGAAAAATTTTATCCCGCAGCACAGTTTCTCGCTTTTCATCGTGAACATATTTTTCAGCAAGCATAACCGCTGCATCGCACTTTTCTGCGGCTTAAAACGTAATATCCCACACTTTTCTGCGCATAAAAATGTGAAAACTCAACACTTTTCTGCGCCTAAAAGTGTAAGTTCAGCAAAACTTCAGCCGATAAAGTTTGCTAAGTAGTATGATGCAACTACAGAAAATAAATGGATAACAGTGATGCAAGCACTTGAACTTAAAATTCCGCCGCTGCTGTTAGTGGTGCTATTTGCTGTAGCCATGTGGGCATTGGCGCAGTGGGTGCCGTCTTTGGTGCTGCCACTTAGCTGGCGGCTGCTATTCGCCGGTACTTTTGCTGTTGCCGGAGTATCGGTAGTGCTGGCCGGCGTATTGGCGTTTCGCCGCGCTAACACCACGGTCGATCCGCGGGTGCCGCAGCAAAGCTCTAGTTTGGTCATTCGCGGCATATACCGCTATAGCCGTAACCCTATGTATGTTGGCTTTTTTTTGCTACTGGCAGCGCTGGCGTGTTATTTGATGAACGCCGCGGCTTTTGCCTTGCTGCCGCTGTTTGTGTGGTATATCAACCGGTTTCAGATAGCGCCGGAAGAGCGCTTTTTACTGCAAAAATTTGGTGCCGACTATCAGACTTACTGCGATACAGTGCGGCGCTGGTTATAACATTGTTGTTAGTGATTATGACTCTGTGCTTTAACTGGTTTGATGGTTAACTCAAAACCGCAGGCATGAGCATACTTGAGTAAAGTAGACCAGCTTGGGTTGGCATTGCCGCGTTCTAAACGGCTGATATTGCTTTTCTGAGTTTGCATTTTTTCAGCCACCTGTGCCTGAGTAAGTCCGGCCTCAGCACGCATTGACAGTAGCTGATCAATAAAAGCAAATTCACCTTCCAGTAAATCGTACTCAGCTTTGACATCCGGGTTGGCTAAAGCGCGTTGCTTAAACCTTTGCAGACTCATAATTTTTGCACCTCTTTTTGCCGTTGTCGGGCCAGTTCAAGATCCGCTTTTGGCGTTTTTTGTGACTTTTTGATAAAGGCATGTAATACGACTATATGTTTGCCCTGCAAATAACAAAACAGTCCGCGGCCTATACCTTCCGCTGCTTTCGCTCTGATCTCGAATAAGCCGCCACCCATTGCCTCTGTATGTGGTGGCCCTAAGTTTGCGCCATGTTTCTCCATCAATTCAAGCAACTTCAGTATTCTTGCCTGCATCTTTGGCGGCATGGCCAGGATCTGTTCATCTACACCTTGGTAAAAGTCGATTTTCCAGCTCATATATCGCCCGAAAGTTGCTTTATATGATAACCCACTGACCGCGGGTTGTCGAATTCTTGTTCTGTTAACCCAGCAATGGCTTTAAATAATGCCCGGTGTAGGATTTTTCACAGGCTGCTACCTGCTCTGGCGTGCCGGCGATTAAAATTTCACCGCCGCCGCTGCCGCCTTCAGGGCCCAGGTCGATAATCCAGTCGGCAGTTTTAATCACATCCAGGTTATGCTCGATCACCACTATGGTATTGCCGTGATCGCGCAACCGGTGCAGCACGTTCAGTAACTGCTGAATATCGTAAAAATGCAGGCCGGTGGTGGGCTCGTCCAGGATATACAGCGTTTTACCGGTGTCGCGCTTGCTTAGCTCGCGTGCCAGTTTCACCCTTTGTGCTTCACCGCCGGATAAAGTGGTGGCCGACTGGCCCAGCTTAATGTAAGACAGGCCCACATCCATCAGGGTTTGTACTTTACGTTTAATCGCCGGTATCGCCTCGAAAAAGCCCAGCGCGTCTTCGACCGTCATATCCAGCACTTCGTGGATATTTTTGCCTTTGTATTTAATCTCCAGCGTTTCACGGTTATAGCGCTTACCTATACAGACATCGCACGGCACATAGACATCGGGTAAAAAGTGCATTTCTACCTTAATAACACCATCGCCCTGACAGGCTTCACAGCGGCCGCCTTTAACGTTAAAGCTAAAACGGCCAACCTGATAACCGCGTGAGCGCGCTTCCTGAGTGCCGGCAAACAGCTCGCGCACCGCGGTAAAAATGCCGGTGTAGGTGGCGGCATTGGAGCGCGGCGTACGGCCGATCGGGCTCTGATCGATATCAATCACTTTGTCAAAGTGGTCCAGGCCTTTAATCTCGCGGTGCGGCGCGGCGTCATCGCCCTCGCCTTTGTTTAATACCTTGTGCGCCACCCGGAATAAGGTGTCATTAATCAGCGTGGACTTACCCGAGCCGGACACGCCGGTAACACAGGTCATCAGGCCAAATGGAATGGCGATATCAACGTCTTTTAAGTTGTTGCCGCTGGCGCCCAGTACTTCCAGCCACTTTTTACCGGGCTTATGCCGCTTTTGCGGCACTTCAATTTTGCGCGTACCGGCCAAATACTGGCCGGTTAAGGAGTCCGGCGCTGCCATCACCTGTTCCAGCGTGCCCTGGGCGACAATATTGCCGCCATGCACACCGGCGCCGGGGCCAATATCGATAATATGGTCAGCCATCCGCACCGCGTCTTCATCGTGCTCGACGACGATCACGGTATTGCCTAAATCTCGCAGGTGGGTCAGGGTGCCCAGCAGGCGGTCGTTGTCGCGCTGATGCAGGCCAATCGACGGTTCATCCAGCACATACATCACACCGACTAAACCGGCACCAATCTGGCTGGCTAAACGAATGCGCTGCGCTTCACCGCCGGATAAGGTTTCGGCACTGCGTGACAGGTTAAGGTAGTTCAGCCCTACGTTAACCAAAAAGCTTAAGCGGTCCTGAATTTCTTTTAATACCTTTTCGGCAATTTGTGCCTTTTGGCCGGTCAGCGTTAACTGCTGAAAAAACGCCATACAGTCGCCAATCGACAATTCGACCACCTGCGGCAGATTGGTTTGGCCGATAAACACATGGCGCGCTTCTTCGCGCAAACGGGTGCCATGACAGCTGGGGCAGGCCTGATGCGCCAGGTATTTGCTCAGCTCTTCGCGCACGGCATTGGATTCGGTTTCGCGGTAACGCCGCTCCATATTGGGCAAAATACCTTCAAACGGGTGGCTGCGCTGCACAATATCGCCACGGTCATTTAAGTATTTAAAGTCGATTACCGTATGGCCACTGCCGTATAAAATGGCATCCTGCTGTTTTTTGCTCAGGCTGTTAAAGGGCACATCCAGCGCAAAACCGTAGTGCTCGGCTAACGACTTTAACATCTGAAAATAATAGAAATTACGCTTATCCCAGCCGCGGATAGCACCACCGGCCAGGCTGAGCTCGTCGCTGACAATGACTTTATTCGGGTCAAAATACTGCTTTACGCCCAGGCCATCACAGCTGGGACAGGCGCCGGCCGGGTTGTTAAAGGAAAACAAGCGCGGCTCCAGCTCAACCATTGAATAACCGCAGCTGGGGCAGGCAAAGTTAGCCGAGAACACCAGCTCCTCAGCATCCGGCTCGTCCATCAGTGCTACCCTTGCCACGCCGCCGGATAAACTGAGCGCGGTTTCAAAGGATTCGGCCAGCCGGGTTTTAATATCGTCGCGCACTTTAATACGGTCGATCACCACTTCAATGGTGTGCTTTTTGTGTAAGTCCAGTTTCGGTGGATCAGATAAATCACACACTTCGCCGTCGATGCGGGCGCGGATATAGCCCTGGGCAGCTAAGGTTTCCAGGGTTTTTACGTGCTCGCCTTTGCGCTCCTGCACCACCGGTGCCAGCACCATCAGTTTGGTGCCTTCCGGGAAGGTGGTGACCTTGTCGACCATTTCGCTGATGGTTTGTGCCGCCAGCGGTAAGTCATGCGTCGGGCAGCGCGGCTCACCGACGCGGGCAAATAATAACCGCAGGTAGTCGTAAATTTCGGTAATGGTGCCCACGGTAGAGCGCGGGTTATGCGAGGTGGATTTTTGCTCAATCGAAATGGCCGGTGATAAGCCCTCGATATGATCGACGTCCGGCTTTTCCATCAAACTTAAAAACTGCCGCGCATAAGCCGATAATGACTCGACATAGCGGCGCTGGCCTTCAGCGTACAGCGTATCAAATGCCAGTGACGATTTGCCCGAGCCGGACAAGCCGGTGATCACAATCAGTTTATCGCGCGGTATAGTTAGCGAGATGCTTTTCAGGTTGTGGGTGCGGGCACCGCGAATGTCGATTTTATCCATAATGGTTTCCGGTTGGGCAATAAAGGCAGCAAAACTGTACAAATATACACTAGATGGGCAGAAAAAAAAGCCTCCGCACTAAGCGGAGGCAATACGGTTAACACCGGGGAGAGGATCTTAAAAGCTGTAACTGATACTAAAATCGATACTGCGCGGCATAATATAGCGGCCGTTCGGGCTGCCGGCATTGCGCGGATCACCTTCGGTAATGCCGTCTTTATCGGTCAGGTTAGCTACCGATAACTGGGCTTTTAACTGTTGGGTAATATCCAACTGCACACCTAAATCTATTTTGCTGTAACCGTCCAGTGTTACGCTGTTGCCATTGTCACCAAAGCGGTCGGCCACTGAGGATAAGGTGCCGTAGACCGTCGCGTACATATTGCCCAGGTCAAAGCCATAACTTGGCGTAACGCGCAGCATCCAGTCAGGCTGGCGGATAGCCTGATTACCCACCACCAACGGATCCGGGTGGTTGGTAATCTCGGTGTCCTGTACAGTGGCATTAAGGTTAACGGCAAAGCCGTTGTCGGCGCGGTAGTTAGCGTCAAACTCGATACCCATGGCTTCGGTGGTTAACACTTCAGCCGGTGCACCCGGGCGGGTGACAAACAGCTCGCCATCTACTTCGTTGTAAAATGCTGTCAGGTACATGCTGTAATTTTGTTCGGCCCATTTGTAGCCAAACTCGTACTGGGTTACTTCCTTGATAAGCTTATCGCCATTTTCAAAGGCGCCGTAGTTGTCGCGGAAGTCATCAAAAAACGGCATTTTATTGCCTTTATTGATACGGGCAAACACACCCATATTGCGCTGCCACATCCAGTTTACCCCGGCAGTCCAGGCGGTTTTGCTTTCGTCGTAATCCACCGCTTTACTGATATCGCCGGTTAAGCCTTCATCCACCACATAGCTGATGTTGTGGTTTTCGCGGCGCAGGCCGGCATCGACCCGCCATTGCTCGTTTAACTGATACTCTACCGCAGCATAAAAAGCACTGGTGTCACCATCACCGGTGGCATCGATGTCGTAATTCCAGCTGCAGCTTTGCAGGTTGTCGTTACAGTCGATACCGTTTAGTGCTTCGCCGCCTTTTTCCACCACGTGCCATAGCTGGTTGCCAATAGACCACCAGTCCTGCACCGAGAAGTTAGTGGCGTAGTAACCCAGGGTGTACACCGCGTTGTCGGTAGTTTTGCTAAAGGCGATATCGTTGGTGAAGGCTTCAATGTCTTTTAGCACCACCCAGCGGCCAATTTGCTGCACCACGGTATCGTCGTCATACTCGGTGCCGGTGGCGACGCCGGTAACCGGGCCGTTAACGCCGGCAACATTGCCAAGCGTGATCGCGCCGCCTTCCGGCACCAGACCAAAGGTATTGGCTTCACCGGCAATATGGCTAAAGCGGTACATTAAGCGCCAGCTGTCGGTCAGGTCTAAATCAACAGTACCACCGGTAATGCCGCCGTCCCAGCCGCGGCCATCGCCAAAGTCATAGCTTTGCTGTTCGCCATCCGGGCCAAAGGCAATGCTGCCCAGGCGGTTATTCGGGCCAATCTGGCTGTAGCTGTTGTCGACACCGGCCACATTTAGCGGCACCGGCAAGTGCCAGACACCGTGATCGTCGGTTTGGCGGGTATAAAGGTTGATGGTACCGTTATCCAGCTCTTTGGTGACGTTAACGGTAAACTGATGGCCTTTTTCCGAGTTAAAGCCGGTTTCGCGTGGGCCTTCTGAGCTGCTGATATAACCGCCGGCCATCACGTAAAGCCGGTCAGCGATCTCACCGCTGACGACGCCATCTACCCGGCGCAGGCCGTAGCTGGAGCTGGAAAACTTTACCAGGCCTTCGGTGACTTCACTGCCTTCTTTTAACAGGAAGTTAGTGGTTAAACCGGGCTGGCCGTTGGACAGCACAGGGGTAGAGCCGCCGCGCAGTGCTTCCATAAAATGCACGGTTTCATCAAGGCGGAAAATAGAGGAGTTTTCTAAAAACGACAGCGTTGGCGGTGGGAAAATGGGCGCACCGTTTAACTGTATGGTGACAAAGGGGGCGTCGCCGGTGCTGGGGAAACCGCGCACAAACACATTGGCGCCGGCAACACCGCCTGAACTTTCCGACCACACGCCGGGTACTACGGTAAACAGCTCAGCAGTACTTTTTGGTGCCAGCCGGCCAATGTTTTCAGCCGACACATTGGTAATGGCGTAGCTACTGTCTACTTTAAAGCCAGACATACCGCTGGCTTTACCGGTAACAACAATTTGCTCTATTTCACCTTTGCTTTCGGTGTCAGTAGAGGTTTCAGAACTGGTCTGGGCAATAAGGGGCATGCTGCAAAGCAGTGCCAGTGCGGCGCTGATTTTATTGAGTCGGGCTACCATCTGTTGTTCTCCTGCTATCCTGTCGATTATAACGCCGGCGTATTAATGGATTTGTTAAGCCTGTTTTACTTGCTGTAGTGCCGGTCTGATTTAAACATAGGTGATATTGCAATCGATTGCAATAGCTGATTTGCTGTTTTTGCATACGATTGCAAAAGAATTTTATTGCTTAATTGTCCGCTTTACTGAACGCTGCCGTTGCGACCCTGTGCCCATTAAGGCATTATTGCCGTTAAGTGCAGTGCAAACGGACTAAAAGTAGTTAACGTGGGAATAAAACCGGTAAAAACCCTGACTTTATCTGATATAGCCCGGCTGGCCGGTGTATCGGAATCTACCGCCTCACGCGCCTTGCGCGATAACCCGGTGATTAATGCGCAAACTCGGGAGAAAGTGCAGCAAATTGCGGCCGAACATCAGTTTAAGGTCAATGCCACTGCCCGCAGCCTGCGCACGCAAAAAAGCCATACTATCGCCGTGATTATTCTGTTTGATGCCAAAACCCAGCAAACCATTACCGATCCGTTTTTGCTGGAAATTCTCGGGGTTATTGCCGATGAGCTGACCCGTCAGGGCTACGATATGCTGTTGAGCACCAGCAAAACCACCGATAAGGACTGGCGCAGCTACTACTTTGATTCTAAACGCGCCGATGGCCTGATTGTGATTGGTCAGGGCGAGCATGATGAGCGGGTGGAACAACTCAGCAGTGCCGGTGTGCCTTTTGTCGTCTGGGGTGCGCCAACCGGCAGCGAAGCCTTTGCGGTTATTGGCAGCGATAACCGTCAGGGCGCTACGCTGGCGGTCAGCCATTTACTGGCACAAGGTTGCAAGCGGATTGCCTTTTTGGGCGATATCCGCCACACCGAAATTGAAATGCGTTATCTGGGTTATCAGGACGCCTTGCTGGCCGCCGGCATTAAGCCTGAACCCCTGCTGCAGCTTAATACCGACTTTACCGCCCAGGCAGGTTATGTGCAGACGCAGCAGGCATTGTTTAAGCAGCTTGGCAGCCTGGATGGTATTTTCGCCGCCAGTGATGCTATTGCCATGGGCGCGATGAAAGCGCTGCTGGAGCAGGGTATTAGCGTGCCGCAGCAGGTCGCGCTGGTGGGCTTTGATGATATTGCCATGTCAGCCTACTGCACGCCGTCGTTAACCACGGTAAAGCAGGATACCCAGGCCGGTGGTAAATTGCTGGTGGCGCAATTACTTGGCCAGATCAATGGCGCTAAGGCCGCCTCGCAGTTGCTGCCGGTTAAGTTAATTGAACGGCAATCCAGCTTGCGAAAAGAGTAGTTGCACGTAAGGCCGTCTGGTTAGGTTAAGCTTTGCCGTGGCTTGCGTTACCATTGCCGTCGGGCTCGCCACAGCAACTCGCCCTTATGCCTACGGCAGGGCTCAGACACTCTGTGTCGCCCCGTCAGCAATGCTAACCGCCACTCGGACCTTAGACACTGAGAAGTTCTTCAAGCGTTATAGCTTTCACAGCTGGATACACTCTGATAGCCCCACTTAGCACTTTGGCATCACCAATACCGATGGCTTTCATACCGGCGCGGTTAATCGCTTCTATGCCGGCCAGCGCATCTTCCACGCCGATACAATACTGAGGCGCTACCGCCAGCCCCTTCGCGGCCAGTAAAAACACTTCCGGATCCGGCTTACTGTTTAGCACCTGATTTGCATCGGCAATATAATCAAATTGCGCCGCTATACCTAAGCGCTCAACCACAAAGGCGGCATTTTTACTGGCTGAAGCCAGACCAATTTTTATGCCGTGGCGTTTTAGCTGAGTAAATAACGCTGTCACACCGGGATACAGGTTATCCGGTGTTATATGGTCGATAAGCTCAAGGTAATGGGCGTTTTTTTGCTGCATCAGCCGCGCTTCTTCGGCCTCGCTTAGCGTTAAGCCACCTTTTTGCAGGATCCAGCGTAGCGAGCCTAAGCGGTCAACGCCTTTTAGCTGCTCGTTATCGTGCTCGGTAAAATTAATGCCCAGCTCATCGGCTAACGCCTTCCAGGCATAAAAGTGGTAAATGGCGGTGTCGGTTAACACACCGTCCAGATCAAAAATCACCGCCCGGCAACTCATAAGCACTCTCCTATCACCCGGCTGAGTGTTTCACCTTCATTCAGTGTCAGCGCTTGCGCGCAGTGAAATAGCGTTAATGGCTCGCCGCTGACAAGCGTATAACTGGCCTGTTGCTGGTCGGCACTAAATTGCAGCAGCCGGCCGCGATAATTTAAGCGAAAACAAAGGCCCGGCAGCTGAGCGGGCAGCTGCGGGTTAAAGTGCAGGCCATCGGCGCGCGAGCGCACACCGGCAAAGCCCATGACCAGCGACAGCCAGCTGCCGGCCATACAGGCAATATGCACGCCCACTTCGGTGTTGCCATGGTGGTTATCCAGGTCCATGCGGGCGCTGTCACCAAAAAACTCATGTGCCCGCGCCGTGTCGCCGGTTTCGGCAAACACTATGCTGTGAATACAGCTGGATAAGCTGGAGTCATGGGTGGTGAGTGGCTCGTAATAGGCCAGGTCGCGCTGCTTTTGCGCTTGGGGAATGGCATCGTCCAGCAGCAGTAGCGCCAGCACCACATCGGCCTGTTTTAACACCTGGTGGCGGTAAATCACCAACGGATGATAGTGCAGTAGCAGCGGGTATTTGTCGGTCGGCGTGTTGGCAAAATCCCATGGCTTGCGGCTTAAAAAGTTGTCGTCCTGGGCATGTATTTGCAGCTTGTCATCAAAGGGCAAATACATGCTGTCGGCTGCCTGTTGCCATTGGCGTAATTCGGCGTCTGTTACCCCTAGTTGCAGCAATAGCGGGTGTTGCTCTGCCTGCAGCTTCGCAACGATCTGCAGCGTAAACCTTAGCTGCAACTGCACCATGGCATTGGTGTAAAAGTTATTGTTCACCAGCGCCGAATACTCATCCGGCCCGGTCACCATATGAATTTCAAACTTGCCGCTGCGCGCTGAGAAAAAGCCCAGTTGCAGCCAGAGGCGGGCGGTTTCAACCAGCATTTCCGCGCCCATTTGCTGCATAAAACTCCAGTCATCGCTGGCCAGATAGTAGCTGCGAATGGCATAAGCGATAGCGGCATTAATATGGTACTGCGCGGTACCGGCCGGAAAATAGGCCGAGCACTCTTCACCGCCTATGGTGCGCCAGGGGTACAGTGCACCCTGACTGTGTGACATCTGCCGGGCGCGCTGCCGCGCCGCATCTAACTGACTATACCGCTGGCTTAGCAGGGCGCGGGCAATCTGTGGCTGTATCAGGCTTAGCACCGGTACCACGTAAATTTCGGTATCCCAGAAATAATGGCCGTCATAACCCGGCCCGGTTAAGCCTTTAGCACCGATATTGCTCTGGCCATTACGGCCGGCCGATTGCGCCAGGCTAAACAGGTTAAAACGCATCGCTTGTTGCAGTGCTACATCGCCTTCAATGCCCACATCGGCCTGCTGCCAGTATTGCTGCCACCATAGTTGATGTTCGCTTAGCAGCTGGTTAAAGCCCTGTTGCCGGGCACTGCTTAGCAAACTCAGCGCTTGTTGCGACAGGGTGTCGCCCGCCTCAATGTCCGTGCTGTGGCAGTAGATCACCAGCTTGTACAGGGTTTGTGCTTCACCTTGTACCAGTTTCAGTGCAAATTGCTGGCTAAGTATATTGGCGGTTGTGTTGTCCTGCGCCAGTAAGCTGGCGCTGTCTGGCAGCAGATGGCTTGTTGCTGCCGCCACGATAAAATGAGCGCCTCTGGCACGGTGCAACATCAGGCTGTTGTCATCACTAAACTGTTGCCTGAGCAGGGTTAAACTGTCGGCAATCGACATTTCCCCCACCCTTGGGTCGTCTTTTTTGTAGAAGCCCGGATAAGCGGCATCCAGATCGCTTTGCAGCACCACCTCGCCGGAAAAATTCACTGCCGTCAGTGTCAGCTCTATCGCCAGCAAATGCGGGTTGGCCTGTGATACAAAGCGGCGGCTTTGCAGGCGCAGCTGTTTGCCGCTTTGGCTGTGCCATTCAGTATGCCGGCTGAGTACACCGTACTGTAAATCAAGTTGCCGTGTGTGCTTAACAGCGGTTTTGGCATGCAGGGCTTCACCGTCGATACTCAGCTTAAGCTGCTTGCCGTTAGCCACCTGCAGCATCTTGTGGTTATGCTTGGCAAAGCCGTAAGCAGACTCACCATAATGAATAGGCTCACTGCTGTACACGCCGTTTAAATAGGTGCCCTCACAGCTGGCAGTACCCTCTGCCGCACCTTCTTCCAAGGTGCCGCGGCTGCCGATATAACCATTACCCAGGCTGAGCAGGGTTTCCTGCAGCAGCAGATGCTGTGGCTGATAATGGCTGTCGGTGAGCGTCCAGGGCTCGGTAGTCAGGGGCCGCACGGCGGCGTGAGGTTGTAACGACATAAAGCATACCCGCTTGTCTGGCTGTAAATAAGCTTAATATACAGCTTTTGCAATCGATTGCAATATGCGGCAAAACCGCGCTATAGTACAAAATGTCAGCAAATTGACTGACAACAGGGTTAAATAACAGGCGCTGTACTAAACAGCCAAAAAGAGAACAACAATATGGCCACTATGCGTATCCGCTTATCCTTGCTGCTGACCTACTTTGTATTTGCCATTTTGCTCAACAGTGTAGGCACCGTGATTTTGCAGGTGATCCACACTTATCAAATCAGTAAAGAAGCCGCCAGTGTGCTGGAAGGCTTTAAAGATATTCCTATTGCGGTGGTGTCTTTTGTCATCGCCTCTTTTCTGCCGCGGCTGGGTTACAAGCTGGCACTACAGCTGGCATTAATGCTGGTGACACTGGCCTGTATTGCGATGCCGCTATTGCCGGCATTCTGGACCACCAAGCTGCTGTTTTTCACCGTCGGGGCCAGCTTTGCGCTGGTCAAAGTCTCGGTGTACGCCAGCATTGGCATGGTTACCCACACCAAAGCCGAACATGCCTCTTTGCTGAATTTTATTGAAGGCGGCTTTATGCTCGGCGTGTTGTCGGGCTACTGGCTGTTTGCCGCCTTTATGGATCCGGCTGCGCCGCAATCAGGCGGTTGGTTGCAGGTGTACTGGTTGCTGGCGCTGCTGTGTGTCGCCAATTTGCTGCTGCTCAGCAGCACGCCCTTTCCTAAGCTGGTGTTACCGCCAACCCGGGCGCTGCGGCAGGATTTTATCGCCATGCTGCAACTGGTGTATAAACCGCTGGTATTTGTGTTTGTGCTATCAGCGTTTTTATATGTGTTAATTGAGCAGGGTATTGGCAGCTGGCTGCCGACCTTTAATAACGAGGTGCTACAACTGCCAAACCAGCTCAGTGTGCAATTAACCAGCATTTTTGCCGCCAGCTTAGCGCTGGGCCGCATTTCGGCTGGGGTTATCTTGAAGAAACTGTCCTGGTACTGGCTGCTAAACAGTTGCCTGATTGCTATGGCGCTGCTGATCCTGCTTACGCTGCCATTAACCCGGGATATCGCGCACAATGCTGACGTTAACCTGCTCACTGCGCCGCTGGCGGCTTACCTGTTCCCGCTAATTGGCCTCTTTATGGCGCCCATTTACCCGGTAATTAACTCGGTGATGTTAAGTGCGCTGCCCAAGATCCAACACGCACCAATGACCGGGCTTATTGTGGTGTTTTCAGCACTGGGCGGTACCACCGGCTCTATGATAACCGGCTACACCTTTGCCAGTTTCGATGGCCAGACGGCATTTTATTTAAGCCTGTTACCGCTTAGCCTGCTGCTGCTGTCGGTAGGGCTATTTCACCGGCAAAGCCAGCAATTAGCAGTAAGTGCGGCATAAACTGTCACAGTTGCAAGCCAACTGCTTAAAGCGCGCTGGTTCTGTGCTACACTGGCGCGCTTAATTTAAACGCTTTGCTGTGAGTTTAATGCATCAGTTAAATTCCCTTGAAAAACGCTCTGCCCTGGCATTGGCACTGGTATTTTCCAGCCGCATGCTGGGGCTGTTTATGCTATTGCCGGTGTTTGCCCTCTATGGTCAGCAGTTGCAGGGCTTTTCACCATTGTGGATTGGCCTGGCCATTGGCGCCTACGGTTTAACCCAGGCAATCCTGCAAATACCCTTAGGTTGGTTATCTGACCGCCTTGGCCGCAAACCGGTGATGCTGGGCGGCCTGGCGTTGTTTGCACTGGGCTCAGTCGTCGCCGCGCTGGCTGACTCGGTGTATCTGGTGACCTTTGGCCGGGTGTTACAGGGCGCTGGCGCCATTGCCGGGGCAATACTGGCATTTGCTGCTGACGTGACCCGTGAAGAGCAGCGGCCTAAGGTAATGGCGATTATCGGCGCCAGTATCGGCTTAAGTTTTGCTGCCGCCATGGTGCTGGGGCCCTTGCTGGCAAAATGGGCCGGCTTAAGTGGTGTGTTCTGGTTTACCGCCTTGCTGGCTTGCGGCGCTATGCTGCTGGTGGCGTTTTTACTGCCAGGCAGTGTGAGTAAAGCGCCGATGGCCGAAACCCTGGCACTGCCGCAAAGCCTGCTGGCGGTGCTAAAACATCGCCAGTTGTTGCAGTTAGATGCCGGTGTGCTGCTGTTGCATCTGATGCTTACCGCTATGTTTGTGGTGTTGCCAATGCTGTTACTGCAATACGGCCTGGCGTCAACCCAACACTGGCAGTTTTATCTGCCGTTGCTGCTGGGCTCGTTCGTGCTGATGATCCCGATGATGATTACCGCTATGCGCAAAGCGCAGGAAAAAGGCTTTTTTCTGCTGGCGATAGCCCTGTTAATTGTTGCTATGTTACTGGCGCTGCTGATGCCCGGCTTTGGGCCACTGACTGGCGCTTTATTGCTGTTTTTTATTGGTTTTAACTTTTTAGAAGCCAGCCTGCCGGCGCTGGTGTCGCGCATTGCGCCGGCCGGCCAGCGTGGCAGCGCCATGGGCATTTATTCCAGCAGCCAGTTTTTCGGTGCCTTTTTAGGCGGTGTGCTGGGCGGTGCCCTGTTGCAACATTTTAGCTACCAGTCAGTGTTTGCCGCCTTGGCGGTTATTGGTTTAATATGGCTGCTAATTGCCGGCACCCTGCAGTTACCACCACGCGCTCAGCGTTTATCACTTAGTGTAGCGGTACTTAATGCCGAACAGGCTAACCGGCTGGCGGCGCAGCTTACCAGGCTGCAAGGGGTGCAGGAAGTAACCATTGTTCTGGCCGAACAGCGCTGTTATCTGAAAGTCAGTGCAGCAGACTATGACCCAGCGCAGGCGCAGGCGATGATCGCCGCGGCCGGGGCTTAACATTTTAGGAGAATTCGCATGGCGCGTGGCATTAATAAAGTAATACTGATTGGTAACCTGGGCACCGATCCGGAAGTGCGCTATATGCCGCAAGGCGGCGCAGTGGCTAATTTAACGGTAGCGACCTCAGAAAGTTGGACCGACAAAGCCACTAACGAGAAAAAAGAGCAAACCGAATGGCACCGTGTAGTGATTTACCAGCGTCTGGCCGAAATTGCCGGCGAGTACCTGCGTAAAGGCAGCAAGGTGTATATTGAAGGCAAGCTAAAAACACGTAAATGGCAGGATAAAGACGGTGTAGAGCGTTACACCACCGAAATTATCGCCAACGAGCTGCAAATGTTAGACGGCCGCGGTGATGGCCAGCCGCAAGGTGGTGGCATGGGTGGTGGCCAGCAGGGCGGTTATCAAAAACCGGCTCAGCCGCAGGGTGGCTACCAACAGCAAGCACCACAACAGGCCTATCAGGCACCGGCACAAGCTGGTTTTCAACAGGCAGCACCGCAACAGCAGGGCGGTTATCAGCAGCGCCCGGCACAGCCACAAGGCGGTTACCAGCAACCGGCCCAACCGCAACAGCGCGCGCCGATGGAACCGCCAATCGACTTTGATGACGATATTCCGTTCTAGGATAACCTGGCTGATAAACACCCCGCTTTGCGGGGTGTTTTATTTTAAGCCGTTAGCAGGCGCCAGCGCGGCCAGAATGGCGCAATCTGGTGAGCTGTCGGCGCTGCAACTGTCTGCCAGTTGCTGCAACAACTGCTGCATGTTCTGCAATTCAGCTATTTTTTCCGCAATATCGGCCAGATGCTGCTCGGCCAGCTGTTTTACAGCGCGGCTTTCGCGGGCAGGATCTTGCCATAGCTGTAGTAATGAGCCTATTTCGCTCAGTGAAAACCCCAGCCTGCGCGCCTGCTGAATAAAGCTCAGTTGTTGTAACTGTTGTGAGTTGTACAGCCGGTAACCGGCATCGGTACGTGGCGGTTTTTGTAGCAAGCCGCTCTGTTCATAATGCCGGATCATTTTTGCCGTTAAACCACTGGCTTTTGCGGCAGCCCCGATAGTGAGTAATGTTGCCATGCTCAGCCCTCGTTATTTAAATGACATGCGTTGTAAGCGTAGTGCGTTACTGACCACCAGCACACTGCTAAACGCCATGGCGCCGCCGGCAATAACAGGGTTAAGAAAGCCCAGCGCTGCCAGCGGAATACCTATGGTATTAAAGGCAAAGGCCCAGAATAGATTTTGCTGGATGTTGCGATAAGTCGCACTGGCCAGCCGCAGTGCTGTGGCCACTAACTGCGGATTGCCGCGCATCAGCGTAATGGCAGCGGCGCTGACGGCAACTTCGGTACCGCTGGCCATGGCAATACCCAGATCGGCCTGCGCC
Organism: Rheinheimera nanhaiensis E407-8; assembly: GCF_000296695.1. GTDB lineage: Bacteria > Pseudomonadota > Gammaproteobacteria > Enterobacterales > Alteromonadaceae > Alishewanella > Alishewanella nanhaiensis. Next base: position 76,994 of record NZ_BAFK01000016.1, read on the forward strand.
AGCGCAGGGGCATCGTTAATGCCATCACCTACCATCGCCACTTTAAAACCTTGTGCCTGATAAGCGGCCACGGCCTGCGCCTTGCCTTGTGGCAGCACTTCGGCCTGCACATTATCCAGTGACAGTTGTTTGGCAATGTAATTGGCACTTTCTTTTGAATCACCGGTCAGCATGGCGACTTTAATGCCGTTTTGTTGCAGCTGATGTACCGCTGTTTTGGCTTCTGGTTTGGCTTTATCAGCAAAGCACAGCAGGCCAATCAGTTCGGTAGTTTGGTGTTTTATCTCCGCCAGCCAGGAGACCGATGCGCCCTGAATGCGGATTTGGTCGCTGGGCAGTGTCAGCCCAAGCTCACGCATCCAGTTGCCTGAACCCAGCAGCAGCTGCCGCTTGCCGACGCTGGCTTGTACGCCTTTGCCGGCTACCAGGGTAAAGTCGCTGGCTTCTGTTAAAGCTATCTGCTGTGCTTGCGCATAATTTACTACGGCTTTAGCCAGCGGGTGCTCGCTGTTGTCTGATAATGCATACGCCAGCGCGACGAGTTCAGCGTCACTGCCTTGCAGTGCTGTGACTTGCATCAGTTCAGGCTTGCCTTCTGTCAGGGTGCCGGTTTTATCAAACACGACGTAGTCGATTTTTGTCGCCTGCTCCAGTGCCAGCGCATCTTTTACCAGAATACCATGGCGGGCGGCCGTACCCGTGCCTGCCATAATAGCCGCTGGTGTGGCCAGGCCCAGCGCACAGGGACAGGCAATAACCAGCACAGCCACGGCGTTTAAAATACCCTGGGTCCAATCATTAAACAGATAACCCCAGGCCAGCAGCGTGACAACCGCGACTAACAGCACCGCCGGTACAAAGAGACTGCTGATTTTATCCACTAACGCCTGTACCGGGGCTTTAGCCCCCTGTGCCTGTTCGACCAAACGGATGATCTTGGCCAATGTCGATTCTGCGCCCACCGCTGAGGCGTCAAATTCCAGCACGCCATCCAGGTTTACCGCGCCGCCGGTAACCTTGTCAGCCACGGTTTTATGTAGCGGAATACTCTCACCGCTGATCAGCGCTTCATCGACATGGCTGTCGCCTTTGGTGACAACACCATCTGCCGGGATGCGCCCGCCGGGTAACACTTTAACTTTATCGCCTTGTTTCAGCTCTGCAGCGGCAATGCTTTGCCACTTATTATCACGCCAGACAGTGGCTGAGGTGGGTTTTAAGTTTTCCAGCGCTTTTAACGCATCGGTAGTGCGCTGTTTGGCGCGTTTTTCCAGAAACTTCCCCAGCAAGACCAGGGTAAGTACAGCGGCACTGCTTTCAAAATACAAATGCGGGCCACCATGGTGACCGTCAAAGCTATACCAAAGATAAAGTGATAAACCATAGGCCGCACTGGTGCCAATTGATACCAGTAGATCCATATTGCCGGTTTTGGCTTTTAGCGCTTGCCAGGCCGCTTTGTAAAAGCGGGCACCAAAATAAAACTGTACCGGTGTGGCCAACAGCCACTGCCACAGCGCGGGCAGCATCCAATCTGCAGCAAACAAGAGGCCAACCATCGGTAATACTAATGGCAGTGTCAGCACTGTGGCGCCAATTACCGGCCAACTGTCATGGCGATAAAACGGCTGCTTGCTCTGTGCTTCGCCTGAGTTAACAGCGGTTTGGTCGGGCACCAGCTCATAACCCGCAGCAGCGACAGCCTGTTGCAGTGCGCTATCCTCAGTCGCCGGTAACAGGGTGATGCTGACATGCTCTGTCGCCAGATTCACTGTGGCACTGGTGACGCCGGGCACGTGCAACAGGCTTTTCTCTACCCGGCCGGCGCAGGATGCGCACGTCATGCCTTTAACGGTAAACTGCCGCTGCATGGTCTGCAGCTCATAGCCAGCGGCAGACACCGCGGCACTGAGATCGTTAAAACCAGCATTGCCGTCCACAGTTGCTGTGTCTGTTGCCAGATTAACGCTGGCCGATTTTACGCCAGGTACGGCCAGTAGCGCTTTTTCAATCCGTTGCACACAGGACGCACAGGTCATACCTTTAATTGCAAGTTTCATAGTTGCTGCCATAGTATGGACTCCGGGTTGATGAATGTTATCAGGTCTAACCAGGCTAAACCTTACCGTTATGGCAAGGTCAAACAGCTTTTATAATTTTCACTCTGCTACTTGACTGTACTACAGTGGCAAGCTTTAGCCTGTATGACGAACTGACAACAGGAGATAAGTATGATGAAGTTTCATATCGACGGTATGACCTGTGGCCACTGTGTTAGCAGGGTCACTAAAGCCATTGTGAGTCTGCAAAGTGATGCCAAAGTTGAGGCTGATTTGGCAGAGCACAGCATCAGGGTCAGCAGCAACCTTACCACTGCCGACATTATTGATGCATTAAAAGCTGCCGGTTACCCGGCAACAGAGCTGAAAGCCAGCGGTTCTACCCCGGCAAACAGCTGCGATACCTAGACGGCGAAAGCGACGCTACTAACATCAGCGACTTCCAGTTGCACCCTATTGGTTAACATGAAAACTTTGCAACACCCAGTCAATCAGCAGCTGTATTTCCTGCCGGTTTGGGTCATCATCATGGCGCACCAGGTAGTAGCGGTCGCGGCTGAGCAGTTCCTGTTCAAATAAGCGTTGCAGGCTGCCGTTACTAAACCAGCCGGCGCTGATTGGCAGCGGAATTAACGCCACGCCCAAGCCCTGCTGGGCGGCGCGCGCTACGCTAAACATGCTGTCCAGCTGAATAATCTGCTTGGGCGCAAAGTTATGATAACCCACGTGCTCGGCCCACTGGTGCCAGGCGTGTGGCCGTGCCTGGTGCAAAATCAGCGGCACCTGCTCCAGTATGCGATAGCCTTTACTGTGCCATTTCTGGTACTGCTGCGGGTTACAGGCCGGAATGTAGCTTATTGGAAACAAGTCATACACCTGCTTTTGCTCTGGCCGCTTGCCGGACAACACTATGGATAAGTCGGTATATTTTGGGCTGTCGCGGCGTGACTTAATGGTTTCCAGCGTCAGGTTAATGTTCGGGTATTGCTCTGACCAGCCAATCAGCTTAGGGACAAACAGCTCGCTGGCAAAAAATTCCGGCATTGAAATGCTGACCTCCAGCATACGCTGGGCCTGACTGAATTCGGCGATAGTGGCGGCTAATTGCTCCATCTGTGGTGCTATGGCCTGATAAAAGCGCTTGCCTGCCTCGGTTAACACCACGGCGCGGGTTTTGCGTTCAAACAGGCTGAGGTTGAGGTTTTCTTCCAGCTGGCGGATCTGATGGCTAACCGCAGACGGCGTTAAGTACAGCTTTTTCGCCGTTTCTTTAAAACTGAGGCACTCGGCAGCGACGCAAAAACAACGCAGGCCGCGCATCGGGGTGTGCAGTGGTAACATAATTTTCCAGCTCTGAGGCAAAAAAGCATGCTGCCACAGTATGGCAGCAGAATATGACAAGGATAAGCAAAAGCAGTACCAGCGCAAGCACCGTAGTTAATTAATTGATCTTATTTTAGTTTATGGGGTTATCGCCAGCCAGTTGCTGCTGATGTTGCACTCTGTTGGTGCGCTTAGCACACCTTAAGGCAATAACGGGAAGCGGCTGGCAAGGTTACTGCCGGTAAAATTGGCCACCCAGCCCTCGGGGTTGTTAAATAGCCGGATAGCGGTAAATTCCGGCGCGCTGCCCATATCAAACCAATGGCTGGTGCCGGCCGGCACACTGATTAAATCATTTTTTTGGCACAATACCTGGTACACCTTGCCGTTGATATGCAGGCAAAATAAGCCCTGGCCGCGGACAAAAAACCGCACTTCATCTTCACTATGGGTATGTTCGGCCAGAAACTTCTGCCGTAATACCGCTTTATCCGGATGGTTGGCACTTAGCGAAATCACATCCACTGTCATATAACCGCCTTCGGCCTGTAGCCTGGCAATATCGGTGGCGTAAGCGGCCTGAATGTGCGCGCTACTGCTGTCGGCGCTAACCGGCGCTGTGGCCTGCCACTGCTCAAAGCGCACACCGGCCAGCTGCAACTGCTGCTGAATGTCATGGCTGTTGCTGGTATGCAGCAGTGGCTGCGCCGGATTATCGCTACTAAAGACCGTCAGTTCACTCATGCGATCAGCTCCTCAACCTGGTTAAAGTTATGCGCTATGGTATGGCTGCCGGCTACCTGGCCGTCGCGGATTAACTGCATAGTGCCGATACCCAGCGGCGCAGCGGCATCCAGCTCGGCCACCACATCGGATAAAAACAGCACCTGCTTGGGTGGCAGCTGCAAGTGCTGCAAGATGGCGGCATAAGAAGACATCTCGCGTTTGGCACCGATGCGGGTATCAAAGTAGCCGCTAAACAGCGGCGTCATATCGCCAAAATCACTGTATTTAAATAATAATTGCTGTGCCTGCACCGATCCCGAGCTGTAGACATACAGCTTAATGCCCTGCTGTTGCCAGCGGCTTAGTGCATCGAACACATCCTGATAGACATGTCCGGTAAAAGCGCCATTTTGGTAGCCCTGCTGCCACACCATGCCTTGCAGCGCTTTTAACGGTGTGGCTTTTTTATCTTCCGCTATCCATTGCTGCAACTGCGCAATAATGGCATCAAGGCTGGCATCAGGTTGTTGCATCAGGTTGCGGCAGGCGGCCAGCTGTTCAGCAACGGCCGGCTCGCTGGCATGCTGCTGCATAAATGCCGGCAGCTGGCGCGCTGCATAGGGGAACAGTACTTGTGTAACAAAGCTGATACGGCTGGTGGTGCCTTCAATATCGGTGATAATGGCAGAGTACTTCACGGTTTACCTTGTTAGTTTTAACCTCTCAAGCTCGCAGTTTATAAGAAACTCCCAGCCTTCTAAATGCCTTTTTGCCTCTTCCAGGCTGCGGCCCCAGACATAAAGGCCATGGCCGCGTACCAACAGGCCCCAGTTTAACGGCTGCTGTTGCCAGCGCTGTCGCACTTGCTCTGCCAGCGCCGGGATATGCTGGGTATTGTCAAACACTGCCAGTGCACAGGGCGTATCGTGGCTGCTATGGCCGCTAATGGCCTTTTGCATCTCATAACCAGAGAACAGGTAGCTATCGTCGTTGATAAGGCGCGAAAACACGGTAGCCTGCAGCGAATGAGTATGTAGCACGGCTTTAATTTGTGGCTCCAGCTGATAGAGCTGGGCGTGCAGCGCGGTTTCGGCCGAGGGCTTTCCCGGGCAGCTAAGAGTGCCATCCTGCCAGCTGACCGGCAGTAAGTCCTGTGGGCTGAGCTCGCCTTTATCTTTACCTGAAGCGGTAACCAGCGCGCTGTGCTCACCGCTGCGGATGGAAAAATTGCCGCCGGTCGCGGGTACCCAATGCCGGCTGGCGATCCAACGGCCCAGCGCGCATAACGCAATGGCATTGGGGTTAAGCTGATGCAGCTGGGCGGTGTTATTCATCGTTAATAAACCTGATTGCTATACGTTCAAACGTTTAGATGTCTACACATAAAACGGGCTAAATGATAGCATTCAAGCCGGTTTTCGCAACTTTTTCTTGCCTTATGTCATTGACCAGCAAACTGCCCGCCGTTGGCACCACTATCTTCAGCCAGATGTCGCAACTGGCTGCTCAGCAGCAAGCGATTAATTTATCTCAGGGTTTTCCGGATTTTGCTGCCAGCGACGTGCTGATAAACCGCCTGGCGCACTATGCCAGCCACGGCTATAACCAGTACGCGCCTATGCCGGGCATTCTGCCGCTGCGCGAACACATCGCCACCTTGCTGCAGTACTGCTATGGCCGCAGCGTTTGCCCACAGCAGGAAGTAACGGTAACCAGTGGTGCTACTGAGGCGTTGCTGGTGGCGATAAGCGCTGTGGTAGCGGCCGGTGATGAGGTGATCCTGTTTGACCCGGCTTATGATAGTTATGCGCCGGCGATAACCTTAAATGGTGGCAAGGCAGTGCACATCGCGCTACAGGCGCCGGATTACCGGGTAGATTGGCAGCAGGTAGCGCAGGCGATAACTGCCCGTACCAAGCTGATTATTGTTAACAGCCCGCATAACCCCAGTGGCATGGTATTTAGCAATGCAGACTGGCAGGCTTTGCAGAGTCTGGTGGTTAACCATAACTTGTACTGCATCAGCGATGAAGTGTATGAGCATATGGTGTTTGACGCCGCGCCCAGGCATAGTGCTAATAGCTTTGCAGAGTTGGCACAGCGCAGCTTTATTGTGTCTTCTTTTGGTAAAACCTTTCATGTTACCGGCTGGAAGCTGGGTTATTGTGTGGCGCCGGCGGCATTAAGTAGCGAGTTTCGTAAAATCCATCAGTATGTCACCTTCTCCAGCTTTACCCCGGCGCAATATGCCATTGCCGATATGCTGGCAGAACACCGTGAACAGGTGCTGGGGCTGGCTGCATTTTATCAGCAAAAACGCGATAGTTTTGCCGCTTTGCTGGCGGCTAGCCGCTTTCGTTTATTGCCCTGTCAGGGCACTTATTTTCAACTGGTTGATTACAGTGCGCTAAGCAAGCTGGATGATGTGGCCTTTTGCCGCTGGCTGACCATTGAGCATAAAGTGGCGGCGATTCCGCTGTCGGTGTTTTATCAGACGCCGCCGGACAGCCGTATTATTCGTTTTTGTTTTGCCAAACAGCCGGCTACGCTGCAAGCGGCGGCGGAGGTGTTATGCAAACTGTAACTGAGCTTAGGGTGGCGCTGCTGCAAACCGAACTGGTATGGCATGACGCTGCGGCTAACCGGCAGCAACTGGCTGCACAGTTAAAGCCTATCCAGGCAGATCTTATTGTGCTGCCGGAGATGTTTAGTACAGGCTTTTCGATGCAAAGCAACGACATAGCCGAGCCAGAAGGCGAAACGCTGGCCTGGTTAATCCAGCAGGCAAAGCAACTGGGCGCTGCGATCGTTGGCTCGGTGGCGACGCGTCTTGCCAGCGGCTGTGTCAACCGCTGCTATTTTGTCACGCCACAGGGCGATGTCAGCTTTTACGATAAAAAGCATTTGTTTCGTATGGCCGGCGAGCAGCAGGCTTATCAGGCCGGTACCGGGCGGGTACTGGTGCAGTATCGTGGCTGGCGCATTTTGCTACAGGTCTGTTATGACCTGCGCTTCCCGGTATTTAGCCGCAACCGCAATGATTATGATGTCGCGCTCTATGTCGCCAACTGGCCGGCGGCGCGCAGCCACGCCTGGCGCACTTTGTTGCAGGCACGGGCGATAGAAAACCAGGCTTATGTGCTGGGCTGTAACCGGGTCGGCATCGATGGCAATAAGGTGGCTTATCGCGGCGATAGTTTAATTGTCGATTACCTGGGCCAGCCGCTGGCCGATTTGGCGCCTGAACAGCCCGGTGTATTAACGGGCGCGCTGGATTTAACCGCGCTTCGGCAATACCGGCAGCAATTTCCGGCGCATCTGGATGCGGATGAGTTTTCTTTGTTAGGTTAAGATTGCATGTCTGCTGTACTAAGATCCCGCCACAGCAACCAAAGCCGGGTATCCAGTTCCAGTTGGTGGTATTGCGGCTCCATATGCTGGCACAACTGGTAAAACGCTTTGTTATGTTCTTTTTGTTTAAAGTGCGCCAGCTCGTGCACCACTATCATGCGTAAAAACTCAGCCGGCGCCTGCTTAAACAATGCCGCTATGCTAATGCTGTTATGCGCCTTTAATTTGCTGCCGTGCACGCGCGAGGCAAAGGTGTGCATGCCCAGCGCCTGTTTAATAATATTCAGTTTACTGTCGTAGCGCACCAGGCTGAGCGGCGGGCTATTGCGCATAAAGTCGTTTTTTAGCTCGTTAACATAGCTGTATAGCGCTTTATCGCTCTGGATCTGGTGTGGTTGCGGGTACTTGCTGTGCAGATACTGCGCCAGCTTACCGTTGTTAAGTAATTCAGTAGCCTGCTGTTGTATGCTGGCCGGATAGCCCGCCAGATAATTAATCGCTTGCAAAGTGTCTTTCCAAACTGAAACAGACGCTATTATAAGCCTTATTCGCGCCGGCGTCAGCCGCAGCAGGCTTGACGTTGCCGCTTTTCACAGTAACACTGTATGCCCATTACTAACATGAGTTTAACCAGTGAGCGACATTAACTGGCCAGCGCTGCAAAGCGCAGCACAACAAGCCGCGGCGCAGGCTTATGCGCCCTACAGTCAATTTCCGGTCGGCGTTGCCGTGCTGGCTGAAAGTGGCAACATTTACACCGGCTGCAATGTTGAAAACGCCTCGTACGGCGGCACCGTATGCGCTGAGCGCAATGCCATAGCCGCTGCCGTGGTGGCCGGCGAGCGCAAGTTCCGCGCACTGCTGGTATATACGCCACAACCTGCGCTTACTCCGCCCTGCGGTATCTGTCGTCAGGTGATTGCCGAATTCTTCAGCCCGGACGCGCCAGTGGCCAGCTGTAATCATTTACAGCAGCAACAGCTGTGGACCTTAGGTGAACTATTGCCGGCCGCTTTTACCCCTACTTATTTAGCCAACAGCAGCAAAGTTGGAGCTTAATGCATGATCCCGCAGGAAATTATTAAAACCAAACGTAATGGCAATACCCTAAGCCAGGCGGAAATTCAGCAGTTTGTCCGAGGTTTAACCGACGACAGTTTCAGCGAAGGCCAGGTAGCGGCGCTGGCGATGGCGATCTATTTAAACGGCATGAGTGTTGATGAAATTGTGGCGTTAACGCTGGCGATGCGCGATAGCGGCACCGTGCTGAACTGGCAGGGCAAATTAAATGGCCCTGTAGTGGATAAACACAGCACCGGTGGCGTCGGCGATAAAGTGACCTTAATGCTGGCGCCCATGGTAGCCGCCTGTGGCGCCTTTATGCCCAGTATCGCCGGCCGTGGTTTGGGCCATACCGGTGGTACAGTTGATAAGCTGGAGACTATTCCCGGCTATAGCTGCACCCAGTCACTGGACACCATCCGTAAACTGTTGCCACAACTTGGCTGTGTGATTGTTGGCCAGAGCAGCGAGCTGGCACCGGCTGATCGGCGCCTATACGCCATCCGGGATGTGACCGCCACCGTTGAATCCATTCCGCTGATTACGGCGTCGATTTTATCGAAAAAGCTGTCAGAGGGCTTAGATGCGCTGGTGATGGATGTCAAAATTGGTAACGGTGCCATTATGCGTAGCGTCGATGACGCCTCTGCGCTGGCTAACAGCATTGTTAATGTCGCCAGGGGTGCCGGCGTAAACACCCGTGCCTTACTGACGGATATGAACCAAATTTTAGGCACTAGTGCCGGTAATGTGCTGGAAGTGCTGGAAACACTGGATTATTTAACCGGTAAATACCGTGAGCCGCGTTTACATCAGGTAACGCTGGAGCTGGGCGCCAATATGCTGATGCTCGGTGGCTTATATCAGGATAAAGCGCGCGCTATCGCTGCACTTGAGCACAGTTTAAGCTCGGGTAAGGCGGCAGAAATATTTGCCAAAATGGTATCGGCACTGGGCGGCCCGGCGAATTTACTGGAACAGCCGCAGCAGTATCTGGCAACGGCGCCGGTAGTGCAGGACATTGTTGCGCCGCACAGCGGTTATCTGCACTATACCGACACAGTAGGCTTGGGCATGGCAGTGGTACGTTTAGGCGGTGGTCGCTCGCACCCCAGCCAGCAGATTGACCCGGCAGTGGGTTTTAGTCATATCACCTCCACGGGGCAGAAAGTGCAACAAGGCGATGTATTGGCCAAAGTGCATGCTGCCAGCACAGAAGCGGCGAAAGTTGCGGTAGCGGAATATTTGCAGGCACTGACCATAACAACCCAGGCTACTGCGCCTTATCCACTGGTACATCATATCGTTGGTTAATTGACGGCAGCCCCTGCGGTTGACTAGAGTTAGGTAACACAACTGCGGGGCCAGCTAATGCTAATGCGTGCGTTATTATTTTTGCTCAGTGCCAGCTTTACGCTGCAGGTAAGCGCGGCGCCCCAAATTACCTGGTTACAAACCGACTGGCCACCGCATCAAATTGTCAGTGGGCCCTTTCAGGGCCAGGGGACTTTTGATTTATTACAGCAACAGCTGATGGCAGCATTACCAGAGTTCAAGCATCAAAGCCGCTTAGTCAGCCTGGCCAGAGTAGAGCAGCTATTTTTACAGCAACTGCCCGGTTTTTGTGCGATAGGCACCTTGTATTCGACGCAACGGGCGGCCAGTAGATTGTTTTCAACCCCGCTGGCAGTGGGGCCTGCCTTAGCGGTGGTGCATCTGGCCACTCACCCTGGCCTGGCGCAGGCCGGTGCGGATGCGCTGGAGATTAACCAGCTGGCACAACAGGCCCAGCTGGTAGGCGCTTATCAGCCAAACCGTTATTATCCACCGGTGGTGATGCAAGCCATACAGCAGCCTGCATCAAACTTAACCAGTCAGACTTTTACCAGCGAGTTAAATGCTGCCCAGTTATTGCAAAGTGGCCGGGTAGATTACGTGATTGAATACCCCGAGCGGATGCGGTATTACAACAGTTTACTGGCGCAGCCGGTAGCACTGCAGCATAGTGCTATAGTGGGTGCTGATATTGCCAACGTGTCTTATGTTAGCTGCACCACCGGTAAAGCCGGGCAGCAGGCGATAGCTGCCATTGATAAAGCATTACAACAACTGTGGCGCAGTGCTGACTATCAGGCGGCCATGCGGCGTTGGCTGGATGATGCGGCCTGGCAGCGGCTAAGCCCGCAGCTGGAGCAAATCCGGCTGAGTTATCAAACCGCGGATACGCGTTAACAGGCCATAGCCGGCAAGAAAAAGCCGGCACTGGGGCCGGTTCTCTGGTTTCGCTGGCTTGGGCTTAGCTTTTTTGCCGTTTCATCGCTTCGAAAAACTCGTCGTTGGTTTTGGTCATCAGCAGACGGTCAATCAGGAACTCCATACACTCGGTTTCATCCATCGGGTTGAGAATTTTGCGCAGGATCCACATTTTTTGCAGCTCTTCCGGTGAGGCCAGCAGCTCTTCGCGGCGGGTGCCTGAACGGTTAAAGTCGATGGCCGGGAATACGCGACGCTCAGCAATTTTACGTGACAGGTGCAGCTCCATGTTACCGGTGCCTTTAAACTCTTCGTAAATCACTTCGTCCATCTTCGAGCCGGTGTCTACCAGCGCAGTAGCAATAATGGTTAAGCTGCCGCCTTCTTCGACATTACGCGCGGCACCAAAGAAACGCTTCGGCTTGTGCAGGGCGTTGGCGTCCACACCGCCGGTTAATACCTTGCCTGAGCTTGGAATAACAGTGTTGTAAGCGCGGGCTAAACGGGTAATCGAATCGAGCAGAATAATGACGTCTTTTTTATGCTCTACCAGGCGCTTGGCTTTTTCAATTACCATCTCAGCAACCTGCACGTGGCGGCTGGCCGGTTCATCGAAGGTTGAGGCGATAACTTCGCCTTTTACCAGGCGCTGCATCTCGGTTACTTCTTCCGGCCGCTCGTCAATCAGCAATACCATTAACACACAGTCCGGATGGTTAGCCGCAATCGACTGGGCAATATTTTGCAGCAAAATGGTTTTACCGGCTTTCGGTGGTGCGACGATTAAGCCGCGCTGGCCTTTACCGATAGGTGAGGCTAAATCCAGCACCCGGGCGGTGATATCTTCGCGGCTGCCGTTACCACGCTCCATCCGCAACCGTGAATTGGCATGCAGTGGCGTTAAGTTCTCGAACAGGATCTTGTTGCGCGCCTGCTCCGGGCGGCCAAAGTTAACTTCGTTAACTTTTAATAAGGCAAAGTAACGCTCGCCTTCTTTCGGGGGCCGGATAAGGCCGGAAATGCTGTCACCGGTGCGCAGGTTAAAGCGGCGGATTTGGCTTGGCGATACATAAATATCATCCGGGCCGGCTAAGTAAGAGCTGTCGCCAGAGCGCAGAAAACCAAAACCGTCCTGCAGGATTTCCAGTACGCCATCGCCGTAAATCTCTTCACCGTTTTTGGCGTGGGATTTTAAAATGGCGAAAATGATGTCCTGTTTGCGCAGGCGGGCCATATTTTCTAGGCCCATAGACTCAGCCAATTCAACCAGCTCGCTAATCGGCTTCAGTTTTAGTTCTGTTAAATGCATATTGATGGGTTTCTTGTTGAAATAAAAACAGGGTAATGCTTATCGGTTCGATAAAATAAGGTTTGGAAGTGGTTTTTCGACAGACAAGCGTGGTTTAGAACGTTTTATTGGCTACACAATAGCAGCAGAGGACAGGTGCGTCCAGCGCTGAGAGAGAAAAAGGCGTATAAAAATACGCCTTTTTTCAGATTGCTCAGATGTTGCTATCGAGAAACTCTTTTAACTGAGTTTTAGACAGTGCGCCCACTTTAGTCGCTGTCACCTGGCCGTTCTTGAATAACAGCAGGGTTGGGATACCACGAATACCAAATTTAGGTGGTGTGTTCGGGTTGTGATCGATGTTCACTTTCGCCACTGTCACTTTGCCAGCGTAATCTTTTGCCACGTCATCTAAAATTGGCGCAATCATTTTACAAGGACCACACCACTCTGCCCAGAAATCGACTAAAACCGGGGCGTCGGCTTTTAGTACGTCGGCTTCAAAACTGTCATCTGAAACCTGTAAAATATGTTCGCTCATTTATGTCTCCGCTAGTGCTATGCAGGGCTGCTGCAAAAAAGTGTTATCAATTTAAACGTGGCTGTTCCTTATTGCAAGCGTAACGGTTATGCTTAGCGCCGTATGAATAAAACACACTTAACTTCACATAAATTCGCCGATTTCGCATTGGCGCCACAGGTTCTTGACGCGTTAAATGCGCAAGGTTTCGGCTATTGTACGCCCATTCAGGCCCAATGTTTACCGCTGGCATTAGCCGGTAAAGATATTGCTGGCCAGGCCCAAACGGGCACCGGCAAAACATTGGCGTTTTTAACAGCGACCTTTCATCATCTGTTAACCCATGAACCTAAGGGTTCAGGCCAGCCGCGTGCCATTATCATGGCGCCTACGCGTGAACTGGCGGTACAGATCCACCAGGATGCAAAAATGCTGGCAGAAAAGGCCGGCTTGCGCCTTGGTCTGATCTATGGGGGCGAAGGTTATGATACGCAACGCCAGCTGCTAGAAAAAGGCGTTGATATTTTAATTGGTACTACCGGCCGCTTAATAGATTATTTAAAGCAAGGCCTGTACGACTTATCGCAAATTCAGGTGGTGGTGCTGGATGAAGCTGACCGGATGTTTGATCTGGGCTTTATTAAAGACATCCGCTTTATGTTTAACCGTATGCCGCCGGCCACCGAGCGTTTAAGCTTGCTGTTCTCTGCCACTTTATCGTACAAGGTGCAGGAGCTGGCGTTTGAAAAAATGAACCAGCCGGTGCATATCCATGTGGCACCGGAAGAGATGACCGGCAGCCGCATCAGCGAAGAGCTGTTTTACCCCTCAGACGAGCATAAAATGCCGCTGCTGTTAACGCTGATGGAAGAAGAGTGGCCGGATAAAGCCATCGTCTTTGCTAACACCAAACATTGGTGCGAAGAAGTGTATGCCTGGCTGGAAGCCGATGGTCATCGTGTTGGCCTGCTGACGGGCGACGTGATCCAGAAAAAACGTCTGCGCATTTTAGAAGACTTTACCAGTGGTAAACTGGATATTCTGGTGGCAACTGACGTCGCCGCCCGTGGTCTGCATATTCCCAAGGTTAGCCATGTGTTTAACTTTGACCTGCCGGATGACTGCGAAGATTACGTGCACCGAATTGGCCGTACCGGTCGCGCCGGTGAAAGTGGTAAAGCCATTAGTTTTGCCTGTGAGCGTTATGCGCTTAATTTAACCGCGATTGAAGACTATATCCGTCATCCGATCCCGGTCACGCAATATGATGCCAGCGCCCTGCTGGACGATATTAAAGCGCCGAAGCCGCGGGTTCGCCGCCGGGCCGGTCAGGCCAGAACTGGCAACCGTTCAGGCGCAGGTGGGCGCAGCAGTCATGGCGCAAGAGCTCCTCGCAACCGTCCTCGTTAATCCGGCGCTGACAGCCGACCAATCACCGCATCAGGATATCTATGCGGTGATTGATCTTGGCTCCAACAGCTTCCATATGCTGATGGTAAAAGTGGTCGGCGGTTCAGTGCAGGTTATTGGCCGGGTCAAGCGCAAAGTGCGCTTAGCGGCCGGCTTAAACGAAAACCTGGTGTTAAGCCGCAAAGCCATGAAGCGCGGCTGGGAATGTTTAGCCTTATTTGCTGAGCGTTTGCAGGATATCCCGCCACAGAACATCCGTATTGTCGGCACAGCCACGCTCAGGCTGGCGAAAAATGTTAAAACCTTCCTTAAAGAAGCCGAAGCCATTTTAGGCCAGAAAGTCACGGTGATAAGTGGCGAAGATGAAGCACGTATTATTTATTTAGGCGTAGCACATACCTCTAACAGTGACACTAACCGGCTGGTGATTGATATAGGTGGTGCCAGTACCGAAGTGGTAATAGGCGCTGGCTTTAACCCGCTGTTGTTATCCAGTCTGAATATGGGCTGTGTCACCTACCTTGAGCGCTATTTTGCCGACGACGAGTTAAGCGAAGACAACTTTAGCCGCGCCATCGCCGCGGCCGAACAGGAAGTGCTAACCATTGCCAGTCAATATCAGCACACCGGCTGGCAGATGGCGGTAGGTGCCTCGGGCACTGTGCAGGCGATGCAGGAAATTTTAGTGGCGCAGGGCAAAGATGAAGTGATTACCCTAAGCCGGCTGGAAGATATTATGCAGCAGGCGCTGGCCTGCGGCCGGATGGAGCAGCTGACTATTACTGGTCTTGCGCAAGAGCGCAAGCAGGTATTCCCGTCCGGGTTGGCTATACTTATCGCGCTGTTTCGCTGCTTAAATATTACTGGCATGACCTTATCCGGCGGCGCTCTGCGTGAAGGGGTGTTGTACAGCATGTTGCCACAGTTGCAACATACCGATGTGCGCAGCCGCACGGTAAACAGCCTGATGGTGCGCTATTTTATTGACCAGCGCCACGCCGAGCGGGTGGCCGAAATGGCGGCAGAGCTGGCTAATCAGCTGCAAAGCCGCTGGGATTTAAACAAATTTGAAGGCCACAGTATGCTCAAATGCAGTGCGCTGCTGCATGAGCTTGGCTTGCTGATTGAGTACAAAAACCATCACCATCATGGTGCCTACATTATTAACCACTCGGACTTACCCGGCTTTACCCGCGCCCAGCAGCAGCTGGTGATGGCGCTGGTGCATAACCACCGCGCCGATATCAGCCGCGAGATTATCGCCCGCCAAACCATGACATCAGTGCTGCTTACCGTGCGGTTAACCCGCATTTTGCGCCTGGCGGTGATTTTATCGATGCGCCGCCGCCATGAAGTGCTGCCGCAGGTCACTATTAGCAGCAAAGGCGAGCAGTTAGTGCTGACCATGCCGGCCGGCTGGTTAGAGCAGCACCCGCTGATGCGGGCCGAGCTGGAGCAGGAAGTGCAGTATCAGCAGCAAGCCGGCTGGGAGCTGCTTATTAAGTAGATAAGCTCTCCTATTTACGTATTTCTTCTAATTGGAAGAATTTCATTTACTTATCTAATTGCAATATGTAGACCCAGCAGGTTTTTGTTTGTAAATCATACAGACAAAATTTTTATGATTGTTAACTTTAATTTTTCACTCCAGCGTAAAGTCAGAATTTAACCCCACATTTCTCATAGTTATCTAGGTGTACCAGCTAGCACCAACAACGGCCGGTTCCAATACACCGGGCAATTGGCGCTTAAAGAGCTAGGGCTGTATTACTACAAAGCACGGATTTATCAGCCAAAGTTAGGCCGCTTCTTGCAAACAGACCCAATTGGGTATGAAGACCAGATGAATCTTTATACTTATGTACATAATGATCCAATCAATATGATCGACCCTAGTGGGGAATCTGCTAAAAAGAAACTTCTTCAACCTGCTATTAATACTTTAAGGTCATACGAGCAGCGGTTGATAAATAATGCCAAGGCTAGAGGAAGAAGGGCAGCATTAAAACAAGAGCGTCAATCCTTATTAGAGACCGGAGAGACAAGATCAAACTTGAGTGATGCGCGAGCTCAGGAACTAGCTACAACTGGTAAGCTTAAGAATATGCATGGACATCATGAGCCCTCGGTAAGTTCAGGAAATACGCTTGATGAAAAGATAGCTATCGCAGAAAACCCCGATAATATTACGTTTATGGAAGGCGCAGATCATATGGCCCTTCATGCAGAGCTAGGTGGAACGAATGTTCCAATTTCAGCAACAGTTGTCGGTGCACTTGCAACTGGATTAGAGTTGCTTTCAGAAATTCCGGATCCAACATCAGTCATTTCAACAATGGGATGTGCCGAATTGGTATGTCCTAATAATTTGTAATAGAAAGAATTTTATGAATAAGAATGAGTTTGATGAAAAAGTTTTACGAAGAATGAATGCTTGGGCTACGTCGAATGACTTAGTCAATGATGCTGGGACCAGACTTATTGGCCATCGTCCAGAAATTGCTCCGAAAGCATTCCTAAATGTTATTTACTCTGCATTAAGTGAAACTGATATAAGAGAATTTGAATCTAGAGTTCAGCTAAGTATTCCAAAGCAATATAGAGCTTTTCTGGGCATAGCGAATGGTCTCATTTGTTATTCAGGGAGCCTAAAGGTTTTGGGGTACATTCCTAAAGATAGGAAACATGAATCTCATGTTCACAACTATCCTTCTGACGCATACATCCCAAACTGCTCGGCAAGACTTAAAGGACTGCGAGATAAAGATTTCATTGTTGGCTTCTATAAAGAGGATGGATCTTACGCTTTAGTAAATGGTGAAGGATTGGTCGAACGTGTTAGCGTTAAAGGTGATGGAAAAATTATATATCAATGGGAAAATTTCGATTCGTGGCTTTCTGAGGAAATATTGAGGCTTGATGAGCTGTTCAGGTCTAAAATGTTAACGAGCTGATAAATCTAACTTAGATACAATGCCCCGCTTTTGCGGGGCTTTGTGTTTTAAAAATCTTGCTTTAACCAAATTGCCACTTTTTTGGCAAAGTACGTCAGAATGCCATCGGCACCGGCGCGTTTAAATGCCAGTAATGACTCCATAATCACCGGCTTTTCGGCTAACCAGCCATTTTGAATCGCTGCCATATGCATCGCGTATTCGCCGCTAACCTGATAGGCAAAGGTCGGCACACCAAACTCATCCTTTACCCGCCGTACTATATCTAAATACGGCATGCCCGGTTTTACCATTACCATATCGGCGCCTTCTTCTAAATCCATGGCCACTTCGTGCAGGGCTTCATTGCTGTTGGCCGGGTCCATCTGGTAGGTTTTTTTATTGCCGCCTTTTAAATTACCGGCCGAGCCAACCGCATCGCGGAACGGCCCATAGTAGCTGGAGGCATATTTGGCTGAGTAGGCCATAATGCGGGTGTTAACAAAGCCCGCTTCTTCCAGCGCCTCGCGGATAGCGCCTATGCGACCGTCCATCATGTCAGACGGCGCCACCACATCAGCGCCTGCAGCGGCGTGCGACAGTGCCTGCTTAATCAGCGCGGCGGTAGTAATGTCATTCAGCACATAGCCGTTATCGTCAATAATGCCGTCCTGACCGTGGGTGGTGAATGGGTCCAGCGCCACATCGGTAATAACGCCAAGCTCAGGCACCTGTTGTTTTAGCAGGCGCACAGCGCGCTGCGCCAGGCCATCCGGGTTCCAGGCTTCTTCAGCCTGCAAAGACTTTTTCTCACTGGCGGTAACCGGAAACAGTGCAATGGCCGGAATACCCAGCTCAACCAGCTGTTTGGCTTCTGCCAGCAACAAATCCAGGCTTAAGCGCTCTATGCCCGGCATAGACGTTATCGCTTCGCGCTTATTTTCACCTTCAATAATAAACATCGGGTAAATTAAATCGTTTACCGTTAGCTGATGCTCGGCCATCAGGCGGCGGCTAAAATCGTGTTCACGCATGCGGCGCAGGCGGCTGGCGGGAAAATAGCGGTTAGTGTTCATTTATCTCTCCTGTTACTGCTGCGGCTGCCACTGCTACGGCTGCCACTGGGGCCG
Source organism: Rheinheimera nanhaiensis E407-8 (assembly GCF_000296695.1). Lineage (GTDB taxonomy): Bacteria > Pseudomonadota > Gammaproteobacteria > Enterobacterales > Alteromonadaceae > Alishewanella > Alishewanella nanhaiensis. The sequence goes on from NZ_BAFK01000016.1 coordinate 95,050, forward strand.
GATAACTGTGTACCTGGTCCCGCCCGGCGGCTTTGGCCCGGTATAAGGCTTTATCTGCAAAGGCAATAAATTCGTCGTTGTCGCTGTCTTTTGCCGGTATGGCGGCATAACAGCCAGCGCTTAAACTTAGTGTTAAGGTATCGTCTGCGGTATTAATGCAGGTTGCAGTTAATTGTTGGCGGATACGCTCGGCCAGCTGTACTGCGCCGGCCAGGCTGGTGTTGGGCAGAATAAGTGCAAACTCTTCGCCGCCGTAGCGAAATACCTTGTCGGCCGGGCGCTTTACGTGCTGCCGGATAAGCTGTGCCACCTGTTTAATCGCCTGGTCACCCACCAGATGACCGTGGTTGTCGTTAATCTGTTTAAAATGATCAATGTCCAGCAGCACCAACGCCACAGTGCGCTGTTCGCGCCGGCTGCGTTTAAGCTCTGCGGTTAACTGGCGGTCGAAATAGGCGCGGTTGTATACGCCGGATAACGCATCAATCTGGGTTTGGATCTCCAACTGACGGTTTGCCTCGGTGAGCTCATCTAAGGCAATTTGCAGCTCAAAGCTGTGGCTGCGCAGCTGGCTTTCTAAATCGGCGGCCGCCTGATGCCAGCGGCGCAGTACGCGGGCGGCGGCCAGCCCAACCAGCAGGCAGCCTAATAACAGCCCGGCCAGAAAGTAGGGTAAAACAATAGCCATGTTAAGCCTTACCACTAAGGGCTGGCAGGCCAAACAGCTGTTGGCTGTTGGCCAACAACTGCGTTGCCAGCGCTTCGGTTGTGAGCTGACGTAAGTTGGCCAGCACAGTGGCAATATGCGGCAAAAAGGCAGGCTCGTTGCGCCGGCTTGCCGGTTTTGGGCTTAAATCGCGTGGCAGTAAATAGGGCGCATCGGTTTCCAGCAGTAATCTGTCCAGCAGAATATACTGCAGTGCCTGACGCAGTGCATCACCGCGGCGCTCATCACAGAGCCAGCCGGTAATACCGATGTGCAGGCCCAGGTCCAGATAGGCTTTTACCTGTGTCATATCGCCGGTAAAGCAGTGTGCTACGCCGTGCTGTATTCGCTGCTCCGTTACCATGGCCAGCTGGGTGGCAAAGGCATCACGTTCATGCAGATATACCGGTTTAGCGCTCAGTTTGGCCAGTTGCAGCTGCTCGGCAAACACCTGTTGTTGCACCGGCCTTGGCGAAAAGTCGCGGTTAAAGTCCAGGCCGCACTCACCTACTGCCACGACTTTTGGCAGTGTCAGCAATTGCGTAAGTTCGCTCAGCCAGGCGCCACTGACCTGTGCTGCCTGATGTGGATGCACACCGGCCGTGCTAAAGCAGCCATTGTGCTGTTGGCAAAAGGCAATGTTTTGATGGCTTTCGGTGATATCACTGCCAATCAGCACAAGTTGTGTCACCCCGGCAGTGCGGGCGCGTTGCAATACTTGCTCACGATCGGCGTCAAACTGATTGCTAAACAGATTAACGCCGATATCACACCATAGCGGCATCTTATTGCTCGCGTCTGATGCGAATGGTGCGGTTATTGTTGTCATTGGCGAGGAAAAAGGAATTAAGTACACCACGCTTAATCGTATGCTGCTGGCCAACGGCAATGGCGTAATAGTCGCTGCCAATCTGGCGCCAACGCTGGCCGTTGTCAAACTCTACAATCAGCTCTTTGCGTGGCGTGTAGCTAACGTTTTTCACCGTAACCCTTAAGGTTTCATCGGCATCGGCCTGCGCTTTATGTTCCAGGCCAAAACGGTCATCGCTGTTCTTTTCCGTATTAGTTGCGGCCGGCTCAGTTGTGACCGGCGTAGCTGGGGCCTGCTGTGCCCGTTCATTGGCTGGTGCCGGCAGGGTGTTACTGCCCGCTGTGGTCACTTGGGTAATGGCGATGGCGTCATAACAGCTTAAGCGGCGCAGCGCATTTTGTTCGGCCCGGCACAGTTCTACCGCCTGGTGTACAGGGATTTTACTATCAGCTGTTGCACTGACACTGAGTAAGGCGCTGCAGATTGCTAATACATATTTCATCGCTGTTGTTCCTGTTCTTGTTTTGCTGGCGGTTGTTCGGAGGGCTCAGTGTTTTTCGGCTGATAAAACCGGCTTAATGATAAGCCCAGTTCAAACAATAACCACATTGGCACGGCGAGCAGCGTTTGTGATATGACATCTGGCGGGGTCAGCAGCATACCCAAAATAAAGGCGCCGACAATAATATAAGGCCGCTTCTCAGCCAGCGCTTTACGGGTGGTAACGCCGGTCCAAGTCATCAGCAAAATGGCGACCGGAATTTCAAATGACAGGCCAAAGGCAAAAAACAGCTTAAGCACAAAATCCAGGTAACTGCTGATATCGGTGGCGACGGTAACGCCTTGCGGCGCGACACTGGTAAAAAAGCCGAAAATAATTGGAAATACAACAAAATATGCAAAGGCAATGCCGCTGTAAAACAGCAGGGTACTGCTGATCACCAAAGGTGCCATCAGGCGTTTCTCGCGGCTATACAGCGCCGGCGCAATAAACTGCCATACCTGCAGCAGCAGGTAGGGTACGGCCAGGCAAATCGCGACAATAAAGGTAAGTTTAAACGGGGCAAAAAACGGCGCTGCCACATCGGTGGCAATCATGCTGCTGTTTTCCGGCAGCACGGCCAGCAGCGGTTGTGCCAGCAGATGGTAGATATCCTGCGCAAAGGCTGCCAGCGCAGCAAACACCAGGATCACAGCGACCACGCAGCGTAATAAGCGGCTGCGCAGTTCAATCAAATGCCCCAGTAAGCTATCAGGATTTACGTTCTGGCTCATCACTTTGCTCTTTTGCTGGCGTTGTCGGCGCTGTTAGCGACGGCGTTACCTCGGCGGCGGCTTGTTTTAACTCAGCCAGCGCAGCTTTTTCCTGCTCGGTCAGGTTAAGCAGGCCTTTAGCTTCAGCCTCTTTTAGTTTCTGGTGCAATTCATGCGTGCGCAAATCGTGATTCAGTTCGGCCTGCATTTGCTGACCAAACTGCTTAATGCTACGCACGGTTTTGTGCACCGAGCGAATAGCGCCGGGTAAGCGCTCAGGCCCCAGCACCAGCAGTGCCACTACGGCGATAACAACCAGCTCCCAGAAGCCCATTTACACTTTGTCTTTAGTGTTATGTTCGGTAGTGCTGTTGCTGCCGGGCGCCGCGGTATCTGTTTTGGCTTTTTCATTCAGCTGCTGCGGCGGTTGTTGTGGCTGTTGTGATGGCTCAGCGCTGTCTTCTTCCGGCGCATCTTTTATTGAATTACGAAAGCCTTTTACCGCAGAGCCGAGATCAGAGCCGATGCCACGTAATTTTTTTGTACCGAACAGCAGCACAATGATCGCCAGCACAATAAGTAATTGCCAAATACTGATATTGCCAAACATAATTTTCTCTATCCTCTGGTTGACTGCCGTGATGGCAGCGCTAGCTTATGTCGTTATTATGACAAACGCATTATCGCAATAAGGCTTTAGCGGCGAACACAACGCTAAGACCCAGCAGCGCCGCTGCGGGCCAGGGGCTGCCGAAACTGAACACTATACTAGCACTGATCAGGCTGGCTGCAGCAAAGGTTGCTGCAACAATTTGTGCTTTTGCCTGTTGTTGCTGCTGTGCCAGCTGCTGTAGCTGGCTAAGTAACTGGCGCTGTTGTTTTGGCCCTTGCTCCAGATACTGATGCAATAAGTTTGGCATTTGTGGCAGCTTTTCTGCCCAAAATGGCAAATTTTCTTTTACCTGCCGCCACACGGCAGGCAAGCCAACCTGTTGTTTTACCCAGTTTTCCAAAAACGGTTTGGCGGTTTTCCATAAATCCAGCTGCGGATATAACTGACGACCCAGGCCTTCAATATACAGTAAGGTTTTTTGCAGCAACACCAGCTGCGGCTGCACCTGCATATCAAAGCGGCGGGCGGTGTTAAACAGGTTCAGCAGTACATGGCCAAACGAAATCTCGGCCAGCGGCTTTTGGAAAATCGGTTCACAGACAGTGCGGATGGCGCTTTCAAACTCTTCCACCTTGGTATGGGCTGGTACCCAGCCAGAATCGACATGCAGCTGCGCGACTTTTTTATAATCACGGTTAAAAAAGGCAACAAAGTTTTCTGCCAGGTAGCGCTTGTCTTCGGCGTTTAAGGTGCCAACGATGCCACAGTCGATGCCGATATACTTCGGGTTAGCAGGGTGTTCACGCGCGACAAAAATATTGCCCGGATGCATATCAGCATGAAAAAAGCTGTCGCGAAATACCTGGGTAAAAAACACTTCTACGCCGCGTTTGGCCAGCAGCTCCATGTCGGTGCCTTGCGCTTCCAGTGCGGCAATGTCTGACACCGGTATGCCATAAATGCGCTCCATTACCATCACATTGGTGCGGCTGTAATCGCTGTAAACAAAGGGAATATACAGCGAGTCGGAACCGTCAAAGTTACGCCTGAGCTGAATGGCATTCGCCGCTTCACGCTGCAAATCGAGCTCATCAAGGATGGTTTTACGGTATTCCGACACCACTTCACGAGGCCTTAGGCGTTTGCCATCGGGTAAAAAGCGCGCGGCGGCATCGGCCAGCGTATCCATTAACGCCAGATCGGCCAGAATTTGCTGTTTAATATCGGGCCGGATCACTTTAATGACCACGTCGGCCAGGCTGCCATCATGCTGGCGTAAGCGGGCTGTATGTACCTGGGCAATAGAGGCAGACGCCAGTGGGGTTTGATTAAACTCGCTGAACAGCTCAGCGATGTCATTGAGCTCCAGTGCCTGTTCAATCAAGTGCTGTGCTCTGGCACCGTCAAAGGGCGGTACTTTATCCTGCAACTTGGCTAATTCATCCGCCAAATGCGGCGGAAACAGATCGCGCCGGGTCGATAGCATCTGGCCGAACTTCACCCACACCGGCCCCAGGCTTTGCAGCGCCAGACGCAGACGCACCCCCACCGGCTGCTGTGGGTGTTGGTTGCGCAGCCAAAACAGGCTACGTCTTGCCAGCCTGGCATACCAGGGCTGCCACTGCGCTGGGATCAGTTCATCCAAACCAAATTGTAATAAGGTTTTCTGAATCTGGTAAAAACGACTGATACGCACTAAGACTCCCTGCAAGCGGCAAGTTGTTGTTGCAAAACATCGGTACGGGCCGCCAGGTCGCTGACGGCGCTGCTGAACAGCGCCAGCTCGGTTTTATCCGGGCTTACCCTCAGCTCGTCCTGTAGTAGCTCGCCACCCATTTGTGCCAGCGCCCGGCTTTTTTCGGTTAAGTAGTGCTGCCATTGCAGCAGGCTCTGGCTGATTTTGTGCGCGGCACCATCGCCGACATACAGCGACAAACGTTGTTGCCAGTCCGGGTTTAGCTGCTGAAAAAAATAGCTGTATTGTTGCGCTACCTGAATGTCACCGTCAATCTGCAGCGCATCGGCTTTAATCAACCGCGTTAGCTGGCTGGGGTCGCGCAGCAGCCGCAAACTGGCCATATCGGTAACAATGGCACAATCGACGCTGTTGTCGTGTTGGTTAAACAAAATAGTATCGTGAGTGGCGCTGAGTACCAGCGTGGTTGGCCACTCTTTTAAGCGAAACGACAGTTGTTTGCCGCTAAGCCTTGCTAAACGCGGTTTGGCATCCGGGTCCATCGCAATCAGCCGGGCCATGGCCACTTCTGCCACAGCACAGATGAACTGGGGCAACAGCGGTAACATCAGAATTTGTACCCGCGATGCAAGGCCACAATGCCACCGGTCAGGTTGTGGTAGCTCACCTCGGCAAAACCGGCGTCCTGCATCATGGCTTTTAAGGTTTCCTGATCCGGGTGCATGCGGATAGACTCCGCCAGATACTGATAGCTTTCTTTATCATTCGCTACCAGCTGACCCATCGCCGGCAGCAATTTAAATGAGTACAGATCATACACTTTGCTTAGCCACTCTTGCTCGGGTTTGGAAAACTCCAGTACCAACAAGCGACCACCGGGTTTCAGTACACGAAACATCGAGCGCAGCGCGGCGTCTTTATCGGTCACATTCCGCAGGCCAAAACCAATGCTGATGATATCAAAGCTGTTGTCGGCAAAGGGCAGTGCCTCAGCATTGGCCTGTACATACTCAATGTTGTTTACCAGGCCCAAATCGCGCAGCTTGTCGCGGCCGACATTAAGCATAGAAGCGTTAATATCGGCCAGCACCACTTTGCCTGTTGGCCCAACCCGTTTGGAGAACAGCGCGGTAATATCGCCGGTGCCGCCGGCTAAATCTAACACCTGCTGGCCGGGGCGTACGCCACTGCAGTCAATGGTGAAGCGTTTCCATAAGCGGTGAATGCCGAGCGACATTAAGTCGTTCATCACATCGTACTTGGCGGCGACAGAGTGGAACACATTGGCCACCAGTGAGACTTTCTGCTCGGCGGCAACGGTTTTGTAGCCAAAATGCGTGGTGTTTTGCTTATCGGTCATGCTGCGGGCCTGTAGGCAGTTAAATGCGGCTAGTGTAAAAGATAACAGCGCACAGGCCAACTTCTGTGTTGGCTTTTCTGTGTGCTGTTGTTGTTGGCTTAACTTGCCAGCATGGTCTCGCTGGCCACCTGATTGCGGCCGCGCTGTTTAGCCAGCGACAGCACGGCGGCAGTGCGGCCTAAAAACTGGTACCAGTTTTCACTGGGTTGAAACACCGATACGCCAAGCGAAATGGTAATTTTGGGCAAGGTTTTTTTGTTGCGTGATGAGACAAAACGCAGTTTTTCCACCCCGCGACGCACCTGTTCGGCGATTTCACTGGCGCTGCGTAAATCGACGTCTGGCAGCAGAATTAAAAATTCTTCGCCGCCCGAGCGCACCGGCAAGCCGCTGCTTTGTACATAGCTGCTGATTTTGCGCGCCACCTTCGACAGGATCACATCGCCGACGGCGCTACCGTATTCCTGATTAAAGCGCTGAAAGTGGTCCAAGTCTACCGCGATAGCGGCAATACGCCGCTCGGGTTGCTCAGTAAACCAGATATCTAACTGATTTTGCATCGCCAGCCGGTTATACAGGCCGGTAAGCGGGTCTAACAAGCGTTGCTGTTTAAGTTGCTCTAATTCCTGGCGCAGTTGCTGGCTTTGTTGATTTGCTGTCAGCAGTTGTTGCTGGATCTGTTGTTGGCTCAGCTGAAACTGCACACTGCTCTGCTGTATCTGCTGCGCGATATCGCGAAGGATAGGGTCGGCTACGGTATGTTGCTGCAGCTGCAGTACACTGCCGTCCAGTTGCTGCAGGTACTGTTCCAGTTGCTCTGCGGCAACATCGGTGTAGGCGGCGACACGGGTAGCGATGCCAGTGGCGTCTTGCAGTAACTGTTCTTGCTGCGGGCTGTGCTCGGTTAAAAAGCGGCTGTATAAGTCTGCCATAACAAAATCATCAAGTGGCGCCTGGGCGGCCAGTTTCTGCTCAATGATATGACAAAGTGCGGCATTGTGGCCGCTGATATATTCGTAACATACTGCATAGTTAACCGGATGAGCCGCAAGCCTGACGCGCTGTAAAAATACCTTAACCTGAGAGGCCTTCTCACTGGCTTGCTGTAGTGAATCCTGATACTTCATAAGACCACGTAAAACTCCGCTTGCTGATCCCGCTGCCAATCACAGCCGGATGATAACGTACTTCATGCCACAGCCATACTACGCGAATATTAAATACTGGCAACTGCCGCACACCGTTTGCGACGCATAAGGGGAAAATAGCGTCAGTTTGCTGCTAAAACCAGCGCTACAGCGGCCGTAGTATGGCAACTTATCCGACTAATTACCCTTGTCAGCCGTTTAACGGCCTGTTATTGGCCGGCAAAGTGGTTACAATCGATGCATTACACCCCACGAGGATCTCGTTTTATGTCTAGCCGACCTAATACTAAAGTGCTGTTGTTACTGACGTTATTACTCACTGCCTGTGCGGGTAGCCCGCAACGTGCCGATCAGCGCTTTACCGCCCTGGCAGAGCAAATATGGCAGGGCGAGCAGCGTTTACGCCAAAACGAACCCGGCCAGTTAACCGATATGTCGCCACAGGCACTGGCCCAGCGCCAGCAGCAGCGGTTAGCCTGGCAAGCCAAGCTGCAGCAGGTCGATGTTGACAGCCTGTCAGAGCAAAATCGCATTAACCATGCCATTTTGGCTTATCGTTTGGCCGACGATATTGATGAATACCGCTTTGGCGCTCATCTGATGCCGTTAACAGCAGAGTCGGGTTTTCATACTAATCTGGGCTTTTTACCCCAGCGCACCGCCTTTCGCAGTATCAGTGATTATCAGAACTATTTGCGCCAATTATCAGCGATACCCCGTTACATGAGCCAGCAAACGGACTGGATGCGCCAGGGTATCGCCCAGGGCATGACGCAGCCCAAGGCAGTACTGGCCGGCTTTGAGAACAGTATTATCTCTTACGTGGTGGCTGAGCCTGGCGACAGCGTGTTTTTTCAGCCCTTTGCTAAGCAACCGGCCTTTGTCAGCGATGCGGATTGGCAACAGCTGGTCGATGAGGCAAAACAGCAAATCCGTTTATCGGTAAACCCGGCCTATCAGGCGTTCTATCAGTTTATGCTGGACGAGTACCTGCCGGCAGCACGCGACAGCATTGCTGCTTCAGCACTGCCCAATGGCGCCGCCTATTATCAGAACCGGTTAGAGCATTACACCACTTTGCAACTGACACCGGCACAAGTGCACCAGATTGGCCTGGATGAAGTAAAGCGCATTCGTGGCGAAATGCAGCACGTGATTGATGGTCTGGGTTTTGCGGGCAGTTTTGCTGACTTTGTGCAGTATTTACGCACTGACCCGCAGTTTTACCCCAAAACCCCCGACGAGCTGATGCGCTATGCGGCGTTTTTATCAAAAAAAGCCGATGCTCAGCTGCCAAAATTGTTTAAAACCCTGCCCCGTACGCCTTATGGTGTGGTGCCGGTACCGGCTGAGATTGCGCCTAAATACACCACCGGCCGTTATTCCGGCGCCTCTCGCGATGACCAGGCGGGCTTTTATTGGGTAAATACCTATGCGTTAAACCGGCGGCCTTTGTATGAGATGGAGGCACTGACCTTGCACGAAGCGGTGCCGGGCCATCATTTACAAATTGCGCTGGCCAGTGAGCAAGCCAGTTTGCCAGATTACCGGCGCAGCTTTTACACCTCGGCCTTTGGTGAAGGCTGGGGCCTGTATGCCGAGTATTTGGGGCTGGAGATGGGGTTTTATCAGGACCCTTACAGTAACTTTGGCCGCCTGACCTATGAAATGTGGCGCGCCGCCCGCTTAGTGGTCGACACCGGCATGCACAGCATGGGCTGGAGCCGGCAGCAGGCCATTGACTTTATGGCCGCCAATACCGCCTTGTCGATGCACAATGTGACGACGGAAATTGACCGTTACATCAGCTGGCCGGCCCAGGCGCTGTCATACAAGCTCGGTGAAATTACCATTAAGCGGTTACGTGCAGAAGCCGAGCAGGCGCTGGGCGACCGCTTTAATGTGCGCGAGTTTCACGATCAGCTGTTAAGTAACGGCAGTTTGCCGCTGCCTATTTTAGAACAATTGGTGCGTGATTATATTGCCAGCGCTAAGCAAGCCCCGGATAATAGCCAACAGTAAGAATACCTATAACCACAGCGGCCTTGTGGCCGCTGCCGTAGTTAGCGACCTTGTTAGGGATATAGTGCGTTATGATGTGGCTGGTGGTACTCGGGGTACTGGCCCCGGGGTTGTTGTACGTCTTGTGGCA
>NZ_BAFK01000015.1 GCF_000296695.1 Rheinheimera nanhaiensis E407-8
GTGGCATGGCGCGCATTATAGGGTGTTTTAATTAGCCTGCAAGCGCTAAAGTGAGAAAATGTCGGTTTTTGTGATCGTTCGCAGAAAAATTGGTCGAAACGCGCTTTTTTAGTACATTTACTGCATAATAACTCTGCATTGGAGGACATTATGACGATACGAGCTTATAAAGGTATTATGCCGAAACTGGCAAACGGGGTTTATGTAGATGAATCCAGTGTGTTGGTGGGCGATATAGCTATAGCAGAAGATGTCAGTATTTGGCCCTTGGTTGCTGCCCGCGGTGATGTCAATACTATCCGCATAGGTGCCCGCACTAATATTCAGGATGGTTCGGTACTGCATTTATCCCGGCCAAGCCGCGGCAAGCCAGCCGGCTCCCCCCTGGTAATAGGTGAAGATGTTACCGTTGGCCATAAAGTGATGTTACACGGCTGTACGCTGGGTAATCGCATCCTGGTGGGTATGGGCGCTATCGTTATGGATGACGTGATAGTAGAAGACGAGGTGATTATCGGCGCCGGCAGTTTAGTGCCGCCGGGTAAGCGGCTGCAAAGTGGCTACTTATATGTTGGCAGCCCGGCCAAGCAGGCGCGGCCGCTGAATGATGCCGAAAAAGCCTTTTTAACTGAATCAGCAGCGAACTATGTAATATTGAAAAACGAGTATCTGGCTGAAGCTTAAAGCCAGATCTCGCCTGCTGTATTATAAGCGTCGTCCGCTATCGCCTGCTCGGCAGCGTCTTCCCAGTGAAAGGCATCAGCCTTTATCTGCTGTAAAAAGTTGTCAGGCGGCTGCTCTGCTGGCAGTGGGATAAAGCAAGACACTTTTAAGCCGCTGACCAGACAGCTAAAACGCACCGCTTGTCTGGCGCTGTCTAGCACGAAATCATTATTAAAAATAAGCTGTTGGTTCATACTGCTTGTAACTGCTGCTGTAATAGCGCCAGTACCGGCGTCACGTCTGGTCGTTTGCCGCGCCAGAGATAGAAAGCTTCAGCTGCCTGCGCGACTAACATACCTAAACCATCAGCTTGCTGTGCTACACCCTGTTGCTGCGCCCAGTGCAAAAACGGCGTCGGCTTGGCGCCATATAACATATCGTAGGCCAGTTGGCAGTGTTGCAAATGCCCGGCGCTGATATCGGGCCGCTCACCACTTAAGCCCGATGAGGTGGCGTTAATCACTAACGGGTAAGGCTGGCTGGGAATGTCGCCATAGCCGCACGCTGACACCCTGTGGTCAAAATTGATTGCTATCGCTTCTGCTTTACTCACAGTGCGGTTGGCCAGTACCAGCGTTGCCACACCGGCATCTAGTAAGGGGCCAATAGCGCCACGGCAGGCCCCACCGGCACCGAGCAGTAATACCGTTGCGCCCTGCAAATTAACCCCAAGCCGTTGTAAATCAGCGACCAGCCCAATACCATCGGTATTATCCCCACAGAGTTGGCCCGCACTATTAAAATATAAGGTGTTAACCGCGCCGGCTTGTTTGGCCCGCTCAGATAGCTGCTCCGCCAACTGATAAGCCTGCTGTTTAAACGGCACCGTCACGTTACCTCCCTTACCGCCGGCCGCAACAAACTGTTGCCAGCTGTCGGCAAAGCCATCCAGCGGTGCTAAAATGGCGTCGTACTGCAGTTGCTCACTTAATTGTGCAGCAAACTGCCGATGAATGACCGGTGACTTGGAATGGTTGATCGGATGACCGAACACAGCATAGCGATCCACAACTGATGCCCATAAAGAAGTTAGTGCAGATGATTGTTAATAAAAGCGGCGCAAATAGCAAGGCACACCCAACACCCCAGCAAACACCTTATCAGCTGATGGGCGGCGAAGCGTCCGTACGCCACCTGGCTAACCGCTTCTACGACATCATGGAAACCGCACCAGAAGCGGCTGAGCTGTATGCTATTCATCCGCTGCCGTTAGATACGATCCGGCAGAAGTTCTTCGAGTTTTTATCGGGCTGGCTGGGCGGCCCGCCGTTATTTGAGCAAAAATACGGTCATCCGCGCCTGCGTGCGCGGCATTTACCTTTCACGGTTAACCAGCAGCTGCGTGACCAGTGGATGTTCTGTATGAACCAGGCACTGGATGAGGTGGTAGAAAACAACACGCTGCGTGAAGGCATTCGCCAGTCGATAGGCCAACTGGCGAGCCACATGATAAATTGTTAGCCTTCTAACCGCAGCCAATCCTGCGGTTTAAGATAGCGCTCGTACAATAATGCCTCAGCACTGCCAGGCGCTGGCTGATAGCCATATTGCCAGCGCACCAGTGGCGGCATTGACATTAAGATAGACTCAGTTCGGCCACCGCTTTGCAGGCCAAACAAGGTGCCTCTGTCATACACCAGGTTAAATTCGACATAACGACCACGCCGGTACAGCTGGAACTGACGCTCCCTTTCACTATAAACAGCATCTTTACGTTTTTCGACTATCGGCAGATAGGCCGGAATAAAGGCCTCACCGACAGCACGCATTAACGCAAAGCTCTGCTCAAAACCTGGTTGGTTGAGATCATCAAAAAATAGCCCGCCCACACCACGGGTTTCGCCGCGGTGTTTTAAGTAAAAATACTCATCACACCACTTTTTATACGCCGGGTAATACTCAGCGCCAAAAGGCTCTAACGCCGCTTTAGCAGTCTGGTGCCAGTGGATAACATCTTCTTCAAACGGGTAGTAAGGCGTTAAATCAAAACCACCGCCAAACCACCACACCGCCGGCTCGCCGGGTTTTTCTGCTATAAAAAAGCGCACATTGGCATGGGTGGTAGGTAAATACGGATTATTGGGGTGGATCACCAGCGACACACCGCAGGCATTAAAACTGCGGCCGGCCAGCTCTGGCCGGTGTGCCGTAGCAGAAGCGGGCATATTGGCACCAAACACATGGGAGTAATTCACGCCGGCTTGTTCAAATACCGCGCCACCGCTGAGTACACGGCTTTTGCCACCGCCACCTTCAGGGCGCTGCCAGGCATCTTCGACAAACTGCGCTTTACCATCAGCGCTCTGCAGTGCTTGGCAAATACTGTCCTGCAAGTGCTGTAAAAACTGCTGCACGGCGGCCAGATGTTGCTGCGGTTGGTTCGTTGTCACCTTAACTCCTTACAATATCGCCGGTCAGGGCATGACGAATTTGGCTGGGCTGGGTAGCGCCACCTAAAGCGCCGGGCACGATAGCCGCCAGCATAGCGCCTAAGCTGTGTTCAAGCTCGTCTTTATCGGTGATGGCAGGCTGACCGGATAAATTGGCACTGGTCGACACCAGGGGTTTGCCATAAGTTAAACAAAGTTGCTGCACCACCGGGTGCGCGCTGACGCGCACGGCGATGCTATCAAATTGCCCGGTTATCCACTTAGGCGCCGCTTGGCTGGCCGGCAGCACCCAGCTGACGTGGCCAGGCCAGCTGGAAAAGATCTGATAGCGCTTTTCCAGCGGTATCGCGTTATCGTCAACATAGGGCAGCAGCTGCGAATAATTGGCTGCCACCAGAATAAGGCCCTTTTCCACCGGCCGTTGCTTGATCGCCAGCAGCGCCAGCACCGCGGCTTCGTTATCGGGATCACAACCTAAGCCATATACCGCTTCGGTCGGGTATGCAATGACGCCACCGGCATTTAGCGCGTCAATAACAGCTTGATACAAAGACATAATGACCAGCCACTTTGGTTAAACACGGGAAAAACGCAGTTAAAATTTTCTTCAGCGCTGCAACTGGCTATAATAGCGCCTTCACGCGCTTAGTTCATCTCGTAGATAAGGAAACAATAGATGCAAGTTGGCATTATCATGGGCTCGACGTCTGACTGGCCTACTATGAAGCACGCCGCTGATATGCTGGATAAATTCGGTATTGCCTATGAAACCAAAGTTGTTTCCGCACACCGCACACCACAGTTACTGGCCGATTACGCCAGTACCGCCGCCAGCCGCGGCCTTAAGGTAATTATTGCCGGTGCCGGTGGTGCCGCCCACTTGCCGGGTATGGCCGCTGCGTTTACCAGCTTGCCGGTTTTAGGCGTGCCAGTGCAATCTAAAGCGTTAAAAGGGCTGGACTCGCTGCTATCTATTGTACAAATGCCCAAAGGCGTGGCGGTAGGCACCTTAGCCATTGGCGATGCCGGCGCTGCCAATGCCGGTTTATTAGCCGCGCAGATCCTGGCAACCCATAGCCCGGAGCTGATGACCAAAATTGATGCCTTTCGTCAGGCGCAAACCGATATGGTGCTAAGTCAGCCCGACCCGTCACAGGTGACGTTATGAAGGTATTAGTGCTGGGCGCGGGTCAGCTTGCCCGCATGATGGCGCTGGCAGGCGCGCCACTGAATATCAGCATTAGTGCTTATGATGTTAACAGCGACAGCATAGTGCATCCGTTAACGCAGCAAAACTTAGGTAAAGGCCTGGCCAACGCCATTGCCGATGCCGATGTGGTGACCGCCGAGTTTGAGCATATCCCACTGCCGGTATTGGCGCAGTGCCAGCAAAGCGGCAAATTTTTACCCGGCGAAACCGCAATTAAAGCCGGCGGCGATCGCCGGCTGGAAAAAACGTTACTGGATGATGCCAAAGTACGCTCAGCCGCTTACCGGATTGTAAATAGCGAAGCAGATTTTCGGCAGGCCATTACCGCACTTGGCCTGCCATTAGTGTTTAAAAGCGCCTTAGCTGGCTATGACGGTAAAGGTCAGTGGCGGTTAAAACGGGCCGAAGATGCCACTGCCCTGTGGCAACAGCTGGACGCTTTTCTGTCTGCCGATCCCAGTCAGAGCATAGTGGCTGAGCAATTTATTCCGTTTTCGCGCGAAGTCTCCTTAATTGGCGCCCGCAATAGCCAAGGCGAGGTGCAGGTATATCCGCTAACAGAAAATCATCATGTTAATGGCGTGCTGAGCGTTTCGTTAGCCGTTGCCGGTAACGAGCAATTACAACAACAGGCACAGCAGATGTTTACCGCTGTGGCTAATCAGCTTAACTATGTTGGTGTACTGGCGATTGAATTTTTTGACGTTAATGGCACGCTGCTGGTAAATGAAATAGCACCGCGGGTACATAACTCCGGCCACTGGACGCAGCAAGGCGCTGATGTATGTCAGTTTGAGCAGCATCTGCGCGCCGTTTGCGGCTTACCGCTGGGCAGTACGGCACTGGTACGCCCCAGCCTGATGGTGAATATTCTTGGCGAAGATAAGGTGCCAGAACAGATACTGACACTGCCGGGTTTACACCTGCATTGGTATGGTAAAACCAAGCGTGCCGGCCGGAAAATGGGCCATATTAATTTATCCGGCGCAACCACTGCCGAGCTAAAAACCCGTTTTGAGCAGTTAATTAGTGTGTTACCAGAAGCGGCCTTTCCTGAACTGACGCAAATGGCTGCCAGGCTGAACTAACACAGCTGACCGGCGCTACTCTGGCGCCGGTTGTTTTATACCGCAGCCTTTATCCGCACAAAATAACTGACCTTTTTTCTCGATCAGCAGAGCAACATGGCAGGCTACGCAGTGGCCAGCAACCGGCTTGTCGTTGAGTAAAAACTTACATTTCGGGTAGTTATCACAGCCCCAGAAATGTTTGCCAAACTTGTTTACCCGCTCAGTTAGCTGCCCCTGCTTACACTTGGGACACGCCAGCTTTTCCGCTTCTGGCTGCTCGTCCTGTTCATGCACCACGAAATGACACTCGGGATAGTGGGTACAGCCGATAAACATGCCATAACGGCCATTTTTTACTGCCAGTGGGTGATGACACTGCGGGCAAAGCTCAGAGTCTAATACTTTGACAATAGTGGTTTCGTGTTGGTGTAACGCCTTAGTATAGTGGCAAGCCGGATAAGCACTGCAACCGAGAAAAGGCCCACTTTTGGACGACTTCATCACTAACGGCTGCTGACATAAAGGGCAAAGCTGCTGCTGATGAGGCAGCGAAAACAACGCAGAATGGTCACTCATAAGGTTAAAGGCCGCTTAATGCAGCGGCCCTTCTGGTTCATCGAAAATTAAATCTTCCATCTGGGCATAAGCATTTTCATGCCCGGGCACATTAAATAACACCATCAGCACCACCCACTTCAAATCTTCCAGGCTGATGCTGCTACTGTCCAAGTCCATTACCCGGTCAATAACCATCTCCCGGGTCACCGCATCCAACACGTTGATCTGCTCTAAAAACAGCAGAAAGCCGCGGCAGTCTACATCCAGCTTGGTTTGCTCTGGCAGGCTGTAGATACGGGTAGCATTGGATATGCCTTTGGATAAATACGGCTTAACGTGACTTTCCTGCAGCGCAGACAGGTTGTCGAGCCATTTGAGCGCTTTAAAGATATCGTCGTCATGAAAACCTGCCCGGCTTAACTCTTTGGTAAGGTCGGCATGATTAACGTAAATGTCAGCTTCGTTGTGGATATAGTTTTCGAACAGATAAACGAGGATATCAAACATACTCAGGCACTCCTCACTTTTATGTAGCCACCAGGAACTGCCGCTACTGCACCAGCTAACTCCAGCTGCAGCAGCGCTATCGTTGCATCAGCAATCGCCATCCCGGCGCGCTGCGCAATAAGATCAACTGCGGTAACTTCATCTCCTACGTTAGCCAACAACTGGCCGCCAAACAAGTCTGATTGCTGACTTTTTTCTGCCTCTACCTCATCTTTCAGACAACTTTTAGTAAAAAAGTGCCATTCTTCCAGTATATCGGCCACACTGGTGACCAGTTTAGCACCTTGTTGAATAAGCTGATGGCAGCCTGCCGACTGCGGACTAAAGATGGAACCAGGCACAGCAAACACATCCCGGCTATATTCTGCCGCCAGATTGGCGCTGATAAGCGTACCGCTTTTTAAGCCAGCTTCCACCACTATAGTGCCGATACTCAAGCCTACCACGATGCGGTTACGTTGCGGAAACCATTCAGCCCGCGGTTGTACATCAGGGAAATATTCCGACACCAGCGCGCCCTGACTGGCGATTTGCTCTGCCAGCGCTTTATTTGCTGCCGGATAAACCTGCTCTAAACCATGGCCTAGCACTGCTATGGTTAAGCCGCCAGCCTGCAGTGCGCCTTTGTGGCTTTCACTGTCAATACCACGCGCCATGCCGCTGGTGATCAGATAGCCCTGCTGCGATAACTCAGAAGCAAAGCTTTGCGCCACCTTGCGTCCGGTTGGCGTAGGTGTGCGGCTGCCCACCATCGCCAACTGCTGCTGCGACAAAATAGTTGGGTCGCCTTTTACAAACAATAGCAAAGGCGGTTGCTTGGTTTGCTTTAACAGCGACGGGTAACGTGGGTCTTGGTAGGTAATAATATGATGCAAGTCGCTTTGCGCCAGCCAATGCAAGGCTTTTTCTACTTTAGGGCTCGCCTCCTGTGTCAGCAGGTACGCCTGTCGCTCGGTAAAACCAATGTTTTTCAGGGTGCTGGCCGGCAATTTTACCAGTTCAGCTAAACAGATATGCTCGCTCAGACGTTGGAACTTCAGGCCATCCTGGCCATGCACAGTGGCTAAAGCGAGCCAGTTGCGAAGGTCTTCCATGGCAAACTGGCTCCATCATGTTGCAGTTACAGGTTGGCTATCGTATCGCCCACCCGGATAGGTTGTTGTGTTTTAGTGACAATGCCGAAACTTAACCGCTCAGCCACTTTAAACACCATTAGCTCGCCCACTTTTTCCCGTGGCAGCACTATGCTGTTATCACCAAAGCTTTTTAACGCTTTTTGCAGCTTGTTGGCATCTTCGACATACACCGGGCCATTTTTACCGTCGATTACAGTAGGTGAGTTGCGGTAAATACCCAGCATGTGGCCCGCTTTCAGCTCGTTTACGCTACCGCGGTTTAATACCACGATATCCCACTTAGAGAATTCACGCAGGTTAGCGGTGGTGTCTATAATGCTACCGCTGACATCAAACTCAGGCTTTTGCATAATAAAAAATGCGGGTAAGGCCTGGCCTTCCAGCGCTGGCATCAACCGGTCGCCCTGTTTAATTTCGCGTTTTACACTTAGTACGTTTAATGATGCGGCTTCTGTTGGCGACGCTTCCGTGGCTTCGCGCCCTGGCCTAAATGCACGGGCGGTAGCGATAAGAGTGGTTTCATAACCCAGCACTTCGCCATCGTCAGTGTTGATATAAGGCTTACCTTTGCGGTACACACCATAAGATGCGCCACTCTCTAATACGCCTTTGGCATAAATAATGTGGTCATTGACAGAGTTCTTCACATTGGCGTTTGAGCCAAGGATATACGGCAGCGCAGCAATTTGCTCGTCACTTAACGCCTGCTCAAAGGTCAGATAATGCCGAATCATACTTAGCGGCAAAGTACTTACCGCATCACCGCCTTTTAGTGTTTTACGGGCGGTTGGCGACAAGCGTTTGACGTTTTCATTCACGCTCAAACGCGGCCGACCCTGCGCATCAAAGGTTAGTGTTAAGGTGTCACCCGGAAAAATTAAATGCGGGTTATCTACCTGCGGGTTCATCTGCCATAACTGGGGCCAAAGCCAGGGCTCATTCAGGTACAGGGCCGAGATATCCCACAAAGTATCGCCCTTTTTCACCACATAGCTCGCAGGAGCATCGTCGCGAATTTTTAACACATCCGCTACTACGTTAAAAAAGCCACTCATAACTAACAGAGTGACGACAGTTGCAATTTTTTTCAGCATGCCTGCATCCTTGAGCTCGATCTTGTTGTAATTATTGCACACTAAGCTGTTAATACAGCGGATTAATGGCTAAAATTAAAACATACCACAACCTTTGAAACAAAGCATATTTTTGTAGGTGCTATGGCCGTTTTACATGTTTTACATTACCCCGATGAAAGATTGCGCACTGTCGCCAAACCTGTTGACAGTGTTAATGCTGAAATTAAGCAACTGGTCGCTGACATGCTGGACACCATGTATGCCGAGAATGGCATTGGTTTAGCCGCCACCCAGGTGAATGTGCATCAACGCGTCGTTGTGATCGATGTGTCTGAAGATCGTAATGAACCTATGGTGTTCATTAACCCGGAAATTATCAGCCGCAGTGGCGACACCAGCTATGAAGAAGGCTGTCTGTCGGTACCGCAAAGCTATGGCAAAGTTGAGCGTGCCGCCGAGATCACGGTGAAAGCCCTGGATAAAAACGGCAACCCCTTTGAATTAAAGGCTGATGGCTTGTTGGCGATTTGTCTGCAGCATGAGTTGGATCATTTAGTTGGTAAGCTGTTTATCGATTATTTGTCGCCGCTGAAACGTGAGCGGATCCGGAAAAAGCTGGAAAAAGAAGCCAAGATGGCGCAGCGCCACGCGCTGTAAACAGGAAACACTGTGACCTCTCCTCTACGTATTATTTTTGCCGGTACGCCGGATTTTGCCGCCAGGCATTTACAAGCCCTGCTCGACGCCAACCATCAGGTGGTCGCCGTGTATACCCAGCCCGACCGCCCTGCCGGTCGCGGCCAGCAGCTGCAGCCCAGCGCCGTTAAGCAACTGGCGCTGCAGCACCAGCTACCGGTGTATCAGCCTAAGTCGCTAAAAAAGCCCGCTGCCCAGGCTGAGCTGGCCAGCTTAAATGCCGATCTGATGATAGTAGTGGCCTATGGGCTGATATTGCCACAAGTGGTGCTGGACACCCCCAAATTAGGCTGCATTAACGTGCATGGCTCCTTGCTGCCACGCTGGCGTGGCGCGGCGCCAATACAACGGGCGATCTGGGCCGGCGATAGCACAACCGGCATTACCATTATGCAAATGGATGCCGGCTTAGATACCGGCGCTATGCTAAGCACCGTCAGCTGCAGCATCAGTGACGATGACACCAGCACATCGTTGTACGATAAATTAGCGCAACTTGGCCCCAAAGCCCTGTTAGATGCGCTGTCACAATTACCTCAGTTACAACAAGCCGCTATAGCACAGGATAACCAACTGGCGACTTATGCCGAAAAACTGCACAAAGACGAGGCCCTGCTGAATTTCAGCAAAGACGCCGCTGCTCTGGCGCGTGAAGTGCGGGCCTTTAACCCCTGGCCGGTCAGCTACCTGAGCCTGCCCCAAGGCAATATCAAAGTCTGGCAGGCACATAGCCTTAGCAGCCAAAGCGGCAAAGCAGCCGGCACGGTATTGTCGGCCGATAAAAACGGCATTGCCATTGCCTGTACTGACGGTATTTTCGTCATTACCCAATTACAGCCGCCCGGTAAAAAACCGATGGCGGTGGCCGACTTTTTAAATGGCCGCGCTGACTGGTTAAGCCCCGGCCAGCAACTGAGCGGCACGCCATGAGCAGCAATGTGCGGGTACTGGCTGCGCGCAGCTGTTTTGATGTGGTCGATCAGGGCATGTCGCTGTCTGAGGTATTGCCCAAGGCTCAGGCGCAACTGGCTAACCCTTTGGATAAGGCCCTGCTGCAGGAAATCTGTTTTGGTGTGATGCGCCAGTTGCCGCAGTTAGAGGCCGTCTGCAGTCAGCTGATGACAAAACCGCTGGTTAAACAACTGCGGCCGCTGCAGTTTTTGCTGTATGTCGGTATTTACCAGCTAAAGTTTATGCGTATTCCCGACCATGCTGCCATCAGTGAAACCGTAGACGCCGCCCGCGAGCTTAAAGGCCAGTCACTGACTAAGCTGATTAACGCCATACTACGCAGCGTGCAGCGCCAGCCGGCGTTATTTCAGTTTGATACCGCTGCCGACGCGGTGAAATATAACCACCCCGGCTGGCTGATTAACCGTTTACGGCACGCCTACCCGCAGCAGTGGCAACAAGTACTTGCCGCCAACCAACAAAAAGCCCCGCTTTGGCTAAGGGTAAATACCCAGCGTATTAACCCCACCGACTACGCCGCTGCACTAACCCGCGCCGGCATTGAATACAGCCGGCCGGTTGCCGAGTTACCGCAAGCGATAAAACTGGCGCAGGCCCAGGAGGTGACGACGCTGCCAGGCTACGCTGAAGGCTGGTTTTCGGTGCAGGACGCTGCCGCCCAGTACGCCGCTACGTTGCTGCAGGTCAACGATAGCCAGCATATTTTAGATGCCTGTTGCGCGCCCGGTGGTAAAAGCTGTCATATTCTTGAGCTGGCCCCCAGGGCCAACCTGACTGCACTGGATAAAGATGCGAAACGGTTAACCCGGGTGGAGGAAAATTTAGCCCGGCTTGGTTTACAAGCCAAGGTGATAGCGGCAGATGCCGCTCAGCCTGACAGCTGGTGGCAAGGCCAACTGTATGACCGCATTCTGCTGGACGTGCCCTGCTCGGCAACAGGCGTGATTCGCCGTCATCCGGACATTCGTTGGCTGAGAAAAAATACCGACATAGCACCGCTGTGTCAGCTGCAACAACAGATCCTGCAACAATGCTGGCGTTTGCTGGCACCGGGTGGTGTACTGCTGTATGCCACCTGCAGCGTCTTGCCGGATGAAAACAGCGCGCAAATAACGCATTTTCTGCAGCACAACGCCGATGCCCGCTTAGACCCGCTGCCGCAGCAAAACGCCGGCACTGTCGGCTGGCAGCTGCTACCCGGCGAGCAGGATCTGGACGGTTTTTATTACGCCCGGCTGATTAAACTGCCAACACAGGGTGAGACAACATGAAAATCATCATCTTAGGCGCTGGCCAGGTTGGCGCCACGCTGGCAGAGAATCTGGTTGGCGAGCAAAACGACATCACCATAGTCGACAGTAACGTTGACAAGCTGCGGGCATTACAAGACCGCTTCGATTTACAGGTGGTGCATGGCCACGGCTCGCACCCGGATATCTTAAAAAAAGCCGGTGCCGAAGATGCTGACATGGTCATCGCCGTCACCAATAGCGACGAGGTGAATATCGTCGCCTGTCAGGTGGCCTACAGTATTTTTAATACCCCGCTGAAAATTGCCCGTATCCGTACCAATCAATACCTGAAATACCGCGATCAGCTGTTTCATAAAGATGATATGCCGGTAGATCATTTTATCGCCCCTGAAGCGCTGGTCACCAACTATATTCGCCGTTTAATTGACTACCCCGGTGCCTTGCAGGTGGTGGAGTTTGCCGGCGGCAAAGTGAGCTTAGTGGCAGTGAAAGCCTATTACGGTGGTTTGCTGGTGGGCCACGCACTGTCCGCATTGAAAGAGCACATGCCCAATATTGAAACCCGGGTAGCTGCTATTTACCGCCGCGGCCATGCCATTAAGCCGCTTGGTACTACTATTATTGAAGCCGATGACGAAGTGTTTTTTGTCGCCGCGACCAAGCATATCCGCGCCGTGATGAGCGAGCTGCAAAAGCTGGAACGCAGCTACCGGCGCATCATGATTGCCGGCGGTGGTAATGTCGGTTTTGGCCTGGCGCGGGCGCTGGAAAAAACCCACAGCGTTAAACTGATTGAACGGGGTAAAGAGCGGGCCGAGTTTTTGTCCAGCGCGCTGGATAACACCGTAGTGTATGTCGGTGATGCGTCCGATCCGGAGCTGTTAGAAGAGGAAAACATCGAGCAGGTCGATGTGTTTATCGCCGTCACTAACGACGATGAAGCAAACATTATGTCGGCCATGCTGGCCAAGCGGATGGGCGCACAGAAAACCATGGTGCTGATTAAACGTGGCGCCTATGTTGACCTGTTACAGGGTGGCGAAGTGGATATTGCTGTCTCACCACAGCAAGCAACTATTTCGGCCCTGCTTACGCATATCCGCCGCGGTGATATTGTTAACGTCTACTCGCTGCGCCGCGGTGCTGCCGAAGCCATTGAAGCGATCGCCCATGGCGATAGCAGCACCAGTAAAGTGGTGGGCAAAGCCATTGGCAGCATTAAACTGCCGCCGGGTACCACTATCGGCGCCATAGTGCGCGGCGAAGAAGTATTAATTGCCCACGACAGCACCGTGATAGAAACCGATGACCATGTCATACTGTTTATGGTCGATAAAAAGCATATCGTTGAAGTAGAAAAGCTGTTCCAGGTCAGCGCTATTTTTATCTAGCCTGGCGAGCCCGCCCCTGCCGGCGGGTTAATCTTTCCAGAATGCCGGTGTAAACAGCACCAACAGGGTGAATATCTCTAAACGGCCAAACACCATGGCAATGATCAACAACCATTTGCTGGCATCGGGAATGCTGCCAAAGTTAGCCGCCACTTCGCCCAGCCCCGGCCCCAGGTTATTTAAACAGGCAGCAGTGGCGGTAAAGGCGGTGATATTATCCAAGCCGGTTAAGATCAGCAGCAGCATGATCACCACAAACACCAGCGCATAGGCGGCAAAAAAGCCCCACACCGCCTCGACAATACGATCTGCCACCGCGCGACGGCCCAGCTTAATCGCATATACAGCGCGCGGATGTATAAGGCGGTTTAGTTCACGTATCCCCTGTAAAAACAGCAGCAACACCCGCACAACCTTCATGCCGCCGCCAGTCGACCCGGCGCAGCCACCAATAAAGCTGGAAAAAATAAGCAATATCGGCAGAAACAGTGGCCATGCTGCAAAGCCATCGGTGGCAAAGCCAGCGGTGGTAGAGATAGATACCGCCTGAAAGGCCGCGTGATTGAGTGCATCAGCCGTGGTGCTGTAGACATTGGTGTGCAACAACACCGCAAAGCAGATAAAAATCAGCGCAAACTGAATCGCTAAAAAGGCTTTAAACTCAGGATCACGAAAGTAAGTGCTCACACTTTTGCCGCGAATAGCGGCGAAGTGCAGCGGAAAGTTTACTGCACTTAACAACAGAAAAATCACGCAAATCGCGTTGATCACTGGGCTGTTAAAATGGCCGATACTGGCGTCATAGGTAGAAAAGCCACCAATGGCCACGGTAGAAAACGCATGGCAAATAGCATCAAACCAGCTCATACCGGCCAGAGCAAACGCCAGCGCACAGGCCAGGGTTAACGCCAGATAGATATACCACAGGTGTTTGGCGGTATCGGCGATACGCGGCGTCATCTTATTGTCTTTTACCGGCCCGGGGGTTTCTGCGCGGTACAGCTGCATACCACCAACACCAAGCATCGGCAGTATAGCTACTGCCAGCACGATGATACCCATACCGCCCAACCACTGCAGCTGCTGGCGATAATACAAAATGGCTTTGGGCAGAAACTCGATACCGGTCAGTACCGTTGCACCGGTGGTGGTAAGGCCGGAGAAGGCTTCAAACATGGCGCTGGCCAGGTTTAAGTGCGGGTTGCTGGCCAGCATAAACGGAATGGCGCCCACCGCGCCCAGCACCGTCCAGAACAGCACGACGATTAAAAAGCCGTCCCGCACTTTTAGTTCAGCTTTATACTGGCGGTTCGGGTACCAGATCAAAAAGCCGATAAACAAGCACAGCAGAAAAGACAGCATAAAGGGCACGCCAGCCCCGTCCTGATACCAGTAGGCGACAAACGCCGGCGGCACCATGCTGATGCTGAAGATGGCGACCAGCAGGCCCAAAATACGGATTATCGAACGGTATTGCATGCCCCGCGCTCCTGCGCTTATGCCAGTTTCAGATCACGGGTCATATTTTCGTTACGGTCCTGATGCACTATCACATCATCTTCAATACGGATGCCGCCGTAATGACGAAACGCATCCACTTTCTGCCAGTTAATGTATTTATCAAACTCGGTAGCAGCTAAATCGGCCAGCAGGCTGTCGATAAAATATAGCCCCGGCTCAATGGTAAACACCATATTGGCTTCGATAGTGCGGGTACAGCGCAAATAAGGGTGGTTTTCTGGTGGTGCCACATGGGTGCCGCGCTCGTCGGCCATAAAGCCGCCAACGTCATGCACCTGCAAACCCAGATGATGGCCCAGGCCATGTGGAAAGAAAGTGCGGCTGATCTGGCTTTCTACTATGGCGTCTGGTGACAAGCGGACAAAATCAAAGCGCTGCAAAATTTCGGCAATGCGCTGATGGCATTTCACATGCAGCTCGCCGTATTTCAGGCCAGGCTTTAGCGCGCCGGCCAGCTCCAGCTCTACCTCATTTACAGCACTGATCAGGCTGGCAAATTCATCGCCGCTATTAAAACTGTAGGTACGGGTAATATCGGCGGCATAACCATTAAACTCGGCGCCGGCGTCAATTAAAAACGAGTGATGCTGCTTAGGCACCTTACGCTCCAGCGCAGTGTAATGCAAAATGGCGCAGTTTTGGTTTAACGCAATAATATTGCCGTACGGCACTTCATTTTCGGTCTGACGCACCGCAGCTAAATACGCCAGCTGAATATCAAACTCGCTGCTGCCGGCATAAAACGCCGCCTTTGCTGCATTATGGCCAGCCACCGCCATTTGGTTGGCAATACGTAAGCACGCCTGCTCGTAAGGTGTTTTATAAGCACGGTAAAAATGAATAAAGTTCAGTACCGGCTCTGGGTTAATTTCGTTAAAGCCCAGCGCCCGCGCCACTTCAATATGCTCACCTAAATAGGCCAGCCGGGCTTTGTCATACGGCAGTAAGGTTTCAACTTTATTGGCTTTATCCAGCAGCTGAATATCAAAGTACTCCGCCCAGTAATCATGCGGCTCGTCCGGCACCTTGTGCCAGAAATCTTTTGGCCGGTAGAAAATCAGCTTAGGTTTATTTACGCCATCGAGCAACAGCCAACAATGCGGGTTATCCACTACCGGTAGCCAGGCTTTAAACAGCGGGTTGGCTTTAAACGGGTAGTCCATATCGTCGAGAAACTTGCGCTGGGTTTGGCCGGAGTGGATCACCAGGCCATCCAGGTTTTCCCGCTCCAGCAAACGGCGGGTACGCAGTTGTAATTCGGCAATATGCGCCTGATACAGGCTTTGATAAGAAGCTGTCATAAGTGTCTGACCTGTTGGCTGAAAAATCTGGCTGGCATCATAGCATTAATCTACCACGACCCCAATCTGCATCGTGGTCAGCGGCTTGAATACGTCGGTGGGTGTATTTAAGCGGATATTATAAATCTGGTAATACGCCATCACCGCTTTGACATATTCGCGGGTTTCACGGTACGGAATCGTTTCTACCCAGACATCAGCCGGCACCGCGTAATCTTTCGGGATCCACTGTTTTACCCGGCTGTAGCCGGCATTGTAGGCCGCAGTGGCCATCAGCAAATTGCCATCGTTGCGTTTGCGTAAATAATTCAGATAATCGGTGCCGTAATCAATATTGGTGGCCGGGTGATACAGTTGGGTCAGTTGCACCGGCTTTTTCGCAATTTGCCGGGCGGTAGCCGGCATTAACTGCATTAAACCGCGGGCACCGACCGGCGAGGCGGCATCGGCCATAAAGGAGCTTTCACGCCGGGCTATCGCCATAGCCCAGCCTTTGTCGATATCAGCCTTAGCCGCAAACTGGCCAATTTCGGCCTGAAACGCCAGCGGGAAGCGCAGTTCAACATCGTCCCAGTAGCCAACATCGGCCAGCGAGAAAATAGCCCGCTCGTACCACTGTAATTGATGCGCCAGCTTGGCCGAAACCAGCTTTTGCTGTTCATCCGAGGTATTTTGCAGGTGGTTCCACTCGCGCCGCGCCTCGGTTAACCGCCCCAGTGCCAGCCATTCCTGTGCCCGTCTTACGGCCGGGTGCTGCTTTAAACTGGCCAGCTCCTGCTCCGACACCTTTACCGGCGCATGCGCCAGGCTGGGTGGCAGCCCCAGCTTAGCGGCAGCCATAAAACCATAAAAGTGACGCTGCAGTGCCAGCTGCTCTAACAGCGGCTGGGCTTTATCTGTCATGCCCTGCTGCTCATAAGCACGGGCCAGCCAGTAGCGCCAGCTGTTGTCTTGTTGCAACTCGGCCGGAAAGGCCTCAATTACCCGCTGCACTTTGGGCCAGTCCAGCTGCGCCAGCGCATGGCTAACCTGCCAGTGCGCCAGCGTTTGGTCCAGCAGCTCTACCGGCAGTGTACTCAGCCAGTTGTCGGCCTCGGCTTCGCCTTTACTGGCCAGGGCGATGGCAAACTGACGCTGCACATCCAGGCGCTGCGCGGCGGTAAAATACGGATCGTTAACAAATTTCTGCCATACCGTCAGCGCTTGTTTGGGGCTGCGCCAAATAAGCCGTTTCAGGCCATAGGCCAGCACATCACGCTCCTGCACTTTTTTTAGCGGGAAGAACCTGGCACCGGCAATCACCGTCGGGTTACGCCGGGTTTGCTGGTACATGTCGGCCAGATACTGTTGGTCGGCTGGCAACTGGGTTTTTAAATAAGAAATTAAGCTGGCATCACCGCCTTCGGCTGCCAAACGGATACGCTGCCACACTCTTTCAGGCGTTTGCTGGCCGGCTTTACGCCAGGCGCTGAATAATGGGTCGCAAGCCTTGGGCTGTGATTTACCTACCACCCAGAGTTTACTCACCTGTGGCCATAGCTTGGCGCTATCGGCGTCCTTTGCGGCCAGCTTAAAACGCAGTGCCAGGCACTCCAGTTCAGCATCACTTGAGCCAGGATAGTTAGCCAGATAGGTAGTCGCTTGCTGCCGCCTGGCCAGATCCAGCAGCCAAGGCTTACGTAACGGCCAGTCCATCGGCGTTTTTTCGTATTGTTGTAAAAAGCTGGCAATACGCTCATCGGCCGTTAAAAACTGCTGCAACCGCCGCTGCTGCAAATAGGGCTGCAGCGGATAATCGGCAAATTTTTCCAGCAGCTTTTGTGCCTGCTCATACTGCAGGCTGCCAATCTGACGTTCAGCCTGTAAAAATTCATTACGTAACGCTGCCTCGGAAGACACCGACGCCGTCGCCAACGGCATCAGGAGCAGGTTACTCAACATTAAAACCAGTCGTTTCACTGCGATAACCTCAATAACATCACCAAAAAAGCAAAATACACCTATAGTTACTGCTGCACGTCGCCAACCAATTCAAACATGCGTTTAAATAACGGTTGAATTTTTTAAGAAACCGCGACACACTGAGCAAGACAACCTCATCGTACCAGTTGCGAAAAACCCTAACATACGCGACCAAGGAGCACCGTTATGATTTACCAGAGTGACAACATCAGTGTTGCCTACCTTAAACCTGGTATTGCCCGCTTTGCCTTTAATGCTAAGGGCTCAGTAAATAAATTCGATCAGCAGACGCTTACTGATTGTAAGACAGCTTTAACGCTACTGCACGCTGACAACGCCTTGCAAGGTGTTATTTTTTGTAGTGAAAAAGATACCTTTATTGTCGGCGCCGATATTACCGAATTTTTAAGCACCTTTAAGCGCCCCGAGCAAGAGCTGATCCCCTGGATTAAACAAGCCTCTGATATTTTCGATCTGGCAGAAGATTTGCCGGTGCCAACCATTGTGGCCATCAGAGGTTTCGCGCTGGGCGGCGGGTGTGAGTGGTCACTTACATCTGACTACCGGGTGGCAGATACCAGCGCAAAAATTGGTTTACCGGAAGTCAAACTGGGCCTAATGCCAGGTTTTGGCGGTACCGTACGCTTACCGCGCATTATCGGTGCCGACAATGCGATGGAGTGGATCACTACCGGTAAAGATCACAGCGCCGAGCAAGCGCAAAAATTTGGCTTAATTGATGCGGTAGTAGCACCAGAGAAATTAGAAGCGGCTGCGCTGAGCATGCTGGAAGATGCGATTGCCGGCAAACTGGACTGGCGTAAAAAGCGTGCCGTTAAACTGCAACCACTGAAACTGAATAAAACCGAAGCGACCATGAGCTTCTCTACCGCCAAAGGCATGGTGTTCGCCACGGCCGGTAAGCATTACCCGGCACCTATGCTGGCGGTAAGCACTATTGAAGCAGCGGCAGGTTTAGACCGTGCTGGCGCGATGGCGCTGGAAAATGCTGGCTTTGCCAAACTGGCGAAAACCGATGCCGCCACGGCGCAAATTGGTTTGTTTTTAAACGACCAGCTGATCAAAGGCAAAGCGAAAAAAGCCGCCAAAATTGCTACCAAGGCCGTTAATAAAGCGGCAGTATTAGGCGCCGGCATTATGGGCGGCGGCATTGCCTATCAGTCTGCGTTAAAAGGCGTGCCGGTAGTGATGAAAGACATCGCCGACAAAGCGCTGGAATTGGGCATGGGCGAGGCCACTAAGCTGCTGGCCAAGCAGGTAGAGCGCAAAAAGCTCGACGCTGTTGGTATGGCCAAAGTGATTGCCGCTATTACACCAACCCTGAGCAACGAAGCCGTGAAAGGCGTGGATATCGTGGTTGAAGCGGTAGTGGAAAACCCGAAAGTCAAAGGTGCGGTGCTAAAAGAAGTAGAAGGCCTGCTTGCCGACGATGCGATTTTAACCTCCAACACCTCGACCATTTCAATTGACTCACTGGCGGCTAACTTGAGCCGGCCGCAAAACTTCTGTGGTATGCACTTCTTCAACCCGGTGCACCGTATGCCATTGGTCGAGGTTATCCGCGGTAAAGACACCAGCGACGAAACCGTGGCCGCCGTGGTGGCCTATGCCGCCAAAATGGGTAAATCGCCGATCGTGGTCAACGACTGCCCCGGTTTCTTTGTAAACCGCGTGCTGTTCCCCTACTTCGCCGGCTTTAGCAAGCTGGTGTTAGACGGCGCTGATTTTGCCCAGGTCGATAAGGTGATGGAAAAGCAATTTGGCTGGCCGATGGGCCCGGCCTACCTGCTGGATGTGGTCGGCTTAGATACTGCTTATCACTGTACCGACGTGATGGCTGCCGGCTTCCCAACACGGATGGCCAAGCTGGATAACGATCCGGTGGCCGCCATGTACAAAGCTGACCGTTACGGCCAGAAAAACGGCGTTGGTTTTTATGCTTACAGCAAAGATGCCAAGGGTAAGCCGAAAAAAGATATCGATCCGGCCGCGCTTAACCTGTTAGCCGGCATTGCTGCTGATAAGCAAGAGTTTAGCAGTGACGAGATCATCGCCCGCGTCATGGTGCCGATGATTAACGAAACGATCCGCTGTCTGGAAGAAGGCATCGTCGCCAGCGCCGCTGAAGCCGATATGGGCTTAATTTACGGCTTGGGCTTCCCGCCGTTCCGTGGTGGCCCGCTGCGTTATGTCGACACCCTGGGCCTGGCTAACTTTGTCGCCCTGGCTGATAAATATGCCCACTTAGGTGAGATTTATCAGGTTACAGACAAAACACGCGCCATGGCCGCCAATGGCGAATGTTTCTTCCCGGTTTAAGCGCAGGAGCAGAATAATGAAAAACGCAGTTATTGTAGATTGCATCCGTACCCCGATGGGCCGCTCTAAAGGCGGCATGTACCGCAACGTGCGCGCTGAGCAATTATCCGCCCATGTGATGGCCTCATTAGTGGCGCGCAACCCGGCATTAAACCCGGCCGATATCGACGATATTATCTGGGGCTGTGTGCAGCAAACGCTGGAGCAAGGCTTTAACGTCGCGCGTAACGCCGCCCTGTTAGCCGGCATTCCGCACTCAGTACCCGCCGTTACCGTTAACCGCTTATGTGGCTCATCGATGCAGGCATTGCATGACGCGGTACGCGCCATTCAAACCGGTATGGGTGAGGTGTATTTAATCGGCGGCGTGGAGCATATGGGCCATGTGCCGATGACCCACGGTGTCGATTTCCACCCGGGCTTATCCACTTCTGTCGCCAAAGCAGCCGGTATGATGGGTTTAACCGCCGAGTTACTGGGTAAACTGCACGGCATCAGCCGCCAGCAGCAGGATGAATTCGGCGCGCGTTCACACCGCCTGGCCCAAGAAGCCAGTGTACAGGGCCGCTTTAAAAACGAAATTATCCCCACCGAAGGCCACGACGCTGATGGCGTGTTAAAACTGATGGATTACGACGAAGTGATCCGCCCGGAGACCACGGTAGAAGCCTTAAGCCAGCTGCGGCCGGTGTTTGACCCGGCCAATGGCACCGTAACGGCTGGTACCTCGTCAGCGCTGTCTGACGGTGCCTCAGGCATGCTGGTCATGAGCGAAGAGAAAGCCAAAGCCTTAGGCCTGCCCATTCGTGCTTATGTACGTGGTATGGGTGTCGCCGGCTGCGACCCGTCAATTATGGGTTATGGCCCGGTACCGGCATCGAAAAAGGCGTTAAAAGGCGCCGGCATTACTATTGCTGATATCGACTACGCTGAGCTGAACGAAGCGTTCGCTGCCCAGGCGCTGCCGGTAATGAAAGATTTAGGCTTACTGGAAGTAGCCGAGCAGAAAGTCAACCTGAACGGCGGCGCTATAGCGCTTGGCCATCCGCTCGGTTGCTCGGGTTCACGTATCGCCACTACGCTGATTAACGTGATGGAAGATAAAGGCGGCAAGTTTGGCCTGGCAACCATGTGTATCGGTTTAGGCCAGGGTATTGCGACTGTTTTTGAACGTCCATAGTTCGAGCGGCCATAAGCTGGCAGCAATAAACACAATCGCATAGAATAAGGGCCGTTTTTACGGCCCTTTTTATTCGCTTAAAATGGGGTCAGAGTACTGCGACCCCATTTTTTACCGGAGTAACGATGGAAGATATGTTTAGCAGCGCAGATCAAACCCTGGATGCCTTAGGCCTGCGCTGCCCCGAGCCGGTCATGATGGTGCGGCTGCAACTGCGTAAAATGCAGGTGGGTGAAACCTTACTGATTATCGCCGACGACCCGGCCACCACCCGCGATATCCCGGCATTCTGCCGCTTTATGGATCATGAGTTAGTCGGCAGTGATACGGCTGAACTGCCGTATAGGTATGTGGTGAAAAAAGTTAGCGGCTAACTTCTTTCAAGCCAGAATCTGTAAGCCATTTTTTGCTACCAGATTCAATAATTTCATTGATGGGCCGTTTGGCTTTTTCTTCCCTTGCTCCCACTTCTGCACTGTCGATGTGCTGGTATTCAAATAAGCCGCAAACACCCCCTGACTGGCTTTATTGCGGGTACGAATTTGTTTAATTTGTTCAGCGGTAAATTCTTCTACAACCGGCAGACATAAGGCTTCTATCTCACGCAAGGTGGTATCTTTCATTACCCCGGCGTTATAAAAATCCTGCGCCGTTTCCTGCACCATATCCAAAATTGATTTATTCATCTGCGTTTACCTCAAATAATGCGCCAGCTTCCAGCAGACTATTAATTTCAGTATCACTGTAATTCAGCAAATCACTAGCCAATATCTTCAAAGCTTTGAGTTCAGTAGCAGTTATATTGGCTTTAGTGTTTTTACTAAAGCCATAAACAAAGAACGCCTTGTCAGCAAACCGGTATGCTATCAAGGTTCTGCCGCCACTACTTTTGCCCTTAGTCGTTGCGACACGCTTTTTAAAAACACCGCCGCCTAAGTCTGCATCAATCAGCCCTTGTTCCATCTCCGCAATCGCCGCTAAAAGCGTTTTGCCTGTCAGCCCCTCTTTGCTTGCCCATTTTGCAAAAACTTTGTTTTTAAATACCCGCATTAGCAATCCTTGCTATGAACGCAAAAAGTATAACATTTAGTGCTATATTTTCAATCTGTGATATCTAAACATCAGGACTGCGGCTTTAAACTTATTGACGCACAAATACCCGGCAAGTTTTCTGCTGTCATGCCTGGCTACAGGAAGCCAGCAGATGAGCTGAGTTTGGCTCTTTCGGCATCATCAGTCTTACCTGGTCAATCCAATTGGCATGGCCGGGATTTAAGCAACACACCGTATGCGCTGCGGTTGCAAGCCAAACTAATCTACACCCTTTGTTACAATTGCCCGCTTAGCCTTAGTTGAAAGTGGCAAAAAGTGCTCATAACTTAGGTAAAAGTGATGCTGATAAGGATAAACATGCATGCTATGGCAGTTAATAAAAACGTCTAACACCGCCAAGGTGGTGTTGCTGGTTATCATTGCCGCTTTAGTCTGGTGGTTTAATTGGTATGCTGCCGTGGGCTTATTGGTGCTGCTGTTTGCAGATATCGCAGTGATGTTTGGCTTTACGCCCCGGCACAACGGCGATTACGTTTACAGCAAAGATATACTGTCGCTTTTTTCACTGCAGGGCGACAAACTGCGCGTGGGTATGGAACAAGGTGATATCAGCGCAATTGAACAGATAAAACTGTTTGAGCAAGATCAGTTTGGTTATATCGACTTTTCGCTCAATGCTGAGCTGCAGGTAAGGTATAAATTTCCGCTACAGCAGTATCAGCCATTGCTGCAGTGGTTACAGCAACAGATGCCAGAGACAAATATTACAGCTGGCTTTAACAGCTAATGCATACCAACTTTAGCACTTGGCGGACAGGGCGCAGAGTATCTGCCCCATCCGACCAGCCTGCCGCTGTTACCTACTTTAAGGTGTTTTGTTTAACGTAAAGATCTGCTCTACCGGTACATTAAAAAAACTGGCCAGTTTCAGCGCGATAACCACTGATGGCGTAAAACGGCCAGTTTCTACTGTGCTAATGGTTTTACGTGACACCCCTATAGCATCTGCCAACTCAGTTTGTGACAGCTGCCGGGCGCCGCGTAGCGCCGCTATAGTATTGCTCAGCTCGTCCATTAGCCATCCTCCCCGCCTCGTAACAGGTATAACACCGTGCCACTCCATAGCAGCGCGCCGATGATTAGTAACGCTAACGAGTAGTTAGCCATATTAAACCATTGTGAGAGGCCATCATCTCTAGCCACTATATCGCCCAGTAAAAAGCCGGCTACCAGCACTAACAACACTACATACAAGGTTAGGGTGTTCGCTTTGTGGTTGGTATCGCGGGCAAACTCATCACTGTATAAACCCAGCATTTCCCGCCAACCATGGGTAAAGATTTTGTATTTGCTGGTCCAACGAATAGAGTAAATAACAAAGCCTAATGCCGTTATAATGACCGCGCTTGACACCAGCCCCTGATAACTCAGCGCCAATGATTCCGCGATATTGTTGGTTAGTACTGCGGCGAACATGGCTGCCGCCCAAAGCGTGGTATAAGCGCCGTATTTAAGCGTTTTGATTTGTTGCTCTGCGTTCCATTTTTCCATTTTGCACCTCACATTGATACCCTAGGGTTTCAATATATAACCTTTAGGTATCATTATGCAACCCTAAGGTATCAAAGTTGTCGTAACAAAATATTACGGTTTCCCTACCTCTCAACACCACTCTGTACCGCCTATACCAAAATCAGCTGCTCCTCTACGCTGTTGTTACAAAAAAGCCAGCATCAAGCTGGCTTTTTCATTTTATTTCAAATAGTTACTGCAAAACGGAAATATCCGCCACTTGCAGGAACAACTCGCGCAGTTGCTTTAACAATGCCTGGCGGTTGGCCCTTACAGCGGCGTCATCGGCATTTACCATCACCTTGTCAAAGAAGGTATCGATCACCTCACGCATGGCTGCTAAGTGCGCCAGGCCCTCGGCGTAGCTGTGCTGGCCCGCTTGATAGGCCTGCTCCGCTACTATGGCTTTATGCAGTGCCTGCTCGGCGTCTTCCTGTAACAGTGCAGCATTAACCGTAGTGGCAATAGCGCCCTCTACTTTGGCCAGAATATTGGCTACCCGCTTATTCGCTGCAGCCAGTGCAGCCGCAGCTTCCAGTTTACGGAACTCTGCCACCGCTTTTACCCGGCGGTCAAAATCGCTGGGGTTAGTTGGCCGGCGCGCTAACACCGCCTGAATAACATCGACGCTATAGCCTTCGCTTTCATACCAAGCGCGGAAACGGCCCAACATAAATTCCAGCACGTCTTCGGCAACGTTGCTGTTGGTCAGCTTAGTACCAAAGCTTTGCTGGCTAAAGGCAATGATATCAACCAGATCCAGTGGCAATTGCTTGTCGACCATAATCCGTAGCGCACCTATCGCCGCGCGGCGCAGTGCGAACGGGTCTTTATCGCCTTTCGGTGCCTGGCCAATGCCAAAGATCCCGACCAGCGTATCCAGCTTATCGGCAATCGCTACCGCTGCGCCTTCTAACCGGCTGGGCAGCTGATCACCGGCAAAGCGCGGCATATATTGCTCGTTCAGCGCTAACGCGACCGCTTCATTTTCGCCATCGAGGCGGGCATAGTGCATCCCCATAATGCCCTGCACTTCCGGGAACTCGCCCACCATATTGGTCATCAGGTCGGTTTTCGATAACAAACCTGCACGTTCTGCCGCGGCGACATCGGCACCGATTTTCGCTGCGACAAAACCTGCTACTTTGCTAATGCGCTCAGACTTTTCCGCCAGCGTGCCCAGTTGCTGCTGGAATAACACGGTTTTCAGGCTATCTAGCCTGTCGGCCAGTTTTTGCTTGCGATCGGTATTAAAGAAGAACTGGGCGTCGGATAAACGCGGCCGCACCACTTTTTCGTTACCGCTGATAATCTGCTGCGGATCTTTGCTGGCGATGTTGGCAACAAAGATAAACTTATTCTGCAGCTTGCCGTGGCTATCCAGTAGCGGGAAGTACTTCTGGTTATCTTTCATGGTAGAAATTAACGGCTCTGCCGGCACCTGCAGGAAGCTTTCTTCAAAGCTACCCACCAGCACTACCGGCCACTCCACCAGGGCGGTGACTTCTTCCAGTAAAGCATCGTCCATCAGCGCTTTACCCTGCAACGCTAAAGCCGTTTTCTCTACTTCTGCTGCAATAAAGGCTTTACGCTCGGCAAAGTCGGCGACGACAAAGGCACTACGCATACTGGCCAGGTATTCATCGGCATGGTTAATGGTGACTTTTTCCGGCGCATGAAAACGATGGCCATGGGTGAAATTAGCACTGCTACGGCCCAAAATAGTGGCGGGCACCACGTCACGGCCAAACAACATAATAATAGTGTGTACCGGGCGGATAAACTCGGCGGTCGAGTTACCCCAGCGCATTGGCTTGGCAATCGGCAATTTCGCCAATGCCTGCTGTACCACCTCGGGCAATAAGCTCACTGTTGCTGCACCGGCTACTTTGGCTTTATGCAGTAACCAGGCACCTTTATCGGTTTGCAGCTGTTCCGCCTGTTCAACCGTAATACCACAACCCGCCGCCCAACCTTGCGCTGCTTTGGTCGGTTTGCCGTCGGCATCAAAGGCTGACGCTAAGGCAGGGCCGCGCTTTTCTACCACTTTATCCGCTTGTTGCGCTGCCAGAGCGTTAATACGCACGGCTAAGCGGCGCGGTGCGGCGTACCAGTGCACATCGCTGTGGCTAAGTTCCAGTTTGGCCAGCTCGGCCTGCAGGTTATCCGCGAAGGCGGTAGCTAAGGTTTTCAGCGCCTTAGGTGGCAGCTCTTCAGTACCAATTTCAACAAAAAAATCTTGCGCGCTCATTAGGCCTCCTGCTTCGCACTGTTGGTATTTTTGCACAGCGGGAAACCCAGTTTTTCACGCGCGGCATAGTAAGCTTCAGCACAGGCTTTGGCCAGGGTACGTACCCGCAGAATATAGCGCTGCCGCTCGGTCACCGAAATAGCATGACGCGCATCCAGCAGGTTAAACGCATGCGAGGCCTTCATCACTTTTTCATAGGCTGGCAAAGCTAACCCCTGCTCAATGAGGTACTGGCTTTCTTTTTCGCACTGGTCAAAGTAAGCAAACAGTGCTGCTACATCGGCATGCTCAAAGTTATAAGTGCTCTGCTCTACTTCGTTCTGATGAAACACATCGCCGTAAGTGACCCGGCCTAAAGGGCCGTCAGTCCAGACCAGATCGTAAATGGAGTCGACGCCCTGAATATACATGGCCAGCCGCTCTAAACCGTAAGTGATCTCACCGGTAACCGGGCGGCATTCTAAACCACCCACTTGCTGGAAGTAGGTAAATTGGGTCACTTCCATGCCGTTTAGCCACACTTCCCAGCCCAGGCCCCAGGCGCCCAGCGTCGGCGATTCCCAGTTGTCTTCGACAAAGCGGATATCGTGTACCAGGGTATCGATCCCCAGCTCACGCAATGAGCCTAAGTACAGCTCCTGAATATTGTCTGGTGATGGTTTTAAGATCACCTGAAACTGGTAGTAATGCTGCAGGCGGTTTGGGTTTTCGCCATAGCGGCCATCGGTGGGCCGGCGGCATGGCTGCACATAGGCCACATTAGTCGGCTCAGGGCCCAAGGAGCGTAAAAAGGTCATCGGGTGGAAAGTACCGGCGCCTACCTCTAAATCCAGCGGCTGCACTATTACGCAGCCCTGACGCGCCCAGTAATCCTGCAGGGCTAAAATCAGGCCCTGAAAGGTTTTAATATCGTATTTATGCATGCGCTGTTAACTCGCTAAAATGACACAGGGGCCGCAGCCCCTTGGTAATTAATGGTGTTGGTTACACATCCAGGTTAGCCACGTAGAGCGCGTTCTCTTCAATAAAGGCACGTCTTGGCTCTACATGGTCACCCATCAGGGTGGCAAACAGCTGGTCAGCGCCAATCGCATCTTCAATGGTTACCTGCAACATGCGGCGGCTTTGCGGATCCATAGTGGTTTCCCACAGCTGCTCCGGGTTCATCTCGCCCAGCCCTTTATAGCGCTGAATGTACAGGCCACGTTTGGACTCGCTCATTAGCCAGTCTAAGGCTTCCAGGAAGGTTTCTACCGGTTTTACCTTTTCGCCGCGGCGGACAAAACCACCCTCTTCAATCAAATCACGGATTTCGTCGCCCAGCGCCGCTATGCTCAGATAATCACGCGAGGTAACAAAGTCATGGTGCAGCAGGTACTCGTTATCAATACCGTGCTGACGGATAATCACTTTGGGCAGGAACAGCTGGCGCTCGCGGTCTTCATGTACCGCATAGCTATAGCTGGAGCCGTCACCTTCTTTGTTGATCAGCCTCTGGGTTAAGCCATTGGTCCACTTTTCGGCGTATTCAGCCGACTTGGCTTGTGATACATCAAAGCCAGGCACGTAAATCAGCTCGTTTAATAAGTTAAACGGGATCTTACGGGTTAACCGCTCTATGGTGGCATCAACCTTATGGTATTGGCGTACCAGCTTCTCCAACGCTTCACCGCTGATACCCGGTGCATCGGCATTGACGTGCAATGACGCCTCGTCCAGCGCGAGCGTGGTCAGGTACTCCGTCAGCGCCGCTTCGTCTTTAATGTATTGCTCTTGCTTGCCCTTTTTCACTTTATACAGGGGCGGCTGAGCGATATAAATATAACCGCGCTCAATCAGCTCCGGCATCTGACGATAGAAGAAGGTTAATAACAGCGTACGGATGTGCGAACCGTCGACGTCAGCATCCGTCATCAGAATAATGCTGTGGTAACGGGTTTTATCCGGGTTGTACTCTTCGCGGCCGATACCACAACCCAGTGCGGTGATAAGCGTACCGACTTCCTGCGATGACAGCATTTTGTCAAAGCGGGCTTTTTCCACGTTAAGAATTTTACCCTTCAGTGGCAGTATCGCCTGGTTTTTGCGGTTACGACCCTGTTTAGCCGAGCCACCCGCAGAGTCACCCTCTACTATGTACAGTTCTGATAACGCCGGGTCTTTTTCCTGACAGTCGGCCAGTTTACCCGGCAAGCCGGCGATATCCAGCGCGCCTTTACGCCGCGTCATCTCACGCGCTTTACGCGCCGCATCACGGGCACGGGCAGCATCAACAATTTTGGTCACGATGATTTTGGCATCGTTCGGGTTTTCCAGCAGGTATTCGTTTAGCTTTTCTGCCATGGCGCTTTCTACTGCTGAACGCACTTCGCTGGAAACCAGTTTATCTTTGGTTTGTGAGCTGAACTTAGGGTCCGGCACTTTTACACTGATTACTGCTGTTAAACCTTCACGCGCGTCATCGCCAGAGGCTTGCACCTTCATCTTCTTGGCGTAGCCTTCCTGTTCGATATAGCTGTTCAATACCCGTGTAAGGGCACCGCGGAAGCCGGCTAAGTGCGTACCGCCGTCACGCTGTGGAATGTTGTTAGTAAAACAAAACACGTTTTCCTGATAACTGTCGTTCCACTGCATCGCCACTTCGACTGCAATGCCGTCATCACGCTGCTCAGTAAAATAGAACGCCTTTGGGTGTACGCTGGTTTTGGTGCGGTTTAAATACTGCACAAAAGCCTCAATGCCGCCCTCGTATTTAAAGTGGTCTTTTTTATCGCTACGCTCGTCAGTCAGGATAATACTCACGCCCGAGTTTAAGAACGACAGTTCGCGCAGGCGCTTGGCCAGAATGTCGAAGTGGAAGTTGATATCGCTGAAAATGGTTGGGCTGGGCCAAAAACGGATAGCAGTACCTTTATCCTCGGTCTCGCCGATCATGGCCAGCGGTGCCTGCGGCACACCCAAATGATAAATTTGCTGGTGTACTTTACCGCCGCGGCGGATAGTCAATTCCAGTTTGTCGGACAACGCATTCACGACGGAGACACCCACACCGTGCAAACCGCCCGACACCTTATAAGAGTTGTCGTCAAATTTACCGCCAGCGTGTAACACCGTCATAATAACTTCAGCGGCTGACACACCCTCTTCATGCATTTCCGTTGGAATACCGCGGCCATTGTCACGTACCGACACTGAGCCGTCGCTATGAATGGTTACCCAGATATCAGAACAATGGCCAGCTAAGGTTTCATCGATAGAGTTATCCACCACCTCAAACACCATATGGTGCAAGCCGGTGCCATCATCGGTATCGCCAATGTACATACCGGGTCTTTTGCGAACTGCATCCAGTCCTTTTAATACTTTTATGCTGGAAGAATCGTAGTTATGTTGTTCGGCCATCGTTATCTGTCCGTGCTGTTAGCTGTCCGTGTTCCACGTGAAACATTGCCTGCTGTTCACTGGCAATAAAGGGTGTCACTTGTTCAGCGTTAATTGCAGTAATAAAAACCTGTGAGTTTATATCGCGTAAATAGCTAAAAATCTGCCGGGTGGACGCTTGGTCTAACTCCGACGCTAAATCGTCAATCAGCAACAGTGGTTGTTTTTGCCCACTGTCGCGAATAACGTTGTTTTGCGCAATTTTAAGCGCAAATAATAACACTTTTAACTGACCACGGGATAACACTTCTTCGGCGCTAACCTGGTCTTTTTTTATCTTCAAATCGGCTTTTTGTGGGCCATATTGGCTAAAGCCCATCCGGCTGTCCTGGGCAAAACTTTGCTGTAACAGCTGCAGTAATTGCTCGGGGGTATTCAGCTTATCTGGCCAGCCTTGCTGCAGCTGAAAGCTTAACTGCTGCAGCAAGGTATCCGCAGCAGTCAGCTCGGCAAACGCTTGCTGTAGCTGGGTTACATAAGCCTGGCGTAGCTGCTGTAACTCAAACGCCAGCGCTACAAACTGCTCGTCCCAATACTGAAACTGGTTGTCGTAATGCCGGCTGGTTTTCAACAGAGCATTGCGCTGCTTTAGCACTTTATTAAACCTTAACCAGCAGCCAAAAAAGTTTGGTTCCACGTGGAACAAACCCATATCAAAAAACTGCCGCCGCTCTTTCGGCCCGCCAAAAAACAACCGAAAGCTGTCGGGCGTAATCAGCTGCACCGGCAACAAAGCGGCAAACTCGGCCAAACGGTTAACATTAGCGCCGTTAAGCCTAAGCACTAACTCGCCCTGCTTATCGCGCTGTAAACCCAAACTATGGGTTTGTTGCTGCGCACCAAGCTTAGCATGCAGGGTAAAGGCGTCGGTGTCATGCTGCACCAGGCGCTGCGGCCTGTTAGTACGAAACGACCGACCATGCGCCAGATAGTAAATGGCTTCCAGTAAACTGGTCTTGCCGCTGCCATTACTGCCAACGATAAGGTTAAATTGCGGGTGCGCGTTAAACGACACTGCCGTCAGATTGCGAAACTGACTGGCATGCAACGACAGCAGTGACATAGCTTACAAGCGCATTGGCATAACAACGTAACTGGCGCCGCTGTTACCGACGCCTTCCACTAAAGCACTGGAATTGGCGTCATTTAAATGCAGCTGCACCAGATCGGTGGTCAGGGTATTTAGCACGTCCAGCAAGTAGCCAACGTTAAAACCAATTTCTAGCCCGTCACCCTGATACTCTACTTCGATGATCTCTTCGGCCTGTTCGTGCTCAGGGTTGTTCGCTACTATTTGCAGCTCGTGACTGGCCAGGGTAAAGCGCACGCCACGGTATTTTTCGTTCGACAAAATAGAGGCGCGGGTGCAAGCGTCTTTTAACATACTGCGATGGGCGGTAACTAATTTAGTGCTGTTGCGTGGCAGTACCCGGCGATAATCGGGAAAACGACCATCTATCAGCTTGCTGCTAAAGACAAAATTACTGTCCGTCAGGCGAATATGGTTCTGGCCTAAACTGAGCGTCACCAGCTGTTCGTCACTGGCCAACAGCCGCATAATTTCCAGCACGCCTTTACGTGGAATAATAATTTGCTTTTGCTGCGCTGTCAGGCCCGGCAACTCCAGGTTACTCAGTGCAAGACGATGGCCATCAGTGGCGACAGCTTTTACACTGCCATTGTCTACTTCAAACAACAAACCATTTAGGTAGTAGCGCACATCCTGGTTCGCCATCGAAAAGGCGGTATCGTCCAGCAGTTTACGTAGTTGCGCCCGGCTTAGCTGAATATCCACCTCGCCCTGCCAGCTTTCCAGGTTAGGGTACTCAGCCGCGCTGAGTGTCGATAAGGTAAACTTGGTTTTGCCACTGCTTAAAATACAATTATCACCCTGCAGCTGCACGCGGATATCAGACGCCTCCGGCAGGCTACGGCAAATGTCCAGCAGCTTTTTGGCCGGCACGGTAACACGGCCG
Source organism: Rheinheimera nanhaiensis E407-8 (assembly GCF_000296695.1). GTDB lineage: Bacteria > Pseudomonadota > Gammaproteobacteria > Enterobacterales > Alteromonadaceae > Alishewanella > Alishewanella nanhaiensis. Next base: position 31,580 of record NZ_BAFK01000015.1, read on the forward strand.
GGGCTTTGCACTGTTAAGCCCTCAGTGGTGGCTACCAGCTCGACTTCCAAATCCGTACCGGTCAGCGATAAACTGGCATCACTAACTTCTACCAGCACATTAGATAAAATTGGCAGCGTGTGACGGCGCTCAATAGCACCAGACACCATTTGCAGTGGTTTAAGTAAGGCGTCTCTGTTAATGGTAAATTGCATGAGCCAGTCCCTTTACGATGACAAGGTGCGGATTAAATTCTGAAAATCTTCTTTTATTTCGTGTGTTTCTTCTTTTAGCGACTCAATTTTACGGCAGGCATGTAGCACCGTTGTATGGTCGCGCCCGCCAAAGGCATCGCCAATTTCCGGTAAGCTGTGGTTGGTCAGCTCTTTTGATAACGCCATCGCCATTTGCCGTGGCCGTGCCACTGAACGCGAGCGCCGCTTCGACAGCAAATCGGCCACCCGGATTTTGTAATACTCCGCTACCGTTTTTTGAATATTCTCAATGGTGACCAGCTTATCTTGCAGTGCCAGCAAATCGCGCAGCGCTTCACGGACAAAATCTATGGTAATGGGCCGGCCGGTAAAATTAGCGTTGGCAATAACCCGGTTTAGTGCCCCCTCTAATTCACGCACGTTAGAGCGCAGCCGCTTGGCAATAAAAAACGCCACTTCTTCCGGCAGGCGGATCTGGTTCTCATGGGCTTTGCGCATCAGGATCGCCACCCGGGTTTCCAGCTCTGGCGGCTCGATAGCGATAGTCAGGCCCCAGCCAAAGCGCGATTTTAACCTGTCTTCCACGCCGTCGATTTCTTTCGGATAACGGTCGCTGGTTAGGATGATCTGCTGATTGCCTTCGAGCAAGGCATTAAAGGTATGGAAAAACTCTTCCTGCGAGCGCTCTTTATTGGCGAAAAACTGAATATCATCGATTAGCAACGCATCGACCGAGCGATAATAACGCTTAAACTCTTCTATCGCATTGTTTTGTAACGCTTTTACCATATCCTGCACAAAGCGTTCCGAATGCATGTAAATTACTTTGGCATCTGGCTTCTTGGCTAAAATACCGTTACCCACCGCGTGTAATAAGTGGGTTTTACCCAAACCGGTGCCGCCGTAAATAAATAGCGGGTTGTACGCTGTACCGGGGTTATCGGCCACTTGCGACGCAGCGGCCCGCGCTAACTGGTTTGATTTACCCTCAACAAAGTTAGTAAAGGTGTAATTGGCGCGCACATTGCTGGTAACGATGGTTTTCGGCGCCGGCTCAGGGCTGTCTTTGGCGACAGTTTCCACCGGCGTGACCGCCAGCGGCGCAGGGGCTTTTACGCTACTGCGGCTATTGCTTTGGCTGGAGCCGACATCAAACTTAAGCCGCGGCGCATCGTCGCCACAGTAATCGTGGATCAACTCCAGGATCCGGCTGAGGTATTTTTCGCGTACCCAATCCAGTACGAAACGGTTAGGCGCGTATAAGGTAAGCCCAGTGTCAGAACTGTCAGCTTGCAGTGGGCGGATCCACATACTGAAATGCTGTGCCGGTAACTCGGCTTGCAGCGCTTGCAGGCAATTTTGCCAAACGGACTGATACACCCTCTCTCCAGAAGCCTTGGTTATTATGATGAATAAGGCTGGCGTAAGTTAACGAAGCGCACATTATGGTACTATCTTATCCACAACATCAATATTGACTTTTATAAAAATAAGCCACCGTTAAAAAAAATTAGCTATCAAACTGTTTTATATCAATAAAATTATCTTATACCTTTTCATAATACCGCAGCTTTTTATGGTAATTATCGGATCTAACTGCTGAACAACTCACACTTTATTCACTTAGCCGATAGCCACCTGTGGAAAACTTTTGTTATCGCCAGGATCAGTAATGATCAGGCTGCAATAAAACGCAGGATCAGATTGACTTTAGGCCACAGACTACTTAAAATTCGCGCTCATTTTTGTCAGCTGCGTTTTGGTATATTTGCTAAAACACAGAAACCTTTAGTAAATATTTCTACCGGACGGATGAAATTATGAGTAAAAGAACTTTTCAACCAAGCGTATTAAAACGCAAGCGTAACCACGGTTTCCGTGCTCGTATGGCCACTAAAAATGGTCGTCAGGTATTAGCGCGTCGCCGTGCTAAAGGCCGTAAGCGTTTAACTGCCTAATCAGCGGTTAGCCGCTGAGTGGTCAGCCTGAAATTCGGCAGGGAGTTACGACTGTTAACTCCCAGTCAGTTCGACAATGTGTTCCAAAACCCGTTTCGGGTGTCTTCCCCGCTGTTTACTATCCTGGTTAAAGCCAATCAACTGCCGCATCCCCGATTAGGCCTTACTATCGCTAAAAAACGTGTTAAATTAGCCGTGCACCGCAACCGTATTAAACGTTGTGTGCGTGACAATTTTCGTTTGCATCAACATGAGTTGCCTGGCGTCGATTTGGTACTGATGGTGAAGGGTGACATTAGCAATACCGCTAATGATGAGTTACATAGGCAACTGGAAAAGTTATGGCGCAAAATCGCTCGCCAATACACCGCGCAGCAATCAGCTTAGTGTTACTGCTGCTTAAAGGCTACCAGAAACTGATTAGCCCGCTGTTTGGCCCCAGCTGCCGTTTTCAGCCGACCTGCTCCCATTATGCTATTACCGCCGTTGAGCGTTTTGGTGTGCTCAAAGGCAGTTGGTTAGCAGCGAAACGTTTATTAAAATGTCACCCCTTACATGCAGGCGGTGATGATCCTGTTCCTGAAAAGCACAATGAGAAAAGCTAAGCCATGGAATCACAACGTAGTTTATTAGTTATTGGTCTGGCACTGGTCAGTTTTTTACTCTGGCAGCAGTGGAATATTGCTAATGCGCCGCAGCCGGTGACACCGGTAGCCGAGGTTAGCCCAAACAGCGCTACCAGCTCTGCTGATTTACAGCTGACGACTGCTGACACCGAGCAGCCGGCAGCCACAGTAACCGCCAGTGCCCGCACGATCGAAGTCAGCACTGACGTGTTTAACCTGAGCATCGACAGCCGTGGTGGTGACATTGTTGCGCTAACCCTGCCCGACTTCGAACTGGAAAAAGGTAAAGCCGAACCTTACCCGTTGATGCGTCGCTTACCCGGCTTTGAGTATGTGGCACAAAGTGGCCTGATTGGCCGTGATGGCCCGGACGACAGCCGTAATCCACGGCCGGTTTATAGCGCAGCGCACACCAGCTACCGTATGGCCGAAGGTGCAACGGAGCTGGTGGTGCCATTAACCTTTAACCACAATGGCTTACAGGTAGAAAAGCGCTTTATTTTTACCGCCGGCCAATATGATGTCCGGGTAGAATATTTACTGCATAACCAAAGCACTGAAGTGAAAACCGTACAGCCGTATCAGCACCTGGTGCAAAGCATTGATAACGGCGAAAGTACCAGCATGATGATGCCGATCTACCGCGGCGCCGCCTTTGGTACCAGCTCAGAGCGCTACAACAAATATGCGTTTGACGACATGCAGGAGAAAAACCTGCTCGAAGCTACGACCGGCGGCTGGGTTGCCATGCTGGAGCACTATTTCGTATCGGCCTGGGTACCGGATCAGCAAGCTGATAACCAACTGTATAGCCTGGTACGCAATGGCCAGGGCGTAATTGGCGCCAAAGGCCCGGCAGTGAATATCGAGCCAGGCGCCACGGTAACACTGGGTAGCACCTTTTACGCCGGCCCGAAAACGCAGGACAACCTGGCCAAATTAGCCAACGGCCTGGATTTAACGGTGGATTACGGCTTTCTGTGGTTTATCTCGCAACCGCTGTTCTGGTTACTGACGCTTATCCAAAGCGTGGTAGTGAACTGGGGTGTGGCCATTATTATTATTACGCTGATTGTTAAAGGCTTAATGTACCCGCTAACCAAGGTGCAGTACGAGTCGATGGCCAAGATGCGTAACTTAAAGCCGAAAATTGACGAGCTGCAGGCCCGTTACAAAGACGACCGGCAGAAGATGGGCCCGGCCATGATGGAGCTGTATCGCAAAGAGAAAGTAAACCCTATGGGTGGCTGCTTACCGATGCTGATCCAGATGCCGATTTTCCTGGCACTGTACTGGGTATTTGTCGAAAGCGTTGAGCTGCGCCACGCGCCCTTTATGCTGTGGATCACCGACTTGTCGGCGCAAGACCCCTACTATGTACTGCCGGTGCTGTTTGGTGCCAGTATGTACCTGATGCAAAAGCTGACGCCCATGCAGGTGACCGACCCAATGCAGCAGAAGATCATGATGTGGATGCCGGTGGCGTTCTCTGTGTTCTTCCTCTGGTTCCCAAGTGGTCTGGTATTGTACTGGTTTGTGAGTAACCTGATCTCTCTGGCGCAGATGTTATACATCTACAAAGGTATGGAAAAGAAAGGCTTACATACGAAAAAGGCGTAACACGGCGCCACAAGCAAGGGCAAGGTGTCATCATGCAGCAGCGACAAGGATGTCGCGGAGATTGAGACAGTACAGGGATGTGCTGTCGAAAGCGGCGAAATGATGATTTCCTTGCCCGCGCCGTTAAACCTTAAGCCTGTCGCATTATGCTGACAGGCTTTTTCCATTAAGAGGCAACGCATGTTTACTACCGACACCATCGCCGCACTCGCTACCGCCCCCGGCCGCGCCGGTGTGGGTATTATCCGTATTTCAGGCCCGCACACCAAAGCGGTGGCACAAGCCATACTGCACCGCATTCCCAAGCCACGCTATGCCGAGTATCTGCCGTTTTTTGACAGCAGCAAACAGGTGCTGGATCAGGGCATAGCGCTGTATTTCCCCGGCCCCAATTCCTTTACCGGCGAAGATGTGTTAGAGCTACAAGGTCACGGCGGCCCGGTGCTGTTGGATATGCTATTAAAACAGGTATTAGCCCTGCCCAATGTACGCATTGCCCGCCCCGGTGAATTTTCCGAGCGTGCGTTTTTAAATGACAAACTGGATTTGGCCCAGGCCGAAGCCATTGCCGACTTAATTGATGCTTCAAGCGAACAGGCGGCACGCAGCGCTATGCAATCCTTGCAGGGTGAGTTCTCCCGCCATATCCACGAGCTGGTAGAAAAAGTGATTCACCTGCGCATGTATGTTGAAGCGGCAATTGACTTTCCGGATGAAGAAATCGACTTTTTATCTGACGGCAAAGTTGCTGCCGATTTAGCCGAGATCATCGACTATCTGGCGCATGTGAAAAAGCAGGCCACCCAGGGCAGTATTTTGCGCGAAGGTATGAAAGTAGTGATTGCCGGCCGGCCTAACGCCGGTAAATCCAGCTTACTAAATGCCTTAGCTGGTCGTGAAGCCGCTATTGTTACCGACATTGCCGGTACCACCCGTGATGTGCTGCGTGAACATATTCATATCGATGGCATGCCGCTGCATATTATTGACACTGCCGGCCTGCGCGAGGCTACCGATCAGGTCGAGCAGATTGGTATAGCGCGCGCCTGGCAAGAAATTGAACAGGCTGACCGGGTGCTGTTTATGGTGGATGGCACTACCACCGATGCGACCGATCCGCACGATATCTGGCCCGACTTTATTGACCGCTTGCCCGAAGGCTTAGGCGTTACCGTGATCCGCAATAAAGCCGATTTAACCGGCGAGCTGCGCTCTGCACAGCCAACAGCGGATACCGCCGCCAAAGCGCCGGTGTATCGCATTTCGGCCAAAACCGGCGCCGGTATTGATGCGCTGCGCGAGCACTTAAAGCAATGTATTGGCTTTGACAGCAGTGTCGAGGGCAGCTTCCTCGCCCGCCGCCGCCATTTAGATGCACTGGATCGCGCCGCCGAGCATTTAGCCATCGGCCAGGAGCAACTGCACAGCTATATCGCCGGCGAAATCCTGGCAGAAGAGCTGCGCTTAACCCAGCAGCACTTAAATGAAATTACCGGCGAGTTTAGCTCAGACGATTTACTCGGCAGGATTTTTAGCTCGTTTTGTATCGGGAAGTGAAGTAGCTCATCAATCAGAGAAACGTGGTAAAACCTTTCAAAACACATCAAAATAAGTAATTGTTTTTAATGGTTATTATTCATTTTTTGTTGCGAAACGGTTTTACTGCATTTCACATGCTTTTGCTCCGCTTTGCTAAAAATTGATCCCTATTTACTCCCAGGTTAGAATTTTGGAGTAATGGGAGCAAAAAGGAGCGGAGATGAAGGTATCAGTAAACAAGCGTAATCCTAACTCGAAAGGGCTTCAGCAACTTAGACTGGTGTACTACTACGGTGTTGTTGAAGGGGAAGATGGCAAAAAAAGACCAAAGCGCGACTACGAGCCATTAGAGCTCTATGTCTATCAGAGCCCAAAAACTCAAGCAGAACGCCAGCATAATAAAGAGATGTTGCGTCAGGCCGAGGCTGCGCGGTCAGCCAGACTGGTTGAATCTCACGCCAACAAGTTCCAACTTGAAGACCGGGTAAAGCTTGCTTCGAGCTTTTACGAGTACTACGACAGATTAACTTCCACCAAGGAGTCAGGAAGCACCTCAAACTATTCAATTTGGGTTTCAGCGGGCAAACATCTTCGAAGCTACCATGGGAGAGCGGAACTTACTTTTGAGGAAATTGATAAAAAATTCTTGGAAGGGTTTAGGAAATATCTTCTGGAAGAACCTCTAACGAAATCTAAATCCAAACTTGCCAAAAACACTGCCTCTAGTTATTTCAACAAAGTCAGAGCCGCCCTGAATGAAGCATACCGAGAAGGCATCATCAGAGATAACCCTGTCCAGCGGGTAAAAAGTGTCAAGGCGGAAAATACGAAACGAACCTATCTCACTCTGGATGAAGTTCGGGCAATGACAAAGGCAGAGTGTCGCTATGATGTTTTGAAGCGGGCGTTTCTTTTTAGCTGCACGACAGGCTTGAGATGGAGCGACATCAATAAGCTTACTTGGAGTGAAATAGAGGAATTCGAACCCGGTCATTATCGAATTATATTTGACCAGCAAAAACTCAAGAACGGAGGCAATTCTCTTGTATATCTGGATTTGCCAGATTCAGCGGTTACGCTTCTAAACATTCAAAATAGGAAAGGGCCTGATGATCGAGTCTTTGTTGGCCTAAAGTACAATAGCTATATGAATGTGGCTCTATTGCAATGGGCTATGAGAGCAGGCATAACCAAACACGTTACTTTTCATGCTGGTAGGCATACCTTTGCTGTAGCCCAACTTAACCGTGGTGTTGATATTTATTCTCTCTCTCGGCTTCTTGGACACTCAGAGCTAAGAACAACTGAAATTTATGCAGATATTCTCGAAAGCCGCAGAGTAACAGCAATGAGGAGCTTTCCCGATATCTTTGAAGAACAAGCAAAAGAATTTGGATCTTGTTGCCCTCACTGTGGTCAGCAAGCAACCCCTTAGGATGCTCTGCGGCCACGACGAGAGCCTGTAATATAGGCTGCAACATCTTGATGAATTTCATCTTGGGACTTCACTCTGTTCGTTTCAAGCCACGCCTGAAGGTCTGATCGTTTAATTAGAACTCTATTCCCTCCCGGTTTAGTAAACGATACTCGTTTTTCATGAGTCAAACGGTAGATGTAGGAACGTTTGGCTCCAATGTAAGCCGCCGCCTCATCAACAGTCAGATACTCTTTATCAGACGGTGGTAAGCTCGACTTATTGCCGTCACTCCCAGCATTCTCAACAACTTGAGCTAGCAACATTTTTATCTCTGCCATCTCATTCCTCAAGTTTTGTAACAGTTCGCTTTCTTGTGCTGTCATCGCATACCTACTTCATTGGCAACCCTCTCAATGACTGCAATTTTATGGGTGCCCGTTGAGAAACCTCCGCTCTGAAAGTGCCCTTTTTGGACAACTCGGCTTACTTTCTGGAACTTTCACATGTGAAAGTTTTGCTTATTCTTTTAAAGGCCAATCAACGGGCCTGGTTGAGAGGTCTTCGGAATGAACATCCCTAGTTTTGGCGTCATCTGACTTCAAATCACCACCGAGGAGGGACGATTCTTGTTGGCCCCTGCGGGGGGCAGGTATCTGATGTACACCATGCTTAACAGCTTTGGGGGCCATAACAACCTCATCTAAGCTGATGACATTCGTTGAGCTTTCGGAGACTTCGTTGCAGATATGGCGATACTTGGCCACCGTTTGTCTGGATAGCTTGGCGAGCTTTGCTATGGCTGTTTGAGTAAGCTTCAAGCCCTGTTGCAATAACTGCCTGCAAGCAGCCCGTATCCGTGATTCCGTGGACTTCTGGCGAACCTCATGAGTACGCTTGGCCGACAATCTCTGACGTTCTCGCAGCGGTAGGGAGCTATCAAGTCGCATCATCCCCCGATGGCATCGACTGGAGCCGGTATAGCGGTCCCACGTCCATCTGGCGACGCTTTTGACCGTGGCTTTGACCTGTGCTGCTGTTAGATTCATGTCAAAGCCACGAAGCCTGAAATTGTTCTTATTAAAGGCGTAGGCTTCCAGCAGCCGGTTAAAGGAACCAAAGTTCCCCTGCTCACGTTCACGGTTGACGATTGAATAAGCGTAGAAACGCAGCTCCTCGAACAACAGGCAATGCCGTGAGTGCGCCACGGCATCAAGGTTGGGGCCAGAGCTCCACAAGGGCTTAACAGCCAAATCAACGTAATCGGCCAGTTCGCCCAGATCATAGATTGAATGGTGGATCTCCCAGGTATTCCACCACGGATGCCCCGGTGTTTTTGCGACCGGACCGCTGTAGGACGGATCAGCGCACAACCGGGCCGCCATAGCCTCGTATACGGCTTTCATGAAGGCGATAGGCTTGGAGCGGGCGTTTTCGGTTGTGCAAACAGGGGGAATGGCGTAATAAAGGTGCGGGTGACCATTCTTGCGGTTACTGACGATGATATTGGGAGCGGGGAGTCCTTCGTCCTCCCAGATTAACGGGTTGGAGTGATCGAGGTCGAAGACCAACCAGGAAACCATGCCTGGACGATTGACCTGCATATAGGGATAACGGATGGCATACTCGCGGGGCCTGATCCTGGCAGCCGTTTTATTGTCACTGCATCGCGGTAAGTATGGTGCTTCCGATAAAATCCGGTGGAGTGCCGTACCTTGTTGAAAATACCGACCGGAATCGGCAGTGGAAACTGCTACTTTCAATGTACCCTTCCCTTCGCTTGATTCTGAGCGGCCACGGGAAGTCGAAAGTCACCTTGAACTGGAATTCCCAGTGAGCAAGGTTGCAGATAGCTAACTTATGGCGTACATTATTTATACGCATTGGCTTCCCAAGCCATGTGCTGAATGCTTTGCGGAGCGCCAACTCATCAGCATTCAACAACCGCTTACCAGACCCGGCCCAGTGCCGGGTTTGTTGTTTTAATGCTGGTTCTTCTGTATCCAGTCCCGAACTTCTGTGGCTCTGTAACGAACTTGGCGAGACACTCTTACCGGGCGAGGAAAGTCGCCTTTTTTTGAAAGGCGATTGAGGGTGACATGAGAAATCTGGAGCAAGTCAGTTACTTCTCGGATAGTAAGAAGCCGTAACTCTGCGTTGGTATGGTCTAAACCAATATTGATATTTTGTGAGCTGTTCATTCGAAATCCCCATCTTCTTGGATATTGCTAATACGATGGGGATATTCTTAATCTGTTAGGGCTTAAAGCAGAGCGCTCAAGTTGCCCTTTTGGGGTGTAAAAGTAAGAAAACTTGCCTTATCTTTCTGCCCGGAACTTTCACATGTGAAAGTTCTAGGCCCCTCCGACACAGCAAACTACTGCTTACCATCCCAGTCTGGAAAGATCTCGGACGCCAAGTCGCGCCGTGCCTTATCGACGTCGATGCCGTTCAAGCGTTCCAGTGTTCTCTCCTTGGTATTCTTACGACTACCGTCAATGTTGAAGTCGCTACCGTTGCCGGTAAGGCTGTCGAGGTTTAGCGAACTCGGGTCCGGAAACTTGCCGTTCTGTTGCAGGATGCCAAGCCACTCATCTAGGTTCACCTTGCTCCAGTCGATCTCTGCTATTTTGTCCAACGGGATGCCACCACACTGAGGGTTCTTCGGATCACCAAAGGACTGACCCAGTTGAGGCCGAACTTGCTCTTGGATGATACGAGACAAGGGCGAGTTGAAGCAGCAGTATGCCTCTCGCTTCTCGACACAAGCACCAAGAACTTTCGACTTGCAGTACGAGCCGACATAGGAGCAGTTCTTGAGAGCCCTCTTGGCGTTCATGGTGAACTCATCTTCCTCGCATTTGTAAACCATCTGGATCATGACCATCGCCACGACATAGACCGTATATATTGTCATCGCTGTGCTCAGCCAAGTGGCAGCGCTTTCCATCATTCCTTCCTGAGCCATCTTACCAGCGCCTCCGGCAGCCGCCTCCTGAGTGGCAGCATCCTGCCCAAGTCCTTTCATGATGTCCGCCATGACCTCTTTAACCTGCTCGGTCAGTTGGTCCATCAATTCATCAATAACCTGCTCTACCGGTTGATAGAAGGAATCAACTGCGCCGGAGATATTCTCGATATAGCTGGTGAAAGGTTTGGTTATTTCGGTCCAGCCTTGTAAGACGGGCTCACGCAGGATCTGGTAAGCGCCTTTGATTGAATTACCGTTCTGGAGTCCCATCACTGCACCGTCCAGCTTTGGTACTGCCATGATCAGGTTAAGGTAGTCGGCTAGCGAAATGTTAGATGGCTTCTCGCAGCAATCAGATACACCTCCTACAGCTATTTTGCATTCACCAGCCTCCCCTGCGAATGCTGAACATACGACGTTCTCATCACCAGTTGGATTCTTGTCCCCATCTTGTCCAGTACAGCTCATATCCTGGGTCATAAACTGAGCCGCATTGAGAAGAGCTGTGGCACGGGCAAAGTCAGTGCTTTGGGTCTTTGACACATCGAGACAATCATCCCCCATGCAGCGGATAGGCCCTCCACACTGGTACTCGGTCTCCTTTTCAAGCGTTGGCACAGCCACATCGGAGCCGCAATCGTAGGTATCTTCATGCACATAGCAGGTACCGGATGCGCCCTCGGCCCCATCCACGCACTTAGAGCTGATAAAACCGCACTGCGGGTTATTCTCGAATTCAGTACAGCTATTGAGATTACCGCCCGAGTTGACCGGGCAATGAGTTTCCCCCTGGGGATCGGTCCAGCAGTCCATTTGCCCTTTGTAGAAGTCGTAGTCAGCTTTGACCCGCACCTTTTTGCAGAGCTTTGGAATGCCTGGCAGGGGTGACGGCTTGAGTTGTGATTCACAAACCTTGATGCCATTGATAACAGTGCAGCCAGTAGTATCGGTCGGGTTATCAATGCAGGTAATTTCCCCTTGAGCAAATCCGTCGGCTACGCCCTTGGCCGAATCCATACAGCTCTGCGGAGACCATTCATCCTTGGTAATGGCTTTGGATGGGTCATAACGGAGCTTAATGCGGCCATAGCCTTCACCTTCCCCGGTTACTGAAACCCGGATCTTGAATGTAACGACATCACCATTTTTCACATTCTTGAAATAGGGTGTGACATCAACATTTGGGTTCCGCTCCCAGCTCGTGGAAAGCTCACATTTACCAGCAGTTTCAGGAGGGAAGTTTCCATTCGGGCCAGACCACACCTTAGCCTCTTGGCCGGATTTACCGACCCAAACCTGCATATAGTCGTCCCACTTCACATATTCAAGCGTCGCGGAAACGATGGCGTCCGGGTTGCTTACCTGGACACGAGTGTATTCCTCATAGATTTTGCAGTTACCTGCCCAATAGTCATCCCCGACTTTACCAATCCAGAGCTCTGTACATCCTTTGCCACAAGACTTGAGGTTGTATGGACCGTCATAGTGCTTCACTACAGAGGCATCGTAATCATGAACCACTTCGCAATCAGCGCTTTGGTCAACAACGCGCTGGCATCGCTCATACTCAGGAACATGAGTATTGATAGCGTTCTGGCTGATGGTTGTTTCGGCAGAGCAATCTCCAAACCCATCAGCAATGAGGTCCATGTCCTCGTAGGTCTTTTTGCTCAAGTTCAGTATCGGGTCCTTACTGAAATCTGGACGTGAGCGGTTAGCTGCATCGAGGAGTACTTTGTAGGCAGCGCCTGAGATGGATGGATCGGCGCTATTCGCGTCGGACCAAAGAGCCCCCTTGGCGCTGTTGCCCACGTCGTCCATATCGTCGCCGGAATCATAAATACCCTGGAGCATGTCAACATCGGGTTTGTTGGCATCCGGGAAATAGTAGCTATCGGGTTGACCGTCACCACCGCTGGTACCGGGAAACAGGTCATTCACATTGATCTGGCTTCCACCATTCATCTGGAATTGACCGTCTTTCAGCGTCGGCATCGAGATCGTGCCGTTTTGGACCGAACCCGAGTTGGCTCTGAACGAATTGGCTAGGTCCTGCCCAAAGGTCTGAGCTTCTTTCCCAACAGAGGAAATATCCGGATTCTGACCGTCGGTGGCGTATGTATGGATCGGCAGCATCGACATTGTGACCGTCAGCAGCAAGGCCACTATTCTCATGAAGAGTGTTTGGTTTCTCATAGCATAGCTCTCAATAAAATCTTGAGAGCTATGCTATTCGGCTGAAGTAATAAACCTCCTACGCCAAACTGCCCAATTGCGGAAAATCACGCGGCTTTACTCTTATCGGCGACGCAAAAAGGACACTCGACGCAGGTCCTTTGGTTGACCGAGGTAAAGTACGTGCATTCACAATTATCGCACTGCTCAAGCATTGCATCACCACATCTGAGCTCAGATGCCAAACACCAGGCATCAGTGATATCGAAAGGAGCCCATCGAGCTCCTTTCATACCAGGAACTTCCTTGCGAATAGCGTGATACATACGAAATGCCTTGTTCAAGGCTTTGATATCAATCGATCTGATTACGTCCTCACCACCAATATTGCGGTAAAGCTGCATCAGCAGTGACGCCTGAATCTTGGAGGTGTGACTGTGAATAAGCGTGGCCCCGCCACGGAAGGTACGTGATCTGCGCTCCAGCTCGTATCCGTCGTTTTCGATGTCCTGATATAACCTGCGTACCTGTTTGTACGTCAGTCCCGTCTCGATCATGATGATTTTGGTGATGTAGCCAGCCAAGGCCATGTGGCGTGCAGCTATCCATCGGCCTAGCCACCCTGATTTATAATCCGTGCTTTTCTCCATTGTCAGGCTTCCTTGCTATTGGCGAACAAATTTCGGTATTGCATCCACAACGCTGCAATCACTATTGGAAGAGCTGCCGCGTAAAGCCAATCGCTTCGCTCCACCCCGTCAAGCGTAATCAGCGACGCGATAGACAAGGAAAAGAGGGCGGCAACGAACCAGACCAGTTTGTTTTTCTTGGTGTTCTTCATCACATATCTCCTACGATAAAACTAGGGTTTCAATTCCTTTCTATCACGAAAGTTCAGATATGCAATGCCAAGCACTGTGTTTTTTTACAGTATCATTTTTTGATACTTTGAAGACTTGCAGTTTCAGGTAATAATGAAATATTGGTCATAGAATGACCGGAGGTATTCAATATGAAACGTATATTTGGATGGAGCATAGTGCTGGCAACTTTGTTCGCTGCATACAAAATTGCTGGAAACGGAGGGCTTATTTTGTCCTTAATTCCATTAACTATTCTTATCGCCATTTTTGCGAATAGACATCCCAGAGACGCGGGTTCACAAGGTGTCAATTTTCAGGAATCGGTTAACTTTGATGACCAGGAAGACGTTAGTCTTCCCATTCCTGATACTTCGGATACAGGGTCTGACTGGCGGGGAATACCTTATTGAAAGAACTTGCGTTACGCAGCGTCTTTCCTGTCAGTCTTCCCCGCCGGTGATTAACCTTCAACTCGAAGGATTAGTTTGCCATCCCTGCAAGCCAGTGCAGGGTGGCGCTGGGCTCGACTAAGCCATCCTCTCAATAAATGCTGACAAATACCTGTTTCCCTACTGGCGACCTTTAAGGCTTCAGCGCTGGTCACCAGGGCATCAGCAGCTCGCTCCACTGGAGTTACAAGCCAATCCCCGTGGCCTTCCAACATCATCAGTTTCAGCGTATTGATAACCAAGGTCGGAGTAATAGGACCGCAAACTTTATGAGCCTCCAACAAGCTATCCATGCTTGCCCATACCAGTTCCAATTCGTCCTGAAGCTGGCGTTCCCGAAGTTTCAGTTGGACCAGTGCCGTATTCATGAACCACCTCCTTGCTTAACTGCAAAATAGCGCGAAACTGGAGCCAGATAACCCCCGGCCTGCTCTCGTCCGGCTCCAGCAGCTGACTCAATGATATCCGCTGTTTTGTTGGCCAAGGCGTCATCGCCCATTTCACTCCGGAGTTGAGCCCGATATTCCTGTTCCTTTCCATCGCTTGCGCCCAAGATGGACGAGGCAAACAACCGTGCACCCGCATCCGAATGGAGGCCATGCTCTTGTATCGCGGTCTGCATGGCCAAATTACGAAACTCATCTCCGTACTGCTGCACAAAGGCCTGTGCATGCTCTGCACCTGCTTCGCTCGCGCTAGCAAGCGCTGCCGCGAAGAACATTCCACGCTCGCGAACCGACATGCCCTTGGCCGCCTCGGATAGATCCGATTTTCCAGTGAGCCATTCCTTGGCTGCATAGAAACCGGATACGCCTGCTCCGATAATGTCCCTACCCAGGTTGGCCGCACCAGTAGCCAGGAATCCTGGAAGGCCGTACTGATCTTTGATGTACTGATCTCCCTTATGTGCGTCGGCAATAAACTGATCACGCTGCTCGGGCGTCATCCGTGCCAGTTGGTTCATCGAGTTGGCAAAGTCATTTGAGAATCCATCCATGGCCGCCCCTGAGCCGCCAACGATCTTGTCGAAGAATCGACCAGCCCCTTCAGACGAAGCAAAGATATTGGATGCGGTGGATGGTTCTACATTGGAGTTCATTATCTGCGTTCTCAGTGACCCCAATCGCTCATCCTGGAACGACTCCTTTTGATTGGCATGAACGTCCTGTACTCGGCTCATATTCTTGTCATGCTGCTGGAAAACCGCCTTTTCACTAGGCACACTGCCATAGGCTTGGGTACGCTGCCTCTCGTTCATACGACTGGGATCTTGGAGTTGCAGGGTGTTGGAAAGGCCGGTGATTGCCGGAGCTTGCTGGACAAGCAACTGGTTCTCGTTAAACCGCCCCACACCCTGTGTGACGACACCACCAGTAGCCGCCGAGATAGCCTCAGCCGCAACAGCCTGCTCGACTCCCTTGCCTGAATTCAAAAGCGCGTATATTTGTCCACCGGCTAACGCCTGCGCGGAGTCCATTCCCAGTGCCTGATAAAACCGTGCTTTTTCGGCAGCGGCCTGACGAGTCTCTGGCGACGCCATACGCATTCCATTCTGTAACATGGTGCTTGCGGCTGGACTACCGACGGTAGAGGCCGCCAATGCCCGCATATCCATTTGACTAGCCGTGCCAATTGAACTTTGAGCGGAGGAAAGGCGCTGATACGTATTTTGAGCGCTAACGGCTTGTGTCGCGGATTGGGAAAGTTGCTCGCGTTGTTCCTCACCCAATGAATTGGTGAACCGCTGGCCTGACTCAGTGTTGGTTTGTCGCGCCAGATCTTGGGTCAACGCTGCGGAATCATCCTTGGAAAAGCCCAAATTCTTTGCCAGTTTATCCAGATCCGTGGTCAGTTGCTGACGCTGATCCATCGTTCTGGACTCAGCAGATCCCGAAACATCTCCCTGTACTTTCAATGGTGCGTCTTTGCCAACTGCTCCTGACTTCGCAGCGATTCGACCTATTGGCCCACCAATCACCGCAGCAAGCTTACCTGCATCAACTGATCCTGAAGCCTTCATAGCTATGGCACCAGCTATGGCATCAGTGTGCGTTTCGGACAAACCGTACTGTCGTGCGTAATCCTGAGCCTGACCGTAAATTGCCTTGGCCTGACTCGAATCGGATGCCCTAAGAGTTTGGCCCAACCCCTGCAACCTGGCGTAGCTCTGTTCAGCCGATGCCCCGGAGAAAACCGAGTTTGATAGCTGTTCGGAGAAATTCCGCGTAGCTTGGGCAGATGCGGCCTGGCTGCTGCTAACCACTGAACTCAGGGTTTGTCCGATGTTCACCTTATCGACAAGCGACTCAGCTCCTGAGGCCATGGCACCACTGAACTGGTTATACGAGAACGCCGGTTGGCCTTTCATTACCGGATCTTGCTGCAGAAGATCAGGCGTTTGCATTTTCTCGTTTACGTGGTCGCCGCCGTTGATGCGCGAGGCTAGGCTGGTAAAGGCATAGGTGCTACCAGTGACGATGAACAAGGAAATGATCGGCGTAGCAGCGGCCAACATCCCACCCGTTGCGATCCAGTGTTGCAGCACGTCACCTGTCGATGACAGCGCATACATAGAGTCCAGCCCGGAGCTACTCAGGCTGGACATCTCCTTGGATGCCGCCGTGTGAACAAACAAGTTGATAATGGACAGAACTGGCATCCAAAGCTGAATCCAAAGGATGGTCTGTACATATTTGCCCGCCAGTTGGAGACCAAAACTCCCCATTACGATGATAAAGGCAATGATCGGAGTGATCGCGTAGATGAACCCTTCGAAGAAGGTCAACATTGGGCGAACCACCGTCATGAACATGGACTGTTCCGCCGCCCACTGGGTATTCCTCTGCTGAATGGCCTGGTTAATCATCAGCGCGGAGCCGTAGTCCTGTAAGTCCTGATAGCGACCAGCGGCAGCCTCGTAGTAAAGGGGTTCCAGCACGGCAGCCTTCAAATAATCGATGGATGATGTTGTCGAAGCTCCCATGGCTTGCAGCGAATCGCCGATTTTGGTGATCGCGTCATCGCCGGCACTGGTATCGATTCCCAGCAAGTTGTTCAAGGCATCAACCACCACAGGGCTATTCAAGTTTTCAGTGGCGTTACTGATGGCGACCCAACCGTCAGTACAGGTGTAATCGGCTCCATCGGGGTTAGATACTGAGAGATAAAGACGAGTCCCATAAAGTTGTGAGTTAAACCGAAGCGCTGTGTCTGTTGGACGATTCATGAGTTCATCCAAGGACATCAATCTGAGGTCAACCTTGGTTAGAGTGCATTCTCGGATGTAGTTGTTCCAGGAAAGGCGCACATCTACGTATCCACCGCCATTGGCAGCATTGAGGGCGGTGAAGACTCCGGTATCATAAGCTCTTCTGCGAACATCATTCAGCAGCTTCAAAGTCTCCGAGAAGTGGCTTTCCGTGACGTTAGGTACGATAACCCCATATCCGGTCTCGAAAAGGTTGGTAATGGTGTACCCAACATTGGAGATCATCCCCCCCGCAAAGCCAACCAATAGCGGGACGTTGGCAACGACACGCACCTCGCCTGTATAGGCGTCTTCAATAGTCACGGTCGTTGTGGGACCAAAAGAACAGGCATAGATGAGCCATCCCAGCAAAACCTGCTGGAAGTTGATCTGTCGAGCCCCCTGAAAGACAGACTGAATACAAATGATGAGCACTCCGAGTAACAAGCCAATGCTGACCATTTTCTCGAAGTCCCCGGTACCAGTAATCATGGATACCGCAATCAGGATTTGCTCCAGAAATGCGGAGTCACCGATCGAATGAATTGAAAAAGCTCCCATGTCAATTCTCCCTTAGTTCGTGCTGGGAGGATTGGACAAAGTAGCAAGCATGTATTTTTGCTTACGGATGTTGTCCAGAAGACTGTTGTATTTTTCTATCTGGCGGGCCAGATCTCCGTACTGGGATGACAAGATGGCGTATTCAGAACGGACTTGTTGCTGAGACTGTGACAGTAGTTCCAGCGCCTCCTTCTTGTAAGGAGATTCACTGTTCGCCAAGGAGATGCGGGCCGCCCGGAAGAACTCTTCTGTAAAGCTGTACATCATGGTCAAGGCGATGGCTCCTGAAGATTCCGTGGCGAACAGCGTCGCGCCATCGCGGGAGAGAACCGACAGGTTTCGGATGATGGTGCCTACGCCATTGGGGAGATTGGAAACAAAAGCCTTTTCTGCCCCGGTGAGTGTTCCGGAGTTTGTCGCATACTTGTAGATGACGCCAGGCGTGGAACTCGTTCCCAACAGCATGTCGGTAATCTTATTTTTAATTCCCTTCAGTTCTACTGATTTGGTGCCAGAGCCTCCAGAACCAGCCTCAAGACAGTTATTCGTGTCGCTACCACAAGAATAGATTTCTACTGTTCCGCCAAAGATGAGATCGCTAAGCGTAATTTTATTTCCGGGAAGAGATTGGATGGGATTGGTTTTCGACCCGGAACTAGAGGAGTTAGGATCATCTACAAGATCTCCAATGATAACAGTACCGGTCAATGACATGATTGCTTCCAGCAATGTATTGTCTCCATACTGAAACCATGATGCGGCACCATTCTTCTTAAATTGCTTCCAAAGAATGTTCCCAATTTGCTTTTCATATTCTTGCGGTGCATTTTGCTTGGTCGTTTCCGGAGCAGATACACCATCCTTTTCGCTGGTTGCCGAGAATATATCCTCATATAAACCTATTGCTGCCGACTTAATAATCCCCCCTGTTTTTTGTGCAACATCCAGCGACGACGCGGGATTGGTCACAAGCCCTTGCGCAAGCTGACAGGAATTACTTAAGTGTTGATTGAGCTCCTGAACTTTCTTCTGGAAGTTCTCAATCCATTTAGCCCCGTCTGGGAAAACATTATCGAGAGCAAGCTGGAACGCATAACCCTTCGCATTTGCCGCAACGGCCCTCATTAGCTGGACAATCTGATCAGCGTTAACAAAAGATAAAGACCCACCAAATAAATCCACACCACCACATCCAGCCTTCCAAGAAGGAGGGGCGAAACTCACTAGGTTTTCATCGAATATCTTCGTTTTGGATGTTAATCGCCCCCCAGAAATCACCCCTCGGCGCTGAGTCTCGTAAACGCCTGGTGGAGTAGTGTTGCTCATCTCGTTAAATAGCTTGTCCATCTGTGCTTGTAGTCCATTTGCGGCAACGTTGGCAGATGCCAAGGTCGCCGTAACGGAAAGAGAGACAAGAAGTATCTTTAAGGACTTTTTCTTATGACTCATTTCAACCTCAATTTGCGGATAGTCGTTGGCTCCAGAGTAACCAGCGATAATCGGCAAACCGAACGCTGTAAGTGTCCATTTTGGGCATCCTCTTACTAAATGTAGATAAACCTCATTAACTTTGTACGTTCAGAACATATTTCCATTTTTTTCAAGAAGATGCCTGCATGTTGTTGCGTTTTTGAAGACCTATGGCAACCTAATCCAATTGCTATAGGAGAAACCTCAATGACGAAGAAATTAACAGTAATAATTCTTGCAGCCGGACTGGCCTCAGGCTGCGCAACGACGACAAACAGCTACCAATACAAGGGAGACCATAGCCGCGCCTACAACTTAGCCCAGGCCGGAGGCCTGTACGACGCAAGGGATTACGACATCCCCAGGGATCAGCGAGACGGTGTTATCAGCAAGGGATGGGATGTAACGGGTGACGCACTGCTGTTCAATTCCGGACATGGGCTTGGATTGGACTGGGGCAAGTCACTAGGCTTGGGCTTGTTGACCAGTGCCTTTGCACCAAAGGGCGTTATGGAGCGAGACAGCGTATTTGGCTGGCTTCCGGAAACAAAAGCAGGTAATGCCAGAGAAGCCTGGGAACTGATGTCGAGTACTCTGCTCGATGGTATAGAGAAGACCTTACGGAAAGCGAATGTCAAATATGTTGTCGATAACAGGAACCTGCATCAGGACTTTCCTCTAATGTCGGAGTACATTTTTTCCTCGGTGCGAATTGTCGATCCCGAACATGGTTGCCCTGACTGGGAAAGTGCCAATCGAGACTATGACCAATCCTGTTACGTGGCCACGACCGTGTATGCCCCCACGGAAGAGCCACGAAAAGTGCCTGATTTCCTGATGGCCGGGCAAAATGGCTATGGCTTCTACGCAAATGATGAAGCGGATTACTCCCGCATAAAGGTGAACATCCCCAAAGGTTCCAACTTGGACAAGAACCAGTTGCTTGCAGGCATCAGCTATGAGCTTCCATCCTGGGCATTCATCTTTGTTGCATCGCAAAAGCTGGATACTGACGGCTACACGGCACCGGTGATCCTGACAACAGGGAAGGCCGAACTATTCATCACGCCGGATCAAGGATGAGCGTGTGGCATGATGCCCTGGAGATCGGTCTGCTTCATTTGGAGGAGACCGGCCTCTACTGTGATGGCATGACGTATGTGATCAGCCACCTGCTTCGGAAAGGCGGCATTCCCCACCGGTGCTTCATAGGCTATGTGAAAGACGAGAAACGTGGCGACCTGGTAGCGCCGCATTGCTGGGTAAAACTGGAGGGAGATGGTGATTGGGTTGTCGATCTCCGACTACGCACTTGGTTGGGAGATGATGACGAGGTACCTCATGGTGTGTTTCAAACGACTAAGTGGTCACGGTTCACTTATAAGGGAGAGCCTATGGTAGACATCAAGATGGACGAAGAGATAGTTGCTGCCATGACCGATGGAAAACTTTCACATGTGAAAGTTCCTGAACGCAACGATTACTCAGTACCGTTTTTACGGGATTTGTTATAGAGGTACAAACTTCCAAAAGTCACCACAGTAAAAAATGCCAGTAAGCTCAGCATTCCTATTGTAAAAGCGTCCATCTAGCTCTCCCAATCATTCGGTTCTATACTCTAACTTTACATCATTAAACGGTATATTCCAGTGGCAAAAACACTAGACCAGATCTTGGAGCATGAGAAGCCAGAAATTGTAGCCGAGGCCAGACGCAAGGCATCAGAGATGCTCCGCCTCTTGGATGAGCAAACGGCCAAGCAGGATAATGAAACCGATTCAGTAGATTCCTATCACCAGAAGTAGCAAAGGGCCAGACAAGCTGGCCCTTTGCTTTTCTCAGTAATTACATCACTAAGTACGGTTCATCGTTGTCGCTTTCAGCTATCGTCAAGTCAATAGTGAAAGTGATATCGATGCGCTCAACAGTCCGATTACACTCACGAGCATACTCATCCTGCAGGCTTTTAAACAGCGCTTCAGCTTCATCATGAGAAGTAGCTTCTACTGTTTCAACAGCCAACTCACCTTCTTTTTCAGTGTAGTTAACCCCACGATAATACACGCGGCCACACACATCGAATTGATGGATCTCTGTTTGATTTTGTCCCAACATATTAATTCTCCAAAAGTTTAATAGCCGGGACTTAGCCCAACCGGGCAAAGCACCCGGTTGGGTTATTTAATTAGGGATTAGGCTTCAGGCATGTTGCGTATAGTGAAGGACTCACAAACACCATGCCCGTAAAGCACTGCATTTCCCTGGGGATTTTGTTCCAAAAACTTGCGCGTGGCTTTGAGAGCTGCCCTATAACCAGCATCAGAAGGCTGATACTCTCGCGTTCGCTTTTTTTGGTTTGTCAGAATCAGTCGATACATAAAATCTCCCTCATCTTTGAGCTGACAATAATTTCCTGGTGGAACCTATTACAGCGCGTTCTGCAACCAGCTCCCCCTCAAGCGGAGCGCATTCGACAGCATCGGAGACTCTAGGTTGATGGCTACCGGAGGTAGCTTTCAACCATTCACCACACAATGAACTGCTATTAGTTACCAATGGGCTGACGACCCGTACAGGCCGCGTTTTTATCAATGATCGATATGCCAGAATCGAAGCCTTATTTAGTAGTTTGGCGACAATCGTAGCCCCGAAAGCAATAACGCCCACGGTAACAATCATGATCAAAACGAACGTAGAAAAGTACATAAACACCTCCAATTAGTTGGAATTGAAGGGGTTACACCGCATAACCGGTGAACCCCGGTTACGGGATAAATTGATAAAATGCTGTTTGTTTTCGGCGACCAGCTATCGCACATACTCAGCACGGAGCTGAAGTTGATTCAAATTTAACAGCTCATTTCTGAATCGACACGCGCTGTATTGGCCCTTTTTGGGCACATTTAAACAAAGCAGCGAACGGAAGGTCTTATTAAGGAATATGACATAGGCGTAGATGGCTTTTAATCAGCAGAGCCGGTGTTTTTTGGGCGCGGAGGCTCTCCAGGACGGTTAAGTAATTCCCACAAGAGTCGGAACGCATAAAAATGATCCCGCAATGTCGTGGTACTCAATCCTTGATGCCTTGTGTAATACCGGTGGATATGAGCTCTTCCAATTTGTGATGGTGCGTTGACTCCTTTTTCATTGGCGGCAATATCGTTTAGAGCCGCAATTAGCCTTTTTACCATAGCTCGTCGAGCTGTCTTCCCCCCATGCCGCACATAAACATGGCTTCTTTCTCTTACCCATTTTTCCATCAATTACCCCAAATAACTATTTGTCACATCGATGCGACCGTGACCCAATTCCAAAGCCACTTCAGATCTGATTTCTTTGTCCAGCATTTTGGCGTGAGCTACTGATACTCCAAGTTCTTTGGCTAAATATTCATAGTGCTCTCGCCCATGTTTAACACCTGCTTTTACCGGGCAATCAGCACGCATCAAAGTTTTGTAGCGCGTTTGAGCGTAGTGGTGCCGTTCGCCGTGGAAGTTCACCGGATGGCGGCCGATCTCCCGGTAGGCTTCTTGCCTGAACTCACGATAATTCTTCTCGGCGGGGATCATGCTGCGGCCATCCTGTATGGCGGCGGCTCGCTGGAGTGCCGTAATTTGAGCATCACTGGTGATCGGAACAGTTCGTGCCCGGCCCCCCTTGGTGCCATCTTTTATGCTCACGGAGCCAGTTTTCTCGGCCTCTCTTAGTGCTCTGGCTGCATCCAGCTTGGCCGATTCCTCGAACCGCAGACCGAAATTACGCTGTAGTTCCAGCAAAGTCCCAAGGCGCTCGGAGGCTGCCTCCATTGCGGCATTATGGGAAACATCCGAAACACTTCGGTCGCCAGAGGCTATACCTGAGCGCTTTGGAAGTCCCCCCTCGGAGACAGGATCTACACGTACCTGTCGGTCGCCGCGCGCAATCTCCATCACCCGGTTCACTGCGCTCAGGTAGTTCTGCGCCGTGGATGGAGCAATTTCGCCCCGCTCGTAGCGATCATTAAGGTGCGCCGCATAAGCGACCAAATGAGCCTTTTCTATATCCCGCAATTCCTTTATGCCCTGTTCGGACTTAATCCAAGCGCTAAAAACGCTCCATCGGTCATGAATAGTGGCTATGGACTGAAAACTCTTCATCCCCTCCTTGAGAGCGTTCAGGGCAGCCTTGTTTATATCTCGACTACGAAGGCCAAAATTCCGTGAATCCGGATTAGTCCGCTCTGAACGCATTGTTCCCCCTAACTCTGTTAATCAAAATTGTTATTTTGTTGGCCCGTCCGTATCCGGTGGTAAGTGAAACGCAGTTTTTTAATTAGCTCTGCATGCTAAGGCCAACGTTGGGATCTTGCCCAAACACAGGACAGTTAAACCCGATGTCCACGGTCATTAATTACGAACTGTACTGCTATGGAGCGAACTGCTCATTCCATTGGCTGGTCTGTTCCGACGGAACAAACTGCCAGCAGATCCGGCTGGTACTGTCGTGTCATTCTTTGGAAAGGAAAGCGCGAAGCGCGCCAACCGCCGAAGGCGGTATAATTCGCGCACATTCGTGCGCGGTGCGAAAGCCTAGAGCCCTTGAGGCTCAAGGCTTCCGTCGGGGGCTCTACCCCCGTCTCTGTTTACGCCTACGGCGACAGAGACGGGGTGGAGCATCGAGCAAGTTGGGTATTCCAACACTCGTCCTGATGTTGAGGGTGGTCCTCTTTGGTTTGGCAGCTCGGAATCGAGTACCAAGGACACGATATTGCTTTGAGCAAAATCGCGGTATGGAAGCCTGTTAACTTGTGCAATACACAAGCACAGGCAGCAGCATAACGCTGCAAGCATAATGATGATAAACATCGAGTTTTCCTCCGGGGAGATTGTTATAGATGGAGGAATGCCCATAGGGGACAGTCCCCCTGAGGGTTACGAAATGAAGGCAATCGCCTTAGTTTTGCAGAATGCTGTTTGAAGGCCAGCTACCAAAAACACTTTATATATTAATCAAACAGATAGAGCCGTCAAGCCCACCGTAAAGTCGCTTTACGGTGGCTTTTCAGTATCTTCTAAGCTCTGAGAATAAGCATCCACAAATCAAGAAGTCGCTTTTTGATTGGTTTTCAATGGTGGCACAGTAGATCTCAGTTCAATCTTTAAAGTAAAGTATCCAAAAGCGACTTTTGGATGCTGTTTAGATGTTTAACCGGGCCTAGCTAGATGGCTATTACGTAGCCCAAATACTCAGTTTGAGGGGTTCGTGCGGTATCCCATCTTTTATGATAATTAGCAGGTCTATCTCGCTCTTTTGCGTATGTAAGAACAAGCCGACGCTTGGCACGCGATACACCAACAAAGAAAGCACACCGATTAGCATCTTGATCCCCAAAGAATATTTCGTTCTCAACGGCCATAATTATCGTTGAGTCGAACTCCAATCCTTTGCTCTTATGGATAGTCAGAATACGCACAGCCTGATCATCAGAGAAACGAGTCAAGGCTTGAGGCAAATCGGGGGTAAGTTCAAGCAATTCTTCAATGTGCGCTTTGGTATCTCTCACAACTTCACCTAACCTAGCATGTGACTCATAGTCAGGCGAGAGAGCAACAAGAGTCTCCATTCCTATTTTCTTCAGAAAGCTACACACAGAATCCCACCATCCCGAAAACGGCTCATCCAACAGCTCGGTCATGGTGATGATTTTTCTCTGCTCCTTGAAGAAGCGTTGGAAGCTTTGCCTAGCGCTAGACTGCACCTCATCATCAGCAAAGGGAATCAATTGATTCATAAGCCGAATCCAAGCTTTGGGCTCTCGCTGGCCGTAGAGGCAGGACAAATAGTCAACAACGAGCCTCGCGGCAGGTTCGACAGTAATATCCTGCATCTCCTGCTCGTTCCGGTACGGTATTCCCCTAACTTCCAATGCCGCCATCAAGTGGTTGGCATAAAGATCTAGTTGTTTGGACACTAATACGGCAATTTCGGACAACGGAACCTTTTCATTTCTTATCCACCCGGCAATTAAATCGGCCAAATACTCAGCTTCCCCCTGTGCATTCTCGAATTGCCACGCGAAAACCTCTCCCTCCTCACCAGCAAGTTGGTGATCTGGCATAACGGAAGCTGGATCAAGCACACGAATTATCTCGTTCTGCATCCGAAGCAGGCGTGGTTTTGAACGAAAGTTTCGGTACATGTTTAGTGGTACGGCTGAAAAATCCTTAGCGAACGTTTGGAAAATTCCGTCCAAAGCTCCTGCCCATCCCATGATTTTCTGCTTGGTGTCACCGACAGCGGTAAGACGAATGCTTGTACTTTGGAAAGCTACCTTAACGAGTTCATATTGCTGATCCGTACAGTCTTGGAATTCATCCAAGAAAACATCGCTGTAAGTTTGGCGTATGGCATTTCTTGCGACAGCAGAGGCCTTGAGAATTTGAATTGCTAGCGGCACAAGATCATGAAATGTAATTTGCCTTCTTGTGACTTTTCTTTCGCCAATCGAATAATCCATATCCAGAGCATCATTACCAGTAAGCACTACTCGGAAGCGATCAATAATACGCTTTGCAAACGCATGAAATGTGTAGCTATCAAAACGGGAAGCCAATTCTTGTCCACAGCGTCGCTGGATTCGCTCCTTCAAGTTTTTGCTGGCGTCAACTTTGAAAGAAATAGCGAGTATTCTCTTCGGATAACGGCAGGTTCCGGTTCGGAGGAGGAAGTCAGCTCGCTGTGCAAGCATTTCCGTCTTGCCCGCTCCCGGCCCCGCAGTCAGTGCAAGACAGCGCGCTTCTTCCTTCGCAGCCAGCAGAGCATTGGGTTCAAGTGTTAGCCCATCCGAAGGCAACCATGCATCTACAGCAATCACTCGGGCAGCTCCGCAAGCTTGGCTATCACGGCATCTGCAAGTCGTCCAAATGATTTTGGTATATTAGACAGTAAATTCTTGTCACTAATTTGAGCCAAGGCATCTATATGCGCAGTGGGCTTGCTGCCCAATTTGAATCGCTTATGGTAAGTATTAAATAGCTTTCTTTCTTTTAGAGAATATTGCTTAGGATTATGATGAGAGTTTCCGAGAACCGCTTTAACAGTTGAAACTGTAGGTGCCTTGTAGTTTTCCTTAGAGTATTGTTCAGGAAAGGCTAATAACATTGAAAAATCTAAATCTAACGGCTCAGAAAAAAATATATTTTTCTTTTCAAGCTCTTTAAATAGATCCTTTGTACCATCTTCAAAAAAATGGTGAGTTCGGATAGGTATAGACTCATCATTCCAGGCTGAAATTATCCATGTATCAGGTAATGCATGAGCTGGAGTCAACTTTTTCAGTTGGTCATTTACATATTTAATACGCCCCCAACCACCATTATGTCTTGATACATCGAGATCCAGAAGCGTTATGTATGGAATCTCAAGCGCAGATAGCAGACGCCAAAAATGGTTAACATGTCTTCCTCCCAAGGGAGCAACCGTCACCGCAGATTCATCAACAGGTACCCCTTTCGCACTGAAAATACGTGGTAACACTATTTCTTCGCTATCCCCTTCACCCAAAACAACCAAACGTGAGAAGTAGATTTCAGGGAATGCTTGGACAGCCTCACGTACAAACTTGTGCGCTTCATCTTTTCTAGAGGGCAATTGGATTTTCGTAATTTTTGATTGCCGGGTTTCGGTAAGTCGAAGATATCGAATATATTCCGGATCGACACGTCGCAACATCGACGGAGCATGCGTAGCAATTAGGGCCTGAGCATCTTCGTTGCTCGTCATTGAGTTAAGAGCGCTAACAATTCTTCCCAAATAGTGAGGTGAGAGGCTGTTCTCTGGTTCCTCAAGGGCTATTAAAGTAAAGACTGGCGGACGCAACTTTTCAGGGTCAAAAGAGTCGTCCTCACCGGCAAGGACAGCACGACCAACAGCTTGAGATGAGAGAACCAACGATAGATAGAGCATCGACTTCTGACCGTCACTGAGTCGAGAAAAATCGACAAGATTGTCATCATGTCCAGGCGAGAATGATACGGACAAATGACGAAGCAACGCCTCGATCTCAGATGCCACAAAAGTAATCTTGGGATCTGTAAAGTAGCTACCTTTATGAAGAGTGCTCCATGTTTTCTTCAGGTGGGCACTAAAAGCATTGACCGATGGATTAGCAGCCAAACTCTCGCTAATCTGGTCGGTGAACCCTTTGACCTCTTCTCGTTCATTTTCCCAGTTCACGGCACGTAGCAATCGGCCAAGCAGCGCGTTCGTTCCGTATGCAATGTGGTCAGTCGGATCTCTTCTTGCGGGCAGATAGTGGACTTGTATGTGATTTCGTTCAGACCTGGGAACCGTTTGAGGATTTAGAGGTGAACCATCCGGGCCAGCTTCAAGCACATACACAAAAGTCTCATCGATATCCCCATCCAGGCCCATAGTGGCACTTAGGCGATATCGTACCCGAGGAATTCCGTCAGGGTCATCAAGGCGCATGTGACTGAAATGGGGAGCAACGGTCGAGTTATCTTCTTCATCCTCCAACTCGGGGAACACGAAGTCCGCCTCAATCCATAACTGCCTTTCTTCGGGCGCTTCTTGTTCATCGTGCGGGACATGGAAGTCTGAGCGCTGAATACGGCGTAATGATGGATCAAATGCAAACAGTCGGCACAAAGCCTGGAGTGCAGCAGTCTTGCCTGACCCGTTGGGGCCAATCAGATAGGTAATATTTTCCAGTGTCAGTTCTGTTGGTTCAGCACCAAAACTTTGAAAATTTGATATCCGAATACTGTGCAGTTTCATCCTTGCCTTCAACTCCTAGAAGTATTTTCTTGTCTTAAAATAAGACAAAGGAAATTAAACTCATGGCTTTTGGTAACTCAAGTTACAATTTCTATTGCGACCTGATTTTCTATTGCAACTTCAATCTGATTCTCTATTACAGAGTAAATATCAACACTCTCATCAGGTACTTCAATACTAATAAGAAGGCTAAACCGCACTCTATTTTCCCACCGCTCTTCTGCAGTTTTATATTTCCACCATCCACCTACTGGAAAAATAGCTATAGTATGCATATCAGCTAAATCTTGAGCACTACCAGTCCAGTGATCTGAATGAATTGAACCTCTTGTTCGAAGTTGACTCCCTAAAAACCACCCATCATTGTCACCTTCTGGTCCATCGTAATCATCCATATTTGCTAAACCATTAATGTAAGAACGGAAGTTAGCAATTGATTGACCAGGTCTGATAGTTTCAAACCTTAAACCATGAGATTGATAGCTATATCTTGTACGATAACCTCTCCTACCAGGATTAGGTTCTATGAAGTAAGATAAAGTAACTTTGAGTTTAACTTCTAACTCTGGCGGCAAATTTTGCAATTCCGCGAGAGGCCAGGGTAACTGATAAAGTTTCATTTGATTTAGTCTAGGATCAGATGACGCATTAGCATCTTGGGATTTGATAAATGGCTGAATTTCGCCCTCAGCGATCAAAGTAAGCGCATGGTCAGCACTATATCTGGCTCTATCAATGTTTGTTACACCATACCCAACCGTACGCAATAATGTTTCTTTTGCTACTTTAGGACTATGTACTGCACTTAATAAACCAAATCGTTCCATCATTCGTGGAGTCCACTCCGCAGAGTGAATTATCAAACCTCGTATAGTCTCGGGCCAAAGTTCAGGATACTCAGCTGTTAACTGAGCCGCACATCTCGAGACTAACGCACACGCAGCGCTTGTATCACTACCCCGCTCAAAAACCTGACCGGTAGTTTTTCCTGATGTTGTTAATAATCCAACAGTATCTTCATTACTGAGTTCAGTCTTATCAGGTGACAAAAGTCGATTACCACCTTCGGCAACTACATCTGGCTTAAATGGTGCTTGCTTTCTCCACGCCCAATTCACCGAAGAACGACTTGATGGAGCAACATCACCCGCCATTGCAAATGGTGACCAACCTTCAAAATATGGATCATCATTTGTGGTCATTTCTGTATATGCCCCAACAGTAATAGCATTCCATGCTTGAGCTGGATCTTCTATCTGCGCGAGATTGACTTGATCCCAGTAGTCTTGGTCAGGACGAATATCTAAGTTGTTACCGGCAGAAATAACAAAAAGTCTCCGCTTTCCATCTTGCATACCAGAAGTGAATTGATCAATTTCTGCAGACCATGAAGAAGGTCTGCCACTTTCTCTCTCATGATCAGACGTAACAGCAAGGCTATATACTCTATTTATATCAGGCCTATCTACTTCAAGTTTGGATGCTGTTCCTACCGTTATAGCCCCATATAAAAAGGGATCATTGTTGCCTTGCGGAGGTAAAATTCTTGCTGACTCAATAACATGTGATAGTTGGATAGCGCTATTTCCTAAAACGACATCCATCAAATTTCCAAATGCTGCAAGTCCTGCCTGCAAAGAACCATGCTCATTAAACGGCGCTAGTGCTTGATATTGATCGTATTTGGGCCAATCAGGATCCCAAGAAACAGAAAAATCATCACAGCACACTTTACTTAACAGCATGTTATTGTAATTAACACCAGTATCCAGTATTGACACACTGGTTGTTATATTATCTGAAAGAGATACTCGATCAGAAATACTCTTCAGCCACTCTTGTTGCTCTTTTGGTGAAGAGCTAATGATGGGAACTGGTGTCTCCTTCGCTTTCCGAATTTCTTCTAAATTTGAAATTAATTCAGGAGCTTTCTCTAGTTTGTTAACTGAGGCTTTAATAAGAACAACAAAAGAATTGAAAAATGATAGAGATGTGTTTCCTAAGCGACCATCAACTCTTTCAGCAAGAGACTCTGCTATTTTTTTAACGTCGTCTACGGTGTTACTTTTCAACCATAATTCCCACCAAACATCAAGATTCTTATCTGCAGGAAATAACTCTATAGGATCTGTCCAAAATGACTCCAAATTTGCAAGCCTGATCTCGGAAATGCTATCTATTAACGTATGATTTCGAGGAAAAGAAACGCCTTCCTTATTTGGTTTTCCATCTTTCTGAGGGTCTAAATACTGTTGTATTTTTTTAAGGAATGTATCACGTTTATCTTCGGGTATAAAAACTAACGCGAACTCTCTATCTCCTCTCATCTGGCAAGAACAGAGTTTAAAATCTCTGTTATCTAAACTATCTAATGGGAGCTTGCATCCATTAACTCCGATAATTTCAACATAAATACCAGAATCATCTGTGATAGGATTAATTTGTTGTTTTCTTTTTTGTTCGTAAGCATTTATTAAATTCTGATATAAACCAGCCAAATAACTTCCATGTTGGTTTCTATCTCGACTAGGAACACCTGAATTTCGACCAGGCCTTTTAGATTTAAAAGGTTCGTCAATGAAAAACCGAGCCACATCTAAATGCTTCCTTTTAGAAACCATATAATTCCCTTATATACTTTTTATTTGTTATTACCTGACTGCCTTCTAGAAAAGGCCTTTAACAGTGTTTCACTTGTTATTTTTGCATTAAAATTCAAAACAGCTTCTTTAGCTGCATCTTCACAAGATCGGGTAATCTCAGCAGAGCTCAAACCATTTGCAGCTTCAGCAACCATCCTCCAATCAAAATCATCGGTATCGAAAAGCGATAGACGGTTTTGAATAAGAAGGCATATTTGATCAAATTTTGGTTTTTCAAACTTAATGATATCATCAAATCTTCTATAAAGCGCTTGGTCTAGTAACTCTGGATGGTTTGTAGCTGCAACAATAATACTCTCTGATGCATCTTGCTCTACAAACAACAAAAATGAGTTTAACACCCTACGAATTTCCCCAACATCATTGGGTGCACCTCGTTGAGTTCCTATAGCATCAAATTCGTCAAAAAGATAAACAGCTCTTGTTTGCCTTATATGATCAAAGATCAAACGCAACTTTGCAGCAGTCTCTCCCATAAAACGTGTAATAAGATTATCTAGGACGATTGTATAAAGAGGTAATTTTAACTCTGTTGCCAACATAGATGCAGACATTGTCTTACCAGTTCCAGGAGAACCAGTAAAAAGAAGTTTTCTACGCGGCTGCAAACCAAACTGACTGAGTTTGTCCTTCTGACGTTGTTCTAATATCACCTTCTCCATACGTTCTTGCATGTCATCAGAAAGAACAAGCTCATTAAGACGAACACTGTGTGGCGTGAGCTCTAATAGACCTTTTAACTCACTTTGATTCTGTTGCGCAAAAGGTATAGTTCTAGACGATGCTAGACCCAGCTTATTGGTAGAACGCTGAGATTTCTCAACAAGATTTTTAATATCGCTCGCAAGCTTATTATGCCCCTGTCGAGCTTCTTTGGCAGCAACCTGAAGGGCAACAGAGTAAAAACGCTGATCGTCACGTTCAGCGTGACTCTTTAAAAGCGCTTTTAGTTGTTCCGCAGTAGCCATTATTCAATCTCCATAAGACGGGGCAACTTTACCAACTTTATACAATAAAGTCTGTGTAGTATGACAGGGTTTAAGCACTTAATCCCCTCTAGAATTTTGTACACTCACCACCCCTACATGATTATAAATAGTCGTTCTAGATACACCATATCGCCTAGCAACATCAGATACAGGAATAGAACCATCTTTGAGTAATGCCCTAATCTCCCTGATATCTTTTTTCTGTAACTTTGGCTTCCGCCCACCCAAGCGCCCGCGAGCTCTTGCGGCTTCCAATCCCGCCTTAGTACGCTCGCTAATCAAATTTCGCTCAAATTCAGCCAAAGCAGCAAACACATGAAAAACCAGCTTTCCAGAAGCACTGTTCGTTTCAATCTGTTCTTGTAGGCTCAGAAATCCAACCCGTCGCTCATCAACCAGATGGGTAACAACGTTCACTAAGTCTGCCAAACTACGACCTAACCTATCTAGCCTCCAAACGACCAACGTATCCCCAGGTCTAAGAGCCTTTAAGCAGTTATCCAGTTCGGGTCTAGCGGCATTCTTCCCACTGGCCTTGTCCTCGTAAATGATCTCGCAACCAGCAGCAGCCAACGCATCTCTTTGCAAATGCAGGTTTTGATCGTCGGTTGAAACTCTGGCATAGCCAATCTTTTGATTCATGTACGTTTTTTTAACATAGAATTTTATACAAGTATTTTAACAAATTTATAGATTAAATTCCAACCAAATTGCTAAGTTATGAACTGTTAAGAAAATGGTGGTTTGTTGAACAAGAAAATAAAAGCTCGGCTCTTTCTCTGAAAAACTTGATCTATATAAATAATCATATATAGTTCTATGTATAGTTAATCCTATGGAGGTATTAAGATGCCAGTAACTATTAGCATTTCCGATGATGTGTACCGCAGATTGGAAGCGTTGGCTGTCGGATTCGACACACCAGAGAGAGTTATCGAGCGATTGCTCGACTCGGTTGAGGAGGGCGGACCCAAGTCAAGCGAAAACAAACCGTCCCTAACCTTTGTCCCTGATGAGACTGCTTTCAAAAATGAGCTGATAGCTCGCAAGAAGGCACAGGTCGTTCTTCATTTGAAAAACGGTGAACGAGATGTCATTCATTGGAATGCGTCTAGATTCCAACCCAGTTCAAATCTTCGAGCTAATTTATGGTCTGGCATTCTGAGAAACTGGAAGGATAAAGGAATCACCTCTGCTGAACTTTCGGTTCTACCCAGGGGCCACAATCATCCCGACGACAATACAGATCTATTAATAGCTATTGCCGGAGAAGTTCATTGGACGCTCGAAGAGGTAGAGCAGTACTTCGTTGATTACGATCTGGTAGGCAGTGACGACGGCCATCCTTACTATTACCTAGCGACGTTCAGTGATGAGACACCTGACGAGCTGAAGCGAATTGCAGGGCTGAACAGCTCAAATCAACTTCACATGGGTCTAAACATAGTTCCGGATGAAGATCAGGGAGAATTCGAGTAGAGTAATATCTTCATATAATCAATACTTTATGTGTTTTGTGATTGGTAAGTTTTACTCCACATTTACTCCAAAAAACATATAATTTATTGATTTAAAATAACTAATTACTTTCTGTATCGGGAAGTAACTATATTGGCTTATCTAGCTGCTGCGCGGTGTTATCTGTTGCTATTAGCAGCCAGACCAAGATCGCGCCTAAACTGACAAAGCCCGCTGCCAAATAAAGGCCGATATGATAGTGACCGGTTAGCTTAGCTAAGTAGCCGGTCAGCGCCGGCGCTATTAC
Source organism: Rheinheimera nanhaiensis E407-8 (assembly GCF_000296695.1). Lineage (GTDB taxonomy): Bacteria > Pseudomonadota > Gammaproteobacteria > Enterobacterales > Alteromonadaceae > Alishewanella > Alishewanella nanhaiensis. The sequence goes on from NZ_BAFK01000015.1 coordinate 64,862, forward strand.
CTGGGCACTGCCATAGGCTAAGGTCATTTTACCCATTAATTTTGCCGGTTTACTCGGATACAAACGCCCGGCCATCGTTAGCACTAAACTGACTACACCGACAAAAGTCGCGCCAAATAAGGCGGCACTTAATAGCACAACAGCGATGCTGTTAAACCACAGCGGTAATACGATTGAAATAGCCTGTAACAGTAGCGCCAGCATAATGGCTTTTAGGTAGCCGCTTTTACGGGCAACCAGATCCCACAGCAGTACTGCCGGCGTGGCGGCCAGCCCCAGCACGATAAAACTCAGGTTACCGCTGCCGCTTAAGCCCGGCATGCGCTCAACAATAGTGACGATAAAAGTGGCGCTAATCACATAGCCATAGCCGGCGCAAAAGTAACTGGCCAGCAACAGCCAGATAAAGCGGTTAGAGGGTGCGGCTTGGCTTGCGCTGGCAGCTTGTTGTATCCTGACAAGCGCTGGGCGCGGCAACCAGCGCCAGGCCGGAATAGCCAACAACAGGCCAAATAACGCCAGGTATTGCCACTGGCTACGCCAATTCAGCTGCAGGCTTAACATCAGCTCTACCAGTATGGCGGATAAGGCGATACCAAAGCCCAGCCCGGCAAAATGAATGCCGAGCTCTGCCCGCTGCTGATGGCGCAATAGCCAATGCAAAATTAACGCCGACGCCAGTAGCATAGAGCAGGCACTGCTAAAGCCAGCAACAAAACGCCACAGCGCCCACAGCGTCAGGTTTGGTGTCAGTGCCATCGCCACGGTACTGACAATAGCCAATAGCAAGCCCAGCCGGTACAGTCGGTCTTTTAGCTGTAAATCGCTGATACTGGCGGCCAGCAAAGCGCCCGCCATATACCCCAGGTAATTCACCGCCGCCAGATAACCGCCGCTGGCATCATCCAGCAGCTGTTGCTGCTGCATCAGCGGTAACAGGGGCGTGTAGGCAAAGCGGGCTATGCCTAAACAGAGTAACTGGCTGAAAAAGCCCGCCAGTAACACATAAAAACGCTGTGCCGGTATAGTCAAGCCAGGGATCCGCTTAGTAAAACCTTAGCCTAACGCAACAAAAAAGGCCGTGCTATACGGCCTTAGTCGGATACCCCTGCGGCTTAACGGGCGTAGGTCGCCGTTAGGGTAGCTTTGCCCAGTGCCATGGCGTTTAACATAAAACCGACCACAGCGGCGCTGGCGCCATCTGCCGCGGGTAGCGTTTCTTCCGGCAAGGCCCACACCGTAAACTGGTAACGGTGCATACCATGGCCCTCTGGTGGGCAGGCGCCACCAAAGTCTTTCATGCCGTAGTCATTAGTAAAACTACGACAACCTGGCGGCAAACGCCCTTTACCGGCACCACGGGCTAAACCGCTGGCGGCAGCAGGAATATCGGTGACCAGCCAGTGCCAAAAGCCAGAGCAGGTGGGTGCGTCCGGGTCAAACACCGTCACGGCAAAACTCTTGGTGCCCGCCGGGGCATTAGCCCAATTCAGCGCGGGCGACACATTGCTGCCGCTGCAGCCAAAGCCGTCAAACTCCTGATCTTTGGCCATAAAATGGCCCTCTTTAATATCCGGGCTGGTTAGGGTGAAAACCTGCTTTGTCATAACGCCTCCAAAAAGTGAGTAAATACTTACTTATATTGCGATAACCATTGATAAAAGGCCTGCTTGGGAAAGGCACCCGCTTGCTGCGCAACAACCTTACCCTGTTTAAATACCATCAGGGTCGGAATAGAGCGGATATTAAACTGCGCCGCCAGTGCCTGCTGCTGCTCGGTATTAATCTTACCAAAGCGAAAGTACGGTTCCAGCTCGCTGGCGGCCTGGCTAAATACCGGCGCAAAGCTCTGGCAGGGGCCGCACCAGCTGGCCCAAAAGTCTACCACCAGCGGTAGCTCACTTTTTTGTGCATGGGCGGCAAAGTTACTGCTGCTCAGTTCTAACGCTTTACCCTGAAATAACGGCTGTTTGCATTTGCCGCAGTTGGCTTGCTGCGCCGGCTTATCAGGCGGCAGCCGGTTTAAGCTATTACAGCCAGGACAGGCAATGATCATGTCTATACTCCGGAAGTTTATTTCAAGCCGCTTTAAAACCTTGATTTGGGTGTCTCAGAGTGTCTGAGCTGGCGCGATAGCGCAAGCGAGTTGCTGCGGCAAGCCAAAGCGATCATGGTACAGCTGCGCAATCACCCTGATATACCTGAAATGGGTTGAACTAGTGATAATTTAAAGCCGCAGCCATAAAAAAACCCTGCCGTGGCAGGGTTTGCTATTACGCTAACACTTAATCGCGTGGCTTACGCGGCGCCCGCGGTGCGGCACCCGGGCGTGGGCCAGGACCATTTGACGGCCGGCGCTCACCTGCCGGTGCGGCGCCGCTGTCTACCGTGATATTCAACTTTTGCTTCCGCACATACACCTTTTTCAGGTGCTGAAAAATTTCATTCGGGATAGCCGCTGGCAGCTCAACCGTACTGAAATGATCAAACAGTTTGATGTTACCGATAAACTGGCTGTCGATATTGGCTTCGTTGGCAATGGCGCCGACGATATCACCGGCACGCACGCCATGCTCTTTACCGACTTCAATACGATAGGTCTGATAATCACCTTTCATTTCCCGCTTCACGCGTGGGCCACGCTCCGGACGCTCGCCACTGCGCTCTGGCCGGTCACCCCGCTCACGCCGCGGACGCTCTTCACGCTCACCGCGGGCATGCGGCTCACGGATTTCCGGGAACTGGCTGGCCACATTTAACGGCTGATCTTTCTGCGCTAAATACAACAGCGCCGCCGCCAGATCGTTTTCGGTGGTGTCTATCTTCTCGCGCCAGTCGTTAATTAAGTCCTGGAAGAAGCTTAAGTTTTGCGTTTCGATAGTTTGTGCCAGCTGTTCGCGGAACGACTCGATCCGACGCTGTTCAATCACCTGACCGGATGGCAGTGACATTTTTTCTATCGGTTGCTTGGTCGCATGTTCAATAGTACGCAGTAAACGGCGCTCACGTGGCGAGACAAATAAAATTGCCTTACCTTCACGGCCGGCGCGGCCGGTACGGCCAATACGGTGCACATAGGCTTCGCTGTCGTACGGAATGTCATAGTTTACCACCAGGCTGATCCGCTCCACGTCCAGGCCACGGGCGGCAACGTCAGTCGCCACTATAATATCCAGCTGGTTAGCCTTCATTTTACGAATGGTCAGCTCACGGTGTGCCTGGTTCATATCACCGTTTAAGCAGGCGACGGCATAGCCGCGGGCGCCCAGTTTTTCGGCAATTTCTTCGGTGGCACTTTTAGTGCGCACAAACACAATAGAGGCATCGTATTCTTCGCCTTCCAGTACGCGGGTTAACGCATCCAGCTTCTGGTTACCGTCCAGCATCACATAGCTTTGCTTAATCCGCTCTACGGTGCTGGTTTTCGACGCTATTTTAATCTCTTCGGCGTTTTTTAAATGCTTTTGCGCAATAGCACGGATCTGTGGCGGCATGGTGGCCGAGAACATGGCTACCTGACGGCCGGCCGGTGTGGCGTCCATAATGGTTTGCACATCATCAATAAAGCCCATACGCAGCATTTCGTCAGCTTCATCCAGCACGATAGCGCGTAACTTATCCAGCTTTAAGGTGCCACGGTCTAAGTGGTCAAGAATACGGCCCGGAGTGCCGACAATCACTTGCGAGCCACGCTTTAGTGACTTCAGCTGATTGGTGTAACTTTGGCCGCCGTATAACGGCAGCACGTGAAAGGCCGGCATATAACGGGCATAGGCCTGGAAGGCTTCAGCCACCTGAATGGCCAGCTCACGGGTAGGGGCCAATACCAGAATTTGCGGATCGTTTTGCGCAGGGTCAAGCCGTGCTAATAAAGGCAGCGCAAAAGCACCGGTTTTACCGGTACCGGTTTGCGCCTGGCCTAATACATCTTCGCCAGCCAATAATTTAGGGATAGCCGCCGCCTGAATAGGCGATGGGGTTTCATAGCCAAGTTCAGTCACAGCACGAACAATAGCCTCAGGCAGCATTAGCTGGGAAAATGACACAGTGTCAGACATACGTTGTTTAAACCTCAATAACACGCAGGCGTAGTGGTAGTGCTATTGTTGTTTTTACTTAGCCTGCAGAGCAGTAAAAACATGTAAACCGGACCAAAGGCATAGCCATGGCCGATTTTATTCCAGTAGTATAGCCAAACATTCTTTTGACAAGAGGCCTATCATGATAGACATCCTCGTTGGCAGCCAAATGGGCGCAGCGGAATATGTGGCAGAACAAGTTGCTGAAACACTGGTACAAGCGGGCTATGAGATTAGTCTTCATCTGAAACCCGAACTGGATCACCTTAACCCGAATAACGTCTGGTTAGTGATCACATCCACCTATGGCGCAGGAGATCTGCCTGATAATATTCAACCCTTTGCGGATCAATTAGCACAAGATCGGCGTGATCTTACCACACTTTCTTATGCGGTGATCACTTTAGGTGACTCTTCGTACGATACTTTTTGTGAAGCCGGCCGTAAACTGAGCCACTTACTAAAAGAAAAAGGCGCGACAAGCCTGCTGCCGGCGTTGGAAATTGATGCCCAGCAGCCAGCATTGCCGGAAGATACTGCGCTGGCCTGGTTGCCACAATTGATAAAACAGCTGGCATAAAAAAAGCGGGTGGCAAGCACCCGCAAACACAAGTATATCTCAGGAAGAACAGGATAACGCTCGTCTCTCCCAGTTGGCCTCAGCAATAAAACCAACTTGTCGCCACAGTAACGGCTTCGCACCGGCTTGTCTTGATAAGCAAATGATAAAGCGATGATAAAGCCGTTTATCCCGATTATTACAGTTATACACTTTTATACACAGAAACCGCTTTAGTAGAAAACTTATGTGTATAACTGTAGGTTTTTCCGGTGTTAAACCTGTTTTTATCCTTGTTATAACAAAAATATTTTTTTGATATGTGGATAACCTAGCAAGTTGATCACGGGTTCAACCGGAACAGATCCTAGCTTGATCACAGGATCTGATCCTGAATAAGCTACTGATCCTTTTTACAAAGATCCTGTTATCCACTGAAAACGGTCTGCTTAGTAGTAAACATAATAAAAAGATCTCTAAAAAGATCTTATTTAATTTAAACGATCCTAAGCCGGTAACACCATTCCACTTACCCGAGGATCAGGGTACAATAAGCGCCCTTTTTTAATCCGCCTGTACAGCGCAAAACCGAGGCAGCTATGTTGTATCAAGAGACTTTTGACGTCATCGTTGTAGGTGGCGGCCATGCAGGCACCGAAGCCGCATTAGCTGCTGCCCGTATGGGCCGTAACACCTTGTTGTTAACCCATAACGTTGAAACCCTGGGCCAGATGTCGTGCAACCCGGCAATAGGCGGTATTGGTAAAGGCCATCTGGTAAAAGAAATTGATGCCTTAGGTGGCGCTATGGCACTGGCGGCGGACAAAGGCGGTATTCAGTTTCGTACGCTAAACAGCTCTAAAGGACCGGCAGTCAGAGCTACCCGCGCTCAGGCCGACCGGCAATTATATCGGGCTGCTATCCGGCAGATGCTGGAGAACCAGCCGAATTTAAGCATCTTCCAGCAAGCCTGTGATGATCTGATGGTAGAGCAGGACAAAGTAACCGGTGTGGTTACCCAGATGGGGCTGAAATTTCGCGCCAAATCCGTTGTATTAACCGTAGGCACCTTTTTAGGTGGCCAGATCCATATAGGTTTGCAAAGCCATTCCGGTGGCAGAGCCGGTGATCCGCCCTCCATTGCACTGGCTAAACGTTTACGGGAATTACCTTTTAGAGTCGACCGGTTAAAAACCGGAACACCACCGCGTATTGATGCACGCACTGTAGATTTTTCCGTAATGCAGGCGCAACCGGGCGATACCCCTACACCGGTGTTTTCTTTTTTAGGTAAGCACAGCGATCAGCCAACGCAGATCCCCTGTTACATCACCTACACCAACGAGCAAACACACGAGGTGATCCGCAATAACCTGGACCGCTCGCCAATGTATACCGGCGTGATTGAAGGCATAGGCCCGCGCTATTGCCCATCGATTGAAGATAAAATTATGCGCTTTGCCGATAAAGACAAACACCAGATCTTTATCGAACCGGAAGGTTTAACCACCCACGAGTTATACCCCAATGGCATATCAACCAGCCTGCCGTTTGACGTGCAGCTGAGCATAGTGCGCTCAATAAAAGGTATGGAAAACGCTCACATTACCCGGCCAGGTTATGCTATCGAGTATGATTTCTTTGACCCACGCGATCTGAAAAGCACACTGGAGACCAAATTTATCAGTGGCTTGTTCTTCGCAGGCCAGATAAACGGTACCACCGGTTATGAAGAAGCCGGTGCGCAGGGCTTATTGGCTGGTTTGAATGCGGCGTTGTTCAGCCAGGAACAGCAGGGTTGGTCACCCAGCCGCGATCAGGCTTATCTGGGTGTATTGGTAGACGATCTGACTACCTTGGGCACGAAAGAGCCCTACCGCATGTTTACCAGCCGGGCGGAATACCGCTTAATGCTGCGCGAAGATAACGCCGATGCCCGTTTAACCGAAAAAGGCCGTGAGTTGGGTTTAGTAGACGATGTGCGTTGGGCTGCCTTTAACCAGAAGATGGAGCAGATTGCACTGGAGCGGCAACGGTTAAAACAAAGCTGGATCCATCCACAGCACTCAGCGTTGCAAGCGGTAAACGGCCTGGTTAAAACCCCACTTAGCAAAGAAGCCAGCCTGGAAGAATTGGTACGCCGGCCAGAAGTTACGTACGCGCAGCTAATGCAGATCGCAGATCTTGGCCCTGGCCTTGCAGATCAAGCTGCAGCAGAACAAGTTGAAATACAAATCAAGTACGAAGGCTATATTCAGAGGCAGCAGGATGAAATTGCCAAACAGCAACGCAATGAGCAAACCTTATTGCCACAACAGTTTGATTATAAAGCCGTTAAAGGTTTATCTAACGAAGTGATCGTGAAACTAAACCAAACCCAGCCGCAAACGGTTGGCCAGGCATCGCGCATTTCGGGTATTACACCAGCGGCGATCTCATTGCTGTTGGTCTATCTGAAAAAACAGGGGCTTTTGCGTAAGTCTGCGTAATTTATATTAAGGATCAGAATGTTAGATAAATTACGCGCATTGGTAGCGCAAACGTCGCTAACCTTATCAGAGCAGCAACTGCAGCAATGTATCGACTACGTAAAGCTGCTGGATAAATGGAACAGTGCGTATAACCTGACTTCAGTGCGCGATCCGCAAGAAATGTTAATCAAACACGTGATGGACAGCCTGGTGGTCGCACCTTACCTGAGTGGCGAGCGCATTATTGACGTTGGCACTGGCCCGGGTTTACCCGGCGTGTTACTGGCCATTTACTACCCAGAAAAGCAATTTACTTTGCTTGATAGCCTGGGCAAGCGCATTCGTTTTTTAAACCAGGTAAAACTGCAGCTGAAACTGAACAATATTCAGCCACTGCAAAGCCGGGTAGAAGATCACCAGCCAGAGCAAGGTTACGATGGCGTGATCAGCCGCGCTTTTGCCTCAATGAACGATATGTTGAGCTGGTGCCGGCATTTACCCGCGCCGACTGGGCGCTTTTTCGCCATGAAAGGCGCTGCAGTACAAGAAGAAATTGCAGCTTTACCTGATTTTGTTAAAGTAGCGAGCGTTCAGGCACTTAGTGTGCCAGAGTTGCATGCACAACGGCATTTGGTAATACTGGACCCCTGCTAACTGATAACGAGGACATCTTGTGGCGAAAGTGATCGCGATAGCTAACCAGAAAGGTGGTGTGGGTAAAACCACCACAGCGGTAAATTTGGCCGCGTCTCTGGCGGCGACCAAGCGCAAGGTGTTACTGATTGATCTGGATCCGCAAGGCAATGCCACTATGGGCAGCGGGGTAGATAAATACGACCTGCCCGCTACGGCTTACGAACTGCTGGTAGATGACAAACCGCTGCAGGAAGTCGTGGTGAAAGAAACCAGTGGCGGTTACCACCTGGTGGGTGCAAATGCCGATTTAACTGCAGCCGAAGTGCGCTTAATGAACCTGTTTGCCCGCGAGCTGCGTCTGCGTAATGCGTTAAAAGACTACCGTAACAGCTACGATTTTATCTTTATCGACTGCCCGCCCTCACTGAATATGCTTACCGTGAATGCGATGGCGGCGGCTGACACCGTGCTGGTACCAATGCAGTGCGAATATTTTGCCCTAGAAGGCTTAACGGCGCTGGTAGAAACCATTAACCAGTTGGCGGCTGCGGTTAACCCTGAGCTTAAGATCGAAGGTATCTTAAGAACCATGTACGATCCGCGCAACCGGCTGGCCAATGACGTATCGGAGCAGTTAAAACAACATTTTGGTGATAAGGTATATCGCGCTGTGATCCCGCGTAATGTGCGCCTGGCCGAAGCGCCCAGTTTTGGCGCACCGGTGATGTATTACGATAAAAGCTCGACTGGTGCCAAAGCCTATTTAGCGCTGGCAGGTGAAATGTTACGCCGGGCCGATAAAAAAACAGTGAGCCAGAACAGCTCGGTTTAAACGATTATTTTTAGGGAAGCTTTTTCATGTCGGTAAAGAAACGCGGTCTGGGCCGGGGTCTGGATGCCTTACTTACGTCCAACAGAGCCAGCAACAACAGTGCTGCTAATCCTGGCAGCAGTGAACTGCAGCAGTTGCCGATCGAGTTTCTCACGCCGGGTAAATATCAGCCACGTAAAGACATGTCGCAAGAAGCGCTGGAAGATTTAGCCAGCTCTATCCGTGCCCAGGGCGTGATCCAGCCGATAGTGGTGCGGCCTTTAGCCAAAGATAAGTTTGAAATTATTGCCGGTGAACGGCGTTGGCGTGCCAGCCAATTGGCACAGCTTAGCGATGTGCCCTGTATTGTCAAAGACGTGCCGGATGAAGCCGCGGTGGCCATTGCCCTGATTGAAAACATTCAGCGTGAAGATCTCAACGCCATGGAAGAAGCAGTGGCACTGGAGCGTTTGCTGACAGAATTTGCCCTCACCCACCAGCAAGTGGCTGATGCAGTGGGCAAATCGCGCGCTTCGGTGACCAATTTATTACGGCTAAACCAGTTAAACGATGATGTAAAACTGTTGCTGGAGCACGGTGATATTGAAATGGGCCACGCCCGGGCACTGCTGGCGCTAAAAGATACCGAGCAGTCTGATGCCGGCCGTTTAGTGGCGGCCAAACAGCTGACCGTGCGTGAAACCGAAAATTTAGTCCGGCGTATTTTAGAGCCTAAACCTGTGGTGGCAGAAAAGCCGCGTGACCCGGATGTGGTATCGCTAGAGCAGCGCTTAAGCGAGCGTTTTGCCGCGCCGGTACAAATTAGCTACAACAACAAAGGCAAAGGTAAGCTGGAAATCAGTTACAGCAGTCTGGATGAGTTAGATGGCATTATTGCCAAACTGCAGGTCGCTGAGTAATAAAACAGCAGTTTGGTGCAGATATCTGGACTGGCAAGGCGTGCGCGCCGCTTTTTGTTGCAAATTGAAGGCAAATAAGTATACTTTCGCAAGTTTTTTTCGCCCCTTCCCGGGTGTTTTCAGGGGCACAGACAGTGACTGATCAAAGTGCGGTAATGGCGCGCAAATCAGCCTATAAGCTGGTACTATGCCAGCTTGCAGTAGCCGGCGTTATTACACTGGCTTTTTTTTTAGCTGCCGATGCAGCTGCGGCAAAATCGGCCTTTAAGGGCGGTTTAGTCGCCGTAATACCAAATTGTGTGTTTGCGTTTTTTGCCTTTCGCTTTAGTGCAGCAATTAACGCCAACCAGGTGCTGGCGGCCTTTATGCGGGGGCAGTCGGCTAAATTAGTTTTAACCGCAGTGTTGATGAGCGTGGTATTTTCACAGCCCGGCCTGGTAGCGCCTGCTTTTTTTACCGGCTTTGTGCTCACGCTTTTAACACAGTGGATGGCACCAGTTTTTTTTAAACATTAACAATGGGATGAAACATGGCTGCAGGTGAAGAGTTAACCCTCTCTAGCCATATTCAGCACCACCTTACTAACGCCAAAATGTGTACTGTCGATGGCAGTGTCGCATTTAACAAAGCGTGTAGCGAGGCTGGTTTCTGGACATGGCATATCGATACTTTAGCGTGGTCTATTGGCCTGGGTTTGATCTTTTTATGGATCTTCCGCAGCGCGGCCAACAAAGCCACCGTCGGCGTTCCGGGTAAATTTCAGTGTTTCATTGAAATGATCGTTGAGCTGGTTGCCAGCAACGTGAAAGACACCTACCACGGTAAGAGCAAGTTAATTGCACCACTGGCACTGACTATCTTTGTCTGGGTGTTCTTAATGAACCTGATGGACTTGATCCCGGTAGACTTCCTGCCCGCTTTCGCCGGTTTTGTCGGCGAACAGGCGTTCGGTATGGACAGCCACGATGTGTACATGAAAATTGTACCGACCACAGACGTAAACCTGACTGCCGCACTGGCGATTGGCGTATTTATTCTGATGATCGGTTATTCAATCCGCATTAAAGGTGTATTGGGCTTCATTAAAGAGCTGACACTGCACCCGTTCAGCAGCAAAAACGTACCGCTGCAAATTCTGTTAATTCCAGCCAACTTAATACTGGAAACTATTGCACTGGTAGCCAAGCCGTTTTCACTGGCACTGCGTCTGTTCGGTAACCTGTATGCCGGTGAGATGATCTTTATCCTGATTGGTGCCATCGGTTTAATGCAGTTACCGCTGCACTTTGTCTGGGCAGTCTTCCATATTCTGGTAATCGTACTGCAGGCGTTCGTATTTATGATGTTGACCATTGTTTACTTAAGCATGGCCAGCTCAGATAACCATTAACTTTTTACTTTAACTTAACCTTAAAAACTCTGGAGATAAAAATGGAAATTGCAGTAGCTATCAAATTAATCGCAGTTGCTCTGTTAATCGGTTTCGGCGCTATCGGTACCGCACTGGGCTTCGGTAACATGGGTGGTAAGTTCTTAGAAGCTTGTGCCCGTCAGCCTGAACTGGCACCACAACTGCAAGTTAAAATGTTCATCCTGGCAGGTCTGATCGACGCCGTTGCGATGATCGGTGTTGGTATCGCTATGTACATGTTGTTCGCCCTGTAATCGAAGGCTTTTTGTTAATCCGAACAACTGTTAACTAAGGAGGAGCGGTCGTGAATTTAAACGCCACTCTGCTGGGCGAATTAATCGCATTTGCGGTGTTCGTGCTGTTCTGTATGAAGTTTGTCTGGCCACCGCTGAACAATGCTATTGAAGCGCGCCAGAAGAAAATTGCTGACGGTTTAGCTGCTTCTGATCGGGCAGAAAAAGACCTGGCATTAGCCCAGGACAAAGCCAAAGATCAGTTAAAAGAAGCCAAAGCGCAGGCGGCAGAAATTATTGAGCAAGCGAAAAAACGCGAAGCCAAGATGATTGATGAAGCCGTGCACAAAGCCAACGCCGAACGTGAAAACATTCTGGCGCAGGCTAAAGCAGAATTAGAAGCCGAGCGTAACCGTTTACGCGAAGAGCTGCGCAAACAAGTTGCTGCCTTAGCAGTGGCCGGCGCAGAGAAAATTCTGCAACGTTCTATTGATGAAGCTGCTCACAGCGACATTCTGGAAAAACTGGTTCAAGAACTGTAAGAGGATGAGCTATGTCTGATTTGACTAATATTGCTCGTCCTTATGCCAGAGCAGCCTTTGACTTTGCCGTTGAGCAAAATGCACTGGATGCCTGGCTACAGATGTTGGCCTTTGCTGCTGAAGTAGCAAAGAACGACCAGGTTGGCGTTTATTTAGGCGCCAACGGTTCTGCTGAAAAGCAAGCCGGTCTGTTTATCCAGGTATGTGGTGAGCAACTGAATGCGCACGGTCAGAACTTAATTAAAGTGATGGCAGAAAATCATCGTTTGCTGGCGTTGCCTGAAGTGTTAACCGCCTTTGTGGCGCTGAAGGCTGAATATGAGCAGGAAATTGACGTGTCTGTCGTTTCTGCCACCAAGCTTTCAAAAGCACAACAGGACGCGTTAGCCGCGGCACTTTCTAAACGTTTGGCACGCAAAGTTAAATTGAACTGTAGCGAAGATCCTGCAGTGGTCGGCGGTATGCTGATCAAAGCAGGTGACATGGTAATTGATGGCTCGGTCCGCGGTAAGCTGGACCGTTTAGCAACTGCGCTGCAGTCTTAATTGGGGAACAGAGAATGCAACTGAATTCCACTGAAATATCAGAACTGATCAAAAGTCGTATTGCTCAGTTCGAAGTGGTCAGTGAAGCTCGTAACGAAGGTACTATCGTTCAGGTAACTGACGGTATCATCCGTATCAATGGCCTTGCCGACTGTATGCAAGGCGAGATGATTGAGCTTCCTGGCAACCGTTATGCTATCGCGCTGAACTTAGAGCGCAACTCAGTAGGTGCCGTAGTTATGGGTCCGTACGCGGACTTAACCGAAGGCACTAAAGTAAAAAGCACTGGCCGTATTTTAGAAGTACCGGTGGGCCCACAGCTGTTAGGCCGTGTGGTTAACACCTTAGGTGCACCTATCGACGGTAAAGGCCCAATTGATGCTGCGGGTTTTGAGCCGGTAGAGAAAATTGCCCCGGGCGTTATCGACCGTCAATCAGTCGACCAGCCAATGCAGACCGGTTATAAGTCTGTTGATGCGATGATCCCTATCGGTCGTGGTCAGCGTGAATTGTTAATCGGTGACCGTCAAACCGGTAAAACCGCACTGGCAATCGACGCCATCATCAACCAGAAAGGCACTGGCGTTAAGTGTATCTATGTTGCTGTAGGCCAAAAAGCCTCTACTATCGCTAACGTAGTACGTAAGCTGGAAGAGCACGGCGCCCTGGCCCACACTATCGTGGTGGTAGCATCTGCCTCTGAAGCGGCTGCGCTGCAGTTCCTGGCACCTTACGCCGGTTGTACTATGGGTGAATACTTCCGTGACCGCGGTGAAGATGCGCTGATCGTATACGATGACCTGTCTAAGCAAGCTGTGGCTTACCGGCAGATCTCGTTACTGCTGCGTCGTCCACCAGGCCGTGAAGCTTACCCGGGTGACGTATTCTATTTACACTCACGTCTGCTGGAGCGCGCCTCACGCGTAAATGCTGACTACGTTGAGCGTTACACCAACGGCGAAGTAAAAGGTAAAACCGGTTCGTTAACCGCACTGCCAATTATTGAAACCCAGGCCGGTGACGTATCTGCGTTCGTACCTACTAACGTAATCTCGATTACTGACGGTCAGATCTTCCTGGAAACTGACTTATTCAACGCCGGTATCCGTCCTGCGGTGAACGCCGGTATTTCGGTATCGCGGGTTGGTGGTGCAGCACAAACTAAGATCATCAAGAAATTAGGTGGTGGTATTCGTCTGGCATTAGCCCAGTACTCAGAGCTGGCGGCGTTCGCGCAGTTCGCTTCTGACTTAGACGATGCAACCCGCGCTCAGTTAGAGCACGGCCAGAAGGTGACTGAGCTGATGAAACAGCTGCAGTACAGCCCAATGTCTGTTGCTGAAATGGGCTTGTCTATTTTCGCTATCGAAAAAGGCTTTATGAAAGACGTCGATGTAGCCAAAATCCTCGATTTTGAAGCTGCCCTGATTGCTTTTATGAAAGCAGAGCACGCTGAGCTGATGGCTGAGATCGATAAAACCGGTAACTACAACGACCAAATCGAGTCTACGTTCAAAGCTGCCATTGAGAAATTCAAGGCAACGCAGACCTGGTAATCAATGCGGGTGGCTTGCCACCCCATTCGTTGAATGAATCGGAGATACAGTCATGGCCGGTGGTAAAGAGATAAAAAGTAAGATCGGGAGTATTAACAATACTCGCAAGATCACCAGTGCTATGGAAAAGGTTGCGGTCAGCAAAATGCGCAAAGCGCAGGACCGCGTAGCTGCAACACGCCCATACGCTGAAGGTATGCGCAAAGTGATTGGTAACGTTGCCAATGGCAGCCTGGAATACCGCCATCCGTATTTAGCGGAGCGTGAGGTAAAACGGGTTGGCTATATTGTCATTTCTACTGATCGTGGTCTTTGCGGCGGCCTGAATACCAACGAGTTTAAGAAAGTTGCCCTGGAGCTGAAAAGCTGGAAAGACAAAGGGGTGGATGCGCAATTTGCCGTTATCGGTAACAAAGCGACCGCCTTCTTCAAGCGTTTCGGAGGTAAGGTAGTAGCACAACAGGCGGGTTCAGGTGACGTACCACGTTTGGCTGATGTGATTGGTTCGGTAAAAGTAATGCTACAGGCATTTAACGAAGGCCGGATTGACCGCTTATTCCTGGTGTACAACAAGTTTGTAAACACCATGAAGCAGGAGCCAGTGATCGATCAACTCTTACCTTTGCCAAAAGCAGATATTGAGCAAAAAGCACATAACTGGGATTACCTGTACGAGCCGGATCCAAAACCTATCTTAGATATGTTACTGGACCGTTTTGTTGAGTCGCAGGTTTATCAGGGCGTGGTAGAGAACTCTGCCAGTGAGCACGCGGCGCGGATGGTAGCCATGAAGGCTGCAACCGACAACGCCGGCAACCTGATGGACGACCTGAAGCTGGTGTACAACAAAGCACGTCAGGCCGCGATTACCCAGGAGCTTAGCGAAATCGTCGCAGGTGCGGCAGCTGTAGGCTAAGGTAAACAGTTTTGAGAAATTTGAGGAAACATCATGAGTCAAGGTAAGGTCGTCCAAATCATTGGCGCCGTTGTGGATATCGATTTTCCACAAGACGCGGTACCTGGTATCTATGACGCGTTAAACGTGACCGACGGTGAGCTGAAAGGTTTGGTGCTGGAAGTGCAGCAGCAGCTGGGTGGCGGTACGGTTCGTGCTATCGCACTGGGTACAACTGACGGTTTACGTCGCGGCGCAGCTGTGGCAAATACCGGTAAAGCAATTCAGGTTCCGGTGGGTAAAGCCACATTGGGCCGTATTATGAACGTATTAGGCGAGCCAATCGACGAAGCGGGCCCAATCGGTGAAGAAGAGCGTTGGTCTATCCACCGCGCGGCACCTTCATACGAAGACCAGGCGGCGTCAAACGCGCTGCTGGAAACCGGTATCAAGGTTATCGACCTGGTATGCCCGTTCGCCAAAGGTGGTAAAGTGGGTCTGTTCGGTGGTGCCGGTGTAGGTAAAACCGTAAACATGATGGAACTGATCCGTAACATCGCGATCGAGCACAGCGGTTACTCAGTATTCGCCGGTGTAGGTGAGCGTACCCGTGAAGGTAACGACTTCTATCACGAGATGAAAGACTCTAACGTACTGGACAAGGTATCGTTAGTGTACGGTCAGATGAACGAGCCACCAGGCAACCGTTTACGCGTAGCGTTAACCGGCTTAACCATGGCGGAAAAATTCCGTGATGAAGGCCGTGACGTGCTGTTCTTCGTGGATAACATCTACCGTTATACGCTGGCCGGTACTGAAGTGTCTGCACTTTTGGGCCGTATGCCATCAGCAGTAGGTTATCAGCCCACGCTGGCAGAAGAGATGGGCGCGCTGCAAGAGCGTATTACCTCGACTAAGACCGGTTCTATCACGTCAATCCAGGCCGTATACGTACCTGCGGATGACTTAACGGACCCGTCACCAGCGACGACGTTCTCGCACTTAGATGCGACCGTAGTACTGAGCCGTAACATCGCGTCTCTGGGTATTTACCCGGCGATCGACCCGCTGGATTCAACTTCCCGTCAGTTAGATCCACTGGTTATCGGTAAAGAGCATTATGAAGTGGCGCGCGGTGTGCAATCAGTTCTGCAGCGTTACAAAGAGCTGAAAGATATTATCGCCATTCTGGGTATGGACGAGCTGTCTGATGAAGACCGCACTACCGTATACCGGGCGCGGAAAATTCAGCGCTTCCTGTCACAGCCATTCTTCGTTGCTGAAGTATTCACCGGCTCACCAGGTAAATACGTACCGCTGAAAGAAACTATCCGTGGCTTTAAAGGTATCCTGGACGGCGAGTTCGACCACATGCCAGAGCAGGCGTTCTACATGGTTGGTTCTATCGACGAAGCGATCGAAAAAGCGAAGAAACTGTAAGTTCAGGCTTTAGGAGAGCGGAGATGGCGATGACAGTGCAACTGGATGTAGTAAGTGCCGAAGAGAAAATTTTCTCCGGCCTTGTCGAATCCGTGCAGGTCACAGGCAGTGAGGGCGAGCTGGGTATTTTACCCTTCCACGCCCCGTTACTGACCACCCTGAAACCTGGCATGGTCCGTATCGTGAAACAGTTTGGCGAAGAACACGTGATTTACGTAGCCGGTGGCGTACTTGAAGTACAACCCGATACCATCACCGTATTGGCCGATGTCGCGGTACGCGGCGAAGACTTAGACGAGCAAGCCGCTTTGGCCGCACAAAAACGTGCCGAAGAAGCGATGCAGCATGCTGGCGCAGACTTCAACTATGCTGAAGCTGCCGCGCAACTGGCCGAGGCCATTGCACAGCTGCGCGTTATTCAAAAAATGCGTAAAAAATAAGTTCGGGTTCCGAAGTATAAAAAGCCACCTTAGGGTGGCTTTTTTGCATCTGGTAAATGACTTTTGGTTGAGGAGTATGGTTTTTTGTTAACTATCGGTGTCTTATGTTTTTCTGCTGCCTGTTTAAACATGATTTCAATTGAAGCATTTTTACATCCTTGTTATTGTGCTGCGAAAATTTTAAAAAAGGATGTTTTATGAAAGTCGCTTTAAGTTTGTTGGCTTTATTTCTAGTGTCCACCACCAGTAACGCAACAGTTGATAATGTATTGCTGCAAAAATACGCTAAGCCAGCGCAATTTCTTAATATTAAAATTTCACCGGACGGAAAGTATTTTGCTGCTACTCGTCGTGCTGACGACGGAAATATTCAACTTGTTGTTTTAGAAAGAGAAGGATTTAAGCTGGTATCGCAACAACACTTCGCTGGCAAAGATTCAATTGACGAGTTCTTCTGGGTAAATAATTCAAGGCTAGTGCTATCAGTGGCCAGAGAGTTGGGTGCGTTAGAAAGGCCGGTACCAACGGGTGAATTGTATGCGATGAATGCCGATGGCAAAAAGCGACTAATGCTAACAGGTTACCGTTCTGCGGCGAAAGAGCCTGAAATGGTAAGCATTATAGATTGGCTGCCTGAAGAAGATAAGATGATTTTGATTGCCAGCTATAACTGGATGCTGGAATCACCTTATGCTGAAGTCTACCGCTTGAATGTTGACACAGGTAGGAAACGTCGGGTTGAACGTGCACCATTACGTTGGCAAGAAGGGCAGCCGGTGTATTTTATTGCAGACAAGAAAGGCGCGATCAGGTTTGCCACTGGTCTGGATATGATTAAAAATCGCGACCTGGTGTCAATGTATAAACCAACGGCAGATGCGCCATGGCAGGAGTTACATCGTAATCACTTAGATAATGGTATGTTAGTGCCATTGCAGTTTACTGATGATGAGAAGGCTATTATTGCCCTAAGTAACATTAATTCGGATACACAGGCTCTGGTTAGATACGATTTGGCAACCAAGCAAGAAACCATTCTTTTGCAACATCCCAAAGTTGATGTCAGTCCAGTCATGGGCCTAAACAAAGGTAATGCAGATGAAGTTATTGGTGGTGCTTTTGAATACGAAAATATTGATGCAGCCTTCTTGGCTGACGTAAAAGACCCGTCATTTCGTAACAATATGCAAATGTTAATGGATGCCTTCCCAGGTCAAGCTATTAGTATTCGGTCAGCTACAGCAAATAACGAATTGTTAGTTATCGGCGTTAATTCGGCAAACACTGCGACGTCTTTTTACTTGTATGATACCAAGAAAAAACAAGCTTCCTTTTTGCTCGATAGCCGGCCATGGTTAAAAGATGTCAGTATTCCAAAGTCGGAAGCCATATTGTACAAGGCACGTGATGGCTTGGATATTCAGGCAATTTTAACTAAGCCTAATAACATGGAAGACAATAAAAAGTATCCGTTAATCCTGTTACCACATGGCGGTCCTCATGGCCCTTATGATTCGCTGAGTTCAATGGATACTGATGCCAAAGTGTTTGCTGAACATGGCTATGTGGTGCTGCAGCCGAACTTCCGTGGTTCTGGTGGTTTTGGTCGTAGTTTTGAAGCCTTAGGTTACCGCAACTGGGGTACTACCATGATTAATGATATGACTGACGGTGTTCAGCATTTAATTAAGCAGGGGTTAGTTGATCCTGACCGGGTTTGTGTTTATGGCGGCTCTTACGGCGGTTACGCCACCTTGATGAGCGCTGTGCGTGAGCCGGAGTTATACAAATGTGCGGTAGGTTTTGTCGGTGTTTACGATCTGAATTTAATGTTTGAACATGGCGATATACCTAAGCGTCAGTCGGGAGTAGAGTATTTAACAAAAGTGCTGGGTACAGATAAAGCACAGTTGAATGCGCAATCCCCACTATACAATTTAGATAAACTCAAAGCGCCAGTATTTATCATTCATGGTGGTGCCGATGAACGGGTGCCGGTAATACATGCTGAGCGTTTACGCGAAGAGCTTACTAAGCGTAATCATCCGTTTGAGTGGATGCTAAAAGAAAAAGAAGGGCATGGTTTCTATCAGGCAGAGAATAATATTGAGCGCTGGCAGCGAATGCTAGCGTTTTTCGATAAGTACATCGGTAAGACACACTAAATTTGTAGTTCAGCCACCTTAGGGTGGCTTTTTTCTGCCTAAACGATTTGCTGCGTTTAATCATCTCTAACTGATCGTTATCACTGTCTTGCCGCCATTGTGCCAGTTCGGGGACATTGTTGATTAATGTTTCTTTATCTTTATTATGTGTAAATAAACTGGCTTAAATATTAATTCTAAGCTGTTAACATGGTGGCGCTTAGCAAATGAAGATGGTTGATCTAGGTGAGTTCAGAGTAAACATCCAGCAGCGTCTGCTATACCGGCAGCAGGAAGAACTTGCAGCAGAACCTAAAGTGATAGAAGTGCTCTGCTATCTGATTGAGCATCCAGACCGCTTTGTCAGTTTGCAGGAGCTGCACCAGCAGGTTTGGCATGGCCGTGTGGTAACAGATACCGCAGTAAGGCGTACCATAAGTAAGTTACGCACTTTATTGGGCGATAACGACAACGAACAGCCGAAGTATATCCGCTCACAAATGAAGCGAGGTTATCAGCTTGTTTGTCCGGCTGTGCAGAGCAGCGATAATATGGCAATTCAGCCGCTAGATAACCGGGCTGTTAGCAGTGCAAAGCCGCGACTATTCAAGTTGTCCTGGGTAAAGCAATTAGTATTAGGTTGCCTGGCCAGTGCTGTCGTCCTTGTAACTGCTCTGTTATGGTTTGCTTCTCCGGTGCAACTGCACACCCACTTAATGCAAGTTGAACTGGATATACCCGGGCAAAAGGCCAGCCTGGCGGTGTCGCCAGACAGCCGCTATCAGGCCTTTGTTGGTCGTATCAGCAGTGGTGATAATTGGCAGCTTTACTTGTATGACAGGCACAAAGGCCAGTTATCTAAGGTGGATACGCCGGTACCGCATGTGCGCTTTGTCGATTTTGTCGCCGATGGTAGTGCTCTTGCCTATGTTGGCTTTCGCCAGGATGTGGCCGAGCTGTATATTCAGCCTTTGGCTGATTTGTCCGCCGCCCCGCGACAATACATTATGGCGGGTTTACCCATACTGGCAGGCCCTATGGCCCTGCCAGATAATCAGCTGTTGATCGCTGCAGGAAAAAGTTATAACGGTAACATCCATTATTACCAATTGGACATAGAAAGCGGCAGCTACAGCCAGTTTAGCTATAGCAGCGCCGCTGCAGTGCAGGACGCCTATGCCCGTTTATCTCCGGATAAACAACATTTGGCACTGATCCGGGCCAATATTGCTGAGCGCAAGCTGTATCTTCAGTTATACCGTTTAGCTGATAAAGAATTAGTGAAAGAGCATAAACTCAGCGATCAACTACTGGATATGCGGCTAAGTTGGCTGGCCAAAGACGCTTTACTGTTAAAACAGCAGCAGCAATTTCTCTGGTTTAACATTAACACCGGCCAGCTGGAGCGTGTTGCTGCGTCGGCCGAGCATATCAAAGAGTTTGTCACAGACAAAAGCGGGTACTTTGCCGCAATTTATCGAAAACCGGCTGAACAACAACTTTATCAGACGCCCTGGCCCTATACTGATGGTTTTAGCCAGCATTTACAAATGCATGCGCAAGTGCAGTTTGTGCAATACAGTCATGACCAGGCTTTTTATTGGTTAACCGAGCAACTTGGTCACTATTATCAGTTATCGCGTTTTTACCGCGATTCCGGAAAAAAGCAATTGGTTATGCAATCAGAAGCGCCTTTTGTCCTGTTGGATCAAGCGGCTGCACACCTGCTGTTACTCAAACGCTTAAACCGGCTTGAGCTGATGGATACGCGAAGCGGTGACCTGGTGCACTTGTCGTTAAGCACTCAGCAGATTGATCAGGGCGTATTTAGCGATGATGGCCGCTATGTTTATTTTGCTGCTGCCAGTGGCGGTAACTGGCAGATAGTACAATACGATATTGAACTGGCGACGCAGCGGGTAATATTAAATGACTATCGTGTGCTGCAACCCTACAAAGCAGGTTTTATTGCTGCTGCGGTAGATGGCTCGGTATGGCTGTTGGATCAGAGTATGCAGCGAGTCACTAAGTTGTATCAGGGGATTCATTATGACTTGCATTATCAGCTGGCGCTACGTGGCGATAACCTGAATATTCTGCACCGCAATCTGATGTCTGATTGGGAGTTGGTCAGTATAAACCTTAACAGTGGACAACATTGGCAGCGAAAACTGGCTTACAGCGAATTCAGTCCACAATTCTCATTAGATAAATCAGGCAATGAATTATTATTTTTCAAACCAAAAATCGATAATGATCAGATAGTTAGTTTTGGTTATAACTTTGGTTATAACTCCTTATTCTGAAAGTCACAGCAAAGTCCGCGACAAGTTATCGCAGTATCAGCACTTCACGTCCACTCTTGATGCAGGCCGCCAACTGGCCCGCCCAATCCAATCAACAGAGGACGCAAACATGACTAAGCAAAATATCATTACTGTTATCACTAGCATCATCGTACTGTTCGTTCTGAGTGTTGCTAACCCTGTGCTGGCAGATGAAAGTCAGGTCAAACCTGAGAAGCCGGTAATAACTCCCCAATGTTGGTTTATTTGTCCACCAGACCAAGCTGCTGACGAGTAATAGCCTATTTAACCAACAGGGAGCAGCGACATGAGTCAATTAGAACCCATGGTAAAACAGCTGGAGCAAATGACAACGCTCGACGCTTTACCAGCCTTTTTTCAGCAAATACAACAGCAATTTGGTTATCGCTTTTGTGGCATAGTGTTGTGGCGCAGCCAAAGGACGCCACTGGTATTGTCAGCCAATGCGGATAGCGATTTTCACCGGCTGGTGGGTAACGATACCCTGCAGCAGTTTTGCCATAACCGCTGTACACCTGCGCAGGCACTAACCGAGCAGTTTGTTGAGTACAGGGCACAGACCAATAACATTTTAGTTATTCCGGTAAAGGCGTTGGGTACCGATCACGGCGCTTTATTGATTGGGTTGCATCCAGAGCAGGCGGCGTTAGCACAGCAAATAGCCTGGTACTGGACCATTATTGCCCACTATGTTGTTGAAGCGCTGACCCGGGTCTCTCACGCTGACAGTGAAGCGATGGTTACACTGACTCAGCGCGAAAAGGCCTGCTTGAGTTGGGCCGCAAAAGGCAAAACGTCATGGGAAATCAGTCAGATCCTGGCTATCTCTGAGCGCACCGTCAATTTCCACCTCGGCAATTGCATCAGTAAAACCAATAGTAATAATCGGCAGCAGGCGATCAGCCGTTGCCTGGCCGCCGGGCAAATTAACCTTTGAACAGGAGTACGAGAATGCCACTGTCAGCATCTTACCCTGAATTGGCCTACGCCAAAGAAGTGATGAGCCTAAACCAGTTACAGCACAAGGTAGAAACATTTTGTTATGCCACGGCGACAGCCTCATTCGCACTGGCCGAACCCTGTGTCGACACGCGATCTACTGCCAATCAGACGACACCAATAAGGAGCCTGATATGCGATTAATTTATCAGTCTGAGGCTGCCGAATGTGGTTTGGCTTGTGTCACTATGATTGCAGGACATCATGGCCACCAGCTTGATCTCGCCACCGTCAGAAGCCGGTTTTCCGTATCCTTAAAGGGTACTAATTTGCAACATTTATTGCAGTTAGCTGACCAGCTAAACCTGGCGGGTCGGGCACTGCGGCTGGAGCTGGATGAACTGCGCATGCTTAGCCTGCCTTGTATCCTGCACTGGAATATGAACCACTTTGTGGTATTAAAAAAAGTCTGTAAGCAACATATTGTTATTCTTGACCCGGCGGTCGGTGAACGTCGGGTGCCTTTGTCTGAAGTATCTGACAGCTTTAGTGGTATTGCACTGGAGTTGCAACCCAGCAGTGAGTTTCAACCACGTGATGAGAAAGTTCGCCTGGGCCTAACCACCTTCTGGCAGCGCATTCAGGGCTTAATACCTGCTCTGGCAAAAATTTTTCTACTGTCAGTGTTGTTACAGGTGTTTGTGCTGGCAGCGCCTTACTACTTGCAACTGGTTGTCGACGATGTGCTGGTGAGCATGGATAAGCCTTTGTTAAGTGTACTGGCGCTTGGGTTTGGATTGTTGATGTTAGTGCGGGTTGTCACCCAGGCGCTACGTAGCTGGTTGGTGTTGTATCTTGGCTCAACCATGAGTATGCAGATGGCGACCAATTTATTTCGTCACTTGGTGCATCTGCCGATGTCCTATTTTGAGAAACGTCATATCGGTGATGTTGTATCGCGCTTTGGTTCACTCAACAGTGTGCGGGAATTACTGACGACCAGTCTGGTAGAAGGCCTGATCGACGGCATTATGGCGGTTGGGGTACTGGTGATGATGTATCTTTATAGCCCATTGTTAGCCGGTGTGGTGCTTAGTGCGGTGTTGTTATATGCCTTATTAAGGTGGTTGTTGTACAAACCCATGCGTGAGCGCACTGAAGCCAGCATAATGGCGAGCGCCAAAGAGCAATCGAACTTTATGGAAACCGTGCGTGGCATGCAAAGCGTCAAGCTGTTTGGTAAGCAAAGCCAACGTCTCAGCATTTGGCAAAACCGCTACGCCGAGTCAGTAAACCAGCAGTTTTTGTTGGGTAAGTGGCAAGTGTCTTATCAAACTATTAACCAGTTACTCTTTGGTGTTGAAAACACACTGGTCGTGATGTTAGGTGCGCTGGCGGTCATAAATGGCAGCTTGTCAGTTGGCATGCTGTTTGCGTTTATGACCTATAAGAGCCAATTTACCGAACGGATGGCGTCATTAATTGAAAAACTGGTACAACTGTTTATGACCCGTCTACACCTTGAGCGTTTGGCCGATATTGCCCTGACCGAAAAAGAATCCGACAAAGCAGCTGGCGCCTATCATGAGATCAGCGGGCAAATCAGCGTTGAAAAGCTGGCATATCGTTACTCGGCAACCGAGCCGCTATTATTTGACAACTTAACCTTTAATATTGCCGCAGGTGAAAGTGTTGCCATTATCGGCCCTTCTGGCGCTGGCAAAACCACATTGGCAAAAGTGATGTTGGGTTTGCTGCCGGCTGCCGAGGGTAAGGTATTGGTTGATGATATCGATATCCGGCATTTGGGACAGCAGCATTTCCGGCAGCAAGTGGCGGCGGTCATGCAACAAGACCAATTACTCAGTGGCAGCCTGGCGGAGAACATAGCCTTTTTTGACCCGGATATCGACTTAAAATGGGTACAACAATGTGCAGTAATGGCAGGTATACATCGGGATATCACGGCGATGCCTATGGGGTATAACGCCTTAATTGGTGACATGGGTAGCTCGTTATCCGGCGGCCAACGTCAACGGCTGTATTTAGCCCGGGCGTTGTATAAAAGGCCGAAAATCCTCTTTCTCGACGAGGCTACCTCAAGCCTGGACATTCAGTTAGAAAGTCACGTAAACCAGGCGATAAAAGCCTTGTGTATTACCCGCATCATTATCGCTCATCGGCCTGAAACAATTAACAGCGCAGATAGAGTGTTGTTGCTATGTAATGGCAAAATAATGGATGTCACTGAACAATATAAGCGAGAGCGGTTAAAGGATATTGCATAAAACTGGCTTCGGCCAGTTTTATGCTTTTACTGTCAGATCTGACAGGTGTTTTTATTTATTACTACGTCTACTATTGAATCGTTGGTTAGCAACAGCGTTAAAAAATTAAACTCAACAATCAATAGGAAATTGCAAAATGAAAAATCAAGATATCAACAAAGATAAAGTATTAAACCTGCAGCAGTTAGAGCAAGTATCTGGTGGCCGTATCTCTGACCAAGTCGCACCGATGGACTGGAGCACAATGAGCCGTGCTTGCGGTGGTGTAGGCGATGATGAGTGGAGCACCATGAGTGACAGCTGCAAAGGCGGCGAAAAAGTGATTATGCGCTAAGCAATGAAAAATAAAGAAGCGGGCCTGGCCCGCTTTTTTATTTTAAATACCTGTTACATGTGACAGGTATTATTTTTTAATAATAAGTGTATTGTTTTTTTATTTGTCTGGAGATTAATAATGCGCGATTTGAATGTACATCCTGACTTTTACATTCCATTTGAATGGCGTAAGCCACAGAATGAATATTATGATGTTGTTAGTAGCCTGCTGCCAATTAGCTGGCGCTTACGGCAGGATTACTTCTGGACCCAGGCGATTTCTACAGACGACAATAAGCCGGTTCAAGGCTGGAAGATTCATGTTTCCAGCCGTTGGGGCAATGAATACAACACGCTACAGAAAGTTGTACCACTGTGTGTAGCGCATAACACTGAATTTAAGTTTGCCAGCGACAGTAAAATTCTGAAAACCTTGTTGGGCAAAAACTGCACGCGTTCTGCTTCTGGTAAGTTTATTACCATATATCCGGCCACAACGGCGTGCTTTCAAGCGCTGATCGCCGCCCTTTACAAAGTGCTTAAGCATGAGGATGGCCCCTATATTCTCTCTGATCGGCCATACAAAGACGCAAAGGTGTTGTTTTACCGCTATGGCGGCTTTAAGTCTTTTGATCTAAAAGATAATTTCAACCGCAGTACGGCCTGTATTATTAACGCCGCTTTTCAGTACACCGAAGATAAACGTGATGCACAGTTTATTTTGCCAGACTTTGTTACTGATCCTCTGCTCACTGATATCGTCGGTGAAACATCCGGGCAAGTCGATAACGAGCAGCCTGGTGCCGGCTTATTCGATGGTCGCTACCAGATGCAGTCAGTTATTAAGTTTTCGAATGCCGGCGGTGTTTATCTGGCAAACGATGTACAGCGCAATGAAACCGTCATAGTAAAAGAAGCACGGCCCTATGTCGGGGTTGATGCCGACGAAGACTGCATCGCCCGCTTACATAAAGAGTACCGGATTTTGCAGCGGCTTGCTGCCAGCGGTATCGCGCCACAGGCTTATGGTTTGTTTCAGGAGTGGCAACACTGGTACCTGGCACAAGAAATTGTTACTGGCCAGACACTACGTAGTTATCAGCTACAACAGTGTCGTATTATTCATAGCCATTCTACCGATCAGCAAATGCGGGACTGGATAGCGAACAGCATAAAAATTGCGATCAACTGTTTCCAGCTCATTAAAACCCTGCATGCTAACGGCATTATCTTTGGCGATTTATCACTGAATAACCTGATGGTCTGTCCGGACACGCTGGAGGTAAAGTTAATTGATTTTGAGGGAGCATGCGAAAGTGGTGTTGATGTTGCCGTTAATTTTTACACACCTGGTTTTGCCCGCTCTGACCGGCTTAGCCGGGATTGTGTCGAGTATCAGGATGATATCTACGCATTAGGTTGTGTGCTGGTGGCGATGTTTATGCCCAGCAGCACCTTACTGAATTTAAAACAAGACTATGCACAAGTATTCTTTCAGGCGTTAGAACATGACATAGGCTTGCCGCCACAGTATTTGCAGTGTGTCACTTACCTGCTTACAGACAGCAGCGCTGGTTTGGATCAGGCTATCAACTTGTTAGCTGCCGCTGATGTCAGCACGGTGCATGCAGTACAGCTAAACACCAGCGTGCAGCATGGTGCGGTTCAGCATATGGCAGCATCGATGATAGATAACATCCTGCGGTATAACCAACATCATCTGGAACTGGAACGGCGCGACAGAATTTTACCGCTTGGCCCGGAGTGTCAGCATGCGTTGGCATTGGATCATGGGGCTGCGGGCGTCCTTTATGCCTGGCATCATCTGACCGGCCAGGTGCCCGAAGCCCTGATACAGTGGTTTACACGGCGCTTGCAACAAACAACAGAATTGCTACCCGGTTTGTTAAATGGTGCGGCGGGGTTGGCCTGGCTATTACAGGATCTGCATATGCCAGACCGGGCTGAACGCTTATTGCAGCAAGGCGCTCTGAGCCGGCAACTTTATCGCAATATGTCGCTGGGTTATGGTGCAGCGGGCCTGGGTTACAGTTTGCTGTATCGCTGGCATAAAACACAGGACCCGCAGGCGCTGAGCGAGGCTTGCCGTATTGCGGATGTATTGATGGACACCGCAGTATACCGGGATGGCGGTGCTTACTGGGAAGATGCTGCGTCAGCAGCCGGTGTCGGCGTTGGGTTGTGGGAGGGTGGCAGTGGTATAGCGTTATTTTTATTGTACTTATATTGTGCTACCGAAAATGAACATTATCTGGCATTGGGGAAATTAGCCCTGCAGGCTGATTTTAATCACGGTAAATCCACTCAGGGTTCCTATGGCTTTGTGCGGCGCACGAATGCTTCTATTTTATACCCTTATCTGGGTTATGGCACAGCGGGGGTTGCTACTGTCGTGCTGCGTTACCATGCGCTGACAGGTGAGCCGGCATATCGCCAGTTTTTAGACGATATTAAACCGTCAGTTGCCGCTAAATATACCGTTAACTCAGGGCTATTTAGTGGTATCAGTGGTTTGGGTAACTATTTGCTCGATGCCTATCAGTTCCTGCAACAAGAAGAGTACTACTATCTGGCTTGTCAGGCGGCCGATGCGCTTAAAGTGTTTGCGGTAGAGCGTGAGGAGGGCCTGTGTTTCCCGGCAAATAATCGCACCAAGGTAAATACCGACTACGCTGATGGCTCAGCCGGCACTGCCTTGTTTTTGCACCGTTTAAACCAGCTTGGGCCTAACTTCAACTTTATGCTCGACCCTTTGCTGCAGGCTTATCAGGCACAGCAAAGCAAACACTGATGCAAGGGGAAAATGATGAGTGAGCCTAGTCTATTCCGGCCGCAGGCGCTGCGTCAGCAAGGCGTAAAACTGGAGGGCAATGTTGTTATTGCCCAGCCTCTTAGTGTGAGTTTGTTGCTGACAGTGTTGTTGCTGGTCGTTGGTTTGACGTTAGTTTTTCTCGGCCAGGCCTCATTTCACCGAAAGGAAACGGTACAAGGGTTTCTGAAACCAGATCGTGGTCTGGCCAGAGTCGCGCCGCAACGCTCTGGCACTGTCGTTGAGTTGTTTGTTAAGGATGGCCAGTTGGTAGAGCCCGGCCAGCCCCTGATAAAAATTTCTTACGATGAGTATCTGGCTGCTGGTGCAGCGCTCGGGGGGCAGTTGCAGACCTCTGTCGCAGAGCAGCAGCACAGCTTACAGCAACGCTTAGAAGAAGCTGCGTTACTGTATCAGCAACAACAACAGGCATTGCAGCAGCGGGTGAGTAATTTACAACAGCAGCTGAGCGAAATTTCATCCCAGCGGCAATTGTCGGCACAACGCTTTAGCCTGGCACAACAACAACTCGACCGGTTGACTGCTTTGCAGCAACAGGGGCATGTTGCCACACTGGAATTGAATAAACAGCGCGAACAGCTGCTGACAGTGCAGCAACAAGATAATACGTTACAACTGCAATATCAAAGTATTCGCGGCCAGCTGATAGAGGTTGAAGCGGCACAAGCCGCAATGCCGATTGAGTTTGAGCAGCAAAAAGCCATTCTAATGTCAGAGTTGGCGCGTTTGTCTCAGCAGCAATCTGAGTTGGCTGCACGGCAAGAAATCGTGCTTAGGGCAACAGTCGCCGGCAAAGTGTATAACTTACATGCCGAGCTTGGCAGTATGGCGCAAGCCGGCAAACCCTTACTAACCATTATGCCTGAGCCCTCGACCCTGCACGCAGTGCTACTGGTGCCAACCCGCGCTTTTGGCTTTGTGGCGCCTGGTCAAACAACCCGTATCCGCTTCGAGGCCTTCCCCTACCAACGTTTTGGTGTACAAAGTGGCCGGGTAGTGCATCAGTCTACCGCCATCTTGTTACCGGGCGATGTGATCTTGCCGGTACCGCTAAATGAGCCGGTGTATCAGGTTAATATCCAGTTAGACAGCCAAACGATCTCAGCCTATGACACTGAGCTGCCGCTACAGCCGGGCATGTTGCTTAATGCCGATATTATGTTAGAGCAGCGTAGCTTATTAAGCTGGCTGTTTGAGCCAATTTTAAGCCTGCGTGGCAGGTTATAAGGAGGCGCTCTTGCGTAGTGTGCGGATAGTTTTGGTGTTAGGGCTGTTAGCCGGTTGCTTGTATTGGTATCTTGCTGTGCCTTATGTTACTGCGGCAGCCACCATTCCGGTGGCGCAACCTGGTCAGCCTGTTGTATGTTATTTTTGGCTGCAAAACAGGCACCTGGATCATTTCAGGGTTGGCGAACTGTATCAACTGCAACATCGCCAGCAGTATTTCACCGCTAGGCTGGTGTCTATCTCTTATGCGTCTAACCGCGTCGCAGAGGCTAAGTTGGGTTTTGAGCTACAAGCCCCGCTGTCGACACAGATCCAGGTACAGCAGCGTTTTAAAGTCAGCATCGCCCCCGATACTGCATCAGGGCAAAGCTTGCTTGCCCGCTTTACTGCTGCCACTGAATAAACTCCAGTGCCAGCTCGGGCGTGATAAAGGCAGTGGCGTACAGCACATCCGGGTTGTGTGGGTCTGGGTGTATGCCAATTAACTGATAAGGTAGCTGGGTAGTTTCTTCGTTGCCATTACGTAAGTCGCGCCGCTGTACATGGCCCAGCATACTATAGCGGTATTGCTGCTGGCCTTGCTGCAGCCAGACCGCCATGTAGTTGGCATCGGTGTTTTCTTCAAGTAGTTGGTCTTGTTTCGCCCCGTCAACATACTGATAGAGCTTGCCGTCTTTATGATACAACAGCTCACCCTTGCTGCCGTATTGGGCAAAGTTACCGGCGGCAAAGGTAAGCTGGGTAAAATCATTACTGACTAAATCCAGCTGCCACAAGTTTTGTGTTTGCGCTTCTACCCGGGTTAGGATCAGGCCGCTGTTATCGGGCAGCCATAGCGCCTGGCCTACGTCGTTTTGTTCACGCTTAGTGATTAGCTGCTGGCGCTGGGTATCGTACAAATACAGGTTACCCTGCTGAATAAAAGCAATATAGCGGCCATCACCCGACCAGCTGATGCTGTTAATGGGCTGCTCGGTACTGGGCAATTCAGTCAGTTGGCGTTTGCTGCCGTCCTGGCTTAGCCACAGCTGCCAGCCGCCGGTCCAGTTGGCCGAAAACGCATAGCTGTCTGCCGATAGCGGCGATACGGCCAGTGCCAGGCTGCTACCGGCGGCATCATGTAAAAAGCTGATCTGGCGTTTGTCCTCGTCAAAGGGCTGTGACACTTTAATCAGCTGCATGGCAGCCTGAGTAGTGCTGCCCGGCGTCAGGCCGGAAATATAGGCCTGGTTTTCTGCCAGCAGTGACAGCTCGCCCACTTTTACACCCTCTGGCAGCTTTAAGATATGCTGGCTGTTATCTGCCAGGTTAATTTGCAGTATGGCATCGGTGCCCGGCAACAGCAGGCTTTGTTGATCCAGGCTCCATTCCAGGCCAATTAATAACAGCGGCATGGGTAAACTGGCGATACGGCGATGCTCACGGCTTGCCGGCTCATATAAATACAACTCAGGCTTGTTTGACTCTGGCATCAGCACATAGGCCAGCTTACTGCCATCGGCTGACAATGCCAGCAGCGTAACGCCAAGGCCGGCAGAAGGTGCCGCCAGCAGGGTTTGTATACTGCCGCTGGTTAAGTTTTCCGCCAGTAGCGCATTGCTGGAATACATGCCGGCGCTGCTTTTACTGTAATACAGCGTGTGGCCATCGGCGCTTTGCTGGGCATTACCCAGCACAAAGCCGGCGCAGGTTGTCAGTGTGCTGACCTCGTACTGCGGATACTGGCTAAAGTCATAGTTCTGATAGGTGCAACTGCTGCCGTCTTTGCTTACCACCTGTACCAGTAAATTGCGGCTTTGCGGCTGCCAGCTTTGCACGCTAAACAGCTTTTTGTCCTGCTCCAGTGCCACTTCCTGTAACAACTGGCCGGCGCTGGCGCCCAGTTTTCGCACCAGTACCCGCAGCTTGCCATCGGGCAACGAATGGCTGTATGCCAGTAATTGTTTATCCGGTGAGACCAGTGGCCGCGATTCTATACCTTTAAACCAGGTTACCTTGTGTTGGTTGAGAATATTTAGCTCTGTCAGTGTGGGCTTATCTGTCGCCGGGTGATCAGCTGGCGGCGCCGGCAGCCAATACCACAGCGCTAGTATTGTGATGAATACCACCACTAAGCCCGACCGCCACCACAGCGGTTTACGCTGAGTGGCAGGTGCTACGTTGCCGGGCTGTCTGCTGACTTGCCCGCTTTGTATTGTCACTGCTGCCGGCGGCAGCTGCAGGCTGTAGCCCTTACGATGATGGGTTTTTATCGGAGACAGCCCAAGCTGGGGGTGCTGTAGTGCTTTTCTAAGCTCAGAGATGGCGCGGTTAATGGCGTTATCATCGACATAGCTTTGCTGCCAAATGGTTTCTACCAGCTGCTGGCGTGAGATAATGCGGCCCGGCTCTTTGCTGAAGCACAACAGCAACTTTACCAGTAATGGTTCAAGCTCTTTGCGCTGAGTGCCATCATTTATACTGAAATCGGCCGGAGTAAAGGTCCAGGGACCAAGCTGTAAAGTATCCATCTGTTAACAGGCTGTCCTTTTTTAAACTGGCTGTAACTTTAACAGATGCAATAGGTGATTCAAGTGAAATAAAAGTCCGTCAAAAGCTTAGGAAACGGGCAATAAGGTTTTCATAAGGTTTGTTATATATGTTTTTAATCAAAGCGTTAGCTTAATTAAGCTTAGCGATATATTGCTTAGCTTCTGATAAGCGACTTTTGCTGTTGGCCGCTCTACAGTGAGCTTAACAACGTAACGGACAGGCAGTAAGTCCAGCGTTATTAACACCCTAACTCTGACTGACGCAAAAGGAACCTCACTATGAATACTATGATGAAAGCATCACGTAATCTGTTACTGACCGGCGCACTATTATTAAGCACGGTTGCGACAGCACAGCAACAGGCCCCAGTGCAACAGCCGGCGCCAAGCCAAACGGCAGCGCAACAACAGCAGCAGAAAGAAAGCGTGCAACCCAGTGTAGAATTAGCCAGACTGACCACAGAGTTAATGGCAGACGTGCAACAACAACTTAGCAGCAGTATTCGCGCAGAAGTAAGTAATGCTGTGGCCGGCTTAACTGACAGCCTGAAACAGGCATTAAACCGTTAAAGTGCTGCAACGACAACTGAGGAACTTGATATGAAACTAAAAACACTTGTTACACGCTGCTGCACGGCATTATTACTGGGCTCTGCCTTAGTCTCTACCAGCGCTATGGCGCAAAGCTCGGTGTGGAAAGTCAGCAAGGGGGACGACTATCTGTATATTGGTGGTACTGTGCATTTGCTGCCGCCGTCGGCATTCCCGCTGCCGCCTGAATTCGATAAAGCCTATAACGCCACCGATACGCTGGTGCTGGAAGCCAAAATGCCGGCGGCGGATGATACTGCGGCGCAAACGGCGATGATCCAGGCGATGGCGTACACTGACGGCCGCAAGTTGTCCGAGGTGTTATCGCCAGCGGTGTACCAGCAAGTTAGCGATTATTTTGCGCCTTACGGTGTACAACTGCAGCAATTAGACGGCTATAAACCGGGTTTTATTATCCTGCAAATGCTGTCGCTGGAAATGATGAAAGCACAAATGGCTGGCGAAGGCGTAGATGTGTACTTTGATAAAAAAGCCCAGGCTGATGGTAAGGCGCAGGCCTACCTGGAAACGGTAGAAAGCCAGATCCAGTTGCTGGCCAATATGGGCGAGGGCTATGAAGACGCCTTTATCCGCATGAATTTAGAACAATTTGGTGACTTTAAATCCTATTTTAGCGCCATGATAGACGCCTGGCGTGCCGGTGATATGGCCAAATTAGACGAACTGGCCGTACAGCCTGCACGCGAGTTAGATCCGGTGTTATATCAGGCGTTGTTTGTTAACCGTAACCAGGCCTGGTTACCGCAAATACAGCAAATGTTTGGCAATGCGCAAAAAGAGCTGATCCTGGTCGGCGGTGGCCACCTGGCGGGTGAACACAGTGTACTGGCGCTGTTAGAACAAGCTGGCTACCGGGTTGAGCAGCTAAAATAGGAGCCCGCCATGCGACTGGATAAACTCTGCAAAGTAGAGCATGGCTTTACCCTGCTGGCTTCGGCCGGCTGGGTGGTGCTCTGGGCCTGGCTGAATTTGCAACTGCTGCATAGCCTGAGCTGGTTTAGCTAAGCAATATTCAGCAAAACTTCACCCTGCCCCTGTAATCTGTGGCCCGATCAATTAGAATATCGGGCAACAGCGTAAGCGCACCACGACAGGGACCCTTCTTATGGCATTAAATGTAGTGATTTTGGCGGCCGGCAAAGGCACCAGAATGAAGTCAGATTTACCCAAGGTATTACACAAAGTAGCCGAGCGGCCGATGGTGCAGCATGTTATCGACACCGCCCGCGCTTTAGGTGCCGCTAAACCTCAGTTAGTGTATGGCTATGGCGCACAAGCGTTAAAAAGCGCCATGGGTGAACAACCGCTACATTGGGTGTTGCAGGCCGAGCAACTGGGCACCGGCCATGCCGTGGCGCAGGCGATACCGAATATCGCCGATGATGACACAGTGTTAGTGCTGTACGGCGATGTACCACTAACCCGTTTAGAAACCCTGCAACAACTGTTAGCGGTTAAACCGGCCAATGGCCTGGCGATATTAACGGTTAATCTGGCTAATCCCACAGGTTATGGCCGTATTGTGCGAGCTGGTGAAAATAACAGCGGCAAAGTGGTGGGCATCGTTGAGCAAAAAGATGCCAGCGCTGAGCAGCTAAAAATTACTGAAGTAAACAGCGGTATTATGGCGCTGCCGGGCAAGCAACTAAAAAGCTGGCTGGGCCGTCTATCGAACAGCAATGCCCAGGGCGAGTACTATTTAACTGATGTTATCGCTATGGCGCATAGCGAAGGTGTGGACATTGCCACCGCCCAGCCGCAAAACCCAATGGAAGTAGAAGGCGCCAATAACCGCGTACAATTAGCGGCTCTGGAACGGGCCTATCAGCAGCGTAAAGCCGAAGAGCTGATGCTGGCGGGGGCGAATTTGCGTGATCCGGCCCGTATCGATGTGCGCGGCAGTGTTGAGGTTGGTAATGATGTGATGATCGACGTTAACGTGATTTTCGAAGGCAAGGTTGTGCTGGGTAAAGGCGTAACCATTGGCGCTAACTGCATTTTAAAAGACTGTGTGATTGGCGATAACACGGAAATTAAACCAAACTCGATGATTGAAAAAGCGACTGTAGGCAGTGATTGCTCGGTTGGCCCTTATGCCAGATTGCGGCCGGACAGCGTGATGCTGGACGACAGCCATGTCGGTAACTTTGTCGAGATGAAAAAAACCACCCTGGGTAAAGGCTCTAAGGCCAACCATTTAACCTACCTGGGTGATGCGGTAATCGGCGATAAGGTGAATGTCGGCGCCGGTACTATTACCTGTAACTATGACGGTGCCAATAAGTTTGTCACTACCATTAAAGACGGTGCCTTTATCGGCTCGAACAGCGCCTTAGTTGCCCCGGTGACTGTTGGTGTTAATGCCACTGTCGGTGCTGGTTCAGTATTAACCCGCGATGCCGCCGACGGTGAGTTAGTAGTGGCGCGTGCTAAGCAGCGCCATATTGAAGGCTGGCAGCGGCCAGTGAAAATTAAAAAGTAAGCTAAATAAAACAGCCCGCAAATGCGGGCTGTTTGGTTTTTGGGCAACCTGGTATTTAGGTTGAAATCCCGGATCGGTCACCACAGAGTGTTTGAGTCCTGCCGTAGGCAAAAGACGACAAATTCGTCTGGAGCGAATTTGAACAGCTCTGCTGGCCTGCAAGGGCGTGTGCAGGAAGCTCACGCTACTTGCTGTGGTGAGCCGGAACGGGAGTTGCAACCGGCAATACTGATGATAAAGGTTAATCCGCTTTATCCACCAGCACAGCAATAGCACCGTCGCCGGTCACGTTACAGGCAGTACCAAAGCTGTCTTGCGCCATATACAGCGCTATCATTAGCGCTACAGCGGCTTCGCCAAAGCCCAGCATAGAACCCAGTAAACCGACTGCCGACATTACGGCGCCACCCGGTACGCCCGGCGCGGCCAGCATCACTACGCCCAGCATTAAAATAAACGGCAGCATAGTAAATAGCGATGGAATTTCCAGGTTGTTTTGCATCGCCATTACCGCCACCGCACAGCTGACAATGGTAATGGTAGAGCCGGATAAATGAATGGTGGCACACAGCGGCACGGTAAAATCCGCCACATGCGGTTTAACGCCGTTGGCTTTGGTCGCCTGCAGTGACACCGGTATAGTAGCGGCACTGGACATGGTGCCCAGTGCGGTAAAATAGGCCGGCAGCATGTTTTTAATAAGGCTAAAGGGCGAGCGGCCGGCTTTAATGCCAGCAATAACGTACAGGGTAATAATCCATGCCCAATGCAGCACTATCGCTAACACCAGCACTACGCCAAAGGTTTTTAAGGTGCCAAATACCGTGCCGGCAGCGGCCATTTGGGCAAACACGCCGGCAATATACAACGGCAGCAATGGAATGATCACCTTGCTCAGTACCAGTTGGATAACATCGCGGCCCTGATCGGACACTTGCTTTAACTGCTGCGCTTGCGTCGCCGCTATGCCCAAGCCAAATACAAAGGCCAGTGTCAGCGCCGTCATCACGCTAAATACCGGCGGGATATTCATTTCAATAAAGGGCGTTAAGCTAACACCCGTGGCTGAGGGGGCCGCGCTGGCGCTGGTGGTAAGCATAGGCACCACTATACTGGCGACAATAAACGCCAGGGTGCCGGCGGCTATGGTAGAGCCATAGGCAATAGCCAGGGTTTTACTGAGTAACTTGCCCGAGTTGCGTGGTAACGCGGCGATACCACTGGTGATAAAAAATAAAATCAGCAGTGGAATGACAAAAAACAGTAACTGGCCAAATAAAGCTTTAAAGGTCAGCAACAGTTGCGTTAGTGCATTGGGTGCATACAGGCCGCACAGTATACCCAGCACTATGCCGGCAATCAGTTTTAAAATTAGCGCCATATTGTTCTCTTTTTTAAAATTATGCTTAACAGTGAATAACCCCGGATGGATTGCTGCCGAGCATAGCATAACTTGCGCCTGCTGGCTGCGGTTGGCTGGTCAGCGCTGTTTCACGTGGAGCAATGTATATTCAGGTAAAAGTCAGTCACTGAGCGTTATGGTGTTGCCGTGTTAAACTTGGCTCAAGTCAGATCGGCTAGTAAATAAGGAAAGGAAAAACATGCGCAAGATAATGCTGTTATTCATCATAATGTTAGTGGCGGCATGTAGCCAACTGCAGCAGATGTCGGCCTATCACGTCAGTGAAGCGGATCTGGAGCAGTTACTGCGCCAGCAAGTACCTAAGTTAACGCGTCAGGCCAATGTGGCCGGTATTCCGCTGAATATGCAGGTAGAAAGCATGCAAGTCGATATCGGCCCGGATAACTCCGATGTAGTGCGGCTAAATACCAATGCCAGTGCGGCTTTATCGTTATTTGGTTTAAGTTATCCGGCGACGTTGCAACTACAAGTTGAGGGCGTGCCGTATTATGACGCCGCACAGCAAGCGGTATATTTGCGCTCGGTCAAGCTGCTGGACTCCAACATTGAAGCGTCTGGCTATCGCGGTAACCTGGCGCCAGTCAGTAACGAGTTGCTGCAGTTGGTAAACGGTTACCTGGCCAACAACCCGGTGTATAAACTGGATACCACTAACCCCACTGTTAAACTGCTTACCGCTGTGCCGCTGAATATGGCGGTACAAAACGGTCGTATCAGTTTTATGCCCGGCAAATAGTAACGTGGCAAAAAACAGGGGTAGCATAACCTACCCCTTAATGTGCAAGACAAGTAAAACAACGACCAGAGAAGCCCCATCCGGGGCCGGTAACTGCGTGCGCTCCGTCGCAACGGAAAGTACTATAATACGAATTATTATCAAATGCAAATAGTTCGCATTAAAAAATATTGCCCCAGCATTGCTTGCAAAAGCAGCAAATTTCTTTAGAATATCTTTCGTTTTGAAACTTAAGTGAAAGAAATGAACAAACGAAACACTCAACAGCGCCGGCATTTGATCGTCAGCCAACTGCAGCAGCAGGGCGAACTGTCGGTAGAGCAACTGGCCGAGCAGTTTCATACCTCAGAAGTTACTATCCGCAAAGACTTGACCGTGCTGGAGCAAGCCGGTTTATTGCTGCGCCGTTATGGTGGCGCCGTGCCGGTACCGCAGGATTTTGTCAGCGACAGCAGTTTAGAGAAAGTTTCAAAGCGAAAGTTGGCCATTGCCAAAGCCGCGGCCAGCCTGATTAAAGATCATTACCGCATTATTATCGACAGTGGCCGCACCACCGCTGCCCTGTTACCTGAGCTGGCTAATAAGCGCGGCCTGGTAGTAATGACCAACTCATTAGCCATTGCCAATGCGCTGCGCGAGCTGGAAAACGAGCCGACCTTATTAATGACCGGCGGCACCTGGGATCCGCAATCGGAAGCCTTTCAGGGCCAGCTGGCAGAGCAGATGCTGCGTAATTACGACTTTGACCAGCTGTTTATCGGTGCTGACGGTATCGACCTGGCCCGCGGTACTACCACCTATAATGAGCTGTACAGTTTAAGCCGGGTGATGGCCGAAGTGGCACGCGAAGTTATCGTCATGCTCGAATCCGACAAGCTGGGGCGCAAAATTCATAACCTGGAGCTGCCCTGGTCGATGATTAAGGTATTGGTTACCGATGAGGGTTTAGCCGCTGCCGATGCAGCAAAAATTGAACAACAGGGCGTTAAGGTGATCCGCGTCGCGGTATAACGCCCTGCTACAAAGACAACGCTTTTAAATTCTGGAGAAGAGATATGTGTGGCATAGTTGGCGCTGTAGCGCAGCGTGACGTAGTAGATATACTGGTAGAAGGCCTGCGCCGCTTAGAATACCGCGGTTATGACTCGGCCGGCGTGGCCGTGGTTACCGAAAGCGGTGAGTTAACCCGCTTGCGCCGTTTAGGTAAGGTTAAAGAGCTGGCCGATGCTGTGGCTGAAAAGCCGGTAACCGGCGGCACCGGTATTGCCCACACCCGCTGGGCGACTCACGGCGAGCCCAGCGAGCGTAACGCCCATCCGCACGTCTCCAGCAACATTACCGTCGTGCATAACGGTATTATTGAAAACCATAGCCCACTGCGTGAGGCATTAAAAGCCAAAGGTTATGTGTTTACCTCAGATACTGATACTGAAGTTATTGCCCACTTAGTGGAAGAAGAGCTAAAAACAGCAGGCTCACTGCTGGCTGCCGTTCAAAAAGCGGTAAAGCAGTTGCATGGTGCTTACGGCACCGTATTGCTGGATAAAACCGACAGCAGCCGCGTAGTGGTAGCCCGCTCTGGCAGCCCGCTGGTTATCGGTTTAGGTATTGGCGAGAACTTTATTGCCTCAGATCAGCTGGCGCTGTTGCCGGTAACGCGCCGCTTTATCTTTTTAGAAGAAGGCGATGTAGCGGAAATTACCCGCCACAGCGTGGCCGTTTTCGATAAAGACGGTAACGCCGTAGAGCGTGAAGTGCACGAGTCTAAC
This sequence comes from Rheinheimera nanhaiensis E407-8, assembly GCF_000296695.1. GTDB lineage: Bacteria > Pseudomonadota > Gammaproteobacteria > Enterobacterales > Alteromonadaceae > Alishewanella > Alishewanella nanhaiensis. The sequence goes on from NZ_BAFK01000015.1 coordinate 103,044, forward strand.
GTTAGCTACGACGCCGGCGACAAAGGCCAATACCGCCACTTTATGCTAAAAGAAATTTACGAGCAGCCGCATGCCATTAATAACACACTGGAAGGCCGCTTAAGCAGTGACTCAGTGTTGGATGAAACCTTTGGTAATGGCGCCGCCGAGCTGTTCAAACAAGTAAAACACGTGCAAATTGTTGCCTGTGGTACCAGTTACCACTCCGGCATGGTGGCGCGCTACTGGTTAGAGTCGTTAGGTGGCATTTCCTGTAACGTGGAAATTGCCTCAGAGTTTCGGTACCGCAAATCGTTCGTGCAGCCAAACAGCCTGCTGGTGAGCATTTCGCAATCTGGCGAAACCGCCGACACCTTAGCTGCATTGCGTTTGGCCAAAGAAGCGGGCTATTTGGGCAGCTTAACCATTTGTAACGTAGCTGGCTCGTCATTAGTGCGTGAGTCAGACCTGGCCTTTATGACCCGCGCTGGCGCCGAAATTGGTGTGGCTTCCACCAAAGCCTTTACTACACAGTTAGTTGGCCTGGCGATGCTGACCATGGCCATTGGTAAGTACAACGGCTTAACTGGCGCGCAGCAGCGCGAGCTGACCGATGCTTTAAAGAGCCTGCCGGCGAAGCTGGAGCAAACCTTAACCTTAGCGCCGCAAATTGAAGCCCTGGCCGAAGAGTTTGCCGACAAGCACCACGCGCTGTTCTTAGGCCGTGGCGATCAGTACCCAATCGCGATGGAAGGCGCGTTAAAGCTAAAAGAAATCTCCTACATTCACGCCGAAGCCTACGCCGCCGGCGAGTTAAAGCATGGCCCGCTGGCACTGATTGACGCAGATATGCCAATTATCGTGGTGGCGCCAAACAACGATCTGCTGGAAAAGCTGAAATCGAACGTGGAAGAAGTGCGCGCCCGTGGCGGTATTCTGTACGTCTTCGCCGACGCCGATGCCAAGTTCCAGTCTGATGCCACTATGCGCGTAATCAACGTGCCACATGTCGCCGACATCCTGGCGCCCATCGTCTACACCCTGCCACTGCAGCTGCTTAGCTACTACGTTGCCATTATCAAAGGCACCGACGTAGACCAGCCACGCAACCTGGCAAAGTCAGTGACGGTGGAATAAACCGCTAGGTTTACTCAATAAAGCACAAAGCCCCGCAACGCGGGGCTTTTTACATTCTGCTCACTCTTTTACCAGAAAGTGCTTTGCTTTTTTCGCTCTCTGGCTTAGTTTAAAACCATCACATTAAAAGGACTTAGTGCCAAAAGCAGTAAAAGGGAAGTTATGACCAGCCGCGCTTACGCTATTTTTGAAACCGGCATGCAAGATGTCGTTAAGCTAATACAGTTGTTCGACAACCTTGAGTCCAATGAACATCGACAACAATACGAAGTGCTTAAACGTGCTGCGTTAGTTATGACTGCCGGGGCATGGGAAACCTATATCGAAGCCTTTGCTGTTGAGCAGGTTGACGCCAAGTTAACTAATTCAGAAGATGAATTTACCAAGGCTTATATTCGACGCAGGCTAGATCACGAAATTAACCGCTTACATAACCCAACATCCGACAAAGTGAAAAAGCTGTTCGTCGAATTTCTAGGTGTGGATATTACAGAATCTTGGCGCTGGAACAATTACACGCCAAAAGACGCAAGGGAACGGTTAGATAAATGGCTAAAAATGCGTGGGGATGCCGTTCATCAGGTTTGCCAAAGTTTTGATCCAAAAAACGCGCATTTGATAAAGCGCGATGATTTAGATAAGGCTGTAAGGTTTTTTGGCGATTTAGTCAGAGTTACAGATGGCGAAACTAGTAAATTATAGTTTTATCCATTGCCATTACGGATTTAACGTTTTTCTGATTCTAGTTACTCGCTGCTGTAAAGCGTGAATTTGAAAATAGTATTTATCTATTTGAGGAAAATCTTGTGCTTTATAAATTTAGAACGGCAAATATTAATAACATTTGTAGTCTTTTCCACAACGAGCTATTTTTTTCCCACGTTGATAAATTTAATGACCCATTTGAGTTTCATTTTGAAATCGACATGGGGCTTCCCCATACAAATTGTAGAAATACTTATTATAGAAACTTTAAAAATTTCATAGGTAAAGTGAATTTGGCGCACCCAAATACAATAGATGACTCGCTAGTAAACATGATTATGTCAATCAATGAAGATAAAGTTGATGAGGTTTCTAAGGCCGTTGCATTTGCACTTAAAGGTATGGTACGAGATCGTATTGAACAATTGAGAGAGCAGTTCAAAATTTTTTGTATGTCAAAATCTAATAAACATCCATTACTTTGGGGGCATTATGCTGACGGTTTGAGGGGGTATTGTGTTGGCTACGATGAAGAAAAGCTCGTTGAAGCGGATAAAATTGGACTTCTTAACGTGTCATATTCCAATAAACCTCATCAATTTAAAATTGACGAGCTATTGAGAGGAGAGTTTGAGAACAAAGGTCGCGAAATTTTCGGTGTCAAGCTGCTCGAGTGGCAATATGAGGAAGAAGCTAGATTAATTGTCGAATCAGAATCTTTGTTTGATAATGTGATAAAAGCTAAAAATGAGGCTTTAAAAGAGGTGATTTTTGGCGAAAAAATGGATATGAAACTTATAGAGTTAGTTAGAAATCTCCTCGATGGTAGAAGGGTTTCTTTCTTTAAAGCGCTGTCCAACCCAGAAAATTACACAATCTCAATTACACCGCTTATGTAGTTTAACTCCCAATTTTTATATGGATGAGTAGAGATGTTTTAGGGGTATTACCATAATAAAATTGTTGCTCAAGCCTCATCGAATAGCTTGTTTTTACACTATAAGCCACATTATAAAAAACCGCCTGTGGCTTATATGGTAGTAGACTCTAGATAGGTAAAACCATCCATTTATCCTTTTGATTTATCGCGTTTTCCTTGAGCTTCCTGTTGCAAAAACTGCTGTTTCGCCTGCTGCTGTTTTTCTCTGACGTTCAGGTGTGTTGCCAGTTGGCGCGTTTCATCTGGCGTACCGCGAACGATAATCCGCCGCACATCAGTATCAAAACACAGCGCTTCGTTTTTACTCCAGGCCTGCATGGTGATGCGGTTGGTTAGCAATGTCAGTGCCGGGCATGGATGATAACCTGCATATTCGGCTTTACCCTGCCAGTACGCATTAATAACAAAGTTACCGATAACCAGCAGAA